>NZ_MIET01000026.1 GCF_003590335.1 Pseudoalteromonas sp. MSK9-3 | reverse complement strand
AGCCATTACTCAGCTTATGAATTGCTTTCACTTTAGCTTCTAAACGAAGTTGCTCCGGTGAAGGGGGTGTATCACTTTTAGCCCAATACTTATAGCTACTGCGGTGTACACTAAACACCTTACACAACACTGTGACAGGGTAACGCTCTCGTTGATTTAACTTCTCAATTAGCGAGAATTGTTCAGCGAGTCGGACATCAAGAGAGCTGTAGCCTTTTTTAGAATGTCCTTTTCTAATTCAATGCGTTGTATTTGCTTTTTGAGTTCTCTGATTTCTATCTGCTCAGGTGTCATTGGTGCTGCTGTTGGGGATTGGCCATTACGTTCTTGTTTAAGCTGATTAACCCATTTACTCACTGTTGATTTACCAACACTCATTGCTTTAGCTGCTTCTTCTTGCGTGTAACCTTGGTCTACTACAAGCTGAGCTGTTTCTAATTTGATTGCCGCAGAATAGGTTGCGCGTTTTAACTTCGTCATTTTTTCACCCAAATTTGTATGCTCAATAGCATAACATTTCTTTCTTAATGGGTGGCCAAATTAACTATGCCACTACAACCACGCGAAGCGGAATTAATTGAATGGGTAGAAGCACGGACTGATATTTCAAACCACGTTAAAAATTTTCATCTGACTCTTCATTTCGAAAATTATCCTGAGCATGTTTTGAACGAATACGGAACACCAACGAGCGATGGATTTGCAATTGATTTATGGACTGGAGATCAGCACTTGTTTTATGCTTCTTGGGTCGATACTAATTCTGCTAACGTATCTATTGAAGACTTCGGTATTTCTAGGACTCATTCATTGCTACATGTGTTCGCAGGCTTATTAGCGATTTTATCTGTTTATTTAATTAGTCAAATAAGAGTGAAAAAAAGCGTTGCGTCAAACAAATACAAACCATGAACTTCTTAGAAACACACTGTTAGCACTTTCGTCGCTGCTGAAGTTCAAACAGCCTTGTACCCTGACTTCGTTTACGTAGGAGACGAGCTAGTTCTTGACTTTGGAGAAGCGTACGAGCAATTGCAGTTGGATAAACTGACAGCAACAGAATCTAATTCACTTGCTGAACTGGACTTATTCTTGGTCAGTCATGCAGGAGAAAAGTTTGTAGAACATTATGTTGATAATGAACTGCTTTCATCTTCTCTGATATGGCAGAAGATAAGAATGCTCGCAGCTAAGGCACTGGATAGTTTCGGCTGGGAATATGTGGAACCTCAAAAATCCGATGCGATTTATATTGGCAATGGAGGGGCCAGTTCTTAGTCGTTTTTGGAGTTGCTACGAGTTTCTTTGTTTGTTGTTCGTTATGTTCCATAAACTGGGCTTGTTGTAGTGGTTCAACCCAATATTTATTGTCAGCTACAAGGTAGAAAACATGAGAATAAATACGATGTTGCTGCATGACGTTTTCGACCTTCCGCCATATACTTCTAAAGTTCTTTTGGCTTGTGCAAACGAATAGTTGAACTGCATCCTCGTACTTACCAGCACTGCCTAGTTGCAAAAAGTGATCAGAAAATCGCCTCTCTTGGTGTGCTCGTTCAGCAAATGAGTAAGCTTTGAACCGTAACGGCGTAGGCCTCTCACATTGTTTTCAATTTCGACCATTATGAACTATGACCTGATGTTCCTAATTGATCAGGCACTTAGAAATTGACTAGAAAACCATGGGAAGTCCAATATATCGGTATGTCATTTGATCTAACTAGCACTGATTATAGATAGTGATGGTATAATGCGACCAATATTAATAAATGTAGTATTGAAAAAGCATTTATAAACACTGATTTTATTAAGAGATAGAAAGTTGGAAGAACTACTACACCCAATTAAGCAATTTTTGCAGTGTGAAACACCTCAGGCTTGGGTTGACGTTGCCGTTGATCCAGAAAATTTATCAATCGTGTTAATTGACCATTTGATCTGTGAGCTAAAAGCAGCCCAATCGGCGATGTTTTTAATTCGCAAGTATGCCGTTGATAAAGACGGTGCAGACGCGTTGCTTGAGTGGTTAAAGCCTTTTGAGACGTTAATTTATAAAAGGGAAGGCGACTGGCGAACGTTACCAGCAAAGAATAAGCTGACCAAATCAGTGATCCCAAAATCTAATTCACCCTATGGGCAAGATTTGATAGATAAAATGGTGATTCTGATCAAAGAAGAGTTACATCATTTCTATCAAGTGCTAGAGATCATGGATGAATATGATGTTGAGTATCGCAGCATTACCCCATGTCGCTACGCCAAGGGCATGCTTCGTCATGTCAAAACGTATGAGCCCGATGCTATGATAGATAAATTGATTTGTGGGGCGTATATTGAAGCGCGCTCATGCGAGCGGTTTGCAAAGTTAGCCCCTCATGTTGATAAACGCCTAGGTGACTTTTATATATCCTTGCTGCGCTCAGAAGCTCGCCATTATCAAGATTATTTAACGCTTGCAGAAGAAATTGCTGGGTGTGATATTTCGGAGCGTGTTAAGTTTTTTGGTGAAGTAGAAGCTGAACTGATTTTATCAGATGACACAGACTTTAAGTTTCATAGTGGAAAGCCTGCATAGGCTTTACCTAATGCACTGGCCTAGCAATATTTAAATATACATTACTGGGTCAGTGAAGACTGATAGTTAGCTTTGAAGCTTGGAACCCTCAAGAACTTGGCCTAGTTCATTAACAACTAAATATGAACTTTGACTATACCAATCACCGAGTACCGTTCGCGTAAACTCTTGGTCATCTGTTTGGCTAGTATGTACACAAGGTCGATGTGTATGCCCATGGATCATATTGCAGACGTTATATTTTTCAAACATGGCTTGTACCGCCTCGCTTGTTACATCTAAAATATCCAAGGCTTTGCCTTTTTGATTTTCTTTACTTTTTTGGCGAGCATTTTTAGCAACTCTACGGCGGTACCACAAAGGGGTTGCTAGAATAAGTTTTGGCCACCACCATCCTCGACTTTTTTTGCGAAAATTCTGATAGGCAATATCTTGAGTACACATTTCATCACCATGCAGTATGACGGTTTTATTTCCATACAAATCAATAACCGCTTGCTCTGGGAGTAACCTAAAATTTGCTTGTTTTGCGTAGCTTTTACCGATTAAGAAATCTCGATTGCCATGTAAAAAGTACACATCAATATTGAGTTCTTTTAAGTTTGTTAGTTTTTCAGCTACCAAATTTGCTAGCGGTGCACGCTCATCATCTCCAATCCAGACCTCAAAAAAATCACCGAGTATATAGAGTGCATCTACGTCAGTGTTCATATGCTCATCAAGAAAAGTAAAGAATGCTTCGGTAATATCTGAACGGTCGTCGCTAAGATGTAGATCTGAAATAAAATAGGTTTTACGCATTGTCTCTCTTAGCTAAAAAGCGGGAGTGATCCCGCTTAAAACTGGATATAAAAATGGGTTAAGCAACAGTCACTTTTTCAATGACAACATCCTCAAGAGGAACATCTTGATGGAAGCCAGAAGAACCCGTTGCAACATTTTTAATTTTTTCTACGATATCCATGCCTTCAACAACTTCAGCAAATACACAGTAACCCCAACCTTGTGAAGTTTCGCTGCTAAAGTTTAGGAAATCATTGTTATTCACATTAATGAAAAACTGTGCAGTCGCTGAATGAGGATCTGGTGTACGCGCCATTGCCAAAGTGCCCGTTTTGTTGCTTAGGCCATTTGTCGCTTCATTTTGTATAGGGGCTTGTACAGACTTTTGTTCCATACCCGGTGTAAAACCACCACCTTGAACCATAAAGCCATCGATTACTCGGTGAAAAATGGTGCCATCATAAAAGCCAGATTTAGCGTAGTTTAAAAAGTTTTCAACAGTTGCTGGTGCTTCATCTGCAAATAGTTTAATGCTGATCTCACCGAAGTTAGTATGTAGAACAACCATGGAGGCTTCCTAATAGTTAATTTTCAAAGAAGGATATTCTATAGCAGAAGTGTCTTGGCTGACAATTTTCAAAGCGTATTTATTGATACTTGATGAAAAAATACACGTAAACTTGGTCATTTGTATTAATTTGGGTATAGAGCAGTGACAGAGCAAGTGTTATCATGGTTCCTCATGTCCATCTTTGTTTAGGAAATCGAACTACATGTTGCAGATATATAATACACTCACACGTCAAAAGACCCCGTTTAAACCCTTAGTCGAAGGCAAAGTCGACATGTATGTGTGTGGTATTACAATTTATGATTTCTGTCATGTGGGGCATGCACGCACTTATGTGTCATTCGATGTTATGAACCGTTATTTACGTCACTTAGGGTACGATGTGACATATGTGCGAAATATTACGGATGTTGATGATAAAATCATTAAGCGTGCCGCTGAAAATAATGAAGACATTAATACATTGACGGTTCGAATGACTAAAGCAATGCATGAAGATTTCGACGCGTTAAATATTTTGCCTGCCGACATCGAACCGACAGTCACCGGCCACATGGAAGAAATCATAGCAATGATCGAGCGCTTGATCACTAAGGGGCATGCATATGTCGCTGAGAGTGGTGATGTGTTATTCGATGTTTCAACGTTTGAACAGTATGGCCAGTTGTCCCAGCAAAACTTAGAAATGTTACAAGCGGGTGCACGCGTCGATGTGGCACAAGATAAAGATGATCCGCTTGACTTTGTCCTTTGGAAAAAAGCGAAGGCGGGTGAGCCTTCATGGACTTCACCGTGGGGTGAGGGTCGACCTGGATGGCACATAGAGTGTAGTGCTATGAGTTCTAAGCACCTAGGTGACTTCTTTGACATTCACGGTGGTGGCTCAGATTTACAATTTCCGCACCATGAAAATGAAATTGCGCAGTCATGCTGTGCGAACGATGGTCGCTATGTAAATACTTGGATCCATACCGGTATGGTGCAGGTGAACAAAGAAAAAATGTCTAAATCATTGGGCAATTTCTTTACCGTAAGAGAAGTACTTAAAAAGTACGACCGTGAAACGGTACGTTACTTTTTAATTAACGGGCAATATCGCAGCCAGCTGAACTATTCTCAAGAAAACTTAGAGCAAGCGCGTGCGTCTTTAGAGCGTATTTATACTGCGCTGCGAGGCGTGGAACCTGTTGAAGTTGCGCTTACGGGAAATAGTTACGTTAATCGTTTTGAATCAGCAATGAATGATGATTTTAATACACCAGAAGCATTACCTGTTATTTTTGAGTTGGCAAAAGAAGTTAATTTGCTAAAAGACAAAGACAGTGAAGCAGCAGCGCAGCATGCCTATATCCTTGTAAAACTGGGTGAAGTACTGGGTATTGCGCAACAAGCACCAGAAGCTTTTTTACAAGGTGAGCAAGATAATGATGAAGTCGCTAAGATTGAAGCGCTCATTGTTGCTCGCAATGAAGCGCGCGCGAGTAAAGATTGGGCTGCGGCTGATGCAGCACGAGATGCCTTAGCGGCATTAGGCGTTGTGCTTGAAGATAGTGCAGGTAAAACGACTTGGCGTAAAGCGTAGTAAACCTAAATAGACTTATGGGTCTAAGTTTCTGACCCTTGTGAACAATCGCGTCGCTTAGACGCGATTTTTGTTTTTAAAAGCACATTATTCTGAAATTCAGTGAAATGGGTTTAGTTTTGTTCAAATTGGCATATGGCTGGCCTTTGTATAGTTGTTTGTCCTCTAAAACAAGTTACTCGTCGATTTATTTGTGTAAACCTCATCATTTAGTGTTAAAAAAATACATATGATAGAAATCTTGCACTAATTAAAAGTAGATTTATAGTTAACCTAGTGTAATTACTTTTAGTTGCGATTCATGGTAGATAATTCTTTAAGCTCAGAGCTAGATCACATTGGTATATTTATAGATAAAATGAATGTGGGTCTGCGGCATTTAAACAGTGCTATTTTTACTTTTCGGACTGTGCCAGGTTTACCAATTGGTGTTCAGTGCTTTGGGCGTAAAAAAAATGTATTTTCGCAAAGCGAAACTTGGCTAGTATGCAAAGAGATTTCTGAGGAAGCACTATCAGGTTGCGATAACCTATCTGTGCAACTCTCTATACCAAGCAGTGAATTTGTACAAACCTTACAAAGCAAAGGCCATAGTGCGTTAATCATGTATATCGTGACGCGTCGTGGGCAACTTATGTCCTTTTTTTTGGACGATGATGAAATAAACCGGGGTTACCTGAGTGCACAAGAAGCCAAGAGTAGAATGATGTCTGATTTGTGTGCGGCCAGAGCATTGATATCGACCGTGATGTATTAAAATAGTTTAAGTGTTACCCAACCATAGAAGGCACCGAGAGGTGCCTTTTTTCTGTTTGGTCAATGACTATTTTGATGCAAAGTCACCACGCGTTGTGGGAAAGGTATTTCAATCTGTGCGTGCTTAATCGCTTTATATACTTGTTGGTTAATAGCCAGTTTTGACTCGATGATTTGTGTGGTGGGCACCCAATATCGATAGCTTATAATAACCGCGCTGTCAGCGAACTTTTCTATGCCAACTTGGGCCTTGGGATTGGTTGCCACGTTAGGGTATGTGGCTAGAACATCTGTAACGACTTCAATTGCGGTGTCCGAGCACGCATGGTAAGCAATTCCGATTTCACCTTTGACGAGTGAATAACGAAAAGAGTTATGTAATATTTCACCGATAATGTGTTTGTTGGGAATGGTGATCTCGACTTGTTCTTCATTGATAAGGACAGTGTGACCTAGTTCAATGATTTTAACTTGCCCACTGACTCCTTTGACGGCAATCGTATCTCCGACGATAAAGGGGCGAGTGGCGATAATAGCAAGACCAGAACCATAGTTCGATAGCATACCTTGCAGTGCTAAACCGGCCCCTAAGGATGCGGCACCAATTGCAGCCACAAAAGGAGTAACACTGATCCCCAGCTTGCCAAGCGATATAATGACAAACATAATGATCAGCAATACTTTAACGACGTTACTGATAAAGTTCGTTAATGTTACGTCAATGTCGTGACGCAACATGAGTTGTTCAACCATTTTCGAGAGCCGGTTAGACAACCAAAGGCCAACGACTAATATGACGATTGCACCGACGACTTGCATACTATAATTAACTAAGTAGTCTCTTATCAATGTAAAGTAGTGCTCAAATTGTTGTATTTCTTGCTCAATCATTAAAAGAGTTCCTCATCGTGTGGAGTTATATCGTAATTGATGTGACTTGGGTGAGCCAACGATATAAGATTGGTACCCAAAGTGCTGTTAACAGTGCGCTAATTGTCATGGCCGCTGAGGCAAATACACCCGTTGTAGGGTGATGCTCTATTGCCGCTGCAGTACCAATCGCATGACATGAGACACCCAGCGCAATCCCTTTCGCTTGATAGCTATGTATTGAACACAGTGAAAGTATAGAAAGACCGAATACACTACCAAATACGCCAATTAAGATCACCATAATTGCCGCGACGGAACTAAGGCCGTTTAAGCTATCAGTGACGATGAGGCTAATGGGGGTTGTTACTGATAATGCAGCTAATGACGCACTTAATTCAGCGGATGCGTTAAAATACCAGCATAAGAAGAAGGCGCATAGTGTAGAGAGACTAATGCCGATAAAGCTGCTAGAGAGCAGTAGCATTAAGTATTCCTTGATATCTTTGAATTGCATGTAAAGCGGGTAGGCCAGCGCTACAACTGCAATTTCTAGTAAAAAACTAATAGGCGCAGTCGCTGATTTATACGTACGGTAATCTACATCAAAAACAATGAGCAATATACAGACAATGGTAATGGTGATGAGTACTGGGTTGACTAGTGGATATCGCCAAGTCTTGTATAAATAACGACACAGAGCAAAAATAGCGATAGTTAACCCCGATCCAATGAGATAATCAATCACGGTGCGTTCCTTGGCTTGCAATATATCCAACACAAATTAGACCGACGGTAGGCACGATAATGAGTACACATAACAATAAGTATGAGTTCTGAGCCAGTAAAGCGGTATATTGCAGAATTCCGACGCCTGCGGGAACAAAAAATAGTGCCATATACTTTAATGTGGGTATTGCAACTGGCGCAATTCGAGTTGGCTGTATGACGTTAAAGTACAGTAAACCTATTAAAATTAGCATGGCAAGTAATGGTGAGGGGATCGTCAGATCAAAAAGAGCAACGATAAACTTTGCGCTATATAAACAGCTTACGAGAAGTAAAAATGCTAGGCTGATCTGACATGTTTGTTTGACCACAATACTACCGTTATTTGTTTTAAAAAATAAGCATAACGAACTCTGTATTTATTCGCTATGGGACTAATTTACCACTTGCTGCGATCTGCGTAGGGCTTTGCTTGTTCAGCTAATGCATTGTGCATAGCTACTCGGGTATTTTTGTTAAGTAGCAAGCGTATTTGACACCAGGTTTCTTGCCACAGCACTTGACGTCGATTGGCTGAATAGGCTCGATTATTGACTCTTTTTATCGCTGCGAGTGCATCAGGTGAGCGAGTTAGCAATGTATCTAGTAAGCTTTGTACAGCGTGTTTTGTATCAGTATGAACATCGCTTATTAACCCATACTCTTTTGCGGTATCTGCATTAATCGGGGTGCCTTGTGAAGTGAGCAACCATAATTTATCTTGTGGTATAAGAGCGGGTAATAGCACCCCAGTGCCCATATCCGGGCAAAGGCCCCATTTAGATTCCATGATAGCCAATTTCGCATCCGCAGTGGCAATACGATAATCTGCACCGATGGCGATGTGCAAACCGGCCCCAAAGCAATGACCATTGATGACGGCAATGACAGGCACTGGAAGTGTTTTCCACGCTAACGTAACGCGTTGTACAAGATTAGGGTTGCCTGGCAGCCATTTAAATAGCAATTGAAAAATGGCGAGGGGTTTTTTCACTATAGACTTAACATCTAAGCCGGAACAAAAGTGCTCACCTGCGCCCGATACAATAACGGCCCGTATTTGGGTGTTTTTACGAAGTGTTTTAATGATTTTATCAAGTTCATGAAACATCGCTAAATGCAGCGCATTTTGCTTTTCTGGGCGGTTTAATGTTACCCATGCAATATTATTTTTGATTTCTAACGTAACCATTTCCGTGCCCATTAATTGTAAACTTTTCAATGTTATTAGTGGTTATACTCTACAGCCGCGACGTTCATCAAGGAATTTTGATAATTTAACCGATCTTGATAGCCAATAAATTTATGGTTTTGGTATGATAGGCGTCTAGCTTAAATAATGAGAACGTCACTATGTCTGCTCGCCTTTCTAGCGTTGAAGAGATCACCCATCAAGCCTATGATATTTTTTTGCAGTTAGCACCAGAAAACTTATCTGATCTGGATATTCAACAATTTAATGAACACCATGGCGAATACGGTTTTATCGAAGACAGTGAGCCTGATGATGATTGGCAGCAATTTGTGTCTTTAGAAATTGAACCAGAGCATTTTGTGCAGGTGGTCATTGGTATTGAATACGAAGATGGCGATGAGGTTTTTGCTCGTATCTTAATTAGCAGAGATTTAGATGCGCCATTTTGTCATGTCCTTTGGAAGCCTTCAGAAGAACAATAGAAAAATAACAATAAATTAGCAGAGTAGAAAAATTAATATTGTGTCTTACCTAAAATTAGCAGTGGGCAGCTGCTTGAGTATTTTTAGTAGTGTCTCGTGGGCAGTAGACCCATTTGAAGATTTTCACCAATATGGTGAGTTATCAGATGAGGAAATACATCAACTTCATGCAGGAGAAATCCTATATGGTGATATTGAGTTTGGGTTTATTGCGAATAACGGCAACACGAAAAGTACCGCCTTTAAACTGAAAAGTAATTTATATCAGGATTTTGAACATTGGCGAAACCAATTCAAGATAGATAGTTTATACAAAGAAGAAACAGACGCGAACACTGATGACTCTGACGTATCAGCCTCTCGTTATTATATTTCGGCACAGGGTAATTATAAAGTTGGCCGTGACAATGAATCGTTGTTTATTTACGGCGATTACAATGATGATAAGTTCAGTGGTAAAGCTTATACCGCAACCATCGCTCTAGGCTATGGTAACCGATTATTCGAAGGAGAAAAAAATACGGTTGATTTTGATATTGGGCCGGGGCTTTATATATCAAAAACAGACCGCGATGTTGAATTAGCCACTGGTGTTAAACGCACCCAAGAAGGGCAGCTTTTAAGGTTAGCGCTACAATGGGAGCGAATTGTTTCGAAACAAACAAGGTTTAATCAAGATGTCAGTATTGAAAAGTCATTATCGGGATTAAGCAGTCGTGTTTTTAGTGAGACGGCCTTAGTGAGCCAAGTAATGGGTGGGGTATCATTAAAGGTATCTTATACGTATCGATATAACTCACATCCGGAAGAAAATAAAAAGAAGGTAGATACAGAGTTAGGTGCTACTTTAGTTTACAGCTTTTAATAGGGGTTATGATGTATCAACATACGCAATTTGCATGGGCTATTTGGGCCATACTGGCGTGGATTGCCACGTTTCTGGTTATGGCAATTGTGCTCAGTGGTAGTAATGCTGCAATATTATTGTTTGCCGGCATTTTGCTGCTAGTCGCGGTGCTATTTTATGGTTTGACGATTAAAGTCGATACTCAGTCAAAACAGTTTACATGGTGGCTTGGTCCTGGTTTGATCAAAAAAACACTGTCTTTTGATGAGATCACCGCAGTTAGGGCGGTAAAAAACTCATTGCGTCATGGCATTGGTATGAAAATAACCAATGATGGATGGGTATATTCAGTTTCAGGTTTTAGTGCAGTGGAGATCACATTACAAGATGGCATGAAATATAGAGTAGGAACTAATGATCAAGCTGGTGTACTGAAAGCGCTCACGGGTGAAGTCATGATTGAAGAGGCCAGCAGTGCAGAAGTAGAAAAGAGCACATTAGAGCCAACAAAGAAGCGCAAGAAAGGCGCATTTGATTTAGATTAACGGGTTTTAGTCATCATAAAAAAAACGCTCACGATTGTGAGCGTTTTTTACAAGTTTTTAGCTGTAATAAACGGTTATTAGTGCTCGTGGCCACAACCGCCTTCAGTATGTACGTGGCCATGGCTAAGTTCGTCTTCCGTCGCATCACGTACTTCTAAAATTTCTACATCGAAATGCAATGTGATCCCTGACAGAGGGTGATTTCCATCAACGATGACTTCTTCATCTTGAATATCGATGATCATAACCATTTGGTCACCGTCATCAGTGGATGCTCTAAACTGCATACCAACATCAATTTCCATACCGTCAAACATCGATTTTGGTACTGCTTGCATTAACTCGTCATGGCGCTCACCGTAGCCCTGTGCGGGTTCAACGGTCACACTTAATGTGTCTCCGGCGCTTTTGTCGATGATGGCATCTTCTAAACCGGGGATCAAATACCCAGTACCAATGATGAATAATAGTGGTTCACCATCAAATGAATTATCAATAGTGTTTTTGTCATTATCGAGTACTGAATAATGCATTTTCACTACTTTGTTTGGTGCGATTTTCATAATTTTTCCCGTTTATTTATCATCATCTAGCGAATATGGCAGAGGTAGTATTGACATGGATACCTCAGGTGAATGCTTTGCTCGTAATAGTGACGTGTTGTCTGTGTCATTGGGTAATACGGCTAATGCACTGTATGTGTGCGTTTTGGAATTATAGACTTGATGGGCCACTTTGCCTGCTCGACGCCAATTATCTCCCAGCTGTATTTCTACATCAGTCTCGGTAATTGGTGTGCTGCTTTGCCCTTGCAATATATACATGGCACGTTTGTTTTTACCAAGGTAGCGCATACGGGCGACGGTTTCTTGCCCGGTATAGCAGCCTTTTTTAAAGCTGATCCCACCAAGCGCTTGTAAGTTGATCATCTGTGGCACAAACTCTTCAATTGTTTCTGCGCTAAGCTGTGGCTCCCCAGCTAAAATAGATGCTTCAGAGAAAAGACTGTGATCAGGCGCTAATTCAATCTCTGCTGGTAATGTAAAATGTTCGTCTACGTATAATATAATTCGTTGTTCATCTAAGCGCAGCGCTTTATAGCCTGAAAAGTCACACGCATTGGTGTCTGCAAAGTTTAAACCGAGTAATTGGCAGGTAAGGGTGTGGTCGTCACTTAGTAGCCCGATGATGCGCGGGGCGTCTATGTGCGCTATATCCACTTTAGCGAAAACACCGTATTTTTTTAACTCCCTTGCAGACGCCGCTACTTCATTGCTTGAACCCATCATGAAGAATTGTTCATTGTGCTTGAAGACTTGAAATGCGCCCCAAAGTTTACCTTTTGGGCTACAGTGGCCAGCCCATAAAAATTGTGTATCAGTAACTAGGTTCATATCTTGTGTCAATTGGCCATGAAGATAGCTAAGCTGCTCTTCCCCAGTGATAGAAATCAGCTGATAAGGCAACTGAAAAGCGCGTACGAGCGACATAATATTGATCCCTATAGAGTAAGTGTCGTAATAATAACGTATATCGTCAGCGTCATAAACGGATGGTTATGATTTAACGACAGATATAAGGCTTTATTCGGTGATTTAAAGTAAAGCGGTGTATTTATCGAGGTATGGTAAGATATAATCTTACCAAGATAGGTGATAAAAAATAACTTTTTTAGGGGTAGTTGATGGCTGAGCTTTTTTCAAAATCTCGCACAAAATGGGCATGCCGTCGCGGTATGCTGGAACTTGATGTGCTACTTGGGCCATTTGTAGATGAGGCATATGATGCGTTATCTGAGCATCATAAACTCGTATTTCAGCGTCTAGTTGAAATGGAAGATCCAGACCTATTTGCTTGGTTTATGGGCCATGAGCAGTGTCCTGATGCAGAGTTAAACTCTATGGTGCAGTTGATCCTTGATAGAGTCCGCGTATAGGCTAGAAGTTAAAAATAATGTGATAGACCATAAGGTGATTATGGTCTTCTTTGCATGCATTGGATTTTTATTTATACTGATATTTCCGAGTGTGGCAGTCACGATGGTTAACATATTATGCTCTCTAGTCGGGTATCTGCTCAGCATACGAGCGATAAGGCGTATGTCATTGCCAAATGGGGTGATCAACCTCAGTACCTCTAAGAATTATTTATGTTGGCAAACTGACGCTTTGGTGATTGAGGGTCAAATAAGAAAAGCAACGCTGTATTTTAATTGGTTGGTGCTTGATGTTAGCCAGTTTGATAAAACACATACAATAATATTTGTTCAATCAGCTATGACGACACAGTCTTGGCGTAGACTGTGTCGGGTTAGCTTAAACCCACCTAGTTAACCTCAGCTCTGGATAAGCGAATTTGCCCAATAAAGCTATTTTTCTCATTCTCGGCGTTGCTTTCATTTGTAATAGCCCGCTATTACTGCATAAAAGCGCCTTGATATTGAGTGAAATATCATCATTGGATTGTACGTAAGTGTGTTTTCAAAACATTTTCTATTCCAAAACCTTTATCCAAACCTGAGGTTAGTTAGGGCGTAGTATTGTGGGTTTAGGATTATCGCTGTGTTCAGGGTAGTCTAATGTGTAGTGCAAGCCTCGGCTCTCTTTGCGCTCTAGTGCACTACGAATAATAAGCTCTGCAACTTGTACTAAGTTTCTTAGTTCTAGCAAGTTATTACTTACTCTAAAATTAGCATAATATTCGTGGATCTCTTGTTTCAAAAGCTCAACTCTGCGCAAGGCACGCTCTAAGCGTTTAGTTGAACGAACAATTCCAACATAATCCCACATGAACAGCCTTAACTCATGCCAGTTATGGGTGATCACCACTTCTTCATCTGAATTGCTGACTCTACTTTCATCCCACTCGGGCAATGCAGGTGGTATTGGCATCGCTTCTATTTTAGTTAAAATATCTTTTGCAGCAGCATGGGCAAACACAATACATTCCAGTAGTGAGTTACTCGCCATACGATTTGCCCCATGCAAGCCTGTGTAAGCAACTTCACCGACAGCATATAAGTTATGCAAATCTGTGGTGCCATTAAAATCGGTGATCACACCGCCACAGGTATAGTGTGCAGCAGGCACAACTGGGATAGCTTCTTTTGTAATATCTAAGCCAACACTTAAACATTTTGCATATATAGTGGGGAAGTGTTCAAGAATAAAGTCTTTCTCTTTGTGAGAAATATCTAGGTAGACACAATTCGCACCTAAGCGTTTCATTTCATAGTCGATGGCTCTTGCTACCACATCTCTGGGGGCAAGCTCTTCTCGCTCGTCAAAATCGGGCATAAAACGCGTGCCATCTGGGCGTTTGAGTAGTGCGCCTTCACCGCGCATGGCTTCAGTGATAAGAAAGTTCTGTAATTCTGGGTGGTATAAGCTGGTTGGATGAAATTGATTAAACTCCATATTCGCGACTCGACAACCTGCTCGCCACGCCATAGCAATGCCATCACCACTAGATACATCAGGATTGGAGGTATAAAGGTATACTTTGCTCGCCCCCCCTGTCGCCAATGCCACAAACTTAGCTGATATAGTCTCAACTTGCTCAGCACGGCGATTGTAAATGTATATACCATCGACTTGTTTGTTACTTGTTTTGCTGGTGATCAAGTCAATGGCATTATATTGCTCAAAAACACGAATATTTGCATGGCCTAGCACCTGACTAACGAGGGTTGTTTGTACCGCTTTTCCTGTCGCATCTGCGGTATGTAGAATACGACGATGACTATGACCACCTTCACGCGTTAGATGAAATCGCTCTTTGCCTTTACTGTCAAATTCCATATCAAATGGCACACCTTGTTCAATGAGCCACTTCAAACAGTTTTTTGCGTTACTTGCAGTATAATGTACGGCTTCTCTGTCACACAATCCTGCACCAGCGGCCAGAGTGTCGTCAACGTGAGATTCAATACTGTCATTTTTCTTATCGAAAACCGCGGCAATGCCACCTTGAGCATACAAGGTTGAGCCTTCTTTTAATGCGCCTTTACTCACGACAGTTACATGGCAGTGGTTGGCCAATGATAAAGCTAAGCTTAAGCCTGCTGCGCCGCTGCCAATTACAACAACGTCAGTGCTATGATGTTTCAATTGTTTCATGTTTAATGATCTTCGCTTTTTCTATGCGTTTCATTCAGCTATATGTACCATATCTGCTATGATACAACTAACTCGACGCTATTACTGAATAATTTTTATCAATAGTTAGCGCTGATATATACGTCTAGACGTGTTAATTAGGCTTATTTTAAAAAAAATATAAAAAAAACAGAACTTTTTATTTATTACTTAGTCAGAGTAGCTGTAAATGATGGCAATAATGATTAAGTGATAAATTATAACAATGAGGAGTACCGGCTCGAATGAGCGAGCAGGAATTGGATTTAGAACTGGTTAAGCGGGTTCAGCAAGGAGATAAAAACGCCTTCAACCTTTTAGTTGCCAAATATCAGAATAAAGTAGCAGCCTTGATTTCACGTTATGTGTCTAATCATGGTGATATAGCCGATGTGGCTCAAGAAGCATTTATTAAAGCATATCGTGCATTGCCTAATTTTAGGGGTGACAGTGCTTTTTACACATGGCTATATAGAATCGCTGTTAATTGTTCAAAGAATTACTTGGTATCTCAAGGGCGTAAGCCGCCAGCCAATGATGTCGATGCTGAAGAAGCCGAGTTTTATGACGGCGCAGAGCAACTTCGCTCAAATGCATCACCAGAGAATTTGTTGTTAAGTGAAGAAGTTAAATCGGTGATATATCAAACTATCGACGGTTTACCAGATGACTTAAAAACCGCAATTACCTTACGAGAAATTGAAGGTATGAGCTATGAAGAAATTGCTGTGATCATGGATTGCCCTGTTGGAACAGTTCGCTCACGGATCTTTAGAGCTCGAGAAGCGATAGACAATAATTTAAACCCATTAATAGGTGAATCCTAACATGACAAAAGTTAACCACATTGCATCGCGTCAAGAAGTAACGTCTCGAGTGCTAGATGGGGACCTACCGTCGGACGAGTTATCTTTGGATAACCTTGATGAAAAAACGTTCACGCGTTATGCGCAGATTGGCGATGTAATGCGTGAGAAACATCAAGGCGGAATCAATATTGATATAACCGCGAGTGTAGCTGCTGCCTTAGAGCATGAACCTTGCCACAACTTACCCGCTTCTAATGAAGTCAATGTACAAGACAACGGCACTAAAGTGGTTAGTATGAGCGCTTGGAAAAAGCCTTTGTCACAAATGGCCATTGCCGCAAGTGTCGCATTAGTTGCGATAGTTGGCGTAAACACAATGCCGCAACCAGCAGGGTCGCATAGTGATAATGTACCGGTGTTGCAGTCAATTCCTCTTGCTGGTGGCGTTTCGCCTGTGAGTTTTTCGTCTGAACAGCCTGCGTTAGAAAATGCAGAAAAAGGGCTTCGGGAATTACAACAACAGCGAATTGGTGCGTTAGTTTTAGAACACCAAAGACAATCAAGAGTTGCTTATGCGCTGCAAAAGCAGGCACAATTAGCCCCCAAAGAGCCTGAGGAAAAGAAATAATTAAATGAGACTTATCGCCTGTATTTTAGGTTTGTTTTTTGCATTTGCCGTTCAAGCCAGCGATGTAATGACAGCAAAGCAGCTTTTACAAAATATGGCAAAAGCTGTACACACAAGAAATTTTGATGCGTCGTTTGTTGTGTTAAAAGGTAAGGGAATGGAACCTTACAGATGGGTTCATGCTAAGCAAGATGATACAGAGTTAGAACTATTGAGCTTGCTCAACGGTGCAGGTTTAGAAATGGTCAGGGTCAATGACCGTGTGACTTACTTTGAACCTCAGTCATCCGCGTATTCGATCAGTACTGATTCTATTGCAGGGCCTATTCCAGAAGTGTTGTTTAAAGATGTCACCTCTCTTTTAAGCAATTATGACTTTGTGTTGGGTGGTAAAGGGCGTATTGCAGGTAGACCATCACAATTGGTGCGTATAGAGTCGAAAGACGACAGTAAATATAACTATTGGCTTTGGATTGATACGCAATCATCGCTGTTGTTAAAAGCAGCTTATGTGAATCAACAAGGTGAGTTACTAGAGCAACTGCAGCTCACTCATATTAGTGTAACACCAGAGCCCGCGGCTCAATTATTAGAGTTACAACAAAGAGACTTTCCCGCGCCGTTGCCCATGCAGACGTCACTTGAACGTGACAACATTACCAATAATTGGCAAGTAGCTTGGTTACCTCAAGGGTTTGACTTATTAAAATCTGACCGTCATAAATTAGACTTAAATAATGAACTAGCAGATTACTATTTGTATTCAGATGGGTTAGTTGATATTTCTGTTTTTGTACAACGCCCATTGCCTGGGGCAAGGCCAAGTGGCGCGCTTTCATCGGGTGCAACGACAGTCTATGTGCATAATTCAGGTGCATTTGATGTCTCTGTAGTGGGTAATGTTCCAGCACTCACGGCAAAGAAAATTGCTGAGTCTGTTAAGCGGCCATTATGATAGAGCAAACGCTGCAGGTGGTGTCCGTGAAGGGCACTACTGTACAATTAAAAGCTGAACAAAAGCCGGCGTGTGAGGGCTGCAATGGTAAATGTGGCTCACAGGTCTTTAGTAAGTTGTTTGGCACCCACAAAAAAACCTTTTCTATTAATATTGACCAAGCCGTTCAAATTGGACAAAAAGTGCGTTTGTCATTAGACGATAGCCATATTGTGCGTAATGCTTTTTTTGTTTATATGTTGCCCCTATTGGGTGCTTTTATTGCTATGTTTGCGAGTGCATTATTACTTAATTTGCCCGAATTATGGCAGATATTTGCTGCAATTCTTGGTGGTGTTACGGGGTTTTTTATTGCGAAGCACAGCGTAAAAAGCCTGAAACATGATGTCAATTTGGTGAAAGTTTACCCAATTAGCCTTCCGCTGACGCAAATAGATGGTGATTGTGGCAAATAAAAGGTAAAATCGCGCCTTTAATATAAACCATGACTTACAGAAGTTTAGAATCCAGTATATGAAGCATATCCGTAACTTTTCTATCATCGCCCACATCGACCACGGCAAATCAACGCTTTCAGACCGTCTGATCCATGTCTGCGGTGGCCTTACTGACCGTGAAATGCAACAGCAAGTGCTGGATTCGATGGACATCGAACGTGAGCGCGGCATTACCATCAAAGCGCAAAGTGTAACGTTAAATTATACTGCCAAAGATGGTGAAACTTACATGTTGAACTTTATCGACACGCCAGGGCACGTTGATTTCACGTATGAAGTGTCTCGTTCTCTTGCCGCGTGCGAAGGTGCGTTACTTGTTGTTGATGCAGGGCAAGGCGTTGAAGCTCAAACGCTTGCAAACTGTTATACCGCCATCGAAATGGATTTAGAAGTCATTCCGATTTTGAACAAAATCGATTTACCTCAGGCCGATCCACTGCGCGTGGCAGAAGAGATAGAAGATATCGTTGGTATTGATGCATTAGACGCTGTGCAGTGTAGCGCTAAAACAGGTATTGGTATTGATGAGGTGTTAGAGAATATCGTACGCGATGTACCGCCACCTGAAGGTGATACAGATGCGCCACTTCAAGCGCTTATCATTGACTCATGGTTTGACCCATATCAAGGCGTTGTATCACTTGTACGTATTAAGCATGGTGAATTGCGTAAAGGTGATAAGATAAAAATCATGTCGACGGATCAAACACACATAGTTGATCATGTTGGTATATTTACGCCAAAACAAACGAATACCGGTGTTTTGAAAACGGGTGAAGTTGGGTTTGTGATTGCGGGTATCAAAGATATCCATGGTGCGCCAGTGGGTGACACAATTACATTAACGCAAAATTCAGCTGCTGAACGTCTACCTGGTTTCCAACGGGTAAAACCTCAAGTTTATGCAGGAATGTTCCCAATATCATCTGATGATTATGAAGCATTTCGTGATGCTTTAAATAAGTTAAGCCTAAACGATGCGTCGTTATTTTTTGAACCAGAAAGCTCAACAGCGTTAGGTTTTGGCTTTCGAGTTGGCTTCTTAGGTATGCTCCACATGGAAATTATCCAAGAACGACTCGAGCGTGAATACGATATGGATTTAATTACTTCCGCGCCAACAGTAATTTATGAGATAGTGACAAAGGATGGTACTATTCAAATAGATAATCCTTCTGACTTACCTGCTGTGAACGACATTATTGAAATGCGTGAACCAATGGTTGAAGCCAATATCTTAGTGCCACAAGAATATTTAGGTAATGTTATTACCTTGTGCGTAGACAAACGCGGCATGCAAACGAAGATGGCTTATCATGGTAAGCAAGTCGCGGTGACTTATGAGTTACCTATGGCTGAAGTGGTGATGGATTTCTTTGATAAGCTAAAATCGACCAGTCGAGGCTTTGCTTCACTAGATTATAATTTCAAGCGTTTCCAAGTATCTGACATGGTTCGAGTAGATATATTGATTAACGGCGACAGAGTAGATGCCTTAGCGATCATTGTACACCGTGATGGTGCGCAATCTCGAGGGCGACAGCTTGCAGAAGCGCTTAAAGAGCTCATTCCTCGCCAAATGTTTGATATTGCAATTCAAGCAGCAATTGGTGCGCATGTTATCGCAAGAACCACGGTTAAACAGTTGCGTAAAAATGTAATCGCAAAGTGTTATGGTGGTGATGTGAGTCGTAAGAAAAAGTTACTTCAAAAACAAAAAGATGGTAAAAAGCGCATGAAACAGTTAGGTAATGTAGAAGTACCTCAAGATGCGTTCTTAGCCATATTAAAAGTAGGCAAATAACAGGAATTTTTTAGATGGCTGGCTATTTTTCAGTATTATTGGTGTTAATAACACTGGGTTCAGGGCTTATTTGGCTGCTTGACCACTTTATGTATGCACTAAAAAGAAAAGAGCGCATAGCGCTTGCACAGGGAAGCAGTGAAACGCCATTGGCAGAGGATGTTATCTCTGAAATAGCGCCAGAGCCGGCGATTGTCGAAGGCGCTAAGTCAATTTTTCCAATGATTGCCGCCATCACGATATTCCGTTCTTTTATTTTTGAACCATTTCAGATCCCGTCAGGATCCATGATGCCAACATTGCTTGATGGCGATTTTATCTTGGTACAAAAATTTACATATGGGATTAAAGACCCAGTTTGGCGCTCTCAATTGGTCGAAGTTGGAGAGCCTGAGCGTGGCGATGTCACGGTGTTTAAGTTCCCGCTTGATGAGAGAATCGACTTTATAAAGCGCATTGTTGGTTTACCTGGAGACCGCATTGTTTATCGCAATCGCCAATTATATATCCAACCAAATTGTACTGAGGGGCAAACTCAACAAGGCAATTTAGTGTGTGGTGAGTATAATAAGATTAAGTTAGATATTGTAAATCGCGACGAATACAAGCAAGGGTCGATGCAGCTGGTACGTTTGACAGAGAATTTACCAGGCGTCGGGCACGATATATTAATTAATCCACAGGCATTGGAACAAACAGAGCGGTATTACCAGCAACAGGGCACTCGTAGAGATGAGTGGGTGGTGCCTGAAGATAGTTACTTTGCAATGGGTGACAATCGAAATAACAGTCAAGACAGCCGTATGTGGGGCTTTGTACCTAAGGCAAACTTAGTCGGTAAAGCCGTCTTTATTTGGATGAGTTTTGAATTTGATAATGGCCCAGATAGCCTTTTACCAGGCTGGGTTCCAACTGGTGTTCGTTTTGAGCGCCTAGGTAATATTCAGTAGCAATGAAAAGAAACGTAGCAGAATTATATAGTAAGATAGGATATCAGTTTACTAACGAGGCATTACTTGAGCAGGCCATGACACATCGTAGTCATAAAGGTCAGCACAACGAGCGCTTAGAGTTTCTCGGCGACTCAATTTTAAGCTTTGTTATCGCTAATGCCCTATACGAGCAGTTCCCAAAAGCACGCGAAGGTGACTTGAGCCGTATGCGCTCAACCTTGGTTCGTGGCCAAACTCTGGCAGAGTTTGGTGTGGAGTTTAACTTAGGTGACTATCTAAGGTTGGGTCCTGGTGAATTAAAAAGTGGTGGTTTCCGTCGAGAATCAACACTTGCAGATGCAGTAGAAGCAATTATAGGCGCGGTCTTTTTAGACTCGGATATAAATGAGTGTAGTGATCTTATTTTACGTTGGTATCAGTCTCGGTTAGATGCAATTTCACCTGGACACAACCAAAAAGATCCTAAAACGCTCTTACAAGAGTACTTACAAGCACGCAAGCTTCCTTTACCTGGATACACGGTCATAGACACAAAAGGCCAAGCACACAATCAAACATTCACGGTTGAATGTATTGTTGAAGGGATGGATAGCATTATTTCAATCGGTAGCTCACGTCGTAAGGCGGAACAAAAAGCTGCTGAGAAAGCATTGAAGATCATAAAAAATGACGCCTAATACGCACTGTGGCATGATTGCCATTGTTGGTCGCCCGAATGTGGGAAAATCAACACTACTAAACCAAATTGTTGAGCAAAAAGTGAGTATTACCTCACGAAAACCTCAAACTACTCGCCACCGTATCATGGGTATTCATACTGAAGATAACTATCAAGCTGTTTATGTTGATACTCCTGGGCTTCATATCGAAGAAAAGCGTGCCATAAATCGGTTAATGAACCGTGCTGCATCTAGTTCTATCGGTGATGTGGAGTTGATCATCTTTGTTTTAGAGGGAACGCTCTGGAACGCAGATGATGAAATGGTTTTAAAGAAGGTTATGGGCAGCGGTCGCCCTGTTTTGGCAGTAATGAACAAGGTGGACCAAGTTAAAGATCATGAACTTGTGTTACCGCATATGCAATGGCTTAGTGAACAAGGCGATTTTGCCGGTATTATTCCTGTTTCTGCGAAACAAGGAAAGAATATTGATATGGTAAAAGAAGAAGTACGTAAACGTTTACCTGAGTCGGAGTTTTATTTTCCAGAAGATTATGTCACAGATAGGTCAATGCGCTTTTTAGCCGCAGAAGTGGTCCGTGAAAAGTTAATGCGCTTTATGGGTGACGAGTTACCTTATTCCGTGACTGTAGAAATTGAGCAGTTCAAATGGCAAGATAATGGTGTATGGCAAATTAATGCACTTATCTTAGTTGAACGTGAAACGCAAAAGCGTATGGTTATCGGTAACAAAGGCGAAAAACTCAAAGTTATTGGTCGTGAGGCGCGTAAAGATTTAGAAGAAATGCTTGATAATAAAGTATTTTTAGAGCTTTGGGTTAAAGTTAAATCTGGATGGGCTGACGATGAACGTGCATTGCGTAGCTTAGGTTACGGAGAAGAATGATTGCATAGCGACTTTCGACAAGCATATTTATTGCATCGGCGTCCATATAGTGACTCCCAATTGATGTTAAATATGCTTGTTGACGGTATAGGTCATCTTACAATGCTTGCTCGAATTAAGGGTAAGCAGTCATTAAAGCACAACGCCCACCTACAGCCATTTGGCCTGTTATTATCGAATTATGCTGGTCGATACGATTTAAAATATCTTAATAAGTTTGAACTCTCTGCGTCGCCCTTACAACTAACAGGCAAGCGCTTGTATTGTGGTTTTTATCTGAATGAACTCACCTATCGTGCAGTGCCATGTAATGAGCCCTTAGAGGGAATGTTTGAATTATATCAGTCACATTTACGTGCATTAGAACAATGTCATGACGTTGAGCCTGTATTGCGCAGTTATGAATTTCAATTGCTCAGTATGCTGGGGTTTGGCTTAGAATTTGATTATGATGCGAATGGTGAACCGATTAAGGCAAGTTATACGTATCAATATGTTTCTGAGTTAGGGTTCGTTCGTACTGATCAACCTGAGCTTGGTTTTGCTGGCTCGATATTGTTAGCCATGGCTGAACATGATTTTACGAAACCCGCAGTTAGGCGGTCAGCCAAACATTTAAGTCGCTATTTACTAAAACCGCTATTAGGACATAAGGCTCTAAAAAGCCGAGAACTTTTTATATCAAGGTAAGAGAATGAAAGATATTTTATTAGGCGTAAACGTTGATCACATTGCGACATTGCGCCAAGCTCGTGGCACCAGCTACCCAGATCCGGCGCATGCTGCCGCTGTTGCAGAGCATGCGGGCGCTGATGGTATAACCATTCATCTGCGTGAAGATCGTCGTCATATTCAAGATCGAGATGTATATGTGCTGGCAAAAACCATTCAAACACGTATGAATCTTGAAATTGCTGTTACTGACGAGATGATAGATATTGCCTTAGACGTTAAACCAGCCTACGTATGCTTGGTACCAGAAAAACGTGAAGAGCTGACTACTGAAGGCGGTTTAGATGTATTGGGTAATCTGCAAAAGATAACCGATGCGACAACAAAACTGACACAAGCTGGGATCAAGGTATCTTTATTCATTGATGCGGATAAAGCACAAATTGATGCTGCTAAGCAAACTGGTGCGCCTTATATCGAGATCCACACTGGGGCGTATGCCGATGCTGAAACAGAAGATGAGCAATTGGCTGAACTAGCGCGGATCCGTGAAGGGGTACAGTACGCTGCTGCGCAGGGGATCATCGTTAATGCAGGACATGGTTTGCATTACCATAATGTAAAACCAATTGCTCAAATGCCTGAAATTTATGAGCTTAATATTGGCCATGCGATTATTGCCAGAGCGGCGATTGATGGACTTGAAAAAGCCATACGAGATATGAAACGCTTGATGATAGAAGCACGCCAAGCTTAATTACTTTGATTCTTTTAACAATAAAGCCGACACAATGTCGGCTTTGTTGTTTTTATTGTAAAGGTACTTTAAGTGATCCCTCAATAGTTTTAGTTCATTCTAAGGCTTCTAAAGCAGCCTTAACCGCTTTCATATATTGCGGGTCTGCCTTGTCAAATTGCTCAAGCATGCGTTGTTGAATATGCTCATTTGCCGCACTGAGTCCGCCAGCTATATTTGTTGCCACTTGCAACTGATGCTCTGCGCTCATTAGCCTGAATAAATCACCCGCTTGCGTGTAGTAGTCTTCATGGTCTTGGCTATGGGGCTTGATCCATGCATTCTGTGCTAATGGCATCGGCGGCTCTGCAGTGGTAATGTCAGGGCTAGGAGCACCAGTATCTGTTCTGTCATTTGGGTAAAAATTAGCGCTATTTTTACCGTTCTGGACATTGCCAGAAAATGGGCACACGCCAGCAAAGACTCCATCGCGTTGATAGTTATTAACTGGGCATTTTGGTGCATTAACCGGTATTTGGTTAACATTCGCTCCAACACGATATCTATGCGCATCTTGATAAGCGATTAACCGTGCTTGCAGCATTTTATCAGGTGATGCGCCAATACCTGGAACCAAGTTGCTTGGTGCAAATGCAGCTTGTTCAGTTTCCGCAAAGTAATTGCCTACATTTCTGTTTAGCTCTAACGTACCAATATTAATTAAAGGGACTTCTTTGTGTGGCCAAATTTTAGTGAGGTCAAACGGGTTAATCGACAATGTTTTTGCCTGAGCTTCACTGATGATTTGAAGCTTGACACTCCAGCGCGGGAAGTCGCCTTGTTCAATGGCAGCAACTAAGTCTTGTTGTGCGCCAAAAGCTGGGTATTTGTGGGCATCATCGCTGTGCACTGTCTCAATACCTTGCTGTGTTTTTAAGTGCCACTTTACCCAAAATCGTTCACCTGCTTGATTCCAAAAACTCAAGGTATGCGAACCAAACCCGTGCATATGCCGGTAGCTCAATGGGATCCCTCTATCTGACATTAAAATAGTCATTTGGTGCAACGATTGTGGGTGATTAGCCCAAAACTCAAACATTGCAGCAGGATCTGGTAAATTGGTTTGTGGATTTTTTTTCTGAGAGTGAACAAAGTCTGGAAACTTTATCGGATCATTAAGAAAAAATACCGGTGTATTGTTACCAACAAGGTCAAAGTTGCCCTGTTCGGTGTAAAATTTCACCGCAAAACCACGAGGATCTCGAGCATAGTCACTAGAATCTTGGCCACCACCTACAGTCGAAAACCGAACAAACACTTCTGTTTGCTGACCTGCTTTTTGTAAGAAGTGAGCAATACTATAGTCAGTCAATGATGTGTTGAGGGTAAATGTGCCATAAGCACCTGTGCCACGTGCGTGAACGACTCGTTCAGGTAATCGCTCTCGGTTAAAATGCGCTAGCTTTTCAAACAATCGAAAATTATCAAAGGTGAGTGAGCCTTGCTCACCGGCAGAAATACTGTTGTTGTCATCTGCAATTGGAGCGCCTGCCGACGTTGTAAGCGTAGTTTTCATAATGCCTCCGCAATATTTAATTTCAAGGAACGGGTTTAAACAGGCCAATAGGCCAGCAAGTCGTGGCAGCAACATAGCTATTTAGATAGAGCTGGTAGTGGACCACGTAGATAAGTATAGATAACGTTTTTAAATCTTAAAAATGATATGAATAACTTGCATCAATCAATTTATCCGATGGGTTGTTGTGTCATTTTGTTATTCTGAGACGTAAGGAGCGGAGACTGCTCCAAAGTTTCTTGATAAACTGACCCTATTTTGAAGCAGCCTTCACATAAATCTATGGCACCGTGGCAATCCTCTTTTATAAAAATACATACATTAACTGACAGTTATCTTTCGGATGCAGAGCCAATAGTTCAGTGGGTAAAAGCAGAATATGAAAAAATGATGGGTTTACCTTTTTGCTTAGGGCTAAACGGGGCGCAGGGCAGTGGTAAGTCAACATTAGCGGCATACTTAGCAGCTGCGCTTGGGAATGACGGGATTAGCGTGGCTGTTGTCTCAATAGATGATTTCTATTTATCACCAGAAGAACGGCAGATGTTGGCTACAAACCAACACCCAATGCTAAAAACCCGAGGTGTGCCAGGGACACACTCTATTTTACAGGCAATCGATGTCGTTGAATCATTTAAAGCACAGCGTAAATTTATACTGCCACGATTTGATAAATCTCAGGATAAACCATTTAAATCGCAATATTGGCAAAAAGTTGAGACGCCACCAGATATTCTTATTCTTGAAGGGTGGTGCATTGGCTTAAAACCAGAGCCCAATGCACGCTTACAAAGTCCAGTAAATAGCTTAGAAGCCAAGTACGATAGTTCAGGTACTTATCGGCACTATGTCAACAATTGCTTAGCACAAGATTATCAACAGTTGTTTTCATTATTCGACAAATTAATATATTTGAATGTACAAGCATTTGATAGGGTCTACCAATGGCGACTACAGCAGGAAAGACAACTTAAGATGAGGCTTGGTGAGGGAATGAATGACCATGAAGTCGCTGAATTTATTCAATACTTTGAACGTTTGACTGTGTGGGGGCTTACGTCATTACCAAAGCAGAGTGATGTAACCATTTTCGTAAATGAAGCACATCGTTTTGTTATTGAGTAATACAGCATGTAGTGAGGATGCCTATCACATCTCTTAATAAATTATGGGTAGTTCATAGTGATTGGCTTAAAAATACCTTTTATACGTTAAACAATATTAAAGCATATATTATTGACTTGCTCTTTATCAAGTAAGGTGATGATCCGATGCTTGATTTGGTCTTTATCAGCAATTGGGTAAAAGTCATACCCATTGCCATCAACAATAATGGATAAATAGTTATCTTTAATCGTCACAATAGATATACGGGCACATTTTATTTCGATTTGCCGCCCTTTTATAAGTTGACTGTTTTGTATGATAAGATGTTCTCCCTCTTTTGTGATAAAAAAGTCAATGGAGTTTGCAGTTTTAAATTTACTTAAAGCGTATATCTATGACCAGTAAAAAATATATACAAAGCAAAAGGAGCAAAAAGTAACAGTATTTTATCCAGTTTAAATACTGCAATAGCAAAAAAATATGCTACTGAAAAGATGAGAATGAGTGGGGGAGATAGCTTTTTCTTGTTGTTAAATATTTTCAAAATTATTTCATTTATTGGGTTTGTGAAAGTTCCAATTATGTGAGGTTGTTACTTTAAAATACACCTAAAAAGTCACATTAACTCTATGGCTGTTAATGTTTTTTATAGGTCTTTTGTGAGTCGGCAAGTCATTTGTTGCGTTTATTAATAATACTGGTAAGAGATAATTAATACAGTTAGGCTGATATGAAAAATATAACAGTTTGGCATTTCTTGTTCCATTCTATTCTTTAAATTAAGAAGAAATCTGTCGATGTTATTTTAGCTATCTTTCTATGTTTATTTGTATTTTTAATAAATTAAATCGGGAAAGTTATTACAGAATTCTCCCACTATGCTTAGTGTAATTTTCAGTATGAATTTTGTGCAATTGACTCGTTGTTAAAATTATGTGACTTTGATAGGTGAATATCTAAAATACAACATAAGGTAATAAT
This sequence comes from Pseudoalteromonas sp. MSK9-3, assembly GCF_003590335.1. GTDB lineage: Bacteria > Pseudomonadota > Gammaproteobacteria > Enterobacterales > Alteromonadaceae > Pseudoalteromonas. The sequence continues at coordinate 115,558 of NZ_MIET01000026.1, read as the reverse complement.
AATGAATATAAAACTAAACAAAAAATGTGTAAAAACGCTTACTAAGAGTGAAAAAGAGTTAAAAGAATTGGTCACTGCACAGGTAGCAGGTGGCTATTTAGGCACGTTCATGGAGTGTTTTTCACGAAATGGCGGTTGTCGAACAATGCCTGGTGATTGCTAATATTTAACACGCTAATGCCTACGGGCATTAGCTTAAAACTGTTATTTCAAATAGGCCAACGTAACTCGTAGTTACTATACCCTTTATATTAATTTATCTTTGTGCTTATTTATAATTTTCTGTACTGAAAATAAAGTAAATAATATGCATGCTAGCTGTACAGTTTTCACTTCCAGTAAATTTATTTAAAACACTTGTTTATCCAGTATGGCTTTTACAAAAGGTGATTTAGCCTTACCATAATCATCTTGCTGAGATAGCCCTTGCTCTAATGCGCGGCGTTTTTGTGCTTCATACTCAGCCCGTGCAGGTGGGTTTGCCAACATATAAGCTTTAAAATGAGATTGCTTATGATGTTCGATACTGTTTTTTTCAATAACATGCAGGTGTACTTGGAAGGTTTCGTCAAGATAAATTACCGCAATATCTTTGCGCGGGCGAGTGTCAGGAAAGGGTTTACTACTGTGTTGTTTTAAAAAGCCGAAGTCGTTCAGATGTTTTATCGCCACTTCTAGTGCGCCAGGTTGATATAATAGTGAAATATCAATGATCCCTTTCCCTGCGACTTTGAATGAGCTTGAGCCGAAATGTAGAAACTCAAAGTCGGGGTGTTTAAGCTCTGCGATAATGGCGTCTGCCACGTCGATAAAAATTGGGCGCTATGGATTAAAGTTTGCCGAGAGTAATTGGCTCTGAGTAAACGTGATTTTTCCATAACTGATCACTATTTATAATATTTAACTGTTTATATTGATGAGCTGCGTGTTTATTTTCACGTGGAGGTGAAGTATATAACTGCCATTCTTACGTCATGATAGGGCGTTAAAGAGGCAGTACATTGCAAGGAAAAAGGCGCTTACGCGCCTTTTAAGAGATAAATTAACTGTCGATGTGATCTTCAACACCAACAATTAACCATGGTGAATCACCAGCGGTTTTTCTTTCTAAGTGCCATACTTCATGAATAGGCTCTTCTTGCATATCGCCTAAATCACGGTATTTACCCTTAAACATAATGCTCACTTCCCATACATGTGGTTGGGTATCAGCACGAACCATTTCAGCGTCGATAAACATAACTTCAGTGGCAACCTCACCTTGTTGTTCACGTTCTTGCTTAAACTGCTCAACGAGCTCTGGGCTTAGGTATTCAGCCATTGTGCTGTAATCTTTGCTATTCCATGCACCTTGTAGTGTATGGTAGTGCTGACGAGCACCTTGCAAAAAGCCATTGATGTCAAAGTCACGAGGTAAGTTAAATGGTACGTCTGGTTGTTGGCCAAATCCACCTGATGTCTGTTGCTGTGCTTGAAATTGTTGAGGTTGATTGAATGTTTGCTGCTGGTTAAATTGCGGCGCACCGGCCATTTGAGGCTGTTGGCGCTTTGCCATGAATGCTTTGATCAGTTTAAAAATAACGAATGCGGCGATTGCAAGCATAAGCATTTCCATAAACTGGAAGCCTTCAAAGTCATCTCCTAGCATTGACGCAATTAATCCGCCGGCCAGTAAGCCACCTAGTACGCCCGCCATGATGCCTTTTTTGCTAGATTTTGGCTTAGCCGTTTTGTTTGCTGCCAAAGACTTTGTATCCACTTGCTTTTTCTGTGCAGTGGTGCTGGTTTGGTGGGTTTTACCTGATTTCTTACTACCAAATTTTTTGCGCGCTTCAACATCAAAGCTAGTGGCAAATAATAGTGAGATTAGCGAAAACAATACTATAAAGTTTCTCATAACAATCCTATAAATCTTAAGTCGTTAGGATTTTAAAGAAACTCGTTCGGAAGATAAATATAAATCGATGAAATGACGTCGAAAAGAAAAGGCGCAAAGCGCCTTTTTGTAAACCTTTATAACCAGCGTAGTGCGCCGTTTATTTCAGTTTGATAATCTTCCACAGGAGTACCTAAGTTTGCAACAAGGATAGTGTCTGCTTTTTGTCCATTGGCGATAACACCGGCAAAACGCTCATCACTGAAATGGCCATTTTCTTGCTTATAATCGTTGCTTTGAGCAGGTACGATAAAAACAGTCATGGGGCCGTGTTCAGATTGAAATATTAAATGCAGACTTTTCTGGCCTTTAAAATTACAGAATGTGGCATAGGTTACTTTTCCGGGTAACCTGTCAAATTGTGCCCCGAACATTGCGAGCTTTTCATTAACAACTTGCAATGCAACTTCTTGACGTCGCTCAAGGGCATTAACTTCATAATATACGTGTTCTAGCGCATGCTCACCCGCTTGTAATGGGGAATTGGTTGCACTCATAAAGTAAATACCGACTGCGAGCACCATGCTTGCAGCAGTCGCAAATGGTTTATTGTATTTGCGATACCAGGCGATGTTTACCACATTGCTTGCTTCGTCATTGTGCTGCTTTTCTAAAATGCGATCTGCAAGTCCTACGGGTACATCTACCTGTAATGCACTTTTTAATTGTGCGTCAAAATCTTGCAGTTCATTTACCAAGCTTTGTTGCTCAGGATTTGCAATTGCATGATCAATTACTTCCGTGTCATTGGGATCTGCAAAAAGTCGACGACGAAACTCTAATTCATCCATCAGTTTGATGCCCCTTTAATTGGTTCATGATTATCAGTGAGTGCCTCTTTTAGCTGATTACGGGCACGATATAAGCGTGTCATCACCGTATTTTTGTTCAACTCTAAAATGTCTGCTATTTCTTCTCCAGAACATCCCATAACAACTTGCAATAGGAGCGGCTCTCGATATTCAGACGATAGTTTATTAATTTGCCTTTGTATGACGGTTTGTTCCATTTCATCGTCAAGGGTGACACTTTTGTTATCCTCTAGGGTGTCATTTTCTACATCGGCATAATCAAACTGTTTCCTCTCAAAACGCCGAGCATTCTCGCGTCTTAAAATTGTCAATAACCAAGGCTTCGCGGCTTTGTCATCTTGCAATGATTCTAGTGAACGCCAAGCCCGTAAAAATGTCTCTTGCACTAAATCTTCTGCGATGGTTGGATCATGGCATAACCAATAAGCAAATCGATACAATTCACTGTGATATACCTGAACCAAGGCTTCGTAACGCTTTTTTTTCATGGTCATGCTAAGTAAGACCTTGTAGTTGGCAATTTTATTGCAACGTTCTTTAATTATTTTCCCACTTAACTCAGTATAGCTGAGTTAAGTGTTTGTCATCTTTCATTGTTTTCTTTTTTATCGTTTGTTCGATTAAGAGATATAATGCGTTTAAATCGACCGATTGTTCATCACTACTATAAAGAGATGCTTGTAATTTTGCAATTTCAGCAGTGAGTTCTGAAGTGCCTAATTGAGTGAGCCATGCGTCTAAGTGCAAGGTGGGCTCTTGGCGTTTCAGGTATTGGCGCAACGCGTTATAAAATTGATGGTTGTCACCTAGCTTTGCGGCTTTTTGTAAATCTTTAAGTGTGGCTGCTGAGGTTAGGTTTTTTGGCGCAGCAGGGACGTTGTCGGGTTTTCTTCTGCGCATAAACCAGATAATAACCGTGGCTAACCACAACACATACCCTGATGTTAATATTAACCAGTCATACCATGCTTTTTGCGTTACCTCGACGGTTGCAGGTGCTGGTGAAATGGTATTGGGCGTTTGTGCAATTGCAGGGGGAGTGAGAGTTGCAGGCACATTTGGTGTAGCAATTTGATTAATATCGGCAATCACAGTGATGGTTCTCGCAGGGAGAGTGGCATATTCAACGCGTTTAATCACAGTGTTAAACCATGGGACGCTTATTTCCGGCAAAGTATAAGTGCCCGGGGTTTGTGGCACGAGTGCAAACGAGGAGATGAGCTGTGATATTACACGACCATCTCTGGCAAGCTGTTTTCTATCGCTCTCATCAGGGTAACTACGAATACCTGAAATCGCTTTCATGGCGATATCGGGTAATTGTTCTTTAGTGACCCCAACGGCAGTGAGTGTCATAGTACGAGTTATAGGCGTACCGACTGTTACTTCATTGTCACTTGGTTGCCATTCTTCGCTTAAGTCTACCAATTCGCTTGGCAGCCAATCACCAGAGTAGTCATTTGGGACGGATTTTACTTCAACAGTTAACGGTTCAGCGATTGCTGATACTGCCATTCTTCGATAGTTTTCACGTACTTGCCCGTTAAATGCTGGTGCTTCGATGGTAAAGTTGCCACTTTTTTGAGGTTGAATCAAATACTCTCTGGTGATCACCATATAACGGCGGCCATCTACGACCTCATATTCTTCACTTTGTTTACCAATTTGTGTTATCTGCCCTTCGCTCATTGCAGGGGAGGTGAGCTGGCCGTCAAGTAAATCCTTGCCGATGTAGAGTTTTACCGTGTACAAACCAGCTTGCTGAACATACAAACTATCTGGTGTTAAAGCGGTTTCAATAAAAATGTCTTTTTGGTCAGTGTCATATTTGCCTCGCGCAACCACAGTCAATGTAATGGGTTCTGAGGAATTACCATTGACGGTAAAACTTGGGATGGTAAATCTGCCTGCACTACGTGCTAACACTTGCATTTGCCAAGTTGTTTGGCTGGTCATACTGCCATTAATAATACTGGTGCGAGAGCCAACACTCATGGGGCCGACGACAAACTGTTGCGCTAACCCACTGGTGTCGGGCTGAGCACCAGATACTTTACCATTGGCCTCTATTGTTAACGTTAGATACTCTCCAACCAGCACGGGGTTTTTATCAACACTTGCAGTAAGGGTATCAAACGCCCATACGCTAAAACTATGAATTAACAGGAATAAGGGGATCAGTAAGCGTATTACCATGATTTTTCAACTCCTTGACGGCGGCGTTGCTGTTGTGCTCGCTGTTGTGCTTCTAATTGCATTTTGTTTCTTAATAAAATAGCTGGGTCATCTGGTACTTTTCTAAGCAACTGACTGAGCTGCTGTGCTTTTTCTTTTTCTTCAGGTGTTAAAGGCTGAGCGGTTACTTCCCTCATACCTTCAGGGCTCTGTTCAGGCTTTTGTCTATTCTGTTGAGCCTGCATTTCTTGTTCTGTTGGCTTATCTTCTTCACCTTTTTGTTCGTCACCTTGCTGTGCTTGGGCTGAGTTTTCCTCTTGGGACTCATCTTGAGGCTCTTGAGTAGCACTTTGCATATCGGGTGAATTATTCTGTCCTTCTTCGCTTGGATCGCTACTATCTGATTTATCTTGCTCCGATTGTTGTTGATCGTCACCCGATTGTTTATCAGACTGTTCGCCATCAGACTGCTGTTGGTCAGATTTACTATTGTCTTGTTGCTCGTTGTCTTGTTGCTCGTTGTTTTGCTGATCTTGATTTTGCTGATCCTGCTCTTGTTGTTGCTTGAGTAAGTCTTCTACAAGTTTTTGATTATCAAGTGCCTGCTGAAATTCAGGGTCTTGTTTAAGAGCTGAGTCATATGCTTCTAACGCGGCTTCTAATTGACCTGACTTTGCCAACGCATTAGCGTAGTTATATTGACCAATTGCGCTGGTTGTATTTTTTAATACACTTGCAGCTTCTTCAAATTGACCTTGTTTATAAAGGGCTGCGCCTTTTAGTGCCAAGTTATCAGCGGATCCGGCGGCTGAAAATTGTTCCTGCTGGTACGCTGATAATGCGTTTTGGTCATTATTTTTAAACCAAGCTTGCCAATCCGCGGCATACACTTGTTCGTTAGGTATTAGCATTAATGCCAGCAAAGATAATGTGAGGCCTGTTTTTCTAATAAGCAGCAGTGCGAGGGGTAACAAGATCAGCAGTCCATAGTGGCCCGCATCTATTCGCCATAACATTTCACTCTGACGCGTTTCATTTAATTGGTTATTATCAACCTGTGGTTTAAATATCGTTAAGTCATGAGCCGCAGTAGAATAAGCGGCAAATTGCCCATTTTGACTGCGCGCTAAGCTTGATAGACGAGACACATTTAGCTTAGGAACAACAATTTGCCCTGAATTGTCTTTTAAAAAACCGCCTTCAGGCAATGCAATAGGAGCACCTTGCTCGGTGCCAACCGCATAGATATGGAGTGTGTAAGCGTGGTGTTTTAATTCAGAGCGAATATCATCTACGTCGTCTTGGTCAAGGCCATCAGTAATGAGTACGATTTCACCATTTTGATATCCAGCCTGTTTAAGCAATGAGATTGATTGATCAAGCCCTGCAAGTACATTTGAGCCCTTACTCGGCATTATTTCTGGGCTTAAACTCGGTATTAAGTTACTCAATGTTTGCGCGTCACTGGTCAGTGGAGATACGGTAAATGCGTCCCCAGCGTAAGCGACTAATGCGGTATCGCCTTCTTTAAAGAGGTCAATCATATCCAATGTTTTAAAGCGAGCTTGGGTTAAGCGGTTAGGGGCAATGTCTGTAGAGTACATTGAGTAAGACATATCCATCAGCACAACTCGTGCTTGTTTCGTTTGAAATACAGGCACTTGTTGTTTTTCGAAGCTAGGGCCGGCGGCGCATATAATGGCGATGAGCATAAACACAGCGATAAGCAAAGGGCTGTGTGATTTACTTTTTTGCTGGCCATCACTGAGCATAATATTCGCTAAGTGTGGCGCAATTAATGGGCTGCGTTTATGTTTTGCATTTTTTATAAATTGCAACGACGTTAATATAAACCAGGGTACTAATAACCACAGTAATTCGGGTCTAATAAACATAAACTCCATATTAGGCCTCCTGTTTTAAGCCGCGTAGGGCTTTGATTAAGATGGTAAGCATAATCAGCGCGAGTGCACTAAGTAATGGCCAGAAAAACAAAGCCAGTTGTGGTCGAAAGGTTTGAGCTTCATCACTGATTGGCTCTAATTCGTCAAGTTCTTGATAGATCTTTTGCAAGCCACTGACATCTTTTGCTCTAAAGTAACTGCCGCCTGTTTCAGAGGCGATGTGCTTTAAAGTTGCTTCATCAATACTGCTACCCGCAGATCCCCCCATGCCAAATAAACTAAAACCACCTCGGCCATCTGAGCCGACTCCGACGGTGTAGACCTTTATGCCTTCTTCTCTGGCGAGAATGAGTGCTTCTTCAGGCTTGAGGTTACCCGCTGTATTTTGTCCATCGGTCAGTAAGATCAGAATTCGGTTGCTGTCTTGTTTTTGACTAAATCGTTTTACTGACAGTCCCAGTGCGTCACCAATGGCGGTGGCACGGCCAACAAGACCAATTTGTGCTTCACTTAGCATTTGGCTGACGGTGTTTAAATCGCGTGTTAATGGTGTTTGTAGAAAAGCGGTATCGCCAAATAATATTAAACCTAAGCGATCGCCTTGGCGTTGTTCAATAAACTCACCTAATACTGCTTTAACCACCGACAATCTATCTACATAGCGACCTTGATATTCCATATCCTGCTCGTTCATTGAACCAGATAAATCGACAGCCAGCATAATATCACGGCCCTCATTTGGTAAAGCGACGGGCTCATCAAGCCATTGTGGATTTGCTGCTGCAATAACGAGTAAGGCCCAAACTAAGCCCTCAAGCCAAGAGACGCCTCGTGAGTGTGCCGTTATTTTCGGTGCCAAAGAAGATAAACTTGCAAAACTCGGCATGCGTAAACGCTGTGGCGCACTATGTTGTGCAGGTTTAAACTTGGCGATTAGCCAAGGAAGCGGTAGCAACAAAAAAAGCCATGGCCAGCTAAACTCAAACATCGATTTTCTCCTTGAGCTTAAATTTATTGATGGCAAGAGTCAGTTTATTCGCTAACTGGCTATCAGGCTTTGGTGCGTAAAGGCTATTGAGTTCTTGCTCGTTAAATGACAGTCCTGATAACCGACTTAAAGTATGTGCCCATTGCGTTTGCGATTGCGTGGTTGCAGCGACACCATAGTAATGCTTAGTGAGTCGTTTTAATATGATATGCAGTGCTTGAGCATTATCTGGATGTTGCTGACTGTGCTCGATGGCTTGTTTCTTTGCTTTTTTATGGCAGTGCGCTTTATACACGTATCTGCCTATTAGTAATAGCAATAAGAGTGTAATTATAAGAAGAGCCCACACCATTGGCGAGAGAGGCCACCAAGAGACTTCACTCGGGGGCAGTACATCGTGTAAGGCGTCAAGTGGTGATGCTTGCATTTAAATTAATACCTCGAAATTTGCGATTCAAGCGCGGTGGCTGCACTAAACCCTTGCATCGTCATGCCTGCGCGTTTTAAGCGCTCTAAACGCACTGAAAAAGCATGTTGTGCCTGTTGGGCAAACTTATCACGAAACCCTCTATCCATTAAAGGTAAGGTCCAGCTTTGTTCACCTGCACAAACCGTCAAGGCTTCTTGATGCGCCGGCAATTGTAGTTCAAATGGGTCGGTGATATGGCAACCAATTAATTCACAGTGGCGAGCAAGACGCTCAAGCTGCTTGAAACTCGCATCATTTAGGTTGCTAAAATCGGAGATCAAATAAATCAAACTGCCAGGTTTTGCTAAATGGCCAAGTCGTTTTAAGTTCTCTTCAAAGCGATTTGTTTCGTTTAATTCTCGATTCGACAACGCTTGTTTATGTATATCTACTAATTGATGACACAGGGCTAATACGCCTTTATCTCGCGCAGTTGGTTTGAGTTCATGATGCCCGTATTCACTAAATACAATGCCGCCAAGTCGATCGCCGCGTTGGCTTGCTGACCACGCAACTAATGCACTTAAATGTGCTGCTTGTACTGACTTGAGTAAGAGTTGAGAGCCAAACAACATGCTATTTGATAAGTCGGTAAAGACAAAAACAGGTCGTTCTTTTTCTTCTTGGTAAAGTTTCGTATGCACTTCACCAGTACGGGCGGTCACACGCCAGTCAATAGCGCGAATATCGTCGCCATATTGGTATTGGCGTACCTCGGCAAACTCCATACCACGCCCTTTATGGGGGGCTAAGTATTGGCCTGCTTGTGCGCTTTTGACTTTATGCTTGGGGCGTAGAGACAATAAATTGGCTTTGGGCTTGTAATATAATAGCTCTTTCAAGCCTAACTCAGCGCCATTACTATGGCACTGAGTTAAAAATGCCAGTGGAGATAATTCAGATTGGCTCATGGTTACGGTACTGGAACAAGTTCTAAAATACGGCTGATCACTTGGTCTTTGGTGATGCCATCGGCCTGTGCTTCATAACTTAAAATGATACGATGGCGCAGCACATTATAGAGCACCCCTTGAATATCTTCTGGTGTGACAAACTCACGATTATGCAGCCATGCATTAGCACGTGCGCATTTATCAAGTGCAATTGTTGCCCTAGGGCTTGCACCAAATTCAATCCATGCACCTAATTGGGTATCAAGCTTACTGGCTTCACGTGTGGCAATGATCAATTGTACCAAGTATTGTTCAAGGGGCTCGGCCAAATGCATTGATAGCACACTCTTTCTTGCCTCAAACAAGGTTGCTTGGCTGATTGGTGTGAAAGCCGCGGCTTGCTCAGTCAGCGCTTCGCCACGTGTTAAGCGTAAAATAGCCAGCTCATTTTCAGCACCCGGGTAATCAATATTCAAATGCAGTAAAAAACGATCTAGCTGTGCTTCTGGTAGCGGGTATGTCCCTTCTTGCTCTAACGGGTTTTGGGTCGCCATTACCATAAACAGATCAGACAGAGGGTAGGTGTTTTTACCGACGGTGATTTGTCGTTCAGCCATTGCCTCTAATAATGCAGATTGTACTTTGGCTGGGGCTCGGTTAATTTCATCCGCTAAAACGAGGTTATGAAATAAAGGACCTTTTTCAAAAACAAACTCATTGGTTTGTTGACGATAAATGTCGGTGCCAGTGACGTCAGCAGGCAATAGGTCTGGGGTAAATTGCACACGTTGGAAACTGCCTTCAATCCCTTTGGCTAATGCATTTACAGCTCGAGTTTTTGCTAAACCAGGTGGTCCCTCAACAAGGAGGTGACCGTCCGCTAATACGGCAATTAACAAGGCTTGAGTCAACTCAGGTTGACCAATAATTTGCGTATCTAGATAGTTTTTTAATTCAGAAAATTCATTTACTGCCATTGCTTTGTCCTTGTACTGACAAATTTTTTCCTAAGTTATAAGGATTTCACCTTAAGAACTCAAGTCTTTCAAATTAATTTATGGATAATTTTGCGTTTAGTTAGACTCTGTTTTTCTAATTAGTTCCCTAGTTTTTTCAATAACTTTTGCAGCTGTGTGAAAAACAAACTAGGGTAGGGGGTGTTTGCTTCTTTTATCATCTATATTGAATTTTTTATTGGCATTATGAAAGGGGTTGTTTAGAATCAGGATAAATAAAACAGGTCAGACCTGTCAGCGGGAGAGCAAAATCAATGTCTGAACAAAATATTCTAAAAACAACAAAGGGTGATAGAATCGCGATTGTAAGTGGGTTACGTACACCATTTGCTAAGCAAGCAACCGCTTTTCACCATGTACCCGCATTAGATTTGGGTAAGTTGGTCGTTAATGAAATGCTTGAACGACTGAATTTTGATAAAACAGAAATAGACCAACTGGTGTTTGGCCAAGTGGTCCAAATGCCAGAAGCGCCAAATATAGCACGAGAGATAGTTTTAGGAACCGGAATGCCAACATCGGTTGACGCTTATTCTGTATCGCGCGCTTGTGCGACTAGCTTTCAGGCTATAGCTAATGTTGCTGAATCTATTATTGCTGGTTCGGCGACCGTAGGTATTGCGGGTGGTGCGGATTCTTCTTCGGTATTACCGATTGGTGTGAGTAAAAAATTAGCGGGTAGTTTAGTTGATTTGACCAAAGCGCGTACATTAGGTCAGCGTTTAAAGATCTTTTCTAAATTACGATTGAAAGATTTGATGCCAGTCCCTCCAGCGGTTGCTGAATATTCTACCGGCCTTTCTATGGGGCAAACCGCAGAACAAATGGCCAAGACACATGGTATTAGTCGCGCAGATCAAGATGCGATGGCGCATCGTTCACACTCATTGGCGGCAAAAGCATGGGCAGATGGCTTACTGGCTGAAGAGGTTATGACGGCGCATGTTCCCCCTTATAAATCATTTATAGAGCAAGACAACAATATTCGCGGCAATTCAACACTTGAGGGTTATGCCAAGTTGAAGCCGGTATTTGATCGAGCACATGGTTCAGTGACTGCCGCTAACGCAACCCCGTTGACGGACGGTGCCGCAGCTGTGCTGATGATGAGTGAGAGCAAAGCCAAAGCGCTGGGCTACGATATATTGGGTTATGTGCGCAGTTTCGCGTTTTCAGCCATAGGTGTGGAGCAAGATATGTTAATGGGTCCTGCCCATTCAACGCCAATAGCCCTAGATAGAGCTGGAATAACGTTACAAGATTTAGATCTTATTGAAATGCATGAGGCGTTTGCGGCGCAAGCATTGGCCAATATGAAAATGTTTGGCTCAGATAAGTTTGCTAAAGAACAATTAGGTCGCTCAAAAGCGTTAGGTGAAATTGATATGGATAAATTTAACGTAAATGGTGGTTCATTGGCATATGGACATCCGTTTGCTGCAACCGGCGCCCGTTTAATTACGCAAAGCCTACATGAATTAAAACGCCGTGGCGGCGGGTTAGCATTGACCACCGCATGTGCTGCGGGTGGATTAGGTGCGGCCTTTGTATTGGAGAGTGCATAATGTCAGTATTTAGTTATGAATTAAACGATAGACGCGTTGCTATTGTTACGATTGATGTACCTGGCGAAAAGATGAATACGCTGCGCGATAGCTTCGCCGACGATTTACTCGGTATCTTAAAACAAGGTAAAGACGACAATATCACTGGTATGGTATTTATCAGTGGCAAGTCAGATAACTTTATAGCGGGCGCAGATATTAAAATGCTGGATAACGCGCAAAATCGTGAAGATGCGTTAGCACTGTCTGAAATGTGCCAGCAGGCCTTTTTCACTATGAAAAAGCAACCTTATCCGACGGTTGCCGCGATTCATGGTGCAGCCCTGGGTGGCGGGTTAGAGTTTGCTTTAGCCTGTGATTATCGAGTCTGTACTGACAGTGATATTACTAAACTTGGTTTACCTGAAGTTCAGCTTGGTTTATTACCTGGAGGCGGCGGTACTCAGCGTTTACCTAAGCTTGTCGGTATTCAAAAAGCATTGGAATGGATGCTAACGGGCAAACAAGTTCGCGCAAAGCAAGCGAAGAAAGCGGGCTTAGTGAACGACAGTGTGCCACACAGTATTTTACTTGATGTGGCGGCCAAGTTTGCTACGAAAGGCAAGGCAAAAGCAGCGCAACCAAAACTTGATAGAATTAGTAAGCTTTTAGAGTCAAACCCGTTCGGTCGTAATATTATCTTCAAGAAAGCTCAGGATAACGTTATGAAGAAGACGGGAGGGCATTATCCTGCGCCGTTAAATATAATTAAGGCTGTACGTGCATCAGTTGAGTTAGGGGAATTAAAAGCCTACAAAACCGAGGCTGAAGGGTTTGCCGATTTGGTTATGACTGACGTGTCTAAGTCGTTACGCGGTATTTTCTTTGCTACGACAGAAATGAAAAAAGAGTATAAAACGGATGATGCACAGCCTGTTAAGCGTACCGCGGTATTAGGGGGGGGCTTGATGGGAGCGGGTATTGCGCATGTAAGTGCAGTAAAAGCCGGTGCCTTAGTACGTATAAAAGACGTTGCTCAGCAAGGGGTGAGTAACGCAATGAATTACAGTTATAAAATTCTTTCAAAGCGTCAAAAGCGCCGTATTATGTCAAAGACTGAATTGCAGTTGACGATGAATAAAATCACTGGTGGCACTGATTATACTGCTTTTAAGCACGTGGATATGGTCATTGAAGCGGTGTTTGAAGATTTGCAATTGAAGCAAAGTATGGTGGCTGATATTGAGCGTGAAAGCCGCGAAGATACAATTTTTGCGAGCAATACGTCATCTTTACCTATTTCACAAATTGCAGCACAAGCACAACGCCCCGAAAATGTGATTGGTCTACATTATTTTTCGCCAGTTGAAAAAATGCCGTTGGTAGAGATCATTCCTCATGCTGGAACGTCTGAAAAAACCATTGCACGCACAGTCAACTTTGCGCGTAAGCAGGGCAAAACCCCCATCGTGGTAAAGGACAAGGCGGGCTTTTATGTCAATCGTATTTTGGCGCCGTATGTCAATGAAGCCGCTAATTTACTCCTTGCGGGTGAACCGATAGATAAAATTGATCAGGCATTGGTTGAATTTGGATTCCCTGTTGGACCTTTGGCTTTGTTAGATGAAGTAGGTATTGATATTGGGTCTAAAATCGCACCAATTTTAGAAAAAGAGCTTGGTGAGCGGTTTAAAGCACCAGACGCATTTGAACGTTTAATTGACTCTAAACGCCTGGGTAGAAAAACAGGCCGTGGATTCTATACCTATGAGAAGAAAGGCAAGAAAGTTGACGAGTCAGTTTATGAGCTATTGGGTATTACTCAAAGTCCCCGCTTAAATAAACAAGAAATCGCCAGCCGATGCGTTGCACAGATGCTAAACGAAGCCGCGCGATGTTTAGATGAAGGCATTATTGCCAGCGCGAGGGATGGTGATATTGGTGCAATATTTGGTATTGGTTTTCCCCCATTCTTAGGTGGGCCGTTTAGCTATATGGATAAGCGTGGGATCAATAAAGTGTGCTCTGAGCTTTCTACTTATGCATCAGATAATGCGGTATTTACCCCCGCTGAAAGCTTGATGGAATTGGCTGAGTCGGGTGGTCGTTTTTATGCCAGTAACAAGGCCGATGTTACATTGGTAGAGGTGTCTAGTGAAGACACAAATACAACTGAAGCAGCGCAATGTGAAGAGATAACAGAACAAAATAGCGAAGGAAAACCCGCATAAAGAGGGGGTTTACGGTATTTTGTAAAAAAGCTATGCATTGCATAGCTTTTTTTTTTGCAAAATTGGCTTTTTTTAGGCTGCATAATTGTGCAATTAAAGTAAAAAAGGTACACACTGGGTTTTTAGTGATAGCACATTATTAAGTGCCTTATCTTTAATATTTCTCTCGGTTTTTTATAGCATTGCTCTACTCCTAGAAAGCCAGACATGTGTCCTTTTACTATCTATCACTGATGTGCTGGTTGTTTTTTAAATGGGCAGTTTTTTATTAAAATACAAGGCTTTTTTAAAAGGCGGTTAAGCAGAACCTCGGTTAGCAAAGTAGGGTGAGAAAAAAGGCTTTTATCCACGTGTCCGTCGCTTTAAAACTTTGATGAGGTGAAATTTTGGTACTGCGTTCGTGATTTAAAGTTTTAGTGCTGACAGTTTATGAGCTTAGACAGCTTAATTATGCAAAAAGAGAGTGTAAAGTCGTGTTTTTTACCGAACATCAGTCCGCGGCGAAGGGGTCTTGTTTTTTACATTAGCGGCAAAAAACCGTACAATAGCGCGATTGTCTCACCCCCTCTAACTTGGAACTATTACGACTTTGACACATCAGATCCACGATCTAATTCGTATATTCGACGAGAGCTTTTATCAAGCGTATAACAGTAAGCTCATAAAAGGTCAGCATGAACCCGTTTATATCCCAGCAAGTATTGAAACCCCGTTTCATCAAATTGTGTTTGCCCATGGCTTTTATGCAAGTGCGTTGCATGAAATTGCACATTGGTTAGTTGCGGGAGAACATCGCAGATTGTTAGAAGATTATGGCTATTGGTATTGTCCTGATGGTCGTAATAAAGAGCAGCAATTAGAGTTTGAAAATGCAGAAGTGAAACCGCAGGCAATTGAGTGGGCACTAAGTATTGCTGCTGGGTTTGCTTTTAATGTCTCGATAGATAATTTAAATGGTGCTCAAACATGCCGTTTTAGTTTTCAAACACGTGTACATAAGCAAGTGTTGCGCTTAGTTGAAGAAGGTTTTAGTGAACGAACCGATATGTTATTAAAGGCGTTGAGTGAGTTTTATGGTACACCTTGGCCACTAACGGCTGAACAGTTTGAATGGCAATGCCCAGAGGAATTCTTAGATGCAGTTTAAGCTTGGTTTAATTATTAATCCAGTGGCAGGTTTAGGTGGCAGCGTAGCCCTCAAGGGCAGTGATGGTGATGATACAGCTGAGCAGGCACTGGCATTGGGTGCTGAACCAAAGGCCAATTTGCGTACCCGACAAGCATTAGAGCTGTTAGTGCCTTATGCCGAAGAGCTCAAAATTTACACTGTCAATGGTGATATGGGTGAACACTGTGCAAAAGAGCTAGGCTTTGAAACGCAGCTTGTGTTTACTACAGGGGTTAAGACTAGCCCACAAGATACTGAAGCGGCTGCAAAAGCAATGCTCGCGCAAGGTGTTGATATGATTTTGTTTGCAGGGGGTGATGGAACGGCCAGAAATATTTGTGCTGTGGTTGCCGATAATGTCCCTGTGTTGGGTGTACCTGCTGGGTGTAAGATACATTCGGGGGTTTATGCCATTACACCTAAAGCGGCTGGTAGAGTCGTTGAAATGTTAGTCAAGGGCGAGCTTGTCACATTGGCTGATGCGAATGTTATGGATATTGATGAGGCTGCTTTTCGACAAGGAACTGTTAAAGCAAAGCGTTATGGTGAAATGCAGGTGCCCTCAGAGCTTCGTTATGTTCAAAGCGTAAAAAATGGCGGTAAAGAGACTGATGAATTAGTGCTTGCTGATCTAGCTGCCTATGTGATCAGTGAAATGGATGAAGATGAGCAGTATATTATGGGCTCAGGGTCTACTGTTGCTGCAATAATGGAAGAGTTAGGTTTAGATAATACCTTGTTAGGTGTTGATCTGATAAAAGATCATGCGTTGATAGGCCAAGATATGACGGCAGCGCAGCTTTATGATAGTGCCGGTATTTGCCCAACTAAATTAGTGATCACGCTTATCGGTGGTCAAGGGCACATTTTTGGACGAGGTAATCAACAATTGAGCCCAGCTTTAATACGTAAAGTAGGACGTGAAAATATTATAATTGTTGCAACAAAAACTAAATTACAAGCGTTGAATGGACGTCCACTCATTGCAGATACGGGTGATCAATCGCTAGATAATGAATTAAGAGGTTATATTCGTGTGATCACAGGGTACAATGACTATGTGATGTATGCCGTAGGCCACCCAGATTTAAATTAGGAGAGATAATGTCATTTCAAGACTATGTAACAGCCGCCCAGAAATTTTTTGATGATCTCGTTGACAAAGCAAGTGATGATGAACTATTCGCAGGCGGTTATTTACGTGGCCACTTTGACCTTGCTGTAGGATATGCCCAAGTTGAAGGCGAAGATTTAAGCCCGCAAGAGCTCAACGAGAATGTAGAAAAAAGCTTAGTGAAAGCGTATCGCAACGGCGAGTTAACCGACGAAGATAAAACCCACGTAGTATCTATTTGGGAACAAATTAAAGCGCTTAGCTAAACAGTATCAGTATAAAATTGATTGAAGCCGTGTTATGCACGGCTTTTTTGTATACAATATAAAGACATGATAGGTGTTAATAGTCGTTTTAATAAGGATATAGTATGCGCAAATCTACATATGGAACAGTCGCGGCATTGATATTATGTTCTGCTAGTGTATTTGCTAGTCAGAATACTCAACAAGAATTCAATCAAGCATACCAAGCTTATCAACACGCAGTGGAGAGCAATAACTACACTGATAAGTATGAACTTGCTAAGAAAGCCTATTTGCTTGGGCAAAAGGTATACGGCAAGGGGCAACAAAATACACTTAATTTGGCGTCTAACTATGCCGAGTCAATGCCGGATGATAGGAAAAAAGAGCAAGTTGCTTTATATCGAGAAATTGTAATTGCGACTGAGAAACTATACAACACTCAAAGCCCACAGTTGATCGACCCGTTGTTATCACTGGCAAAGTCTTTAGTTGAAAGTGGAAAACGCAGTGCTTGGCATACGCACATTGAGCATGCACTAAAGATCGCAAAATACAGTGAAGACATAGTCTTAGAATCTAAAGTTAACTTTGAAGCTGCAAAAATACTATTTACAAGTCGCGAGCATTATCGAAAAGCGAAACAATACCTTAAACGCACAGATGAAATAAATATAACTCATTTGCCGGTAGATTCGCTGCACCGTCTTGAGGTGGATATGTGGGTTGCTGCATATGAAGCTGGGCGAAAAAGACATAATGCAGCAATAGCGCGCCTTACTAATGTTGTGGATGTTTTTGACAACAATCTTGATTTTGAGCACCCTTACGAATTGTTTGCACATTCTAGATTAGTTGTTGCCTATGAGCGAACAGGGGATCGAGAAGCTGCAACAAAACATTGCATCGCCATTGCCCACATGCGGCCTTGGAATGACAATATGGAGCAAACCCCGCTTTATCGCCAAGAACCAAAATATCCTATGAGGGCTGCTAAGATGGGCCGTGAAGGGTCCGTACAGCTTGAATTTACAGTTACGCCCAGTGGGTTTGTTGAAGACATTATGATTTTAAACCCTGAGCAGGGAAAAGCGTTTCAAAATGCGTCAATTAAAGCGCTCAAGCAATGGCGTTATGCACCTAAATTTGTTGATGGGGTCGCAGTACCTGCCACATCTAGTGTACAACTCGATTTTCGTCTTCGCCGCTAACCGAATGAAAGCAGTTTAAAGAACGCAATAGCACAGTGCTATTGCGCCCTTTACGTAGGTTAAAAACGCCAATAAATAAAGAGCAGTGCAAAACCAAATAAATAGACTAACCCAACCCAAGTTAACAGCTTGAGTGCCCCGACGGGCGGCTTTTCAATATTAATCATCAATCGATAGTTAAACCAAGCAAATAAGGGGGTGGTTACGAAGGCCAAGGTCATGGCAAAGGTGAGCATGTCTTTTAAATTTGCTTTAAAGAAGAGCACCACACCTATGCCAAAACAGGCTTGTAATAGAATAAAAATGGCTAAGCTATTTTTAGGTGTATTTTTACGAGATAGGCAAAGTGCTTCATTTAGGGTGCGTGCATATCCATCGAGCACAGTCAGTGTTGTGCCAAACATACATAAAAAGGCGATAGCAGAAACCAGGCTGCGTGCCCACTCTCCGATTGTCATTGTGTACATATCGATTAATTGTTTACTGAATGCAACCCCTGCAAGCTCTATTTTAGTGGCGCTGCCAAACTGCACAAGCACACCGAGCGCGAAGAACACCAACGCTAATAAAGCAGTCAGCCCGTAACCCAGATTAAAGTCAAACATGCCTTGACGATAATTCAGTGTGGCATTTTTACATTTGGCTTTGATCCATAGAGAATTGATGGCTGATATTTCGATAGGTGCTGGCATCCACCCCATCAAAACCACTAAAAAACCAAGCATCACTAGTTGATAAGGGTCGGGCATGACTTCGGGTGTTGGATGAGCATTTCCTTGGGACAGTGCGATAATAAGTGCTGACACCGTTGCGACAGTTAAACAGCCCATAATCCACTTACTGGCCTTATCGAGCACTTTGTAATGTCCAAACAGTAAAATCGCTAAGCAGATAGATAAAATCGCAAAGCATAATGCGGTGACGCTCACTTGGACTGGCAGGGCGTAATGCAATAGACTCGCTGTTAAGAGTAATACGCCAGCAGTGTTGACGATTGCAGCCACAACATTGAGTACAGTGAATATCGCAAATATTATCTTACCTTGGCGTTTATACCCTTCTACGACGCTATTTTTAGTGTGTAGTGTGTATTCAACACCAAAACGAAAAAATGGATATTTGAGTAAGTTTACGGCGACGATCAACCACAATAGTTGCCAACCAAACAGTGCCCCAGCTTGTGTTGCGGCAACCAAATGAGACCCCCCGATCGCGGCGGTTGCCATGAGTATTCCAGGTCCAATTGAACTCAATTTTTGTTGTATGTTTGTCAGCACTAAACCATCCTTTTACCAAAATTACATTAAAATCATGCTCGTTATTATTGCGTCAACAGCCTTTAAAAGACTGTTAAAACAGTGGGTTTTATCAGTTATGTTATTGTCGAGAACGATAGAAATAGTTTACCTTGTGTAATTTTTGATATAAACAAAATTTTTACAATTACTGCGATGGGGGGGGGCGACAAGCTTGGAAGTTAGTTCATTGGGGCCTAAGCTGAGACGCTGTGCATTTGCGTTTGATAGTAATGGTCAGTGATACCACTGAGGTGTACGCATTCATCAAGGCGCGATTGAATTTCGTTACTTTGAATGCCAGCGTTAAGCGCATGGCCGTAAATTTTCACTGCGTTCTTGTATTCTGCGGATGTATATAAACGTCTGCCTATTTTTTCATAGGCCTGTGCTCTTGCTTTTTTTGTTGCGTAGATTTTCTCAAACACAATTTTGTGCATCAAGCCAGCTAAAACATGTTGGCAGTTTTTGAGTTGTCGGTTTATTAATTGATGTGCCGTATAAACACACTCGAAGGCATTTTGATGTTCCCCTAAATGATGATATAAAAATGCTAAAAATATGACTTGAATTGGGTCATCACTGCTTTTTTCGGCTAGCTGTATTAGCTTTGCTTTGGCAGGGCCATGATTCCCCTCTAATATCATCAGTGAAATCATTAACGTGCTAAATTCATCTGGGTTATCTAATTGCATACTTTTTTGCATGCCAATTAAGCTTTGCTTTGCATTGAGAGTATGTTCTTTTGACGGTTCAAACAGTGCAGATAAGAAAAGCATTCTTGTTTTCAGGCTGTTAGTAAAGTTTTGATACGCGATGTTTTCGTTACGTATACTGTGAATTCTATTAAATAAATTGTCGAGCGCCTCAACTTCTTGATTTGCATGCAGTGTCATTAGCCCTAAACGAAACATCATTGGAGACATTTTCTCTAATTCAAAAGCCAATACTTGTTCGGTGGCGATATGTCGCTTATTGGTTTGCCACGACAAGTAGATCTGCCAATAGAAAACACGCACAGGATACACTTTCTGAATAAGAGGTGTTGCTAAAAATTGCTTACATTTGTCGAGTTCTTTCAGTTCATAATTGATGTGGAATAAGCTCCAACAAGCCCAATGTATGTGTCTTTCGGCTAGGGGAATAAGCAGTTTTTTGGCTATATTATATTGGCCAAGTTGTTGTAATAGGTTAACTAACAGTTGGTTACGTGCTTTTTTCAAATAGTTTGGATAGTTGCGCTTTCTGAGATCTTTTAAATGTAAAAGTGCCCGTTTGTAATGTTTTTGACTAATAAACTGGTAAGCAGTTTTAAACTCAGAAATTTGGAGCACATGTTGTTTTAATTGCTCTGATATTTGGGCGGTATTAAAAGGCCGCGTGATCATTTGTGTACTATGAAATGGATACTCACAAGTATAGTCAAATGAGGTCTCTTTAAATGTCAGGTATATCAATCGAGTCGTGGGTAAAAGTTTATCTGCAAAAATGAGGTCACTGATCATGTCATAGTGATTATGTAATTGCTCAATATTATGATCTAAAAATAAGACATCGAATTGTTGTGTTTCAATTTCATTCAGGAACTGCTGCGCGTGAGAAAAAGCAAATATATTGAAGACGCCCAAGCTTTGTAAGGTTGTCGTTAATAGCTCAATATTTGTTTTTCTTTCATCAATAATGGCAATATTTAAATTGTGAAGTTGCAATTTAATACTCTCTTCGTAAATAAAAGAATGAATGAAAGTGTGTGCTTAGTAAATGTTACAATGTATCTTTTTTTCATTTAAATCATAGGTTTGAATTATTGATTTGTATTTCTTTTTTTTGCGTCAAACAATTATTCGAATATAAGTATCGATTGAAAAGTCGCAAATCAAAACGCCTTGTTTTATATGCTATTAACAATCAAAATTCAAGGTGCTATTTGCATCTGTTTACATTATTTTAAAGATATAGACGGTTATTCGGTGGATAAATTTAGAGAGGAAACCAAAGTTAATTATTTAGTATTGGTTTTGAGTAGGGGGAAATATCCCCCTGCTATTCGATAAAATATTCTTGGGCGTCGTCTTTGATATCTTGATAGTCATCTTCTTCTAAATCTAAGACTTTTAATACTGCGGTTTTAACATGAGGCCAATCGGGATCAGATACAAAGCGTTTATTGGTATATACCAAGTTTTCAGCCATCTTTAATGTTGCCATGCAGAGCTTTTCATCACTGGGATGGTTTTCAGTGAAATAGTCTATGTCGTGATGACGTAATATTAACTGGCAAATTGCTTTGGGTAAGTTCCAACTATTGGCGAGGTAGTATCCAATTACAGCGTGGCTAGTTTGATAGTATGTCGCTTCATGAGCGACCAAGTTTACGGTTGGCTGTTGATTCGCGGTGGTTAACACATCTAAATAGTTTCCATACTTCATAGCCATTGCCGGTATCCCTGCGTCGTGAAATAAGCCCAGCATATGGAGGTTTTCTACGGGTACTTTGGATTTTATCTTCTTCCCGATCAGTGTGGCAACGTCTGCTATTTCGGTTGCAGTATCCCAAAACCTTTCTAGCTTTATGGCACATGTTTTTTGATCAAATGCTTGTTTAATTAAAAATCCGGTTACTAAAGTGGTTATGCTATCTAATCCTAAAAACATCACTGCTTGTCTAATATCGGTTATGGTGCGTGCCATACCATAGCTACTGGAGTTGATCACTTTGAGGACAGCGGCTGACGTGGCAATATCTGTTGATATGAGTTCAGCTATTTGATGCAAGTCTGGCTCAGGTTCTTTGAGGGTATCTTGCAATTGGCTGAGTAGCTCTGGTTTTGGCGGTAGATTAAATCCAGTTTTTATATCTTTGAGTACTGAGTCATCAATATCAATCATGGGACTATCCTTACGAAAGCGAATTATCATGATAGTTCAAAGCAGAACTTATATGGTCAATTAGACTAAAAAAAAACCTTTTTGAGGTTATATTAGGCGATCCGTCCCAATTTAAGGCGCGATTGATTGCGAGTTAACACCAAATTGCGTTAAGGTTAAACAATTTTGTAATTTTAGAGATGAAACATGAGTCAAGATACAAATACGGCGGCCTCTCCAGGGATGGTAACGCGGTTTTTAAACTCGATAGAACGGGTGGGAAATAAGCTCCCTGATCCGGCCATTATATTTTTAATTGCGATGGTCTTAATATGGTTTTTATCGTGGTTATTCTCGGGCACAAGCTTTGATGCAATTGACCCACGAACAGGCCAAGCGATTGTTGTTAACAATTTATTGAGTGGCGATGCGTTAGCTGGATTTTTAGCCTCTATGGTTAAGACGTTTACTGGGTTTGCGCCGTTGGGTGTTGTACTTGTTGCGATGTTAGGTGTGGGTGTTGCTGAACATTCAGGTTATATCAACGCCGGTTTGAAACTGATGTTAAAAAGAACGCCGCAAGCGTTACTTACTCCATCCATTATTTTAATTGCGATTGTGAGTCATACAGCGACAGATGCAGGTTACGTTTTAGTTATTCCGATTGCTGGCGTCATATATTACGCAATGGGGCGTCACCCATTAGCGGGTATTGCGGCGGCATTTGCTGGCGTAAGTGGTGGATTCAGCGCAAACTTTATTCCGTCAGGAATAGACCCATTGCTACAGAGCTTTACGCAAAGTGCGGCGCATATTATTGACCCTGCCATGTCAGTTAACCCGTTGAATAACTGGTTCTTTACGTCAGCTTCAAGTATTTTTATTGTTTTATTGGGGTGGTATATTACCGATAAAATCATCGAGCCTCGCTTGAAAGACACTAAAGTGGATGGGGATACAGATAACCTACCGGCATTTGATGAGGTTACCTCAAAAGAACGCACTGCGTTTTATGTTGCTTCATCAGTGATGATTGCTGGTCTTGGTTTACTTGCCTATGCATCAAGTGGTGAAGATTCAGCGCTTCGCAGTCCTAGTGGTTCTTTAACTGATTTCAGTGCACCTTTAATGCAATCGATAGTGCCATTAATCTTCTTATTATTCTGGATCCCAGGCGCCATCTTTGGTTTTATGGTTGGCACATTCAAAAGTTCAAAAGATATGATTGATGCAATGAGTAAAGCCATGGGCAGCATGGCGTACTATATTGTTATGGCGTTTTTCTGTGCCTTATTCATTGCGGCATTTAGTCAGTCAAACTTGGGTGCGCTATTGGCTATCGAGGGTGCAGAAGTACTTAAAGCGATGTCTCTTCCAAGCTCAGTAACGGTCGTGGGCATTATTTTCCTGACGGCGTTTGTTAATCTTTTTGTTGGTTCAAGTTCTGCAAAATGGGCACTATTAGGACCAATATTTGTACCTATGTTAATGCAATTAGGCATTTCACCTGATTTAACGCAGGCGGCGTATCGCGTCGGTGATTCAAGCTCAAATATTATTACACCACTTATGCCTTACTTCCCATTGGTTGTGGTGTATTGCCAAAAATATGTTAAAGGGACGGGGATTGGTACCTTGATTGCGATGATGTTACCGTACTCAATTGCTTTCTTAATTGGTTGGAGCTTGTTCTTACTTGCCTATTGGGGTCTCGGTTTTCCTCTTGGTCTACAATCAAGTTACACGTACCCTTCATAGATGGTTAGGGGCTGTTGATCTTTTGGGTTCATTTTTACAGCAGTTTGATTGGGTTTTATACAAGGCAGAGGCTGCGTAGCATGGTTATTCTATGTGAGTTAGCCGATAACATAGTAGAAAAGCCAATCAAGCGCTGCCTACCGGTTCTTTTGAGCGCCCTTTTCTCTGTGTTGCTTAATATTCGCTTAGGTTACTAGGCTACACATTAAGCGCCGTGATAAAAACACGCTCAAAGAGAATAAAAATAGAACAGCAAAGGTCAACAGCCTCCTAGATTAAACCAATAAAAAAACGCCCATTTGGGGCGTTTTTTTATATCAAAATAGAACTCGCTATGGAGGAGGGGAGGTTAATATTGGTAGTACGATTTTGAATAGTGTGCCTTGATTTACGGTGCTTGAAACCGTGATCTCCCCCAAATGCTTTTTGACAATGGCTTGTGATATGGACAACCCGAGGCCTGTGCCTTTGCCAACATCTTTTGTGGTATAAAATGGATCAAAAATACGATCAAGCTGACTGTGTGCAATGCCAATACCATTATCATGGATCTCAATAACGATTTTCTGTTCTTGGCAATAACTGCGAATGAGGATTTCACCATTGTCAGTGATGCTTTGCACAGCATTGACCAATAGGTTCAAATACACCTGATTAAGCTCATTGTTGATGCAGTAGCTTTGCGGGGTCTCAGTGTGTTCCTCAACGATGCGGCAGGTATTTTTTATTTGGTTTTCTAAAATTTTTAGCGTCAAACCAATGCCTTCGCAGACATCACTCAAATGCCAGTTACTGTCATTGTTTTGACAGTAGGCTTTGAGAGACTTTACGATATGACTAACGCGTTCTACGCCTAGGTTACAATCGGCGAAAAGCTCACTAAACTCATCTTTTAAAAAGTCACATTGGTATTGTTCAGTGAGGTTGTTTAAGACGGATAAAGCTTTAGGATCAAGGAGCTCTTTCAGGCTTTCTTGTACTTTAAACATATCAGCAACTTGTTGTTGCATCAGTTGTAAATTACTGCCAATAAAACTAATCGGGTTGTTAATTTCGTGCGCTATTCCTGCAGAGAGCTGTCCTAATGAGGCCATTTTTTCTTGTTGTACTAGATTGTTTTGGACACGCTCGGATTCAATGCGCAATTGTTGTGCTTCTAATTCAATAAAACGGTTTTCAACTTGTGCCAGTGTTTGTTCTACAAGCCCAGTAATACGGCTAATGGCACGAGCATCTTGACGTAAATAGGCACCTTTACACTCACTTAGCATAATGAGTAGGCAGACTGAGCTTTTATAGCTAAACGAAGCGAGTAACGCGCTGTGATACCCAGTGGCATCTAGCGTAGTTAACCAAGTGGGTTTGAGCAGTTTAATGTCAATGATTGCTTTAGCGGCTCCTGTCAGCACAGACTTGAGCAGCGGGTCAACACTCAGCTTTTGATGCACTGATTGATGTGTACTGGCTGCGGCAACAATGAGCGTTCCGGGGACATCTGGTGTCAGTAAAAATGCCGCGTCAAAAGAGGCTTGAATATTGAGTGTGGCAAAAATTGATTGATATATCTCTTCGATGGTCGATGCCTGTAATGATGCACTCATGCCTTCAAGTAAGACTTGCGACTCAGCATGTTGGGTGCGCAGGCTGTCGACTTCGCGCTCTAAGCGAGCAACTTTTTCAATCAAACGCTCGTTATGTTCGATGAGTTGTTGATGATTATTGATTGTCATTTCATACCCCAAATACCACTGCAGAAATCATTAAATTACCGTGGCGTGATTGCCCATCTAAAAAACAACCTTGCTCGCCAAACGTGTAGGCACCAGTGACTGGGGTTGCCGAAAAGTGCTTTTTTATATTCTTGGAGACTTGTTCAAACTGTGGTTTGACGCTGAGCATGCAACCAGCACAATATATGAGTAGGCAGCCAGAGATTTCTGGTTCTGCTAAACCATTTTGTGCACTTTGAATGACTTTGTGAGCGCGTTGCAGCAAGCTTTCTGTTGACCCTTGCATAATATGTAAATGATCGCCCTGCTCTAATTGAGAGAATAAGGTCATCGTACCGTCATCATTTACACGCTCAGGATGACTTAATAAATATTCGTCTTTACTCACTTCTCGTCCGATCGGATGAAAAGAGGTTTGTCCAAGAATATTACCACCGTGCAACTGCTCAGTGATTGCCCCATTTGTTAAGTGATTATATTGGCTTGCCGCATCAATGCCATCGAGCGTTGTTACTTGCCTGCCTGATGATTCGGTTACCTCTGTTGTTCGTCCCGACGGTGCATATCCAGATGAAAATGAAAAAGAAATGGGAACTGAAGGAGTTAAACTTACGATGGCCATTTGGCAGGGCTCTGAACTGGCATGCGTAAATATTTGCCACTGTCCCGTAACATCATTATCAGATGCAGATCCACCTACAATGGGAACGCGTGTACCAATAACATCTTGTATGCCGTTTAATGCGGCTTCTTCATCGCCTGGTGTGAGGGTCACCCAGAGTAACTCTGGTGGTTCACTGTTTATGTCGGTTAGTAAGTGCTTCGCAGTTTGCTGGGCCATGTTATAAACAGACTGGCTTTGTGTATTGCCGGCACGAATATGATACTGCCCAGAGTCATCCTCAATGGTTGTGATTGTCAGTGTGGCAAATACAGTATCGTCATGCTTGTTATGACATAAGCTTCCTTGGCAAGAGCTGCTTAAAATGAAGGGGGTCGCGGGAAAGTGCAAGGTTAACCATTGCCATATGATTTGCGCATTAAGTTGCACATCAAAGTACACCAGAATGATTGTGGGCTTATTAGCTGGGTGACATTGAGTAGCTACGTCGTTTAGCGCTTTTTGAGTGTCGGATATGTCAGATGAATAACAATTAAATTTAAACAAAACAGCTCTCTACGGTTGCATGATTAACGAAAGTGAGTTGGTACACATTATATAAAACATGTTTTATGCGGTATTTTTACACTCTCTCGTAAAGATACCAGCTGCCCAATAAAGGTCAAATTATACAAAGCTTAAGCAAGCGTAAAACAATAGGGTTAAGCATTTTTTGATTATTCTTTGGCTATTGGCAGATGTATGAAAAATAAATACTTTTTTATGGGTTTTATACTTGGCGATTGTGCGTAATTAAACTAATTTTAATACAGTACCAAGGGCATTTTGGCTTTTTATTAGACGAGGTATCGGCGTGCGTATAAAAACAAAGATTATAATGAATGTGGCTGTCATTATTGCTGTTGGTGTACTCACCACATCGGTTGTTTTGACCAAGCTAGCAGAGTCGATGACATCGACGGCGTTAGAAGAGCAATTACAAAATAGATTGATCGGGCTGCGAGATGCTAAGGCTGAACAAATTACCAGCTATCTAGATAACATTGAACACCATATTGCGACATTGGCGTCATCTGTTATGACTGTTGAGGGAACGGTGCAATTTAGTGATGCTTTTAAGCAGTATACTCTTTCATCCACATCGGCTTCATCAGCACAAGTAGATAGCAAGCTGTCTCAGTTCTATCAGCAACAGTTTTTATCAACGTATAAATCTCTTAATGACAATAAAAACATCAATGTCCAGTCTCTATTAACGACGTTATCTGAGCATGGCAAAGCATTGCAATATACCTATATTGCTAATAATTCACATCCACTGGGTAGTAAAAGTGAATTGATTAATCCCGATGATGGGAGTGCTTATCAGCAGGCACACGTTCAATACCACCTTTCATTTAAGAAAACACTAGAGGCCTTTGGGTATTACGACATATTTATCGCAGATGCGAAAACGGGGGATGTTGTTTATTCAGTATTTAAAGAACTTGACTTTGCTACTTCATTAAAAAATGGGGCGTATGCAAATTCAGGACTGGGTAAGGCATATCGTGCTGGCATGAACTTATCAGAAGGGGAAGTTAAAATTATCGATTTCCATCCTTATACGCCTTCCTATGAAGCACCTGCTGCTTTCTTTGCGTCGCCGATATTTAAACAGGGCACACGCGTTGGGGTATTGATATTCCAAGCCCCCGTGGACCGAATTAACGATATTATGACGTATCACGAACAATGGCAGTCTCGCGGCTTAGGCATGTCTGGGGAAACCTACTTGGTTGGCGGCGATGGACTGATGCGCTCCCAAAGCCGGTTTTTACTTGAAGATAAAGCGGCATACTTGGCTGCACTGACCAGTTCAGGCATTGACAACAAAACCATTAAACAAATCGATATCAGAGATTCTTCTTTGGGGATTGCACCAGTAGATACGCAAGCGGTGCGAGCAGCATTAAAAGGACAACAAGGATTTGGTTTAATCGCCGATTACAGAGGGGTGAAGGTTGCATCAGCCTATGGGTTTATTGAAGTGGGTGATAATCGCTGGGCAATTTTAAGTGAAATTGATGAGTCTGAAGGGTTTGCGGCAATGGATGGCATACTCAGTACGTTAGTCACGACTGCGATTATTAGCACGTTTATTATTATTGCTTTGGGATTAACCGCAGCATGGGTGTTGGGTGGATACCTTTCTAAGCCGATATTGCAATTGAATGACTTTGTTATGCGGGTTGCAAATACACTCGATTTGTCGCTTAGGGCTGACTTGCGAGCGGGTAAATCAGATAAAGATGAAATTGGTCAGGTTGAACGCTCATTTAATTTAATGATGCAAAGTATTAATGGTGCAATGCAGGAAGTATCTGACTCGTCGACTAATTTAAGCCGCTCGGTAAATTTGCTTAGAGACAATTTCAATGTGGTGACATCACAGTCACAAGAACAATCTGGCATGACATTGCAGTTATCGGCTGCGATTGAAGAGATGGCGCAAACTTCAGACTCGTTGGCTGAATCTGCAAAGAGTTCTAATCATGCGACGCATGCGGCGGTTGCTCAGGTAAATGACGGGAAGCGTAATGTTGAAGCGAATATGCATTATAACGAAACGCTTAAAGAAACGATTTCAACGACCTCAAATAGTGTCGATAGAGTGGCAAAAGACAGTAACGACATTGGCTCAGTATTAGAGGTGATCAGAGGGATTGCAGAACAAACAAATTTACTGGCGTTAAATGCCGCCATTGAGGCTGCCAGAGCAGGTGAGCAAGGTCGCGGTTTTGCTGTTGTTGCTGATGAAGTTCGTTCGCTTGCACAAAAGACCCAAGATTCCACCAAAGAGATCCAAACAATTATTGAAACACTACAACATGGTACGCAACAAACAGTGACGACGATGAAAGTTGCACTCAAAAGTGTTGAAGACACGCTTGTTACGACCCATAAAGTGACAGACTCATTTGAAGAAATAAACAAAGAAGTTACCGAGATTGAAGGTTATAACTCTCAGGTAGCGACCGCAACATCAGAGCAAAGCGCCGTTGCACGTGATATGGCGCAGCAAGTGTCGTCTATTAGCGAGTTAGCTGCAAACAACAACCAATCAATAGAGGATGCATCTGGGTGCTGCAATGAACTTGAAGGTGAATATATGCGGTTAAGAGATCTAGTATCTCGATTTAAATTGTAGAGCATACGCCGCCTTACATAGAGCGTTCTGTACATTTTATGACAACGTCAAGCATATTAAAGAAGCGCTAAAAATGGTTTATTAATGTGCTTGCAGTTGTAATACATAAGGGGCGAGTACTTGCTCAATCGGCTGTGGGGTCGAGTAGAGGTAGCCTTGAAATTCTTGCATCCCAAGTTGGGCTAGTGCATCGCGTTGTGGGGTTGTTTCAACCCCTTCTGCCAAGGCTGCGATACCCAGTTTAGCGCATATTTTGACCATACCGCTGAGTAATGCATGCTGGTTTCTATCTGTGTCTATCTTGTCTAATAAACTACGGTCAAATTTAAGTCGATTAATAGGGTACTCAATCAATCGAGCGATATTTGAGTAACCCGTACCAAAGTCATCTATGGCGAGCTTTATACCGAATTGACTCAGTGATTTTAGTTGCATCAGGGTGTGGGCTCTATCATTTGCAATACTATATTCGGTAAGTTCAAGTTCAATAGCACTTGCTGCTAGGTTGTACTTTTGTAAGTGTGCTTTAATTTGTTGTGCAAAATCTTCTTGTTCTAAATCTTGTGCGCTTACATTAACAGCTATGGGCACGGGGAGTGCCGGGTAGTTTGCTAAGGTTTGACACAATTTATGAATAATATACTGGGTTAATGCTTCGATCAGACCAAACTCCTCGGCGATCGCAATAAATTCACCAGCAGGGACGAAGCCCAGTAAATGGCTGTTCCAGCGCGCCAGTGCTTCAAATCCAATTAATCGACCACATGCGAAATGCTTGCCTTGCAAGTAAATCTCTAACTCATCGTACTCTAGCGCTTTTTCTAGGAGAAGGGCCATTTCATGACGACCGAGACGCTGTTTTTTCAGGCTAAAGTCAAAAACAGAATACAGCACATTTGAATGACGTAATTCGCATGCTTGAACGGCATTTTTTAATAAACGCTCGGCGCTATACCCATGCTGAGGATAGGCCGCAACTGAAACTGCATATTTAGCGTGGTATTGCAGGTTTCCTAAGCGTATCCAAAAATCAAGGTTTTGCTGCCACTGTTTAACCGTGTCGATGAGCGCTTCGTTATGGGCTGCAATAAAACCTAATCGACCAGAGCCCAAATAGGCAACAGCACTATTTGCTTGATTATGGTGTTCAAATATTTTGTTTATGTGTTTGTATAATAGTTTGCGTTGTTCAGCGTCTATGCCATGTTCTAGTACTTGTAAGTTTTGGTTATCGGCAATTGCGACAATAAAAGGGGCAGCTCCTTTCACGGCGATGTCTATTTGCTCACGTAGCCATGTTGTATTGGGTAAATTCACCTGTGTATTAAAGTATTTGGTTTGATGGTGTTGTGCACCGAGTGCTTTAAATTGTTGTTGAAGATGAAACTGCTCAGACGCATCACTGACATACCATGCAGATAAAGATTTCTCATGGCGCTCTTTTGCATCAATTTGTAGTACTGAGTTAGCGCGTTTATAGAGCTGGCCACTATCACCTATTGCTTGGTTGAATATGAGCTTACTATGGCATGGTAGAGGGTGGTGGTACAGGTTAAGTAGTTGCTTTGCCTTTTGATTTGCTTCAACGATTTGTTGTTCTTCATTGACTAAAATAATTGCTGAGTATGCATTTTGGAAAAACTTGCGGTATAAGTTCTTTTGTTTTTCTAGTAATGCACTGTGCTGTTGTAACTGCTGTTGTAAATGCATGGCAGCAAGGCTTGTGCGCCATACAGCCAATGGAATACAAATATTAAAAAAGAAAAAAACAAAACTATGAATATAAAAGTGTGCATTGTGCAGTAGTTCTGCTTGGGCATTTTTAGCTGGCGTGCCTAAATCTTGGAAAATGATGTATAGCGGTAACAGGTTTAAAACCGTGTAACACGCCGCCGTTTTTCTGCCAATTAAGAGAAGTGCAATCACAGGCGTCACGTAGGTAATGGTGGCGCTGATCTGTATGGCGTGTATCGCAGGCGTGAAAAGGTGAATGTAAATAGCAAAAATGGTGATACTCAGAAGCAAAGTATGCGCACTAAAAAAATAGTACTTGCGGCTAAATAATAAGAGGCTAAATATAATCGTACTTGCAACACTGGTTACCGTTAAGTGACTAGGGGTTTGCGATGCTACATAGGCGTATAGGCTGTGTGATGTGATTGCAAGAGAGATGAGAAATGCAGTCATTAACATTAGCCGCAGAGCACTGACTTGCCAATGTGCGATATGCCGAGTGTGAGGTAAATTGTCATCTAGATGGAAGAATTGTCGCAAGTTATACAAATTAATTCATTATAAATCATTGGCTTTGAGGTAATAGTATCGACTGTGGTGAAAAGCTGCAATTGTTATAAGTCATTAAATTTAAAGTTTTTAATGACAGCGCTATCATTTTTGTTTGTTTTTATTGTTGATATAAATGAAGTTTTGGGATTCTGTAAGTGTGTATTTATTTCAATAAGCGAGAAGACAGCAGATAAGACACTGTGTAACTGTGATTACTGTTTAAGCAAAGTATGTTTATTGAGTTATCTTTACTGAAAATAATGTGTTATTGCTTCACATTATGGTGTTTTGTAAGCACGGTGCTTGATCTTGTTATTTTTTGTAAATCTAACAAGATTTTATGGTGATTAATCGCTTTTATAATTACCATTGGGACAATTAAAACGTGTATCAACAAAAAATATTAACATTTAAGTAGCATATTATGAATAAAATAAAAGCGTTATGTCTTTGTACATTATTGAGCACTAGCAGTACAGCTTTTGCAACGATTGTGGAATTTGAAACCTCTCAAGGTTCCTTTCAAGTTAACCTGTTTGACCAAACAACTCCAATTACAGTAAATAATTTTTTACGTTATGTAGATCAAGATAGTTATCAAGACTCTACGGTACATCGTAGCGTGCCTAACTTCGTGTTACAGGGTGGTGGTTTTAAGTATGAAGGGACAATTCCGTTAGATAGAATTGAAACATTTTCTTCAATACAAAATGAACCGGTATTGTCTAACGTCCGTGGTACAATTGCGATGGCTAAACTCAGTAACAGTGCAAATAGCGCGACAAGTCAGTGGTATTTTAATCTTAAAGATAATAGCGTGAGCTTAGATGCGACTAATGGCGGTTATACTGTTTTTGGTCAAGTAACTACTGAACAAGGTATGGCTGTCATAGATAAAATAGCAGCTTTAGAGCGCTGTGGTGAAGTACCAGTCGTTAATTACACCTCTTCCCAATGTATTGACACGAGTGTCGATCCTGATGAAAGTAATTTGGTTACTGTTAATAACATAGTGATAATTGATGCAGATCCGACTACGGCAGTAAACTTGTCACCAAAGTCTAATACGCTAATTGATAACCTACCTACACCAACTCCTAATCCAGTTCCAGAGCCCGAAAAGTCGTCGAGTGGTTCATTATTGACGAGTTTATTTCTTATGGTTGGTATTGTGGGGCGACGTTATAGGAAAAAAAGGTAAAGTAGGCAGTACACACCCCAATAATTCAGTGGGGTGTGTACTGTTAGGTGTTAGCCAAACATATTAAATAGTAAGGCTGATACTGACAGTAAACCGACAATGAGTACGAAATAAGTACCCATCTTACCCTTATATTTTTGTAATGCAGGGACTTTATAAACAGCAATAGTTGGCATAATAAACAAGATCATAGCAATAATAGGCCCCGAAATTGCTCCCATCATGTCTAAAATACTTGGGTTTAATACTGCGCAAATCCAAATAGCGACAAACATCATTGCAACACCAAGTTTATCAATCAGTTTGATTTCAAGTGAAGTTTGTTTGTTCATTAAACCATTAAAGCTTTCTCGTGCACCTAAAAAGTGCCCTAAGAATGATGAAGTAATCGCTATAAACGCAACCAATGGGCCAAGCATGGCAATATACGGGTTATCATAAACATTCGCTAAATACGATAATACTGATACGTTGGCCTGTTTTGCCTCTGCCATTTGCTCAGGAGATAAAGACAACACACATGAAAAGACAAATAACAATACAAAGACAATGAGCATAATTGAGGTGCATTGTAAGATGTTTTCTGACTTGCTAAGTGCACGTGTCTTATAGTGGCGACGCTGCACGTTTGCAAAGCTAGAAATAGCGGCTGCGTGGCTAAATGAGAATACAACGATAGGAACTGATAACCACAGAGTTTGGGTAAGGCTTGCTGCATCAGGTGTGGTGATAACTGGCATTTGCCAATTAGGGATCAGGTATAACGATAAAAATAGCAGGACGGCCACAAGTGGATAAACTAAGGCTGAGAAGGTACGCATGAGTAATTTCTCACCACCCATCATAATCGCAATCATACCCGCAACTAATATACCCGACAGCACAACTCTTGGTGGTGAGCCCATGTTTAGTTGATTAACAATAAAGCTATCAACAGTATTGGTTAAGCCTACACCATAAATAAGTAAAATTGGAAAGATAGAGAAAAAGTAGAGTAATGAAATTAAGCGTCCAGCGCCTGGACCAAAATGCTCTTCAACAACATCAGTAAAGTCAGCATCAGTTTGCTTTGAAGACAATACAAACCGTGCAAGCCCTCGGTGTGCTAAATACGTCATTGGAAACGCAAGTACGGTCATGATCAACAGTGGCCAAAACCCGCCAATACCGATATTAATTGGTAAAAACAGAATACCTGCACCCACTGCGGTACCAAATAAGCTTAGAACCCACTGTGTATCATGCTGACTCCAGCGCCCAGCATCGTTTGAAGGCATATCTGATGATATCGCTTCTGAGGCGTTACTCATACTTGTTGTCCTATTCATTAGAATTATATTTGGGCGGCATCATATAGAAAATGGAGGGGTGATGCATGTATTTGGGGTTACTTAAGCATTGTTATGCAGTAAACATCTATTGACGCGCAATTTTTAGCCTTTGTAACTCATTACCTTTCATAGTAAAAATAGGTGGTTGGTTGTTTATTCAGCAAATATAACAACAGGTATTTTGCTTATTTATACTTAGGTAAAATACCGTATATGTGGTGTGACCAGTCGTAAAATTGTCATCTGTACTCATTACTATGCGTGTTCTTTAATATTTAGTCGTAATGTAAGGAACAAGTATGGGTAGCTTATCTCGTCGTGATTTTATGAAAGGCACTTTATTGGGGATCGGTGCTACAACGGTGGCTTTATCTTTAGTGGGTTGCAGTAGCCATGATAAAAGTGCATTGGCGAGTAACGATGTAACCATTGATTTTAAACATGGTGTGGCCAGCGGAGATCCGCTATCAGATAGCATTATTTTGTGGACTAGAGTCACCCCAGAGGGCGCGCCTGCGCATATTAATTTAACCTTGCAGGTTTTCGAGGACGAAGAGCAAACTATTGCGTCAATGAGTCGGACTGTGGCTGCTTTACAAAAAAATGATTATACAGTAAAAGTTGACTTAAGTGGCTTAAAGTCTGACACCCAATATTACTATCGGTTTGTAACAGACAATACCATTTCACCGCTTGGTCAGTGTAAAACCTTGCCACAAAATGATGTATCACAGGTGAAATTTGCGGTGATGTCATGTGCGAATTACCCTGCAGGATACTTTCACGCTTATGCCGAAGCGGCGAAAATAAACAACTTAGATGCGGTTTTGCATTTAGGTGATTATATTTACGAGTATGGCATGGGTGAATATGCAACGGAACAGGCTCAGGCTTTAGGTCGTGAACTGGATGCTGACAATAGCCATGAAATAATCACGTTAGATGATTACCGTAAGCGATATGCGCTGTATAGAACGGATACTGGGTTACAAGCATTGCATCAAAAAGCGCCGTTCATTGCCGTATGGGATGACCATGAAATATGTAACGATACTTATGTTGAAGGGGCTGAAAACCATAATGCAGGCGAGGGAACGTTCAGTGACCGTAAATTGGCCGCACTACAAGCTTATTATGAATGGATGCCTGTTCGACCTTATGTGAAAGATCAAGCTGAAGCATTATATCGAAAGTTTGAGTTTGGTGATCTAGTGTCGCTGTACATGTTAGATACGCGTAATGAAGCACGCGTTAAAGCATTAGATTATCAAAATTATATTGACCCAAACTCCGCAGAAATGGATTTTTCGCGTTTTCAAACCGATTTAGTTACGCCAGCACAGCACTTATTAGGCAATAAGCAGCTTACTTGGTTGACCGATGGTCTGAAAACTTCGAATGCCAAATGGCAAGTGTTAGGTCAACAGGTATTGATGACGAAAATGATGATGCCAGCAGAGCTACTTACCTCATTGGCTGATCCATCACAGACCATGGCGCAGCAATTAAGTGAGTTGGCACACCTTAAAGGGCGTGTGAACGCAGGTGATCCTTCACTAACGGTACAAGAAAAGGCAAGAGTTGGTTTTGTCGCACCTTATAATTTAGATGCATGGGATGGCTATCCTGTTGAACGAGAAGTGATATTAGAAACAGCAAAAGCAACCAATAAAAACTTGGTTGTATTAGCTGGAGATACACACAATGCGTGGTCTGGCAGGTTATGTAATACGCAAGGAGAAGTCTGTGGCTATGAATTTGCAACTGCCGGGGTAAGCTCACCTGGCTTAGAGTATTATTTAAAGCTATCGGACCCACAGGCAGAGCAGTACGCCCAAGTGTTGCAGTTGCTAATAGATGACCTTGATTTTGCTAATATTCATCAACGCGGTTTTATGACTGTTACTTTTAGTACTGAATCTGTAAAGACTGAATGGCATTTTGTCAGCTCTGTGCATGATGCCTCATTTACAATGGCACATAAAAGCATGACGGCACGTGCAAACCTATAACGGTGATACTATACACTTTTGAATTGCTGAGGCTATTTATACGTGTGTAACAAGGGCCATTTAAAAGCCAGCAACCTCATGTGTTGCTGGCGTGTCCGAGTCGATAGCGCGCTCTAATCTGGTATTGGAGACGCCAAGTTTGAACTGTCGGCTAAAAATTGTGCATGGTCATGGGTGTCGAGTTGTCGCTCTACTTTTTTCGATTGTGCCTTTTCTACATCTATAATAATAATGACTTCACCTGAATCGAGTCTTTCATTGATCAAAGACTTAAAATAACCATCAAATGATCCCCCAGTGATCAGCAGAATAAAACTTATCACCACATAAGCTGATATTGCTGCAAATATGGCCCAAAGTAGTTGGCTGTTGAGTGCATTTGTTGAAAGTGCAACGGCGGCTATAATAATTGCCAGTGCGCCTGATGCCATCATTTTAGCGCGCTTTTTAGCGGCGATAATATCCGTTTTATCAATATTAGAAGACCCATGTAGATGATGCGATTTTATGCCACTTTCATCACGGCTGAGTACATAAAAGTGGTGATCATCGATTCCTAATTTATGTACTTCATCAGAAATAGACTCTGCATCATCGAGGTTGTTGGTCGCATAAAACAGTCTTTTCATTGTGCCCCCAATAAATACTTGATCAACATGACCTTAAATTAGTGTAGTTGCCAAACGTCAAAAGATAAAAAAATCTTTGATCTACATCAAGGAGGGGTTGAGTTTCTGTCTAACAACATTTAAAATCGCAACGAAAATACAAATGGTAATTATTATCATATCAATCAAATATTCTAACCTGTAATTATGCTTTGAATAAAAAGGGTAAATATCGGCGTAGAATTGAAATCAGATAGGTTTCGTATGCTTAAAAAGTTGTTGCTGAGCACAATTATTATTGTACTCACACTGTCTCTAAGTGGTTGTGAACTGGCATTATTTGACCCGAAAGGGCCGATTGGTGAACAGGCTAAAGACCTCATCCTAATCTCTACTGGCTTGCTCCTCATCGTCATTGTTCCTGTTTTGTTTATGTCGATTTACTTTCCTTATAAGTTTAGAAAGGGTAATACCAAAGCGGAATATAAACCGCATTGGGAGCACTCGACCAAGATTGAAATTATCGTTTGGTTAGTTCCTTGCTTAATTGTTGCTGCATTGGCGTATGTAACGTATGTGACATCACACTCACTCGACCCAAGAAAACCACTGGGTAAAGATGAAGACACACTCACCATTCAGGTTGTTGCGTTAGATTGGAAGTGGCTATTTATTTATCCAGAGCAACAAATTGCTACGGTGAATGAAATTGCCATACCAGTTAACAAGCCTATCGAGTTTTTGATCACCTCAGATACGGTGATGAATTCATTCTTTATACCACGTTTGGGAAGCCAGATTTATGCCATGGCGGGTATGGAGAATCGATTGAATCTGATGGCATCAGAAGAAGGGGTATTTAGAGGTTTATCGGCAAACTACAGCGGCTTTGGTTTTTCAGGTATGAAGTTTAAAACACACTCTGTATCTGATGAAGCATTTGAGCAGTGGGTTGATAAAGTAAAAGCTTCGCCAAAGGTATTAGACGAGCCGACTTATCAAGCACTGACCGTAAAGTCTAAAGACAATGAGGTTGAGCATTTCGCCGATGTTGATCCATTGCATTTCAAGAAAACCATAGAAAAATATACTGGGGTACAAAATGGGCAGTAAAGCCACCATTATTACAGATCCAGATCCGCTTACGGGTAAGTTGACATGGGATTCTATTCCAGTCCATGACCCTGTTATTTTGCCGGTAATGATTGCCGTTGCGCTAGGTGGTATCTTCTTATTCGCATTAGTAACCAAAATGGGTAAATGGCGTTACCTATGGGATGAATGGATCACGTCCGTTGACCATAAAAAAATAGGCATAATGTATATTATTGCCGCGATCATCATGTTAGTGCGTGGTTTTGCTGATGCCTTGATGATGCGAGCACAGCAAGCTCTTGCCACCGCCGACAGTGTTGGCGCGGGCTATTTACCTCCTGAACATTACGACCAAATATTTACTGCTCATGGCGTGATCATGATCTTCTTCGTCGCCATGCCATTGGTCGTGGGGTTAATGAACATTGTGGTGCCACTGCAAATTGGCGCAAGAGATGTGGCATTTCCTTTCTTAAACTCATTGAGTTTTTGGCTATTTGTGGTCGGTGCAGTATTAGTTAACGTGTCGCTGTTTGTAGGTGAATTCGCTGCAACCGGTTGGTTGGCATACCCTCCCTTATCTGGGTTGGAGTACAGTCCCTGGGTCGGGGTTGATTATTGGCTCTGGGCATTACAGATCTCAGGGATCGGCACCTTGCTTACGGGTGTTAATTTCTTCGTAACGATTCTGAGAATGCGTGCGCCTGGCATGAAGTTAATGCAAATGCCTGTATTCACTTGGACTTCGTTGTGTGCGAACGTATTGATCATTATCTCGTTCCCTATTTTAACGGTGACCATTACCTTACTGACCCTAGATAGATATATTGGTACTAACTTCTTTACCAATGATATGGGTGGTAACCAGATGATGTATGTGAACCTCATTTGGGCATGGGGTCATCCAGAAGTTTATATCTTAATTTTACCTGCTTTTGGTATTTTCTCTGAGATAACGGCAACTTTCTCTCGTAAACGTTTGTTTGGGTATACATCATTGGTGTGGGCGACGGCGGTGATCATGGTGTTGTCTATGGTCGTTTGGTTACACCACTTCTTTACTATGGGGGCTGGGGCGAGTGTGAATGCCTTCTTCGGCATTGCCACCATGATCATATCCGTCCCCACCGGGGTGAAGATATTTAATTGGCTATTTACCATGTATAAAGGTCGCGTCGAGTTTTCAGCGTCAATGTGGTGGACATGTAGCTTCTTATTTACCTTTACAATCGGTGGGATGACAGGTGTCATGTTGGCGGTTCCTGCAGCCGACTTTGTATTACACAACAGTTTGTTTCTTATTGCTCACTTCCATAATGTGATCATTGGCGGCGCCGTATTTGGCTATTTTGCGGGTATGACTTATTGGTTCCCGAAAGCTACCGGTTTCATGCTAGATGAAAAGCTTGGGAAACTAGCCTGTGCTTTATGGACTATCGGTTTCTTCGCAGCCTTTATGCCACTTTATATTTTGGGCTTCAACGGCATGACGCGTCGTCTGAACTATTACGATAACCCAGAATGGACACCATTGTTGTGGATTGCAGCTGGTGGTGCATTGATTGTATTGGCAGGGATCATGACGCAGTTCTATCAAATCTTTGTCAGTATTCGTGACCGCCATAAAAACAAAGACGTGACGGGCGATCCTTGGAATGCACGTACGCTTGAATGGGCAACGTCGTCACCGCCACCGTTTTATAACTTTGCTGAACTGCCGAAAATTCACGACAGAGACGAGCATTATTATAAGAAAGAGCATGGTCTTGCGTATCAAGCGCCGGATAAATATAAAAAGATCCACATGCCGAAAAATACTTGGGCTGGCGCGGTGATCAGTGCCTTCTCATTGGTGATGGGTTTTGCATTTGTTTGGCATATTTGGTGGATGGCGGCATTTGGTTTCTTGGGCATGATTGGATCTTGGATCATGTACTCATTTGAACGTAATAAAGACTATTATGTGCCTGTTGAGCAAGTAGAAGAAATTGAAGCAAAACATCTAGATGCTGTTAGGCAGCACGCTAAAACTAACAGCTAAAAGAGGATTAGAATTAACTATGTCTCAAAGTCACGCAACCGGTCATGATGAAATAGATCATCATGACCACGATCATCACGACTCAGGTGGTGATACGGTATTTGGTTTTTGGATCTACATAATGAGTGACTGCATTTTGTTTGCGACCTTGTTTGCAACATATGCGGTACTCAGTGGTGGATATGCGGGTGGATTAACCCCCAAAGACCTGTTTGATTTAAATTTCGTTGCAGTAGAAACAGCGCTGTTACTGTTTAGTAGTTTTACCTTTGGTATGGCGATGCTCTATGCCAATAAACGGCATATGAAAGGCATGATCTCTTGGCTGGTGGTGACACTGGCTCTGGGCCTGGGCTTTTTAGGTATGGAGCTTTACGAGTTCTATCATTTTAGTAGCGAAGGCGCGACGCCACAAAGCAGTGCTTATTGGTCTGCGTTTTATGCCTTAGTTGCCACGCACGGTTTACACGTACTGGGTGGCTGTATTTGGATGTTGGTGTTGTTTGCACACTTTAAAAGAGACGGCTTTACCGAAGATAACTTAGTACGGTTGTCTTGTTTAAGTTTGTTTTGGCATTTCCTCGATATTATTTGGATTTGTGTGTTTAGCGTAGTGTATTTATTAGGAGTGATGTAATGAGCACAGCAACTGCAACTGATCACAGTCACGGCGGCGCAGCGCATGGTAGCGTCAAAGAATATGTAATTGGTTTAATGCTTTCAATTGTATTAACGGCCATACCTTTTAGCGTACTGATGTATGACTTACTGACACCGGTGTTGACATTAACGGTGATTTTAGTCTGTGCGATCGCACAAATATTTGTGCAATTGATTTTCTTTTTGCATATGAATTCATCATCAGAACAAATTTGGAATACCACATCGGCGGTGTTTGTGGTGCTTATTGTAGCGATTGTGGTTATTGGGTCTATTTGGATCATGGAGCATTTGAATCACAATATGCTGATGGGTCACTAGCATGTTCAAAGAGTTTTTAGTGCTAACTAAACCTGGGATCATCATGGGCAATTTAATTGCCACTGTTGCAGGTTATTTTCTTGCTGCACAAGGTGATTTTCAATTAGTGACCTTTTTGGCTGTGTGTATTGGTACCTCAGCCGTAATTGCGTCGGGTTGTGTATTTAACAATGTGATCGACCAAGACATTGATAAGCTCATGCAGCGCACGCAGAACCGAGCTTTGGTAAAAAAGGTCATTACGTCTAATGGCGCTTTGCTATATGCCACGTTACTGGGTGTGATTGGGTTTGGTACTTTAGGGTACTTTACTACGGGGATAGCTGTGCTATTTGCCGTGATCGGTTTTGCCGTTTATGTTGGGCTGTATAGCCTGCATTATAAACGCAAATCGGTCTACGGCACTTTAATTGGCAGTATTTCAGGCGCATGCCCACCGGTGATTGGTTACTGCGCGGTGACAGCACAGTTTGATGTGGGTGCGTTGGTTATTTTACTGACATTTTGTTTATGGCAAATTCCACATTCGTATGCCATTGCTATTTACCGTTTTGAAGATTACAAAGCGGCTAATATTCCGGTGTTACCTCTGGTTAACGGTATTGAGTCAGCGCGCAAGCACATGGTGGCTTATATTGTCGCGTTTACGTTGATGGCATTGGCATTGTTTGTGTTTAATTATGTGGGGACTTTATACGCTGTTTCAACGTTACTTATTGGTGTGGTGTGGTTAGCCATTACCATTGTTGACTTTGGCCGCTATGAACAACACATATGGGCAAAGCGTGTATTTGTGGTGTCAATATTGGCGATCACATCATTGAGTGTGTTTATGTCGCTGGACTTTGTCAGTCTTGCACCACAAACATTGCTTACGGTGAGGTAACACAAATGCAAGGGAATAATTTACGGAGATTGTTTTTACTCAGTTGTGTACTGGGGGTTGTTGGCTTAGTGATTTTCTATTTAGCCACAACCAGTAAAGACTTTAATCAACCGAAAAAGACCTTTGCAGAGCTCGGCGGGGACTTCACCTTACAAAGTAGTGAAGGCCCCGTGTCATTGTATGATTTTAAAGGGCAAGTGGTAGTGATGTACTTCGGCTATTTATCGTGTGCTGAAGTGTGTCCTAATTCACTTGCTGTTTTAACCGGTGCAATGATGCGGCTTGAGAAGAGTCACCCAAATGCCATTCAAGGGTTATTTGTGACGGTTGACCCAACGCGTGATACACCTGCTGAATTAAAAGAATACACAGCCTACTTTCATGACGATATTTTGGGGCTTACTGGTACGGTAGAGCAAGTCAAATCAGTCAGTGGTCAGTATGGTGTGTTTTACGATAATAATAACCTAAGTGACTCATTTATGGAGTACTCCGTATCTCATGCGTCACGGTTTTATATTTTAGATAAATCTAGTAAGTTGATCACGGCCATGAGTCATACCACAACCCCTAATGAATTAGCGGCGCAAATTAGAGAGTTATTATGAATCGTTTGATTTTATGGTTAAGCGCATGCCTATTGTCGGTGCTGAGCATCTCATGTTTTGCAAAAACCTCTATGGAAAAAGTGTTAGCGGCGAAGGTTAACCCGGTGTGCGCTGCGCAGCTCATAGAGCTTGCGACAAACACCATTGGGTTAAATAAACACCGGTTACTTGAATTAAACAGTCAAAGCAAACAACGGCATAGTAGCTTTGTTTCTGGGGTGATCGAATACAAAGACAGACAGAGCCATGTGGTTTATGCGGCCACTAAAGATACGCAAGGCCAGTGTGCGGTGACATTTCAAGAAACGTTTACCGTAAAGTCTCCGTGCATTTTGGTGCGCGAGGAAGTATTTAAAAAATGGCAATATCAAGGCAAGTTAAACAGTAATACGATGGTGTTTAAAAACCAAAGAGATACCAGTATGAGTGGCATGTTGAGTGATGCTTCAGACGGGTCATATTGTTTAGTAAGTCGCCATAAAAACGGGGCCTAGCGTGGCCCTTACGGATGACGAGTTTCGTTAATAACTGAGATGAGGGATTTATGAGTACGCGATTGGTGTTAGAAATCGATGCATACAAAAAAGAGTTTGATCATGCTAATTCAGAACTCAGTGTTAAATCCATGATTTTAAAACACACACCAACAGAGTATGCCAACTTATCCGCATTTCTTGATGCTTGCCACAAAGTAAAGCAAGTATGTATTCGTTATGGCGATGTTCAATGTGTTGCTGACTTACAACTGTGGGTGAGAAATAGTATTGTATTGCAATATAGCCGCTGTGAAAATTGTCAAAAGCAGCAAGGAAAATGCATTGCCGAACTCACCAAGTTAGACAAGCAAATTAGTCATGTGTTTCCAAAACTCGGTGGTAATGTCGTGCCGCTTAAACAACCTTTACGCTTAAAATCTTAACGTAAAGGTTGCTTCCTTTTCTTAATAAACGTCCCGCACATAGCGTTTTTGTTTTTTCAAATTGGCCATGTATTCTTGCGTTTGACTTTCATCATATTGACCATACCGCTGAATAATGCTCTGCAGCGTTGTATCAACATCTTTCGCCATTTTATAGGCATCTCCACAGACATACAGATATGCCCCGTTTTCAAGCCAGTTAAATAGAGTTTCGCCTTGCGCTAACATTTTATCTTGTACATAGATTTTTTCTGCTTGATCACGAGAAAAGGCCAAGTCTAGTCGCGTTAATAGACCATCTTGATGCATCTGGGTTAACTCTTGCTCATACAAGTAATCAGTTTTTGCATTTCGGTCACCAAAAAACAACCAATTATCTCCTGTGGCGTGTGTGGCTTCCCGCTCTTCTAAGAACGCTCTAAATGGTGCAACGCCGGTACCTGGGCCAATCATAATAATGGGTGCAGCTAAATCATTGGGTACAGAGAAGTGTTTGTTGGCCGAAAAGTAACAAGTTACTGGCTCTCCTATTTTTACTAGGTCGGCTAAGTAAGTTGAACAAACCCCATTGTGTTGACGTTCATCTTGCGTGTATCTCACACTGGCAATGGTTAAATGTACTTGATCTGGGTGCTTTTTGAGACTTGATGAAATGGAATAGGCTCTGGGTGCCATTGGTTTTGCAAGCTGAATAAACTGTGCCGGTGAAAGAGCACTATCTGGGTAACGCTTAAGTAGCTGAACCGTGTCGACGCCCCATAAATAATCACTCATGGCTTGATTATCGCCCAGTCTGGAGAGTAGCTCAGGGCAGCTACTCTGACGTGCTATTTCATGAATGAGATCTTTACTGGGCTGGCGAATTTCGAGTAATTCAGTGAATATGTATTCTAGCTGATCGGTTTTACCATTGTATGTTTCATGTTGCTCTGCTCTGGCATTGAGTACGCTGAGTAAGTCATTAACGAGCGCTGTACTGTTGTGCGCAATAATATTAAGGGCATCGCCAGCATCATAGTGTTCTTCTGAGCCCATTAAAGAGAGTTCATAATGAATGGTTTCTTTACTTGAGCACTCATCAGTTAACCGCGTTTTGCTTAATAGCTGAGCCTTCAGTGGTGACTCTTTATTAAATTTGGCTTTGTGCTTTTTAGACTTTTGCTCAGAGGTGTGCGCTGGTTGCTGCTCTGAGTTACTGCCTTTTTGCGCGATTGTGGGCAGTGCTTCAGCCATCCATTGTTCTGCTGGCGCTTCATAGGCCACATCACAATCGATACGTTGTGCGACTCGGGTAGCACCTAGCTGTTCTAAGCGTTCATCCCATTGAATGCCGGCAATACAAAAATCATCATAATTGGTGTCACCCAAGGCTAAAACGGAAAAGTAGGTTGATGCAAATGAGGGGGCCGACTCGGCACTTATTTCATCCCACAATAATTGTGCGTTATCGGGCATTTCACCATCACCGTAGGTACTTGTGATCACCAATAGTCGCTCAGCTTCACTTAATTGCGACACAGAAATATCATCCATATCGAATACCGAAGCCAACAACCCATGATTTTTAGCCATTTGTTCGGCTTCTTCAGCGAGGTTTTCAGCATTACCGGTTTGCGATCCATAAATTATGGTGAGTGGTTTAATTTGCATGGCTGGCTGAACTGATTGCGCAACAGTTTCTTCTTTTATTAATAAGCGACTATGTAAACCCGCTAAAAAGCCACCTAGCCATTGCTTTTGGTCATCATTGAACGGCATGTTTTCTGGTAAATAGGGGACTAATTGGGTGTTATTTGAGTGTGTCATAATACTTTTCCTTACTTATGCTGTTGC
Source organism: Pseudoalteromonas sp. MSK9-3 (assembly GCF_003590335.1). Classification (GTDB taxonomy): domain Bacteria; phylum Pseudomonadota; class Gammaproteobacteria; order Enterobacterales; family Alteromonadaceae; genus Pseudoalteromonas. The sequence continues at coordinate 70,588 of NZ_MIET01000026.1, read as the reverse complement.
GCGGATTGCTTCAACTAGCACATGGCAAAAATGGGTCGCGAGCAGTTGTTCAAATGGTCGATGTTGGCGCAGTGCCTCTTGGACACAGTTATCGCGATGTAATATCCAAACGCTGGTACCAAACGCATTACTATCCCAGACCTCGCGGCGCTCTAACGCGTCTTTATAGTCTTGCACGCGCTTTTGTGCGAGTAAGCAGCTGAGCGCATCGCTTTCGTAGCTGGCCAATGCCTCTTTGGTATCTTTTACCAGTGTTTCTTGTAACTTTCGATCAAGGGTCGTGACCAAGTATTTGGCGCTGTCTTCACTAGCAAGCGCTGTAGACTGTGAGGCTGACTTTTTTGCAGCTTCATGGGCGCGATGAAATACACCCGCTGAGATCACATATTGATAAATGAGACTGGTGTCTCGGTCTCCGTAATCAGGTAATTGCCCATCAAATAGGTATTTACCGTCGTCTTGGTTTTGTTGATATGCAATTTGAGCTTCCTTTAATAGGCGGTTTGCCCAAGCTTGTGAGAGCTCTTCAAGCATGGTTCTGCGCTCATTAGAGTCCACAATATTATTTGGGCAATGATAGCTATAGAGTGTTTTTGGGATCAGGACATAAAAATGCGCCTTGTGTTCAGCCCAGTTATTAATCAGTGATTGAGCGTGCGTAGAGCCGGTGGCATCAATATGACATTCTAAATGATACAAAAGCGCGGCTTCATGGCCCAAACACAAGGGAGTTTGTTCATCTAAGCGCAAAGCGACGACACTGTCTTGGCTGCACTGCGTGACAATATTGCCGCTTGGATCGTATTGATATGCGGTACCGCCACTCATCCCATTGCCTAAATTCTTTCCGTAATGAGATAAGTTAACCACCGAGCCATTGGTCATATATTCGCAGCAAAAATCACCAACACCTTCTACCACAGCAACGGCACCTGAGTTGCGTACACCAAAGCGGTCGCCTGCTTGGCCTGCAATAAACAATTCTCCACCTGTTGCCCCAAACAATGCAAAGTTGCCGATCAGTACATTGTTGGTTAATGGTTGTTTTGCGTGTGAAACAGGACTCGTGATCTGTATGCGACCGCCGCTTATGCCTTTACCTACACCATCATTGCAAGTACCGGTATGTTGCAGTTGCATGCCCGTGTTCAAAAATGCCCCATAACTTTGGCCAGCTGAGCCATACGTATGCAACGAGAGCGTATTACTTTTTAACACGACTCTGCCATTACTCAATCTATACATTGCAGGGTGAGCGGCAATGGTCGCATCGCTTACTTGATAATTTAGGGTCCGCTCTATATCAATCGCCAGTTGCCCTGCGATTGTTTTGTTACAGTTATTCAGTGCGATGGGAGGCAGAGATAAGTATTCAGTTTGGTTATCAAACAAGTTGTGTTTCAGCTGCGTGAGCCACTGAGAGTCGTGATCAAAGTTTGCTTCAAGGTACACTGGAGCGGTAATTTTTATCGGCTCTACTGGCGCGAGCATGGCTGTCATATCTAGTTGTCCGACCATCATAGGATGCGCAACGAGGTGTAATAGATTACTTCTTCCGCGTATCTCACGTAAAGATGTATAGCCAAGGTGTGCCAATATTTCTCGGGTTTCGTGCGCAACATTCATAAAATATTGCGCCAATGCTCTCGGATCGCCTTGATAAACCTCAGGGTTGGTTGTCAGCCCCGCAGGACATTTTTGATGGCAGTTTTTAGCCATCACGCACTTGAGCATCATCAGTGCCGTAGTACCAAACTCAAATGAATCACCGCCTAACATGGCCGATTTGACCACATCGAGGCCCGTTTGGTGGGCATTAGAACAGCGTAAGGTTATTTTATCTCGCAAGCCGTTTTCAGCGAGCGCTTGATGGACTTCAGCAATACCAATATCGGCGGCCCGACCTGTGTGTTTCAAGCTGGTCACTTGGGCTGCCCCAGTACCGCCTGTATTGCCTGCGACATTGATAACATCAGCGCCAGCTTTGGCAACGCCAACCGCAATGGTACCAATACCTTCAGATGAAACGAGTTTAACGACGACCTTGACTCGTGCTGCTTTGGCATCGTGGATGAGCTGCCCTAAATCTTCAATCGAGTAGGTATCATGGTGTGGTGGTGGAGAGACTAGTTCAACCCCAGGAGTGCCACCGCGTGCTGCGGCTATTTGTACGTTGACTTTATGTGCGGGAAGTTGGCCCCCTTCGCCGGGCTTTGCGCCTTGGCCTATTTTAATTTCGATTTCTTGTAAGGCTGGGTCGGCAAGGTAGCCTGTCCAGACACCAAATCGGCCAGAGGCAAATTGCTTAATTTTACTGGCTTTTACAGTGTTGTACCGTGAAGCACTTTCGCCACCTTCACCTGAATTACTCATTGCGCCCGCAATATTGGTGCCTTGCGCTACCGCTTGGTGAGCCTTTTCGACTAAAGCACCATGGCTCATAGCACCAGAAGCAAAAGCGGCGGTGATTTGGTGTGCTGGCTGAACCTTAGCTACGGATATTGCCGTTCGAGCCGGGATGACTTTCGCTAATAGCCTATCGAGTACGCTACCCTGTACCACTGCAAGAGTCAGATGTGAGTTTACTATGCTGTGGGTGAAAATATCTTTGGAAAATACGTCTATGAGTGCAGCCTCTAAACTCTGGAGGTTACCAGTTGGGTTGAATGCGATATGCCAATGTTGTGCGATGTCATTGGAGCGCTCACGGTGCACCGTGAGCCCCGTTAAGGCAAGTGCAAATGACCCTGACACTGATATGTTTTTAAAGCAGTCTTTAAGAGTTTGCTCTGATGCATCTGCTTTGATTTGAATTGGTAGGCTTAATATATCTCGCAGTGCAGCGGGGCGATGTTGGCGTTCAAGGTAAAGGTTTTGACTAAATTCACGATACGCATCTGTGATCGTAAAGTCATCTATTTGCTGGGGGCTGCGTGCGTCGTAGCCTAAATCTCGATACCCCTCATCTTGCGGCAATATGACTTGTTGGTCTTGTGACTCAAGTTGTGATTCGTCGACATATTGAATCGATTCTTCAGTCATATTGATGTATTCACGAACCGCAGTTATACCAAAACTATGACCTGCTCCTTGAGCGCGTTCTTTGAATAACCCGAGTACAGGGATCTGGTTTTCAGATTGAACATGGGGGACTTTTTTATGCCAGTACTCAACGCTTTGTACCAAATCTTTAAATTGGGCTCCTCCCACGGGGGAGTGAATATTGGGGAAAATAGCTTTTAAAGCTGGGTCATGGGTATCTATAAAGTTGGCTTCGAAAAATTCACCGCCAATATAGCTTTCTACAGTACATAAGCCAAATTTGCCCATGGTTTTCATTAAGGCTTTTTCAGCGGCCTTTTTAAATTTCAGTATGGCTGACTGCACATTGGTTGGGCTATCGAATAACTCTGTAGCACGATTTAATACCGTGAGTGGGCATACCGCAGAGGCTCCAAAGCCAAGCAGACATGCGATATCGTGTGTACTCACTGCTTGTCCGGTATGGCAAACAAGGCTGGTGGTAAAGCGTAGCCCTCGACTTATCAGCCGTTGATTAATTTTGGCGACGGCTAGTAATGCCGGAATAGCGGCTTGGCTATGTGAAATGTGCTCGTCGCTTAAAACGATAATATCGACTTGTTCGCGGGCTTGTTGCTCAGCGAGATCCGTGAGGGTTTCTAGGGCATCAAGCAGTCTATGTTCATTGCTGTTGTGTAAGTCTATGTTGAACAATAGAGGTAAGGTCTTAATACGTAATGCACTTTGCTTTTCAAGGGCAAGCAGGTGTTGTGGCATTAAAATAGGAGAGTCTAATACAATTTGTTTATGGCTATTTGGGCTAATATTGGGTTTTGGACCCAGTGCCACACGCAGTGTCATACCATCAGTTTCACGAATGCTGTCGAGCGGCGGGTTGGTTACTTGCGCAAACCGTTGGCTAAAGTATCGAGATAGGCCGCCTTCATCTTTGTTGAGGGCATTCGGAGCTAAGCCATAGCCCATGGCAGAAATTTTTTCTGCCCCATTTAATAACATGGGATCGAGCATAAATTTAAAGCTTTCTTGATTTAAGCTAAATGCCACATGTTGTGCGCTGGTACTCAGTGAAGAACGTTGCTTTACTGCTTGTAATTGCGGTATCGGCAAGTCGGATAAGTTAACCCTTGCTTGGGTCAGTAGCGCGGCGTAATCTTGCTGTTTAGCTAAGTGTTCTAAAATTTGCTGGGTTTCTTTAATTTCTCCGGTGCTATGGTCAAATACAATCATGCCACCGGCTTCAATGCGGCCGCGGCGTATGATGTCGCTAGGGTCAAAATCTATTTGACCTGCTTCACTCATCACGACCAAATAGTCAGATGTCTCAACACTTCGTAACGGCCGTAGTCCGAGTCTATCGAGTCGTGCGCCTACCTTAACCCCGTCACCAAAAATGAGTGCTGCGGGGCCGTCATTTTTCTCTTCGTATAAAGAGAAATATTCAAGCATATTCCTCACTGAGGGTGGCAAATCGCTGTCATTCTCCCAAGCAGGCGGCATCATGGCTAATGCGGCGACATCAATCTCTAAGTTGTCTTCGATTACTCGCCTTTCTAATGTTTGGTCTAAACGCGCTGAGTCTGATTGTCCATTTGGGGTAATGATTTTTTTATTTTGCGACTTGGCGATTGCGTCTTCACTTAGGCGGTTTTTTCGGTCGGTATTAAGCTCGCCATTGTGGGCCATTCGTCTAAAAGGTTGCGCAAACATTGGGTTTGGTGCGGTATTAGTTGAAAACCGAGTGTGAAAGAATAACGTATGAACTTGATGATCTACGTCACTTAGATCGGTAAAATAAGGGATCACTTCCCAGCTATTTAAACGGCCTTTCAGTACTTGGGTACGGCTGCTCATCGACAAGGGATAGAGTCCACTGAGTTCAGGATCAGTAAAAGCCACATGTTCGATGTCGTGAAGCGCTTGATGGATCTGTTTTTCAAACTGAGTTTGACTATCACACTGGCTTGGTTTTAAAAAAACGACTTGTTTGATTTGGAGTTGCGCTTGCTGGCTGGCGCGATTAAGCACGGTTTCATCGGTTGTGATGGTGCGAAATGTGACAATGGGTAAATTATACGTCGAGAGTGTTTTTTCAATTAATTGAGTGGCTTTGTTGTGGTGCGTAAGTTCTTTGGGGTAAAAAAAGTTGGCTACCCCAAATTCACCGAGTTGTAATGTGGCGTTGCCGGTTACTTTTTTGAAAAAGTTAAGTGACAAGTCAATATTAACCCCAGCACCATCACCAATGCCTTGTGCATTCATACCGCCTCTGTGAGGTATACGGCAAAGTGCTTGGTGAGCATGCTCTAGCAGTTGGTGTGTTTGTTCGCTTTTTTTATGGGTAATAAACCCAACGCCACAGCTCGAATGCTCTAAATTTCTATCAAATAAATATCTTTTCATTGAGTACCCAATTTACTAAACGGGTGAGTTCATTGCATAACAAGCACTTAATTTGAACTACACATTTTTTAAGCAGGTCATCCAAACTAATATTCAATGCATATTTATGCAAATGATAAATATTTGTATTCTCTTTTGCTTTGGGGCTGTTTATTGAAATTCAGAGGGCTCTAAATGTTAACTATTTGTTTGAAGACGTTTATTTTTGTGCTGTTAATAGCATTTTACATAGGCTGAATTTTTTTCATGTATAAGATCGCGAGGAGCAAGGTTGGATGATGATTATACGATACAGGTTTAGATAAACGATTGAATATGCGAAGTCAGCTAATCTGTTTTGTTGAGTAAAAAGAAAATCAAAGCAAAGAAATGCGCCACGATAAACGTGGCGCTGGGTATTTCTGATAAAAATCATATTAGTGCTGAATTAGTAAACGGAGACTTTATCTGTAATTAGACACAAATAAAGGTGTTCAAGGAAACACACTCAGTCATCTTAATTAAGAGCGTTCCTTTGATTTGGAGTTTTACGTTTTTCAGTTTCATGATGCCAATTCCTTCTGCGCATAATTCAGCACTCAGTTCAGTGTACCTATTTACATTGTAAATGGAATGTTTTTTTTGTATTTTTTTTGTTTTTATATCTTTTCTTTTAATTCTACTGGGCTCGTTACCAAAAGAACTACTTGCAATTATGTTTTGTTATAATATAACATTCAAATCAAGGCAGAGAGTCAATGTACTCTCTCATGAATTATTTACGTTCAAATAGATTCTTTAGACAGTGGCGACAATGAATATAAAATTAAAGTTATTAGCAACGCTTGTTGCTGCAGCATTAACTTCAGCGTGTGGCGATACAAAGCATACGCTAACACCAGTAGAAACACCGACTACACAAGAACAACCTGGTGGCTCAGGTTCAACTGATGATGATCACGGCCATACCGAGGTGAGTACTGAAGGTCGTTTGGTTGTGTCTACGTTTGATAGCAATGTGCTTGCCGTCCTATCTGCAAAAGATGGTGAACATTTAGATAGCATTGGCATTACTGGGTATCCACAATATTTATATGCCACTGAACACCATCGCTACGTTATGGCGGTACAGCGTGATGCGGGTATGGTTGAATTTGTTGATGGGGGCGTATGGCAAGAAGATCATGGAGATCACTTACACCCTTATGAACAAGCCCCAAGCCTTGTTGAGTTTGCATTACAAGGGGTTAAACCGACCCACGTAAACGCGGGTAAGCACAACAGTGTTGTGTTCTTTGATGGTGATAAAGACACCGCAGAAAATGCGCAAGTAATGGTATTTAATGAGTCGAACATCACCAACAACGACCGTGATTTTGCAACGCTTGATTACAGCACATACCAACATGGTGCGATGCAAACAGTTGGCGAATACTTAATAAGCACCATTCGTGATGAGCAAAGCAGCTCGACTTTACCAAGCCAAATCGGTTTATTTCATGGTCATGGAGACCATTTTGACCAAGACAAAGTATTTGATGTAGCTTGCCCAAGTTTGCATGGCAGCGCACAAAGTAGTGAGCTGGTGGCGTTTGCTTGTGCCGATGGTGTGGTGATGATTGATACCCACGATAATGCCTTTACTCATGAAAAAATCATGAATCCAGCTGGATTTGCTGAAGGTGAGCGAATTGGCATGTTACGCGGCCACCCTGAAAAGGATTTGTTTATTGGCAGCAGCCGCACTGCGGTGTACGCCATTGACCCAAGCAACAGTTCAGTAGAAAAGATTGAATGGCAAGCCAGTGACGATGCGCGATTAAGCGCAGCTTACTTCAGTGCTGAAGGCGAGCATGTTGTATTGATGGACAGTGCTGGTGTTGTTTCCGTGTTTGAAGGCCATACACATGATAACGAATACCACTGGGAACTGGCACATAACATTACGGTAACGGCCGCTGATTTAGCACAGATGCCAGCTGAACATGGTTTTACCATGACGCTTTCACAATCACAGCAAGTGGCTTATGTAACTGATCCCATTAACCAACACATTCTCGCCATTGACTTAGAAAGTGGTGAATTTGCGCATACCTTTGAGTTAGATGTCGTGCCAAAAAATGTGGTCTGGTTAGGTATTGCAGATGAAGCACACGAGCACGAACATTAAGTAGAAAAACTGATTTAACAAGAGACGATTCTTAACCCTGACGTTTAGCCCGCACTGCGGGCTTTTTTACGTTATATAAAGCGTTAAGGCGAGTAAAATATCTAAGACGAAAGAGGCTAGTTGCGAATGAAATTTCCACAAAAACGGATGGACCAAGCAGCAATCGGTGTGTCAATGTTATGTATTCTCCATTGCATATTTTTACCCTTAATGCTGCTGTTAGTACCAGCGATTGGGTTGCAGTTTTTGGCAGACGAGTCAGTTCATCAATTGTTAGTGTGTATCGCTTTAGTGATAAGCCTTGTTGCACTGAGTATTGGATGTAAGCGGCACAAAGCATGGCATGTATTAATTGTGGGAATTGCTGGGTTAGCGTGCTTAGTATTTGCGGTGGTATTTGGTCATGACCTTTTAGGTGAGCTGATGGAGCGTATTATGACGGTGGTAGGGTCAGGGCTTATTATTGCATGCCATATTCGCAATTATCGTTTATGTGCAAAAACTACGTGTTCCTAAATTGTTGGTTTATCGCAAATAGTTGGTGCTTTTTTGGTTTTTGACTATTTTAAGCTGAGAAACATGTATGAGTTGAGCTATAAACATAGCAGCTCTGAGTCATAACAGCGCCAACGAGTCGAGTATGAACTATTTAGATATTAATAAAGAAACTTGGAATAAGCGGACTACGCTGCACGTAAAATCAAAGTTTTATGATGTTGCCAGCTTTTTACAAGGTCAATCATCGCTCAATGATATTGAAATTAATCAGCTAGGTAACGTGAGTGGAAAAAGTATACTCCATTTACAGTGCCATTTTGGGCAAGACTCTCTGTCGCTCGCACGACTCGGTGCAACGGTGACAGGCGTCGACTTGTCTTCTTCTGCAATTGACGAAGCAAAAATATTAAACAAACAGCTTGGCTTAAACGCTACATTTGTGTGTGATGATGTTTGTCATTTTGGCGATAGTAACACGCAACAGTTTGATATTGTGTATACATCATATGGTGTTTTGTGTTGGTTACCTGACTTAGCACATTGGGCGCAAGGTGTTGCTAAGGCATTAAAAAGTGGGGGGGAGTTTCATTTAGTTGAATTTCACACCTTCAATGACTTGTTGTCAGGGTATTCATACTTTCCTAAAAATGAGCCCGATATTGAAGAAGAAACTACCTATACAGAAAATTGTGATGGGCAAGTGTCTCAAGTGATCACGTGGCCACATTCATTGAGTAACGTGATAAGCGCACTGATCAATGCCGGCTTGATCATAGAGCTGTTTGAAGAGCATGCGTACAGCCCTTATGATTGCTTTGACGGGCTAGAGCAGGTAGCAGAAAAACGTTATCAAATGCAGCATAAAGGGCAAAAAGTGCCTTTAATTTACTCTATAAAAGCACGCAAACCATAGTATAAGCCGCGCTTTTTAACCCTAACCATTGTTGGTCCAAACGCAGGCGTTTGGACCAACCATCCTCTAGAAATTAAAGCGTAACGTTAAAGCACAATGGTCGCTAAGCATGTTGTTTGGTGTCATATCTTCGAAGTAGTGAAACTGTGATTCTGGTTTATCAAGGTGCTGCACCAATGATGACGAGACAATAATATGGTCAATCGGGGCCGGGTATTTAGGGTGACACCCTTGTACGGCGTCAGTGGTATTTACCCATGCGCTTTGTTTCACTGTGTTTGTAAGCCCTAAATCAGCGCGTAAGCGATTGTTAGGGTTGGCTAAGCGGTGGTTAAAGTCCCCTAACAAGACCAAATTAGGTTGGCTTTTTTGTTGCTGCTTAAGCATATTCTTTAAAATTTCAGCCTGCTGAGCCAATACACCACAGCTTTTGCGGTCACTGTCTAAGTAGTCGTCAACAAAGCAGCCGCTTTTTAAGTGAAAGTTAATCAAAGAGAGTGACTTTCCTGCATGCTCTATATTCAGTTGCAATGCGTTTCGTAGGCCAAACTGCGGCGCACTGAGTGCGTCTAGATACGTGACGTTATTAACCGTAATGGTTTTTTTCACCGCATAGGCAACTTTTTGTTGCGTTGACGACTGCTCGCTGCCACGGCACGTATAACTTGGCGAGTCAGCTCTATCAGAGATGAATACTTGCCACTCAGACGGGTTAAAAACGCGTTGTACTGCAGCCACAGAACCGACTTCTTGCAAGGCATATATATCAGCATCAACTTTGTTTTTATAAGCGGTGAGTGCAGCATAGTCGCTGTTTTCTCGGCCTTTACAGCCTTGATTATTTTGTGCTGCTAAGTGTTCAATATTCCACGTAGCAACCACTAAATCATTGGTTTTTTGTGTGTTAGGTGTGCTCGTTACCGTTTGGCAGCCCAGTATGGCTGTACTGCAAACAAGCCCTGTAAATATGTGTTTGAATCCCTGTGTGTTCATGTGTGTAATTCAATAGTTTAAGGTAGTTTGATCTTGTTACAACATAACATTAAAAAGCAATTTATTGCGGTAGATTATAGAGAAAAGAGATGTAAACCTAGTTGCATTAATTTTCGTCATTTTTCAGTATATAGTGCATGTAATGAATGAGAGTTTATGAGCTAAGCGGAATTCTTGCTTGAACGTGGCGAATGGCAAATCATCAGTTTGCGTTGAGTGTCATTTGAGGTTCGGTAAGCAGTTAAGCGCTTGCATTCAATCCAAATTGATATACTTCTAGCTTTCGTATGAGGGAATGATAGTTTTTTACCACTTCAGAATCGCCACCAGCCTGACTTTTAACGGCGGCAAGGTTGTCTTTCATGGTGTCAATCACATTGATTTTTTCACTCTTTGCTTGGGCAAGCGTCGTTCCACCCAATTGACCATCATGCTCGATTAAACCGTATTTCCCGGTCATGAAAGCATGCTCGCCCATTGAAATAACCCCTTGATCATAAAGGTCTTGAGCCGCTTTAGATTGCTCTTCAAGTGTCATGTGTGTGAAGTCATATGTTCTATCATGGAAACTCAATGAATTAGCAGACTCAGCGTGACTATCGCTCATCTCAGATGCAGTATGCTTTTGCACATACTGACTTGATTGTGACGCAGAGACTGACTGGTAATTTGTAATGCCGATAGGGTTAATCATTTCATATCCTTAAATTGACTTATCTCTCTTTTAATAAGCAATAGCCGTTCCAGTTGCACACCTTTTGTTATTTTAATGTAAGGTTACGTGTTCCTCTTTAAATTGTAGTCGCAGAAAAATAACTATATGATTTAATTAAATATGATAACAACACGTAGAAAATGGTTTACCGTTTGAATTAAAGTCGCATCTGGAACTTGTAGAGTTAACAGGCCGATGTATGTGAACAGATACACAAAGCGCTATAAACACCATAACCCCCCCCAATTTTAGACAGACTCAACATAGCCCCAGAAAGCTGGGTAAAACTTACCACACAACTTACCAAGGAATTTTACGGTGCAGTAGGGAGACCTCAAAAGCTTGATAATTATTGTGCAAGCCTATAAATAAAACGCGGGCCCATTACACGCAGTGTGAAAAGTTACGGGCTTAATTTTTAGACTATCAAGATAACCTCTGGACAGCTAACACACCATAACTTGGCGGATTAGCTGTACCTGATACGTATGAGTTCAGTTTTTCGCTATTTTTGACCTTATAGCGTATGTAGTTCACTCGATTTTACTAATTAAGCGACATTTCATATTGGAAATTGGCCTTTACCTTTGGTGAATATCTCAAATGGGTGGCACTTATTATTCTTATTATTCACCTCTGTCTCTTTATGATTTACTCCGGAGCGCTCACTTTTTTTAGGTTTAAATCATGAAAGTTATAAGAAAAATCAGTGCTACGACTTACTGCTTTCATTTTGAATCCGATAACCTTACCTTCGAAGTCGACGTCAAATTTAACAAATGCATCCGCATTGAGCGTTCGGTCATGCCATTTTGCAACAAATCGGTTGCCCTCGATGTGAGCAAGTTTACCGGTTAACGCATTACCGCGAGAAAACTTAATATTAAGCTCTGAGCCTATTACTGTGACATCAACTGTGCCATACCAGTTATCTTGGTAAGTACCGGTATATTGATTAAGCGCCATAGGCGGTTTTGTTGTACTCAGGTGCAGAGGTTTTTCCGTTTTCTTTTGTTGTTTTTTGTAGGCTTCATATCGTTTATTTCCTTCTATATATACGTCAATGTAATTTGTGGGCTCGGCTTCAATATAGTGTTCTAGGATAGTTGCGGTTAGACCTTTGGCTGCTCGTGACCATTGATTTGTAAGTGCAATAACAGCAACATCTTTTTCAGGTAAAAATGCGATATGGGAGGTCATGCCTTGTACCGCGCCGCCATGAGAGACATGCAAGTGGCCATGAAAGTCCATCAAATTCCAGCCTAATCCATATGCTTGAAAATGTGTCTGTGCGTATTTTTGATCAATATAAGCGACTTTTTTTAAAGTAACTGGCTTCCACATTTCTGCGTGTTGCTTTTCGGATAACAAGTCTTGTCCATCTGGTAGTTTACCTTTGCTAAGAAATAGCTGCGCCCACTTTGCCATACCCGCTATGTCACAATTAATTAGCTCATCATCTTTGAAAAAAGTGGTTTTGAGCGTACCGTCAACTTCCATATGCGGTATGGCACGCTTACTTGGTATTTTAATTCGAATCGGGCTCGCTACACAGTTAGTCATTTTCAGCGGCGCAATTAATGCTTTTTCGACATATAGGTCCCAAGGCATCTTGGTTATTTCGCGTATAATCTCTTCGGCGACAGTGTACATTAAATTGTTGTAGGCATATTCGGAGCGAAATGAACTGGTTGGTTTTAAATATTTTAATGCTGAGATGATTTCATCAGGTGTTGTGTGTGCCTGCGCATCAGGCCATTGTAATAAGTCCCCAGCACCCAGTGGCAAACCAGAGCGGTGAGTTAACAAGTCGCGAATAGTAAACTCTCTTGTCACCCAAGGATCATACATTTGAAACTGCGGAAGGTAATCGATGACTTTGTCGTCCCAGCTGAGTTTATTTTCATCTACGAGCAGTGCCAATGCCGCAGTTAAAAATGATTTTGATATTGACGCGACCTGAAATAGGGTATCGGTGGTTACTGGTGTATTGTTTTCAATAGATTGCACGCCATAGCCTTTTGCGTGGATCACTTCACCACTTTTAACAACTGCCAATGCTACCCCCGGCACATTAAGCTCGTCTGCTGCTTTTTCAACAAGTGCATCTATTTGTTTTGGCGTTAACTGTGCACTGAGACATAGTGGGGCAAATATTAATTGTGATAATGCGATTCCAGTGAAAACCGATTTTTTGATATAGTTCATTAAAATAGGACCTTTAAAGCAATTTATTAATTGATAAGGACATTACCAATTACTTCTTTTTTTTCTAGCACTTATATGCAAACGGTGGCGTTTCTTCTGCAAATGGCGGCAAAATCTATCAGGGTATATTTTTGCACCGCCTTACATGACATTGTGGTAAAAGCTAAGCTATTGTATGTGTTTTTATTAGTCAGTTTTAGCATGGTGTTCTCTACAAATCTTGCTGCAAATGAATTTAATAAGTTTTTTATTCAGGAGGTTAGGGTTTGTTATGATGAAAATGCAGCGCTGTCTTCCGATACGTTTTTTCTCCAGAGTTGCAATAAAATGCTGTTGGGTGACGTTAAGCTAGGTAACAATGTAACTTGGATTGGCTCTACGTTTGATTTAAACGTCTCTGAGCTGCTCGATAAACCAATTGGGCTGTTTTTTTCTGCTCAAGCGGCGGCTGAGTTTTACTTTAATGGCGAATTAATAGGTCGAAATGGTTATCCCTCGGCTCAACCTGAAGGTGAAAAGGTTGGAGTGATGGACTTTGTTATTTATATACCAAAAGGACTACTGAAGAAGCGCCAGAATGAGTTAGTTATTAAACTGTCATCTCATCATAAAGTTTACGATATCAGCACCTCAATTCCATTTGCGATAATCACGTATTATGGCTCTCCTCAAAATATAGTGCTTCGTAATTACTTACCTACTTTGTTATCGCTAGGTATTTTGGTCATAGGCTTAGTTTTTTCAAGTCAGTTAGTTTTACAAGGCTCGAATCCAAGACGTAGTACTTTTTGGCTTCCTGTGTTTTCATTGTTAGTGGTTCTTCAATTATTGGTTGAAGTGTCTAGAGGATTAATAGCATACGAATACCCTTATCATGACGTTCGCTTGGTTGTGATTTTATTGCTGGGTATGTTGAGTGGGATGTGCTTACTGTTATATATCATAGATAGCTTTGTGAAAAGTCATCGGTGGGCTTACTTTTCTCTTTCAATGTTATCGACGTTTGCATTTATTTATTTAGGTAACACAATAGAGGAAAAAACAGTTTTCGCCCTTCAAATACCTGCAGGGATAAGCTTTTGTATTTCTGCTTATCAAGCTCTTAAGGTGCATGATAATGCGATGAAGCATGCTGGTGCACTTTTGGCATTCTTTTTCGTAATTGCGATTAACCCTAATCAATTTCTCGATCTTTATTTTTATTGTTTCGTAGCTGTGCTTTTAGTGTTCTTCTTTATTCAACATTCAATTGAATATAAAACTGAACAGTCTCAAAAACAGCTTGCACAGAAAAGAGCTGAGCAGCTTCAACGAGTATTAGATGAATGTAATGAACAGCAGACACCGTCAAAGATAAAGCTAAACCTTACGGACAAAGAAGAGTGGGTGTCATGTGACAGTATTTGCTTTGTGAAGGGGGCGAGAGATTATGTGGAGATAAGCCTATTAGATGAACGTAGTGTGTTACATAACGAGACGTTGACTATTATGGAAGAAAAGTTGCCCGTAACGTTTTTGCGTGTACATCGCTCATACATTGTAAATAAGCAATTTATTCAGTCGCTTCAAAAGCTATCATCAGGTGGGGGAAATTTGATACTGAGTACAGGTGCTACCGTACCAGTGAGTAGGCGGATCATGCCTAAGATTAAGAAGCAGCTTGTGTAATATCTTAGATGCGAGGGAGTCAGGTCTTTTTATCATATACATATGACATACAAAAAAAGTGTCAAAGTCATTGATCCCATTAAAAAGACTTAGCTCTGACTAATCTTCAAAAAGTTAAAAAGTATAAAGAGGTCAGATTAGTTGCTTCACAACTTACTTATACATTTAAATTTAGACACAAAAAAGCCAGTTAAAGATTATTAATCTATAACTGGCTGTTTTATAACACTTTAAAGTGGTGGAGCTGGGGGGATTTGAACCCCCGTCCGGAAAGCGTCGATTCTTTCATGGTTCTATTAAAAACAATGACTTACTTTTAAATCAAAAACTTAGTTTCTTATGCTATCTTGTAAAGTCTTGTGTAATCTTTTAAGTTTGGGCATTATGTGGACATAATAAATTAGCATAGGTTAAAATACTTTGATGCTAATCCAAAAGGATTGTAAATGAAAATTAGATACTTTAATTACTTATTTAACCAAGACGGTAAAAATATAGCTCCATCACTACTCAACCTTTTTAATGAATACACAAGCAAATCAGACAAAGGTCCGATTAAACCTATTGAAATAGCTGAACAACCATATTATTTAATTAGTTCAGAAGAAGCAGATGGTTTATTTTATTTAGTAAGCATTAATTCGAATAGTTCGCAAAGGTATATAAATAAGAAGAACTTCAATGTATGCGAGTTACATGAAAGACTGGAGGAAGATGAATTATTAGGCTCATTGACTTATATATACATCGATAAATCTAGCCCATGCGTATCTATCCTCTCAACCCTTGGCTCTCCAAGATATGGTTGTTTAGAAACGTTTGTCAATTGTATGTTGGAAAGCCTAGACAACGCAGAAGACCTTGAAAATTTTCAGCTTGTTGAAATGAGTGAAGTAGTCAATAAGACAAAACTTAAAAATTTAGAAATGGTTGTAGATGCAGGTTTTACTTTAAACAAGGATTCTTCTAAATTTGATACTATATGTGACATGTTAAAGTTAGATGACAACTCTGCAGAAGAGGTAGGCAGCTTTAGAGTTATTATAGAAAGAGCACCTAAAACAACATTAAAGGGCTGTTTAAAAAACTTATTAGACGATAACGAGCTCACAGAGCTTACAGCTAGGGGTAAAGATGATTTACTCAAAGGTGCTTTGACTGAACTAGCACTAGATGCGTCCAAGTCTTTATCAGAAAATATTGGTCACCGAGTAAACATCACCTTAGATCAACAAATGGCAGCTAAATTTGAAGCAAACCAACATGTAGCTAGATTGACTAAAAGTTTTATCAGATTACACAATGTTGAATTAGTTGAATTAGTTGAATTAGTTGAATTAGTTGAATTAGTTGAATTAGTCGAATAAGCTTTTTTCTTTTTAAATCATTATTAAAGGGGGTAAACCATGGCACCTATACAGCGTTCCGTTACCCAATATCATGGTAATTCAGTAAAGTGTTTAGAGAAAGCAGCTGTATTCACAATATTTATATGTCCTATTATTTGGTTTATTTATGAGCTTACCGGCATTAGCCTTAAAATAACTGAAGTAGAAACACTAGCCACCGTATCTGGTGCTTTTAGCTTTACTATGATGGGCTTCCTTGCTGCTATGGCAGCAATACTATTAGGTGTAAAGGATAAAAAAAGTAACAGGGAATGGTCACAACGTTACAGTAAGTTTTTCATTATTTTATATACGATTAGCCTTTTGTCTTTATTTATAACTTTTTTCGGAAGTATTGCTGTATATGTTACAGAATATCAATTTATTGCTTTGAAGTTGGTTCTGTCTATGCTGGTTACAAACTTTATTCAAGTTAGTCTATGTACAATTATCGTTTTAAGACAAGCAGTATCCTAATTTTATAGCTCAAAGTTGAGGTCCAAACCTAATAGCATCTTCTAAATGACTTGGTGCAAAGTGCGCGTAAACCATGGTTTGCTCAATCTTTGCATGACCAAGTATTTGTTGCAGTACTAAGATATTACCACCATTCATCATAAAGTGACTTGCGAAAGTATGTCGTAAAACATGGCTGCATTGGCCCGTAGGTAAGTTTATATCGGTTTTGTTTATTGCACGTTCAAATGCTTTTCTACAATCACTAAATAGTGGACCTAATTTTAACTGACATATATGGACACTCCCAGTGTGTCAAACAAAATAATTCTGGCGGGGTAGAATAAACTACCTCGTTTTTTCATTTCGTCGCTGCCACTGTTTGACGTTTGACCCATTTGCAATAAAGCGTTGCTCTGACATATATCCGGGCTTAACTGTTACTTCAGTGCCCCTAATGAGCTTCGAGCCTATACACCCTAATTTGAATACACCCAACCGGTTTATATACCGTGCCTTTGCTGGGTTTTGTATAGGCAGACTAGGCCTTTTTTCATCTAACTGTAGCGAACAATGATAGGCGATTGGCAAGTGCTCTCAACACCCACGCGGGTTAAGTTACCCTTGTCATTTACGAGCTGCCAGCCAATCTAACTTGGTGTTTAAGCATTACCTTGAACCTGGTTGCATGAACATATGGGTCGGTAATATTCATTTTTTTGAAGTAATATCCACATTAACCTTGCCATGCGATGTGCCATTGCAACCGCTGCTTTATTTACCCCACGCCTTTGCTTGATGGCAGTGACCCATAGGTTCAGGTCATCGTCTTTTTTATGTGCGTGGTTTACAACAGTTCGAGCACCATGAATAAGTTGTTTTCTGAGGTATTTATCTCCACGTTTAGTAATTGTGCCTAAACGATTTGTTTCACCAGACGCATATTGCCTAGGCGTAAGGCCAAGCCAGACGCTAAAGTCTTTCGCACTTTTAAATGCTTGGCCTTTATCGATGCTGGCGCTGAACGCGGAGGCAATGATAGGGCCAATCCCTGGAATGGATTGCATAATTTCTGCACTGGTGTTGTGGGTGTTAGTTTGTTGAAACAAGGTATCCATGAGTTTAATTTTTTTATCATAGCTTTCTAACTCTTGTTGTACTTCTAACAACATGAGGCGAATAACAGGCTGAACATCTTGTGATAAAAGTTCATGAATATGCTTTTTGAATACAGAGTATGCTTTGGGAATGTGGAACCCAAATTCAAGAAGTAAACTTCGAGTTTGATTTATACAAGCTGTGCGAGTACCGAGTAGCCTTTCTCGTATTCTATGTAAACAAAGTACGGCTTGTTGCTGTTCACTTTTAACGGGAACAAAGCGAATGCTAGGCCTTCTACTCGCTTCATATATTGCCAAACAATCATTCTTATCATTTTTGTTACCACGTACAAATGGGGTGACATGTTGTGCAGGAATTAAATTAACTTGATGACCAGAATTTAAACATACTCTGCCCCAGTAGTGAGAGGACGAACAAGCCTCCATAACGACTTCACACGGCGGTAAATTAAGGATTATTTCATGGAGTTTTACTCTAGAAATCCGCTTTGAGAAACAAGGTTTTCCGTGTTCATCAATTCCAAGAAGTTGAAATACATTTTTTGCTAAATCGATGCTTAATATACTAACGTTATTCATGATGGATGCTCCTACTAACTATCGTTATAAACACACCTTTAGTTTGGCGCATTGACGCCGATTTGGGAGTGTCCATCTCATCACCCACCTAAAAATTTTGTTGATTTTTGAGAGGAAAAACCCAACATAAACAATCTGTTTAGGATGGGTGTCAGTTAAAATTTAGTTTTTTGGCTTGCAGCCGTGGCGTTAATATTCTTGCTCTTCCGAACATGTGCTCGTCCTTTTGCTAGTTTGCATATAACAAACACAACGGCGGCAGAGCTTGCAGCAGTGACTAGATATATTGGATTCATTGTTCTGGCGTTCTCTCGTTACGTTGCTTTGTTGCTATTTAACGTAGAGGTGGCGTTCGGTTAGCGTCAATTAAATTTGTGAGGGGTAACCTATTAGGTTAAATTAAACTGAAAAACTATTGATAAGGACATATTTTTGAAAAAAAGCACATCTGAAATCGAAAGTATTGTTTTGCTTTGTTTACTTTTAGCTCCTGTAATAATATACGGTATTCAGTTTGGGTTTGGTGTCTGGTCAAGCCATAAAAATTGGGCTGAAATGGGAAGTGCGCTTGGAGGAGTTTATTCTGCTATATTTGCTTTTTTAGCTTATCGGCTTTTGGTAACTCAAAAAGAACTCTTATTTAGTCAAGTACAAGCCCAACATAATCAGTTTCATATATCACAAACTATGACTAGTACCAATGAAGCACTAAAAACCATATCTCATTATATTGAGCTTCACCCGCATATCCAAAAAGATATTCTAAATACCACCCCAAACAACTACTACAACTTCCTTAAATCTCATCCGGTATTATTTTTCAATTTCAATACAATTCAATCTGGATTAAAAGGTCTTAGAGCTGGATATATGGGCACACCATATGAAACGTATATTTACCAAATTGAGAACGATAGCTCCGCCATTTTAGGCAGAGATGAATATCTTAAACTTGTGAATATATTCGATCAGGAAGTTTACCAAGGCTAATTGTGTATTATAGAAAGCATAAAGCTGCTTTACGCGGCTTTTTTCTTGAATACTAACTTTCCTTTTGTGTAGTTTCCTATATCTGGAGACTTAAAAAAGTACTCCAATTTTTGCAGATTAAGAATGTCATTTATGGGTATGTCAACCTCATCTGCAATAGTACAAAAAAATTGATATCCACATAATGCAGAACACTTTTCACCATTTTCAGTATTGTCTTAGAAAACAATGACCATATATAGATATTCGCCCCTTACGACTAACAAAGGAATAAACTCATGTTTGATGAACTCGACACAATAGATGCAAGAACAGATGCAATAGCAGAAGAAGCGGCTACTTTAATAGCTAACGGCACACCTAGAGAAGAAGCAATAAACACTGCCATAAACCATGAAGATGAAAGGAATGATGCAATAGATGCGCAACGATACATACCTGATGAAAATGGCCATCCTGTATCCTTTGATGACAGCACGCTGGATTACCCAGCCGCGGGTAATGCTAGCAGAAAACAGATATTAGCAATCAAAGAAGATATTAAAGACGAAGTAAGTTCACGGATTTCTTAAGGAACATTTTATACGTCAATGAAAAGCCGCTTTACGCGGCTTTTTTCTTGAATACTAACTTTCCTTTGGTAAATTCCCCAATACCAGGGGAGACAAAAAAGTATTCCAGTTTCTTTAAATTGAGTATGTCTTTAATCGGTATATCGGCTTCGTCTGCAAAACGCTTGGCATCTGCTTTCGACTTCTGCGCACCTATCCATTTATATTCAGACTGTGACAGTGTGGTTTTACTCATTTCAACCACGCGCTGGCCGACTGAGTGCACAACAAAGCCAAACTTACGCCCAACTGATAGCAACCAGCCATAAGGCCCAACTTCTTTACCTACTGACTCGGTAACTTGCGGGACCTCTTCGCATACAACGTGCAATAGCTTTGCATGTTCGCCATTACCAAAGCCTTTGACAATTTCGCAGAACTTTAAAAAGCTTTTGCGAGTCTCTGGTACTGTTAGCGCAATTTTAAAGCCTTGTTTGGTTTTACGCCCAGCCATAAGTGCGGCAAAAAACTTGGCAAACGAGCGATAACGCCTAACCTTACGGCCTTTAAATTCGGTGTAATCTTCGTGTGGGTCCCAAAATACAATCTGATCAGTGGCTTTTGTGGTATGCAGCATCTTAACAGCACTGCTTTTACCGGAACCAGTGCCTCCCACATACAGTACATTTTGCGCACTCAATTCATTGTTTGAATTAATGGGCTGCATGGGCATCGAGTTCCGCCTTCACTTGCTCTGGATCAGCTTGTGTTTTGGCTTTCGCATCTTCCGCTTTTAATGACTTGATTTGCTTAACAGCACCGAACGTGAATGAACCAAAAGATAACGCTGCTAACACTTCATCTTTGTAGTTACCAAACATCTCCAGCGCTGCGGGGGCATACTTTTGAATAATCGGTGTTAAACGCTTTGCGCCTTGTGCTTTTTTAGCACTAAATTTACACCGACACCCATTCAAAATTGACGGTTTTTCATTCATTGCCTATCTTTTAAATTCAGCTTAAAAGATAGGCGCTTTCCTTCATGGCTACAGCACGAAAAAGACAAGTGAGTTTAACTGATACCAAATATTACCATTGTATTTCACGGTGTGTTCGCCGTGCGTATTTGTGTGGTGAGGATAAGGTAACAGGTCAGTCATACGAACACAGAAGAGGGTGGATAGAAGACAAACTGCTGGAACTTGCCAAAGTATTTTGTATTGATGTGTGTGTATGCAGTGATGAGTAACCATACTCACATTGTACTTTATGTAGATGATGTAAAAGCTAATAGGCTGAGTGATAAAGCAGTTATCATCAGATGGCATAAGCTGTTTAAAGGCACCATACTATCTCATAAGTCCCTTCAAGGAGAACGTCTAGACTCTGCGTAGCAATACTTTTTAAACAAAGATATTGAACAATTTAGAGAGCGTTTAGCGAGTATCAGTTGGTTTATGCGGGTACTGAATGAAAGCATTGCCCGAAAAGCGAATAAAGAAGATAACTGTAAAGACCGATTTTATTCGCTGCCATCCATGGCGCTCACCCTTCGGGCTGCCTAACGGCATTCAAATTAATTCCTTATTAATTTGTGGGAAGGCCGTCTTAAATCACAAGCTTTACTTGATGAAGCGGCACTAGCAGCCTGCATGGCGTATGTTGATTTAAACCCAATCAGAGCCAAAATGGTTGAGACACCCGAAGCGTCAGACTACACCAGTGTTAAAACCCGCTGTGAACATGCCAAAGAAGGTAAACAACCTAAACACTTAGCACGTTTTGCAGGCAGCCCCAGAAAACATATGCCTAAAGGTTTACCCTTTGAATTAAAGTCCTATTTAGAACTGGTAGAGTTAACAGGCCGATGTATGCGAGCAGACAAACGAGGCGCTATAAGCCCAATCAACTCTCCAATTTTAGACAGACTCAACATCGCCCCAGAAAACTGGCAAAAACTCACCACGCAATTTACTAAAGTATTCCATGGCGCAGTAGGGCGACCTAAAAAGCTTGATAACTATTGCGCGAGCCTAGAAATAAAACGGCGAGCTAACTATCGACAATGTGAAAAACTACTGGCTTAATTTTTAGGTTACTTGATGTCGAGCGCCTTGGTTTTAATAGAGGAGAGCGGAATACTAGAGTCTAATTTGAAAGCTCGTATTTTTTGCTGGTTTTTTGTCTTTAAAAAGTAATGTGGTCAAGATGTGGACATTGATATTTAGACACAAAATAGCCTGTTAAAGATTTCTCTCTAACAGGCTGTTTTATAACACTTTAAAGTGGTGGAGCTGGGGGGATTTGAACCCCCGTCCGGAAAGCGTCGACCTTCGGTCCTACATGTTTAGTATCGTCTTTTGGTTAACCTTTAAATCTCGGACGTACACGATAAGTAAAGGCGAGGCCGCTTAGTTTTAGCCCTTCAACCCCGGCCAGGGTTTCCGTAGCGATCTTGTGTGGGGTGACACTCCAGAACCAGAACCACAAGAATTTCATGGAGGAGTGCTAGCGGGCTATTAGGCCGCTAGAGAGTAGTTATCGTCGTTTGCGATTACATTAATTGCGGCTTTTTTACGAGGCCAGCCGCACCTCGACATGCACCTTAGGCTTCTGGAATCCCGTCGAATCCTAATCAGCCCCTGAATATGTTCATTCAGTGAAGTGGGGCCAGTATAGCGGAAAGTAATGCTAATGCTCAAGCTACTTTTGCCGATAACTTATTTAATATGAACTGGTTGGCGATTTAACAAGCAAATTATACGCAAGTTGTATTTACAATCATTCATAATTTGTAGCAATTCGTAACAGTTACTGCTTAACATTATGGGTCCATTGTGCTCAAATGGTGCTGCTACCTTGCATGATAAGAATAAGAATTCTATGCACATACTTTGGGAAAAAGTTCATGTCGTTGTTTCGTTTTGATGAAGACTTAGGCTATGTCTATTTGTTGTCTCATCCTATAGAGTCGGGTTTTCCGGCTAGTGCCTCTCAGCTCGTTGAGTTATTAGAGCAATCTGAACATGCAGATTGTGAAATAATCCACGCCAACATTGGTAAGTTATTTTCTTCTACAGAAGTGGGCGATCAAGACTCTTTGGCTGTGGCGAGAGCAATTGATGCGTCTATTGCTATTCGAGTTGATGACGCGAATATGATGGCGGAAGCGCGGATCACTGTTGCTAGTGGCGGTAAACTTGTGTCTGTAGAAAAAGCGGCCAAAGCATTGGCAGAGGCAGGAGTAAAAAGAGGCATTAACCAAGATGTGTTAGAGCAGTTTCTTGGTAAGCAGTTTGAGCAACCTGCGGGCGTGGTTTACGAAGAAATTGTTGCCCACGGTGTGAGAGCCAAAGATGGCACGGATGCGCGTTTTGTGCGTCTGTGTATGACAGCGCAAGACAGAGTACTCAGTCCACAAACAAAAGATGGCGGCAAGGTCGATATGCGAGACCTTGGCGCAATTATTACTGTAAGTCCTGGCAGCCCGCTAATGAAGCGCCTGCCAGCGACGTTGGGAGAAAAGGGCTTTACTGTTTTTGGTGATGACCTTGACCCTAAGCCTGGCCGTAACTTTGAATTACAAGTGATGGAAGGCACCAAACTTCACCCCAAAGACCCTAATGTACTGATTGCTGACGCCAAAGGTGTACCAGTAGCTGTACCTCGTGGTATGCGTGTCGATGATGTCTTGTGTTATGACTGTGTTGATGTCACCACGGGTCACGTTGAATTTGATGGCAGCGTAATTGTTAGTGGTGATGTGAAAGATGGTATGCGTATTAAGGCGTCAGGTGATATTACGGTGATTGGTTTTGTTGAGTCATCTATTTTGCAAAGTGCCAGTGCGATCACCATTATTCAAGGTGCAATAGGGCGTAAACGCAGTGATGGCGAAGACTTTTCATGCCATATAAAAGCTGCCCGTACGGTATCTGTTGGGTATGCGCAGTATTGCCATATTGAAACCAATCAAGATTTATTGGTTGATCGGCAAGTTTTGCATTGTGATTTAATGTCGCGCCGTTTAATTCGCATTGGTAAAGGCGAAAAGCCAAGGGGCAAGCTGATTGGTGGTAATGTGTTGAATGCATTACGCATTGAAACGGGCGAATTAGGTGCACCTTCAGGTACTAAAACACGTATATCTATTGCGCAAAATTGGCATGAACTTAAAGAAAAGCAAGAAGAGTTTAAAACGTTCGAAAAACGCTTGTCTGATAAGGTTGTAGAGATAACGCGTGCCAAAATAAAAGCCAATAAGTCACCAAAAACAGCCAAGCGTGATGCGTTTTTGAAAAAGCTAGAGCTGAATGAGCAACAGTTGAACCAGCATTACAAGCGTAATCAACGAAATATTTTACTTGTTAAACAAAAGCTGGCAAGGCTTGTAAATTCGAGCCGTATTAAAGTAAATGAGCTAATGCATCCTGGGATTGAGCTAACAATAGCGCTGGATAGCAAGCAGTTTACCCGTATTTACCCGCCGAATATGGTGAAGTTAGATGAAGGGAAAATCACGCAGCATTTTAGTACTTAGCTGAGACACACATAGTGATACTTTGAAAGCGCCTAATGGGCGCTTTTTTTGTTTTGGGGAAATGGGTTTGTTGTGGACTTTGACTTGCGTCAGAGAGACGGTATGGGGTGGTGACGGCGGTGGGGTGACTAAAGTGGGAGTGTTGGGAAGGGCTATGAGATTGTTGTTTAGTTGTGTGGATTATTGTGGATGGGCTCTGACCTTCGTCAGAGTGACGGTATGGGGTGGTGACGGCGGTGTGGTGACTAAAATAGGAGTATTGGAAAGGGCTATGAGATTGTTGTTTAGTTGTGTGGGTTATTGTGGATGGGCTCTGACCTTTGTCAGAGTGACGGTATGGGGTAGTGATGGCGGTGAGGTGACGAAAGTGGGGGTGTTGGAAGGGCTGTGAGGTTGTTGTTTAGTTGGGTAGTTAATTGCGGATGGGCTCTGACCTTCGTCAGAGAGACGGTACGGGGTGGTTAATTGCGGATGGGCTCTGACCTGCGACAGAGTGACGGTATGGGGTAGTGACGGTGGTGTGATGACGAACTTGGGAGTGTTGGAGTTGGGCTGTGAGGTTGTTGTTTGGTTGGATGGGTTATTGCGAATGGGCTCTGACCTTCGTCAGAGTGACGGTACGAGGTGGTGACGGTGGTGTGATGACGAACTTGGGAATGTTGGAAAGGGATTGAGAGGTTGTTGTTTAGTTGTGTGGGTTATTGTGGATGGGCTCTGACCTTCGTCAGAGAGACGGTGCGGGGTGGTTAATTGTGGATGGGCTTTGTCCTGCGTCAGAGTGACGGTATGGGGGGATTTAGGCAAAGGCGGAGAGAGTGTAAGATGCATCGTTACGCACTTTGTCTTCCTGAATTCATTTCAGGATCCACATTGAGGTGAGTGCTCAAAACTCTAGTTTATTGTGTGGCTGGACCTCAGTCGCTGAGCCAATATTGTTTCGCGTATGGAGTTTGGCAAAGTATGTGGTTGAGAAATATCAGCGTTGGTAAAATTTTGTTTACGAGTAGTTTTTTTAAGTTATTCATACTCCTCTCATTTATTTCCTCTTAAGTTATTTTTTGTTCATATTTGTACTGAATTTAAGTTCGGTCATTATTTGGTCATTTTCTTTTTTTAATCTAAATTTAAGGTCAAAGGTTGACACCGGTGTCATGAACGTGGCTTAATACAGTGACACCGGTGTCAGGTTGGGGTGAGAGACAACCTGGTAGCGTACCTTTGAACGGGTAAATCAAAAGATGCTCAGTACGGTGTTTAAAGTGGAGTCTTTAAATGTGCTGAGCCTTTTTCCTCTAACTATAGAGATGAGTCGAATTTTATTATGTTGCATCCTCGAATTAAAGAAGTCACCGAACGTGTTATCGAACGCAGTAAAGCAACGCGTCAAGCCTACCTAGCACGTATACAACAAGCAAAAAAACAAACACGTGTACGCTCAGGTCTAGGATGCGGCAACATTGCTCATGTTATGGCAGCATGTTCTAGTTCAGATAAAGATCGTCTAAAAGTAGACGAGCAGCCTAACTTAGGCATTATCAATTCATATAACGATATGTTATCTGCCCATGTACCGTATAAAGATTATCCAGATCTAATTAAAGACATTGCGCAAAAGTACGACTCTACTGCACAAGTTGCAGGGTGTGTTCCAGCAATGTGTGACGGCGTAACACAAGGCCGTGATGGGATGGAATTGTCGTTATTTTCACGTGATGTGATTGCAATGTCGACTGCTGTTGCACTATCACATGATGTATTTGACGGCGTATTTTGTTTAGGTGTATGTGACAAAATTGTCCCAGGATTATTAATTGGTGCATTGTCATTTGGTCACTTACCTGTGTTCTTTTTACCAGCTGGCCCTATGCAATCGGGTATCCCAAATAAAGAAAAAGCCCGTATTCGTCAAAAATTTGCACAAGGCTTGGTGAGCAGAGAAGAGCTACTTGAAGCTGAAAGTGCGTCTTATCATAGTGCGGGTACTTGTACATTCTACGGAACAGCCAACTCAAACCAAATGTTGATGGAAATAATGGGCCTACATTTACCTGGTAGCTCGTTCATTAACCCTTACACAGAGCTGCGCGATGGTTTAACTGGCAGTGCCGTTGAGCAAATGCTTGAACAGCTGATTGATGGCAAAAATGCCAATTGTTTGGCTGATATTGTGAATGAAAAAACCGTTATTAATGGCTTAATTGGTTTATTAGCAACGGGTGGTTCTACCAACCATGCAATCCACTTAGTTGCAATGGCAGCAGCAGCCGGTGTGCAAATCACCTGGAAAGACATGGCCGACATGTCAGAAGTTGTGCCACTGCTTACCCGTATTTATCCAAATGGTTCTGCGGATGTAAATCACTTCCAGGCAGCGGGTGGTATGGGGTTCTTAATGAGAGAACTGCGTGACGGTGGCTACTTGCATAACGATGTAAAAACTATTGTGGGCGAAGGGCTTGATGCGTATACCCAAGAGCCAATGCTTGCAGCCGATCCAAGCTTAATCATGACGAACAGCACAGGCCCAAGCAAGATTAAGTGGGTACCATGTCCTGAAAATTCACTTGATGAAGATGTACTTCGTCCAGTGAGTAACCCATTCAGCCCGCAAGGTGGCTTACAGCTATTAACCGGTAACATTGGTAAAGCGGTTATTAAAGTCTCTGCGGTAGATGAAAAGCATCAGTCAGTGACAGCTCCTGCAAAAGTATTTAGCTCACAGGCTGCGCTTCAACAAGCGTATACCGATGGTGAATTGAATCAAGATTTCATCGCTGTCATTAAAGAGCAAGGCCCGAAAGCAAAGGGTATGCCTGAACTACATAAATTAACGCCTGTGATGGCAACACTGCAAGACCAAGGTTTTAAAGTTGCCATTGTAACGGACGGTCGTATGTCTGGTGCGTCAGGTAAAGTACCTGCGGCCATTCACCTAGCGCCTGAAGCGGTTGAAGGTGGCATTATTGCTAAAATTCACGAAGGTGATTTGGTGACATTAAATGCACCAAAGGGCGAGTTATTTGTACATGTGTCAGATGAAGAGCTATCAGCACGCGAACTGTTGCTAAGCGAACCAGAAGCAACATTTGGTACTGGTCGAGAGCTATTCACTGGCTTTAGAAACATTGTTAGCAGTGCAGACCTAGGCGCAAGTGCCTTTGGTCTAGAACAATAATAAACGCATTGGGTATGAGGACTAACATGAGTATTGAACAGATTTTATCATCGGCACCAGTCGTGCCAGTTGTTGTTATCGACAACTTAGAAGATGCCGCACCACTGGCACAAGCATTATACAACGGTGGTTTGAAAGCACTGGAAGTAACATTGCGTACGCCAGTAGCAGCGCAAGCGGTGAAAATTATGAAAGAAACAGTACCAGATGCTTATGTCGGTACTGGCACTGTGGTTGATAAAGCAACATTTGAAGCCTCTGTTGCTGCGGGTGCTGACTTTATGGTGAGTCCTGGTGTAAACGATGAATTGTTGGCGCTCGCTAAATGCACTGATATTCCGTTTTTACCGGGTGCTGCAACACCCAGTGAAGTAATGAAATTAGCGTCGCACGGTTTCAAATTCTTGAAGTTTTTCCCTGCAGAAGCTGCAGGCGGTGTGCCCATGCTTAAATCAATTGGCGGGCCATTACCACAAGTGACTTTTTGCCCAACGGGCGGAATTTCTCTAGACAGTGCACCAAAATATTTGGCGCTTAAAAATGTAATTTGTGTTGGTGGTACGTGGATGCTTGATAAGCAACTCATCGCTAACAAAGACTGGCAAGCCATTGAAGCGCTTGCAAAACAAGCAAGTGAAGTTAAATAATCAAGGGGAATCTCAGTTATGATCAACATCGCAATTAATGGCTATGGCCGTATCGGTCGCAATGTTTTACGTGCGCTTTATGAGTCTGGCCAAAACGAACAAATTAAAATTGTTGCAATTAATGATTTAGCACCAGCAAATGTTAATGCGCACCTAACACAGTTTGATTCTGTACACGGGCGTTTTAACCAGCAAGTAACCCTTGCAGACAACACATTAATTATTGGTAATGACGAAATTACCCTGACTCAAGAACGTGATCCAGTGAACTTGCCTTGGAAAGCGCTTAATGTAGATATCGTTTTAGAATGTACGGGTATTTTCACATCACGTGAGACAGCATCAAAGCATATTGAAGCGGGTGCAAAGAAAGTGATTGTATCAGCACCTGGTACTGATTTAGATGCAACGGTTGTACACGGTGTAAATAGCGATGTGTTATCCGCTTCAAGCACGATTATTTCAAATGCGTCATGTACGACTAACTGTTTAGCACCTGTTGCAAAAGCATTAAACGATGCCATTGGTATCGAGCAAGGCAGCATGACAACAATTCATGCGTTCACAAACGACCAAAACTTATGTGACGTATACCATAAAGATTTATACCGAGCGCGTAGTGCTACTCAGTCAATGATCCCTACAGCGACGGGCGCAGCTAAAGCGGTTGGTTTAGTACTTCCAGAGCTTGCTGGTAAACTTGACGGCATGGCTGTTCGTGTACCTACTGTGAATGTATCGTTGGTTGATTTAACGTTTATTGCTAAGCGCGATACGACGACGGTTGAAGTGAACGAAGTGATTAAAGCTGCCGCGGAAGGTGCAATGGCTGGTATTCTTGAATACAACGAATTACCGCTTGTATCCATTGACTTTAACCATAACCCGGCGTCATCAGTATTTGATGCGTCACAGACTAAAGCTGATGGTAAATTGGTAAAAGTAATGGCTTGGTATGACAACGAATGGGGTTTCTCAAACCGCATGATTGACCAAGTAAAAGCATTAGGCCAGTTCCTGTAAAATCAAAACTAAAGTTACTTGTTAAAAAGCCGCTAAATTAGCGGCTTTTTTGTAGGTGAAATTTTATGAAAAATCAGAAAATGCAATGAACTTTTAGCGCTTTGTCTTCTACTATTCTTACCTAAAAAGGTAAGTAAGCGCTTACTCTTGACTTGCCTTTGTTTCATCATCTTCTGTTTCAGGTTCAACCGGTGGCAGCGGCCAGCCACCGAGTGCTTTCCACTTATTGACAATATAGCAAAATAGCTCCGCAGTACGTTCTGTATCATACAATGCTGAATGTGCTTGGTTATTATCAAACTCGATACCAGCGGTACGACACGCTTTGGCCAGTACAGTTTGGCCTAAGGCCAGCCCAGCTAATGAGGTGGTATCAAAGCTAACAAACGGGTGAAAAGGGGTACGTTTAATATTATTTCTTTCGATAGCCGCATTTAAAAAGCCATGATCAAAAGCGGCATTGTGTGCCACAATAACAGAACGAGAGCATCCAGCGGCTTTTTGTGCCTTACGCACCATTTTACAGATCTCTTTGATTGCATCGGCTTCTGGTACCGCGCCGCGCAGAGGTGAAAATGGGTCAATACCATTAAATTCGATGGCTGATTGCTCAATGTTTGCCCCTTCGAAAGGCGCAACATGAAAATGTAGCGTATGATCTAAACTAAGTTCGCCATGTTCATCCATTTTTAAGACTGATGCTGCAATTTCTAACAAAGCATCGGTATCTTTATTAAAGCCTGCGGTTTCTACGTCGATAACTACAGGAAAGAAGCCACGAAAGCGCTGTGAAAATAAGGTTTGCTCTGTTTCTGCCATAATACTTTTGATTGCTGAATATGAAGCTGGCCATTATACAAGGTGCAGCCTGATATGTTAACTATATGGGATGAATGTCGTTATTTTTTAGGCATAATTATTGCTTAGGTACTCAGGTGAAACTATTTTTTAATTTGTCATGGTTGGTGTATGCATAAGCCGACATTTTTTTGGCAAACTTGGAGTTGTGTTGTGAAATTACATGTATTAATACTCAGTGTTGGCTGTTTGCTTGCCATTGCAAGTGATACAAAAGCCGCCATGCGGCAATATAGTGCCAACGCCGACACCTCTCATTGGACATTAGATAAAACAACACGGTTATCGTGTGAGTTAAATCACGAAGTACCTTATTATGGCGATGCTATTTTTAGCTCTACCGCGAGTAAAAACAAAGACCTCACATTTAATTTGGATATGGTTGTAAGGCCTGAAAGTTATGACTTTGCAGGGTTACAATCTGTGCCGCCAGTGTGGCGTGCCGGTAATCCGGTTCGCGACATCAGTAAAATGCAACTTTTAAAAAAGTTTGACGGGGAATTAGATAACAGCATTGCGTGGGAAATGCTGACTGAACTTGAGAAAGGCAATTACCCGACATTTTATTATAAAGATTGGCAAAACAGTTCAGATCAGATCTCTGTTGCGCTGTCTTCGGTAAACTTTAGAGACATGTATTGGGCATTTTTACAGTGCAGAGACAATTTGTTGCCGTATAGTTTTGAAGACATTGCTTTTACGGTAATGAACTACAAGAAAAACTCCAGCATGTTGACTAAGTCTTCAAGAAAACGCTTAGAAATGATCGGTGAATATTTGAAAAACGATGAAAATATAGAGTCTATTTATATTTCTGCTTATTCAGATAGCTATGGTGGCAGAAATACCAACATGGTGTTGTCACGAAAAAGGGCAGATACCATTAAGCGATATATGGAAGAAATGGGGGTGCCCAGTGAAAAGGTACGCACAGACGGGTTTGGTGAAAAGCGCCATGTAGAGCCAAACGACAACGCACTCGGACGAAGAAAAAACCGCCGAGTTATTATTCAAATCGCGAAGTCTTAAGTAACAAAAAACCGCATTTTAAATGCGGTTTTTTGTTTTATACGTTTAATGCGCCACCGCAGTATTTATGGTGTTATACACCAATTTTGTTTCGAATAAGATCTCTGACGATAAACCTATTTGGGTGGATCACTTGATGAGTGCGTTCACTCAGCGGTCTAGGTTCATTACATAGGCTTGCCACTAGGTGCTCGGTTGTGAGGGGGGCAGTACACAGCCCTCTTGCTCCAAAACCGGTTAGCACATGTAACCCTTGATGCGGAACACTTGGTTTACCAAAGCCATATTGCTTCCCATTAGTCAGGTTACGATACGCTTCAATGAGGTCTTGTTGCTCTGGCACTTGCCCGAGCATGGGCACATGGTCGCTAAAACAGCAACGAACGGCGGCCTTTTCACTGTTAATGTCACCAAGGCTTTGCGCAAATGCACTGTCTTGGTAAAACTTCATGAGTTGTGCTCGATTGGTATCGTTGTCTTGTGATTTTATGGCGCGGCTTTTGGTGTTTTTGTCAAATGTGGCACCCATACAATGCTCGCCATTGTGGCTGGGTGTAAAATAGCCCTTGTGACACAGTACCGTTTTGAGTTTGCTTGACTCAGCCCCTTGCTCTATATGAGAGACTTGGCCTCTTACACCATGAATATGAATATCGGCCATTTGCGTAAACCGATCACTGTGCTCTCCTGCACAGACAAAAACGTCAGAGAACGGACCATAGTTCGTCGTGTCAGTATGCAAGTACCAGCCCGCCTCTGTTTGCTCTAATCGGGTGATATCGGTATTAAAATGGCTTTGAGTCGGTGCCATGTTTTGCGCGGCATTAAAAATGGCGTTGGTTAATTCTGCCGGTTCAACCCAGCCAGCTTGTTCGATATAAAGGCCTGAATAGGGCAGGTTTACACCCGCGATATCAGATGCTTGTGATTGTGTAACAGGCTTAATTAATGACGTTGGCCATTGGGCTTTTTTCACCAAGTTGGCGTGTTGCTCTGCTTTACTGTCATTAAATGCTTGTAGTAATACACCACACCAATCATGGCTAAAATGATGACCTTGCGCGTATATGTAGTCATAAAATCGACGTGCATACAAAAAAGTATGTGCGTACAGTTCACTGGGTGGTGAGTTATCGGCTTGTAAATTAGGGTAGACAGCACCTTGGCGGTTATGTGATGCCCCTTGAGCCAATTTATCATCTTGGCAAAATAAAGAGGCGTGTTTTCCACGTTTGGCCAATTGAAATAATAAACAACTACTGGCTATGCCTCCACCAATGATTGCGACTTGCTCCAGTGAGCGGGGAGCATGGTGATAATAGGGGGGGGTTGTTTCATGGCCATTGGCTTTGTCGAGTGTGCCAACCACCATTTCACGTTTACGGCCAAAGCCTTTGACTTTTTTACACGTAAAACCTGCCTCTTGTAAACCTCTGCGAACAAAGCCTGCGGCAGTGAAGGTAGCAAATGTTGCGTTGTCGCGTGATAAGTTGGCCATGGCATTAAATAAGCTTTGTTGCCACATATCTGGGTTTTTACTAGGGGCAAAACCATCTAAAAACCACGCATCAACAATCCCGTGCGATTGGTAGCTAAGCTGAGGCAGAGAGTCATGCACGTCACCAAACCATAGATCTAGTACCACTTGGCCTTGTTCAAACTCTATGCGATGGCAGCCAGCAAGAAGGGCCACAGGGTAATTATCGCATAAAGCTTTTGCCTGAAGTGTAAGCGATGGCCATGCTGCTAAGGCTTTCGCTAACTCTTCGTGTTTAATCGGAAACTTTTCAAATGAAATGAAGTGAAGCTTTTTTACTGAGCTATCTGCTGGACGATTATTAAACTGTTGCCATGCGTTTAAAAAGTTTAACCCTGTGCCAAATCCTGTTTCAGCAATTATAAAGTGAGATTGGTCATGTTTTTGCAATCGCTCTGCTATATTATTTTGAGTAAAAAAGACATAATGAGACTCGGCGAGTCCATCATCGTTTGAAAAGTAGACGTCGTCAAAGTTATCGGCGACGGGCGTACCCATCTCGTTGAAATGGATTTGTGCATTTTTTATCATAGTAATAGCGTGAACAGCAAAAATATACGCACTATTTTACGCGTTTTAGCCGTAATAGTCCGTTGTAATTTACGTAAAAAAGTTTCAGAGTACGTGTGTAAGCTGGAAAGCTGACCACTTGGTTAGGCATTTCAGCGTAGAATAGCCACAATTTAGTAAATGACTAAGGGAATTTACCCATGAGAAGAGCCGTAATTACGGGGATCGGTGTAGTTTCAAGCATCGGCAATAACAAGCAAGAAGTATTAGAGTCTTTACAAGCAGGTAAAAGCGGTATCGTTTTTAACCCTGAATTTGAAGAATATAAATTACGCAGTAATGTTTCTGGTAATATCGACATCAACGTAAAAGACTTTGTTGACCGTAAAGCACACCGCTTCATGGGAGATGCTGCGGCATTTTCTTATATCTCAATGGCACAAGCAATTGAAGATTCAGGTTTAGCTGACGATCAAGTATCGAATGAGCGTACTGGCCTGATCGTTGGTTCTGGTGGTGGTTCTTCAAAGCACCAAGTAGAAGCCGCTGATATTTTACGTGAGAAAGGCGTAAAACGCGTAGGACCCTATATGGTGCCTCGTACTATGGCGAGCACAACGTCGGCGTGTTTAGCCACACCATTTAAGATCAAAGGTGTGAATTACTCTATTAGCTCTGCGTGTGCAACATCGGCACACTGTATTGGTAATGCAGTAGAGCAAATTCAACTTGGCAAGCAAGATGTTATTTTTGCCGGTGGTGGTGAAGAGTTACATTGGACACTTGCGATGGAATTTGACGCAATGGGTGCACTATCGACTAAATACAACGATAACCCTGCAACAGCTTCACGCACATACGATGCAAATCGTGATGGCTTTGTTATTTCTGGCGGTGGCGGTATTGTGGTTGTTGAAGAACTCGAACATGCCCTCGCTCGTGGCGCACATATTTATGCTGAAATCGTAGGTTATGGTGCAACGTCTGATGGCTATGACATGGTAGCCCCTTCAGGTGAAGGTGCTGTGCGTTGTATGAAACAAGCAATGCAAGACATTGATGGCCCAATTGATTATTTAAATACACACGGTACATCTACTCCTGTAGGTGACGTGAAAGAGTTAGGTGCAATTCAAGAATTGTTTGGTGATAATTCACCAGCGATCAGTGCAACAAAAGCAATGACAGGCCATGCTCTGGGCGCGGCTGGTGTGCATGAAGCAATCTTCTCACTCTTAATGCTTGAAAATAACTTCGTAGCGCCTTCAATTAATATTGATGAGCTTGACGAGCAAGCACAGGGCTTGGACATTGTGACAGAGCGTCGTGATGTTGAGCTTAATACTGTGATGTCGAACAGTTTTGGCTTTGGTGGCACTAATGCCACATTAGTGATGCAAAAATACAAAGGCTAAGTTTTAACGCCTGAAAAAAAACCTCGCAATACGAGGTTTTTTTATGTGTTATTATTAACGGGCTGAGTGCTTCATCAAACGCTCTTTTTCACGTGACCAGTCTTTATCTTTACTGTCAGAACGTTTGTCATGCATTTTCTTACCCTTCGCAAGGTGAAACTCAAGTTTGACCCAGCATTTCTTCCAATACATCGCAGTCGCGATCAGCGAGAAGCCGTCTCGTTCAGTTGCACCAACTAAACGGTCAATCTCACGTTTATTGAGTAGCAATTTACGATAGCGCATTGGATCACAAATAACATGCGTAGAAGCACTGTTTAGCGGCTGAATTTGGCTGCTAAGTAAAAATGCTTCACCATCTTTAAGGTGAATATAGGTGTCTGAAATGTTTACTTTACCTGCTCGGATGCTTTTTACTTCCCACCCTTGCAGTTCAATGCCCGCTTCAAACTTATCGGTTAAAAAATACTCATGGCGCGCTTTTTTGTTAAGTGCGATGGTATTGGTAGTTGATTTTGATGATTTTTTCTTTGCCATAATGGCCTAGTTTACCTAGAAAAGTGGACAGACAATAGTGCTTTTTTAAATTTGTGCGTTATTTTCGCGCAGTAGCTTACAGCATACAAGATAATTCTTTAAAAGCTTGCTAAAATCGCGACAAATAGATTGGAGTAACTATGCCACAAATAGAAAAAAGTGCGTTGGTGATGTATAGCACTCAAGAAATGTTTACGCTGGTTAACGATGTAGATGCATACCCTGAGTTTTTACCAAATTGTTCAGATTCAAAAGTGATTGAATCAAACCAAAATGATATGGTCGCAAGTTTAGAAATTTCTAAAGCAGGATTAAAGAAGTGGTTTACCACGCGTAATAGCTTTGAAGGCAGTCAAGTAAAGATGCAATTAGTCGACGGGCCATTTAAGTCTTTATACGGTTATTGGGAGTTTACGGAGCTAGACGACCAAGCATGTAAAGTAACGCTAAAATTAGACTTTGAATTTGCCAATAAACTGGTTGAGCTGGCATTTGGCAAGATTTTTAATGAGGTTGCCAAAAATATGGTGACCGCATTTACACAGCGAGCTAAAACGGTGTATGGAGCAAGGTCATGATTAAAGTTGATGTGGTCTATGCGGTGCCACATAAAGCAGTGGTGATGTCTGTGGACGTTGCTGAAGGTACATCGGCTGAACAGGTAGTGCTACAGTCAGGTATTTTAGATAAGTGTGCTGATATTGATCCCACTAATTTGACCTTGGGCATTTGGAATCGAACGGTAAAGGGCAAGCAAGTCGTAAAAGAAGGCGATAGAATTGAAATTTATAGGCCGTTAATTGCAGATCCTAAAGATGCGCGCAGACGACGGGCTGAAAAAGCAAAAGATGAAGGCCGAGCCAATAAAATTACCGGCGGTAGAGCGTAAAATAAGATAAGCAGAGTACTTTTCACTCTACAGCTAAAATAAAAGGGCCTTTAGGCCCTTTTATTTTTTATATCACATTACTGATCAAGCGGTATATTGAACTCTTTTGGTTCGTCATAATCGCCTGTTATGCGGCTCAATTTGTCGTTTTCAAAAAATACAGTCAGCGATTTGCGTTGTTCAGACTCTCGGTCAATATTAAACACATACGCATAGTGCCAAGTATTGTTATTAAAGGCATCTTTTGCAATTGGACTGCCTAAAACGAATAGCACTTGCTCGCGAGTCATATCAACGCGTAGTTTTTCTACATCTGACTGCTCTAAAAAGTTACCTTGTGGTACGTTGATTCGATAGACCCAGCTTGAACAACCAGACAGCATGGCTGTAGTTATAATCGCAATGAACCACGTAGAAAGGGATTTATTAGACAGCATGTATTTGTGTATCCTTATTTTCAATTATTTTGCATGATACCGATAAAGCGCAGAAGGTAAAGCTTCTTGTCGAACTTCGACCTTAGTGTATTAAAAAAGTTTCTAAATAGAGAGTAAAAAGTAATTTCAATGAAAGAGAAGAGTGTGGAGCCGGTTTGGCATATCTATATTATTGAAACGCGATTTGGTCATTGGTACACCGGCGTGACCAATGACGTTATGGCGCGATTTGCCGCCCATCAGCAAGGTAAAGGTGCAAAAAACTTAAAAGGCAAGGGGCCGCTAACCCTTATTTTCACTTACCCTGTAGGCAGTAAAAGTGATGCATGTAAACTAGAGTGGCAAGTTAAAAAGTTAACTAAACCACAAAAGCGTCAATTTGTTGCTTCTAACGGGGTATCAAGTAACTCCACCATAAAGTTATTAATGAATTTAACTACCAGCTGAAACCGAGAAAAGTCGAGAGACTCTAACGTATCGCGTTTGGTATGGTGGTTTTTATCTTCGCCAATACCAAAATATAAATAAGGAATGTTTTCTTTAGCAAACGCATAGTGGTCGCTGGCTTTATGCCAATCTATACGGGGGTTATCCATTAACCGCTGCATTTTATAACGTGAGTTGACGATTTTTACTCGCAGAGATTCGGTGGGTTGTTTTTTGAGTACCTCGACCGCCAATTCAGTTTTTTTAGAATGCAGTACATATAACCGGTTACGTTTATTTGGTACCAGCATATCGAGATTGATATTCAAAGTTGTGCGCTCGTTTGAGTCAAGTTCACTCACAAAGTGTTTTGCGCCGTATAGGCCATTTTCTTCGGCATCAGTTGCAACAAAAGTGACACTATGGCGTCTATTGACCTGCTTTAGGCTCTGAGCTAACAATAACAGTGTTGATGTGCCAGAAGCATTGTCATTGGCGCCTGCATAATAAGAGGAGGGTTGCCCACCTAAATGGTCATAATGCGCCGTAATAACGATATTGGCTTCGCACGGAGCTACGGTGCAGGGTAATGTTGCT
This sequence comes from Pseudoalteromonas sp. MSK9-3, assembly GCF_003590335.1. Taxonomy (GTDB): domain Bacteria; phylum Pseudomonadota; class Gammaproteobacteria; order Enterobacterales; family Alteromonadaceae; genus Pseudoalteromonas. The sequence continues at coordinate 33,297 of NZ_MIET01000026.1, read as the reverse complement.
ATGACATTGTGCCCCTTGGCTGTGCTGAAGAACCCCGTTTTAAATTCAAATGATTGGTAGAATGGCTGATACTCTAGCTGTTCAAATCGTTGATGGATGTATTGAGCACTTACATTCGGTCCTTCGCTGCCACCGGCTTTACGGCCTGCATGCGCTTTACTCGTGAGCATCTGCATATCTTTCTGAAGCTGCGATGCCAACACGCCTTCAGATAAAATAACAAAGCTAAGAATGCTAATTTTTAGCCACTGTTTGTAGCCAGCGTAACTTGCTTTGATACCGTTTTTTATCATGCTTATATTCAGAGAGCTTATATGCTTGTGATAGGTATTTTTGGGCTTGCTCAAGGTTACCTCGATAATAATGTACTTTTGCTAGTCCAAAGTAACTGCTATGCAGTTTTGTATCAAGTTTTCTTGCTTTGTTGAAGTGACGTAGGGCTAGTGCGAGGTTATTGTTCTCGAGCGCTTCATTCCCTAATACGATTTGATAATAGGGGTTGTTTTTACGTTGTTGAGTAAGCTTCTCTTCTATTGGTAAAGCCAGAGCCATGCGATTGGTTAGCCGATAGAGTAGCGCCATGTTGCCTAAGACGGTTTTATTGTCGAGGTTTAATGCCAGCGCTTGTTGGTAGGTTTTTTCAGCGAGTTGATGTTGATCAACAACACGGTAAAGTACTCCTAAATTACCCCATGCACCAGAGTAGTGTTCATCTGCATTGATGGCTGCTTTGAAATAGCTGAAGGCATGATCATATTGCTGCTTAATCATGTGCATTGCACCGCGATTACTATAAAACATCGCTAATATCCTGTTTTTAGTGATATCCGATGTAGGAAACTTTTGTTGTCGGCTATTAGGATCAAAGTCGACTGTGAGCGATCTTGGGCGGGTATAAAGCGTTACACCGGTTGTGGTGTTTTTGTTTAGTATGAAATTTGATTCGCTGATGACTAAGTTTACATGGCCTGTGAGTAGACTATAACCTTGAGTTTGATCCCAATATTCAGGAATATGGACTCGTTGAAATTGAGATTCAAAGCCGAGGTGTTCAGCTAGGCTGAAAGCGAGAATAGATAAGGACAAGCAGTTTGCATTCAGGTCATAGTAGGCTTGTGAAGCGGTTAGGTTTGCACCAGATTGATAGGACAAAGACGCATCACCATTATCTACCAAAAAGCGTAATAGCCTTTGTGTATGGGGCAGTGTTGGGGTACTGCCTTTGAAGTAGCTGTCGAGTTGCATTTTTATCGTGGCATCGAGTTGAAATATATCTTCTTGGCTTGGCACTGGTTGTTTTGCAAAAGCAGTATTGTTAAGAAGTGACTTATCGACAATAACTTCTTCAGATGTTGAACTGCACCCACTGAGTGTTAAGAGGCTGGCAAAGGTGAAAATGGTCATGACTTTATTTAGCGTAGACATCATAAAACTCCGAGCTAAAACTGCTTATTAATCAAGCATAGCCCAAAATTTGTTTAAATTATAACTAAATTGGTTACAAATTATTACCCTTATAAAAAGAGACTTATACCAGCAGGTATAAGTCTCTTTTTACTGTGTGCTTAACTATGTGGCATATGCCAAAGTTAGTGCTTTTGATCAGTTCTGTTCAAAGCTTGCGACTAAGCTATCTAGAGTTTTGGCTGAATCGGCAAGTGCTTGAATTGATTGTTCAGTATTTAGCTGCTCATTCATGACGTCATCGCTAATTGTACTTATGTGCTCAATGCTTCTGCCCACATCGGCGACGACATTACTCTGTTCTTCTGTTGCGGCTGCGATGAGCGTTGTCATGTCGTTAATCTGATTCGCCGTCTCAGTAATTGTTTCCATCAGTTCGACAGAGCTTTGCATTGTTTCAACACTCTGCACTGCTTGATGCTTAGATTGACTGATCTTTTTCACAATTGAATCAGACGCGACGGTCAACTCTGTAATAGTTGCTTGGATTTCGTCGGTCGATTGTGATGTGCGACTGGCCAGCGCACGCACCTCGTCAGCAACAACAGCAAACCCACGACCATGTTCACCAGCTCGCGCGGATTCAATGGCTGCATTAAGTGCGAGTAAGTTCGTTTGCTCTGAAATACCGCGGATCACATCAACAATGTTAGCGATAGATTGTGTTTTTTCTGCAAGTGTGGTGACTTCTAATGCCATAGCATCAATATCACTCGCTAAGTCTTGAAGTTGTGTTTGGCTATGCTGAACCCCACTGTGACTTTGATCTGACATTGCTTTACTTTGTTCAGTGAGCTTGGCTGTATTATTTGCACTGCCTGCAATTTCTTGGACAGTCGCCCCCATTTCGTTAATTGCCGCAGCAACAGAGATAGTTTGGGACTTTTGTTCATCAAGCGACTTTGAATTACTTTGGCTTTGAGCAAATACACGCTCGCTGGTACTGCGAATATCTCGACTTTCGCTGGCTACTTTTTTGATAGCCATTTCGATTTTGCTGATAAATTGATTAAAACCTTCAGCCAGAGCTTGTAATTCAGGTTGTTCAGATTCAGGTACTCGATAGTTCAGCTTAGCATCACCGCTGCCTAATCGGGCAAATAAATTGGCCATATTTGATAACGGCGCACTGAGGTTTTTGGCCAAGAATAGGCTGATCAAACTTGCTATCAGGGCGACGGCAATCGAGAACGCGATTATTTGCCACTGGAGTTGCGTGATCTCTTCGATGACTTCAGCTTCAGGGACTTGTGCTATGACATATAGATCAGTGCCTTCAATAGGGCTGGCCGCTACTAACGTTGGTTGGTCACTGACATTGAGCTTTTCTACCACAAATGCACGATTGGTGAGCAGGTTACGAACCGCTTGGTTGCCATATAAATCTCGCAGCGAGGTGGTTGCCACCAACGCGGCATCTGGGTGTAATTGAATGGTGCCTGCTTTGTTTACAACAAATACAAAGCCAGACTTCTCAATCACCATATTGCTTAGCATACTTTGCATATCATCAATGCTTTTAGCTAACCCGGCTAGACCAAGGTCACGTGTTTGCTGGTGGTTAACGAACATCTTTACATCACCAGGGGACTCTTGGAAAATGCTAATAGAGTATTCTTGTTGGCTATCTTTAAAGCCAAAAAACCACCCGTCTTGCTGTTGGTTAAGCACACGTAAAAACCCATTTTGATTCCAATATTGGCTGGTTTCACGGTTGGCCCAAGAAGCAGTAGCGAGATCATATTGATCAACTAAACGGCTCAACTCATTAACAAGTTGGGTCTCGTTGAGAGTATCGTTCCTTGCAGACTCCGTAATGAATACATTGCTAGAGAGCTGCTTAGCCGCATTTTTAAGTTGGTAAATCTGCTTGGCTATCGTTTTATTAATGCTGTCAACTTTGGCTGGTAACTCAGACTCAAGCATGCGCGTTTCGGTCATCGTTTTTGCACTATAAATCGCAGTAGCACCAATAATACTGGCAACGGTTATTGCAATTAAGCTTCCTAATAATGTAATTTTTTGAGTGATTGTAAGGCTAGTTTTTCGCATTGATCCACACTTTTCTAAAACAAGGCGACTATTCTATCATATACAATAATGCGAGCGAAGAAAGGATAGGGGTTGTTCATTAAATTACCACTTTTGTATAATGCAGTAATGGGTACATTGGTGACTGGAATTTAAAATTCGATTAAAAAAGCCCATAGCAAATGCGTATGGGCTCGGTTTCTAACAAGCGAACTGGTTTATACTATTTTTTTCATTGCTGACATGTAACCACGCAGTGTTTCACCAACGACTTCAACTGGGTGAGTGCGAATTGCATAGTTAGCATCAATAAGTGCTTGGTTGTCTGCATAGTTACTGGTGGTATCTAGCCCTTTGCCAATCACATCGATATTAATGTTTTCCATAAATGGTTTTAATAATGGCAAACATGCATGGTTATAAAGGTAACAGCCATATTCTGCAGTATCTGAAATAGTACTGTTCATCTCATACAGCTTTTTACGTGCTATTGTATTTGCGATAAGCGGTGTTTCATGAAGTGACTCGTAATACGCAGATTCATCAATGATCCCTGCGGCCGTCATGGTTTCAAAAGCCAGTTCAACACCCGCCTTAACCATTGCCACCATTAAAATACCTTGGTCAAAGAAAGTTTGTTCTGAAATCTCTTGCGTGGTGTTGGTTTGCTTTTCAAAAGCAGTTTCACCTGTCTCAGCACGCCAAGCTAATAACTTTGCATCATCTTCAGCCCAGTCAGACATCATACCCTGAGAAAATTCGCCGCTGATGATGTCATCCATATGTTTGTTATACAGTGGGCGCATGATCTGTTTAAGTTCTTCACTTAAGCTAAACGCTTTTAATTTTGCTGGATTTGATAGGCGGTCCATCATATTTGTGATGCCACCATACTTCAATGCTTCAGTGATGACTTCCCAGCCATACTGAATGAGCTTTGATGCGTATGCAGCGTCGATACCTTGTTCTACCATTTTATCGAAGCATAGCAGTGAGCCAGTTTGTAACATGCCGCATAAGATGGTTTGTTCACCCATGAGATCTGATTTTACTTCAGCAATAAAAGAGGAGTTTAATACGCCTGCACGATGGCCACCTGTCCCTGCTGCGTAAGCTTTGGCTTGCGCTAGACCCTTACCTTGTGGGTCGTTTTCTGGATGCACTGCAATGAGTGTCGGTACGCCGAATCCACGTTTATATTCTTCACGCACTTCTGTGCCTGGGCATTTTGGGGCAACCATAATTACCGTAAGATCTTCACGTACTTGCATGCCTTCTTCGACAATGTTGAAACCATGTGAATAAGCAAGCGTAGCGCCTTTTTTCATCAGTGGCATAACCGCACTAACAACCGCGGTATGTTGCTTGTCAGGGGTTAAGTTAAGTACTAAATCTGCATCAGGAATTAGCTCTTGATAGGTGCCAACAATAAACCCATTGTCAGAGGCATTCAAAAATGACTGGCGCTTTTCTGAAATGGCCGACTCACGTAATGCATAGCTTACATCTAACCCTGAATCGCGTAAATTAAGACCTTGGTTTAGACCTTGTGCACCACAACCGACAATAACGAGTTTTTTGCCGATTAATTCGTTAACACCATCGTTAAACTCTTGTGGATCCATAAATTCGCATTGGGCTAGTTGTGCTAGCTGTTCTCTTAAAGGAAGAGAGTTAAAGTAGTTCGCCATGTTAGTACCTTAAAATAATAGAGTATTAAATAGAATATAAAGTCAGCATATGCCCTGTTTTAAGTTACGTAAAATGATATATTTGAATCATAGTATTTCATAATGTGAAACATAAGGCGTATGGATCATAAACAGTTAAAGTACTTTTTAGCCTTAGCTGAAACATTGCATTTTGGCCGAGCGAGCGAGCAGTGCCATATCAGTGCACCCACTTTAAGCAGACAAATAAAGCAGCTCGAAACGGAGCTAAATATTGCTTTATTTATTAGGGACAATCGCAGCGTGAGCTTAACAGCTCAAGGTAAGGCTTTTGTTGAGTATGCACGCTCAACATTGGCACAGTGGCGGCAATTTAAAAGTGAGTGCCAAGATAATGGTCAGCCTTTAAGCGGTGAGTTAAGCTTTTATTGCTCAGTCACTGCAACCTATAGTTTTGTTTATGACCTATTTGCTAAATTTAGGCAGCAGTATCCGGCCATAGAGCTTAATTTAAATACTGGAGACCCAGCACTGTCTATTACGCATGTATTAAACGACAAAGAAGACCTCGCTGTAGCAGTAAAGCCTGCGCAATTACCACAAAGTCTATCTTATCTGCCGCTAGGGGAGTCGCAGCTTGTTATTGTTGCACCCATTGTGGCGTGTCCACTAACAGAGTTACTTTCATTGCAGCAAAGCAACAATATTCAGTGGAGCCAGCTCCCTTTTATTATGCCTGAACAAGGGATATTGAAAGACCGATTAGATCAGTTTTGTAAAACGCAGGCTTTTACACCGCGAGTGTATGCCCATGTCTCGGGCCATGAAGCAATGGTTGCATTAGCAAGCTTAGGCTTTGGTGTGGCGTGTGTGCCTGAAATAGTTTTAGCGCAAAGCCCTTTTAAAGATCAGGTTCGCTATCTCAGTTCACTGGACTTAATAGAGCCGATAGAAATTGGTTTGGTGTGCAAAACAAAGCGCTTAACGGATCCAGTTGTTACAGTTTTGTGGGAAACGGCTGAAAATTTGTTTCGCTTGTAAAGGTGCCATTCAGTTTCAGACATTAAACTAGCCGAAATAAAATAAAAACTAATCCTTTAGGTGTAGTAATGGCTAAAATCTTGATAGCTGAAAGCGAAGTTGAGTGTTTCACGCAACGCAAAATAATGTTTGAAGAAGCGGGGCATGAGGTTTTTCAGTTTTCAGATATGGATGAAATGTCGCAGTGGACTACGAGCGAGGATGTCTGTGGGGTGGTGTTAAGTGAACACTTTACTCTGGGTGACCCAACTCATTTAATTGAAAAAGTAAAAGCTAAGTTCTTAGCACCTATTATGGTGTGCACAGATTTAAAGGATGAAGACACGCATAGTGCATTACTAGAGTCTGGCGCTGATGATGTGATCACAACATCGGCAACGCCACGGTTATGGCAAGCTCGCTTAAATGCATTGCTTCGTCAATACCCATCAGATAAATCTGCAGTACTGACCTTTGGTAGCCTAGTGGTTGACTCCCGGGCACGTTTGGTAACACTCAATAATCGAGAAGTTTATCTGACAAGCCACGAATTTGAACTATTATGGTTATTGGCACGTAATGCAGGGAACGTGTTAAGCCGCGAATATGTGTACCAAACGATCATAGAAAAACCTTATCAAGATGATACACGTACGGTGGATGTGCGTATATCGAGGCTGCGCAAAAAATTAGAGGATGACCCCTCACAGCCAAGCAAGATAAAAACTATTTGGAAACAAGGGTATATTTTTGTGAAAGAGGCATGGCAATAGTGTTTTATGTTGCTTTTTTTGCACTAATAAAGCCCAGGATGGGAATGAAAATGCAGATAGAAGGCAGTGCTGTAAAGCGAAATGACTATCAGGTAGATTACTGATTTTATCTGTGTTTTTAGCCGTTTTCACTCTGTAAATTGCTGATTTTTTAGAATTATAGATTTACAAATCTTTATATTTACTTTGTTTTGGCAACGCAAATAATATTGATTGCTATTTATATGCGTGTATACTTTTATCCCAGATAAGAAAATGTAAATACTAATAATTTTCAGAGGAAATCATAAATGATTTTACGTAAGTCTCTTCTCGCTACTTCTATTCTGGCTGCAACACTAGGTTTAACAGCTTGTGGTGGTTCAAGTTCAAATGACTCAACTGCACCAACTACTCCTGAAACACCAACAAACTCAGCACCAACAGCTATCAGCATTACTGATGCACAGGTTGTTACAGAAAACCTAGCTGCAGCTCAGGTTGTTGGTACATTGGCTGCTACAGATTCAGACGCTGCAGACACACATACGTTTACTACGGATGACGAACGTTTTGTAATTGAAGGGACTACATTATCTGTTAAAGAAGGCGTGGTTCTTAACTTTGAAGCTGAACCAAAAATCATGGTAACAGTGAAAGTATCTGACGGCACAGCGGACTTTAGCCAAGAGTTAGAAATCGCAGTAACTGATGAAATGGATTATGACTTTGTAAATAAAGACACTGGCGAGTCTAACGTGCACTATTCAGGTCAAATTGCACGTCAAGTTATGATTAAAGAGCTTTCAAATTACATGAAAGGCAGTGAGTTTGTTGCTGACCGTGAGAATGGCTCTGATAAAATTAATGACTACTACAAAATTGGTACGTACACCGATTCAGTAAACAGTGATGTGAATTTCACTGAAGCTAAAGTAAGTAGCGAAACTAAAGCTGAATACGAAGAGATTTGGGGCACTAAAGCCTTGACTATTTCGGCGTTTGAAGGCGCGCTTCAAACTTTATTGACGGATGTTTCAGGCTCACATAAAGATTTATATGGCAAGATTGCGGGTAATGATGCGAAAGGCCAATACACAGATTGGAATGCCGCTGATAGCTTGACCGGTTGGGCGGGTTTGGCTGCTGCTGACAACACACCTCGTGGATTAACGAATGAGCTATTCACTGTATTAAGAGCTAATGCAGCAAGTGTTGCCAGTGGTACACTGATGACCGTTCACGATATCGAGATTGATAAAGCATACATCACAGCTGATGGTGTTGATTTACAACAGTTGATTGAGAAATTCTTGTTTGGTGCCGTTGCATTTTCACAAGGTACTGACGATTACTTAGACAATGACACAGATGGCAAAGGTTTACTGTCAGGTCATACAGACACAACGGTTGATGACAAGGGTTACACTAAACTTGAGCACCAGTGGGATGAAGGCTTCGGCTATTTTGGTGCAGCGCGTAACTATTTATCATATAACGATGCTGAAATTGCAGGTAAGGTTGATTCTGACGAAAGCAATGGCCGTGCAAGCTTTAATGGCAAGCAAGATACAAATAACGATGGCAAAATTGATTTACAGTCAGAATATAACTGGGGTAACTCAACGAATGCTGCAAAGCGTGATTTAAGCCCAGTAACGACTGATTTAACGAAAGAAGCATATACTGCTTTCTTTGACGGTCGTAAATTGTTAAACGACACAGCCGGTACAGCACTAACTGACGCACAGTTAGTTGAGTTAAATGGCTACGCGACTGCAGCACGTTTGGCTTGGGAAAAAGCAATTGTTGCTACTGTAATTCATTACATCAACGATGTTCTAGACAACAGCAAAGGTGACATTGACGATATCTCTTCTGGTACTTATACAAAAGAGCAGTTTTACGCATTTGCTAAGCATTGGGCTGAAATGAAAGGTTTTGCATTTAACATGCAGTTTAACCCTGTATCGCCATTTGTTGAAAATAAAGCAGTAACAGCTGACTTTGTTAAACTACATGAGCTAATGGGTAATGCGCCTGTAATTTCTGATGGTGTGAAAACGGTTGAACAGTACAAAGCTGACCTAATCACTGCGCGTAATATTTTACGTGATACATACCAGTGGACTGATACAGACGGCAACGTCTTAACGGGTGATGCATTAGAAAGTTTAATGCAAGCTTGGTAAACGTAACCACTTAATTATTTTGAAAAGGTTAGTCCGTAAGGGCTAACCTTTTGTTGTATTAAAAACAGAGAAAAGAGGCAATTAATGGGACATACTTTTAAACCTTTGTTGCTCGCAAGTGCTTTAGCACTTGTGCTAAGTGGGTGTGGTGATAGCACGTCTTACACCGCAGGTTCTGATCATGCAGTAAATGATTCAAATGATGATTCAGGCTCTCCGACAACTCCCCCAACAACGCCAACGGATCCAAATGGTCCAGAGTTTTCAGAAAAACAGTTGTTAGTCAGTTTGACCGATAATGTATTTACGCCAACGTTTAATGAGTTTGATAGTAAATCTGACGCACTGCCTAGTGTGGTTAAAAGTTATTGTGACTTAGAAGCGGTATTCGATCTCTCTCAGGAAGATAGCGACGCACTCGCTCAATTAACGGCATCAAAACTGGCGGCTCAAAATGCGTGGAAAGAGACCATGGTAAGCTGGCAACATGCTGAGCTTATGATTGTCGGACCTTTACTCGCCAATGATAAGTCGTTACGTAATGATATATATTCATGGCCAAGTGTTAGTACCTGTAGTGTTGATCAAGATGTGGTATTTTTCGAAAATGGCAACATTAATGGTAACGCCTACGACATTAGTAAGCGCAGCGACAAACGCCGCGGCTTAGATGCGTTAGAGTACTTGTTGTTTAATGATACGCTAACACATAGCTGCTCTTCTACAAGTGCTGGTGACGTGCTAGCTGATTGGAATAGTCGAGCTGATCAAGCACGTAAAGTATCACGTTGTCAGTATGCTGTTGAAGCAGCTAAAGACTTGGCTGTTTCGTCTGATTCGCTTGTTGCGCAGTGGTCAGGTGCGACAGGGTACGCCAATGTACTAAAAAGTGCAGGTGAACCAAATAATAAGTTTAACTCGACGAAAGAAGCGATCAACGAAATATCAGATGCGCTTTTTTACATGACCGAAGAGCTAAAAGATTACAAATTAGCGACGCCTTTAGGTTTGTTTAATAATGCATGTGGCACAAGTATTTGCCCTGAGTCGGTTGAATCGCGCTATGCAAAGCATTCGATAGAAAACATTCGCGCCAACATTAGTGCGTTTGAGCAACTATTTAATGGCGGGGGCGATGGTAATTTAGGCTTTGATGATTTCTTAGATAATCAGTCAGCGACAGATACCAAAACAATTATGTTACAAGGTATAAGTGATTCTAAAGTTGCTTCAGAAGCCATCACGACGGATTTACAAACTGCGTTGGACAGCAATACACCGGCAGTTACAACGACTCATGCAAAAGTAAAAGATGTGACGGATCAGCTGAAAAATGATTTTATTAATAAGCTTGCTCTAGAGCTTCCTGCAACTTCGGCTGGTGACAATGACTAAGGGTCCTTTTATGCAAAAATCATTACTCGCACTGGCGGTTGTGTTAGCAATACCGCACGCTGTGGCAGCAGATAATCCTGCTGATGATGGCGAATTAGAACATATTCAAATCTTGAGTCATTACGACAAGCTGAGAACGGAAGCAGGTTCAGCGACTTTATTAACTGAGGCTGAGTTAGAGAAGTTTGAGTATGATGATATTCACCGTATTTTAGGGTCTGTTCCGGGTGTTAATATTCGTGAAGAAGATGGTTATGGTTTGCGCCCTAACATTGGTTTTCGTGGCGTAACGCCTGAGCGGAGCAAAAAAATTACCATTATGGAAGATGGTGTATTAATAGGCCCATCCCCTTATTCAGCACCAGCAGCTTATTATTTTCCTGTTTCAACAAGAATGACGGCTGTAGAAGTATTTAAAGGTCCTGCGGCAATTAAACACGGGCCTCAAACTGTGGCGGGTGCTATTAACTTAGTTACGCGTCAAATCCCTGAGTTTTCAGAAGGGGGCATTGATATTGCCGCTGGGTCTGATGGCTATCAAAAAGCACATGGTCACTTTGGCTCAGTGGTTAATAATGTGGGCTTTTTAATTGAAGGTGTGTCACTAAAGGCTGATGGGTTCAAAGACCTTGATGGTGGTGGTGATACTGGCTTTAAAAAGAATGATATTTTGGCCAAGTTTAATTACACCATGCGCCAAGGTGAATTTGATCACACATTTGCATTAAAGCTTTCTTATTCAGATGAAGAATCAGATGAAACTTACTTAGGATTAACAGAGCAAGACTTTGCAGATACGCCGTATCGCAGATATGCCGCGTCACAGCCTGCATTAATGGAAACAGAGCATCAGCAAATAATGTTCTCGCATTATCTTGATGCAGATGACTTTAAGTTGACGACACGTTTATATAGAAATGACTATGAACGGGCATGGCGTAAACTCAATGGCTTGTTAAACCAGCAATTAAATAAAGTTGACGAAGATTTATCAACAATATTGTCTGATGCTGAACGTTACGACTCACAGTATCGCGTTATTTCAGGGCAGCAAAATTCAACCTCACCTGGAGACACGACTTACTACCTAAATATGGGAACTAATGATCGTGAGTATTATTCTCAAGGGTTACAAATTGATGGTCGCTTTGACTTTGACTTGTTAGGGTTTGAACATACGCTTTCAGCAGGTTTACGTTATCATGAAGATGAAATTGAGCGTAAGCATTTTGAAGAAACGTACAGCATGGTAGCTGGGATGGCCACAGACACGGGGTTTGGTGTTCGTCCTCAAACTCAGAATGTTGAGTCGACAAAAGCATGGTCAGTGTATGTTGAAGATCAAATCACGGTTGATGCGTTAACTTTGGGCGTGGGTGTGCGTGGTGAGCTAATGGATATGCACCATCACGACAACCGAAATGCCAATAATTTTCAAGATAAAACCACGCGTATTTGGTTACCAAGTGTCAGTGGCTTCTATAAATTGTCGGAAGAGTCTGGGTTATTGTTTGGTGTGCATAAAGGGTTTGTACCATCAGCACCAGCGCGTAGCGCCACTGAAGAGCTTGAGACAAGTATTAATTACGAGTTTGGTGGGCGCTTCAATGATGGTGTCACTCAACTAGAGTTAGTGACTTTTTTCAATGACTATAAAAACCTGACTGAAACCTGTGGGCAATCGAACGCAGGAATATGCGGAGAAGAAACATTCAGTGGTGGTGAGGTCGATGTATATGGGCTTGAAGCCCAGTTGTCACAGTCTTACCCACTTAATCTTCACTTAGAAATTCCATATAGTTTTGTGTATACGTACACAGAAAGTGAATTTAAGTCAGATTTTGACTCTGTCTTTCCTCAGTGGGGCTCGGTACAAAAAGGCGATCCATTGCCATACTTACCAACCCATCAAGCGTCTTTCACGATTGGGCTTTCAAGTGCTGATTGGCGTATAACTGCTGCGGTTAAGTATGTGGGTAACATGGAAGAAGTAGCTGAAAATTTACCAGATGATAGAGCTAATGAACGTATTGTACTGTCAGATGCACAAACTCCATCTAATATTACCGTTGATTTATCGGCGAGCTATGACATAAACAACTATGGTCGCATTTATGTTAAAGTCGATAACGTATTGGATGATACTGAAATCGTGAGTCGCCGCCCATATGGTGCTCGCCCTAGTAAACCAAGACAGATATCGGCAGGGTTTAAATATCAATTTTAACGATTGATACTAAGTTATAAACTAGGGTCAACTCAGTTGGCCCTTTTTTCTAGGTCGCTAGAGAGGAGAGGATAATGCTAGAGCAGTTGTGGCAAAGTCTAGCTGCATTACCAACGTATTTGTTTGATGCAAATAAGCGTATTTATATTCCTTACTTACTAAGTGCGATTATTTTGGCACTGCCAGTGTATTTTGCTAGTACCACGGCTCGTTCTGGTCGAGGCTTTTTCAAATTTTTATTCCCCAAACAAGTGTGGCTTTGCCAAAGTGCGCGGTTAGATTACACCTTACTTATTACCAATACCTTAATTAAAGCACTGACGTTTGCACCCATTGTGTTAACGATGGTACCGGTCGCCATTTTTATTACTGATACGCTGGAGTTTATATTTGGTGCGCCACTGCATTTGCCATGGTCTGATACTGCCGTGATTGCAGTCTTTACTCTAATGTTGTTTATTATCGATGACTTAACGCGTTTTCTATTGCACTTAGCTTTGCACAAGGTGCCTTGCTTATGGGAAATACATAAAGTGCATCATTCGGCGAAAGTACTGACTCCCTTTACAATTTATCGCTCACATCCGATAGAAAGTTATTTTTACGCGTGTCGAATGGCATTGACGCAAGGCATTGTGGTGGGATTTGGCTACCACCTATTTGGCACAGGGTTGAGTATGTACGACATACTCGGCGCAAATGCGTTTGTATTTATATTTAATATTTTTGGCGCTAATCTCAGGCATTCTCATATTCGTTTTACATGGGGTGATAGATTAGAACGTTGGTTTATCAGTCCTGCCCAGCATCAAATTCACCATAGTGATAATCCACTGCATTTCGATACTAATTTAGGCTCGGCACTGGCCATTTGGGATCGGTTATTTGGTTCATTAATACGTGCGTCACAAGCGCCTGATATTACTATTGGAGTGGGAAAGTATGATGCGGGGCATGATTCCTTACTAGCCATTTATGTTAAACCAATACGTTTAGGGTTTAAGGCTTTGTTACCGAGTAAATGGGTAAATAAAGGGGCTAAGGTAACACCACAGAGCACACAATTAAAAGAAGCTGGTGATAAAATTAAGTGAGACCACTTTTTAAATTCGGCGCTAATAATTTTTGAGATAGTAGCACTAACGGGTATGCGGCTTAAGCAATGGCATAAGTACCTGTTCAAGCCCATTCAGTTTGACTTCGTAGATCATAGCCAACTGCTCTCCTAAGGCCCCGCTTGGAAAACCCTTTTGTTTAAACCATACCACATAGGGTTCTGGTAACAGTAGCAAAGGCGTTCCTGCGTATTTTCCAAAGGGCATTTTTGTATTTATGGCTTTAAGTAGTGCTTGCTGGTCGTGCATTGATACCGTTTAATAATATGCTGTGTTGTTGTATTAGTGTATCAGGGTAGGCGCTTTAATAAAGCAAAACCATATACCCTGAAACGTTATGAGTGATTAAAACCGCCAGTTAGCGTTGAGCCAAAAGGTTAAGCCTGCTTCGTTGATTTTACCTATTTGAGGGTAACCACTGACAGCACTGCCTGATTTGCTCAGGTGCTCACTGTAGGTCTTATCAAGTAAATTGTCGATACCGACACTCCAATCAAGTGACTCTGTTTGACTGTAACTGGCGTTAAGCGCCAATGTCCCAAAGCCCGTTGAATCAGTTATGTCTTGGCCGGCAATATTGCCTTGGCCGACTGCAATGCGATGTTGAGCTGCGACTAAACGCCAAAGCAGACCCATATGCCAGTTTGTGCGTTGATAATCGAGTGTAAATCGAGCCTGTAGGGGAGGTTGCTGAGCAAGCGGGCTATTATCCGATAAATTACTCGCGCGGACATAATTTATACTCGCACCTGTGACCCAATTTTTGGTTAGGTCATAACTGATATCAGCTTCAAAGCCATAAGTTTGGGCATCGACATTACGCGTGACTTTTTTTGTCATCGCTGCATTACCATATAAATTATCAGTTAAAATATAGTCAGCAATATGGCTGTAGAAGAATGAAACAGACCCTTGCCACCGCTTTGCTTTATGTAACATCCCCACATCGATTTGGTTCGTTTTTTCAATGTTGGTATTGAACGCACTGAGGCTATTAGGGCTTTGACGCCCACCGCCCAGTAACTCCCAATAATCAGGAAACCGCTCAGTGTGACCCAGGCCAACAAAGTAGCTGCTGTTGTTATTTTGTTGCTGTAATCGTGCAAAGCCACTCCATAAAGTGTCTTTACGGGTTAAAGATGCGGTAGGGTTAGGCATTGTTTTCATCATCACCGAAATATTTTGGCGCTTAT
Organism: Pseudoalteromonas sp. MSK9-3; assembly: GCF_003590335.1. Lineage (GTDB taxonomy): Bacteria > Pseudomonadota > Gammaproteobacteria > Enterobacterales > Alteromonadaceae > Pseudoalteromonas. Next base: position 18,238 of record NZ_MIET01000026.1, on the reverse strand, counting down.
CTGTTGCCTGCCAGCGATCGAGCCTAAGGCCAGAAATAAGCTGCTGTTTGGCATTGAGCTTGTATTCATATTCAGTGAACAGGCCGGTTTTTTTAAACTCTCCATCAGTGATGCGCGTAAGTGTTTCATAAGGCGTGATGGGTTGGTTTCGACTAATTCGGTTTCGATGGCGGTCTTGCTGGTGGTCAATACCAAATATCACTGAGTTTGCGTCATCAAAGTACGCATCAAATACGATTTTACCACCCTGCGTACGGCGATCTGGGTTAGATGCGGTTGGAGTTTTCATCATCATGGTTGCGGTAAACGGACGCAAGCTATAGTTATCCATCACATGATCAACATTGTTGTAGTACCATTGCGCTTCAACATTGTTAATGAGGGCATGGTCTATTGCCCAATCAGTTTTTATCGCTGAGTGCGTTCTATCAAATAGGCTACCATCCATCATGCGGTCAGCATATGCGACTTCACCATCACTTTGCCCGAAACTGAGGCTTATTATTTTGTCATCTGCAGGAGTATAGGCAAATTCAGCGTCGGCATTCCAGCGTTTGTATTTGGAATGAATAGGCGTGTTATCGCCATCAGAAAAATCATCAGCACGGCTGTAGCTGCCTGCTAATCTCATATAATAATCTTGAGTACCTGCTTTTACGTCTGTATTAAGGCTTCGACGTTCTGCACTGGCTATGACTGCGTTGGCGAAACCAGAAACACCGCTTTGCTCTAAGCGTTCGTTGATACGCTCAAAGACCACGGTTGCGGCGCTATTACCTGAACCATACAATACGGTTTGTGGTCCTTTTATGACAGTCAGCGAATCATAAGATTGCGGAGTAATGTACGCCGTGGGCGGATCCATTCGATTACCACACCCGCCAAGTGTAAGACCACCATCGGTTATGATATTTAGTCGAGAACCCGCCATACCTCGAAACACAGGATCACTGCTTGCGGCCCCTTTTTTTATTAAAGAGAAACCGCTAATACTAGACAGTAAGTCAGCGCCGTCTTGTGCAGGGAGAGGTTGGCGCGGTAATTTAGGATCTGTTTTTATATCAAGGGGGGAGTGCATAGGAGCAACGACGACGATACGTTCGAGGTCAGAGTTTTCAGCGTGAGTACTTATTGCCGTGAGTAATGCTATGCTCAGAATTGTTTTTTCCATCATAATGTCTCAAGTCATTAATTTATGATGGATTTTATAGATTTGTGTGTTGCTTGCAGTGTGACAGATTGTCGCACTGTGAGAGGTTTTGACTTACCTTTGATGTAAGTCAAATATTAATTCGATTTATAGGGGCTGAGTCGAATAGTGTAACGTCTATCGCTCAATCACCTGCATTTGTTCATTGCTCCAACTAACGGCATCATTGTAAATTTCGGGCAGACAAGCGGGGTCTAAGTTAATTTTATTACAGTTTACTTGTGCTTTATCCCACTGAGCTTGTTCATATTCGGTCGCGATAGATAAATAGTCAGCTAAAGTCCCCTTGGCGTCGAGCAATGCATCTTTGATCTCAATGACCAATGGGAGCTTATTCATCACACTGTCCATCGTTTCATCAAGTATGGCATCCATTAACGACATCATGCCAGTTAAGAAAGCGGTGCCGATGTGATGTTTATCATGTTTTTGTGTCGCGAGTAGCTCGCAAAAGCGTGCCCGCGTTAACGACAGCTTTATTAATTCCATAGGTTTTTCTGCTGAGACTTGAGCCGCAAAAAGCAAAGATAGAAATTTCTTTAATTCAGCATTACCAAGGACAACGAGTGCTTGCTTAATGGTGCTTATCTCGGCTCTGCGTTTAAATGCTGCAGAGTTGGAGTACCGTAATAACTTGTATGATAGGTTAACATCGCGTTCAAATACGCCGGTAATTCTTTGTAAGTCGACATCAACGCTGGAGGTTTCATATAGAAGCTCAGCGAGCGCCATTTCTGACGGGGGCAGGGCTTTGCTTTGTACCATTTCGGGTTTGGCAAAAAAGAACCCTTGAAATAAGCTAAAGCCCCACTCAATAGCTTGTTGATATTGCTCGTAGGTTTCTACTTTTTCTGCGACCAGCTTTATATTGCTAAATGATTTGGTAGCATCAATAATTTCGACGATTTGTTCATGAGATGTGGTTAGAAAGTCGACTTTGATTTGGTCGACAAATGGATAGAAATGACGCCATACTTTTTGATGTTGATAGTCATCTAGGGCAATGGTGTAGCCTTTGTCTTTTAAGTCTTGCACTGCTGCAAGAAGCCGCTTGCCGGGTTGAACGGTTTCCAAAATTTCTATCACCACTTGCTCGCGACTGAGCATAGTTGGGTAGCCTTTGAGTATCGTTTCAAGGGTGAAATTAATATAAGCGGGTTTGTTGTCAGTCAAATCATCTAAGCCAAAGTTAAACTGACTGCCTTCAATTAAACGAGAAGTCGCTTCGTCACCGTCAATATTAGGAAAAACATTATCAACACCATCGCGAAAAAGTAACTCATAGCCTACTAATTCTTTATTGATGTCTAAAATAGGTTGGCGCGCCGCATAAAAATACATCTACAACTGTTCTCATTTAATACAACTTTAAAGTCAATATAAGTTATGTTGAGTAGTAATTCATTATTTTTTTCTGATTGTTTCATCTTTTGGTATGGATTTAGCTGTTAAAACGATGCTTTATCACGCATATTTACTTGGTAAACTCGCTGTACTGGGGTAGTTGAAAGAGACGTGTTATAGTCACGCAAAACTAATAAAGCATTCTATTTAATGACAATCAGAAAGGCGGTTGTTGGATAATTTTCATTGACAAGAATGCTCATAATGAAGGAGATAGCTTTGGAATTAGGTACGATTATTTCGTTAGTACTATATTTTGTGGTTATGTTGGGCATTGGGTTGTACGCCTATCGTAAATCAACCAGTGATGTATCAGGTTATATGCTAGGTGGGCGTAGTCTGTCACCGAGTGTTGCTGCTTTATCAGCTGGTGCATCTGACATGAGTGGGTGGATCTTAATGGGTTTACCTGGGGCCATGTTTGTCACTGGGTTTAGCAGTACTTGGATAGCGATCGGTTTAGTGATTGGAGCATGGTTAAACTACTTATTAGTGGCACCGAGATTACGTGTTTACACTGAATTAGCGAATGATGCGATCACCATTCCTGATTACTTTGCTAACCGCTTTGAAGACAAAGGTAATGCATTACGCATTGTATCAGCCTTGGTTATCATCGTTTTCTTCACACTTTATACCTCTTCAGGCGTGGTAGCTGGTGGTAAGCTATTTGAAAACTCATTTGGTATGAGTTATGAGTCAGGGCTATACATTACAACGGGTGTAGTTGTGCTTTATACATTGTTTGGTGGATTTTTAGCGGTAAGCTTAACCGACTTTGTGCAAGGCTGTATTATGTTCATTGCGCTAATATTAGTGCCAGCAGTCACTTATTCACTCTTAGACAATCCTTTGTCATCGACACTCAATGCGGTTAATCCACAAATGCTTACTTGGATTGGTGCGGGTGGTGCAATTGGGATTATTTCTGCGATGTCTTGGGGGCTGGGATATTTTGGTCAACCACATATCATCGTACGTTTTATGTCTGTTAGAAGCGTAAAGGATATGCCGACAGCACGCCGTATAGGTATGAGCTGGATGATAATTGCAGCACTCGGTGCTGTTGCAACTGGTGTATTTGGTGCGGCTTATACACATGAAAATGGCATTGTTGTAAAAGACCCTGAAACAATTTTTTTAGTTTTGTCTGAGTTGCTATTTCACCCACTTATTGCAGGGTTCTTATTAGCAGCAATATTGGCCGCTATCATGAGCACGATTTCATCACAATTATTAGTGAGTTCAAGCTCTTTAACGGAAGATTTCTACAAAATTTTCATTAACCGAAATGCGACGGATAAAGAGCTGGTTTTGATAGGACGCATTAGTGTTGCAGCTGTTGCTATTTTGGCGATTTATTTAGCGCATGATAGAAATAGCTCTATTCTAGATTTAGTGAGCAATGCATGGGCTGGCTTTGGCGCTGCATTTGGACCATTGGTATTGCTGAGCTTATTTTGGCAACGTATGAATTTTGCGGGTGCGTTGGCTGGTATGGTATCGGGTGCTGTAACGGTATTAGTATGGATTTATGCACCGATTGAGATTGCTGGGCAAAGTTTAAGTAGTCATATTTACGAAATAGTACCTGGGTTTATCGTGTCGTCGGTTGCTATCGTTGTTGTGAGCTTAGCGACCTCTGAGCCTCATGAACGTATTCAGCAGTTATTTAAAAAAGTACAAAGTAATTTATAAACTTTGGCATTTACACATAAAAAGGGGCCAACTGGCCCCTTTTTATGTGTTGCATTTAAGTCTAAAGTAAAACAATATTTTTAGTAGAACGTTGAGATTTTTCTCGAACCAAGGGGAAGGTCTATCCTTTCGCAATCAAGTAATGTTACGATGAAACAATCTAGTGTGGGTACGCAAATCAGAACACTATTGTTCTGAGTTTTCACCTCAACACATATATAATCATAGAGCATCATGAGTGATGTTTACTAACCTAACAGGGACCCCGTGAAAATACCTAAACGTTTACAGCCATTGGTTGATGATGGCTTAATTGATGCAGTACTTAGTCGGTTAATGAGTGGCAAAGAAGCAGATGTTTTTGTTGTAAGATGTGGTCAACACATTCGCTGTGCGAAAGTGTATAAAGATGCGATGAAACGCAGCTTTAAAAAGGCAGCTCAATATCAGGAAGGGCGAAAAGTACGCGGAGGTCGTCAAGCTCGAGCGATGAGCAAGCGTTCTAACTATGGTCGTCAACTTGAGGAAGAAGTGTGGCAAAACGCCGAGGTTGATGCGCTATCTCGACTTGCTGCTGCTGGTGTGAGAGTGCCAGCAAGTTATTGTTGCGTTGATGGTGTCTTGCTGATGGAACTGGTATCAGATGACGAGGGTAATGTCGCTCCTCAACTTGGCGCAGTCAGTATGTCTGAAGAAGAAGCAATCAGACAATATACATTAATGATGCATTATATTCGTCTTATGTTATGTGCTGGGTTAATACATGGTGACTTATCTGAGTTTAATGTATTAGTTGATGGTAATGGTCCAGTGATCATTGACTTGCCTCAAGCAGTTAATGCCGCTGCAAACAACAGTGCACAAGCAATGTTTGAGCGAGATGTGAATAATATGCGCCGGTATTACGGTGAATACGCTCCAGCATTACGCCATACAAATTATGCAAAAGAAATGTGGGCACTGTTTGAAGAAGGTAACTTAACGCCACACTCTGTATTAACAGGAATATTTGAGGAAGAATTGCAAAGTGCAGATGTTAGTGCGGTGTTAGATGAAATTAGCGCTGCTATGGCCGAAGAGCAAGAACGACAAGCACGTATAAAAGCGGGCAATGAAGCGCCTTAGCTGCTGTTATTCTGGGTGTTAACTTTAGTAACACTCAGAGCTTCCCATTTCGATGATACGATTTGTTTCTTCGCTGTTTTCAAACATATATAAAGCTCGGTTGATATCCGATAACACATTGCGCCATTTGGGTTTATTTTTACTTAGTGCAAAGTACAGGTGATTGTACTTTATTGGCAAAGACTCATTTTCAATATTTCTTAATAAAGTTACTTTTTCTGGTTTTGATAGGTCAGAGTAATTAACCGTAAAGCGCAGCACTTTAGGATCGCCGATAATTAAGTTAACACGCCCTCCCACCAGTAACTTAACTAATTGTAGGTCATCAACTGCTTCAACAATCGCAAACTCGTTATTGTCCATCATAGCATCAAATTTTGGGGTATTTTGATAGCCTCTTACTACACCAATCTTTTCACCTTTGAGGGAGTTTAAGTTGCCATTATAACGATCGGCTTCTCCTTTACGTTTTAAAAAAGCAATTTCTCCACCAGAGAATGCATTGGAGAGTGCGAGCACTTCACGTCGAGTTTTATCTTTTACGTAGTCTGAGGGGGCAGAGTCTTCAATATAATACTCGGGCATTAGTATATCTGCTTTACCTAGTTCTGTAGCTCTGACCGCGCGGGCCCAGGGTAAAAATTCAATAAAAACACTGTACCCTTGCTCAGCTAATAATGAGACGGCAAATTGAAATACCCAACCTTTGTTGCACAGTGAATTACCAATATATGGAGGCCAATCCAGCGTGACCACGTGAAGTTGGCCTTTTGGACCTGCGGCATTGTATAAATAGCCTGTTTGGTACTTTTCTCCTTGAACAAGCTGGTAGGTCGAATTTTTAAAATAACCGACATTGATTGCAGCTTGAAGCTGAAAAGACATGAACACAGAACACACAAATATAAGCCAACGCATTAATCACTACCTACTAGAGTTTAATTGGTTACTCTCTTAGGGAAGTGTAGGAAATACTGGTTTATTTTCCATTATTAAGTCAAGGTAAGCTGTAAAATGAGTAAACATAAAAAAACCGGCAAAACGCCGGTTTTTTATTAAACAATGAAATTACTGTACAAGCTCTTGTTCAGAGAACTCATCGGCAAACATTGGGCTAGATAAATAACGCTCTGTTGCACTTGGTAAAATAACAACAATATTTTTATCTGCATTTTCTGGTTTTTCAGCTAAGCGCTTTGCAGCAACAACAGCCGCGCCTGATGAAATACCCACTAAGATACCTTCATGTTTCATAAGTTGGTGCGCCATAGCGATCGCATCTTCATTTGAAACAAGCTCTGTGCCGTCAATAAGTTCTAAATCGAGGTTGCCAGGAATGAATCCAGCACCGATCCCTTGAATCTTATGAGGGCCTGGCTTAACTTCTTCACCCGCTAATGTTTGTGTGATCACTGGAGAGTCTACTGGCTCAACAGCGATTGCTTTAACATCTAATCCTTTTTCTTTTTTCAAGTAACGGGTTGTACCAGAGATTGTCCCACCAGTACCTACACCAGCAACGAAAAAGTCTACTTTACCATCCATTGTTTCAAAAACTTCTGGGCCCGTTGTCTCAAAGTGGATTTGAGGATTAGCTGGGTTTTCGAATTGTTGTAGTAAAACATACTTACTAGGGTCGCTTGCTAAAATTTCATTGGCTTTATCAATAGCGCCTTTCATACCCTTAGCACCTTCAGTAAGGACTAAGTTTGCACCGAGTGCTTTAAGTAATTTACGACGCTCTAAGCTCATTGTGTTGGGCATTGTTAAAGTTAATTTATAACCGCGTGCTGCTGCAACAAATGCCAATGCAATACCTGTATTACCTGATGTTGGCTCAATGATTTCTTTACCTTCAGTGAGTAGGCCTGATTTTTCTGCATCTCCAATCATTGAAGCACCAATACGGCATTTGACACTAAAGCTTGGGTTACGTGCTTCGATCTTGGCGTATACGTTACCACCTGTGACACGGTTAAGTTTTACGACTGGTGTTTGACCAATAGTTTGACTGTTGTCAGCGAAAATTTTAGACATTGTGTTCCCTTAAATACTTAAGTTTGCTTATTGTCACACTTTACTTGGCTTTAGTGAAAAAAGAAGTAAAGAATGGCTATAAGATATATTAAAATTGCTTATAGCCAAAAGAAATAAAAAATTAGTTTGTTATTACTACATTAACCATGCGTAACTAAACTTTGCGAAGAAAGTTTTATTGTCTTTAATTATTTTTTCTAGATCATCATCTTGATACCCATTGTCTGAATAGCCGGCAAAAAATACAGTCTGAGGGTTAATTTTATAACTATATAAAAGTTGAGTACTTAACCCTTTATAGGTGGCGTTGACATCAGGGTCGATATAATTGCTGAGGTTACGATCTATGTCGGTACGGATCACGGCCAGTCTTAAGTAGCTATTAATGTTAAATTGATAGGTAAGCCGCATGTCAGTTAAATTCGCGGTATAAACGTTTGAGCTTTGTGCTTCAAGCTGCTCATAGGTGTGGCGTAAACGAACCTCAAAATGTTTACCTAAATTGACATTAATAACAGGCCGTGCAAAGTACTCCTTCCCTAATCGGTTATTACTTAAATCAAGTTTGTTGCCGGTTCTCAAATTTAAACTCGCAAATACACCAGAAAGAGGCTTGAATTCCATATAGGTCCATACTCTATTCTCGGTAAAGCGATCTGTATTGCCGTTGATATTGAGGCGCGCCTGATCATGTCGAAGGCCCGTGCGCTTTCTATGTTCAATTCCAACATCAAATGTGCTTTGTAGCGGGCCATTCACCGCAAAGTTGGTTTGCACTTCTTTTTCTAGTAATTCGCCTTCTTCATTGTGGGTTATATCCCAATCGGTGTACCACTTAGCTCTATTCCACCAACTATCTTTCGTTCCATACCATCGATACTCAAGCCCGGTAACAAATTTGTTATAGTCCACTTGTGACATAAAGCCTAAGTCAGATCTTAACCCTGCACCGTGATTTCGATAGCTTCCGAACATGCGCCAATATTTTTGGTTGTGTTCGTAATTGATAAGGTATCCAATACCTGTTGTGTCATCACTATTAAGCACTCGTAATGTACTTTCATCGAAGTCACAGTCTTTAAATTGTTCGCACGGTGTTTTAGGCTGAGAGTTACAATCCCCATTTTCTCCATCGCATAACTCATCGCTAAAAGGTTGCGAGTATTCGGTGTCTGAAGCAAATAATTGAAGCTTTAACGTATCATGTGACGTTGGCTGATATTTACTATCTATACTGACAAGTTGATTACTATAATCATCGCTTTGCCTTAGCGTTGTCGTTGTCCCAATGGAGAGCGTATTACCAAAGTCGTATCGATATCGCAGTGCAGCGTTATCGCTTTTTTGTTCTAAAGTAACAATTCGAGAGCCTAAGTTGCCAGGGATCATTACGTTTAAATGTTCATCGTTAGCAACAAAGGCTGCAAATGTGTGGCCTTGTTTATTGCTGGTAAATTTGATCCCGTAGTCTGGTGCAGCAACGTTACGGGTGTGAATAAGGTTAGTGTAAGAAGAAAAGTAGTCAGTATTATCCAAGAAAAAAGCACGTTTTTCCGGGAAGAATAGACTAAAACTGTTGTTTACACTTAATTGTCCTGTGTCAGCTTCAACCTGAGAGAAGTCTGGGTTAAGTGTGGCATTTAGGGTCATATCTGGTGTAATGGCCCATTTAACATCTAGACCGGGTTCGGTGTTATTGTTACTTTCCCAGTCGTTGATATCTGAGCCGTCGATGTCTCTGGTTTCCGACCTGTTGAGCACAAGAGAGGGGATTATTGCGACATTATTGCCTTGCTTGGCTTTTTTAAAGCCAGAGTAAAGAGGCATTTGGCAGATCCAGCAATTATTGGCATGAGTAAGTTGCATACTCGATAGTCTTAAACGTTCATTCCGTGGGTAGAATCGTAAAAACTCCATGGCCATGGTTTTTACGTCTGTATTATCGTCGAAATTTAAGACTCGCAAAGGGATTTCTACCTCTACGGTATATCCGGTGTCGTGAATTTTTCCGGCACTGTCCCATATTCCATCCCACGATGTGCTTTCGCTTTTGGTTAATTCATTTTCAATCGAATCTTGCTGAACTCCCAGGGGATTAATGAAGAATTGATAGGCAGAACGATTATTATTAAAAGAATCTATTTTGATGCCTACTAGGTCGTCATCCCAAGCGCGATCTCTGTCTCTAAAAAAAGCGCGAATTTTTGAAGGGTGAGGATCAGTAGCCTCAAAGCCAATAAATAAAGATCTGCCATTTTCATAAACATAGGCGGTAGTTTCGACTGGACTAGGACTATTTTCGTGCGGCCATGTGACGTTATTTATGGTTATTTTTTTGGCTCGTTCCCATGCCGGTTCCGTGAGTTCACCATCAATTTTTGCGGATTGCTCAATGTAAGGAAGTGGACTGGATGTTTCTGTACTATGCCCCACAAATGGTATGAGCAAAGAAAATGTGAAAAGAGTATTTTTTATCATTTTTGATATAGGTTTTACACATAAGTTGACGTGCATTAAAAGGTATTTCGATTTACTTAACAATTAGTACGCGTTAAAGCGCAGTTTAATAAGTTCAGATGGTTCTTGTTGGTCACCGATTTTTTTACATTTTTTGGTAAAAACATGGTAGAAAAGCGCATCGTTTTAGATTGAGAAGTATTATGTCGTTAATTTTAAAGCTTATTGCAGGTATTGTTGGCGGGATCATAGCCGGCTTTTATCTTCCTATGGTATTAGTTGAGGTTTTGTACACAGCAAAAGTCATTATTGGGCAGTTGATTAGTTTTACTATCCCGCTGATCATTTTGTTTTTCATCGCATCGGGTATTGCAGGGCTACCAAAAGGGTCTGGTCATTTACTTAGTAAAACAGTGGGTTTCGCATACGGCTCAACGGTGATTGCGGGTACTCTTGCGGTATTAGTTGTAAATGCATTTATTCCATTCTTCGATGGGGCAATTACTTTTCAAGCTGCTGAGGCAACAAATATTGAAAGTCTTATAGATATTGAAATACCGCCTCTTATGGGTGTAATGACCGCTTTAGCAACGGCTTTTATATTCGGCATTGGTATCAGTCAATTGAATTTACCCACATTAAAAGACGTTACAGATCAAGGGCGCGATATTATTGATGCTTTATTGGCGAAAGTCATTATACCGGCTTTGCCATTTTATATTGCCGGTGTATTCGCTGAAATGGCAAAGGCGGGGACGGTAGCTGATACACTGAGTACATTTGGTATTGTACTTCTAGCTGCATTAGTCATGCACTGGGTTTGGCTGAGTGCTTTATACATTGCAAGTGGTATTTTGCTAAAACGCAGTCCGTTAGAATTGCTAAGAAATATGTTGCCTGCTTATTTTACAGCAATAGGTACGATGTCGAGTGCGGCTACCATCCCTGTTTCTCTTAAAGCAAGCAAAGCGAATGGCGTAAAAGATGAGGTGGCTAACTTTTCTGTACCATTATGTGCCACTATTCACCTATCGGGATCGACAATTACGATTGTTACTTGTGCGATGGCGGTGATGTTATTATCGCCTGAAATGAGTGTGCCACCATTAATATCAATGTTGCCGTTTATTTTAATGTTGGGGATTGTAATGATTGCAGCGCCTGGCGCACCTGGTGGTGCCGTGATGTCAGCATTGGGTTTATTGACTTCGATGTTAGGCTTCAATGAAGCAGCTGTGGCACTTATGATAGCGTTGTACTTAGCACAAGACAGTTTTGGTACAGCCTGTAATGTTACGGGTGATGGGGTTATAGCTCTTTGGGTTAATCGTTTTTCAGATAAACCTTAATTTAAGAATACTAATAATCGGGACTGAGTGGTAAAGCTCAGTCTTTTTTATTTGTTTTTAGTATTTTTATCTTCAGATGTAATTTTGTTTAGTATGGTTTGTAAATTTCTGTGGTACTCTCAAGCAGTTGCATTTTAAATGTGTAATTACCAAGAATTAGTTAAGAGGATCAGCCATTGATTAACGTACTTTTAGTTGATGATCATGAACTTGTAAGAACAGGTATCAAACGTATATTAGATGACGTACGTGGCTTTAAAGTGGTTGGTGAAGCTAAAACGGGTGAAGAGGCTGTGGCATATTGCCGTCAAAGTGAGCCAGACATCGTTTTAATGGATATGAACATGCCTGGTATTGGGGGGCTCGAAGCGACAAAAAAGATTTGCCGTTACTGCCCTGATGTTAAAGTGATCGTTTTAACAGTACACTGCGAAGATCCGTTTCCCAGTAAAGTGATGCAGATTGGTGCCCATGGCTATCTGACCAAAGGTGCTGGCCCTGATGAAATGATAAATGCAATTCGTGCTGTGAACGCAGGGCAGAGATACATTGCCCCCGAAATTGCACAGCAGATTGCGCTAGCTCAGTTCAGCGGCCGTAATGATGAAAACCCTTTTCAATCATTGTCGGAGCGCGAACTGCAAATCATGCTCATGATCACCAAAGGCGAAAAAGCACAGGATATAGCTGAACGTTTAAATTTAAGTTCAAAAACAGTGAACAGTTATCGCTATCGTATGTTTGAAAAGTTAAATGTGGGCGGTGATGTTGAGCTGACACATTTGGCGATTAGACATAAAATGATAGACATTGATACCACCCATTGATTTTTTGTTTAAATGACGTCATTTGATCACAAAGCATTTTTAAAAACTTTGTCGACAGAACCTGGTGTATATCGCATGTATGATAGCGAACATCAGGTTATTTATGTCGGCAAAGCTAAAAGCCTCAAAAAACGCGTTTCTAGTTACTTTCGAGTTAATATTCCAGACAGTAAAACTCGAGTATTAGTAAGTAATATCGATAGTATTGAAGTTACATTGACCAATACTGAGACCGAAGCGCTTCTGCTTGAAAACAACCTGATAAAGAAATACCAACCTCGCTACAATATATTGTTGCGCGATGATAAGTCGTATCCGTATATTTTGTTAAGTGGCCATAAGCATCCTCGCTTGGCGTTTCATCGAGGCAGCCGTAAATATAAAGGGGAGTATTTTGGGCCATTCCCAAGCAGTGCCGCGGTATCTGAAAGTTTACGGTTAATGCAAAAGATATTTCCAGTTCGCCAATGTGAAGACGCTTATTATAGAGCGCGTAGCAGGCCTTGTTTACAACACCAGCTTAAACGATGTGCGGCACCTTGCGTGGGTAAAGTCTCTGATGACGACTATACAGAGCAAGTTGATATGGTACGACAGTTCTTAAGTGGTAAATCACAACAAGTGATTGCAAAGTTAGTTGAGCGAATGGAAAAGGCCAGTGTGGCACTCGATTTTGAGCTTGCGGCTAAAGTACGAGACCAAATTGCATTGCTTAGGCAAATGCAAGAGCAGCAGTCCGTTGCCGGAAACTTTGCAGAAATGGATGTCATTGGTTTTGTGCAGCAAAATGGCTTAAGTGCTGTTCATATGCTTATGATCCGAGACCACAAAATACTGGGCACCAAGACATATTTCCCTAAAGTACCTAAAGATTCGCAAGCAGATGAAATCTTAACTGCGTTTATTGGGCAATATTATTTGGGTAGTGGGGGCACGAGTCGCATAGCCAAAGAGGTTATTTTACCCATGGCTCTGCAAGAACAAGAAGATTTAGCATCTGCTCTTGGGGAAGTGGCTGAGCGTAAGGTGCAACTGAAATCACAGCTACGAGGTGAGCGCGCACAGTACTTGGCTCTAGCAAACAAGAATGCGGCAAATAGCATTGCAGTGAAACAAAGTGCTCAAGACTCTATCAATAAGCGGTATGCTTTATTAAAAGAAGCATTACAGCTGAGCGACATAAAAAGAATGGAATGTTTTGATATAAGTCACACCATGGGAGAGAACACCGTCGCATCGTGTGTTGTATTTGATGGACAAGGACCAAATAATAAAGAATATAGACGTTTTAACGTTGAAGGCATTACGCCTGGTGATGATTATGCGGCTATGAGTTTCGCTTTAAATAAACGTTACGGAAAATTAAAAGACGAAGAAAAAGTTCCCGATGTCATTTTTATAGATGGAGGAAAAGGGCAGCTAGGAAGGGCTGAGGCATTTTTTGAGCGCTGGACACTAGATAAAATGCCGTTGTTAATTGGTGTGGCAAAGGGCGAAGGGCGTAAGCCCGGGCTCGAAACATTACTGATTGACGGAGGAAGGCGCACCGTAAATATTGCATCTGATTCGCCAGCGTTGCACCTTATTCAACATATCAGAGATGAATCACACCGTTTTGCCATTGCTGGGCACAGAAATAAGCGTCAAAAACAGCGCACACAATCGTTATTAGAAGAAATAGAAGGAGTAGGTCAAAAGCGTAGACAGGCTTTACTTAAATACCTAGGTGGTATGCAAGGGGTGAAAGCTGCTAACATCCATCAATTAAAGCAAGTTCCTGGGATCAGCCCGCAAACGGCTGAGAAGATATTTAACCATTTGCATGACAAAGCTTGACCATTCATGCGAACATACAAAAAAGATCTCACTAAGTAGTTATGTGGAATATTCCAAACACACTGACAACGTTTAGGTTGTTATTAATCCCTGTATTCGCAGTTTTATTCTATTTACCTTATTCATGGGCATTCTTTGCCGCCGCTTTTATATTTTGGTTAGCGGCTGTAACAGATATTCTTGATGGGTATTTAGCGCGCAAACTTCAACAATCAACACCATTTGGCGCGTTCTTAGATCCTGTTGCCGATAAAGTTATGGTAAGTGTCGCTTTAGTTATGTTGGCTACATACTATCAAAACGTATTTGTGACCATCGCAACGGTTATTATTATTAGTAGGGAAATTGTGATATCAGCATTAAGGGAATGGATGGCTGAACAAGGTAAAAGAAGCAATGTTGCGGTATCAAATATGGGTAAGATAAAAACGGCAGCTCAAATGTTAGCCATCATGGGGCTAATTTGGCAGTATGCGCCATGGATGATCACATTAAGTTATGCACTATTGGCGATTGCAACACTATTAACAGTGACTTCAATGCTTTCTTATCTATATGCAGCAAAGTCAGAATTGACTAAATCTTAGGTAAAATGTTTATAATTAGAGCGCTTTAGATAAAAAATAAGCAAACGATTAAAAACATTCATTTTTTTTATTGACGCATATCATAACTTCTGTAGAATGCGTCCGTGTTGAGAGGGCAGTGAGTCCTTTAAATCAAAAAGCGAGTATAGCTCAGTTGGTAGAGCGCGACCTTGCCAAGGTCGAGGTCACGAGTTCGAGCCTCGTTACTCGCTCCAATTTTGATTATGTTTGGCGGAATGGCAGAGTGGCTATGCAGCGGATTGCAAATCCGTCTACCTCGGTTCAACTCCGGGTTCCGCCTCCACATCTCAACACTCCACATGCGAAAGCAACCCGATGCCCGGGTGGTGGAATTGGTAGACACAAGGGATTTAAAATCCCTCGTTCGTAAGGACGTGCCGGTTCAAGTCCGGCCCCGGGCACCATTTTAGATTGAGAGTTCTCATTCTGATTAGTGTTAAAACACTAGTTTTAGATTGCGAGTATAGCTCAGTTGGTAGAGCGCGACCTTGCCAAGGTCGAGGTCACGAGTTCGAGCCTCGTTACTCGCTCCAATCTAAATGCTTAAGCAGCCCGATGCCCGGGTGGTGGAATTGGTAGACACAAGGGATTTAAAATCCCTCGTTCGTAAGGACGTGCCGGTTCAAGTCCGGCCCCGGGCACCATTTGATTGCGAGTATAGCTCAGTTGGTAGAGCGCGACCTTGCCAAGGTCGAGGTCACGAGTTCGAGCCTCGTTACTCGCTCCAATCAAATTAGGGATTGAAAGTTTAAAGTTTGCGAAGATATCATTTAACTTTTAAGTTAAATACGCATTTTATGCGAGTGTAGCTCAGCTGGTAGAGCGCGACCTTGCCAAGGTCGAGGTCACGAGTTCGAGCCTCGTTACTCGCTCCAAACTTTAACAAATATGGCGGAATGGCAGAGTGGCTATGCAGCGGATTGCAAATCCGTCTACCTCGGTTCAACTCCGGGTTCCGCCTCCATTATTAGTAATACTCCACATGCGAAAGCAAACCCGATGCCCGGGTGGTGGAATTGGTAGACACAAGGGATTTAAAATCCCTCGTTCGTAAGGACGTGCCGGTTCAAGTCCGGCCCCGGGCACCATTCTAGTTACAAGTCTAGTCATTAAAATACTTCTTTAGTAAATATTTCCTTTTTGAATCAAACCTAATTTCACGCTATTTCCCCCATCCAGAATCAGCTTTATATCTCTTATCGTGTTGCCCTGAACAAATGGAATTATTCAGTGATTGTATCAACTCTCTCTATTCGAGCTTTTGTAAACTCAGTATTCTAGCTTTTACCTTTTTTGAGTTACGACTTTTCTCATATTTTTATCAAGATTCCATTCTTTTTGAGGGGGGGAACGGAATTTACATGGTGTTTTAATAGGGGGTGAGCGCTTATATTATGGCAGCAAGGCTATATTTTTTATAATTGTTGATTTAAACTGCATATTAGTTTGCTTTATATTTTAAGTTGCTGAATTGCATATTATATTTTTATAAGGATAATACGAAAATGTTTAAAACAACCTTACTAAACTTAGCCATTCTTAGTTCATTGTCATTGCATGCATTTGAAGTGCAAGAGCACATTATTAATGAACAAGGCGTTATTAAAAGCCAGTTGGATTCACAGGTAGTTCTAACGGGTGTTGCTAGTCGTAATGATACCGATCCTGGGGTGGTATCAGTTAAAGACAACTTGGATGGTACCGTTACTATCCGTTTTAGTGAGTGGGAATATTTAGATGGGGTTCATGCGAATGAAACGGCGTCAAGCCTTACACTATCTAAAGGACGCCATGAATTACTCGATGGTTCAATTTGGGAGGTCGGGAGTGTTGAATTAGGAACTGCGTCGAAAACAATTGCATTCACACAAAAATTGCCACAAGCACCATACTTGTTTTTAAGTGCTCAATCAGAAAATGATGTGTTCCCATATGTTAGCAGAGTGAGTAATGTGACCCAGCTAGACTTTGATGCTCAAATTCAATATCAAGAGCTTAAAGGTGAGGCTAACACTCAATTACCTCAGACCCTTTCTTACTTAGCGGTATATGCACCGAATAAAGAGGGCGAGTTAGACTCTGGTGTTAAATATAAAATAGATCAAATCCATGCTGACCATAATGCAGCAAAATTTAATACACATGAATTATTTTTAGAAGAAGAACAATCAAAAGATACGGAAACCACTCACATTAGTGAAGTAGTGAATGTACTTGATGTTGAAGGTCATCTATTTGCCCAGAGCGTCACTAAGCGAGGTAATGATACAGTTTCAATTAGGGCAAACAAAAATGTTTATCCAGAGCCTGCGCCAATCAGTTGTAAGGAAGTTCAAGCTAACGATGTGAGTGCGGCATCTGGTTTCTATAAGCTCGATGTAGATGGCTTAGGTAATATGCCGGAGTTTACAACCTATTGTGATATGGACACGAAAGGCGGAGGCTGGACGTTAATGGGTATTCGATACGTCACAACAGTGAACTATAGTGGGTATCCGGACATTAGCAATTACTTTGTCGAAGTTAATAACATTACTAGTTTCGATGATAATTATCATTTATCAGATGCACAGTGGGTTAAGTATAAAAATGTTCAGCAAGAGCTTATGGTAATATCGCCTTCAACTGGGGGCTATGCAATCGCAGATATTGCAGTGCTGAATACTGCGAATTGCATGCCTTTGCAAGATACGCTTGGAGAAGCACCAAATCAGTCAGGAGAGCATCGCTTAAAATTGTATTGGCATGAAGCGAGCGGCTGCACCACCACTGGGACAGATTATACAATGTATAACTACCAAAACATTTATGCTTATATTGGTGGAATGTATAAAGATACAAATATAACAAGTTTGGTTGGAAATCAGACAACACATGTTTTTGTACGTTAGTAAAATGGTAACTTCTAGAGGTGCATGCACTGGCGAGTGTTTTTATAAGCCTAAGCTTTATGGTACTTCAGTGATGTCGTGTAAGCACTGCAACCCTGCTTTCGATATTTAGAGCCCGCCAGTTTTGCAAGTTACCCACAGGTTTTTGTGGGTAACTTGTGAGTTTTTGGTGCGTATATCTGTATGTTTCTAAACTTGAAAATTAATGAAGATTTTCATTAAAAAAGGCTTGATCAAAAAAAGGAACTCCCTATAATGCGACCCCACTGACACGGAGCGCTACGCTAACTTAGCAAAGCAAAACGAAGTCAGCGTCAAGTAAAACTTAGTTTAGCTTTTCACTGTAAGAAAACGTTTGAAATTAAGTGTTGACAAAAAAATAGGAAAGCGTAACATGCGCAGCCCTAGCGAGATAAAGCAAAGCGCTTAATCATCGCAACGTTCTTTAAAAATATGAAGCAATCATCTGTGTGGGCACTCGTACAGATTGAGTTCTAACAGCGAACCTTCTTTCTTAGATTGAAGTGACGCAAAAAAATTAGAGTCTCAATTGAACTGAGTGACCAACGGAAACAAGTTTACTTGTTTCAGCACAGTCAATTCGATTTCGAAAGAAATCAAAATCAGAATTCAATGAGCACGAAGCACTTTCTAGTAAAGGGTTTCAACAAAACTTTTAATTGAAGAGTTTGATCATGGCTCAGATTGAACGCTGGCGGCAGGCCTAACACATGCAAGTCGAGCGGTAACAGAGATAGCTTGCTATCTGCTGACGAGCGGCGGACGGGTGAGTAAT
>NZ_MIET01000025.1 GCF_003590335.1 Pseudoalteromonas sp. MSK9-3 | reverse complement strand
CGGTATTAGCAGTCGTTTCCAACTGTTGTCCCCCACCAAAAGGCATATTCCCAAGCATTACTCACCCGTCCGCCGCTCGTCAGCAGATAGCAAGCTATCTCTGTTACCGCTCGACTTGCATGTGTTAGGCCTGCCGCCAGCGTTCAATCTGAGCCATGATCAAACTCTTCAATTAAAAGTTTTGTTGAAACCGAAGTTTCGTGCTCATTGAATTCTGATTTTGATTTCTTTCGAAATCGAATTGACTGTGCTGCAATAAATAAATTTATTGCTGTTGGTCACTCAGTTTCTCCTAAGAGAAAATCAATTGAGACTCTAATTTTTTTGCGTCACTTCAATCTAAGAAAGAAGGTTCGCTGTTAGAACTCAATCTGTACGAGTGCCCACACAGATGATTGCTTCATATTTTTAAAGAACAGTTCCTGTTTAAAACAGGGCGATGATTAAGCGCTTTGCTTTATCTCGATAGGGCTGCGCATGTTACGCTTTCCTATTTTTTTGTCAACACTTAATTTAAAACGTTTTCTTAAGTGAAAAGCCAAACTAAGTTTTACTTGACGCTGACTCGTTTTGCTTTGCAAAGTTAGCGTAGCGCTCCGTGTCAGTGGGGTCGCATTATAGGGCGATCCTTTTTTTGATCAAGCCTTTTTTAATGAAAATCATCATTATTTTTCAACTTTAGAAACATACAGATATACACACCAAAAACTCACAAGTTACCCACAAAAACCTGTGTATAACTTGAGGTTTGACCTCGCTTGATACGACTTTAACTGAAGAATGTGCTAGATTACGCCCCCTGATTTATTCGTTCATATAAAAGTAGGCTTTGTTTTATGGCTGATGTATTAAACTTTGTTAGTGGGTTGCTTTGGGGTCATGTACTTATATACCTATTAATAGCAGCAGGTTTGTTCTTTACCTTTCGTTTGGGTTTTATC
This sequence comes from Pseudoalteromonas sp. MSK9-3, assembly GCF_003590335.1. Lineage (GTDB taxonomy): Bacteria > Pseudomonadota > Gammaproteobacteria > Enterobacterales > Alteromonadaceae > Pseudoalteromonas. Next base: position 115,319 of record NZ_MIET01000025.1, on the reverse strand, counting down.
CAGTTTCGTCAATTTCCTTATATGGTTAAAGTCATGGCGAATAGCCGTACGGGAGCTGGTGAAGGAATTTCCTCTTTTCAGGCGTTTTGTACCTCATTAGCCGCTCGCGTGGGTACAGGTAATATGGCGGGTGTCGCTGTAGCGCTCTATCTAGGTGGCGCGGGTGCCATTTTCTGGATGTGGCTAATAGCATTAATCGGTATGGCCACCAGCTTTGCAGAAAGCACACTCGCACAACTATATAAAACAAAAGACAACGATGGTAACTTTCGAGGTGGCCCTGCTTATTATATGGAATATGGTTTAGGCAAACGATGGATGGGCATTCTTTTCTCTTTGTGTTTAATCTTAGCTTTTGGTTTAGTCTTTAATGCGGTACAAGCAAATTCAATTGCCGCAGCATTTGAAGTCGCATTCGACATACCTAAGCATATAGTTGGTGTACTGTTAGTTATTGGCTCTGCCTTTATCATTTTCGGTGGCTTAAAAACTATCTCGCGTTTCGCCGAACTTGTTGTGCCATTAATGGCGTTGGCTTACTTACTTGTTGCACTTTATGTTTGCTTTATTAACTATGACTTATTACCTGCTGTATTTAAGCAGATCATATATAGTGCACTTGGGTTTGAACAAGCCGGTGCTGGTGCCATTGGTTATGCAGTGATGCAAGCCATGATCCAGGGGATCAAACGTGGGCTATTCTCAAATGAAGCTGGTATGGGTAGTGCAGCCAATGCAGCCGCAACCGCCTCACCAAATCCAAACCACCCTGCCTCTCAAGGTTATGTACAAATGCTTGGAGTGTTTGTTGATACCATTATTATCTGTTCAGCTACCGCAGCCCTTATTTTACTGTCAAACCAGCTAGTTCCAAACTCAGGAGTAACTGGGATTGCTTTGACTCAAGCAGCTTTGGTGCAACATGTGGGTGAATGGGGCGCAATTTTTATTGCTATCGCGATTTTGTTCTTTGCGTTTACTTCAATTGTTGCTAACTATTCTTACGCTGAAACCAACTTAATGTTTTTAAACACCAAATATAAGCACAGTATGTTGATTTTCAGAGCCTGTGTTTTAGGTATGGTAATGTTTGGTGCGGTAGGTGAACTTGGCTTAATTTGGACAATGGCTGACATCTCAATGGGTATGATGGCTATCGTGAACGTTGCAGCGTTATTTATGCTCTCTGGATTTGTGATTTGGTTATATAAAGACTATTGCAGCCAGTTAAAATCCGGAGTAACCCCTGTTTTTAATCCAGACAATCATCCAGAAATGAAAAAAACCTTACCTCAGGGTATTTGGAAAAAGTAAAACCAACATGAGTAATTGCCTACTTCATGGGCAATTACTCATTTTACGCTCAATTAATGTTCAAACAAACCAGTTACTTATTGCCTTTTAAATTTTTATAAGTATAGTAAAACGCAAGTCGGTATGTGGCGCAGCTTGGTAGCGCACTGTCATGGGGTGTCAGGGGTCGCAGGTTCAAATCCTGCCATACCGACCAATCTTTTCCCAACTATTCTTTATCGTATAAAACTTTTCTTCTAAATATATTGTAGTAAACTCTGTTTTTTTATCCTTTATCCTTTATTTTCGCAACCTGTTACAACTTTGCTATCTAATTTGACAACACCACGCTCTAATATACATATGCTAACCTCACACCTATTATAGAAATAATTCAATGGAAGCAGCTACCACTGTACAATACAGTTCGATAGTAGATCAAAAAATAGATATTTACGTATCAGAGGTTCTTATCGAAACAGGCTGCGGTGTGTATCTGGTTAGAACAGAGCTAAATAATGAAATTGAAAAAGCGTATATGAGATATGCTTTCATACTCACCATATCTCAGTCGCATCTGATATTTATTAGTGACGTTTAGGACGTTTTTTGGCTACCGCTTGTATCGTGATTAGCTGCTTAAGCTTTGATCCAATACCTAAATCACTCCCACCGGTTACTTGTATAAGCTGACTTTCAGTTAAATGAACGAGCTTTTTCATAATCTAATCCTTAGTTTATTTTTGGGACTATGATGCTAATTAAAAAAATATACAAATACAATAAAGATTTTACGACAATCATTCTTCCACCAAAATAATTGTTTTTATAATGATAGTTATAAGTCTTATTTTTATCGATGCTTCTTCAATGAGAATGACCCATAGGGATCTCTCTATTTCAAGATTTGAAAGTTTATTTTACAGCGTTAGTGAATCACTCTTCACGTGAAATGCAATATGCACGTCGTTTAAAAGCAGCTCAATATATACACCCCATACTCAAGGGAGCACAAACAAGTCACTCTCTCTTAGCAACATTCTTATTTTTTAAAATGTCTTGAATAGTGGGTTTTAAACTGTTAATAATGGTGCAGCTGCTGAATGTTACAGCTATGTGAAATAAAAAATATAAATAAATTTTTCAAGGAAATGATATGAAACTTAATTTAAAAAAAGCACCTCTAAAGAACTTATCAACAAAAAATAGTCTACCAAATGATGCTACACCACAAATTGCTGGTGGCGCCAGCCGTCGTGCATGTAGACCTCCAGTGTCTCAAACCGGTGGACCATTTTGGGCATGTGAGTGTTAATAAACATTAAAGCCTACGTACAGCATATGTGATTATGCTGTACTATCTTCATACCGCTTTATTTATACTAATTTTCAGGGCACGTTTTTTTAGAATCAACCAGTCGACAGTCATTCATAGGCAAAATCACGTACTCTTCACCGCCAATAATAAACTGTATTAATTTACCGTAGTTGGAGCTTGGCTTCGCGACAGAGAACAACACTGAGAATACAAAAATCATTACTGCAAACAACGCCGAGCCGAGGGCACCTTTTAATATTGCACTACCCCAGCTATCGCTGTTAAGTCCAATGGTATGTTGAATTGCTTCACTTTCACTTTTAACGGTTTTTGCGACGGCATCATCCTTTAATTCATCATACAAATCATCAATACGCTGTTCTGCATAATGTTCTGCAAATGACAAAAAGGTTGCTTCAGCATCGCTCAGTAGCTTTTTTAATTTTGCATCGTGGTAATTTAATAAAAAGTTTGCAACGACTTCGGGCGGCACACTGCTGTCACCATGAACTTGGCGATACTGTTCTTTCCACTGATATTTTTCTAATTTGTAGTCTGCGTAGGCAAGCATACCAATGAGTCTATATTTAGAGTCTTCACTGGAGTCTATAACTAACCTTTCAAAAATTGGATTGTAATGTGGGTGGGAGGTGGTATTAGCCTGCGAGACCATGTACTAAAAGCTCCTGCTCTATTTGCTTTTTACGCCCGTTCCTTACTTTTAGCGCAGCTTCAAACGCATGATCAGCACCATTTACTTGTACTTTTTTCATAACGCCATTTACCCGTACAAACCGACTCGTAATAACGTTATTTTCATTTACATGATTCATAGTGCCCCCAATTAGTCTGCCATCATAGTATCAAACCTCTAGCACCCTGCTCAAGGTAAATTAAACTATGCTTTAAATCTAGCACATTCTGACTGATATCCGCAGCCCTTTAATAAACGCAATTATTAATACTTGCTTGGCATAGCCAGTGACTGATACCTTAAATTATCATAATATTACTACTTAGCTTAGCCATGCATAACTTTTTATCCCAACTCCCTCAAGATACAACACAAGAACACTTTGAGTCGCTTATTAGCACAAAGCAAACGCGTATTGAACGCATTGTCTCATTTGGTCAAATATCACCCGATACCGGTTGGTATGATCAAGATGAACATGAGTGGGTTATGGTACTAGAAGGCTCTGGTACCATTGAATTTGAAGACGGCACAAGTACAACGCTTAATAAAGGGGATTATTTAAACATAACCGCCCATACCAAACATAAAGTAACGTATACCGCAGTCAACCAACCAACAATTTGGCTTGCCGTTTTTTATACCTAATACGATGTAATTGGATCACTATACCCACTTAGGCACACCCGAGTATAAGTTAGCAAAATAAACCTATACTTGCTCTTCGAGCACAGACATAGCAGCTAACTCATTGCTGTCTATTTTGCCATCTGCAGAGATAACTTTGTGCGCTAACTTTACTGCAAATTCACGCATAGGCTGGTCAACAATATGTTTCATCCTATGCTGGATAAATGCTTCTATCTCATCGTTTTTTACTGCCAACACACACTTTCCTGTCATATCACAAATATAATCATCGAGCTTTACCGCTGAATTCCAACTTAAGGCGTCAGCCCACTTTTTAACAACAGCTAGCTCTGAATCTGAAATAATGCCATCTACGCCTACAAAGAGTAAGGCTAAATCTAATAGTGACTCTTTTTGTAATTGCTCAACACAAATGCCACTATCAAAGTGATTTAATAATTGTTCAAATTTCATTTGATTTCCTTTTGCCTACTTTGCTCAGATAGTTTCTTACCTTATGGAAAAGAAAATCAGTTGTCACGTTTGATTATTTCATACAGTGAGTTCTTTCCTCTCTCGCAGCAAAAAACTTTAGAGTTAAAACTTAACATTAGTGTTTAAAAGTCAATTTAAAATTAAGTTACTGATAAGTAATTGAAAATAAATTAAACTACAAAGCTAATGTAAGTGTACTATGCAAACCAACGCTATAAAATACCGCCTTAAACACTCAAAATAGTTACAATAAAAAGCACATCCTAAAAAGGAATGTGTATCCATTTACAATTCATAAAATACCAATTAAAGGTACTGATTATGGATTATTTCAGTTTACTCATGGCAATACTTTAAGCTTGCGTTCTTTCTTTTTTTCACCGAACAAAAAACTGCCTGCACATTAATCAACCACCAAAAACTCACTATTTTTTCTTAACTTCATATTTCATCCATTTTGTTTCAATATCTTGCACAGCCTCAATACACCCCTTACTCAAATAGGAAGAAATAGTTCATGAAAGAACTCAAGTTACAAGTCAATTTCGCATTTTACTGTGTTATTGGTATTATTGCTTTTTCGATATATATCATATCCTTAAGCCTTTCAGGCGGTTCACTAAGTGTACTTTTTAAAGGCCAAATGGCGTTAGCACTTATCGTGATAGTTATTGCAGCCATCAATTTTACACTTGCAATCACAGGTCAAAGGCATGTTCTTTTTTGCAATAATGGATTGTCGTATGTCAATGTATTTGGTACTCAAAAGTATATTCCAGCGGAAACTATTACCAATGTAAAAGTACAAACAAAACTCGCTGTTAAAGTGACAACAGTATCTACAGAACTTAATACAATTTATCTTGTCGGCTTCAAACCAGCTAAAGACCAAAAGCTGAAACTAAAGCAACTTGGTTATTTGGCCTAGAATATTTGCCTCATTACGACAAAGCCAATAGGATCGTACAATAATAATTTAAAAGAGGCATCTTATGTCACACCCTTATTCTATTGGCACAGTTGGCACACCTTGGGCTACACAAGAAAAACAACATTGGCTACAAGCACAATCGATTAAACGTAGTTACCAAGACAATGTAGTTTCTAAAATAGCTGAATTGAAAAAAGCATTTACCGTCGAACAGTATGGTTCGCTTAACTACAACGAACGGACCTTTGATTTGTTCGCGATTAAATCGCCAAATTGGGATATTACCAAGCCCGTCGCACTCGTTACCGGTGGCGTACATGGCTATGAAACCAGTGGTGTACATGGTGCGTTAGAATTTGTCGAAAAGTTTGGCCAGCACTACAGTCAGTCATTCAATTTGCTCGTACTTCCCTGCCTGAGCCCGTGGGGATATGAAACAATCAACCGCTGGAACCCTCATACTGTAGACCCAAACCGTTCTTTTTATCAGGAAAGTCCGGCTCAAGAGTCTCAAATGGCCGCTAACTACTTAGCACAATATGATGAAAATATACTATGCCATATTGACTTGCATGAAACCACAGACACAGATAACTCTGAGTTTAGGCCTGCACTAGCAGCCAGAGATGGCGTGGTAAATCATAATTGGAATATTCCCGATGGTTTTTATTTGGTTGGGCATACTCAGAAGCCGCAAGCCGATTTTCAAAAAGCCATTATTGAAGAAGTTGCGAAAGTTACTCATATTGCACCCGCAGATGAACAAGGCAAATTAATTGGCGTACCAATTGAGCAATTTGGGGTTATTAACTACGACGGAACCAAACTCGGCCTATGTATGGGTGTAACTAACGCGCCTTTTGTGTCAACGACTGAAGCTTACCCAGACAGCGCCGTTGCCACTCCTCAACTATGTATAGATGGCCAAGTCGCAGCGATTAAAGGCGCACTCAATTACTTAATTAAAACGCCACTGTAACTCGCCTTAAAGAAGGTTGAATAGGCAGGAATACCCTGCCTACTCCTTACGCTGTCATTTCCTGATGTTCATGAATAATTGAAAAAATATCTTTAAAAGAGTGCGCTTTTTGCAAAATATTTACTGGGATATGTAAGGCACGGGCTATATCACTGGCTGAAATCATTCCTCGCAATACTCCCTCATTATCAACTAGCAAAACATGTTGATGACCAAGGTCTTTGAGCGTTTCAAGTACATCACCAATCTTTGCTAATTGGACCATTGCATAGGGCATAGCATGTAAATCCGCTTTGCGTGTCATGAGATCTTCGACAGTTAAGTCGCTGCGCGCTTGATTACGTTGCTGCGCAATACTTAGCACCTTTCTACCGGTCAAGTCTTTAGAATTAATCACACCTAAAAACGTATCATCATGATCAATCACCATTTTAGAGCGTACATGACCATTAACCATCATATAAAGCGCATGATCAATATCCACATCCTTTAACACCACTTGTGGGACTCTACGCGTAAAATCAGTGATCACTGTCGTCGCATCACTTGATAATTCAAGGCGTTGAGAATCAAATTGATCACAAAACTGATATATCCCCTCTAACTTCACTGTCTCTAACTTTGTATATTCACCCATAGAAACCCCTTTCACTTCGAACAACAAATCGTACTTATAAAAATATGGTTCACCACCAGCAATAGTGCAAGGCTCGCCGTGTAACCTTGGTGTAATGTAGTGTAATAGCCAACGCGAGTTAAACATCCTAAAATCACGTATGTTCAGTCGAGCCTATGCCCAGGTTCGTTAGGTAAAAGAATAGATTGTAACCAGTCCTATTTCTTGAGTTTTATCTGTGAACATGCTCATTAACCACTGTTAATACAGTGCTTGATCAGCAGCTTCCCTCAATGATTAAGACCCACTTACGTGGGTCTCTTTTGAGTAAATAGTGGGAACGGTCTAATTAATATTTTGTTAAATAACAAAACATTGTAAAATACCGAGATAAACACTCCCATAGAAGAATATGGCGTAAAAAGATTTAAGGAATATGAATGGCTTACCTCATAGATGAACACAAATTAGAAAAAATATATCTCAAAAGCTACCACACAATCGGACGTTACAAATTTAATGTAGATACACTAATAGACCAACCTGGCGTATCTCGGCACCATGCAATCATCGAGCTCGCGCAAGGAAAATGGTTAATTCGCGACGTAAGTACTAATGGCATTTGGATAAACGATAAAAAAGTTGATAAAAACTTACCCTATCAACTGTGCGAAAACGATAAAATTGATTTCGCAGCACATGGCCAAAATTCATATGTGGTGGCCAACCTAAGCGATGACTGTCAATATTTAGTTTCTCAGACTCATAGTAGCCAAGTTATTGAAGTTAAAGATCAGATACTGCTTCCAAATAGTGACGATCCAAGTCATATTATTTATTTCGATTCGGTTTTAAATTACTGGTTTTTAGAAGACCTTACAAACAACGATCGTCAAGCACTTATTGATGGTGGTCTGGTCAGCGCATTTAACGACCAATGGCTATTTTATTCTGCCAGTACTGCGGCCATGACTAAACACCTTGATAATCAACCTACCGTTAAGCCATGTGGCCTTACCTTTAGCGTGAGTCAAGATGAAGAAAGTACCCAACTTTCTGTTGAGCTCAATAACGAGAGCTTTGATTTAGGCACCCGGACCCATCACTATCTTATGCTTTTATTAGCAAGAACCCGTATACAAGATAAACACGCGGGTATGGAGCTGGATGAACAAGGTTGGTTATACCGCGAAGAATTGGTTAAAGCACTTGGCGTACAAATGAACCATATGAATATAATGGTGCACAGAGCACGTAAACAATTGTCTGATGCTGGCGGGGAGTCAAACCCTGAACTCGCTTATTTACTAGAAACAAACAATGGTCGAGTACGACTAAATAGCCAAGACATCACCATTATTAAAGGCAGCAAGTTAGAAACTCGCATCACCATATAACGCTGTTACTCTTCTCCCTTTGCGATAAGTGAAGTATGCTTATCGCACTATTTTTTATCACTCTTGTGATTTTTGTAGGGACCAGCAATATCTATGATCTGTTGTTCTAGTGTATTTAAAAAGCCCAGCTTAAAGGCAATTTCAGCCACAACAAATAGTGGGCCTATAATTAACCCCATCAAATCATCAACAAAAGCCGGCTTTTTACCTTCAAAATAGTGACCTATAAACTGTATAACCCAACCAATCAAGAATAGTATACACGCCATGGCATAAAACCATTGCTCTATACCCGAGAAATATAAATAACTGCTCTGAGCCGTTATATAACCGGCGGCCAAGCAGCAAACCATAACACAACCGAGCTTAACCTCTAGCCAAATATAATAGACAGACACGCTAAAAATGATAAACAATGCTGGCGTTAACGTGACATTCTTAACGTTTTGCATAGGGATGTACAATAGCCAAATAACTGCCAATACAATCAAAGGCACCCCTATAAAATGAGTCAATATGTTTCGTTCATCACGATGGTAAATGGCATATTGTCCTAAATGTTCAATGAGTGTTTTCATCTTGAGCCCTATAAGCTTTACTCGTTAAACCATATTAGAGACGCCACTGACAATCAAGTTTTTGACGCAGGTTACTTGAAATACCAGCCACTCACTGTAAATTGAAGTGTGTTTAATAATAGATAATAAAAATACAACGATAGGAACACCCATAATGAGAGCTTTATTTACCCTAATTGTATTGGCCATACTTTCAGGGAGTGTATCAACAGTAATGGCCAATACGCCTTTGATCGATAAAATCAATAAAGATGTGATTACATGGCGTCGTCACTTACATCAGTTTCCAGAGCTGAGTAACAGAGAGTTCAAAACAGCTCAATACATCACTGATCATTTAACAAACTTAGGACTAGAAGTTACCACAAACATCGCACACACAGGTGTAGTTGCCACTTTAAACGGTGCTCAACCAGGACCTCTTATTGCTTTGCGTGCCGATATGGATGCACTGCCTATCACCGAGCTAGTCATGTTGCCTTTTGCTTCAAAACAAAAAGGTGAATATAAAGGGCAAGAAGTCGGTGTAATGCACGCGTGTGGCCACGATGCTCACGTAGCAATCTTAATGGCCGTTGCAAGCAGACTCGTTGCTCAAAAAGAACAACTCAAAGGTTCTGTCATGTTTATATTTCAACCTGCTGAAGAAGGTGCACCAAATGGGGAAGAAGGCGGTGCTCAGTTGATGTTAAAAGAAGGGCTTTTTACAAAAAGAAAACCGGATGCCATATTTGGGTTGCATGTAACAAACCGCTTAAATACTGGAAAGATTGGCTATCGAAGCGGTCCAATTATGGCGAGCGAAGATTCGTTTACAATTAAAGTACAAGGCAAACAAACTCATGGCTCAAGACCATGGCATGGCGTTGATCCAATAGTCACATCGGCTCAAATTATCTTAGCTACACAAACCATTGCTTCTCGACAAGTGAATGTCACTCAAGCTCCATCAGTGATTTCATTTGGTGCCGTTAATGGCGGTATTCGCTCAAATATCATCCCAGATCATGTAGAGCTTGTTGGCACTATTCGCAGCTTCGACCAAGATATGCGAGCTGATATTAAAAAGCGCTTAACAAGCACAGCGAGTTATGTTGCTCAATCTGCAGGCGCTACGGCACATACCCATATTAACCATGGTTACCCTGTCACGATTAACAACCCAGACTTAACCAAGAAAATGCTGCCTACTTTACAAAATGTGGTCGGTAATAATAATGTGATTGAAATGGATTTAATCACTGGTGCTGAGGACTTTTCATATTATGCGTTAAAAACCGCAGGGTTATTTTTCTTTTTAGGTATTACACCCAAGGAGCAAGATCCCGCTACATCGCCAAGCAATCACTCTCCTCACTTTTATATTGATGAACAAGCTCTACCAATCGGTGTTGAATCCCTTACTAACCTTGCACTTAATTATTTAAATACACCTTAGGGGCTGTTGATCTTTGCTGTTCTATTTTTGTTCTCTTTGAGCGTACTTTTATCGCGGCGCTTAATGTGTGGCCTAGTAATCTAAGCGAATATTAAGCAACAAAGAGAAAAGGGCGCTCAAAAGAACCGATAGGCAGCGCTTGATTGGCTTTTCTACTATGTTATCGGCTGACTCATATGGAATAACCATGCTACGCAGCCTCTGCCTTGTATAAAAGCCAATCAAACTGCTGCAAAAATGAACCTGAAAGATCAACAGCCCCTAATATTACTCGCAAAAAATACCGCCATACACAGCTAAAGTATGGCGGTGATCTACTAACCACTGGGCAGTGGGTTCAATTATTTATGTACTCAAACACATAGGTAGTGAGTGCCTAGCTTTTTGAAATAAAGCGTCAATTATTAAAATTAAATGTAGAACAGACCATTAAAAAAAACAACTAAGTATCATTAAATTAACCTAAAGTTAACCTATCTCGTAGCCCAGAGCATCGTGATACCGATTTTGCCATTGCCATATAAAGTACTTGAGGTTGTGCTACCAGCTCAAATTGGTGTTTGGCACGCGTAATACCGGTATAAACTAATTGACGGTTCACGCCTCTTGCTGCACGTTGCCTAGGAGGTAAAATCATTGCGGTATGGCTAAATTCAGAGCCTTGTGATTTATGAATAGTCATGACATAAACACTTTCATGACTCGGGAGCCGAGCTGGATAAAACGCTCGCTGCGCGCCTTGCTCATCAATAAATACCGCTTTAAGTTGCTGTGTTTCATCTGGTAATAAGATACCAATATCGCCATTAAACAGTTTTAACTGGTAATCGTTTTGCGTGATCATAATAGGTAACCCTGCATAGTATCGCCCGCTGGGCATGATCAACCCCTTAGAAAATAACTGCTGCTCAATACGCTTATTTAGCGTTGTTACACCATAAGGCCCTTCCCTTACCGCAGCCAGTAATTGATACTGACCAAATGCATGGTGAATAGCCACAGGATCTGCTTTCTCATGCATCAATTTTAGATACTCTGCGTAACGATTGGCAGAGCGAATAATTAAAGCTGTGTACTGCTCAGTCGTTAAGTCATACAACGCTAAATCTTTATACCCTTGTTCAAGGGTGTGGGATAGCTGTGCACGGCTATTATTGTTTACTGAAAATGCCAATTGACCTATCCCACTGTTGCTATCAAAGCGATGACTTTTTTGTAGAAATGCCACGCTATCAGCTAAATAAAACTCACTCTGTGTAGCATGTAAATACGGGTTACCTGCAAAGCAAAGTTGATTCAGTTGTGAAACAAGGTTCTTGCTATAAGGAGGCTGTTCGCCAAGTGTCAGCCCTTGGCACAAATCACTCAATACACTGCCCGTATCTACTGAAGTGAGTTGATCTTTATCTCCCAGTAAAATCAGCCGCGCATGATCTGGCAACGCAGTCACTAATTTAGCGAGTAACGACAAATCAACCATAGAGGCTTCATCAACAATCAATACATCCAGATGTAACTGATTTTGTTGGTTAAAGCGATAGCGATTACTGTGTGGGATCACGCCCAACAAGCGATGTATAGTTTGTGCGTGCTCAGGAATAAGGTGATCTATGTCTGGACCGAGATTAAGCTTATCTTTTGCACCTAAAATAGATTCACTCAAACGTGCTGCTGCTTTGCCTGTTGGTGCAACCAACTTGATAGTTAAAGGCGCTTGTTTATAAAGCGACTGCAAAATTGCCAGCAGCTTAGTGACTGTCGTCGTTTTCCCCGTTCCTGGGCCACCCGTTAGCACACAGAACCCTTTAATTGCAGCTATGGCACACGCTACTTTTTGCCAATCAACATCATGGTTAGTGTTATCAAACTCACCAAAATATTCCGTTAATAACGACTGCAAACGAGACAGATCTACCTTTATATTCTGAGCTTGCATCTTTTTAAAGCGTTCAGCTAAAGTGACTTCATAAGTCGCAAGTCGACTCAAATACAATTTTTGCGCAAACAACTGCAGTGGCTTGCCATCACCAACTGCATGATGCGAGTCTAGTCGTTGCCATATTTTTTTTCCGGATGACGATTGCCATGGTGTTATAGGTAAGTCTTCCTCCACCAGCTCAACGATCAATGAGAAAGGGTTGTCCCAATCGATATCACTATACGCTAAACAGCTATGTTGATTTTGTTCTGACTTTAACAACAACAAAATGACATAAAAACAGTCATTCAGTTTTTGATTGTTTAAAAGCTTAGCTAACGCGATATCACTATGACGTAACCGACCTTGCGCAAGTAAATACGTTAAATACTTACCGTGATCAATGGTACTCGCTGGCGCTCCCTCTTCAGAAAATAAGTCGAGTTGGCTCATGACAATGCTCCTTGTGAAAACAACGCATCTAAAGACAGTAACTGTGGTATGGTCAATTTATTAAAGAACACGCCTGCGCCATCTGGCATAGCCCTTAAAAATAAATAATATATCCCACCTAAATGAACCTGAGGGTCATAATTTTCTATACGCTGCTTGAGCAAACGATGTAAAGCAACAGAATAAATCAAGTATTGTAAGTGGTATTGATGTGCATCCATTGCTGAGCGTAAATTGTCATTTTGATAGTCAGCTGCACTATCTCCTAGGTAATTCGATTTATAGTCTAAAATAAAATACTGATCATTATGTACAAAGATCAGGTCAATAAAGCCTTTTAGCAAGCCTTTAACTTGTTCAAACTGTAGATGACTACTCTGTCCTGTGATCTCCAATAACAGTTTATTTAGTTTAGGCGCATTTAATGGCTCTAAAGGTAAATAAAACTCCATTTCAACGAGGCAATCATCTGGCTTTAATTGCGATAAGCTCAGCTCACTCTCTCGGTCTAACATGCATTGTAAACACGCACTGATCCACCGCTCTGTTGCCATTTGCCACTGGCCATCTATTCTAAACTTAAGTAAGCATTGCTCTACAGCTTGACTCAAAGGCAGTTGTACCTCCCCGACTGGGCTCTCAGGCTGCGTAAAATCTATCAACTCAAAGATTTCATGCAAACAGCTGCCAGGTTTGGCACCTTTAGGAAAGCTGTACGCAGACTGCTCAATCACTATATGCTGATCAGGTAAGTCAAGTTGATGATTTTCATCCAGTGCGCCGAGTGGCCTTTCATCAGAGTGCGCATGATAACTCAATTGACTGAAGCTTGTTGCTCGCCAGTGTGTTTCAATTTTCGTATTGACCCGTCTTACCTGTAATTGTTCACATTCAACCTCTTGTGACACACGCAGTGTTGCTCCGTTAGGGCTTTCGACAAATTCACAGTCTATATCGACATGCTGTGCGCAAAATTCAGTTAATCGTTCATGCCACTGCAGCGCTTCACTAAATGGTGTTGCACCGAATAAAACGAAACCCAAAGAGGTGTGTGTGATCCCTGGCTTTTTCGTTCGACCGGCCGCAATATTAAATAACCCCATATCACAATGATGTACCGCTCGAGTGATCGCCACATACAATAAACGAATGTCTTCTGCTAAGCGCTCTTTTTCAGCATATGCACGCTGATCATCATCAGGTGCAAGGCTGTATACCAGTTTGTCATTTTCATGATACACCGCCTCTGTGGCTTCTCTGTATGTCGTTGCAAAAGGCATATAGACAATTGGGTACTCTAGCCCTTTAGATGCGTGCATGGTAACTATCTTGACTAAGTCAGCATCACTTTCTAAACGCACTTGAGCAGCATCTTGCTGTGCTTCGCTACATTGTGTGCCCAACCAACGTAATACACGCAGCGTGCCATCTAGCTCAATTTGCTTTTGCTGCAATAACTCAGATAGGTGACGATAATCTGTTAACCATCGCTCCACCATATAACCATTACTTTTCCATAAACGTGGCAACTGATTATCAACCAATAACTGCTCCAACATCGCCATAGCCCCTTGCTTATGCCAAATGCGCTGTAATCGAGCAAATTGATCCAAGTAATGCTGCCAAGCAGCTTCTTGTTCACGTAATTCAAAAATGTCTTGGTGATGCAGTGCAAATAACGGACTCGCCAGTACGCCTCGCAAAGCAGCCTCGTCATAACTCCCATGAAGCACCGTTAAAAACTGTAACAATGCCAATGAAAGCGGCTGTTTAAAAATGCTGTCTCGGGCTAAATAAACACTGGCGACCTCATGCTGTTGAAGCGCTGACTTCATGATGCTTGCTTCATTACGGTCACGCACCAGTATGCAAATATCACTCGCTTTAACCGCTATATTGCCTATTTTAGCTTCTCCTTTATGTGCTTGGGTGAGCAACAAGGTGATTTTCTCAGCGAAAATAGTGCTTAGCGAAGTCAAAGCCACCCCTTTACTCGTGGTCACATTGTCGTCTTGTAACACACTGAAGGTCAGCGCTTTATGTTCATCACCATTTAATGTAAAACGCTTTTCTTCACTTTTTCCTTTTGCGGCAACCGCAATGAATGGGATGGTTTTATTAAAAATAAAACTATGTTCATGAGCAGAAAAAATACCGTTCACCGCATTAACAACTCCTTGAGATGAACGATAGTTGGTCGATAATGTATATTTGGCACTGTCAGCCACGCTCTGCTTGGCTGCCATGTACGTAAATATATCAGCGCCTCGAAAACCATAAATAGCCTGTTTTGGGTCCCCAATCATCGCGAGCGTCGTGGTATTTTGATCACTATAAATACAACCAAAGATCCCATACTGTATTGGATCAGTGTCTTGAAACTCATCAATCATTGCCACAGGGTACAGTTCAGCTATTTTTCGCCGTAATACGTGCCCTTGCTCGCAGTTTAATGCATCATGCAAATTGCTTAACAAATCATCTGGTGTGATCAACCCATGTTTAAGCTTATGAGCCTTTAACAGTGATTTAACCGACTTGCTCGCATGTTGTACTATTGCTAACGGTAAACCTTGACTCACTTGTGCATGTAACTTGGCTAACTTACTGAATTCAGACAACATAGGATGAACAATACACTGACCATTTTTCTTGTAATAGTGCGTGTCTTGAAGTAGCTCTTCACTCCACAAATTAAAAGAATGCTTTGCTGTACCAAATTCAAAATACCATTGTGCTCCATCACAGTAATCTCTCAGTGCATTGATATTTGCCGCGCGACCGGGGGCTTTATTCTTCGCAAGATCAGAATTAGCCAATACCGTAAAAAAGTCGCTGGTGGACAAACGCGCTTTAAAGGCTATGGCCTCACTTTGATATGCTTTACGAGCAGAAAGGACATCGGTTAACTCATAGTGCGGTGTAAGTTCAGCATTGCCTTTACTCAATACCTTCATGACTTTCGACACTAACGCGTGAGGGCTGGAAAAATGGGTTAATATCGCCTCCGTCGTATCTTTATCTAAAGGATAGATAAAACTGCGCCAATGGTCTTTTACAGCCTCAATGATCAACTCAGATTCATCTAAAATAAATTCTAGATTAAAGGCTACATTGGATTCAAAGGCATGCTGTTTTAGCATGCGTTGACAAAAACCATGGATCGTAAAAATCGCTGCTTCATCCATAGACTTTGCCGCAGCATCAAGTAATGCAAAAGCAGCTCGCTGGTCGGTAACCTGCTCAAGCACCGCACCAATTAGTTCATCGTCACATGGCGCGCCTAACAAAGCGTCGCGCGCAGCAATGATCCGAGTACGTACTCGGTCTTTAATCTCTTGTGTTGCCGCTTCGGTAAAAGTAACGACCAAAATTTGATCAACACTGAGTGGCATCTGATCCTCAGTGGTTTGTAATCCCAGTAAGCAACGAAGGTATAACCCCGTTATGGTATATGTTTTACCCGTCCCAGCACTTGCTTCAATTAAGCTTTGCCCAACTAAAGGCATACTTTGCGGGTTAAGCGTCTGCATATTTTTGCTCCTGCGCCAATTCGACAACCGCTTTTAACAAACGGTGACTTATTTGACTAAACTCATCTTCAACATCAAATAAACGCATAAAATTCAACGCCACATAAGGGTTTTCGCATTCACCAAAACCAATATACTGGCCACCAGAGAACTTATTTGCCGCTTTTTGCATATCACCAGTTTTAACGAGTTCATACCCTGAATTTGGAAAAAATGGCTGAGGTTCGGTTAATGCACTGTGATAAAAGTCAAACCATAGCTGTAGATGCTCAAGTGCATCACTAGACTCCATGGGCGCATAAGTGACCACTTCATCTAGCCCATAAATATGCGTACTCACCGCTTCACCATGGCATTGAGCAATACAGTGTAATAAAAAACCGCGAATTTTATCTTTTGCTTTAATGCTAGCACTGCGATAAAACACTTGGGTATTGTCATACACACTGTCTAACCAACCCAATAACGTGCAATTCGATATCACCAGTGCTACCTCTATCGGGTCTCGGTGATTTTTTAGCATTGGTTTTATATGTCTTACCATCGGCGCGATCCGTTGATGCAATTGATCTAATTGAATTGTGCCAACATGTGCTTGCGGTAAATTTCCTCGCTGCAATAACTGTTTTTCATTGGGTTGCTGATCGGCTAAAGCAGCAGCTAATAGCTCGTCTAAATAATAATACCTGTCTAAGGTATCCAGTAAAAATGGCTCTTCATCTTTATCTTGCAATGACAAGCTGGGTAACCTCAGACCCAAGCTTTGCTGATAAAACGCATCTTGTGGATTTAAAATAGTACGTAAAAATTGACTCAACTCTATTTCACCCCCAATGCTAACATCAAGTGCCGCGGGGACTGTTTTTGGTAACGGCGTCTGATCGGTCAACCACACCGGATTGTAACTTTGAAGAGGGTTGTCCTCAGTATAATAACTGGGGTGAAAAGGTTGTAATTGCGCTTGCTGTAACAAATGCTGCGACGGCAATACGGCGCTTGCTTGATAGAAGAAACTTCTATCAAGGTATTCAAGTAACTCACTGACAAGGACTGACGGCATTTGCGGCTCATTATTAAAACATGACCGACCGACATAACTTAAATACAAGGCATCTCGGGCGCTTAACACCGCTTCTAAAAACAAATAACGATCATCTAACTTACGAGAGCGATCACCTTTTTGACGGTGAGAATGTGGCACCAAGTCAAAACCAATCGGTTGCACTGTTCTAGGGTAGTCAGCATCATTGAGACCCAACATACAAACAACTTTAAAAGGCACTGCACGCATAGGCATTAAAGTACAAAAGTTAACCGGACCCACTAAAAATCGTTGCCCAACCCCTTTTTCTTGCACCCCTTGCTTCACCAAATAACTGATCACCTGAGGTGACACCGGCTCTTGCATATCGCGGTTTTCGTCATGTTTATTTAAATCATCAATGACTTTCTCAAGGGTTAATAGATCCCAGCTTTGTTCCGCTTCTTGATGATAAAACTCACTGACCAACGCACGCAGAACTTCTGCCTTGTCACTCAACCGTGTACTTTGTGACAATTGCGATTTGTACTTCGCTAAGCACTCAACAAAATGCACTAACTTACTGAGCGTATTCACTGCCATTCCTTCCACTTGATCAGCAGGAAATATCTCATTAAACTCATTATTCTCGTCTGAACACGAGACCCCCAATAACAATCGATTTAAACCATGTTGCCACGTATTGAGTGGCATAGCGGGTAGCTCATGTTCTTGTTTGTGTTCAGCATTAAGCCCCCATTTCACACCGACCTGATCGAGCCAATATTTTAATTGCTCGAACTCATGCTCTTCTATGCCAAACTGCTCAGCAATAGGCGTTGCAGCCAATAAATCTATAATGTCAGATACACCGAAGCGGCTAAATGGTAAATTAACAAGCGTCACAAATGAGCTTAGAATGGGCTTTTCTTGTTCAATAGCAAGATCAGCCAATGCGTAAGGAATAAAACGATCACCGCTTGCGCCCGCAAATACCGCTTCAATATAGGGGCTGTATGTACCAACATCAGGCATCATAACAATGATATCTTTTGGCGTTAACGTAGGGTCTTGTTCAAATAACCGAAGTAAATGATCATGTAGACACTCGACTTCTCTCAGCGGCGTATGACAATCCTGCAATAAAATCGAGCGGTCCGTTAGCTCTATGGGCAACTTGCCTTCATCATTAATAAACCATGCTTTGTCATCAGTTAAAGACTCACCTTTAAAAGCCAATTGGTAGACTTCTTCTTGAACTTTGCCCAATAAAGTCTCATCAAAATCGTCGATGAACCCATCAAGCCACTGCGCATCAAGTTGCAATAATTGTTCAAAATAGTCTCGACCAAGCTTACCCCATGATGATAAAAGCGGATTGCCAATAAAATAGTACTCACCCTGCTTTGCATCAATTTCTGGTTTTTTTGCGTATTTAGCTTCAATTTTAGCCTGTGTTTTCTCGTCAACTAAATCACCCCAGTAGTGTTCACTTGGGTTAAAGAAAAATAATAAAACAGACGTTTTTTCAGACAAAGCCTGAAATATTTCTAGTTGGCTCGTCGCCATTGCTGATAAACCAAAAATACTGATCCTTTGCGGTAGCGCACTTGGTTTCGCATCTGCTAACGCTTTGAGCAATTGGGTATGCATATTCGCGCGATGGTAATCGCTTTGTTGTAAGTTTTGTGTATGTATGACCAACCTTCGCCATAGGTCCGGCTGCCACGATGCAATTGAAATGTCGACATCTGGCAATTCATCCCCCCCAGAATCCCATGTACTGAGCCATTGGGGGCGATACATTAAATATTGGTCATAGATATCTGCTATTTTTTCGCATAGAGAAAAGAGCTTGGCACCATGCTCATCATCTTCTAAGTACTGTGATAATTCTTGATAGCGTGCATCGTCTAAACACTCGGGTAAAATTGTGACCAATTTCCACGTCATGTTTAACTTATTGTATGGGGATTCACTCGGCACATTAGGTAAAAACTGTTGATAAAGCTGCCATATAAAACTTGACGGTAAGGGGAAATCTACTTGCGCCGCAACACCAAGCGCTTGACTCATACCAATTTTAAGCCACTGTGACATACCCGGTGACTGCACTAACACCGTTTCTTTTTTAAAAGGAGAACTCAAAGGAGCTGTTTTAAGCACCGTATGAAACTGCGTTTGTAGCGCTTCCATACGGTTTGACTGAATTATATGCAACATAACGTGCCAAACCTTGCTAATGAGCTGCAATCACGACGCAATACTAAGCAGCTACATATTTTTATTTATTTGGCACAGTTTATGTTATTTATTCCACCTTAGATAGCTCTAGAACAAGTCGATATCGTTGCTTTCTTGATGACATTCAATCAGCTTATTCGCGATTAACTCTTCATAGAAACATAGCTTATCTCGGCCATTTTCCTTCGCGTAATACAATGCTTTATCCGCGTTTTCTAATACCGTAATAGGAAAGTCATAGGGGCTTATTCTCGACATACCCACGCTAATCGTTAGCTTTTTCACAAAAGGAAAGTGCGTCCCGCGCACTAAGTCCATAAACTCAGCCAGTTTCTTATGTATCGAGTCGTAGTCGGTCGGTTCAAACACCATCACAAACTCCTCACCACCAAACCTAAATAACAGGTCACTCGAACGAAAAAACTGCCTCATTTTTTGTGCAAGTAATAACAACACTTCGTCACCACAGACATGCCCATAGTTGTCGTTTACTTTTTTAAAGTGGTCTATATCAACCATTGCTAACCACGACGTTGCGCCTTGGTGTTGATTACGTAGATCACTCTGCCATACCGTTTTATGCTGCTTGATGACTTGTTTTTCCATCAACTGTTTTAACTTTTTTTCAAACGTTTGACGGTTTAATAACCCCGTCAACTTATCACGCTCATTCTCATGCAAAATCGTTAAATAGTTTTCAAATATACGACAAAAAGCGTTAAGTAAAACCTGATCTGAACTCTTAAGTCCATCACTCACAATGGCTATCGCACCAATAGGTTTATCGAGCAACGTAATTGGTAACCACCTTCGCTCTACGCCATCATTAGATTGTACCGTGATAATACATGCTGATTGCAAACATGAAACAAGCTCAGGTTCAGGTTGACGAACCACTTCTCTTTCTTCCCATTCATATTCACGGTCTGTCAGAACCTTTAATAACAGGCTTCTTTCAATCGCGAGCTCCCCTTGGATCTGCAAATCTTTGTAAACGGCGACTTCTTTGCAGCCAATAAACTCTTGAATAGTCGAGATCAAACTGTACTCTAACGAGTCTACATCTCTGGTTTTTGTGATTTTAATCACTGAATTCAGTAATTCTTCTTGCATATACTGCCTGCTAAAATACGTTTAATGCTGCTACCCAGCACCATTTGTGTAAGTTATAAACAACCCGCTAACGACATGCAATACTTTTCTATGATAATGGACAATATAGCTGTTCCCTTTATTCAGCTAGTGGTCAACATTCTTTGCCACTTTAAATGTGCGGTCGTAGTCTATGAGTTGCTCGATTGGTAAGGCCTTTTCATAGTACCAACCTTGTACCGTTTCGATTGATAATGCCTTTATAAAGTCTAGCTGAGATTGTAATTCGACGCCCTCAGCCACTAAGGTTTTATCCATTTGATGCAGTAACTGCACAACGGCACTATAAAACTCTCGGCCTTGGTCTGTTTCTACTTTATCTAAAAAGGCTTTATCTAGTTTGACTTGCTTTATTGGTAAATCAGACAGCATTGATAAACTCGAATATCCTGTACCAAAGTCATCAATGACGGTGTCAATTTTATGAGTCTTTAATCTATTAATATTATTGATTACGCTTGATTTATCATTGAAATAACTCGACTCAACCACTTCAATTTTTAACTGCTCAGGGAACTCTTGAAAACGCTCACATATATACAATACAGAGCTATCATCATTGATAAGTGTCGGATTCACGTTAACACTTATCACTGGGAAAAATGACTGAGACGCAAAATACTCTAAGTCTAGGGCGGCTTGATCAATGACCCATGAATCAATGATCGTTGTTTGCTTATGTTTCACTAAAATATCTATAAAGTAGGGCCCCACTATCGTCCCATCAGCTTTTTTTAGTCGTAATAGTGCTTCATAACCAACGATATTACCCGTCACTTGGCTCACTTGCGGCTGGTAATACAATAACAACTCCCCTTGCGCTAACTCTTCAAGTACCTTATTCAGCGCTTTAGAAGCACGCTCTTGGGCTCTTTGTGTTTGAATAAATTGCGATTCACTCGCCGAACGCAGTTGCTCTGAAATATTAAGTTGCTCGCTTAAATGATTTAGGGCTTTTTGATAATGAATTTGCTCGCTATGCCACTTTAGAAAGGGGTAATAAATGACCGCATTTAGTAACAGCAGCGCCAGTTGTAGGAATACGCCAGACAGCCCTCCACTGACTTGATACCCACTGATCAAAGTCGGCGTCATCCAACTCAAAGTAATATCATTGGTACTAATAAGCCCCCACTCAATAATTTGGTACGAAATAAAGAAATTGATAACTGGCACAAAAATAAAAGGGAGCAATAGCACAGGGTTCAAAAAGATAGGTAATGCGAATAAAATAATTTCACAAAAATTAAATGCGGTAAATGGGATTGATAGCTGCGCAATATTACGCTCATGTGCCCCTTTTCTTAAAAAAAGTGATGCCACGATCAGCCCCGCAAAACACCCTGTGCCACCAATTAAAACAAATGTGTCGTAAAATGTTTTTGCAGATAGGTTACCCACCAAATGTTCATTTAAAAATATTTCATCGAACAACATATTAAACGTGTTGTCGCCATGCACGCCAAAAAACCAAAAAGTATGCGACGCCAACATGCGTTTAAAAGTTAATTCAGCCACTGAAGAGTGGGCTTGATCTGGGGTTACCCACCCTCCAATGAGGTGCCCTATTTCACTGAGTACGGGTACCCATAAATAAAAACTAAAAAATACAATGGTGAATGGTAAAATAACTAAAAATTTTTCACGTAAAAACCGACTTAATGCACTGAATTGCCGCCTAGGTTGCGGTAAGGTCCGCATCAAGTATACAAAGAGTAGACTACTGATACTTGGTAGAATAATAGCGTATGCCGTGGCAGTGCTGTCACTTAGCGTGAATTCACCCGCGTGTAACTGTAAAAACTCCCCGTGCACAGCGAAACATAATAGCGCTAATAAAGCACCAATAATGCCACTTTGTGCATAATTTTTCGTTAAGAAAAATCCAATAGAAATACTGACTACAACAGGAAAAAACAACAGAATAATATGCGCGCT
Organism: Pseudoalteromonas sp. MSK9-3; assembly: GCF_003590335.1. Taxonomy (GTDB): domain Bacteria; phylum Pseudomonadota; class Gammaproteobacteria; order Enterobacterales; family Alteromonadaceae; genus Pseudoalteromonas. The sequence continues at coordinate 92,691 of NZ_MIET01000025.1, read as the reverse complement.
GCGACTCACAATATTTGCAATTGTCCCATCATCATCGATAACATTCAGTGTTAACGCACTATTGAGCGCTAAAATTGCCAAAGCACTGCTCACAAAATATGGAATAAGTGCGATGAATGCTTCACGCAAAGACAATAAATATCGTCCGTGAAGTAACTTAGAGACTTTATTTTGAAGTGCGTGCAACGGCAATGGGCATACCTATTATTGATTTTACCTAAAGTATATGCCCAGTTCAGTCTCTCTGCTCAATTATTATATTTAAGATTGACCCTAGACTAGCGCTTGCAGCATTGACTCCTCATATTCTTTAAGGGGTTCACTGTTTTTAACCCGACTTATGTAATCAGGGTTTGCAATCATGGGGCGACCGACCGCTACGAGGTCAAAACGATTCTCTGTAATTGCTTGTGCGCCAGTTTCAGCGGTATAACCACCAACGCCAACCAATGTCCCTGTATAATATTTACGCACGTAATCAGAAGCATGGCCTCCTAGATAATCAAATGTCATCGAGTCATCAAATATACCAATATGCACAAAAGCCAATGATCGACTATTCAATGCTTGCAACAAGTGATCAAAAACAGCGCGGTCGTCATGATTGCCTTCCATTAAAAAGTAGGCACCGGGCGATAACCTTAACGCAACCCTATCAGAGCCAATCTCAGCAATTACAGCGTCAACCACTTCTAATGCAAACCGAGACATATTTTGCACACTACCACCATATTCATCACTGCGGTTATTTGATGCAAAGTGTAAAAACTGATCGATGAGATAGCCATTGGCACCATGTATTTCAACACCATCAAAGCCCGCAGCGATGGCATTCTTTGCCGCTTTCGCATAATCAGCCACCAACTGCGCGATTTCTTCAACACTTGCAGCTCTTGGAGTTTGATAACTCAAGTCTCTCATACGAGGTACGCTGCCTTCGATCCCAATATTTGACGCACTCAGTACGTCACCGCCACCAAAGAAAAATGGATGTGCTACACGCCCAACATGCCAAAGTTGCGCAAAGATTTTCCCCCCTGCATTATGTACGGCTGTGGTGACTTTTTTCCACCCGTCCACTTGCGCTTGATTGAACAACCCGGGCGTATTTGGATAACCCTGCCCGTCAGGGCGAATGATGGTTGCTTCCGAAATAATTAACCCCGTGTCTGCTCGGCGCGCATAGTACTGCGCCATTTGCTCTGTAGGCACTAGGTTTTCATCGGCCATACAACGTGTTAGTGGCGCCATCAGAATCCGATTTTGTAATGTCAGGGTACTATTTAATTCAAAGGGGGAAAATAATGTGCTCGTCATTGTGCTCTCCATAATTGATGATTTTCTTGAATGATTGTTCAAGCTTAAATTTAATATATGGCTATTTGAACGATCATTCAAGAGTCATTTTTGAATAAGCAATCAAATTAAGTTATTATCAGTACTAATTAGTGGGTAATTTCGACATCATATGAGAAGTGCAGAATTCAATAAAGAGCATGTATTACGTCAAGCCATGGTAACGTTCATGCAATACGGCTACAACAAAACCAGTATGCAAACTTTAACTAAAGCAACTGGATTACACCCTGGTTCTATTTATTGTGCCTTTAAAAATAAAAAAGGCCTGTTACTTGGTGCCATTGAGCAGTACCAACAAGACCGTAACGCACAATTTGAAACGTTATTTTCTCAACACACAACTGCGCACAGTGCTTTAAGCGCATTACTCGATGTTATTGTCGACGAATGTTTAAACGGCGAGTCAGGTCAAGTGTGCTTGCTAACTAAAACCCTTACTGAGCTTGAAGGGCAAAATGACGAGATCTCTTCAGTTCTAGCCAATAATCTTATCTCATTCGAAAACAGCTTGGCCAAAGTCATACAAGATGGCATTAAAAGGCAGGAAATAAGCGCTAAGCCAGATGCCAAAGAACGCGCGCAATTTTTAGCGATGGGAATATACGGTATTCGCACCTATGCTGCAACACGACGACAAGCTGAGATATTAAGGCAGTTAAGTGATCGTTTACTTGCCACAGTACTGACCTAGCTACACACTAAAATAGCAGTACGTTTAACACCGTCAATTAGCATTGATAAATAGTGAAGATTTCATAATTGTGGGGGGATTAGCTGTAAGTGATTTTGCTAAAATATGAGATGTACACTGCCAGATGCTCAGTGAATATCTTTGTACTTCACTAATAGTTAACTGTAACAAGGACGTAGCAGACTATAACGTACTAAAGGTACTGTGTTTGAAAATAAACATGAGATAGTACTAAATGAAAATGGCGGAGAGGGAGGGATTCGAACCCTCGATAGGGGTTAGCCTATACACGAGTTCCAGTCGTGCGCCTTCAGCCACTCAGCCACCTCTCCGATACACCTAAGTGCGGGGCTAATACTATGAAAAGCCACGCACTTTAGCAAGCTCTTTTTAAGCCTGCACGCTTAACTGCTCAACTAACAAACAGTTTAGCGTTGTAAGCTCGCCGAGAAGTCTAACATACGATCTAGTGAACGTAATGCCCCTTCGCGAAGTGACATATCGACGAACACTTCTTTCCCTTCAGGGTTCACTAAAGACTCTTCTATGGCTTTCAAACCATTCATCGCCATCCACGGACAGTGCGCACAACTTTTACACGTAGCACCTTCTCCAGCCGTTGGTGCAGCAAAAAACTCTTTATCTGGGCATAGCTGCTGCATTTTGTAAAAAATACCTCGATCAGTTGCCACAATAAACTGCGTGTTATGCATCGTTTGCGCCGCTTTTATTAATTGGCTCGTAGAGCCGACAGCATCAGCTAAAGCAACAATCTCAGCAGGAGACTCTGGATGAACGAGTACGGCAGCATCAGGCTTAAGCGCCTTCATATCTTTCAATGCTTTAGTTTTAAACTCATCATGTACAATACAGGCACCATTCCACATGATCATGTCTGCACCCGTATTCTTTTGGATATAAGATCCTAAATGCTTATCAGGACCCCAAATGATCTTCTCACCTTGCTCATCTAAATGCTCTACAATCTCTAGTGCACATGACGATGTTACTATCCAATCAGCACGCGCTTTTACAGCCGTTGAGGTGTTTGCATAAACAACGACTTTACGATCTGGATATTGATCACAAAATGCTGAAAACTCATCGATTGGACACCCAACATCTAACGAACATGTCGCTGCAAGCGTTGGCATAACCACGGTTTTGTTTGGTGTTAATATTTTGGCTGTCTCACCCATAAAACGCACACCAGCAACCACAATCACATCAGCATCGTGCTTTGCACCAAAGCGGGCCATTTCTAAAGAGTCAGCAACACAGCCACCGGTTTCTTCAGCCAAAGCTTGAATCTCAGGATCTGTATAATAATGCGCAACTAACACCGCATTCTTTTCTTTTAATAGAGTTTTTATCCGCGCTTTGTACTCATCTTGTTCTTGAGTAGTTAAAGGTGCAGGTTTTGGAGGAAAGATATAATCCTCAGGCATGATTTGTTCAGCTAGACTCATTTCTCGACCACTATAGTCCACATTGCATAATTACCGCGAATTATACGGAAATAGACACAACAATCATAGTCAATGACGCTTTTGGGATAAAAAAATTAAGAATATATGACGTTTACCAACTGAGCTAATGACCCACTTAGTCGCAGCAGTTTGGTTTGAACCAATCGCCTGCTGCGGGCGCTTATAATACTTATTTAAAAAATGAGTGCAACTTAAATACGTAGTTTTTTTAAGTTTTTATGCTTAAGCGCTTAATTTTAAACCATAGTGGCAAAAAATCGAGCTTTTAGATCTTGGATAAACGCTCGGTGGCCATTTTTGCAGCCGTTGTGCTTGGGTATTCATTTAGCAATGTCGTCAAAATAGACTTAGCTAATTCTGCTTTTCCCTGCTTTTCATAGAGCGTACCCAGTTTTAACATTGCCTCTGGGCGTTTATTCGAATCAGCAAAACTATCTACCACTGTTTTGAAGTGGCCAATCGCATTTTCATCGTCATTTTTAATTGATAGAAGCTGCCCCAACCAATAGTGCGCATTAGGTATATACACCGACGTTGGGAAAGTGGTCAAAAATGACTGGAACTCAGGGATCGCAGCATCATAACGCTTATCTTTCATGATTAGCGCCACAGCTTTGTCGTACGCTTCATTTTCAGATAGGTCACTACTAACAGCTTGAGATGAATCTATCACCACCTCAGTGGCTGCCGTGCTGCTCGCTTGCTCGTACACCTTAGACACGCGGTTTTCTATTTCTTGGTATAATTCACGTTGGCGCTGTAACACTTTCTCAAGCTTATAGCTCTGCTCTTCGGTAACACCACGTACTTGACTTACTTCGTCTTGTAATAAGCCTAACTGCTGCTGTAGCTCGACTTGTAATAGGTTGCGGGTCTTCATCATACTTTCTAACTGCGCAATGCGTTGCTCTAAAGACGATTGCGAGTTTGCAGCCTCAGAAACAGGAGCGGGAGCAGCCAAAATTTGGGTGCTCCCGCTCAGAATCATTATGGCTGCCAATAGTTTCGTTGGCTTCATAATATCTCTTATCAAATTAGTATACTAAAACCGCACGACGGTTCTTAGCAAAAGCTTCTTCAGTGCGAGACTTCACCATTGGTTTCTCTTCACCATAGCTTACTACTGAAATTTGGTTGTCAGACACACCTAAGCTTTGCAAGTATTTAGCAACTGCTTTACCACGGCTTTCACCTAGCGCAATGTTGTACTCTGGCGTACCACGTTCATCAGCATGGCCTTCAACCAATACTTTTACGCTTGGGTTCTTAACCAAGAAGTCAGCATGTGCTTGTAAAAGCTCAGCGTAAGCACCTTGTACTGTTGATTTATCAAAATCAAAGTAAATGATCTGCTCTTGACGCAGTGCTTCATATTTCTCACGAAGCTTTTCTTCTGCTGATTTAACACGTGAAATCGTGTTTACATCAACGTTGTTATTTTCTTGAGATGTTGCTTGGTTACTTTCATTTGCAGCACCTTCATCTACACTTGAAGATGAGCTACACGCGGCTAGCGTCATTACTGGCAACGCCACTAATAGAGCTTTTAATGTTTTGTTAAGTTGCATCGAGTATATTCCTATATCTTAAAATCTAACCAGCAAAATTACTGTAAAAATGGCGACCAAGCTGGAGCTTTCACTTGCCCATCAGAAACCGGAAGTCGCGCTTTAAACCGCCCATCCATAGACACTAAAGCCAATACCTGCTTGTTGTTATGCAGCGTACTATAAATAATCATCGAGCCATTTGGCGCTATGCTCGGAGATTCGTCCAGACGAGTTCTTGTTAAAACTTGAAATAGCCCGGATCTCAATTCTTTTTTAGCAATATGATATTTGCCAATGGTACGATTTACCATTACCAAATGCTTCCCATCAGGTGTCACTGACCCTGCTAAATTCATATCGCCGTCAAAGGTAATACGCTTTGACCTACCAGTTTGTAAATTTAACTTATAAATCTGGGCATTACCACCCCTTTCAGACGTATACACAATTTCTTTGCCATTTGGGTGCCAACTTGGCTCAGTATCTATGCTACGGTGACGTGTTAAACGACGCTCTTTGCGTGTTTGTAAGTCATAATGGTACACCTCTGTTGCACCACCTGCATCTTTAGAAAGTACAATGAGCAACTGCTTGCCATCAGGTGAAAACTGCGGTGCGCCATTTATTCCAGGGTAACTCGTGATGAGATCTCGTTTACCTGTATAAATATCTTGCACATAGATTTGTGATTGGCGATTTTCAAACGTAACGTATGCTAGTTTGTTTGCATCAGGTGACCATGACGGCGACATTAAAGGCTCTTTTGAACGCAATAACACCTGTTCGTTAAACCCATCATAATCTGCAACAACTAACTGGTAAGGCTTATCATCCTCGTCACGAACAATTACATAGGCAATTTTTGTTCTAAACGCACCGCGTTCTCCCGTCAATGATTCATAAACCACATCGCTTATTTGATGTGCATACTGTCTGAATCCATCGCTAGATATTACACTTTGTCTTGCTTCTTGTACGTGATCTTGGCTTTTCATTAATTGACCATTGCTCATCATACGCGTTTCACCACCCGTAATTTGTGCTCTGATCACATCAATTAATTCATATTTAACTAAGTAACGCCCGCCAGGTTGCTGCACAATGGTACCAACAATCACCGCTTCAACCCCTTTATTTACCCACGCAGTATAATCGACCTCTTTATCTGTGCTCGGTAATTGAGGCAACTCGGTAAATGAAAGTGGTTTGAATTTACCGCTTCGCGTTAAATCAGCAGCGATAACTTCACTCACTCGCATAGGCTTTTGACCAACCCCTTCATATTTAAAAGGAACAATGGCAATCGGGCGTGCGCTATCCACACCTTCTGTTATAACAATCTCAAGCGCCGCATGGACGACGCCTGACATGCCAAAAGCAACAAAAATCAACAATGCTTTTAATCGGTTGAACATAAACTTCCTTTATAAATTAGGTTTAATTGTTAAATTAATATTTTTAAGCTGTTCAAAAACATCTTTCTCTTTTGAAACTGGCAGTGTATCAGCCATTCTCACAGCACGTAGCGCGGCTTCACAGACTAGCTTATCACCGCCTAAGGAGCGTGAATCAGTCACCAAACCATTAAAGCCTAGACGAATATTGACTCGGCATTGTTTGCCTTTCATCTTTTCATCAATTAACAAGTTTGCCTGTATGCGCTGCATGATCAGTGCTTTGTATTTATCAACTTCTGATAATACCTGCTGTTTACGTATTTTATTACGCGCTGCCTGCTCTTTTGCTAACTGCTCTTGCATTAACTGCTCTTGTAAAGCCTTTTGACGGGCTTTTTCTGCGGCCTCTGCTTTACGTTTTTCTTCTGCCTCACGACGCTTGCGGGCATCTTCAGCTTTTTTAAGCGCATCTTCTTCCGCTTTACGTTTATTCGATGCTGCTTTTGCTGCTTTTTCTGCCGCTAACTTTTCAGCGCGTGCTTTATCGGCTTGAGCGCGTTGCTTTTTCTCTATTTCACGGGCTTTTTTGGCTTGCGCTTCGGCCTTTTTCTTCTCGGCTACTTTCGCTTTACGCTGCTGCTCTAGCTTTTTAATACGTCGAGCTTCAGCTTCTCTATCTTTACGTGCTTGACTCGCTCTGCGCTCTAAATCTCGAATGCGCTTTTCTTCCGCCCGCTTTTTATTCAGCTCTTGCGTTTTAAGCTCTGCTATTTTTTTCTCAACAGCAGACTGATCGACAGAAATGGCTGAAACAACCTTTTCATCTAAAGGCTCAGTAATTTCAGGATTTAATGTCACTTCCATCACAGTAGGTTCAGGCGTATGAAAGTTTGCCGAAGCGAACAATATTCCGGCCAAAGCAAAATGTAGTACCAGCGACTTTAAAATACCGCTTTGTAATGCTCCCATTAGCCCTCCTCAAATGATTTAGTCATCAGGCCAACTGAGGGCACACCCGCATTTTTTAAGAAGTCCATAAGAAGGAGTACTTCTTGGTAAGACACTCTACCCGAGCCTTTTATCATCACTGGGGTGTCTGGATTTTGTTGTAACTTTAGTTTAATAACCGCCGCCACTTCAACCGCATCCATCGGCGCTTCAGGATCAGTTCCTACACTGACAAAATATCGCCCCTCTGAGTCTATCGAGGCTATTATCGGCGGCGCATCTTTTGTTTTAACTAAATCTGACTCTTGCATTTGTGGCAAGTCTACTTTAACCCCATGCGTAATGAGCGGTGCAGTGGCCATGAATATGATCAACAGTACCAACATCACATCGATGTAGGGCACCACATTGATCTCTGCGACTGGGCGACGTTTTTTACGCTGATACATGTTGCTTTACCTCAGCAGAACTTGCGGCCTGACGATGAAGTATATTGGCAAACTCTTCCATAAAGTTAATGTATTGCGTTTCAAGTTTCTCAACACTCTTAGCAAATTTGTTATATGCCATAACTGCTGGGATGGCAGCAAATAAGCCCATTGCTGTGGCAATCAAGGCTTCAGCAATACCTGGCGCAACCATTTGCAGCGTTGCTTGTTTTACTTCACCTAACGCAATAAATGCATTCATGATCCCCCACACAGTACCAAATAACCCAACATATGGGCTTATAGACCCAACGGTCGCTAAAAACGATAAACTTGATTCTAGCTTTTCCACTTCACGAGATAACGCGACGCGCATAGAACGATGTGTGCCTTCAATAACCAGTCCTGCAGATTGAGTGCTTTGTTTTTTATGTCGAGCAAATTCTTTAAAGCCAGATACAAATAACGCTTCTAGACCTTGCGGGTTAACTGCACGGGCGGTTACTTCGTTATACAGTTTACTTAAGTCCATACCGGACCAAAATTTTTGCTCAAACTTTTTCGCATTATCCATTGCGTTTGAGATAATTGATCTGCGTTGAAATATAATGGCCCATGAGGCGATTGACATGCCAACAAGTGCCAACATTACAAGTTGTACTAGCACACTGGCTTTTAATATAAGATCAATAAAATTTAGTCCCGATTCCACGTTATTATACTCCTAAGAAATGGTGTGTCGGCTTTGTCTTGCGCTATAGCCGGTTACAACATTGACTGTAAGCGACTATAAAGGTTCAGTTAGTTTACCGACACATATCTGTGCTGACAATCTCATTACTATGAAATTACGGTATTTGGCGATAAATACGCTAAAAACACACTAGAACGATATACAGAACCTTCACATAGTTAATTCAACAAATATTAGCCCTGAATAATAAACGCGTATTTATGAATGCTAGCTGCATAAAACTCATGGTTTATGCACAATTTACGAATAAACCACCAAAAACCAATTGGTAATACCAATTAACAACAATTAAACTAATAATAAAGCAAAAACCAAAATAAATAAAAATCCATATAAAACATCAATTTAATAAATTACACTGATTAAATAAAAACCAATAGGTACAATAAAAAAAACCTTCGGATTAGTTTTATTAATTTGAAAAAATAATTTTTCTAGTTTGATGAATTACCCAAACCTCTTTAATATACACCCTGTACTGAGCACACAGCATCTATTATGCAAAAGCACAGTTGTTAGCAATAGGATTCTGATTTGTCGTATTGCTGTGATAAGAGCGCTGAGGATAAAACCAACGTTAACTTATCAACCCCAGGATTACTTCCTTCAACTTGTTGTTTTGCCCGCATTTTTTGCGGGCTTTTTTTTGCCTGAAATTTGTGTGAATTATAAAAATATAAGGCTGCTCAACACAAGAAAGTATATAGCCACAACGTAAAACCCTTGTCTGCGATTGTTTGAACAAGTGCACCTTGTGAATGGGGTTTGACCATGGAAATTATGAGAGAGCTTAAGGCTATGGGTTTATAAATTCACGCAATAACATGCTTGTTGAGCGATAACGTATAAAGCAAAAACTCAGCGGCTGCTGAGTTTTATAGATGTTAATCGATGACTAAAGGGCTATTATGACTCAGGTACCGCTAAGTCAAAATGAAGATAAGCTGCATTGGATGCAATGCGCCCTCTTGGCGTTCTCTGAATAAAGCCTTGCTGGATCAAAAATGGTTCAATGACATCTTCAATGGTTTCTCGCTCTTCGCCAATGGCTGCGGCCAAGTTATCTAGACCAACGGGTCCACCCATAAACTTTTCAATAATGGCCAACAAGTATTTGCGGTCCATGTAATCAAAACCACGCTTATCTACATCAACCATTTCAAGCGCAAGGTTGGCGATCTGTGCACTTACTTTACCGTCACCCTTTACTTGTGCATAGTCGCGCACTCGGCGTAATAAGCGATTTGCAATACGGGGCGTACCACGAGACCGACGCGCCACTTCATCTGCGCCCTCAGGGCTTATCCCTAAATCCAAGTAAAATGCTGAGCGAGAAATAATAGTCGACAGATCCGATACCGAATAAAACTCTAATCGCTGCACAATACCAAAACGATCTCGTAAGGGGGATGTAAGTGATCCCGCTCTGGTTGTTGCACCAATTAACGTAAACGGCGGTAGCTCTAACTTTATTGAGCGGGCAGCAGGTCCCTCGCCTATCATAATGTCTAACTGATAGTCTTCCATTGCGGGGTATAATATTTCTTCAACTTGCGGGCTTAGCCGGTGTATTTCATCAATAAATAATACGTCACCTTCTTCAAGGTTCGTTAATAAGGCCGCCAGATCTCCTGCTTTTTCAAGTACCGGCCCAGACGTCGCTTTAATATTTACATCAAGCTCGTTTGCGACAATGTTTGCCAGCGTGGTTTTGCCTAATCCTGGTGGGCCAAAAATCAACAAGTGGTCCAGCGCCTCTTCCCGTGAACGAGCCGCTTCTATAAAAATGGCCATTTGCTTTTTTACATGATCTTGACCTGTATAATCAGCAAGTAATTTCGGTCGAATTGCCCTATCAACACTGTCTTCATTGCCTTGTACTTCAGGCTCAATTAATCTATCTGCTTCTATCATGCGTTATCACATCATTGACTTAAGGGCTTCTTTGATCAGTGTTTCAGTCCCCATATCAGGTTTTGACACTGCTTTAACCGCTTTTTGTGCTTGTGCTAGTTTATAGCCTAAAGCCAGTAATGCAGCAACTGCATCATCAGCTGGCGTATCCTGAACAGTTGGGTTTTCTTGTGGTGCAATCACCGCGCCATCACTAAACGGCGTTAGTAAATCATGACCAAAGTTCTTGAGTCTGTCCTTCATCTCAAGTACCAAACGTTCCGCCGTTTTTTTACCGACACCAGGGATCTTAACCAACGTCGTGGCGTCTTCATTGTTAACACAGTGGATAAACTGCTCCGCTGACATACCCGATAAAATAGCCAGCCCCAATTTTGGCCCAACGCCGTTGGCTTTTATTAACTCTCGAAACAACGCACGTTCTTTTTTATGATTAAAACCAAACAATAATTGCGCATCTTCTCTTACCACAAAGTGCGTATATACCGCAGTTTGCTCACCACAATTCGGTAATTCATAAAAACAGGTCATGGGCATTTGCACTTCATAACCAACGCCAGCGACATCAAGTAATATTTCTGGCGGCTGTTTTTCTAATAAAATTCCACTGAGTCTTCCAATCATCTATTTTTTACCTCAATCTACGGCGTACAGTTTTTGTTGCACTGCCAGCAAGACGAATTAAGCTTTGTTCAGAGTGAGCATGACAAATCGCAATAGCCAAAGCATCTGCTGCATCAGCTTGGGGGGTGCCGGGCAACTTTAGGATTCGTTTCACCATTTCCTGAACTTGTTCTTTTTTCGCACCACCATTACCCACCACCGCTTGTTTGACTTGCCTTGCTGAATATTCATGTACCGCAATATCTTGCATCGCAGCTGCAACAATCGCTGCACCTCGGGCTTGACCAAGCTTTAAAGCTGAGTCTGGGTTATGGGCCATAAAAACCTGTTCAATAGAAAAACTATCAGGCTGGAACTGCTCCACCAGCTGCGTTACACCTTGATAAATCATTTTTAAACGAGTCGGAAAATCAAACTCCCCTATTTTGATACAACCACTGCCCAAATATTGAAATTTACTGCCTTGATGCACGATAACACCATAGCCTGTAAATCGAGAACCCGGGTCAATGCCCAAAATAGTCGCCAAAACATAATCCTAAATCGTTTTTTTGCATCATGCCAAAATACTGTATGAATTACCAGTTAAATACTATAGCAGGTATAAAAAAGACGACCAATTATAGTCGCCTTTTTCTTACGTTATATTCGCTTATGCGTATTACTCACCGTCTTGTTGTACGGCTTCTTTTTCAACTTTAGCCACTGCAATCGCTAACTCTTTTAAAGAGTCTGGATTTGCAAGACTTGGCGCATCAGTCAATAAACAAGATGCTTGAGTTGTTTTAGGGAATGCAATCACGTCACGAATATTATCAGTGCCACACAACAACATTACCAAACGATCTAAACCAAATGCTAAGCCAGCATGTGGTGGTGTACCGTACTTAAGAGCATCTAATAAGAAACCAAACTTATCTTGCTGCTCTTGCTCTTCTATACCTAAAATTCTAAACGCCGCTTCTTGCATATCCGCGGTATGAATACGCACAGAACCACCGCCCACTTCATACCCGTTGATAACCATGTCATATGCATCAGAAATTGCTCCTGCTGGTGCAGATTCTAGCGCTTGAGCTGTAATGTCTTTTGGTGCTGTAAACGGGTGGTGAACAGCATGCAAGGTACCTTCATCATCTTCTTCAAACATTGGGAAGTCAACAACCCATAATGGTGCCCATTTGTTTAAGTCAGTCAATTCTAGGTCTAACCCTACTTTCAAACGCAGTGCGCCCATAGCCTCGTTAACCACATTGCGCTTATCGGCACCAAATAACAGGATGTCGCCTGTTTGTGCGTTAGTACGCTCTAACAAGCCATTGATCACTTCTTCATTTAAGAATTTAGCGATGGGCGATTGAACCCCTTCAATACCTGCATCATGGTCATTCACTTTCATCCAAGCAAGACCTTTCGCACCATAAATACCAACAAATTTCGTGTATTCATCAATTTGCTTACGAGACAGTTTGGCACCACCTGGAACGGTTAATACCGCTACACGACCTTTTTCATCGTTAGCAGGCGCAGCAAGTACTTTAAATTCAACGTCTTTAACTAAGTCAGCAACGTCTATCAACTCCATCGGGTTACGTAAGTCTGGTTTATCAGAACCAAAACGACGCATCGCTTCGCTGTAGGCCATTACCGGGAATGCACCTAGGTCAACGTCAAGTAGCTCTTGCCACATTTCTGTTACTAAACGCTCAGTCATCGCACGTACTTGGTCTGAACTCATGAACGATGTTTCTAAATCGATTTGGGTAAATTCAGGCTGACGGTCAGCACGTAAATCTTCATCACGGAAACATTTCACAATTTGATAATAGCGATCGAAGCCTGACATCATCAGTAATTGTTTAAACAACTGTGGTGATTGTGGTAAAGCGTAAAAGCTACCTTTATGAACACGGCTTGGTACTAAATAATCGCGAGCGCCTTCTGGCGTAGCTTTTGTAAGTACTGGCGTTTCTATATCAAGGAAATCATTACCATCTAAGAAACGACGAACAAAACTACTCGCTTTCGCTCTTAGCTTAATACGGTCGCTCATTTCTAAACGGCGAAGATCTAAGTAACGGTACTTTAAACGGCGTTCTTCGGAGTTTTGCTGATTAAAATCCAGTGGCAATGGCTCTGAACGGTTAATAATATTTAAGCCAGTGCCTAATATTTCAACTTCACCGGTTGCCATGTCTTTATTTACTTGGCTATCAGGGCGCGCTCGAACAGTTCCTTTTACTTGTACACAAAATTCTTGACGAAGTGTATTAGCAGTATCCATTAGCCCTTCTACTTCTGGGTCAAATACTACCTGCACAAGTCCTTCACGGTCACGTAGGTCGATAAAAATTAAGCCGCCCAAATCACGACGCTTATTTATCCAGCCACATAATTCTACTTCTTCGCCAACATGGCTTTTATTTAAGTTCCCACAATATATCGAGCGCATAATATTCCTGTTAGTCAGCTACACTAAAATGCAGCCAATAAGGTTAATTTGAAAAAATTACCGCCAATTATATAAAATTCCCCCTTAAAGTCATCCTTGATCGACATAAGTAAGCAAATTTCCCAACGATTAATGTGTTTTGATACAATTAATACACTTAATCGTTATTGGATCTCGCATTTTATGCTTTATATAGGTTGCCCTCAGTGGAGCTCAGCACATTGGAAAGGCCGGTTTTTCACCCGAGACTGCCAACCAAAGCACATGCTCAGCCAGTACAGCCAAATTTTTAGTTCTGTTGAAGGCAATACCAGCTTTTACGCCGATCCATCTCCTGAGACGATCTTAAAGTGGCAAAACAGTGTACCTAGCCATTTTAAATTTACGTTTAAGATCCCTAGACGGTTTTCTCATGATATGGCATTAAGGAATTGCCAAAGCGATTTACTTGAATGGCTAAAACTCTTTGAACCATTGTTTGAAAATATTGGCCAAATTATGCTGCAATTACCCAAAAGCTGCAGCCCTGACTATCTTGACACTATTCGAGACTTCAGCCGTCTCTTGCCGAATAACCTGCCCATTGGTATTGAAGTGCGCCATCTTGGTTTTTTTGACAAAGCGGACAATGAAACTAAATTCAATCAGTTTTTAATCGCTCAAAACCACAATCGGATCATGATGGATACTCGGCCACTATTTAGTGAACCACCTCTGACGGAAGCGATTATCGACGCACAAAAAAAGAAACCAAAAGTACCTTTACATGTTATTTCGACAGCTCAAGCACCAATCATTCGATATGTTGGCTGCTCAGACTTACAAGCAAATAAACAGCTATACCGCCCTTGGTTAAATAAGATTCGACATTGGTTAGATGAAGGTAAAACACCCTATTTGTTTTTTCATACTGCCGATAATTATGATGCACCGTTGCTCGCTAAACAGTTTATAGCCGATTTGGCACATCCATCTGCAACCTTAGGTAAGTTTCCTGCTGAGCTAGAGCCTAGTCAAACTAACTTATTTTAACCACTATTGGTTTTTGGAACTTAAACAGGTACACTGTTATTGAATAATAAATCAACAAGGAATAAGTATGTTATTAAAACTACAAAAAAAGAACATCAAAACTCTTTCGCAAGATAAAACTTTGCTACCTGTCGCCACACAAAAAGTAGCCGGTGGTATTTCAGGTGATCACGTTTGCTGTACTGAAGTAACAATAAGAACGAACAAAAAAGCTGTACAAAAAGAAGCACAATCATTCGCTTCATCTTGTTGCACAATAGAAACTCATTATTGATTACAAATAAAGCCTGCTAATATAGCAGGCTTTACACCTTGCTAATCACGACCGGGTTCAAATCGTTCATATCGCGGCAATTGCGCATCTAAGTCCTCCCAATCAGCTTTTGATGTAACAAAATTATGTGACATAGGCCTTTCAGCAATTGGGGTATCTAAAATTCCTAAGCGAAATCGAACTTTTTGGGGATTATCCCTGTTTGAGCTATAAATAGGAGATGCGCAATGGCGACAAAAATGGCGCTTGCGACCATGCTTAAACTCAAAGTGTGTGATGTCCTCACGCCCTGTCACTACTTTAAATAAATCAGTCTCTACAAAACCATTCGTAGCGTACGCGGTACCTGTTGATTTACGACACAAAGAACAATGGCAATGAATTATATCGGTGATCGGCCCATGAATTTCTACTTTTACGGCCCCACACAAACAACTCGCTTTATACATACTTTTTCAAACTATTCGGATCCTTGTTGCGCATTAGCATATAATAACTATCACTTTTAGCCTAACGAGTTTTTTATGGATTTTAAGCACTACTTTCAGCATTATCCTGAAAACATACAACAGCAAGTGTCACAGTTAATTAACTCTAATCAGTTGGCAACTTATTTTAAAAATAAATATCCGACTCCACATCAACTTAGATCTCAAAAACAGTTATTTGAATACACCAACGAATTTAAACAGCGTTACTTAAAGAATGCGCCAAAGTTATCTAATGTTGCCTATAAAAAGCAGAAGGATTTAGTTAAAAATGCGTTGGGTACGCATACTTTTAAAAGCCAGCAACATGGTGGGAAACTCAAAGCTAAACATGAAATTGCAATTGCAGACCAACTAAAATATGCACCTGAACCCTTACTTAGAATGTTAGTTGTACATGAATTAGCCCACTTTAAAGAAAAAGACCATAACAAGGCATTTTACCAATTATGCTGTCATATGGAACCTGACTACCACCAGCTAGAATTAGACTTACGACTTTTTTTGGTATTACAACATCAAGCAATGAGCTTCTACGAGTAGTCATTTCTATTGCATGACTGAGTACTGATACATAACAAATAAAAGCGTTCATGGAAAGTATGAACCACATACACATCATAATGTGCTGCAATAATGTAGTGGAATATAAAGATATCGAGAAAACGAAAAAGCTGTCTTCACATCACATAAAGCACAATACAACTTTATAGATGCTTTAACAGCTTTACATACCATAGCGGCTTTAAATGCAATCGAGTTCTAATTGGTTATGCTAAATTAACATAACCGAATCAGCACACGATAGAAATCGCAAGTTTATAGGCCTAATTCAGCCATAAAGTCATCATCACTCACATCTGTTGCTTCAGATGCAGCTGCTTTTTTTGCTTTATCATCATTTGCTTGATTCGCAATAATGTCATCAGGGTCAACCGCTTCGGCAATATCAAAGTCATGCAGTTTGATGAACTCTGTTTTGTCCATGGCCAACTCTAGGTAGAAAATATTTTGATTCTGAGTAGTAAAAGTCACCCGACGAGCCTGCGGTCTGTCCATCGTGGTATCGACTGAAATTTGCACCTGCTTATTAATTGCCATCATTTTAGGCTGGTTTTGTGTAATCGATGTATGCAGTTGACTACGTACTTTGCCTGTGAAGTCACCGACAATCTGATTCATTAACTCACCCATTACGTTAGACACATCGTCTGATAGGTGGCTGTGCGCTATCTCTTCTTCAGGCATACCCATATTGCGCATATAATCATGATAAATTTCCATTGCCGATTGCGCGGTAAAGTTTGTCACAACTAACCCTGTAAAACCGCCATCAAACAATACAAAACAGCCAATGTCTGGGCGCATACACGTACGCGTGATTTTTTGAACCATTGCTGAGTACGCAATTTGATTGCCACTTGCGGAAGACAATACTTCAGTCACCGAGTTGCACAATGTGGATAGAATATCTTCTGTGCTAATTACTTTATTTCTCGCCATTTTTCGTCTCTTTTATACTTCTTATCATTAA
Organism: Pseudoalteromonas sp. MSK9-3; assembly: GCF_003590335.1. Lineage (GTDB taxonomy): Bacteria > Pseudomonadota > Gammaproteobacteria > Enterobacterales > Alteromonadaceae > Pseudoalteromonas. The sequence goes on along the minus strand of NZ_MIET01000025.1, from coordinate 75,756 downwards.
TAGTAGCCAAGCTACTGAAATTATCACTGACTATCCAGTATAAAATGTTAAAATAACCAGATTATTTAGAAAGAGAGACAAATTGTGACTGGCACAGACAGTATTTATGCCTCTGAGCAGCAAATAAAAGATTTTAGCTTTGATGAAAACGTAGTCGAAGTATTTCCCGATATGATCCAACGCTCAGTACCTGGTTATGCAACAATCGTCAGCACCATGGGCAAGCTGGCAGGACAATATGCACAAAGCAATTCAAATTTATACGACTTAGGCTGCTCATTGGGCGCGGTCACATTAAGTATGCGTCGTAACATCGAAAAACAAAACTGTGAGATCATTGCGGTTGATAATTCAAAAGCCATGGTTGAGCGCTGTCAGTTGCATTTAAAAGGCTTTAAGTCAGACGTGCCTGTCAACGTCGTTTTAGGTGATATCACTGAATTAGAGCTTAAAAATGCCAGTGTAGTCGCACTCAACTTTACCTTACAGTTTATTCCTCAAGAACAACGAGAAGACGTACTTAAACGCATATTCAACAGCTTAAAACCGGGTGGCGTATTATTACTAAGTGAGAAAATTAAAGGTGAAAATGAGTTAACTGATAACCTGCTCATCGACCTTCATCACGACTTTAAACGCCATAACGGCTACTCTGAATTAGAGATAAGCCAAAAACGCACCGCCATCGAGAATGTAATGCGACCGAATATCCTGTCTACCCATCTTGAACGACTAAACACTATTGGTTTCAGCCAAACTCAGGTTTGGTACCAGTGCTTTAACTTTTGCTCACTTATTGCCATCAAATAACGGAGTCATCATGAATTCTTGGTTTACCGACTTTTATGCAGCCATCGCCAAAACATCTCTGAGTCATTGGCTAGAAACGCTGCCAGCACAACTGAGTCATTGGCAAAAAGAAGCACAGCATGGCGACTGGCCAAAATGGGAAAAGGTTCTAAAAAACCTGCCTGAGTCAAACTCTGAGCATATTAATATTACCGATAAAGTTGAATTTGGTTTAGCTGAGGAGCTATCAGAAGGACACACCAAACAATTAACCCACTTACTGAAAAAGATGATGCCATGGCGAAAAGGCCCTTTTCATATTCATGGTATTCATATTGATACAGAATGGCGCAGCGACTGGAAGTGGGACCGATTAGTCGAACATATTTCTCCATTAGACGGACGCAGTGTGCTTGATATTGGCTGTGGCTCAGGGTACCACCTGTGGCGTATGCGTGGTGCAGGCGCAAACTTCGTTGTCGGCATTGACCCTTCCGATCTATTTTTATCTCAATTTCAGGCGATCAAGCACTTTAACCCTGATCCAAACGTCCATCTATTACCACTGGGCGTTGAACAGTTACCAGCATTAAAAAGTTTTGATACTGTATTTTCTATGGGCGTACTTTATCACCGCCGTTCACCCATAGATTTTCTGTCTCAACTAAAAGCGCAATTGCGACCTGGCGGGGAGCTTGTATTAGAAACCTTGGTCATTGAAGGAGATGTTAACACCGTACTCGTGCCAACCGATCGCTATGCTAAAATGCGCAACGTGTGGTTTATTCCTAGCACCGCTGCACTGACTCTCTGGCTAGAACGTGTCGGTTTTAAAAACGTGAAAGTGGTCAATAATGATGTAACGTCACTTGATGAGCAACGTCAAACACCTTGGATGGAAACTGAGTCATTAGCGGATTTCTTAGACCCAAATGATAAAACAAAAACCATTGAAGGGTATCCTGCTCCACTACGTGCAATACTGACTGCACAAGCATAACTGCTAAATTAAAATACGCGTAAACCTGCCTTACGCGTATTTACAATGAATTTAAGTAAAAGGTTTTATATGCATTTATTAATCAGCGCATATAAAACCTCTCTCCACTGAGCCCGCAGCCAACTCATCAATATACCACTTCTCTATTTCATCATTAACTCACTGTTATTATGAGCAAACACCCTCTATTTGAAGACGAATCATGGCTTGCTGGTGGGATCTGTCATATTTACGCTAGCCGCCCCTAACCAATTGTTGTAAAATACGCGCGTTTCTAAGCAATCCATAAAGCAATTTTTTGAGGAAAACCCGTGAGCGATCAAAAACAGTCTCTTAGCTACAAAGACGCAGGCGTAGATATTGATGCCGGTAATGCATTAGTTGAGCGCATTAAAGGCGTAGTGAAAAAAACTCGTCGTCCAGAAGTAATGGGCGGGATCGGTGGTTTTGGCGCACTGTGCGAACTTCCTACTGGTTATAAAGAGCCTGTATTAGTCGCTGGCACTGACGGCGTAGGCACTAAGCTTCGTCTAGCGATTGACCTAAAAAAACATGACACGGTAGGTATCGACCTCGTTGCCATGTGTGTAAACGATTTGATTGTCCAAGGTGCTGAACCCCTATTTTTCTTGGACTACTATGCAACTGGTAAACTCGATGTTGATACAGCTGCTGACGTTGTAACAGGCATTGGTAAAGGGTGTGAACTATCAGGCTGTGCACTGATCGGTGGTGAAACTGCTGAAATGCCAGGTATGTACGAAGGTGAAGACTATGACATGGCTGGTTTCTGTACTGGTGTTGTTGAAAAGTCAAAAATCATTGACGGAACTAAAGTAGCGGCTGGCGACCAATTAATCGCTCTTGCTTCAAGCGGCCCTCATTCAAATGGCTATTCTTTAATTCGTAAAGTACTAGAAGTATCAGGTGCTGATACAAATGCTGAATTTGAAGGTAAGACTCTGGGTGAACACCTACTTGAGCCGACACGTATTTACGTAAAATCGATTCTTGAATTGTTGAAAGATGTCGACGTTCATGCTCTTTCGCATATTACAGGTGGTGGCTTTTGGGAAAATATCCCTCGCGTTTTACCAGAATCAGCAAAAGCGGTTGTTAAAGGCGATAGCTGGGAATGGCCAGCAATCTTCAACTGGTTACAAGAAAACGGCAATATCAGCACACACGAAATGTACCGTACATTTAACTGTGGTGTAGGAATGATCCTAGTTGTTCCTGCTGACAAACTAGCACAAAGCCTTGACGTACTTAATGCACAAGGTGAGCAAGCATGGCACATTGGTGAAATTCAAGATGCAAATGCAGGCGAAGAGCAAGTCGAAATCGTTGCTGGTAAAGACTAATGACGCCATCTCGCTTAGTTGTATTGATATCTGGTAGTGGCTCAAATTTACAAGCCATTATAGATGCTTGCCAAAACAACGAAGTTAATGGCGAGATTTGCGCCGTGATCAGCAATAAAGCTGATGCATATGGATTGGTTCGCGCTCAAAATGCAGGAATAGAAACTGCTATTTTGAGCCATAAAAATTATCCATCTCGTGAAGACTATGATGTTGAACTTGCCGCATTAATTGACTCATTTAATCCAGATTTAGTTGTATTAGCTGGATTTATGCGTATTCTAACCCCACGCTTAGTGCAAAAATTTAAGGGAAAAATGTTGAACATTCACCCTTCTTTGTTGCCTAAGTATCAAGGGCTGAATACCCATCAAAGAGCAATAGATGCAAAAGACGATGTTCATGGTGTAAGCGTACACTTTGTAACGGAAGAGCTAGACGGTGGTCCCGTTGTATTACAAGCCAAAGTACCTATTTTGGCAGATGATACAGCAGATACCCTCGCCAAGCGCATTCATGAACAAGAGCATGTTATCTATCCTTTGGTGGTCAAGTGGTTCAGCGAACACAGACTAACAATGGAAGCAGATTATGCCGTTTTTGATGACCAACCCCTTCCAGCTCAAGGCGCAGCGTACCCAGAATAAAAAAATTGGCGCTTGGCTTGTCGGGTTAAGCGCTTTCTTTTCTTTTTCATTATTTGCCAACACCCTCACCCCCTACCATGCAGAGTACCAAATACTCCGTAAAGGCTCTGTCCAAGGCTCTGCCACTCGAGATCTTAGTAAAATAGATGAAAGTACATACCAACTAAAATATCAAAGTGATATAAAGTGGATGATTTTCAATGACAAACGGATAGAAACATCCATGTTTACGTTTGATGATAATCGCACACAACCCATTCATTACGATATGACTCGCAGCGGGACCGGCCCAGATAAAGCATACACAGTCAGCTTTGACCACACGAAAAAAACCATCAGTTCAAATAAAAAGGAATATCCTCTCGATATTACTTGGCAAGCTGAACAGCAAGACGCTCAAACTTATCAAATACAGCTACGCCGCGATATAAAAGCGGGTAAAACTAAGGTGAGCTATCCGATTGTAGATAAAAAAGGTAATCAACGTAATTACGACTTTGAAGTTGATGGCCACGAAACCATTACCCTACCTATTGGTAACGTAAAAACAGTCAGAGTGAAAAGGTTATACGATAATAACAAGCGTCAAGCCACTGTATGGCTAGCACCTGAATATGACTACATGTTGGTGAAAATGTACAAAGGCAAAGAAGGGATAGAGCAATTTCAAGTACACATGACGAAATATGACGTAAAATAACCTTAAACCGTGCCGCAAATTAAATCTGCGGCACGGTCCATGCTGTAAAATTATGCGCTAAGCCTAAATTTTTTCTCCAAGCTTAAATAATACAAATTCACCTGGTTCCATCTTTTGCCATTGCTCATCATTCGTTAATGGCCTTGTTGCTATAACACTGACAATATCATTTGGTGTAGTTTCTTCTTTAAAGTCCACCACCATATCAGCATCAATCAATGTGGCTTTACCAAAGGGCGCTCTGCGAGTAAGCCAGTGCAAATTGTTCGTACAATACGCCAGTACATACACCCCGTCAGTGAGCAACATATTGAAAACGCCTTTGTCTTTCAAGGTGGCCGCTAATTTAGCCGCATATCGAAAAACCACCGCCATGTTTGATGGTTTTTTTGGATATTTTTCTCTGATCTTATCTAACAGCCAACAAAATGCGAGCTCACTGTCTGTATTACCAACAGGGCGATAAAATTCAGGTTTTAAATCATTATAGTTAGACAGTTGCCCATTGTGCGCATAGGTGATCTCTTTTCCCCATAATTCACGAGTAAACGGGTGAGTATTCTCTAAACACACTCTGCCACGGTTACCTTGACGAATATGACTAATGACCGAGACACTTTTTATAGGATAGGCTTTAACTAATTTAGCAATTTCTGACTGACAACTTGGTTCTGGATCTTTAAACGTTCTACAACCCTTACCTTCGTAAAACGTGATCCCCCAGCCATCTTTATGAGGCCCTGTATTACCACCGCGCTCTAATAACCCTGAAAAACTGAAACATATATCTGTTGGTACATTCGCAGACATACCTAATAACTCACACATTAATTAGAAACCTTTAAATTCAATAAACCGACGGGATAAATATAAGAAAAACTTTATTAGTGTTTTTAGCATCAATATAAGCAGCTGCATTAGTGCTCATATATGTTTAGCCGGTATTTTCATCATTATTGTTCCCCATGTTTCATATAAAGGCAAGCTAATTGATGTGCTCACTAAAGCATACATGAACAATATAAAGCGCCAGATAAACGTAGCATTTGCTTTAGGCTCTCCAGAAACTTTTTAACTTTATGACGTAACGACTGCGATTTATTAGACCACCCCATCACTGTTAAAACGGATAAAAGTATTGGAGAAAAGGTAACAAAAACTGACCTTAGCTTTTATTACCATTGAAGCATCTACCGTGTCGGGCAAGTACACGTAACCTCATCCGATTCCCGCTTAGGGTTGCACCACCAGAGTATTGACTCATTTGTGTAAGCAGTACCTCCAACAACTTTATGTGTTGCAGCTACAGGAAATGCGTTTTTATTTAGAGATAAGTGTTTGACAATTTTTTTGTTAACTGAGATTTTCATATTAATCCTTGAATATCGATATTGAGTGAATCAGAAATAAAAATATGACCATAAGCACTCACACTGTCAATAACTAGTATATTAGTAATATTCATTTTGCCCATGTTTGGTAGACAATCTCAGCTAACTTTTTATCTGAAATAATCAAATTTTCACGCACTAGAGTAAGCGTATTATGGTTTTTGACAATAGAGATTTCATCGGACATCAGTCTCATTTCTAATATCATGGCATTCTCTTCTTTCAAGCTTGGTCTATTTTGCTGGGTTTGCGGAAATTCAATCAGTACAACGCGATACATATCCCCATTGTGATCAATCCAATCTTTAACTTCCCAAGAACTCATAAACCCTTCTTCCCCCTTTGGGGTAACAACAACTTGACCTTCTGTATTAAACTTCAATTCGGTCAATTTAGGTAAAGCGTTACCCTCATCTGATGTATTAATATCACGCAGGTGATACAACGTTTTACCAGAGACAAAGCTTTTATCTATGTTTACTTCCCCTTTTGAAAAAATCGAGCTGTCAGTCCATATTGCAGGATCATTTTGCTCAGAGAAGCTCAAAGCATACTCCTCATTCATAACAACAAAAGTAAAGCTGCTATCACCATACGACAACTTATTGTGGTTAAGCTTATACTCAAGATCGTAACCACGATAACTGATCACTCCATCATTAAATGACACTAACTCATCATAATCATTGCCGTTTATAATATGGTGATTGCTAAAGGTCGTTTGAATGAAAGACTTCCCAGCGATATATGACTCAATGTGTGTATCTTTGGGTTGTGAGTAAAGTTCACCTAGCAGTGAATTGTAAGTAATATCTATAGAAGTGAGGTCAACCCCTTGATTTAACGCCTCCTTGGCGAGTGTTGTGATCTGCTCAACCTGAGAGTTTAGCGCTTCAAGGTCATTGGCTGCCACTTCACTTGCTAAAGCTAACGTCACAGAACGGGCAATAAGGTGTGAGAACTGAGACTCAATATCTGTATTTTTTACATAATCAGCAGTAATTGCATCCTGCTCTAAACCAAACTTGATTGCTAATTCTTCTACAGACAGTTCATTTAAGTAAGCAAGGGTCGTAAAAGGTGTTATGTGATCTGATCCAGCTGCTGCGATTAACTCATAAGATTGCGTTAATACCGATAAGCGATCGCTGTCATAAGTAACCCCAGCTTTTGCCTTCGCAATGATTGGGTATTGCGCATTATCCACTGTAATAACAACTTCCCCCACCTCATTGGTTAATGTCGATAGTTCTTCACCTAAAGAACACACACTATTTCGATCTGTATCTATACACACCGTCGCATTATGCAAATAACCATCCATCACCGTAATGGTTTTAGTCTGTGGAACTACGGGCGTGTTTACCGCACCTCCATCACTACTCCCACCACCACACCCCGCAATTAAAAGTGGTATCACAGCCATTAGTGGCGCTAAAAATTTATACTGATTCATACAATTCCTTTTTGATAACTCAACTTATTAAAACGTTTGATACTTTCCTATTTTATCAACTCGCAGATGAAACGTTAGTAATGTTAACAACATGTATCTTAATTAGCCACATTATATGAGTTCTACTATTGATTTAATTACCAACTCACATTTAAACCACTTTTTGGATTTCCCAGACTTTGCTAGACACCCAATGAGTTACATTGTAACTTCTAATAAAAGGTGTTTTTATGAGTAAAGGCAAGCGGTATACCCAAGAATTCAAAATCGAAGCAGTTAAGCAAATCACAGAGCGTGGTTATTCAGTTACAGAAGTATCTGAACGACTAGATATTTGTACCAAAACGTTATATCACTGGCGGAGCCCGTTATCAGATAAACCTAAATCGGTTAAGTCATCAGACGAACAACTTAGGATCGCTAAACTTGAGGCTGAATTAAAACGTGTCACGGAGGAGCGGGATATTCTAAAAAAGGCCGCAAGGTACTTTGCCAGCAACCCCGAGTAAAGTACGGCTTCATCCAAGATCACCAAGATGAGTTTTCCATCACTACGATGTGCCGCCTTTTTAAGCTGCATCGAAGTGGTTTCTATGCGTGGTTAAAAAATCCTGTAAGTGATAGATCGCTTGAAGATAGTCGCTTGTTAAAGCTCATTAAAGAGTTTTATATAGCCAGTGGCGGCACATATGGTAGCCCTTGGATACATGCAGACTTGCGTGAAGCCGGTGAGCAATACAGCGTAAATCGTGTTGCTAAAATCATGCGTCAACATAATCTTAAAGCGCAAATTGGGTATAAACGTCGTCATATTAAAAGCGGTAAAACATCACGGATTGCAGATAACTTATTAGCACGTCAATTTAGCCCGCCAGCGCCTAACCAATCATGGGTCAGCGACATCACCTATGTTAGAACTTATGAAGGCTTTTTATATGTAGCAACGGTTATGGATTTATTCTCTAGGCGTATAGTTGGTTGGTCGATGGATAAAAATATGGATAAGCACCTTATTATAAATGCCCTGTTGATGGCTGTATATCAACGTCAACCGAAGACTGAAATACTGGTGCATAGTGATCAAGGTAGTCAATACGGTAGTGCTGACTATCTCGCATTTATGAAAGAACATAATCTAGTGCCTTCAATGAGCCGCGCTGGGAACTGTCATGATAATGCGGTTGCTGAAAGCTTTTTTGCGACGATTAAAAAACGAATAATTAAGCATAAGATATACTCAACATGAGAAGATGCGAAAGCTGAGATATTTAATTTTATAGAAATGTTTTACAATCCTAAAAAGCGCCATTCACACACAGGCGGTGTTTCACCTGCTAAGTTTGAGGAAGCGTACTATTCTGAGTTAAAAACTGTCTAATAAAAGCTGGGAAGTCCAAATGATTTAAACGAATAAATGAAGATATTTTGTTTGCATATTACGGTTTCTAGAGAAGTTACAACTCATAAAATATATAATCCGCTCCCTATTAACTGAAAAAAGTTTACAAAGCTCTAAAAATTATTATCCTGGAGCAAAGTCTTAAAAGGAAAAGATGTAGTTGGAAAAGTCAGTCAAAGTTATTGATATCTTCGCAGGGCCTGGAGGATTAGGAGAAGGCTTTTTCTCTTATAAAGACGACAACGGTAATTTTCCATTTGATAGCCTAATATCAGTAGAAAAAGATCTTCACGCACACGCAACACTTACATTAAGAGCATTTTATCGCCATTTAATAAAAAACAATCTAGAGATTCCCGATGAATATTACCAATATGCCGATGGTAAAGTAGACTTTCCTTACACGGCTGCGACAAAAGAGCTATGGGAGCAAGCTAATAAAGAAACACTTCAACTCGAAATGGGACAAGATCAGAAAGCTGATATAGAACTATTCCGAAATATTAAGGAAAGTAATGATGACACATCACCAAGAATTTTAATTGGTGGCCCACCATGTCAAGCGTATTCTTTGGTCGGCAGAGCAAGGAATAAAGGCAATAAAGAGTATGTGCCGGAAGAGGATCATCGACATTTTCTATACAAAGAATATTTATCGATTATGGAAATATTTTCACCTGATATTTTTGTCATGGAAAACGTCAAAGGTATGCTTTCTTCAAAAGTTAATGGTGGTGCCGTATTTGATCAAATAATCAAAGACCTTGAGTGTTGTTCGGCAGGATATTCATTGTATAGCTTAAAAACTGGAAAAAAGTTTGTAAGCGGTGAGACAAGCCCTAAAGATTTTATATTGTGTTCCGAAGATTACGGGATACCGCAAAATAGACATAGAGTGATCATTCTTGGTATCAAGAAAACAGACGGGCAAGCTCTAGACTCAATAGCACCATTAGAACACTCCCCAAAAGTTAGCGTCGGTGATGCCATTGGCGATTTACCAAAGTTAAGAAGTCCACTATCGAACAGAGGTAAGCGCTACAATAAAGATAGTTTAAACGCATGGAAAGATAACTTGCTAACCGGAATTAATGAATTAATAGATAGTGGTACTCTAGATAATAAATTAGTTATCAAAATGAAGGATAACTTAAGTCTCTTGAAGCCGAGTTGTTTGGACACTAGCTCTGTAGCTGAATATAATCCAAGTAAGTTACCAACAGGGTTTGATGAATTCGTAAAGGATGCTCCCTTACTAAACGTTAGATCACATGAATCTCGTCCACACATGGACAGTGATTTACTTCGTTACTTTTTCTGTGCATCCTTTAGAGGCGTTTATGGTCGAAACGCTAGAGCGGATGACTTTCCTGACTACTTGGCACCAGACCACAAAAACTGGAAAAGTGGCAAATTCGTAGATCGGTTCAAAGTTCAATCTTTCAATAGCCAATCGAGTACAGTAACTTCTCACATAAGTAAAGATGGACACTATTTTATCCATAGCTCAGCTGAACAATGTCGCTCTTTAACTGTGCGTGAAGCAGCTCGAATACAATCTTTTCCAGATTCATATCAGTTTATGGGAAAACGAACAAATCAGTTTCACCAAGTCGGCAATGCAGTGCCTCCACTTCTAGCACGGCAAATAGCCAATATAGTTATGAAGTTACTAAAGTAATTTAGACATTTTAGATGCATTGGCTTCGCTGCCGTGAGCCTTTGCGTCAAGCTCTCCTGCATAAATAATATCTTTCAAGAGTGACGAAAAATGCTTCGGGGCTTTGTTTAGTTCAATTCCTAAAAACGTTCCTTGAAAACTTAAATCAGAAATTTCATGTTCAGCATTGGTGATTGACAAGCTCTTGGTGTTGCTAGCAATAGTGAACATACCAAAAGAGCTAGCTATCTCGGAAAGGACGTAGAGACCAAATCCTGAATTATCATAAATATTATCGGTACTCGTAACATTTGAGGTTGATGAAACCCCTGGTTTTATAGCCTTTAATAATGCTTTTTCATCATCAGGTACAGTAAAAGACCTCGCTAAGCTTTTCGATATACCGATACCTTCATCTAGAATAGAAATCTCTACTCGGCCATCACTCCAGCGTTGCCCACATATATAACAGTCAGTTGCTTCTGAGTGTTCAAAGACATTTCTTACTAGCTCGCGTAAAGTGTATAAGTAAAACCTGTGCTCTTCAGTATCCTCTGGAGAGCCAGCTAGAACGTTAGCAAGACCTCGTACAGATGAAATAATATCACCATACCAAGTTTGAAGATCGATAAAGTCTGGTCGAGATATTTTTGTGATAGGTGTATAGGTAAAACTGCCTTTTGCTTCTCCCATCTCTTTGCCAACAACCTTCTTTGAGCCAATCAAGTCAAAAAAACCAACATGCGCCATGTAACCATGAGCTTCATTATCAGTTAGTTTGACTAAACGTGTTCTAAGGTTCTTACGTTGGCGATATTCTCGCCAACGTCTTAGCATAGAGCCTGTTACCAACATCGCAGCTGGACGAGAAAACACGATACTATTTAGGTCAACTTCAACCGCATCATGATCCTGAGTCGCTTCCAATTGCTTATTTACAAAACGAATAGAATTTGAATCAAGATTTTGGGGGAATTGAATTCTTCTCATTAATCACTATCTTCCGTGTCAAAATACCCTTTAATACCTAATAATTCACCATTGATTGTCATTCGATCCAATAGACTATTAAACACCTCACATGAAGTCTCAGGAAGAAGCAAACAGTTATGGCAAGCTGCAAGGTTCAAACCACTTGGGCCTTGCCCACCACTATGACCAGTTTCAAAACAAATTGGGTCAGAACTACACCAGCTAGCATCATTAAGAGCGCTCTTTATAGTGGACTCCAATTTACCTGCTTTTCCTAATCTAACCAACCCACCCAGTGACCCTTCAGAATCTCCAGAAGCGGTATATATAAGAACACCATACATAATAGTATCAGCTTGTGTACTCACATAAATTCTTTCTCTTAAGGCCGCCGAACTGTAGCCACTTTCATGGATGAGTCTATTGATTAATATATGAGAAAAACTATGTATTAACAGAAATTGAGGACTAAGTGGCCCAAATGAATCAAGAAAAGCATTTTCTTCTTTTTTCTCATTTAAAGACTTATAGGCATTACACTTCGCATACTCTTCAGCCCATTTATTAATTTTGTCAGCGCTGAACTCTATATATATACCTTCTCCATGATTCTGCACAGCGGGCAACCATGTTGAAATTTTGGTTTCGTCAGCCCAAAGCATACTCTTGTATTCATCAATTGATTTACTATTGCTAGGAGTTAAACGATCAAAGCCGTACATTGCTTGAGTGATTGTCAATTTATCAATTAAAGAGACGCTAGCGAAAAACTCTCTAAACCAATCCTGATAATCATTGATGTTTTGTGGCTTGGATGACAACTCTTCCGAAGTCGTTTTGTTTAAGAAAAAACCTCGCTCTTCATGTCTAAACTCTTCTTCGGTGAGTTCCTCTAAATCAGCTATGTCACAATCTTGCTCAATGAACAGTTTTATATTGCTAAGGCTATACTCCTCGTTCAGGGCCATCGATAACAATAAAGCCTTAGTTTCATTGTCAGCTGCACCTTGTATCATTGCTTTTTGTGGATCACTAAGTTGTGAATACGCTGCTGCGATACCACTAGCGATTCCTTCTAACTCCTGAGGGATATAAATTGAAGAATGTGTTTTAGAGAAATAAACATTTGTCGATTGTCTTAGAGCTGCAACAATCGGGCTTGAACAACCACCACTATTTGTTTCACCAAGCCAAGGCTTATTTGACTTACAACCTATCTTAGCTTTAGAGAAAGCACTTTCAGGTTTACCATTATCATCGAATCCAGAATAGAAAATTCCTTTAAGTGAAGCTGACTTGTTACAATCTATACATCTTACTCTAATATTGGATACTGAAGAGCTTCCCGTACCTTCCAATTTCAAATGACACCCATCAGATTCACTACATTGACCGTCAGAGTGGTGATTTAACCAGTCAAACCAAGGAAAGTCATCAATATGACCCTCGGAGCATATTGTTATAAATCGAGATTGATAAGTTGGTGCGCCACAACTGGTACAGAAAATTTTAGATTCATCATTTGCCTCATTTGCTCCTTTTTGTAATTTCTGACACCTAGTGTTACTGCATACTCTCCATAATGGAAATCTCTTGGCAGGTATTGGTACTTTTCGAGTAAACCCATCCTCTGTTACTTTAAAGTCAGGTGGAACCCTGAAGGATTCTACATCTAATTTCTTTTGTAAACGCTTATCAGTTCGAACAAATTTTCCTACCGCGGACAATTCAGCTCCTTGATCATCTTCAAACCAGTGATCTAGACCACAGGTAATCATAGATATTCCGTTTTTATTGACCTGCATGGCTCCTGTTCCAAATGTGTGGATTAGTTGCCCTTTTCTTGTTTTAACTTTGCTTCTATTTCCCACTAATTACTCCTTACCATTCATCGTCATCCCAAGAATCAAGCTCTGGTTCTAAATATGCTTCAGGACTTATCCACACGACAGATTCACCATCTACATTCCTCATACTTGTAGGGCACGCTAATTGATGCTGCTTTTTCCCAGTAGCACCAAACTGGCACATTATTTCACTCTCACTTGGTTCTACATCTGGTTGTAAATTGCCCCACGAATCTGACTTGGCAGAACGAATTCCCCAACTGTGTTTAAACTTTCTTTCGTAAAACCTATGTAAATCTTGTCTTTCATGCTCTTTAATTGCCTCTTCACGAAGCTCTAGCAGCTTATTAAACCAACCATCAAAAATTTTAATATCAATGTCTTTAGGTAATGTATCAATTGGAGAAAATTGTCTAGCATAGGCAATCATAAGCGCAGCAAAGCCTCTCTCAATAGATGGCCTTGAATATGGTGTGACAGAAGAAGGTTCTACTTGAGCATATAGCTTTTGATGATAAGCCCTAAAGTCCTCATAATGAGACTTATCTCTTGGCTTAGCATTATTAAAAATGGTTGTTACCAATCCAGGTCGTTCGTCTGCTCTTCTCCCTACGCGGCCAGATACTTGGATATATTGTGCAGTTGTTTTAGGCTGACCTACTATAGACATTAATGACAACCTATCTATATCGACCCCAACTTCAATAATACTCGATGCTAAACAGTATGGAGTAATTTCCCTCCCACTAAGTAAATTGATAAGTAAGCTTATTTGATTGGGGTATTTAATATCATTAGCTTTGCAAGCAGCTTTTAGTTCATCAACCAGAATATAATCTTCTACAGACAGCGCCCCTTTCATCGTTAAACACGTAAGAAGTTTGTCCCCTGGCTCTTTAATCTCTTGGTGCTTATTAACTAGCCTTTTAGTCTCTTCAATAATAGCTGCATGGAACTTATCACTTGGTTTTAAAAGAGATGTACTCAAACTTCGTTCAAGTAAAGCAATAGCAGCGGGAATTTCGTCATCTTTCAATCGGCTAGTTAATTCCATTCCTCCATTTAAAAATCGAGGTAATAGAAAAGAAGGGTATCTACGTTTAAGCTCTAATAAATAGCTGATGATATCAGCTTGAAATAAAGTTAAGGCACCACCAAGCTCCCTAATACTGTTATAAAAGCTCAATAAAGTAACCCAAGGATCTCTATTCTCAAGTTCCACTCGATTTGAAGAGAACAACAGAGCAGAATGAGTTCGCACCTGAGTGGTTAAAACTGAACCTAGTCCCGGAGCACAAACTCCGACATATTTTCTTCCGGGTTTCAGTTTATCCGACTCGTCTCTCTCATACCTTGCAAAAAATGAGTCTTCAGATGTAAGTCCAGGAGGAGGAAATATGTCTGTCCTACTCCTACCATATATTGACTGAACTTGCTCTTTATAACCTTTTGTTGTTGCAGTTGCACAAACAATTTTAGGCTTTATGTATTTGCCATTGTCGTCGGTATAAGAGCATAGCTCTTCAATTAACGGCTCATATAATCCAACCATTGTTCCAAGAGGACCAGTAATCAGGTGAAGTTCATCTTGGATTATCAGTTGAGGAGGTAATTTACTTCTTTCACCTTCTTGGTCTATGCCGAATAAACTTCTAATTTTAGGCTCCCAAGCGAGCATTGCGAATTTGTCCACTGTGCCAATAACTAAGGAAGGCTTCTTGTCGTATATATCTTCGTCAACTAAATAAACAGGGATTTCATTATGAAAGTCACACTTTTTATCTTCACAATGAAACTTCACAGTTCCTTTGTATGCCTTGTAACCTAATAGTATCTTTTTATCTTCTCCCGCTACTCCAAGCTGAGCGGCGCAATGGGGGCAGCGATCCAGTAAGAATGGGTTTTCTATTTCACCTTTATTTAAGTCTGATTTAATCTTTGATAACTTTGCCTTTGCAACAGCTCTCTTATTAGGAGTATTTTTACTTCCTACCCAAAGCCCAATTCCAAATTGTCCACCAGGTATCTTGTGTTCTCTGCGAATGACCTCTAAACAACATATTAGTGTAGACGCGCGTTGCAGTTGTTGTGCAGTCAACAATCGCAAGGTGTACCGCATTAATACCTGAACACTTTCTGCTTTTTCTCCATACTCCAGTCTGTTGTATAACAAAGTAAAAGCTGCTAAACCAAGATAAGCTTCCGTTTTACCGCCGCCAGTTGGAAACCATATCAAGTCAACCAATTCATGATCTAAATGTTCTGGGTTAACTGCGCCACTAACACACATCAACAAAAATCCAATCTGAAATGGTCTCCAAATACCTTTAGCGGAAGAATTCTCGCTAAACTCACTGTCAAACTTGAGTGTACCTTCCTCTAATGAAGCCTTTCTGATTTTCTTAGGTGCTCTTTTTTGTTGATTTAACATTGCTAAATTAGCAAGTTTAAATGCTTTTTTAGCTTGGCTGTTAGTCTGTAAGACTTTTAAGCCCTCTGACATTCGAATATGAGCTTCTCGACATTTTGATATGTGTTTATCAGCTTGCTCAATGAGCAGTTTCGTATGCTCCTGATTTCCTGATGTAATAGACTGTTTTTCTTCGACTAGTTTACCAATCCACCTCTCGTACCAATCAATCAACTGCTTTAGCTGAAACTCTCCAAGGCTCCCAGTTGATAATTCTGACAGCTCCTTCATAGAAATGGTTAAGGTCTCATCCTCATTCTTAATTTCTGCTGTGATACTAGGAGTTTCAAATGAGGGTAATGATTCTGTCCAGACACTAGAAACCGACTCCTTGGCTTCATATGGAGATAAATTCCAGTCAGCTGCAACCCCGTGACCTTTGGCGAAGGATGGCGTAATACGATAAAGTAACTGATTACTTAGTTCGTCTTCTTCCAAGTTTTCAGAGAAAAGGTCTAATGCAGCACTCTGATAAGGCAGTATATTATCAGTAGATGCTCCATCTAATGTTTTAGTTTCCACCGATAACTGCGCTTGAAACAAAGACCGTTTATTTCTCTCTAAATAGCTCGAAATATCAGTTGAGCGGTTAACTAATACTAGTGTAACGATTCTGTAATCACCGTAACGGCGAATAACCCCTTCTACATGAATTTCTGAAAAGTTTGGTTCAGTAGAAGTTTCTTTTAAAGCAATACTGATCTTACTTCTATCTGATGCAAGAGTATATTCAAAGTCCGTGGACACAGGCTTTCTTTTCCACCAATTGAATATATGTCCTTCGTCACTTTGAACCTTGAAGTCCTCATAAAAAGCTCCTTTAATAGAAATCTTTAACTTAATTGGCTCCTCTTCATTCACTACAAATGATAACCCCATACTACTCGGTGCTCTCGAATTAGCTAAAGAGACATCAAAGTCATCTTTATCATCATTTGTATTTAAGATAGTCTGTTTTGAAAGTGAAGGTGGCTTAATAGCTTCATGTTCAGATTGGCTAAGAGGTTTAATGCTTTCCACAGTGTTTGCTTCAGTTGGCATGGCTTCAAGCTCTTCCAATGGGTATAGTACACCAACTCCATATCGTTGTATTGGATACGTTTTTAGTATTTCTTCTCCATCGTCGTCAGACATCAAAGGAATATTAATTTGTTTCTTCTTAACCTTTCCGTCTTGCCATTTAAACTTTTCTCCATAGGCACAAGGCCCAACAAGTTCTTCAGACAAAGTTCCAAAGATTATATTGTCTCTAACTTCTGCACCTTTCATTTTTAATTTTTGATCCCTTTCAATAAGTGTGTTTTAACTTCATCTTTAAACATATAGATCACTAGTTCCGTTGCCCTACTTGCACCTACATACAACAGTTTCTTCGACTGTTCTGATTCTATTTCAGAAAAGTCAGTTAAAATAACTACGGGTGAATCCAACCCTTTAAACTTATGAATAGAAGTATATTGAACTGCATCTTCCCTAAAGCCAAACGGCACAACATTAAGTTCGCTTTCGTATTGTTTAGAGATTGACTTTGATTCAGAAACTTTAGATAAAAGGACTAATTCTGAAGCTTTAAAACCTTGCAGAATAAGCTTTTGAACTACGCTCGATATTTTATTTACTTGTTGTTCATCCGAAGCATAGAAATAATACTTAGAATCAAATAATGGATTACTTGTTCTCAAAAAATGGCTATAAGGAATTTCTATACTCGCTAAAGAAAAACTGAGTTCACTGACTGCCTGAATGTTCCTGCAATTTATGGCTAAGCGATAAATAGAAAAATCATTGCAACGGTTTCGAAAGTCATCCAATAAAGTATTCATTTCATACATAGAGTAAATATTTTGAAGCTCAAAGTCTCCGAATAAACTCCAGCGCCCGTTGGATAGACCTTGGTCTATCAGCAGTTCCAAGCAATCTAACCAATTTTGAACACTCAATATGTCTTGAGCCTCATCGAGCACTAAATATTTGTATGGGACAATTTCTTTATTTAATATTTCTTCAAAAGCATTGTTCGGGAGGTCTATAGTCCAGTAATCGTTTCTATCTTTCGCACTTTTTTTCACAAACTCTGAGTTGGCATACCTCTCTAGAAGTTCAGTAATTGTATAAATATCAATATTTGAATGAAATTTTCGTAAACTACTAGCTAGATGTTTATTTTTACATACGAAAAGTACCCGCTCCCCCCTAACAATTACCCTATTTGCTGATTCTAAAGCTAGGATGGTCTTTCCAACACCAGCAGCACCGTTAAAAACGACCCTTTTGTTATCTTCCATCGCATCTAATGCTACAAACTGTTCCTTGGTAAATTCAAAAAGATCCTTTTTGGTTTCGTCTCGAAAAAAGCCAAAACTAGTAGGCATTTCCAAGGATGGCCTTATCACTTTTATTAGCGTTTCAATATCAATTTTAGCTGGTCTTGTGTCTGTTGATTTAAACCATCTTACAGTTGAAGTATTAGCTAGTTTTTTACGGTATGAAGTGGCTCGATTTAACAAAAGTTTTGAAATTGCCGTTTTTCTATATTCTCTAACTCCGCAAAACTCTCGTGAATGCCATTCAATACTTGGTGCTATCAGCTCTGTATGAGTAAATATTACGAAAGGAAATATAGGAATATTACACAATGATGTATTTTTTGACTTTAGATATTCTGCCAAACTAAAAACTGCGTCATTTACCTGTTTAAAAGGGCCTTTTAAACAGCTTTGACTACTGCGACCTAAATACCACAAACCTTGTTCGAACCTAGCATATCTATGTGCTTTCACTTCTATAGCAAAAATACATACTTCAGGAATGATAACTAAAAAATCTATTTCACCTAGAACTTGAGTTTTATGATGGGCTATATTTAGTGAATGTAAAACTGTCCACTCTTTGGTATCAGGGTCTTGTCTAAGCCTTTCAAATAAGTGTTTCTCCCCATCACTGGGGTTATCTATATCGATAACTCTCGGTATCATATTTGACATATGCTTTTATCCTACGACCAAGATTGAAGCTTTAATTTTGCCAACGTTAAAACTTGAGGGTAGAGTGTCTTGGTGTTGCAGGCGCTTACGTAGCTCTTTAGCTATAATTTCTCTAGAAACCTCTGATTTTTTATGTCCAATTGAAATACAGTTGCTTAGAATATCTTTAGCTAAATTAAAGAACGCTGGAAATTCAACTTCAGGGATATCAGCAAACTTTAACAATGCTTTGAAATCATCATCATCTTTCGGCCGAATTGTATCTTTCTTCTTCCAATTATTTATATTGTAGTCTTTGGCATGTTTTGCCCCCAACGAAGTCAATAACCTCGGTAATTCATATGGTTGGTAATATTCCCTTAACGGAACCTTCCATGATTCCATTTGCCTCCTAAGCTCCATATTTACGTCATCGTCTGACATTTCGGAGTGATCAATTTCATTGACTATATATTTACAGTCATCTAGCTCATCATCCTCTAAAAATGGCCTTAGCTTCAATACACCATACTGATCTACAGTTAAATATTTTCGATTAACTTCAATAAGCGCAACTTGCCCCGTGACACTTTTTATTTCCCTTGTAAAGATACTAGGTTGCATACGGCTAAGCTCATTAACTAAGTCTGATAAGCTATTTTCTTTCTTCTCTTCTCTTTTGTAATTGGGAGGGGATGGCAATAGCAATCTACGGTTTTGGATGCTTGGGTTATGCTTTTTAGATGTCCATAAACTTTCCCCGCCGACACCATCAAAAATATCATGCTTTACAACTGAAGGTGGTAAATTCTCCGGTTGGACTACTAGTGTGCTAGCGGAACACGGGTAAGCCAATAATTCTTTGAACCAGTAACTAGGAGCAATTATTACTAACGTGCAAGTGATGTAATGGTTTCTTAATTGCCTTGGGAAAACAAAACCGACCCTACTCTTATTCGCATCACAAATAAGTGAGCCTAAAAAATCTTGGTCATCAGGCTTTTTGCAAAGTATAACAATATCCCCATTGATGCTGTTGAGTATCTCGTTGAGACAGTTTTGCAGAACGACTTTGACTTCAATGTAACTTTTAACTAGCTGATATAGCCTCTTTGCAGCAACATAAAACGCACCTTTATCTGAGCCAAAGTGCTTTCTTTTCTCAAGAATCGATTTTAGCTCTTCTTCTTGTGGCTCCCTACCTCCCAAATAATCATTCAGTATGTTTTTGTACTTGCTGCACGTATGTTTCTGTATATCTGTTTCTGAGCTTTGATAAAGATAATTCAAAAGCTCTATATATTCTGTTATTGGTTCGTAAGAATAATTTAAATTGACCAGTTCCGATGATGTAAAAGTTGCAAAATTAGCTACTTGGTTCATCTAACCCTCCAAATTGATAAAGGGTTTGTTCCCGCAGTGATTTCAACAATGCTTTTTAGGTTTTGAGGTAATTCCTCAAATTGAAGAACTTCAGCTGATTCTGTTCTGATAAAAAGGCTTTCTATTTCAGACTTAAACTCGACAAATCTGCTATGTGCTGCTGATAGAAGCACGATATTATTATTATCAATACGATCTGGGACTGTATTTATCCAAACTCGGTTTTTATCGTGTTCAAGATCAACCTTACTTTCAGATGTGAACCTTATTGCACTTTTTAAATCAACTAGGCTATCAATGCCTAACAAGCTTTTTAGCATTGAACCTTCGATTTCTTCATAAATCGCTTCTTCAAAATTTCTGAATTGAGAAATAATAGTGGGAAAAAATGTACCGGAATGCATTTGAATGTTATCGACGACTACATTATTTCGATCTATCCAATCGGTACCCTCTTGATCTCTTGCTAACTTTGCTTTTTTGTCAAAGTCATCTAATCGATTGAACTGTTCACAAATTGGGTTATTGCCCCGTCTTAATGCAAACTTGTACCAAATGTCGCCGCCAATCTCGGTAGTTTCTTGAATTTTAACTTTACTATATTTGTTAGTACCGTCGATTGGATAATATAAATTTGTTCCAGCAGGGTAAGGGCTTGAAAGTTTTGTTTTTGCAAACTCACAGCATAATAAAGAGATTAGCTTCGGGTTTTTACATACCAATATTGCACATGAGAATTGTTGATGTTTAAAAATTGATTGAACTAACTCTTTTACCAACCCCACTTGTGGATGCACTTCTAACTCCTTATGAAATGCTATTAACATTATGATTTTTATACCACTTATGCTATAGGTTGTCACTATTAATCAGCTCAATTGTTGAATCTAATCAATGTTAGTTTTCGTAAATTGTTCTTATGTGTTTATGAGGGCAGGTTTTATGAATAGAGAATGCTCACAACTACTTGGTTAAATGCCGTCACTCGTTCACCTAAAGAGCGGGATCATTGATTGGAAGCCCACATAGGAATTCCGACAGTTATTTTATTTCACACTTGTCGTGAATAGCTGTGTACAAGGCACAGAGCTAGGACCCCCCCCCTGTGTCAGGATAGTTGTCGCCTCAGTTTTTCATAAAATAAAACAGGGAGCGGTAAGTTAGTTGTGAGTGAAGCATTATCCAGAAGACCATAAGCAAGCAGTCATTAGAAAGCTGGTTGAAAGTGGCTTATCATTAGGTCAATTCGCAAAGCAAGAAAGTATCAACTTATCTACTTTGTATTCATGGCGAGATAAGTATTTAAAAGTAGGGTCTAGTTTGACAGAGAGTAATAGTTTAGATGGTTGGTCACCAGAGCAGAAGTTCTCAATTGTTTTAGAAACAGCAGCATTGAGCGAAATTGAGTTAAGTGAGTATTGCCGTGAAAAAGGGCTTTACCCTGAGCAAGTTAAAGAATGGAGGCAAAGCTGTATTGAAGGTAATCAGACGCAAGCCCAGCAGCGTAAGCAATTAACCCAAGAGCGAAAAGCTGATCATAAGCGGATCAAAGAGCTAGAAAAAGAGCTTAAACGTAAAGATGCAGCCCTTGCTGAAACCGCGGCATTATTGGTGCTAAGAAAGAAGTTAAATACCTACTGGGGGGAAGACGAGGACAGTTAACCTCACACTCAGATAGACAGTATTACGCATCTTTGATTGATGATGCCGTGACCTCTGGCGCAAGAAAAGAGAGAGCCTGTGAAGAAATAGGTTTGTCTATACGGACGTTACAGCGTTGGCAAGAACAGGGTGAAATCATCCCTGATAAAAGGCCAACAGCGAAAAGACCAGAGCCGAAAAATAAGCTGACAGAGGAAGAGCAACAAGCAATATTAGATATCAGCAACCAAGAGGAATACGCCAATTTAGGGCCGAGCCAGATAGTGCCAATGCTGGCAGATAGCGGGCAGTATATCGCATCTGAATCAAGCTTTTATCGTGTGCTGAAAGCCAATGACCAATTGACTCATCGAGGTAAAGCAAAGCCTAAGAATAGCCGAGTTAAGCCTAGGGGGTATACGGCGACAGGGCCAAACCAAGTTTGGACTTGGGATATCAGCTACTGCCCTTCAACAGTAATTGGTCGCTTCTTCTACCTCTACATGATAATCGACATCTTCAGCCGTAAAATTGTGGGTTGGGAAGTTCATGATAGTGAGTCAGGAGAATATGCTGCGGAATTACTTGAACGTACACTCTGGGCTGAGAAATGCGTTAAACAAAATGTTGTATTGCACTCAGATAACGGTAGTCCGATGAAGTGCCTGACGATGCAGGCCAAGATGCTTGAAATGGGGATAATAGGCTCTCGTAGCCGTCCAGGTGTCAGCAATGATAATCCATATTCGGGATCTCTGTTTCGCACGATTAAATATAGCCACCGCTGGCCAAGTGAAGGTTTTAAGCACCTTGAAGATGCAAGAAGCTGGGTGAAAGGCTTCACGAATTGGTACAACAACACACACAGGCATAGTCGTATCAAGTTCGTGACACCCGGGCAACGTCATAGTGGGGAAGATAGAGCGATATTGGCAAAGCGCCGTGAGTTATATAAAAAAGCGCAAGAAAAGAATGCTAACCGCTGGTCAAAGCACACCAGAAATTGGGATGAAATCAGTGATGTGGAGTTGAATCCAGAGAACAAAAGAGAAGTAGCTTAACAGCTCAGGCGACAACTACCTTGAAAAACACCAACTTCGTCACACTGACGCTAGCCGTTTGCTAATGAATGGAGCGAGAACTACTTGGTTAGCTGAGCAAATGGGACATTCGGACACAGGTATGATCAACAAAGTTTATGGTAAATGGATTAAAGGCGATGAAGCCGATTACATGGACAACTTGGGAGCCAGCCTTGGTCAAACTTATTAAACTAGTAAGTCACTCCAAAAACTAAAAAGCTCAGACCTAAAAATCTGAGCTTTTTTATTATCTGCCTTATGACCCGAATATGTCCCGAAGAATTACCGAACCTCTGCAAACCTTATAAAGTAAGGACTTTCAACTTAAAACGGCATCTTCATACCAGGTGGTAGTTGCATACCGCCGGTTACGTCTGCCATTTTTTTCTCTGACGCTTCACCTACACGGCGAACTGCGTCGTTGACTGCAGCGGCAAGTAAATCTTCAATCATGTCTTTGTCGTCTTCCATTAGACTTTCGTCAATTTCAACACGACGTACATTGTGGCTACCTAGCATAGTGACTTTCACTAAGCCTGCGCCCGCTTCACCTGTTACTTCTAAATTTTTAATTTCGTCTTGGGCTTTTTGCATGCGCTCTTGCATTTGCTGCGCTTGCTTCATCATGTTACCCATTCCACCTTTAAACATAAATATACTCTCTTACATCAAATCAAAACTGGCTAAAAGATAAGGGCGATTGTAACTGATTACAACGCCTGAATCGTATTTTCATCAATAACCGCCGCAAATTCTTGTACGAACTGCACAACATTCGCGTCTTGGTTAATGACATCCACAGCTTGTTGATAACGCTGTGCATCTATTTTCTGTTGGATCAAAAATGGCGAATCAATAACGCCTGGGGCAAAATTAATATCGACCTGTACTTCATAGCCATAAATATCACTTAATGAAGCAATCAGCTTTTGCCGCAATATCGCGCTATCTAAATGCTGTTGTGAAGCATCAACATCTAATTTAATACCATTGTGTTCTTTATTAAAAATCGAATGTAACGCAAATTGTCGCATTCTACCACCCAGACCCATACGCTTAATTAAGTGCGCCCATTCGTCTTGTTGATGGGCAAAGCGAATGTCACTGATTGGGCTGCTAAAATCATCCGGTATCGTAACTTGTTCAACAACCTGAGTTGCCGGTTCCGCTTTTTTTACAGGTGAGATTTGTTCTAATAACTCTGGTGCTAAATTCTCAGTTTTTGATTTATGCTTTTGCGCAAACGGCACTTTTTTCTCGGGCTTAGCAAAAGTCTGCGCTGGCTTTACTTCCGGTATTTGTGGCGCACTATGCGCCGTCGACTTTTTTGGCTCATCACCTTTAGGCTGTAATAGCTGCCCAGCCCCTGAAATATTGCGATTTTGCAATATTTTCGCTATCGCTGAATTCGCATTTGCTTGCTTATGTTCAAGCGAACTTTCATCAACATTAGGTTGCTGAGCTACCTCATTGCCTGATGTACCAGCACTTGGAGGCTCGTTAAACCCTTGTTCAACCGCTTGACTCATTAACTCATTATATTCACTTGCACTGTTGTGCTCTGCATATTCTGTCTCTGGTGCGTGTGATGATACTTGCTCAGCTGTTCCAACAAAAGTCGCGTTGGGTACCTCTGCATTTATATGCGCACTTTGCGCTGTTTGCGTTTGAGGCTGCTCAGTCGGTTTATTCTGAGCCTGGTGTTGTATCTCAGCTTGAGGTGCACTGTGACGTGCTGATTCATCACCTCGCTGCTCGGGTTCTGCTGACTTCGTCGCAAGTTGTGGTTGAGACACTGGCTGTAATTGAGGCGCAGGCTGTACTGGTTTATTAAATAAAGCCCGTAAGTCACCTACTTTTGACTTCGCTGGGGCAGTCTCTGTAGCTTGGCGTGCAACAGGGTGAGACATGTCACTTTGCTCAAATGCCAATAAGCGCAACATCACCATTTCAAAGCCCAGCTTTTGCTCTGGAGCCCACTTTAAGTCTTTTTTACCATTGAGCAGCAATTGGTAAAATAACTGGATCTGTTGTGCGTTCGTTTGCTGCATTACAGCAATCACATCGTCTTCTTCAAATTGGCTAAACTGAACAGCTTGAGGGACTAATTGCGCGAGTTGTATCACATGGCATAAAGCGATTAAATCGTCTAATACACTAACAAAATTACCATTTTTCAGTGCTATATTTGCCACTTCTTCTAATACTAAGACGCCGTCTTCGCAGAGCACTGCCGATAACAGCAATAAAGCATGTCGGCTATCCATCAAGCCTAACATTTGCTGTACAGCTGCAACGTTCAGATCACCGTTTGTTTGTGCTATGGCTTGATCAGTTAAACTCAAACCATCGCGCATACTGCCGTCGGCCGCTTTTGCCAATATTTGTAGTGACTGAGTGTCAAAGTTTACACTCTCTTGCGGTAAAATATTTTCTAGCTGAGCTGTTATCTCACTTTGCGACAAAGCATTTAAATTAAATTGTAAACACCGCGATAGAATCGTCACTGGTAATTTTTGAGGATCGGTCGTGGCTAATAAAAACTTTACATGCTCTGGTGGTTCTTCAAGCGTTTTAAGCAACGCGTTAAAGCTGTGTTTAGACAACATATGCACTT
This sequence comes from Pseudoalteromonas sp. MSK9-3, assembly GCF_003590335.1. Lineage (GTDB taxonomy): Bacteria > Pseudomonadota > Gammaproteobacteria > Enterobacterales > Alteromonadaceae > Pseudoalteromonas. Next base: position 50,375 of record NZ_MIET01000025.1, on the reverse strand, counting down.
CATCTATTAAATAGACTTTGTATCGACCTCTGGTGGGTGAATACTGTACGTTATCTAAAATTTCTCGGGTATCTTCTACTTTGGTGCGCGAAGCTGCATCAATTTCAATTAAATCGATAAACTTGCCAACCTCTATGTCTTGGCAACTGCTGCACTGCCCACAAGGCGTAGAAGTGATCCCTTGCTCGCAGTTTAAGCTTTTTGCAAAAATACGGGCGATGGTAGTTTTGCCAACGCCCCGAGTCCCAGTGAATAAATAAGCGTGGTGCAACCTTTGCTCATTTAATGCATTGACCAAAGCTTGCTTAACATGCTCTTGACCAACTAATTGATGAAAGGTTTGCGGACGCCATTTTCGAGCTAGGACCTGATAACTCATATTATTCGCCTTCGAACTCAACCAAGGTGAACACGTTAATGCCTAAACCTTTAACACGCTCTTCACCACCAAGGCCTGGTAATGAAATAACAAATGCACCATCAGTCGCTTTACCGCCTAAACGTTCAACTAGTTTTGCTGTGGCTTCAATCGTACCACCCGTTGCTAGCAAGTCATCAACGAGTAATACTTTATCACCTTCAACAATAGCATCAGTATGAAGCTCTAGTGTGTCTTCACCATATTCAAGTTGATAAGATTGGCTGATCACTTCTCGTGGTAATTTTCCTGGCTTACGCACCGGAATAAACGGAATACCCAATGCGTATGACAAAGGCGCACCAAAAATAAAACCACGAGACTCCGTCCCGATTATTTTTGTGAACCCTTGGTCTTTGTATTTTTCGATAAAGCAATCAATGGTTGCTTTAAGTGCTTCAGGGTTTGCGAGTAACGTTGTTACATCGCGGAACATAATACCTGGTTTAGGGTAATCAGGGATCGTTGCGATACTGTCTGCAATTAAAGACAAATTAGCTTTAGTCATAATTAGGAACTTTGTTAAATAAATTATCAAAGAAGTGATTATAACAAGAATGACCAAACATGAAATGCCAGTCGCTATGTTTATCAAAAACAAACCAAATAACTGGTCAAACAAGCAACAAAAAAGGTTGCAAATATGCAACCTTTTTCACAAGGGTGTCATTTACTTATGCGCTTAAGCTGATCCAACCTAAAATCGCATTTAAACAACCAACCACAGCAAACACCGCTAGAAATGCAAAAAAGTATGTTGCATTGAACGGATCTTTGAAATCACCTTCAGACATAGTAATTACCTTAATTATTAGCACGACAAAACGGGGCACATCATAATCTATCTGATATAGTCAATAAAGGTGTAAATGTCAGTTTTTTGAAGCAATAATTTTTAATTCAGCCATTGCATTCAAAGTTTGCTGTGCGCCAGCACTTAATTGCTCATAACTAAATTGAGGTAATTGTATCGCAACCTCTTCAACCAAGGTTGCCAATGTAATGCCTGGGTTTTGCTCTAACTGGTTAAGTAACAATGCCGTCATTGGATTAGATGAAATAAATGCCACTTCCTCATCAGTATCTCGGTATACGACAAAGTAATGCGGTTGTTCACTGGCATTAACAGGCATGAAATCCTGACTAATTTGATGCACCGGGAACATGTAACTTAAGTTTCGTGCGGTGTCGCGTAAATATAAAGGCTGTGATGCCCAGTCGGTAATGTCACAGTAATCATCTGTACTCTGATAAACTGCCACATCTAACTCGACCCATTCATAATGGGCCAACTCAAGCATAAACGCAGGGTCCTGCTCAGTTACATCATATGTATGCTGTAAAAAAGCTAAAAACTCTTTGCTAATATCTAAAAAGTAAGGGCTTTTGCAATCATGTAGGACAAAAAACTGCCTAACTATTGCTAACCAGCTGGCGTCTTCATAGAGACTTTTTAAAACTGGAAAGGCTGAGGCAACAAACCCTTCAATATTATTAAAAAATAACTCGTTATATATTTTAATTCTACGCTCAGACACATCGTCTGGCTTTGCATTGTGCTCTGGGTTACGAATATGCGCCATAAACGCCTGCTGTACTTCGATAAAAGACATTAAGCAACCCCTTTACTATTCAGTTGAGCAGCTTGTAGTGCATGAATATGGCTTAACTCTGCACTGAGTTCTGCAATATCAGGAATATTAAAATCCCTTTCTAGCAAAGTTGGAAAGACGCCATGATGCTGATATGTTTTGGCAAGCAGATCCCAAACAGGATCACAAACAGGTGCACCATGTGTATCAATTAATAAATCTTCAGCTTCGACAAAATGGCCTGCAACATGACCATATGCAATACGGTCGGTTGGCATTGCTTGCATAAATGCTAACGCGTCATAGTGATGGTTTATACTATTCACATAAATATTATTCACATCTAATAGTAAATCGCATTGTGCTTCTTCTAATACCGCCAAAGTAAATTCAAGCTCTGACATCTCTTGCCCTGGTGCGGCATAGTAAGACACATTCTCAACCGCAATCTTGCGCTCTAGAATATCTTGCACTCGTCGTATTCTATCAGCAACGTGACTAACCGCTTCTTCTGTGAATGGAATGGGCATCAGATCGTACATATAACCACTGCCAGAGCAGTAGCTCAAGTGCTCGCTGTACAATAAAATATTATGTTCATCGAAGAATTGTTTTAATTCTTTTACAAATGCCACATCAAGTGCATTTGGTGAGCCTAATGACAATGATAAGCCGTGGCAAATAAACTGATGCTGCCGGGTTAGCGCCTTAAACTGCTTGCCAAATTTCCCCCCCATTTTTAACCAATTTTCAGGGGCTACTTCAAAAAACTGAGAATGAGCTGGGGGCGACAATAAAAAATCGTCCAACATTTCTCGTCTTAACCCTAGGCCGACATTTCCTAATGGGGACTGCAACATCTCTTCTCCTCATTTGGGGTAGCCAGCGCTACCCCAACTCTCTGTGCTTAGTGTGAACCACCACACTTACCTTCTCCACATTTACCTTCTTTTTTACCTTTTGCGTCACCGCCGCATTTGCCTTCGCCGCACTTACCTTCTTTTTTGCCTTTTGCGTCACCGCCGCATTTGCCTTCGCCGCACTTACCTTCTTTTTTGCCTTTTGCGTCACCGCCGCACTTGCCTTCGCCGCACTTACCTTCTTTTTTACCTTTTGCGTCTCCGCCGCATTTGCCTTCGCCGCACTTACCTTCTTTTTTACCTTTTGCGTCGCCGCCACATTTGCCTTCGCCGCACTTACCTTCTTTTTTACCTTTAGCATCGCCACCACACTTACCTTCACCACACTTGCCTTCACCTGCATCTAACTGGTAGCCCGCAGTCATAGTTTCAAAGCCAAATGGATTAGCGCTCGCTTCAGGAGCAGCTAAGCCCGCAGTACCGACTACAACAGCGCCTAACGTTAATGCAATAGAATTTTTCTTAATAGTGTTCATGCTGGATTCTCTCTGTGAAATAAACGATTCATTGAATAGACCATATGCCCAAGTAAAATCTTTCACTAAAAAATCAAAAAAAGCAAATTTATGCTTAGAAAGTCTCGCATAGTCGTTTAAAATGGCGGCCCTTTTTGTTGTATGAAGTAACATGATGAAACTCGTTTTAGCCCCTATGGAAGGCGTTGTAGACTTTAAAATGCGCCAATTGTTGACCGATATTGGTGGCTTTGACTTATGTGTCACAGAGTTTATTCGCGTGGTCGATCTGACCTTTCCACGCCGTGTGTTTACACGCTATTGCCCTGAGCTATTAAACAAAGGTAAAACTCGTGCGGGTACACCCGTACGAATTCAGTTACTCGGTCAAGTGCCCCACGCTTTAGCAAGCAATGCTAGAAAAGCAATAATGTTAGGTTCTCACGGCATTGATTTAAACTTTGGCTGTCCAGCAAAAACCGTCAATAAAAGTAAAGGCGGTGCCGTTTTACTTAAAGAACCTGAATTAATGTATCAAATCATTAAAGCGGTGAGAGAAGCGGTACCGAGTGAGCATCAAGTAAGTGCTAAAATTCGTTTAGGCTTTGATGATGACAGTAATAGTACTGAAATTATTGATGCGGTTCAAAGTGCTGGCGCATCAAGCTTAGCCATTCATGCCCGAACTAAGCGAGATGGATATAAGCCACCCGCCTATTGGGAGAAGATCCCACCTCTATTGAAGCGATTAACCATACCCGTAGTGGCTAATGGAGAAATTTGGCAAGTTGAAGACGCTTTATTATGTCAGCAACGCAGTGGTTGTGAAGATCTTATGCTTGGACGTGGTGCGCTCGCAACGCCAGACTTAGCTGCAAAGATTAAAGCTAAGATTAACAACGAATGCTATGAGCCTCTACAATGGGAGCACGTCATTTACCATATTCTTCACTCATCTATGCACCAAGACCCAACCGCCAGCGAAAAGTATTTTTCGTCTCGTACTAAACAGTGGCTAGGGTACTTAAAACGTCAGTACCCACAAGCTCATGATCTTTTTGATGAAATTAAAACGTTCAAAGCCAAACAAGATGTAGTGAGTGTGTTGGAGAAATATGCAAAACAACCAAGTCTTGATTCAAATCATACAATAATTGCTTAAAGCTGATGATAATAGTCGTTCACAGGAGAACGACTATGAATACAAAACAGACTGGGAACTACCAACTTAAGTTAAAAAATGAACTCGAATGCGTGCGGGATCAGTTCTTATCTGAACTCAAGCAGTCAAAACACCCCTATACTGGTGAACTCGCACTCTTATTAGAAAAAAGCTCGCCCAATGAGTGGCTGGATCTAATTGCCAGTAAACTCTCTTCTGAGCAATTCCCTCGCTATCGACGTTTGGTACAATTAGAAGCTGCATTGTGCCAAATAGAGATAGGTCAATTTGGCTACTGCTGTGACTGTGAAGCCCCCCTATCAAAAGAAGAGCTACAACAAGATGCTGCTACGCAACGATGCCATCGTTGCCGGCCTAAGAACTAAACATAACAAATGGCGTAAGTGAAAAAATAGTGGCTGGGTACAACACTGTACCTTCTACAAGCCTATCTGCTTCAAAATCTGTCAGCCTTAATCTTGCTTGTAGGGTCACTCTTGCTTGTTGCTTTGACCATCCTTGGTAATGTAAACCGATATCAATTTCCATAAGTGATAAAAATAGCCGCGTGATATCAGAGTTGTGTGTCACGGCACAGTGTTTTGCAGTGGCTGGTAAATTGGTATAGGCATCAACCCAATTTAACCCTTGCACTAACTCACAATGCGATTGTAAATAACTCAGTGCGACATGATTTGCTTTCGTTATCGGCAACTCCAATAGAACCTTTTTACCACGATGCGCTAATTCTGTTTGAATCTTATTTAGCGTTTCATTCGGTGATTTGCTCATACCATAATAATAGTTTAACTTACTTTGGTACCATTCTTTACCATTCGGGTGCTGGTAAAGCCCTAAACGCGTTCGCGGTTTATATTGGGCTAAATATGCTTTTAGCTCATTCGCTTCATCAGAAGCCTCTTCAATATAGCCACTTAAAGTGTTCCTTTCATACCTTGAGAGCAGAATTTTGCTTTCTTTTGCATCTGAGAGCCGCTGTACAACAAATGTTGACCAATGCTCTACGCTAGCATTTTTTGTGGTTAAATTGCGCAATATATTAGTCTGTGCAGGCCAAGGTAAAAACCGCTCAGGGTATCGCTCTTGAATTTTTAGGTACGCTAACTCAGATTGCTGTGACACATCAAAACTTGTGATGTCTGCACGCTCGTAAAGAAAATGTCTTTGTTTTAAATAGGCTTCACTAAAAGGCAGAGTTAGTTTATCTGGCTCTATTACTGTTCCATCTAACACACTATTATTCACTTGCAGGCTACTACGGAGTTCATCAAATGAAATAGGTGTGTGGGAATCACAGCCAACAAGAAACAATAAGAGAAATAAAAAGTACTTCGGTGGGCATATCATGATTGAATTCACATAATAAAAATTAGGGCCAAAAAAAAGCCCCTTACGGGGCTTCTATACTAGATTTTCACGCCTTTGCGTTGTGCTTTGTCTTTAATAAACGTCGCCCAACCTTTTGCAAATTTACGAGTACTAGGATCTTCTTGTGCTTTAACAATTGCTTGATATGCTTTTTTATACTTTTCTTGGTATAAATAAGCTTCAGCTAAGTCGGTATATGTTGTCCCTTTCTTTTTAACACCTAATTCTAACGCTTTGTTTAATTTCTTAACCGCTGCGCTGAATTTTTGCTCTGTAAGTAAAAGGCTACCCGCTTTTCTATAAAGCTCAGCATCGTCGTCAAACTTTGCCGCTTCTTCATAAAACTTTGCTGCTGTTTTCAAGTTTTTTGCTTGATGATAATAACTAGCAGTTGCTAATACATTCTTTTTAACACGTTCGATTTTCCCGTCTTTGATTGCCTTTTCAAAAACAACCGCAGCTTTATATGGGATCTCGTTTAAAGAATAATAGCTACCCAAGATCTTATAGTGATTTTCTTTTTCAAAATAGCCTTTTTTATAGGCTACTTCCATGACAGTCTGACCTTTAGCATACTGTTCAGTCTGCATGTAAAAAGAACCCAAACGTACCCACATCTGTGGATCTTCAGGAAACAATCTAACTAGCGTTTCACCAACTGCTACCGCTTTGCTGTACTGCTTAAGCTCAAAATATGCCCCAATCTTTATCATATGATATTGTTTGTTAGGCTCTTTATCTAGCTCAATCGCTTTATTAGCAGGTGCTTCAACTTTACTATATTGTTTAAGCTCGTAATAACTTTGGGCAATACGTGCATAAACTTTGCCGTCTTCTTCTCCGGTAAAGTCCATCCAGTCATTATATGCCTTAATCGCACCTTTAAACTTACCAGTACCAACCAATAAGTCACCAAGTAACTTAAATTGTTCAGCTTGATCTTTAAAGTTAAGTGCATCTAGCGCAATTGCTGAGCGGATATATTTAATAGCCTCAGCGTAATTTTCTTTTTGCGCGTACATGCTACCTAAATAGCGATTAACCGTTGCTTTATCAAAATCATTTGATGGATCAAGCTCTTTTAATGAAGCTATAGCTTCATCAATTTTGTCTTCGTTGTACAAGTCAAAAGCTTTAACAACTTTCTTACCTGTACGCTCACCCATGATTTTGGTTTTGGCGTTTTTACGTTCTTCAATCTTAGCATAATCAGGAGCAGCAATAGCGGCTGTGCTATAGACAGTCCCTGATAAAGACATAAGTAAAGCAAGAGCTGTAGCTTTCTTTAAGTGCGTCATTTCTTGCCTCCTTAATCTTGGTTAAGTTTAAAGTCTAGTTGAACAGTAAGGCCAGGTTGTTTCTGAGGCTTGCCGTCAACAATTTTAGGTCGGTATTTCCATTTACGTAACGCTCTAACCGCTTCACGGTTAAAGATACGCTTAGGTTCAGCTGCGATAACTTTTACGTCATCAACGCCACCTAGCTCGTTAATTGTAAATGAAAGTTGTACCCAACCTTCTTTACCATCACGCGCAGCTTGTGTTGGGTACTTAGGCTCAATTCGAACAATAGGTGTAGCATCACCATCACGTCCAAAAGCGCCAGGACCACTAAGACCACCAGCTGTACCCCCTAAGTTGATGCTAGGCATATTAAAGCCAATCGCACCCGCTGCAGGGTTTGCATTTTCAGGTTGAGGCGGCTGCGGTTTAGGCGGCTGCTTCGGTGGAGGTGGCGGTGGAGGCGGAACACGTTTCCGCTCCTGCACCTCTGATTCAGGCGGATTCGTCAAAATTTCGACAACTATCTGCTCTTTTTGCTCATTTGATCTATCAGCACCGCCGGAGATCAAATAAGACATAAAAAAGAACAAGCCGAAAGTAACTGCCCCACCTGCAATCAGTGAAAACAGAAAACGAATCATTACTTAGCTCCAGCGATTGAAATCTTAAGACGGTCATCAGTCGCCTTAATCGCATCCATTACTTTCACAACTACACCGTGTTTAGCACCTTTATCCGCTTGGATAATGATGGTTTCAGTTGGTTGTTCAGCAATAATACTTTCAAGGTTTGCACTAACACGTTCAACATCTACTTGACGCTTGTCCATCCAAATCTCACCATTTTCACGGATAGCGATAAAGACGTTAGCATTCTTGGTCTGTTGAGCTTGAGCAGCCTTAGGCTTCTTAACTTCAATACCCGCTTCTTTCACGAAAGAAGTGGTAACGATGAAGAAGATCAGCATGATGAATACGATGTCTAGCATCGGTGTCATATCTACTGCAGCTTCTTCGTCTTCACGAAAACGTTGTTTACGTGCCATATTTATTTCTCTCTCTAGTGATGTGGCAGACTGTCCACAAGGCTTGCTTTAGCCACTTTCGCTCTTGCTTCAAGGCGAGTGCTAAAGAAAACACCTGACAGTGCCGCAACCATTCCAGCCATCGTTGGTACCGTTGCCATTGAAATACCTGATGCCATCAAACGTGCATTACCAGTACCTTGGGTAGCCATAGTTTCAAAAACTGTGATCATACCTGTTACGGTTCCTAGTAAGCCTATTAATGGACACATAGCTACCAATGTTTTGATAATCAACATACGCTCATCTAATTTCTCAGACGCTTCAGAAATCCATGCATCACGAATTCTGTGTGCGTACCAAGACGTTGTGTCTTGGCGGGCATCCCACTTAGCTACAATATCCGCTTTCATTTTCGGGTATTCAGCTAGTAGGAACCAATAGCGCTCTATCATTAAAACCCACATAAGAAAGAGTGCCATCGCGACCACGTATAATACTTGGCCGCCTGTGCCAACAAAATCCCTGATAGATTCCCAGGTCTCCATCAGGACTAGCATTAGGCTTTCTCCTTCTCCGCGTGCGCTGCAACGATGCCAGCACTTTGCTCGTCAAGGATATGTAGTACAGATTTACTACGGCCTGCAACGATAGCGTGTAATAGGATTAGAGGTAGAGCAGCAATCAGACCTAGAGCGGTAGTTACTAGCGCTAGAGAGATGTTACCTGCCATGATTTTCGGGTCACCAGTACCAAATAACGTGATTGATTCAAACGTCATGATCATACCTACAACCGTACCTAGTAGACCTAGTAAAGGTGCGATAGCTGCAAGGATCTTGATAATGTTGATACCAGCTTCTACACGTGGTGTTTCACGTAAAATAGCTTCATCAAGTTTAAGCTCAAGGTTTTCAACATCTTGGTTTTTGTTATCTTGGTAAACTTTCAAGATACGACCAAGTGGGTTGTTTGCGTTAGGAGAGTTAAGGTTTCTCAGCTGTGCTTTTATTTTTGAGCTTACTAAGAATAAATCAATAAATCTAATAAGCGCAATTAATGCACCAACAGCAAGTAATGCTGTGATGATATAACCAACTTCTTGACCTTGATGCCAGCGTTCTTCAACTGTCGCACGCTGCGTGTTCAAACGTAAAATTGAACCTCGAGTCGGGTCAACGTAAAACTTAGCGTAAGAACCAGCAGCAGCGCCTAAAAGTTCGTTTGCTTGGTCAAGTACATAACCGTCAGGCTGCTTACCTAAAGGTACGATAGCTTTGTTTGCTGCATCATAAAGTACATAGCCGTCTTTAGTAACAAGGTTGAAGTTACCAACACGCGTTACTTGCTTAACTTTTACTTCACCGCTTAACTCAGCTACCTGAGCTTCAAAAGTAGATACTTTTGCAGATTCAGTCATCTCAGTTTGGAAAGCAATCCAAAGCTCTTCTAACTCACGAGTAGTTGGAAGTTCTTTAGCAGCTGCCAGTGAACGAAGTACTTCAGCACGTCCCGGCTTTTCTGCACTTACTAGTGATGCTTCAATTGAACCAATTGCTTCTGATGCAGAACGACGAACAACACCGAACATTTCACCTAAAGTACCAGTGGCATTGTTTAGTTCAACTTCTTTTTCAGCAAGTGTAATTTCATTTTGCTTAAATTCTTTACCTAAACGCTCACCGCGTGCTTTTTCAGCCGCTAGCTCACGCTTAGCTTTATTGAATAAAGCTTGTTTATCCGCACGTGCAGACAAGAACTCTTGCTCGCGCTTTTTGTTGATGCTGCCTTCAGAAATACGCGTTTGCTTTACTTCTTGAAGGATTTTGTCTAGTGCTTCAGTATTTGCATGAGCATTAAGCGCGGCACCTGCAGAAACAGATAGTGCTGCAGCAACTGCAAAACCTTTAAATAGTTTCTTCATTTTTATATTACTCCGCGCCAAAGATTGGTAATGCAACAAGATCTGGGGCTGCCTGATTACGAGCGATACGGATCATATCTTTAATCGGCTTAAGGTATTCTTCACCTAATACATCCCACTGTTTTGCATCGTTGTTCCATACCCAAGCGTGTTTCATATCAAATGACTGCGCTACGTAAGCAATACGACCTAAACGTGCAAAATCAACGTTAATATTCTTACCGTCGATTTCTAGAGAACCTTGTGACGAAGCAATACCTGAACTGTAACCAGTTTCAACAGTATATGCTTCTAGCACTTGGCGGAATTTTTCTGAAGTAGTTACTTTAGAATTAGAAAGCAAACCACGAAGTTTTTCAACTCGACCCATACGAGTATCAGTATCAAACGGAACGTCCGCTTTGATGAATTGCTCAAGCGTATCGATCATGCGATACATCAAAGGCACAACGTCTTGTTTGGTCTTTTCGATTGTTCCGATCTGACGGTCGAAAGACTCGATACCTGCGCGCTGGTCCATAACCAAACGCTCAACGTGATCATTATAAACTTTAAGAAGTTCAGTTTCGTCTACAACACCACGATATTCGCCGATCAACTCTTGAGTTTGACCGAAGATGTTGTCGATTTTTTCTTGAGACTTTTGAGCAGCCTTTTGAGTTTGTTGACCTACTTTTTGCAAGTCGTTCAAAGGATCTGCAATCACATTGCTGCTTGCAAATGCTGTAGCACCTAAAAGTGCTGTAGCTACAAGACTCTTTCTGATTTTAACAGACATAGTTCCCAACCAATTAAGTAATGTTACTTTTATAATTTTATCACCCTTTACAGAGCAACCCTGATATCTTTTAACAGATATCAACTGTCCAATAATGCTAAATGCAAGTCCATGTGTCAACTTCACAGGCAAAACAATTTTTGTTGACAATAAAAAATAAACTCGATGTAAAACAAAAAATTAACAAGCATTTTTTACAGTAAAGCCTGTAGCCTTTGATTATAAAGCAGTTAAGCTATCTTATTTACAATTTATTACAACACAACAAAATATTGTAATGGATTTATATTATTCGTAAAAAACAAACCCACCCCATTGAATTAAAAGAAATTTATTATGATTCATAAAAAAATTTATTGTTATTTTTTCACTAACAAACAGCTAACGCCATAAATGACTAAAAAACAACCTTAGTTTTTAGTTAACTTAAGTATTTGATTCTCAATCTCAGTGATTAATTTAGCGACATGTACCCCATCCATAAGACCATGATGAACCTCTATATTTAACGGGATCGTACCAATTTCTTGATTGAACTTTCCAAATACAAACTTAGGGATACCACTGTCTTGTGAACGCGCGAAAACAGCATGGCTAAAGCTCGTAAAGCTAAACCATGGTAATATAGAAACATACACCTGATTTAAATCACGAGCTCTAGACAAAAATGCATCATTAAATAAGGGAAGTTGTAGGTGACTCTCTTTTGACAATTGCGCATTCCTTGCAAAAGAAAAAATATCTGAATGAGCCTCTAACGGTACAAAACGAAATGTCTCGTCCTCTTTTAAAAATACAGTACTGAGAGTGACTGTTTCTGTCACAACAACCTCGTCATCTGTAATTCGATACCTGATGGGCTCATATGTTTCAATTGCCTGAGATAAACAATACAAATAACAATGAGTGAATGACACTTTATGTCGCTTAGCAAACTCATGTAATCTGCCAATCTGTAAATCGACCGTCACATTAAAGTTGGGTTGCTCAAACTCTTTATAAAAAGCAAAGTGTGCAGAGCGGGGCCAACTTGCTTTATCAATCACCTTCATAATATATCCAATAAATAGCCACTCAACAAAAAAGGACATGCTAAGCATGTCCTTTTATCTGATCTAACAAGTAGTAATTAACCTGTTTATTATAGTCCGTTACTGATGATCTCTTGTGCCAATGCATCAGCAATAATGTGAGTTGATTTCTGCTCTGATTCAGACCGCGAAAAAATCTCTGCTAAAGTGTCAAAAATACCTTCAACGTGTTTAGTAGATAACGCTTCATTATAGCCTTCAGGCTTGGTTTCGTAATAAACATTGATAATACCGCCAGCGTTTATTACATAATCTGGTGCATAAAGTACGCCTTTTTCACGTAAAATCTCACCATGACGACATTCAGCCAATTGGTTATTTGCACAGCCTGCGATAATACTCGCTTTAATACGAGGAATTGTTTCATCGTTTATTGTTGCTCCTAAAGCACACGGAGCATATACGTCGACATCTAAGTCGTAAATTTCATCAATACCTACCGCTGTTGCGCCAAAGTCTGTTACAACTCTGTCAACTGACGCCAGATTAATGTCAGTAACAAACAACTCAGCACCCGCTTCATGCAAATATTTACACAAACCATATGCAACGGCACCAAGACCTTGCACTGACACTTTAACACCTGATAAGTCTTGGTGACCGTGCTTGTGTTGATAAGCAGCTTTAATCCCTAAGAACGTCCCTAAAGCAGTAAATGGTGATGGGTTACCACTTTTACCTTCGAGACCTAATACATAGTTTGTCTCTTGATTCATTACCATTACATCACCGGTGGTAATATTCACGTCTTCAGCCGAATAATAGCTGCCACCTAAACGCTCTAAATGCCTACCAAATGCTTTGAACAATGCATCCGATTTTATGGTCTTAGCATCACCGATAATAACCGACTTACCGCCACCAAATGGTAAGCGTGCAACAGCGTTTTTATACGTCATACCTTTAGATAGACGCAGTACATCATATACAGCGTCTTCATCTTTAGCGTAGTCCCACATACGACACCCACCAACGGCAGGTCCTAACTTCGTGTTATGTACAGCAATAATTGCTTTAAGGCCTGAAGCCTCGTCGGCACAAAATACAACTTGTTCATGATTATCAAATTCAACTTGGTTAAAAACAGCCACTTTATAGTTCTCCGAAATTTTTAGCCCCTAAGGGACGAGTAGCGCTGAAACTGGCAAAACTCTATCACTATCTGTTTTGCGTTACTAGGAAATGAGATGATCAACCTACAATTTGAAACATATTCAAATACCCAATGCTGAAAAATAAAAATAACAACATAGTTTAGCCAAAACATGATTGAAAAATGACTGAGGTAGTTAAAATATCTTTAATATGAGCAAGGTTGCTTTACGTTAACGTAAAGTGATTTAACCATGTACAGATATAATTACAAAAAACCGCATGAAAGTTGCCTCAAATGCGGTTTTTAGTCTTTATTTTTTACGAGCTTATTTTAGCTTGCTATCAAGCTCTTCGATCTTCGCTTTCCAAATAGCAGGTCCCTGCTCATGCGCATTCGCGCCGGTGCTGTCTACCGCGACTGTGACAGGCATATCTTCCACTTCAAACTCATAAATCGCTTCCATACCCAGGTCTTCAAAAGCAACAACTCGTGATTTTTTAATGGCCTTAGCCACTAAATATGCCGCACCACCTACTGCCATCAAATACACAGATTTATTCTGTTTAATTGACTCGACCGTTGCTGGGCCACGTTCAGCTTTACCTATCATGCCAACAATGCCGGTACTTTCTAGCATTAAATCAGTAAATTTATCCATACGTGTTGCTGTTGTCGGGCCTGCTGGACCAACCGCTTCATCGCCAACCGCATCAACAGGGCCAACGTAGTAGATAAACTTATTATTAAAGTCAACGTCTTTCGGTAAGCCTTCGCCCGAATTTATCATATCTTGTAAACGTTTGTGCGCCGCATCACGACCCGTTAAAATCTTGCCAGACAATAAGACTGTTTCGCCCATTTTCCAATCATGGGTGTCTTCTTTGGTTAACGTGTCTAAGTTAACACGGCGTGTATCTTCGCCCACTTCCCATGTCACTTCTGGCCAATCTTCTAGCTTTGGCGCTTTAAGATCAGCGGGACCAGAACCATCTAATGTAAAGTGTACATGTCGTGTAGCAGCACAGTTCGGGATCATGACAACTGGCTTTGACGCTGCATGTGTTGGTGCCGTTTTAATTTTGATATCAACGACAGTAGTTAATCCACCCAGCCCTTGAGCACCAATCCCTAATTTGTTCGCACGCTCAAAAATCTCAAGACGAAGCTTTTCTTCAGCCGTTTCTGCACCGCGCTCTTGAAGTTCGTGAATATCAACTGGGTCCATTAAAGACTCTTTCGCAAGTACCGCGGCTTTTTCAGCAGTACCACCAATACCTATACCTAACATGCCTGGTGGACACCAACCAGCCCCCATTGTTGGTAAGGTTTTTTCAACCCATGCAGCAACATCATCTGATGGATTAAGCATGACCATTTTGGTTTTGTTCTCTGAACCGCCGCCCTTTGCAGCAATCATCACCTCAACTTCTCCGCCTGCCACCATATCAATGTGGACAACAGAAGGCGTGTTATCTTTGGTGTTTTTACGGCTACCAGCTGGATCTGCTACGATAGACGCACGCAATGGATTGTCAGGGTTCAAATACGCACGGCGAGTACCTGCATCAACCATTTGCTGAACGGTTAAATCCGTTTGATCCCATTTAACATCCATACCAACTTTTACAAAACAGGTCACGATCCCAGTGTCTTGACACAATGGGCGTTTGCCTTCAGCAGACATTCGTGAGTTTATCAAAATTTGTGCTATCGCATCTTTAGCTGCTTTGCTTTCTTCTTTGTGGTACGCCTTTTCTAGCGCTTGAACAAAATCTAATGGATGATAAAAAGAGATATATTGTAAAGCATCTTCAATACTGTCGATGAAGTCTTGCTGACGGATCATACTCATGACGGTTCCTTAATTTGTGTTATTAACGCACTCAGTCAATAACAGAATACATCTAGACGATTGTGACGGTTAACAGTGACCATACGGTGACTGTAGAAAACTAGATAAGTATGATACCCTCCCCGCCCGTTTCGGGCTAGTTTTCAGGTTCAAGTAAATGATAAATGAGCAAATCAATTGTAAAAAATTAGACATATCGCTATCAACTGTGGCACTTTTTGAACAATTTGCCCACTTGCCACACGCAATATTACTCGATTCTAGTAATGCACAGCATGAAAACAGCCGCTATGACATCATCAGTATTAATCCTGTTCATGTACTAGAAGCGAGATCACAACACGTCTTTTTAGATGGTAATCCAACGCGTTTAACGTGGTGTGAAATGATTCACCACCATTTAACGCGACTATGCCAAACACCTGCGCCATTCGACTTGCCATTTAGCGGTGGCTGGCTTGGGTATTTCGGCTACGACCTAGGCCGCTACATTGAAAAGCTACCCAACTATGCACAACAAGATATTAAGTTACCAGATATGGTGGTGGGCTTATATCTTGATGCTTTAATTAAAGATAACCTGACCAACACATGGTACTACGTCTCACAGCCGACTGTTGATAACGAACAAAGTTACCTGTCATTGCTAAATAGTAATGACAAACAAACTAACATTACCCCATTTCGTTTAGAGAACGATTGGGTATCTAATCTTACGCAAGCACAATACTTTGAGAAATTCGAGCAGATCCAAGCATATTTAAAAAGCGGCGACTGTTATCAAATCAACCTAGCACAACGCTTTAGTGCAAGCTTTACTGGTACACCATGGGACGCCTATAAAAAGCTACAAACCCAGAACAAAGCCCCTTTTTCTGCTTTTATGAATTTGCCTAACGGTACCATTCTATCAGTATCGCCGGAGCGTTTTTTATTGGTTAACGGTAAGCAAGTTGAGTCTAAGCCTATAAAAGGCACCTTGCCAAGGCTAGAGGACAGTGATGCAGATCATCAACAAAGCATCAAATTGCAACATAGTCCCAAAGACCGCGCAGAAAACGTGATGATTGTAGATTTGCTCCGAAATGATTTAGGTAAAGTGGCAAAGCCTGGGTCTGTATGTGTCCCCAAACTATTTCACATAGAAAGCTTTCCTGCGGTGCATCACTTAGTTAGTACAGTAACAAGTGAACTCGCTGACGGTAAAACAGCAATCGATCAATTACACGCAGCATTCCCTGGTGGGTCAATTACTGGCGCACCTAAAATTCGAGCTATGGAAATTATTGAAGAGCTTGAACCACATAGACGCAGCGTTTATTGTGGCTCTATTGGTTACCTTAGTGCATGTGGTCGGATGGACACCTCTATCACAATTCGAACTCTAGTATGCGACGAACAGCACATTTATTGCTGGGCTGGCGGCGGTATTGTGGCGGATTCAGATGCAAACAGTGAATACCAAGAAACTTTCCATAAAGTACAAAAAATATTGCCTATACTTAGAACCAGTGAATAAATGTAGGAGCGAATGTGACACTAACAGATGTTGTAGCCCGGTTTCACATTCATGCTGAAATAAGCAAATGCCCGTTGCCAAAGGGTAAAGTGCGTGACAGCGCAATTTTGTTACCTCTTGTCGAGAAAAACGGTGAAGCGGCTTTGCTCTTTTGTAAACGACCAGCTTACTTGCACCACCACCCAAGCCAAATTTGCTTTCCTGGTGGTAAAGTAGAGCCGCACGATATGTCTAAAACCGATACAGCTATCCGCGAAACACGCGAAGAGTTAGGTATTAACCCAAAAAACATTACACCTCTTGGGCAACTCAAAGAGTATCACACCTTAACGGGTTTCAGTATTATGCCTGTTGTAGCGACTCTCAGTAATGACACGACTTGGCACACAAACAGTGATGAAGTGGAGCATGCCTTCACCATTAATATATCTGCGCTGCTAAACAATCGTAACTGGCAAAGTATTCACGTTGAACACGCGGGAGTCAGTCGCAAAATGGATGGGTTTTTAACCCCCCATGGCCTACTTTGGGGTGCGACTGCCAGTGTGGTAAAAAACTTTATCAAACTCGTTAAATAAGCATAATAAATTCATAATTGAACTGGTTACAATTATCTTTTTTAAAGTTATGATGTGCGCCCGTTCAAAAGGCAATGTTGAGTAAAGAATATGATTAGTGCATTTGATATGTTTAGTATCGGTATTGGGCCTTCGTCGTCACATACCGTTGGTCCAATGCGCGCGTCTCGCTTATTCGTATCAGATTTACAATCTCAAGGAATTATCGAAGACGTTACAGCGGTAAAAGTAGAGCTATATGGTTCATTAGGACAAACAGGTATTGGGCACGGTTCAGGTAAAGCCGTTATTCTTGGGCTTGCAGGTTACGACCCAGAAACCATTGATGCTGATGCTGTCCCTTCAATTTTAGATAAAATAGAACAAGAACAAATTATTTATCTGGATCAGACAAAACAAGCCGCTTTCCCAAAGCAAGGTGCCATTGTTTTTCATCGAAGAAAAACCCTACCTAAACATTCAAACGCAATGGAGATCATTGCATTTAACGGCGAAGAACGAATTCACAGTCAAGTTTATTACTCTATTGGTGGCGGCTTTATTGTTACCGATGAGCAATTCGACAGTGAAAAACAAGCCGCACTAGATGTGAGAGCACAAAACCCGGCACCGTATTTATTTGAAAACGCTGCGGAACTCCTTACCCTATGCAAAGATTCGGGTTTAAGTGTGTCGTCTTTAATGATGGCCAATGAAAAAACCCTCCGTTCAGAAGTTGATATCAAAGCCGAGTTGTTTAATATTTGGCAAGTTATGAAAGCTTGTATTGAACGAGGTATGAAAACCGAAGGTATCCTACCTGGTGGTTTAAAAGTTCGTCGCCGTGCACCCAGCTTATATCTAAAGTTGAACGTAGAAGACAGTAACGACCCACTGCGCGCTATGGATTGGGTTGATTTGTTTGCATTAGCCGTCAATGAAGAAAATGCAGCTGGCGGGCGCGTTGTTACCGCCCCCACAAATGGTGCGGCTGGGATTTTACCCTCGGTGTTGATGTACTACCACACGTTCATTCGTGAAGTAGACGAAGAAATCGCGACACGTTACTTATTAACTGCGGCCGCTATTGGTATTTTATATAAAAAGAATGCCTCTATCTCTGGTGCTGAAGTAGGCTGTCAAGGTGAAGTCGGCGTAGCGTGCTCAATGGCGGCAGGCGCATTAACCGAAATAATGGGGGGGAATGTGGTTCATGTTGAAAATGCAGCTGAAATCGGCATGGAACATAATTTAGGCCTCACCTGTGATCCAGTAGGTGGGTTAGTGCAGGTACCGTGTATTGAGCGTAATGCCATGGGGGCAGTTAAAGCCATTAACGCATCGCGCCTTGCTATTCGCGGAACCGGTGAGCAAAAAGTATCACTCGATAAAGTGATCAAAACTATGCTCGATACTGGTAACGATATGAAAACTAAATATAAAGAAACGGCACGAGGCGGTTTAGCCGTTAACATTATCGAGTGTTAACGTATTAATTAAGTTACTCTATAAAAAGCCCAAGCCAAAATAGCTTGGGTTTTTTTCTCTGTTAATCCGACCCACTTTTAATAGACTGCCCATATTCAGCTAACTCTAATACGAGCGCAGACCAATCATCCCCAGACTGTAATAAATCATTTTGCTCGTTTATATCAACATTCATATCAAAAAGTGCCTGTTGCTGCGAGTCGATGGACAACAATTTATAGTCTTGATTGCGTACAGCCCAGCCAGCCACGCCATTACGCTGAAAATCAGCATAATTATATTGACGAACAGAGGGGTTTGGGACGACGTCAAACAGTGTGTCGTAAAAACTATGGCTATTGTAAACCTGAGTAATATCTCCACCCGCTATTTGTACAATGGTTGCATATAAATCCGTGCTATTAACTAAGCGACTTTCTCTGGTATTTTGCTTGTTAAGCAGGTTGCCTGAAACCAGAAGAGGCACTCTGATCCCACCTTCATATAAACTATTTTTACTATGCTGTCGCGCATACACGCTAGTATCAATGACAGGTGCGGGTGTACCATTATCACCAATAAAAATAACGAGGGTATTCTCTCTTTCATCAGTGGGTAATGACGCCAATAAACGCCCAATTTCAGTATCCATTGCCTCTATCGCTGCTAAATAATAAGGCCGTGGGTTTTGCGCTATGTCCTCCGCAGAGCCACTTAACTCAGAGCGTGTATGTAACTCATTAGGTGGTAAATGAAAAGGTGAATGAGGGGCAACATACGCAAGCCATACAAACCACGGACTGGTTTGCTGTGTGATCCAATCCATCGCCAAATCGGTTACTTTACTTGTATGGTACTGGGTCACTTGCGTTTGGCTACCATTATCAGTGAGCGTCCAATCACTGTAGTCATCTAACGTGCCTGTAATGTTCCCGACGTAGTGCCCTACCCCTGCGCTATTTGGATGAGACAAGTCGGGATCCCCGCCTCCTAAATGCCATTTACCAAATACCGCCATTGAATATGCTTTGCTAGCGTCATTTTCAGCTAAAAATCGAGGTAATGTTGTTAAACTTGTATCCATCACTGCGGGGACGAAGCTAACGCCACTATTTACGCCATGCATACCCGTCATAATAGTCCCTCGCGTTGTTGTACAAGCAGGCGTTGCCCACGCATTATCAAAGACCACACCTGAGGTTGCTAACGAATCTAATATCGGTGTTTTAGGTAAGTCAGTAGAGTAACTATATTGATTCGACGCATCTACCCCTTGGTCATCTGATATAATGAGAATAATATTCGGTTTACTCACAGGAGGCTCGCCTACCCCAATTGCAGACACCGGCTCTGTTGCTTGACTCATTATCGACTCGTTATACCCATCACCATCAACATAACTTACCTGAACAGAAATCGTAAAATCTATTTCATTACTGGATAAAGTGATGCTATTTTGCGTACTGCCTTCTATCTCAGTATTCCCCTTGAACCACTGATAAGTAAAAGCACCCAAACCATTGCTGTCTTCTAATGTATTGGTAATATTGATAATTTGCCCTTCAATCAACTCGCCACTTATCACGACAGATCCTGTTGGCGCGACATTGTCGGGGGTCGATGGTGTGGTAGGTGGCGTTACAACTGGAGATTCGCTCACGGGATCGGTAATTGGTGTTATAACCGGCTCTGATGCAGCACTTTCTCCAGCACCTCCTCCACAGCCGAACACGTTTACAATTAACACCATTAGCACAATATACTTCATATTTTTCTCCGCAAAATGTCTATGACAAGACTAGGACAAAAATACCAATACAGACACCTGCTAATTAAACAAGTCATTCGCTTGTGATAGTGAATGACTGTTTATCACAAAGATATTTTGTGGGTGTTGTAGGTGAATTGTCGCGTTAAACACCGTTTTACCTTGCATTAGCAAACCCATAATGATTTATTATAACATCACAAAACACCAATAAAAGGAACTTGATGTGCGTTTACCTTATCTTATGTTTTATAGCATCATGGCTTCACTTCTCATCAGTTTTACATCTTTTGCCATGGTTGATGAGATTGATTTTACATGGCATAAAAAAATCGAACTAAGAGATGGAAAATATGCTTCCGCAACAATATATAAACCCCTTGATTCGAATAATGCGCTACCAAGTATTGTGTTTATTACCCCCTATAACCGTGACGAAGCAAATAAGTACGGCACATACTTTGCTCGCCATGGTTATGCTTTTATTGCTGTTGATAGCCGAGGACGCGGCGATTCAGACGGTGAATTTATTCCATTTGAAAAAGACGGTCAGGATGGCTTTGATGTGATTGAATGGGTTGCAGCACAGCCTTGGAGCAATCAAAAAGTGGCAATGATGGGTGGTTCATACCGAGGGTTTACACAATGGGCAACGCTCAAAGAAGCGCCGCCTAGTTTAAAAACCATAGTGCCTACCGCCAGTGTTTACCCCGCTATCGACTTCCCATATAAAAACGATATCCCTACCTATTATGTCATGTCATGGTTGCATTTTATTTCGGGTAAAACCAACAACAGCGCACGCTTCAATCAAGCGCATGTTGCGCCAATTTACGCTAAGTTACGTCGAGATGGTGCCAGCTTTAGAGAGCTAGATCAGCGATTGGGCAACCCATCGTCCATTTTTCAAAAATGGTTAGATCACCCTGAATATGATGATTACTGGGAAAACATGGTGCCACAAGCACAGCACTATCGCGCATTTACAGGCCCTGTGCTGTCAATTACAGGGCAATATGATGGAGATCATTTAGGCACCTTGAATTATTACAAAAATCTCATGGCCGCTACTCAAAATAAAAAAGATCACTATTTAATACTGGGCCCATGGGATCACGCAGGTACCCGTTCGCCAAAAAGTAATATCGATGGCGTCTTAGTTGGCAACAACAGTCTACTCGATTTTAAGAAACTGCATTTGGAATGGTTTAATTGGACACTTAAAGGGGCTAAAAAACCCGGCTTCTTAAAAGGTAATATTGCAACGTTTAATATTGGCAGCAACCGCTGGCATTATTATCCTGATTTAAACACGTTCAGCCTGCCCACAAAACGCTTTAACCTCGTATCACAACATAAGAAACACACTGTTTTTTCATCTGGCTTGATGACCTCATCTACCAAACACTCTACCGCCCCCTACACTGAATATCACTATCATCCACTGAACAGCAGTAATATGCCCAAATCAACCGAGCACACATTAACGAGCCAAAATACCGCCATGGCCATAGATAATAACGGAGTAATTTTTCATTCTCATACACTAGAACAAGATATGTACTTGCAAGGACAAATAAGCCTGTCTCTGTGGTTATCCTCTAACATTGCCAACACTGATATATTTGCCATGTTATACATCAAAGATAAACATGGGAGTAGTGAGCTCATTTCACAGGACAGAGTACGAATACAGCAAGGTATTAATAGTCAACACAACCCAAATGAACTCTATCAAATTCAACTCAATAGCTTTGCCCTCGTTTCTCGCAAGCTACTTAAGCAGAGTCGACTTAGATTAGTGCTCACCTCAGAGCATAGCCGTTATCAAAAACATTATAATGGAGATAGACCCGTAGCAGACCAAACTTTTAAAGATGCGATGCCTATAACAATACAAATTCATCATCATGGCATACACCAAAGCACTCTTGATTTACCCTTAAGTAAAATACTATAGAGTATTTAAATCAGAGTGAATTGATCATGCACCAAAGGCTTTACAGTCGTCCCTAAGTAAAACTTGGCAGTTTTATGATATCAATTTCAGGCATTTCATAGCCAGTAAATAACAGCCATTGTTTATTTTTAACATATGCTAGACCTTGAGAGCGACTATACCCACGCTCTCTCACCCGAATAACATCTTTACGCGTACCTGTATACATATCATAAAAGCTGATGCGGTAATCACTGTTACTCACATTGAAGTAGTAAACACCACCGTTCGCCACGGTCCAACCTGTAGCACTCGCAATTTCTTCACCAGCTATCAGATTTTTAGGTGCTCTATCATCATTTAGTTGTACTTCCCACAAACCCAGCGCTTTGCCTTTGGATACAATCAGCTTTCTCTCGTCCAGCTGTTTTGCATATAAGCCTTTCGATACAAATGTACCGCCAGTATCAAAACCTTCTATTAAACTGCGTAAATTGTATCTATAAAGAGAATCGCCATTTGATACATAAAAATGGGCGCTATCCAATGACCAACTCGCTTTATAATGATAAGACAGTCCCGTATTGAGCTTACGCGTGAACCCTGTAGACACATTATATGAATACAATGTGTGCTCTGTTTCAGAGCTTGCTGAAAAAATAATATGCCTACCATCAGGCGACCAAGTTGGATTTGACGCTTGTAATTTTAAATTAGTTAGCTTTTCTCGGTACACACCGTCAATAGATGATGACCACAACTCATCGTAACCTGACTTATTGGTTACATATACAACTTTTTCATGTACATCAGAATGATCTGCATATCTAAAGTTAAACGCTGACTGTAATAACGGAAAAGGAGAACTTGCCACTTCCGTAGCCAGTTCCAATTTCATAATTGACGTGTTTATTTGCCAATTGTGGTAATATAAATTACCTTGAGAATCAAAAGTTGGATAACTCAGTCCTTCAACTGCAATGGGGTCTTTCGAACCAGTTAGTAAGCCTATTTGATAAGCCACACGATTTCCATATTCAACTGAAGAAATCAATATTGACTTACCGTCTGGATACCATGCAAACCCTCGTAAATCATTATGCCCTTTCGTAATACGTTTATAACTCATCGTATTAAGATCATGTATATAAACATTCTCATGCCCATTTTCGTCATTTCGACTAATCGCAAGCCATTGACTATCAGGCGAAAAAGAAATTGATTCCGCGGGAAATTCATCGCAAATATCACATGCTATCACTATATTATTTGTTTTGGGTATATTGGAAAGAGCGAGCAATGTCACGCTTGTCGATGCTTTATCGCTATTTATACTTTGGAATGCTAACCACTTTCCATTAGATGAAACGGCAAGGTTACTTGCCTTATTTGCTGTGCACTGCCCAAGTTGTTTACGCTCACTTGTTAATAAGTTATAACTCACCACGTCGCATCGACCATTATTTTTTCGGATATAAAAGAGGGTTTTTTGATCTGCACTCCAAGCGGAGTGAGACTCCTTAAACTCGCTATTTGTAAGATTTTTATGAATTCCGCTTGGGTCATGTAAATCTCTAATATACAAATCTGTTTGTCCAGCCATATTACGCCAGGAATACGTTAAGTAGCGTCCATCTTGAGAAATGTTTGGGAATAACTCACGACCAGGGTAATCTGTCAGCGCTTCTGGCGCATGTAATCTCAGGTTTAATTCATGCTGGTAAACAAAAATATAGAAGTAAGTAAACCCAACTAAAGCTAACATAAACAATAAATATCCCGGCTTTACTGACGTTTTTTGAGCACAGTCAAGATCAGCCTGAATAATTGGCGCATAGCAAAGTCGATACCCTGATTGGCGGCGTGTTTCTATACAGTCAATACCATAACCTAACTCTTTAAACGCTTTACGAATATGCCATACTGCATTTGTAAGTGCTTTGTCACCCACAAAATAATTGCCACCCCAAACTTGTTCTATTATCTGGGCTCTGCTGACAATATTTGGATACTCCCGGGCCAGTAGGCATAGTACTGCGATGAATTTTGGTTGAAGCGCCACACTTTTTTGTTCGCTTGATATGCAGCACTCATTCACGTTTATCCTTACATCGAGTATTGTAAAATCAAAAATATCAGATTTACTCATTAGCCTGACCTTCTCGTTACCTGAGATTGCAACAGAGAATACCTAAAATGAGACCACAAAAGCAAAGGTTTTTACATAATTGAAACACTATAACATTCAAAATCATTAAACATAACTTAATGAAAAAATTAGTTTTTTATTAAAAGATAATGAATAGATATAGAAAAGACATAAAAAGAGCCTACTTAAATTGCATTAGAGCATCAAAGCCTATAAACAAACATCGTTAATAACAATGTGTTCACGATTAGTGTACTAAATAACACAGTCTCTTTGCCCCTATTTAGCAAAGTAGGGCTTATCACAACATAATAATAAACAAAGGAAATAATGTGGCTTTCAATACCAACCGATGTATCTTGGCAATTGCAGTCTCTCTCGCTTGCTCAGGTCAATCACTTGCAACCATACCGCAAACTATTGATGTAAATAACACTTCAACACAACCTAATGCATCAGACGAAGAAAAGACAGAAAAAATTGTTGTAACCGGTTCGCGAATTAAGCGAGATAGCTTTTCAGTCGCCACCCCAATCGCGACAATGGACAGTGATGCATTAGTTGACTCTGGTTTTGGCTCGTTAGCTGAAGTGCTCGCTGAGAGCTTACCGCAATTTGGCGAAGGTAATAACAATGCTAACTCTCAAAGTAGTGTACAAAATTCAGGTCTATCAACTATAGACTTACGTGAACTTGGCAATAATAGAACACTCACCTTAATTGATGGCCGAAGGGTCGTATCCAATAGTTACTCAGGCAACTATGTGAGTTTGAGTACGATCCCTAAAGGTATGGTTGAACGGGTAGAGATCATAACTGGTGGTGCTTCGGCAGCATATGGGTCAGATGCAATCGCGGGCGTCGTGAACATTATTACTCAGCAAGATCAAGAAGGCTTTACGATTAGTTCTCGTGTCGGTGAAAGTACTGAAGGCGGTGGCAAAGAAACAACCGTCAATTTCGATTATGGTACAACTTTTAATGATGATAGAGGCTATGCGTTTTTTAGCACAACCTATAATAAACAAGATATTTTGGGTTACTGGGACAGAGACCGAGCGCAACAGCAAGATGCATGGGCTTATGATGATAAACGCATGTGTAATACGATGCAGACGGCGACTTATGACCCTCTAACAAAAACTAACCGTCATTGTATCCGGGATATTAACCCATCACAGTGGACCAACTTGAGTGATTCAATCCCCGGCGGCGTATTTGATGAAAAAAGTAGCACCAAGCCAAACGCAGGATATTGGTATGATGGCACAACATTACGAAATGACTGGAATGAAGAGCTGCATGGCATTCACTTTAACCAATTCAGACCATTAAAATTACCAGATAGCCAAATATCGAGTGCCTTTAAAGCGGAGTATGAATTTAATTCTGGTATTGAGTCGTATTTCCAAGTGCAATATAGCCAAACCAAATCTAAAAATCAGCGCTCACCTGAAAGTGAAGATGAATGTGATGCGATTGTAACGTACAACCCTTCTGAAGATACCTTTGGGTCAAACTGTATTGGTCGTATCCCTTACGATAACCCCTACATGCCTCAAGAGATTAGAGATCAAGCAAGTTCAAAAGGTGTAAAGTGGGATCGCCTATTTAGTGAGGTTGGTGATATTACGACACGCAATGACCGCAGCACAATTCGTACATGGGCAGGCTTACGCGGCTATGTGTGGAGTGACTGGGAATGGGACGTATCAGTAAGCTATGGTAGATTTAAGCAAGAGCAAACTCGCAGTAATGAGCTTTTCGTTGCCAACGTTACACATGCTTTAAATGCCGAAGAGCTAGCTGATGGCACAGTGCAGTGTAAGGATGAAGCTGCACGTGCCAATGGCTGTGTACCAATTAATTTATTTGGCGCAGGCTCTATAAGCAGTCAAGCCGCTGACTACATCCGAGCAAATCCTTCAATTTCTACGCAAGTTAAGCAAACTATCGCCACAGGCTTTATCACGGGTGATATTTATGAACTACCTGCGGGGCCAGTTTCAACAGCATTTGGATTCGAGTACAGAAAAGACCAGCAAAGTGTTTCGACCAATGTGCCTGAAGGTGGCATTACGTTTAACTTTGTGCCCAATTTCTCAGGTGATGTTTCTGTCTATGAGGGGTTTGCCGAAGCATCTATTCCGCTTTTAAAAGATGCACCTATGGCTAAGAGTCTGACCGCCGAGGTTTCTGCACGTTTTGCCGATTACAGTTGGTCGACAACGGGGCTGATCCAAAGCTATAAAGCTGGATTTGTCTATGAACCAAGTAATGGCTATTTAGTGAGAGCAAACTGGGCTCGAGCTATGCGTGCTCCCACGATTACAGAGCTCATGTCCCCCCCTCGTGGTGATTATGACTCTTTTAGTGATCTATGTGACGGGACAACCGCTACGTCAACAGGGCCTGGACACGATAATTGCCGAAGAGAAGCAGGGATAATCAATACCATCACACAGGATGGCGAATTTAGTGATGATAACAACCAGTATTCTCCCAATGCAGGTAACGCCGATCTGTTTGAAGAAACCGCGGATACGTATACGCTGGGCATCTCCCTTACACCTGACTATATACCCGGCTTTAGAGTGGCACTAGACTTTTATGATATTCGTGTAAAAGACGCGATCACCGCATTATCAAACGACGATATTATCGGCTTTTGTTATAACTCTACAATGGCATATGGCTCAGGCAATGAATTTTGTAACGACCTGCGCCGAGATGAGGATGGGCAATTAGTCGAGGTCAAGCAAAGGCTTATCAATACCGATGAGATCCGTACCAAGGGCTATGATATTGCGCTCGAATATTCATACGACTTACCTGAATATGGTAACTTGAAGCTCAAACTTGATTGGTCTCATGTCATTGAGTATTCAATAACAAGTACGGGCCCAGATGGCGCGTTTGATACTTTCTATGAGGGCTATTTAACTGACAATATCTTTGAGGACAAAGGCAGTGCGTCACTGACTTGGCGCTATGATGACTTGCGGATAAGATGGAGCACTCGCTATAAAGGTGAAATACGACGCAGTTTAAACACCACTAAAGCATGGGAGCAAGATATGGCAAACAATGCCACAAATTGTGCGCAAGGCGCCGATACCTGTATTAGTGATCCAGAGCCATTATGGGGGAACGACTTACCCTCTCATATTACACACAACATCAGCCTATCATATCTCATAGATATCAATGCTCAAAGTGAGCTACAAGTTTATGGTGGAGTTAATAATCTAACCGATGAACATGGACCATTTGTGATCGGTGGCACAGGTAACTTCGATAGCATGTACGGTGGAGGCTTAGGCCGCTTCGCATTCATTGGTGCAAAGTATACTTTCTAATAATTAAACACTCTGGGTGCAACACCGCTTGCACCTTTTTCTCAAGCAATGCATTTATTTCTATTTTTCTATGTTATATCGTAGTAAATCTGTTTATTCATATAGCGCACCCTATGCTCAAAATACTTTTTATTATTATGCTTAGCACCGCTTTTTTGAGCTCAGCTAAGCCCAGTCAATTTCTTGTATATGGTGATATGCCATATTCTCACATAGACGCTGATATGCTTCGTAAGCCCTCAGGGTTGCTATACCAAGCCGTACAAAAAACACCGCATGACTTTATTGCACATGTTGGAGATATAAAATCTGGAGCGGCGCCTTGTACTAACGCTATTTTAGAAGAAAACTATGCACTCATTAGTAAAATAAGCCACCAGCCATTTATTTACACGCCTGGAGACAATGACTGGACGGACTGTGATAGAAAAAGCCTCACCCCCCGCTACGATGAACTAGAGCGGTTGAAGTTCATTCGCTCTGAATTCGCTCGCTCTGCAGTCAAGCTTAGTCATTATGAACGACAAACAGCGCAACCTGAAAACCAAACGTGGTTACATAACAATATTCGCTTTATTACTTTACACGTAGTTGGCACCAATAATGGTCGTAGACAAATTCTTCTCTCGGATAAAAAACAAGCCCGAGCACAGATCAATATACGGGATGATCACAATGTTACATGGCTAACACGCAACTTGAACCCTAATTTATCAGCCGCCGTTATTTTCATGCAGGCTGATATTTTTGTAAATCCGCAATACAACAAGTCATGTACACAAAGTAGGCAAAAAAAGTGTGATGGATTTAAAGAGTATAAAGCGTTGCTGAACGATATTGCTCAAAAGTATGACTTTCCTATCCTTATAAGTCATGGGGATACAAAAGCGTTTTGTTTATCAAAAAGACCTTCTGGGTTATGGCAACTTAATGGACCCGGCGACTTTCAATATTTAGATGTTGCGCAAGTCAGCATAGACATCGAAAATAAAGTAACTCCTTTTTCGGTCAGAGCCTTACTCGCAGATAAGGTAATATCAGATTGCCAGTAATTCTGGCAATCTGATGAATGATTATGCTTCTACATAACTAAAACGTTAATAACTGTATGAGCTACCTACTCGTTCAAGACTTAATTCAATACAGCTTCAAACGTAAAGAAAATCTGACCACCCATCTCATCTGCTAATGCGTCATTTGTAAGTGATTTTTTAAATTCAGCCACTAACAAATAACGTCCCGCATCAGCGAGAGTAAACGAGATCTCTCCATTATTATCAGAAACAACTTTCAACGCATTGAGATCATTCCTATATCGAGCACCATCTTTAATAATTTCAACCTCAACACCTTGCTGTGGTTGACCATTAAATAATAACTGTAACTGGGCTTTTTCATTTTGCGCAATATCAGAGGGGTGAGTGATCGGCTTAAGCTCTAACCCGTTATTAGTTAAACTATAGTTATCATTTGGCGCATTTAATGTCACAAATGTCATTACTTGAGCCTGAGAGGCCAGCGTCGTGACATTCTTTGCTCCCTTAGGAAGTTTGTCGGCTCGGTTTGCCTTACTGGTATTACGCAACCATTGTGTGCCCTCTTTTCCTGATACCTCGTAGCTGGTCCAATAACTCACATCACTGTCCAAATACAATTTATAAGTGCCTTCTTCAGTCAAATGAATATCAACCACGCTCTTGCGATGACCACGATAACTTGAACTAGGGCGAGAGCGTTCACCGTTTGGTTTTATGATGGTAAATCTATCTGAACCCATAGGTTTATCAACGTTAAACGTTTCATTCGATGCCGTAACATCCGCCATGATCCATACTTTGTCTTCTGCTGACACGCTAAAATGTGTCGGTAAAATCCAGCGATCATGCGCCTGTGCCGAGGTAGCCATCGTGAATGCGAACATAGCGAATAATTTTAATTTAGACATGGTTTTTATTCCTTAATCGAAAATTTTGTAGGGTTTGTTTCTAAAGTGCCTTGAAGGTCATAAGACTGCGCTTGTCCATTTAAGCGAAATTTTTGCTTTATTATTGCGCGACCACCATTTTCTCTCACAACCTCAAATTTTAGCGTGTAGTTACCCTGTGCTAAAGGCTCACCATTGTCATCATTGGCTGAAAAGTTAAGACGGTAATCACCTGCAGGACGTGTCGCTGATGTTACAGAGTCAACCAGCTCAGGAGCGCGCCGCCCTACTTTTCTCCACCAGGTGCGGATATCTTTAAGCCACTTTGCCCCTTCACGCCAAAGTACTAAAGTACGTACACTTTTACCTGCATCATCCTCAATCCAAACAGCAACATACGGGTTGTGGTACTCTCCTGTTTGTTTCGCTAAGTTAATCGAGAGCTCGATTTCTGCCCCCCTTGCTTGAACGGTAAAAATTAACGTAAGTACTAAAAATGCCCATGTTTTTATCACTTTCTCTCCTCGAAAAATTCAGCCGTGCTACACATAAAGTACGTAGCAAAAAAATACCGCTAGAGTTGTTACTAAACTCAGCGCTAAGGTTTTATTTACACGTCTTTGTGCCAGCGCTAACACCAAACCTGTCATACTGAATAAAATCATCAATATGGCACTTATATCGATAATAAATCGCCATAATGCGCCGCTATTACGGCCTTTATGTAAATCATTTAGCTTTGCCCACACGCCATAATTGGTTTTTTCTACGAACACCTCAGCACTTTCTAAATCAATCGTGATTGCCAAATGTGTGCCAGGCCCTTTGTCACTAATAAAAAGCTCATAATCATCTCGCTCTAAGGTAAACCGTTTACCAGTAAACCACCGCTGTTGGTGTAAATACGTTATCAGTTCTCCCTGATGCTCTGCGCCTAGCAAAGAACGAGGCAATTGAAACTCCAATTCATCAACATGCGCTTTGTTATCTGCAAACCATTCGGGGTGATTTAACGTTACCCCTGTCACGGAAAAAAACACCATCAAGGTTAATAACGCCATAGACACGTAAACATGGATCAGACGAGAATAGTTAAGGAAAGACTTATTAACTCGCACTACTGACTTCCTAAATTTTTGATTAATTGCCACAAGACACGTCGGCTCACTGCTTTAACCGTAATACAGCACACCACCGCTCGGCTGCACACGCTGCCTTTAAAAGACATAACTTCTATTACTACAGAGAGAACTAAGATGGTTTACCGCTTATCACAGTGTGAAGACCAGACGATTGTATTTACCAAAAATAAAGAGTAAAACCCAAATAAATTCAGATCACAGAGGAAGAAATTAAATACTTACATATATGCAACACTATAGAAACCAAAACAATAAAAAACAGCTCGCCAGCCATATATATGAAAAGAAAAGCCAGCTGAATTCAAGCTGGCTTTATGGTAAAGAATACGAGGGAAATTATGTTATTCGCTTTTTTCTACAATATACCTATCAATAATTTTTTCTAATATAGTTAAAGGCACAGCCCCATTTTTCAACACCGCATCATGGAATTCAGCCAATTCAAACTTATCACCCAAGGCTGTTTTAGCCTTTTCTCTTAACGCTAGTATTTTTATCATACCGACTTTATATGAACAGGCTTGGGCTGGATTCACAATATAACGTTCAATTTCAGCCACGACATCCGAATATGCCTTTCCCGTATTTTCGAGCATGTAAGTAATTGCTTGCTCGCGAGTCCATTGTTTGGCATGGATCCCCGTATCTACCACCAATCGAACTGCTCTAAAAATTTCAGCTTGTAACCGGCCCAAATTATCAAGCGGCTCATCTTGAAAACCGAGTTCCCACGCCAATTGCTCCGTATATAAAGCCCATCCTTCTGAGTATGAAGAAAAAGGCGACATGCGCCTAATCATTGGCATTCCTTCCAATTCTTGTGCAATTGACAGCTGAAAGTGATGACCCGGGATCCCTTCATGATATGCTAATGTACGCATACCATATTTAGGCGTTGCTTTTATATCATACAAATTGACTGAAAAGCGCCCTGGGCGGCTGCCATCCATAGGTGCTTGTTGATAATAAGCACTGGGCGATGTCTGCTCTTTAAATTCAGGGATCCTAACAACTTCGATAGGCACATCAGTTCTAACATTAAATACTTTGGATAACCCTGCGTCTATTTCATCAACAATATCTTTATAATCAGCCAATATTTGAGCTCGCCCTGCATCGCTATCTTCATAGTAATGTTTAGGGTCTGCTTTGAGCGCCTCCATAGCCTTAGAAAAGCCAGCGGAGGTATCGTACCCCTGCGATTGCAAAATACTCAGCATTTGCGCTTTTATTCTGGTCACTTCACTGAGCCCCAAACTGTGTATTTCATCTGGTTCCATATCTGTGGTCGTATAAATCTCTAATGCTCTTTTATACGCTTTATCACCATCGGGTAAACTCCAAAAACCAACAGTGTCAGTGGCCTTGATATTTAACGCAACAAAATAATCAATAAGTACTGTGTAAGCAGGGTAAACACTCTGTGTAATTTTATTTTTAGCATCATTAAGAAGCCGTGCTTTACGCTCAGCTGAAATATCCTCTAACGCCATTACCCGCCGCTCTAGCGAAGTGTATAAAATATTTTCATGGGCTGGAGTTTCAACAAACCCACGCATTTCATCCAGTACGCGCTTTATCACAAATTTAGGAGGGATAATGCCCTTGTTTTCACGAAATTCTAACCCTTCTAAAAGCTGGTTAAATTTCAGTTCTACCGCCTCTAAACGCGCTATGTAATAAAGCGCTCCTTGCTCATCTTTTACTTGATGCCGGGTTTCCATAAACGTTGGAAAGTTATTTTGGACGCCAAATAATTGATTTACAGGATAATCATGATAGTGTAGTTCTGGATCCGCTATCATTTGAGATAGCCAGTATTGTGCAACCTCTTTAGTTAACTGTTCTTGTTCATCTAAGTTACTATTATCATAACTGTTTAGTACCTGAACAACCTGACCAATATAGTGATTTTTTTCTTTATCATGTGTCAAAGACAAGTCATCTAACTGTCCATTATGTGCTGTGATCCCCACCGAGTCTAAAATACCTAATGAGGTGAGCATTTCAGGCGTCTCTAACGAAAATTTTATAAGAGTCCGGTCTAGAAAGATCCTAAATGATAACGGCTTTTCTGCATGCCATTCGTGCAAACCAAAACTCCCCAGTAAAACCACTATACTAAAAAAAATAATGCTGAGCCATTTAATGAATATCTTCACTACATTTCCTTTTTATTAAAATTTTCTAGTGGAAAAATATCATAACCTTCGGAGTTACGCCTTTATTTGGCAGCCAAATTTGTAACCAAATAATACCAACATTAATGAAAAACTCACTTAAGAAATAGACTCTACGCTCTAATAAATTATATAAAGCAGCACGTTAAAAACTTTTTCACAGATTGTTAATTTATTTGAATATCAAAGGGAGGAAGAGGTTGACTTATCCACATAATTTATAAAGAATATTTATTTTTATTTGATTATATTTCGTTAAGTATAAGAAACCCTACAAGCATTAGTATAGAAGAAATTTTTTAGCTGATGATTATATTAATCAGCTCCAAGAGCGTATTAATCAATAAAATTAACTATAAGTATAGAACCAGTAATAATTTATTTTACTTTTCTTATTAGTTATGAAAAAGTGAGTGTGAAATTTTTTAAGTAATAATTTTTAAAATTTGGTGATTTTGATATTCAATTAATAAAAGTGTAAGTTCCGTAATAATCAGCTGTTAGCTTGCGGTAACTGAGGAGGTTGTGTTTCAAACCCATATCAAGATGCATATAGATAATTGATGCGCTGAACTGCTCATAACAGAAAAATAACGAAAGGGCATTGACTATACTCAAGTATTGCATACAAAAAAGCCGAGCTTAGCTCGGCTTTTTTAATGAATAAATTTAATACTTAAATATATTCAACTTCGATGATTTCAAACTCAACAGCACCATTAGGTGTTTGAATATTTGCTGTGTCATCTAATTCTTTACCAATTAAGCCACGCGCTATAGGTGAATTAACTGAAATTAGATTACTTTTTATATCAGCTTCATCATCACCAACAATGCGATATTTTACTTCTTCGTCAGTATCTACATTCACGATTGTTACTGTAGTACCAAATATCACCTTACCATTATTTGCCACTTTAGTGACATCAATAATCTGTGATGTTGAAAGCTTCGCTTCAATCTCTTGAATACGGCCTTCACAAAAGCCTTGCTGCTCACGCGCGGCATGATATTCAGCATTTTCTTTTAAGTCACCGTGTTCACGCGCATCAGCGATATCGGCAACTATTTTAGGGCGAACAACCGATTTTAAATGGTTTAGTTCTTCACGAAGTAATTGCTCACCTCGTACTGTCATCGGAATTGATTGCATAAGTATCTCACTTATCGCCAAGGCCACGAGGCCTTGGCTTTGTCCTTAGTTCAATCGTTGGTGTAGTTCTTGTACAGAGTTCACTACGTTTCTGTCATCTGCAGCATGCGCAGTACAGTTAGCAAACGCTGCATTAAGCGTTGTGGTGTAGTTTGTTTTATGTCGTAACGCACCACGACGTAACACCTTCGAGTCTTCAATTGCTTGGCGACCTTCAGTGGTATTTACAATGTAGCTATACTCACCATTTTTGATACGGTCAAGAATGTGTGGGCGGCCTTCAAATACCTTGTTCACGCGGCGAACTTCAATGCCAGCTTCTTCAAGGGCTTTTGCTGTGCCGTTTGTTGCGTCTAACTCAAAACCAATTTCTCTCATGGTTTTAGCTAATTCAACAATACGTGACTTGTCGCTGTTACGCACAGATAGTAGCGCGCGGCCACCGCGTGGTAAAGCATTACCCGCACCTAATTGTGCTTTTGCAAACGCATCGGCGAAATTATCACCAACACCCATCACTTCACCCGTTGAACGCATCTCTGGGCCACGTAATGGATCGACACCTTGGAACTTAGCAAACGGCAGTACCACTTCTTTAACACTGTAGTACGGTGGAATGATCTCTTCCGTCACACCTTGACTTGCTAAGGTTTGACCCGCCATACAACGCGCTGCCACTTTAGCCAATGCCACACCCGTTGCTTTTGAAACAAACGGTACTGTTCGAGCAGCACGAGGGTTTACTTCAATTAAATACACTTTGCCATCTTTAACAGCAAATTGCGTATTCATTAAGCCTACCACTCCAAGCTCCAATGCCATACCTGTTACTTGCTTGCGCATAACGTCTTGTATGTCTTGCGGTAACGAATGTGCTGGCAATGAACATGCTGAGTCACCTGAGTGAACACCCGCTTGCTCAATGTGCTCCATGATGCCGCCAATAATAACTTGCTCACCATCACAAATTGCATCCACATCAACTTCAATCGCATCATCTAAGAAACGGTCAAGCAATACAGGTGCTTCATTTGACGCTTGTACAGCTTCAGTCATATAACGGCGTAAATCATCTTCGTCATATACAATTTCCATCGCACGACCACCTAATACATAAGATGGACGAACAACTAATGGGAAGCCTATTTCTTGAGACTTAGCAATCGCTTCTTCCGTTGACGTTACCGTTGCATTTTCAGGCTGTAAAAGGTCTAAACGATCAACCAATTGTTGGAAGCGCTCACGGTCTTCAGCACGGTCAATTGCATCTGGCGAAGTACCAATAATTGGAACCCCATTTGCTTCAAGCTCTCGTGCTAGTTTCAGTGGTGTTTGACCACCGTACTGAACAATAACACCCACAGGCTTTTCAACACGGACTATTTCAAGAACATCTTCAAGCGTAATTGGCTCGAAGAATAAACGGTCAGATGTATCGTAGTCTGTTGAAACCGTTTCAGGGTTACAGTTAACCATGATCGTTTCGTAACCATCTTCGCGTAGCGCAAGTGCAGCATGTACACAGCAGTAATCGAATTCAATACCTTGGCCGATACGGTTTGGACCACCACCGATAACCATGATCTTATCTTTATCAGACGGATTGGCTTCACACTCTTCATCATAAGAAGAATACATGTAAGCGGTATCTGAACTAAACTCTGCCGCACACGTATCTACGCGCTTATATACTGGCAAAATTTCTAGTTGGTGACGTTTTTTACGAATTTCTTTTTCTGATACACCGGCAATCTCAGCAATACGTGCATCAGCAAACCCTTTACGCTTAAGACGGCGTAAGAAATCTTTGTTAAGACCCGCTAAGCCGACATCCGCAATGGTTGCTTCATCTTTGATGATGTCTTCGATTTGCACTAAGTACCAACGGTCAACTTTAGTCAGCTCAAATACATCTTCAACGCTCATACCGTGACGTAGTGCATCTGCAATGTACCAAATACGCTCCGCACCAGGCTCACGTAGTTCACGAATGATTTTCTCTTTCGCTTTAGGGTCATCAAGTGCCACAATTGGATTAAATCCGTTTGCACCCACTTCTAGTCCGCGAAGCGCTTTGTGCAATGACTCTTGCTGGTTACGACCAATCGCCATCACTTCACCCACAGACTTCATCTGTGTAGTTAGACGGTCATTTGCACCGGCAAATTTTTCAAAGTTAAAACGTGGGATCTTAGTGACAACATAGTCAATTGACGGTTCAAATGATGCTGGTGTTGCGCCACCTGTAATGTCATTTTGAAGTTCATCAAGGGTATAGCCAATCGCAAGCTTTGCAGCAATTTTCGCAATTGGAAAACCTGTCGCTTTAGAGGCAAGCGCAGATGAACGAGATACACGTGGGTTCATCTCAATGATAACCATACGGCCATCATCAGGGTTAACACCAAACTGTACGTTTGAACCACCTGTTTCAACACCAATTTCACGCAGAACTGCCATTGAAGCGTTACGCATCAATTGGTATTCTTTGTCAGTCAATGTTTGTGCTGGCGCAACCGTGATTGAATCACCTGTGTGTACACCCATTGGATCGAAGTTTTCAATAGCACAGACAATGATGCAGTTGTCGTTTTTGTCACGAACAACTTCCATTTCGTACTCTTTCCACCCAATTAAGCTTTCATCGATTAATAGTTCGCTGGTTGGTGAAAGGTCAAGACCACGAGTACAAATTTCATCGAACTCTTCTTGGTTATATGCAACACCGCCACCGGTTCCACCCATAGTAAATGAAGGGCGAATAATACATGGGAAACCGATACGCGTTAGTACATCATGTGCTTCATCAATTGTATGGGCAATTTCTGCGCGAGGACATTCTAAGCCGATATTTTTCATCGCAACGTCAAAACGTTCACGGTTTTCAGCTTTGTCGATAGCATCTGCCGTTGCGCCAATCAGTTCTACGCCATGCTTAGCTAGCACACCATATTTATCTAAATCTAGCGCACAGTTCAATGCCGTTTGACCACCCATAGTCGGTAGTACAGCATCTGGCTTTTCTTTCTCGATAATTTTTTCAACAACTTCCCAATGAATTGGCTCGATGTACGTCGCATCAGCCATTTCAGGGTCTGTCATAATAGTCGCAGGGTTTGAGTTAACAAGAATAACTCGATAGCCTTCTTCTCTTAGTGCTTTACACGCTTGAGCACCTGAGTAGTCAAATTCACAGGCTTGGCCGATAACAATCGGGCCTGCGCCTAAGATAAGAATGCTTTTTAAATCAGTACGTTTTGGCATTATTACTCCGGTCTCAATTAAGCTTTACGAGCTAGCATTAGTTCAATGAAATGGTCAAACAAAGGCGCTGCATCATGTGGGCCTGGGCTTGCTTCAGGGTGACCTTGGAAGCTAAATGCAGGCTTATCTGTACGGTGAATACCCTGCAAAGTTCCATCAAATAATGATTTATGCGTTGCACGTAGCGTATCAGGTAGACTTGCTTCATCTGCTGCAAAACCATGGTTTTGCGCTGTGATCATCACCACGTTACGGTCTAGGTCTTTCACTGGGTGGTTACCACCATGATGGCCAAACTTCATTTTAACTGTTTGTGCACCTGAGGCTAATGCCAATAATTGATGACCTAAACAAATACCAAAGATTGGTGTATCTGTTTCTAGGAAAATTTTAATCGCGTCAATGGCATAGGTACATGGTTCAGGATCACCAGGTCCATTTGATAAGAAGATACCATCTGGGTTTAATGCCAACACGTCTGCAGCGGAGGTTTCTGCAGGTACCACTGTTAGCTTACAACCACGATCCACCAGCATACGTAAAATATTTTTCTTCACGCCAAAGTCATATGCAACTACATGAAATTTCTCTTCTTCTGCCGCAAGCGTTCGGTAGCCTTCACCTAAAGTCCAGCTTGAATCAGCCCAAGTATACTGCTCTTTCGTACAGACTACTTTTGCTAAATCCATCCCTTTAAGACCTGGGAATGCTTTCGCTGCTTCTAATGCTTGCTGCTCATCGAGTGAGTCACCAGCAATAATACACCCATTTTGCGCGCCTTTATCACGTAAAATACGCGTCAATTTACGTGTATCAATATCCGCTATCCCTAAGATATTACGTTCTTTTAGGTAATCACTTAACGATTGTTCGTTACGGAAATTACTAGCAAGTAAAGGCAAATCACGGATCACTAGGCCTTTTGCCCAGATCTGGTCCGCTTCTTCGTCTTCACTGTTAGTTCCGGTATTACCGATATGTGGGTAAGTCAGCGTTACAATTTGTTCCGCGTACGACGGGTCTGTCAAAATTTCTTGATAACCAGTCATAGACGTATTGAATACTACTTCACCGACTGACAAGCCGTCAGCGCCGATCGCAGTACCGCGAAACACTGTGCCGTCTTCAAGGACTAACAGAGCGGATTTAGTCAAGATAACCTCCTAAATGGTAAAAAACGGGAGCTAGCCATTACGCTTTCATCCCGTTCACAAAGCGCTTGGTAACACGCAGTAATAATTTTTGGCAAATTCGTTGTAGTTTACAGCACTTTGTCAGGTTCGTCTAATAAAACCATTAAAAACACGATAAATAGCAGTTAAAGCCAAAAAAAGCCGTTAAGAGGTTAAAAACACATATTATCTATCGTAAATCAAGCACATCCTGCATAGTATAAAGTCCATTTGGTTTACCCTTAACCCATGCCGCAGCCCTTACTGCACCTTTTGCAAAGGTCATTCTTGAACTTGCTTTATGCGTAAGTTCAAGCCTTTCACCCTCAGCAGCGAAGTAAGCCGTATGTTCACCAACTATATCTCCGCCTCTCATCACAGAATAACCAATCTCTTGTTGAGACTTCTCTATATCATCATGGCTTCGGTCGAACTTGGCAACATCAGCATGCTCCCAGCCTTTTGCTTTCGCAATTGCCTCGCCAATCATCAGCGCTGTGCCTGATGGCGCGTCTATTTTATGGCGGTGATGAGCTTCAAATATCTCGATATCAATATCATCTGACAAGGTTTTTGCTGCAACCTGAACTAAATTTTCTAATAGATTAATGCCCACGGAATAGTTTCTTGAAAATACGATAGGAATATGTTGAGCAGCTTCTTCTAATATTTGCATTTCATCTGAGCTTAACCCTGTAGTACCAATTACCATCGGTACTTTTTGTTGCACGGCACGCGCCAAGTGTACTTTTATTCCTTCAGGTAAGGTAAAGTCAATTGCAACATCAACTTCGCAGCTCAGCAAATTCTCATCCGTAAATATAAGCTCAGTATCTCGGTGCCCCAAAAAGATACCGACTTGTTGTCCTATTAATGCGTTAGACTTTCGGACTAACGCAGCCGATAATTGTGCATAATCTGCTGATAGGCTTGCTTCACATAGCACTTTACCCATTCTTCCATTAGCACCAAAAACAGCTACTTTTATCATATTAAGCTCCTATAAAGTTACGCATCGTTATACCGAGTTCGTAGCCAGAAATCATCTGTTATTTTCTTATATCTATTAACCAATCGGTTTAATTTAAGCAAACTAAATCACCGTGGTTACTCTGTTAAAACTTAAATTTTTCTCTAGCAAAAAACAATATAGAATAAAAATCATTTCGATTCGTGTAAAATAGCGGCAAACAAATCGCTCAAGAGCAAAAGTACTGGCAATAGAAGAGCCCAATATGGGAACATTTGATTTTAAACTGTATTTTTAAAGTTAATGTTATTCCAACAGCCTAATGCTATGAGCGCATTTTAAGTCACTCTCTCACAATGCCCAGCTGTCCATTTGTACTTTACAGCTGTCTAATTGTGAGGATCGTATTAAGGAACCACATATTGATGTCGTCTATACCCGATTCACACACCAACATGCTCAACCATCGTTTACATTTAAAATCTAACCAGCTTGGCACCGTCGTTTTTCATAATTGCTTAATCTTGCAAAAGCAGCCAGACATATTAGAAATGCAAGACCTTATTCTCTTTCTTGATGAAATATTTCATAATCACCAACACATTACCCATATACAGTTAAGCAAATCGTCATGGCCTGACTGTGAAGCATCACAAGCACTATCCAAGCATATTAATATTCGTAGTTTCTCAAAATATGAATTTTATAACTGCCCTCTATTTTTATCCGCTGACGCACAAAAAAAGCATGCCATTTTGGACCAAAGCACGGTCATAAAAAGTCAAATAAACTTATCAGGTAAGCTTTACAACCGCAAAGATCTTGATATTGATCAAGTCATTAGCTTTAAAGTCATTGATCCAAAGAAAGATCTTGCGCTATTTCATCAATGGATGAACAACCCTAGAGTTGCTGAGTTTTGGGATCAAGCTTGGTCAGAAGAGGCACTGCATAACTACCTTAAAGAGAAACTAGATTCCCCTTATGAGATTCCGCTTATTGGTTGTATTAACGATATCCCATTTGGTTACTTTGAAGTGTATTGGGCTTCGCAAGACAGGATCGCACCTTATTATCCATGGCAATCCTTTGATAGAGGGTTGCATTTATTAGTTGGCAACGAGTCATTCCGAGGGAGCCGCTATTTTAAAGCTTGGTGCAAAGCAATCTCTCATTTTATTTTTCTTGATGACATGCGGACACAAAAAATTGTATTGGAGCCAAGGCACGATAATCATCGCTTATTTACTCAAATACAAAAATTAGGATTTAAGAAAGAATTTGAGTTTGATTTCCCGCATAAACGCGCCGCATTAACTTCAATTCAAAGAGCTGAATTTTTTAACACGAATTTTTCTTGCTAGCGCTGCACCTCGCCTGCAATACATAACATAATGACCTCAAAGCATAATGCTGAACGCTAAAGTCAGCATTCATTAATAAGCCACATCTTAGTGGCTTATGTTTATCATCGATTATGATTGACAAACCATCTAGCCATCTATACATTCGCACATCCATTTTAACTATTACTTGAATTATGCGCTTTAATGTGAAAACAATGGCTGCATAACAATAAATAATAATCTTGATATGAGGCCTCAATGCAGGAGCCAATGAATAAACTAGCTGCAAAGTTATCTTTGTTACCTTTACTGACTTTTGTCGCGTTATTTTTAGGCGTTGGGCTGTATTTACAGTCTCAGGGCGTTGACTATGCATTTTATCAACTCCCTGCACCCGTCGCGATTTTACCTGCCATTGTGATTGCCTTTTTAGTCAATAAAGCATCTATCAATCAAAGTGTAGAAACCTTCATCAAGGGTGCAGGTCATAGCAACATCATTACCATGTGCCTTATATACTTATTAGCAGGCGCTTTCTCTGCTGTTGCCAGTGCAACAGGGGGAGTTGATGCTGTAGTAAATGCCGGCTTATCGCTTATCCCACCCGCATTTTTACTCCCTGGTCTTTTCCTCATAGCCGCGGTTGTATCTACTGCTATGGGTACTTCAATGGGGACAATTGGCGCCATTGGGCCCATTGCTTTAGCTGTGTCTGTTAAAACGGGTATAGACCCTGCTGTAATGGCAGGTACCATTGTGTCAGGTGCCATGTTTGGTGATAATTTATCGATAATTTCAGATACAACCATTGCAGCCACCCGCACACAAGGGTGCGAAATGAAGGACAAGTTCAGAGAGAACCTGAAAATTGCGTTACCAGCGGCTATCTTAACCGTTTGCTTATTAGTGTTTTTAACACCAGAGCCCCAACCGGTTGAAACTAAAGAGTTTGATTGGCTGTTGGTATTGCCTTATGCCTTTATTTTATTCTTGGCCGTCGCGGGTATGAACGTATTCGTAGTGCTATTCAGTGGTATTCTCTTTGCCGCTGCAATGGGCTTTACGGGCGATTATGAAGTCGCAAGTTTTGCTAAAGACGTATATGACGGTTTTAGCAGTATGCAGGAAATATTCTTACTCTCTATGTTTATTGGCGGCTTATCTGAATTTATTCGTATCAATGGCGGTTTAGATTACTTAGCTAAAAAAATACAATGGCTTACCTCTATTATTGCTAAGTGGCACAGAAAAGTTGCTGATCAGTTAGGGATTGCAGCTTTGGTGCTCACCAGTAATTTATGTATCGCCAACAATACTGTGAGTATTATTGTTGCTGGCCCTGTTGCCAAAAAGCTGGCAGATGACGGTAATATCCCCGCTAAGCGTTCAGCTAGCTTACTCGATATTTTTGCCTGTGTTATGCAAGGTTCATTGCCATACGGCGCACAAGCTTTGTTATTAGGTGCCACATTTAAGATCAGCCCTTGGGATGTTTCAACATCTTCGTATTACTGTTTTATTTTGGCATTTACAGCGGTCGCAGTCATATGCTTAAGACGAAATAAAGCGTAATAATATAAACGTTTCTAGGCACCCTCTGTGGTGCCTTTGCTATACTCTTCATTGTTGCTCACGTACCTACGGAAAGTGCCTACACAATGAATAAACCTCTCATACTCATATCTACCTATTTAATTACTTGCTCCACGTCGTCGCTTGCAGCTAATTGGAGTAAAACCCAGCTTCATGTTAATCGTGGAGAATTTACCAACCCCTTTACTTTAGATGAAGCGAAAACCAGTGTTTTTTCGCTTCAACATGCATCTGGCTATGACTACGGGGATAATTTTTTCTTTGTTGATTATATCGATGACGACATAGAAGATAACTATCAAGACCGTGATTTTTATATGGAGTGGTACTCAACTGTAAGCTTAAGCGCAGTCAGTGACTACTCCTTTAAAAAAGGGTTTCTTAAAGATGTTGGTTTAGTCATGGGGGTCAACATTGCAGGCGACCCAAAAGTGGTAAAATACTTACCTGGCGTCAAACTTAGCTGGGATATTCCAGGTTTCAATTATGTGTCTACTACCATCACTGGTTATTTTGATGACAGCGCAGGAGTCGCAAAACAAGGGGTACCATCGCAAAGTAACGCTTGGATGTTTGATCTTGCTTGGGGCTACCCTTTCACCTTGGGCAACCAAAAGTTTTTATTTACCGGCCATGCTGAATATATAGGTTCCCGGCAAAATGAATTTGGCGCCTATGTGAATGACTGGTTACTTGCCCAACCTATTTTACAATGGGATCTAGGGCATGCACTAGGTAACCAAAGTGACACACTGATGCTCGGTATAGAGTGGCAAATATGGCGTAATAAGTTAGGAGGAACGGTTAATGAATCTGCGCCACAACTTCATGTAGCATGGACATTTTGAGTCAGCCATATAAAAGGCACGCTATCGCGTGCCTTTGGTCGGTCTTATTGAGTGAAACTGAGGTTAAGTGTTATATGTAAAACTAAAATGCTACATTAACACCTGCGAAGAAATAGCGACCTAACGTGTCGTACGTATACGGATCCGTATTTGAGTCATTATTGCCGGTATAATAAGGGGGTTGTTCATCAAATAGGTTATTAATGCCAGCCGATACTTTTACACTTTCATTTATAAAATAACTCCCAGACAAGTCATGATACATAACTGACGGCGTACTTGGCGCATAACACGAAGTAGGCTCACTTAGACACGCATAACTGTCCATACCCGAAATATAGCGTATTTTATAATTGGCACTCCAATCATCAGACTTAACAGCCAAAGTTAGATTTGACTTAATATCGGCATAGCCGCCGGTGCCCGAGGTGATAAGCCCAGTATAATCAATGCTCTCACCCGCATTGGTTACAATACGTTCATGTAAAAATGACGTATCTAACCCCGCTGACCAGTTATAGCCCATAGCATCAAACTTATAGAGTAAGTTTAAATCAACCCCACGCGTTATTTCTTCGCCAATATTTTGCAGTTGATTATTAAACGTCGCCTTCCCATTCGACACCTGTACGTTCGCTGATTGACATACTGCTGAATCTTGGTTTTTTAGCTGCCCACTGCTGTCGATACAGCTATCAACAATAAACTGATTGTCGACACTGCCAATGGCGTTACTAATTGCAATATCATAATAGTCAAGCGTCATCGATAAACCTTGTAGCCATTGTGGCTCATAGACAAGCCCTGCGGTCAGCGTGTCAGCTTCTTCAGGTGTTAACTGATCATTACCACCTACAGTAACCTCTGCTTGACTATCTAATAACGCGTGATTAATTTGCTCAAACGACGGGGAGTTACCACCATAAAGCTCATCGACTGTTGGCGCTCTAAACGCGGTTGAGCGCACGCCACGAAACATAAATTCATCATTCACTTTCCACGTAAACCCTAACTTCCAAGTAGAGTCACTACCAAAGCTAGAGTAATCAAATGCCCTAACAGCAGCACTTAAAT
Organism: Pseudoalteromonas sp. MSK9-3; assembly: GCF_003590335.1. GTDB lineage: Bacteria > Pseudomonadota > Gammaproteobacteria > Enterobacterales > Alteromonadaceae > Pseudoalteromonas. Next base: position 5,967 of record NZ_MIET01000025.1, on the reverse strand, counting down.
CCACTTGCTGCGCAAACGGTAAGTCTGTCAATACAGGTACTGCCAGCTCTAAAAATGCTTCATTCACATCATAAGAACCGCTGGTTGGCTCAACTTTAGGATCATTGGCAAGCCCTTGTGAAGTCAGTGAATCAGGCGTGTACCACGCCTTTTCAGTACGACTTTCAATTCCTGTTGCAAACCCCATATAACCGGCTGGTAACTCAAATAGCTCTCCTGACAATGAAGCACTTAAGTTCAGCATTTGACTGCCACCGGTATTTTGCTCAGTATAAATATAATCAGACATGTTTTCAGCAGACCAAGACGCTTGATCTAATGGGTTAAACGCACCATTTTCTATATCTTCTGTTAAGCTGCCAACATTATGTAAGTTAGATAGCTTATCGACTGAATCATTTCTGCCAAAATTTAATGCAACATCCCAATTGTAATCATTTTCTAATACCCCCTCTAACCCGACGACCGTACGCAGAGTATCAACGACTTGAGAAAAGTCCCGCGTACCTGTATCGCTCATACGACGACGATAATGCACAGTATCACCATACTCTGCACCATGCTCTAGTAAGTCATCTCCCATTTCCTCCGTGTAAGTAAAATCGAACCACACAGGCTGAGGTGCCATTTGTTGCTCTGACCAACGTTTTGTATACATCGCCTCGGTGAATAGTGTGGTGTCATCAGACAGTTCATAGTTAACAACTCCTGTTAGATTCAAGCTTTGCATTGGAGTATAAAGGTAACTATCTTCAGAGTAATTGTACGGATCTGACTCAGGGTTGTATTCGCTGTAAGAGCCATCAGGACTGCCTTGTAACTCTTTGCCATTTTCTAAATAAAGATGACCGTTGGGCGTAATTGAAGAACCCCCACACAGTAACTCGGTACCATCGGCACTTTCAGTAATTGGGCATTTTGAAAAATCTCGATCTGCTTGGCTCGCCTCTCCTCTATCCATATATTGCAGACCAAATACCATATTGCCTTTGTCGAAACTGTTACCAAATGTCAGATCAATACTATTTCTTTGCGCATCGCCTTCACCGCTTAAACCTGTTTGTACATTCAGTTCAGCACCCTCAAAGTCATCTTTTAGGATAATATTCACCACACCAGCAACCGCATCCGTGCCGTACACGGCTGATGCGCCATCTTTAAGCACTTCAACGTATTTAATCATCGATACTGGAATGGTATTTAAATCAACGGTTGATGCAGCCCCTGTACCTGAATTGATCATACGACGACCATTCACCAACACTAACGTTCTTTGTGCCCCCATACCTCGTAAATTAATACTCGCGTTACCACCTGAGCCATTATTTACCCCTGGGTTGGTCATCGCTCCGCCAGCAGCCGTCATATCTTGTAATATATCGTCAACGGTAACTGCGCCAGAGGCTTTAATATCTTCAGCACCAATAATAGTCACAGGGCTGGCTGTTTCCATATCTGAGCGTTTAATTTTAGACCCAGTCACTTCAATTTTTTCAATAGGTTTAACGGCGTCTTGTGCTTGTACACTATTTGAAAACATAGGAACAGACGCAGCGATAGACAACGCAATAACTGATTTTTTCATACTCACCTTCTACACTTAGATATGGCCAAACCGCCGCCATACACGTTTATTAAATTTGTGTAGCTGCAAATTAGAGCGATGAAGATGAACGATAAATGACTAAGCGTTCAGATCCCAACCACCACAGAAACAGGGTGATAACAGAAGGCTACCAAACTGTAAATAAATACAAATTAATACATTTATATTAATTAAAAACAATAAGTTACCAACATTGCAATGAAAAGAAAAAGGAGGTAAAGCTGAGTTTCAAGCTGTTAAATAATGTAAATTAGTAATTCTTACATCGCACAGCTCTAACTACTAGCGTAAAATTCCCATATTTAGCTACAAGTAACGAATATTAATTTGACTATATACTCCCTTTATGAAAAAGTTGCGAATTATGGATACAGTGGCTTAGCTCGGCAATGGAACTGATATTAAAAAACCGTGAATTTTTGTATGTACAAGATAACCTTAAGTTATCACCATCGTGGAGTGATCAGTACTCTCCACAATATATCGACGCATCAATCAAAGAGTTTTACGGTGAGGCACCCAAAGACTGCTGTGCACAGCAAGTTAATCTATTCCTACAACACCCACTTCACTTAAGTTTACAGTGGGGTGTAATGCATAATACTCCCACAAACAGCAAACCTTCACATCAAAGCTTCATTGATAGCACCAGTAAGTATGCTGAAGAATTAGGTTATAAGCCAAACTCGAAGCCACATAGAGGAACTCTAGTCGTACTAGGCTTAAGCGCCGGGTTTCATATTGACCTATTACTTAATGCAATCCATTACAGCGACGTAATTATAATTGAACCGAACAAGTTACACTTGGCAATGGCTTGTTCAAAATGCGATTTAAACGAACTAAGAAAAATTTGCCAATCACGCGGTGGTTCGCTCACTATATCTCTTGCCAATAGTTATGAGCATTTCCTAAACTTCATGACCAATACTCTAAATTCACAAGGGCACCATTTACTTGCTGATATTAGTTTGTATAGACACCGCTCAGAAGATGTCATCGATGAAATATACAATAACTTTCGACACTGGAGAAACCGGTTTGCCTCAATGTGGGGGTTCGTTGAAGATGAACTCATAGGCTTAAAGCAAACTCTAGAAAATGCACAAAAAGTAACATTCCAGAACTATCAGAATTTACTGGTCAACAATAATAAAGCTTCCGTTATTATTGTTGGAAATGGACCATCATTAGACAATGACATAGATTACCTAAATGAGATACAAAATGACGTTGTGATAGTCTCCTGTGGAACCGCATTAAGTACTCTATTGAGAAAAGGCATTACACCAGATATCCATGTAGAAATGGAGCGCACATCAGCAAGCTACTATTTAAAAGAAAGCGACTTACAAAGCCCTTACCTTAAAGAAACTATTTTTCTTGGTCTGAATACCATCTATCCAAAGTTCATAGATATATTTAACTACACAGTACTATTCCCAAAAGGAAATGACGTTGGCGGTGAAGTTTTATGCGATAATGTACACCAGCTAAAACCACTTTACCACTGTAACCCAACAGTATCTAATATGGCCGTCGCAGCACTTGCTCATATGGGGGTCAAAAAATTTACGCTGTTAGGTTGCGACTTTGGATACATAAACCCTGAGCACCATCACAGTAAGTCTTCCATTTACTACGAAAAAAATAATGTACTATCCTCTTTAGCATTTAAACCTGAACTTCAAGTAACTGGAAATTTTAGGAAGTCTATCTTTACCACACGTATTTTTAATGAATCGCGTCAAGCTCTTGAGGAACAAATAAAATCATCACCTTCAATACAATTAATCAATTGCAGTGATGGGGCCTTAATATTAGGGAGTGAACCAATGAAGTTCAAAAATATTGCGCTCAGCAACTCACCAAAAGAACTGATGTTAAGCCATATTAAAACTGTAATGAAAGCACCTATTTTAGGTAAAGTAGACTCAAGAAAAGCGCTTTCGTCAGGAAAGGTTGCGCTAGAAAGGTTACGGCATGACATACAGGGTGTGCAATGTAATATCGAATTACTGAAACTATTAAAGGCTTTTAACAAAGAGCTTAAAGTATCTCAAGACCACAAAACCTATACTTTGCTTAGTGGCTCAATCAAGTATATAGCGCTCGCCATAGCAAGCCATATCAACCATATCCCCCCATCTAAATGGGCTCAATATAAAAAGTTTACTCAAATAAAACTTGAAGAGCTCATTTTAGAATTATTAGAAAAACTTAGTAAACAACCTAAATTATATTAAGGAAGATCAATGAAATTTAATACACTGTGTGTACTGCCTGCGGCTATCATAGCCAGCAGCGCAATTGCTTATACTGCAGAAACAACTTCTATTGAAAATGATAATACTATCAAGATGCACCAAGATAGCAGTCTAAATGAAGGCTTTTCTGATATCGAAGTGTTTGGTGCAAATGACTCAGCAGGGGCCGGAGACTCAACAGGCTCAAGGCCAGATGACTTTACACCGTTTCCAACGACAGAGCCAAGCGACTTAACTGGCGGTGGTAATATCCACTATGGCGTTCTTTACGTAGATAAGGCCGTATCTGAAGGGTCTAATAATTACGAACCTTATCGACGTATTTGTGTGAAATCTAACAAACGTATGATTATTGGGGCTCATTCACCTTATGATCAAGCGACGCACGGAGAGCGGTATTTGGTAAAAGGGACTTATAAAGCATCATATCCAAAAGCTGGTGATTTCACTAAAATATCTCTAAAACTGAAAAAAGATAAAACTTCAGTTGCCGAATTCATATACTTGCAGAAGCTAGGTACTGCTAAATATGAATTCATTGGAGAGTCGAGGTTAGGGAAGGTAATCAATGGTCACGTGAAAGCATACTATAAAAACGTAATGCTGTACGACTATGAATTATGCGAAGTTACGCTAGGTGCCTATTATTAATAATAAAAACGCATAAATTGGATATGATTTTAAAAGAGTGGCTTAACAGGCCACTCTCTTCAAGCTTCAATTAACTAACTTATCACCGCTCCTTTATTCGAAAACTCATAAACGATTGTTCCTAAAAGGCCACACGCGAATAACTTTAATTATGTTAATATTCAATTGTATAAATCATAAGAAGTAAATTTACATGGCTAATTTCTCCACTCATTTCAAAGCATCTATCATTACAAGTGCAGCGCTGTCCACTGCCATATTAGCTGTCGACTTGATCCCACTAATACAAGTCTGTGGCCTTTTTATAATTGGTTCTCTTGCTGGGTTGGTGCCTGATCTCGACTCCGATCGCTCAAAGTCGTTAAACACGCTTTTTTCAATATTTTCTCTCGCGGTCAGTGCAATCTTTATACTCTCTTTCGACTTTAACTCACTACTAGAAATTTGGGCCTCTTTGCTTTTGATATATGGCTTTATCAACTTTGCCATAAAGCCTATTTTTGAACATTTCACGGTACACAGGGGTTCATTTCATTCAATTTCCGCCGTTGTGCTGGTCGTATTGACGACGTTAAATTTAGCTATGTGGCTTAATTTTTCAATTACTTTGGCCGTTTTATCTGCGATATATGTATTAGTTGGATGTCTGACACACCTTATTCTTGACGAATGTTACAGCGTCGATATTAATAATAAGGAAATCAAGGCATCTTTTGGCAGTGCCTTAAAACTATTCGACACACGATATATTACAGCCACACTGTTTCAATTTACCTTTATAGGTTTAAACATTTATTGGATCTGGCACAGCTATGATGAAATATTTAATACATTCTTGAATATAAAAAATACCCTAGTACAAATGCAGTTTTTACCTGACTTTAGTAAATACCAGCTTTGAATCATGCATTCGATATCAGCTTAAGTATTTGCATAAAATTGTGGCTGCATAAAATATTTAATTCAGGTCTTTACACTTTTTCAGCCAATAAAAATCGCAGTTTTAACAAACTGACATTAAGATCATTCTACTGTTTATGGCATAATCAGGTGTAAAAAATATTGGCAAATCTTATTATGTAAATTTGCTTAGTCGCAATGTACACAGGGCAGACTAAAAAGCACTCGAACCCTGCTATAGATTATACGTATGTACATTAATTACCTGTTGCCATTACATTGTAAATACGCCTAGTCTTATTCACTTTAAACTTAGGCTTCCTATGCAAAAGTTTTGTTTAAAGTCAGCATTGTTGTGGTCAACTAATTCCGGACAGTGAATTAAGTTTTTCTTCTGCTACTGCAGGGGCTTTCATATCATTATGACTATGCGGCCTGCTCCAGTTGTAATAGTTCATCAAATAAAAGCTAATATCTTGCTCTGCTTCCTTAAATGAGTTGTAGCCCGTACTTGGAACCCATTCTGTTTTGAGGCTTCTGAAT
>NZ_MIET01000024.1 GCF_003590335.1 Pseudoalteromonas sp. MSK9-3 | reverse complement strand
CAAGCATTACTCACCCGTCCGCCGCTCGTCAGCAGATAGCAAGCTATCTCTGTTACCGCTCGACTTGCATGTGTTAGGCCTGCCGCCAGCGTTCAATCTGAGCCATGATCAAACTCTTCAATTAAAAGTTTTGTTGAAACCGAAGTTTCGTGCTCATTGAATTCTGATTTTGATTTCTTTCGAAATCGAATTGACTGTGCTGAAACAAGTAAACTTGTTTCCGTTGGTCACTCAGTTTCTCCGAAGAGAAAATCAATTGAGACTCTAATTTTTTTGCTAGCTTCAATCTAAGAAAGAAGGTTCGCTGTTAGAACTCAATCTGTACGAGTGCCCACACAGATGATTGCTTCATATTTTTAAAGAACGTTGCGATGATTAAGCGCTTTACTTTATCTCGCTAGGGCTGCGCATGTTACGCTTTCCTATTTTTTTGTCAACACTTAATTTAAAACGTTTTCTTAAGTGAAAAGCCAAACTAAGTTTTACTTGACGCTGACTCGTTTCAATTTGCTTTTCAGCGTGTTGCTCCGTGTCAGTGGGGTCGCATTATAGGGAGATGGAGAAAAAGCGCAAGCGTTTATTTGAAGAAAAGTGATAAAAATAACGTGTTCGAGCAAAATTAAATCAAAACAGGTGTTTTTGGTACTTTTATATACAAAACCTCAATAAAGAGAGACCTTGTTACCCACCTTACTTAGTTAAGGGACCTAATATTTAACTGCGAGTCTATAAAACGTAGGGCCTTTTACCTCACTCAAACCTCCTACAGCCCCTTTTTCCATCTATATAAGCCATGACTTAACTAATTAGTGACTCTGTAAGCTCAAACTCTGGCTTAGCGTTTATTTTCAGCCACATTATATTGCGCAATCAGCTTATCCATATCAATCGCCGAATCAGATATGGCCACCGCAGCCTGTACGATTTGTTCCGCGCCAGAGACATTCTCAGCAGATTTATCAAATATAGTGGCAATATTTTTACTAATATCACTAATCGCATCGCTTTGTTGTTGCGTACTTTGCGAGACCGATTCAGTCACCGTTTCAACTTGCTGAGCCTGTGTTACGATTTGGCTCAAGGCAGCTTTTATTTCCTGTGCTCGCTGCGCAGCCTGGACGGCATTATCTTGCCCCTGCATAATAATACTTGATGCTTCTTTTGAGCTTGTCTGTAATTCCGACACCAATGCTGAAATTTCTTCTGTTGATTTTTGAGTTCTACTGGCTAAGCCCCTTACCTCATCAGCAACTACGGCAAACCCTCTTCCTTGCTCACCAGCTCTTGCCGCTTCAATCGCGGCATTAAGTGCTAACAAATTCGTTTGTTCTGCAATTGAGCGGATCATCTCAACCATGCTCGTAATACTTCCAACCCTGTTGTTCAAGGCATCTACTGCGACTGCTGATTTAGCCATATCATCAGACGCATCCTGAATGACACTCACAGCATCTGTAACCACTTTCTGACCCCGAATAGATTCAGTCGCTACCACTCTTGCTGCTTGAGAGTTCTCATTCATTGAACTGGCAATCACTTTAATATTTTTGCTCATTTGTTCAGATGCGGCTGCAATTGTTTTAATACCATCTTGCTGCTCTTCAAGATTTTGTTTGCTGTGGTTTATAGCTAGCGATGCTTCTTCAGTAGAAGACGCAATTCTCTGAGACACTTGCCCAAACTCTACAAGATCATTCTCAAATTGCATGGTTAAGTGATTTATGTCTTTTGCTGAGTCCCCCAATTCATCAGAACTTAAAACCGCAATTTCATGAGACAAATTTTTGTTTCTAATTGCCACTTGAATCCCCTGTGCTATTTTCTGTGATTGGCGTCGTCGTAGCTTAATTGCAGAGAAAAGCGCAAAAGTAATTAATAAGCCCACAATTAAAATTACGCTTTCAACGACGAGCACTAATACCGCTCGCTCTTGTATGTTGATTGCTGTGGCATCAACCAGATCAAGCGCTTGCTCTTCTGCACTTTTCAACACATTGATCCGTTTGGTCGCAGCTGAAAACCATTTTTCTGCATCGAGATTAAAATTGGTATTTGTTGCAGCAATTAGGCTTCGGTATTTGTCCACCTCGGAGAATTCACTTGATGCCAGTGCTCTTTCAAAAAGTGCCTTCATTGACGGAGGTGAAGCTTCTAATGCTTCTTCTAAATATACTTCTTGCTTAGTAAGCAAACTTACATGTTTTATTTTTGCTGCTTGGGTCATTTCATCCTTGGATAACACATTAGACAAAACAGCTCGTTCTATCCCTGCTGACTCTTTGGCATTAGAAAAGTTATATATGGAAAACAGCTCAGTGGAAATAATATGGTCATTGCTTAATCGTGATGCAGTTATAACGATGTGTAACCCTTTCAAGTTTATATCGGTGTAGTATTTTAACGCATCTCCTAACGACATTGTTAAATTGTCAACGTCTCTTCTGACCTGTTCTAGCTTAGCGAATTTTCTTTGAAATTCTATCAATTCTCGTTGCATCGGCTGTGACAACTGCCATGTCTTTGATCTCTCCTCAAGCTGGGAGACAAACTTGTTTGTCAGGCTTCTTTGTTTAATTAACGTTGACTTAAATTTACTTCCTCCAGAACCAATGTACCCCGCCGACGCGCCGCGTTCTTTTTGTGTCTCATGCACAACCGATAAAACAGCATGACTAAAAAACGCATTATATTCTGCGTCATATGCATCGTTCATTCTCTGTAATGACATAGAAACATCATAAAAAATGACAGCGCCTAATAATACACAGGGAAGCAGCGCCATTGTTGTTAAATGGCCTGATATATACCTAGCTATTGACTTAAACATAGAGAACCCAATTCAATGCCCGATGAATAATTACGCTTTAAACTATAGAGGAGATCATACAAACTGGGGAAGTTTTATACAGTTGTTACAACTCTATGCGTATCATAATCACGTTGAACCTAGCGTTCTAATACATGATCACACCGGCTGAAACCAAAAAACCGCTCATTTCATAATAAGCGGTTTTAGAGGGGCAATAATTGATTATGGCCAAACAATCAGTTTTCTATCTTGGCGCACTTCTTTGACGATTACCCGCTACTTTTGGTTTAGTATTGGCTTTTTTAAACTGACCAAACCCACTATGGCGGGTCAAAGCAGGGCGACCTCCCTTTTTGTGCCCAGCCGACTTTTCATTTCGGCTTTCTTCCGGCACCAAACAATTCGGACCCTTACCAATTAAATTGGCTTTACCCATTTTTCGTAATGCTTCGCGGATCATAGGCCAGCCCGATGCATCATGATAACGTAATATTGCCTTGTGCAAGCGACGCTGTCTTGCTCCTTTAGGCACTGCGACTTCTTCTTTGTTATTTTTTATGTTTCGCAATGAGTTCATCTCGGTATGATAAATGGTCGTTGCATTGGCCATAGGAGACGGATAGAAATTTTGCACTTGGTCCAGCTTAAAATCATTACTTTTAAGCCAAAGCGCCATATTTACCATGTCTTCATCTGTCGTGCCTGGATGCGCAGAGATAAAGTACGGGATCAAATACTGCTTTTTACCTGCTTCTTTTGAATATTTATCAAATAGCTCTTTAAAGCGATCATATGTGCCCATGCCAGGCTTCATCATTTTTGATAATGGGCCTTGCTCAGTATGCTCAGGTGCAATTTTTAAGTACCCACCAACATGGTGACTTACCAATTCTTTTACATATCTCGGGTCTTCAATGGCTAAATCATAGCGAACACCTGATGCGATTAGGACTTTTTTCACGCCCTCAACATCTCTTGCTTTACGGTAAAGGTCAATCGTTGGAGTATGATCGGTATCCATATGCTTACAAATATCAGGGTACACGCACGACAACCTGCGACAGGTACTTTCTGCTTTTTTGCTCTTACATCGTAATTTATACATGTTAGCAGTTGGGCCACCTAAATCTGAGATCACCCCAGTAAAGCCGGGAACCTTGTCGCGAATTTGTTCTATCTCTTCAATAATCGACTCTTCAGAGCGACTTTGAATAATACGACCTTCATGCTCGGTGATTGAGCAAAAACTACACCCACCAAAGCAACCCCGCATAATATTTACAGAGGTTTTGATCATGTCATAAGCAGGAATTTTTGCATCACCATAGCTTGGGTGTGGCACACGTTGATAAGGTAAACCAAACACCATATCCATTTCTGCTGTTTCTAAAGGGAATGCGGGCGGATTAACCCATACCGAACGGTCGCCATGACGCTGAAAAAGCGCACGCGCACAACCAGGGTTAGTTTCTTGATGTAAAATACGTGATGCGTGGGCATATAAAGGCTTATTCACACTCACTTGTTCGAATGCTGGCAGTTTTACATATACTTTTTCCCAAGGCTTTAATCTTGGTGGCTGTACGGTAATCGGTTTTGCAGCTTCTTCAGCAAGGTTAATTCCCGCTTTGGCAAATTCAGATTTGCTACAGCCAACATCGTCCGCACCATAAGGATTGGGAATAGGATCAATTTTACCGACTTTATCTATCGCCGTTGAATCACTTCCGCGCCACTGAGGTAAAGGCTCTTTGCGAATAACCGCAGTACCACGAATATCTTGAATTGATGCAATAGCATCACCCCTTGCTATTCGATGAGCAACTTCCACCAGCGGGCGTTCAGCATTACCGTAAATCAAGATGTCGGCTTTGGCATCAAAAATAATACTGCGTCGTACTTTTTCCTGCCAATAATCATAATGTGCAATACGACGTAAACTTGCTTCTATGCCACCAATAACTAATGGTACTTCTTTATATGCTTCTCTGCATCGCTGACTATATACCACAACCGCTCTGTCAGGGCGCATACCACCAACATTACCGGGTGTATATGCATCATCGTGACGCATACGCTTCTCAGCAGTATATCGGTTGATCATGGAGTCCATATTACCCGCAGTGACACCAAAAAATAAGTTTGGCTGACCAAGCGACATAAATGCTTCTTTGCTAGACCAATCAGGCTGGGCAATAATACCGACCCTAAACCCTTGCGCTTCTAGCACCCTGCCAATCACAGCCATACCAAAGCTTGGGTGGTCGACATATGCATCACCGGTTACAAGTACAATGTCGCAGCTGTCCCAGCCCAACTCATCCATTTCTTGACGTGTCGTAGGAAGAAATGGTGCAACACCATAGCATTCTGCCCAGTATTTAGGATAAGAGAATAACGACCGTTCAGCTTTAAGTGCGCTCATAGAGGGTACCTGCAGGAAAAAGAGCCGAATTATAACTTAAATCATAGTTTGGTCATACCATAGAATATTCTAATATTATGCATAATTAAACTCTCCCCCAGCTCACCACGCCTTCACCGCTTTAACTGTATGATAAGAAGTACTTTTATAATCATTTAATCGATTAAAAAAGAATACACGTGCGCTTTTATTGTGATGTTGTGGTGTGCAGTGAAAGTAAATAACACACGATCAGGTCTAAGTATTGGTGGTGTTCATTAATTAACCAGGTGCTATATGAATCGAGTTATTAAATCTGCAGTACTTTATATATCATTGTTTTTAGTGGCGTGTGGTGGCAGTAGCAATACTGAGCAACAACCAACGACTAATTCACCCGCTGCACCAGTGCTTCCAGAGATAACAACGCCCGCAACCTCTGTGGTATACCAACTTACTTTTACACGTTCATGGCAAAATAGTAACTTTCCCACAAACTTCCCTAATAACTCTCATTTTTCTCCTGTTGTTGGCCTCACTCATAGTCAGCCTAATGCCTTATTCGAATTAGGTGCACTCGCATCACAGGGGGTCATTAACATGGCAGAAACAGGCTCAAAAACAGCACTCAAAAATGAGATTAGTACTATCCAGAACGAAGGCGGATCAAACTATTTGATTGATGAAGGAGGTATTTCTGGCAATGCCACCAGCGTAACAATGACATTTGAAGCAAGCCAAACATTTTCTCTATTAACCCTAGTATCTATGGTAGCACCAAGCCCTGATTGGTTTGTCGCAGTTAATAGCTTACCTTTATTTAATAACAATACATGGCTTCAAAACCAAACAATTCAACTTAAAGTGTATGATGCGGGCAGCGACAGCGGTCGACACTTCTCCTCCGCAAATTTAGCAACAACTCCGCCAGAGAAAATTACCTTACTTACCAGTGAGCGGGCAGATTCAGATTTTGACTTAGGCGTCCACTTCACTACAAACGCGCATATCGGGTTTATTGAAATCACATTATTGGAATAACTCGGGGCACTGCCTTTATTTACTTTATTTACTTTATTTGCCTTATTTGCCTTATTTGCCTTATTTAGCATTAGCTTACAAGTAAAGTGGCGCATTACACGCCACCTTAAACAGTCATTATGGCTGAATTGGGTGTAACTCAGCACGTTCAATTTTACCCTCTAAATTACGATAGGCATTTATTTGTGCGAAGTAGGCTTGGCCGTTCAATGTTGCCGGTTTAACCACTGCGTAAAATGCAAAGTTAAGCCCTGCAACAACTTGCTGCTGCGCAGCTAATATATCGTAATGAACACCGACTAATGACTCAATTTGCTCTGCGGTTTGTGTTTCTGCATCTGTGAAGTTTGCTCGTAGTGCAACTGCATCAAACGATCCAATCGGCGGAAAAAGTACAGGTTCACTGATCACTCGACTTGACGTTTGTGTATACGTGCCACCTTTCTCATATACCGTAATAAGCTCTAAGTTGCTAATTTTTGGCAAGTCCGGCGCTGTAACCTGCTCAACAAAACAATAAAATGCGAAATTAATGCCATTTACTACTTGAGATTGACCTGCAAGTGGCGAAATATTCACGCCTTCGCGTTTATTAATATGTTCAAACGCACTGATAAACTCTTGATTAAAGTCTTTTGCCAATACCACTGAACCAAACGCGCCTACATTATGAATTGCTTGAGACATAATATTTTCCTTTGCTATCTTTAAAGTTATGTTTAGTACTCTACGAGCACCTTGAAATTACTTTAAGTTTAGAGAGCAAACGCCAATTCACAGCATCACCTAAGTATCAGTTTGGTATCATCTGGGTATCAGTTTGATAACGCACTCTGATACTACGTCTCGTGAATAATTACTGACACAGTGTATACAATCCGTAACAACCCCTATTGTGATGAGAAGTGGTGACCCAGCAAAATAGCAACTAAGCTTGGCTTTTATTTTTAAAGGGATCAGAACATGAATGGACGCGTTAAACTAAATACGCAAAGGCTAAAGGAATTACGCAGAAACATGGGATTAAGCCAAGAGAAATTAGCCTGTGCATGCCAAGATAAAGCCCTATGTGTGTCTATCGCGACCTTGAAACGAGCCGAGTGTGGACTTAACGTGTACCACCGTACAGCACGGGAGCTGGCGTTGTTTTACCAGATCCCAGTTTATGATTTGCTCAACGATACTCTATGATTTTTAAAGTACTCTGGTAACATCGCCATGCGTCATTAGTTATGCACTATGATGACCACAACACCCCTTTACGCTTTTTTCACAAATTTAGCAGTCACCATCATCTCGCCTACGCCATCAACTTTACAGTCTAATTGGTGGTCTTTGGCCTCTTTGATTCGTCTGATCAGCGCACGAGTACCAATTTTGATAACCTGAGAACTGCCTTTAATTTTTAAGTCTTTAATAACCGTTACTTTATCGCCATCGGCCAACAGGGTCCCATTTGCATCTTTCACAGAGATAGTATCTTCTGCCAGCTTCTCATCAGGGTTCCACTCAAAAGCACACTCAGGGCAAATTAAGTTAGATTGATCTTGATAAACATATTCAGATGAACAACTCGGACAAGGAGGAAAAGACATAAGCAACCATGAGTAATAAATAATGCGCCGCATTCTAATAGATCATTACGCGCTAAGCGAGTTTATTGCGTCAATGTATACGCTCTAGCATAGAGCCCCCTAGGTTAAACACATTATTTCCAGCCCTTTTTAATAGTCAATTTCACATTACCTTCACAGTCCCTTGTTTATCGTCGGAGTAATATTATTGGTAGGAGTATATCTATGTTGAAAAAAACCATATTCACATTAATTACCTTGGTCATACTCACAGGTAGCCTAGCCTACGGTGCGAAAAGCTGGATCAAGAGCTTACTTCCTGAAAAAGCGCACTTTCTAGCGCTAAAAGAATCACAAGTAAGCGACTTACCCTATTTAACTGACAATATTCCTGCACCCAGAGGTAAAATCCTCGCAGTAGTAACCAGTGTCGATAAAATGGGCGAAAACAAAGCAACAGGCTATGAGCACACCGAGCTTGCTCGCGCCTATTGGGTATTTATCGCAAATGGTTTTAGCGTTGATATTGCCAGTCCACAAGGCGGAAAGCCTCCAGTTGTGATAGATGGCGAAGATATGGGCGCCTATGATTATGCTTTTTTAAACGATAAAGTCATTCAGCAGCAAGTTACAAACTCTATCCCACTTGCAAACATCAACCCAGATGACTATGAAGCGGTGTACTTCGTCGGTGGTAAAGGCACTATGTTTGACTTTCCAAACAACCCACATATACACAATATTGCAAAAACCTTATATCAAAATAATAAGGTCGTCAGTGCGGTGTGCCATGGCCCTGCTGCACTTGTTAATGTGAAGCTCGACAATGGCCAGATGCTTATCCGTGATAAAAAAATCAGTGCCTTCACCAATGAAGAAGAACTGTTCCTCATTCCTGATGCAAAACAAGTCTTTCCATTCTTGCTGCAAGATAAACTCATATCACAAGGCGCGCAATTCAAAGAGGGTACAACTTATTTAGAAAAAGTTACCCAAGATGGTAAACTCATCACGGGTCAAAACCCGTGGTCGGTCTGGACATTAGCTGAACGGGTAGTCACTGAACTTGGCTATGAACCTAAAGCTCGGCAACGTACTCCTGAAGAATATGCAATTGCACTGCTATTAACCTATGAAGAACATGGTTTTGCAGCAGCAAATGAAGAACTAAAAGCGCAACCAAAAGCATATCAACGCGTGTTGATTGTGATGCACGCAATACTCGCCTTCATGCAATTCGATATAAGTAAAGGCATTGATATATTGAGCTTGGCGAATCAACTAAAGCAGTTAAGTTAGCGCTTAAGATAAATGGCTTCGCTACAACTGCGGCTTATAGATATAGGTCGCAGAGGCTGGTTCAAAATGCTCACCGCACTCAAAAAACAATAATAATAAACACAGCCTTATTAGGCTGAACTTTAGGACACCGATGCAAGTTAAATCACTACTACAAATAATACTGTTCATCTTCACTTTATGTGCAATCAATCTCGTTTATGCGAATGAGACTAAAGAACTTGAACAACACGTCGCCACAACCCTTATCGAAGAAAATCTCGTTGGCATAACATGGTCAATTGTTTCAGATAACAAACACTATGCTGGTAGCGCAGGAATGGCTGACATTGCAAAGCAACAGCCGATGGGAAAAGCACAAAACGTGCGAGTCGGATCCGTTACTAAAACCGTTTTAGCGATGGGAGTGCTTAGGTTAATTTCCGAAGATAAACTGACTTTAGACTCAGAAGTGGCACCTTATCTACCTAACCTGTCATTTAATAACCCTTGGGTAAGCGAAGCCCCTATTCGTGTTCGACACTTGCTTGAACATACCGCAGGTTTAGACAACATAAAAATGCGCCAACTATTAAATCCCACTTCTACTCCTTCGGCCCCATTGAACCATGCATTTTCTCAAAACCAAAAAAGCTTACTCACTCTCAGAACCAAACCAGGTACACATTATGCCTATTCAAATATGGGCTATGCGTTACTGGGTATGGTCATTGAAAAAGTCACCCAGCAGCGCTACGAAACCTACTTAGACGATCATCTATTAAGTGTGCTGGAAATGCACGATAGTACCTTTGAGTTTACAAGCCAGAGTGAGCAAAACACCCCCCATTCATTAGCAATGGGGTATCATGAAAACAAGGTAGCGCAACATTCAGTGCCTATCAGTTTAAGACCCGCCGAGCAGTTCACAACAACAGCACCTGATATGGCAAAGTTTATGTCATTTGTGTTGGGTGATGGCACTATTGGCGATGACGTATTCATAAAAGCCGATTTAATGGCGATGCTTGCTATGCCTCATAATACCGATGCAAAAAATGCAGGCTTACTGATGGGGCATGGATTAGCATTCGCAGTCAGAGACCGCCACGGCGCAGTTGGGATGTGTCATCCCGGTCAAACCTTTGGCTTTACCGCCTACATTTGCCTCTATCCAAAAGAAAAAAAGGGCTTTTTTTATAGTATTAACACCGATGACGAATCTGCGGATACCGAAAGGTTTAATGCTCTGTTCATACAGCATTTAAACCTTTTACCGATACCACCTTTACCCAGCGCGCCCATTGATAACCAAAATAAGCAGGTCGACGGCCTCTATGTTTTAGCGCCAAATGGCCTGGCTGAATTTGCTTTTGTCGATATGCTCTTTCACTTTATGTGGGTTGAGCACTCACCGCAGCACTTAGTACTTAATCCCCTGCAAAGTTCAGCAAAGCGCTTAACCGCAATGGGTAATAACTTATACAGACAAGCAGGAAGGACCCAAGCCTCACACGTAATTTATACCAATGAGAAGCAAGAGGTGTTTATCACTAACGGCTTAAAAACGTATAAGAAAGTGAGTATCACTAAGCTTGGGCTTTATTGGCTCAGTATGCTCGCTGGTTTGCTAGGGCTAGTGTCTATTTTTATCGTTGGCGTTATAAAATTATTTACGCCGAGCCGTTTCAGCAGACCTAATTGGTCGTTTATTAATTTACTGCTATTTACAGTACCTGCGTACTTCTTCTCTGAGCAATCGTTTATCGAGTTTGGGCTGCTCAATAGCGCCAGTATTTCATTGATTGTCATCGCGACCCTACTCCCAATGACATTGGGCTACTCATTATTTTATCAACTTAAGCAGGCTCAGGATAATTACAGAGAAAAAGTGCATACCCTTGCTCTAGCATCAGCGCTGCAATTTTGTGTAATACTTATTTGGTGGGAAAAATATCCGCTTATATTTTGGTGCTAACTTTTACCGCGTTAACATATAACCTGCGTCACACATATATTTGTAAGTAGCATGACAACCTCGTTTTTTGCTACTTACAAAGCCCTAAAAAAATTCATACTGCGATAATATTCCATACAACTGAAAAACCGCAGATACCTATAGGATACCTATCCTAGCTCAAACGTCGTAATACCAAACACTTTGTGATGGGCAATATCAGGCAATCCCTGCTGATACATTCGAGACGTTGCAAAAACCACTTCCATATCTTCATTTAATGCTAACTCAACAGCAAGGGGGTTGTTCTCTGGTACATCTAAAATAATAACCTCCCCAGCTATATCTTGCTGCAAAGCGCTAAATAATTGTGCAGCTACCTCTTTGGTATCAGCAAACAACGGACCTACTTTATGGCCCTCAACACATTGCCGCCTTACTGCATACCCTCGAACTTGGCCATTTTCAATTACGCACACCGATTTGCCTTGTGCTTGCTGTAACCACCCTTTTAAAAAAGTATCGCGCTTTGCTGGAAAGCACTGCCTATCGTAATCAATAATTTCAGCAATATGTGATTGTTTAATATCATGCGTATTAGATGAAAAAGCCTGAGCCGTCGCTCGCTTTTGAAAACGCTTATTTTGATAATAAGGGCAGTAGCCTACTCGTTTGTATATTTCAACATTATCTAACACACCATCAATACCAATATTGCGATCGCCACAGTACGCTAGCCTATGCTTAGTTAAAGCCAACCCATAGCCTTTGCCTCTATGTTTTGGTGCCACTATATAAAGCCCACAAAAAGCAAACTGCGCGTCATACCTTACCGCACTGCCAACGGCGACTATTTCACCTTCAAATTCGGCGACAAAAAAACCACTGGGATCTGCATAGTAAAATAATTTTGCGTCTTCAACTCCTGGG
The DNA here is from genome assembly GCF_003590335.1 of Pseudoalteromonas sp. MSK9-3. GTDB lineage: Bacteria > Pseudomonadota > Gammaproteobacteria > Enterobacterales > Alteromonadaceae > Pseudoalteromonas. The sequence goes on along the minus strand of NZ_MIET01000024.1, from coordinate 292,261 downwards.
TTCCACCCTTCGTTACGCGCCCACTCTATGGCTATTGTTAATTCTTCAGGTTGCATAGTTCGAATGGTTAAACCAGACATATTCATCAACTCCTTATTATAACGACTCTGATCAGAGTTCAATCTTATTAGTTCATCGGTGGTTTTTCAGCATCATTTTCTCACCCCAACACACCAGAGTATCAATAAACGCTTTAAGCTTTGCTGGTTGGCCTTTTCGACTGGGATATACCAAGTAAATGACAGAATCCGTCAACTTTACTTGAGGGGCAATTTGTACTAACTCACCCGACGCTAACTTATCTCTCACCATCGTGACTGGCATAATCGCGAAACCCAAATTAGCTTGCATCGACTGAACAATGGCTGCGATTGAGTTGACCGTGAAACGTGCCTGCAATGTATGCCAGCGGCCATCAACATACACTTGGTTAAATGACGTATCATTACGCTCACCGGCAAAACTGGCAATATAAGGTTGCTCACGCAACTGCTGTATATTGATGGCATTGCCAAATTTAGCCACATGCTCAGCTGACGCAACAAAAATACGCTGAGATTGATAAATTTTCCTATAAATTAAGCTCGAATCATCAATTTCACTAAAACTAGCTCTAATAGCTAGATCAAAACCATCTTTAATGAGATCAACATTCTGTGCACCTTGTTGCATTTCAAGCGTCACTTTCGGGTGCTCAGATAAAAAGGGCACAACCACCATCGAAGCCATAACATCAGCAAAATTTTGAGGCACAGCAACACGTAAATGGCCCACAGCTTGCTGCTGCATATCACCAATGAGTGCCTCTCCCAGCTCAATCTGGTGCATTGCCTGTTGGCAAAACTTTAAATATTGCGCACCTTCATCGGTTAACTTCACCGAACGCGTTGTTCTTTGCAACAACTTAACCCCTAAGCGAGTCTCTAATTGACTCACTTTATTACTGACTGTGGACTTTTCAATTTCCAACGATTCAGCGGCTTGAGTAAAGCTTTGTAATTGTGCCACTTGGCAAAAAATACGAATTTGGTTTAAATCATTGTTCATATAAAAAAACAGTCTTTTAAATTTTAGCCTGATTATCTATATAACAATATCAATTAAACTCTCAATCTTAAACCGTTTATTTTAAATTGGAGATGAACAATGACATCTTATAGCTGGTCTTATAAATTACTGCATTGGTTATCCGCCGTGCTTATTATCCTCATGTGTTTTGCATTAGTTGGCTTTAACCCAAAAATGAGCGACGCTGACCGCAGTGTCATGTTAGTAGGCCATTCTAGTATAGGTACTATCATCACCTTGTTAATATTGATACGTATTTGCAAGCGTTTCATTTTAAAGCATGAACAACCGCCAACACGTATAACTATTGCACAACTTACCCATTATGCTTTATACGCATTAATGGTATTAGTACCGCTTACAGGTTACATCACGGCCAACTTCCATCAATTGCCAGTGCAACTTTTTGGCAGCATTGCGCTTAATGGTAGTCATGACATAGACTTATTCAATACCACTCGTTTCGTTCACGCTTCTTGCGTCAAAGCGCTCATCGCATTAGTGATTTTACATATTGCTGGCGCTCTTCGGCATAAGCTTGTTTTAAAAGACAACACGCTTTACACAATGAGGCCCTGGTTTGCTAACAAGTAAAGAGCGCTAAACGTTCTTAATACTCCGAATCTGTGCGCGTATGATGAATTACAACACAATAATACGCGTAAAGAACAAAGACTCTCGCCTTAAGGTGAAAAACCAAATAACGCTTTGGCTTGAATTGCGTGGTATGCCTCACTGGTGTTTTTCTTACTCCATCACACCGTATATTCTAAGGCGATCCGTGCAATTTCTCACAGATACCATGCGTATCACCACATTGGATTAATTCAATTGCCATAAGAAACACAGGGGGAAGGTTATTACGCTGCATATAAAAGTCATGAACTTGATGTTGGAGCTGAAAAAGAGCTGAGTGCACCATCAGAGATTTCTGACAATATTTAGATATTAATTATCGTCAGGTTAAAATAACCCCCCCCTGATTCTAGCAATACTGTGGTTCCAGCAAAGAGGCTACAAGCCTCTTTAACTCTGCTATTAACTTAACATCATATTCGCAGCCATAACGACCAATAGCCCTGCGAAGATTTTTTTAATCGTGGGCACAGGTAAGTGATTGGTTGCCTTTGCACCCAAAGGCGCAGTAAACCAAGACGTACACACAATCCCCAATAAAGCCGGTAAATAGACAAAGCCTGCAAATCCATCTTGTAGAGAAAAGTATGTACTCCCTGAGCTAATGTAGCCGATAGAACCAAACAGCGCGATCACAATGCCGCATGCTGATGCACACCCTATCGCTTTTTTCATATCCAGTGAAAAGAAAGTTAATAAAGGGACTAATAACGCCCCACCACCTATGCCTATCATTGCCGATAAGCCTCCAGTAATGGTCGTTAAAGTTGTTAATACTCCTTTATTGGGGAGCGTGCGTTCTGTCGGGTCATTATTTTTACTGCTTAAAAACATTTTTATCGCAATCAACACGACACTGACTGCAAAAATAATACGCACAACTTGCTCTGGTAATAGCGCGGCCATAAAGCCACTGATCAATGCACCTAACGCCACCCCTGTCATGATCCATGGTGCTAAGTCCCATGGCACATTACCATTTTTATGATGTGCTATTGCAGAAGAAGTCGAAGTAAATAATATCGAGGCCAATGACGTCGCTATTGCAACGATAACCACCTGTTCAGGCGGTAATATCGCTAAGTGAAGTAAAATACCGCTTAATATAGGAACTATTACCAGCCCCCCGCCAATCCCCAACAACCCAGCTAAAAAGCCAACACCACTGCCCAATACCGCACAATATACAACCAATAATATCAATTCACTCATTGTGTCTATCTCTTATTATAATTAAGGAGCAATCACACTATCTGAAAGCCGTTTTATGGGGGCAACTAGGTATTAGGCTAATACTATAATTCATGGCATATTTTGAATGCATCACTAGAAAAGCCTCAATGAGAACCTGCGACATTAGCAAAACATCCCCAAAGCAATAACGCTAAATTAGGTTTGTGATCCGACCTATCAGCATAATTTCTTTTGCTGTACTGACTATTGCTTAAGCGTCACATTTCACTCAACACTATGAATTACAAGCTTTATATCTAAATTAACCACATCTGATCAAATTATATCAATATAACGAACGCCCACTAACACTTTTACTCACCATAAGCCGTGAATATTCCTCACGTTTTACATGAGAAAAATAAATACAAAACATCTAGACATCCAGACACCCAAGCATCCATGTGCTAATTTGTCTGTTTTCGCTCAAAATATGCTCCATCAAATTGGTTGATACGCTTAATTACCTTTAACGTGAATATGACTCATGTTGTATCTGAAATTAAACCGTTTTTCTTCAAGTCGTGAACCACGTATAAATCACACTATGCTCTTAACGCTAAACACCATAACGGTGGATTCTGAACGTACATAGACAGAATAACTATATGACTTCCCGGGTATTACCTGCAGGGTAACGCAAGGAAGTAGATTAGAAAGACCAGAAAGAGCAACAACTAATTCAGGTTTTATCTCAGAAAATTGGATACCAGATCACAATGAATAAAGAATTTACATTTACGATTAAGAGCATAAGTCTCGACGAAAATTATCACCCATCTGACAATACGCGTATCACGACGAACTTTGCAAACTTAGCAAGAGGCAGTCATCGTCAAGCTAACTTACGTAACGCGTTAAAAATGATTGATAATAGTTTTAATGCATTGGCTAACTGGGATAACACCAAAGGAGACCGTTATTCAGTTGAACTGGAGATAGTGTCAGTAAACATGGATATCGAAGGCAGTGGTCAAACGTTCCCATCGATTGAAATCTTAAAAACACACATTATCGATCATAAAACAAATAAGCGTATTGAAGGTATTGTTGGCAATAACTTCTCTTCTTATGTTCGAGATTACGACTTTAGCGTGTTGCTCCAACAGTACAATAAAGATCAGCCTAAATTCAGCATCCCTGAGAACTTTGGTGAATTACATGGCAAGCTATTTCAGTACTTTGTAAATTCACAAGTGTATAAAGACAATTTCAAAAAGCCGCCTGTCATATGCTTAAGTGTTTCAGATAATAAAACTTATCATCGCACTGAAAATCAGCATCCAGTACTCGGCGTGGAATATCTACCTAATGAATCGTCTTTAACGGAACAATATTTCAAGAAAATGGGCTTACAGGTGCGTTACTTTATGCCACCAAACAGCGTTGCGCCTTTGGCATTCTTCTTCTTTGGAGATTTGCTAAATGACTACACAAGCCTTGAGCTGATCAGCACCATTAGCACAATGGAAACGTTCCAGAAAATCTACAGACCAGAGATTTACAATGCAAATGCGGCTGCGGGTACATCGTACAAGCCAAATTTAAAGAACTTAGATCATTCATTAACACAGATTATTTATGACCGAGAAGAGCGCAGTAGATTAGCCAGTGAGCAAGGTAAATTTGCTGAAGAGCACTTTATCAAACCACATCAACATGTGCTTGATAAGTGGTCACAGAGCTACGCGCTGTAAGCACAGACAATAAAACCACGCCCTCGTGGCGTGGCGATACTGCGAAATAGTTTACGTTCAGTCATTAACCCAATATATGCGACATCATCAATTATGAAAACATTATTACCGACTTCAACAGCAGGCAGCTTACCAAAACCTTTGTGGCTTGCAGAACCTGAAACACTTTGGTCTCCTTGGAAATTACAAGACAATGAGCTTATTGTCGGAAAACAAGATGCTTTGCGTCTGTCATTACAAGACCAACAGCATGCTGGTATTGATATTGTTAGTGACGGCGAACAAACTCGTCAGCACTTTGTGACCACCTTTATTGAACACCTTAATGGCGTTGACTTTGAAAAACGTGAAACAGTAAAAATTCGCGATCGCTACGATGCAAGCGTACCAACCGTCGTTGGCCCCGTTAGCCGCCAAAAGCCTGTTTTTGTTGAAGATGCTAAGTTCTTACGTAAGCAAACCAAACAACCGATAAAGTGGGCATTGCCTGGGCCTATGACTATGATCGACACATTGTATGATGCCCATTACAAAAGCCGCGAAAAGCTGGCCTGGGAATTTGCAAAAATACTCAACCAAGAAGCCAAAGAGTTAGAGGCTGCGGGTGTCGATATTATTCAATTCGATGAACCAGCATTTAACGTATTTTTTGATGAAGTGAATGATTGGGGCATTGCCACACTAGAGCGTGCTATTGAAGGGCTCAAATGTGAAACAGCGGTGCATATTTGTTACGGCTATGGCATTAAAGCCAATACAGATTGGAAGAAAACCTTAGGATCTGAGTGGCGACAGTATGAAGAAGCCTTCCCTAAGCTACAAAAGTCGAGTATCGATATTATTTCACTTGAGTGCCACAACTCTCATGTGCCTATGGACTTACTGGAACTCATTCGTGGCAAAAAAGTCATGGTAGGTGCGATTGATGTTGCCAGTAACACCATTGAAACACCTGAAGAAGTCGCTGATACTTTAAGAAAAGCACTTCAATTTGTTGATGCAGATAAACTCTACCCATGTACAAACTGCGGTATGGCCCCGTTATCGCATACCGTCGCGAGAGGAAAGCTGAACGCGTTAAGTGCTGGTGCCGAGATCATCAGAAAAGAGTTATCGGCTTAACTAATACAGCTTAACTAATACAGCTTAACCCTACTTTTATATTCTTTTGTTCAACAGGCTCAACGTAAAAAATACAAGTTGAGCCTTGTCGAGATTCTATAGCCATGTTTATTCTTGCCTGCTAGTCTGAAAGCTCATTCCTATTTCACTTTTTGAGTCCTCAATATCAATAGCACCACCTATAGTTCTGGGTGAAAATCAAAGTCAGCACAACAATTTTAACACTATGATGCCTTTGCCTCCTCGATACCTGAACCTCTAATAAATGAAATATTTCAACACCGCTACTTCAATAGCATTACCGTTCGTAACCCCCTAAAAACTTTGTTAAATCAGCGAAAAGTAACAATTTAATATTTAACCCTTCATAAAACGCCAACGCGAAGCCGGTAATTGACAAAGTAAGGAATGGTCATTACATTATTCCAATAAAATCAAAGAGGTGCATCGTGCTTAAAATCATTTCATTCTGTGTGTTAACGACTTTTGTTCAGCTCATTATTTTTACTTTTTTTGATTATCTGGAGTCTAATAATGTTGACCTTCTCTATTCACTGAATACAAATATCTTAAAAATAACGGTGTGGTTCTTCGTTTTAGTCTATGCCCTGCGCTGGGTCACTTTAAACAAGCAAGCACCGTTTGTTAATAGGCTAAGTGCTCATCACTTTAAAGTCATGCACACCCTGCAAGTGGCTGTCATTACATTTTTACTGGTTGGTGTTACCAAATATGAAGCCGAGTTTGGTCAAGCGCTGGCCTTTTATTGTTCTTGTGGCTGAGCGTAGAACCCCTGCCGTTCGTTATCGGTTACTCTGTTGTCGCTTGGTCTGGTGCAAATACGCTGATACAAAAAAATAAAACTGAACAATGAACAATGAACAATGAACAATGAACAATGAACCATGAACAATGAACCATGAACCATGAACCATGAACCATGAACCATGAACCATGAACCATGAACCATATAGCTTAAGCCCTTATCAAAGCAACTTACCCTATATATCCAGACATACCTTTTTAAATAACGATAACAAGGTATGTTTAAAGCATGTCTGGCTTATATGTCATTAAGTAAATTGCGATAGGCGGATGGGCTACATCCGGCGACCTTTTTAAATGCGGTATTAAATGTCGATTTAGAGTTAAAACCCACATCTAAGGCAATATTAGTCACGAGTTTCCCCTTATCTTGCAATTCAGCTTTTGCTTCCTCAATACGAAAACCATTCACGAATTGGAAAAAATTAGTCTGTAAAAGCTGAGAAAGAGTTTCTGATATATGGTTTTCGGTTTCCGCAATCGATTCTGAGAGCTTCTTTAAAGATAAATCATTGTGCAAAAACAACTTACCTTCTTTCATCGACTGCTCAAGTTTAGACGCAACCAGTTGCATTTTTTCATCGCTGAGTAACGCCGCTCTACCTTGACTCGCACGCGGTAAACCTTTGTCTACGCTATGCAGTGCCCTTTGACCCAAGGCCTTTTGCACAAAAAGAGTCAGTGCAATCACTTCAAAAATAGGCAGTACAATGCCTGAGCCAAACCAACGCCACCCCAGTGCGCCTAAAGCAAACTCAACAGCATACATAAACCAAACAGCGCCCCAAATGAACAATACCGCTTTAAACCACCCCACAGCTCGTTGCTCAATGTCAGAAAAGCGTTCCATCAATTGCTGGCAATGCTTACTGTGGAGGTTAAACGCCATTGCTAAAAATAAAACCGTAAACGCGATAAAAACAAACGTCGTAGCCAAACAGGTAAACACCGCTATTTTCCAAAGTTCAGGATCCCGTGTAGAGGGGGTCGCCAGAGCCAGTTTTTCAGCGGGGCTGATCATAAAAATAAAGGGCAGCATAATCAATACAACTAAAATGGGCCCAACTGATGCCAATAGATACACTCGCTTACCCACTGATTTACCAGGTGACATCATCGCATAGGCATAAAAATATAGTGCTGGACCCAGCAACGCCCGAAACGGAAATTGAGCCCCCGCCAATGCAGGTGCGTAAACATAAGCACCGGAATAGATAAATAGCTCACCCGCTAAATGTATCAATAGCAATAACAACAATCCTTTCAAAAAAAAAGTGTGCCTTTGTTTTGGTTTGTTAAAAACGTCTATCAAAGCAAAGATTGTTATGCCCAGCATGCAGGAATATAAAATTGTAGGAAAAAGATTGACCATTTAGTTACCAAGTATTCAATTTGACTTTACAAAAGTAATTATAAAGTCAAATCGCATACTGGTCCATCGGCAGTGTTCTTCCATTAATTTTCACTGCATAAAAAGTCTTACGCTAAAAAACATGGCACCTTTTGATCTTTTTCATTTTTATTTTCATTTTTTTATTTCTTCTAATGCTATCTCCAAATAAAAGTTAACAATTAATATCAACAACTTACATTATTTTATTTTCTTAAAGAAAACCCTAACGCTAAAAAAGTCACTGAAATGACCGCATTAGTGTAATAATCCAGCGACAAACCTGCTTCCATGCCTTTTATACTGCACACCACCAGCATTAAAGCCCACATAGCCACGGGCACTGATAACAAGTACCCTATTTTCCGCTGTGCTTCACTTCGTAAAAATGCAATGGCATAACAGAGAAATGCCAGTACCACTGCAACCATAAAGACTACGATTAACAGGGTGAACCACTGCGGTGTTGGTTGCGGCACTGCACCATACAATAGCGACATGCCGAAAAGCCATATCGCAGCGCTCCCTAAAGAAAAACAGGCCAAAAATGCAAAAGAAATCCCACTTTTCGCCATGAGCGGTGCGTTATTTACAACGGGTGTATAGAGCTTAAAGAGGCCAAATACGCCTGCCGCCAAACCTATAACCGCAGGTATGGCTGGCCATAAAATAGAGAGCTGATGGTCTAAATAAAAACGCGCCCACAGCATTACGGTGTTTATCAACATAAAAACACCTGCAATCATGAAAAAGCGTGCATCCCAGCAAGGTACATTATGTGTGTTCATGGTCAAACGGTTCATATTTCTGCTCCTTCAATACAGCTATCTACGACGTTGATTCTTGCTGCCAAGTGGCTGCCAAATAAATAATGAGTAACCCCGTACAAATCTCGAAAAAGCTAAAGAACATATAATGAAGTGTGCCACCCATTGTCACGGTATAGGTTTGAATTGAGGTGGTAATAATCCCAGCAACGATATTACAATATTTGCTTAGTCTGAAAGTTAACACGCTCGACAAAACAATCATGATCATAGGGATTTGCAATACAATAGCAAAAGCGAGCAAGAATTCTTCGGTGATGTTCATACCACCGACTGCCCCCGACAATAATGCATCTAAGTATTTGCCCAGATGTAAACTAAACACATCGCAAAAAATGTAATTCACTGTTAGAAAAACCCAAAGTAAAGAAAGTAACTGACTGCGTGTGCCTGACCATTCAAAAATTTTCATATCATTTCTCTTTTAAATATTAAGATTCGATATGAACAATGTCTTAATCGCGTCCGACTGTCGTTCCAATGGGCCTATCCGAACGATTTTTTGCAATTTTTTTTAAAATATTTACCGATTTACGCTTTTCACCGAAAAGCTAACAAGAGTTATGAGCACTTTTCGAGCAATAGCTGGCGCTTAGAAAATAAAGCAGAGGTAATTTCAGAGGAAAAAGACAGATCATGCCTGCGATAAGCATAAAGGTGTGACGTAATTAATATAGCCGCCTTATAAAAACGCTCAGTAAAAGTATGAATGGTTTCGTTTTGATATCAGAATCGCATCAAAAATCAAAAACAAACATTTAATTTCAATGAGTTAAAAAAACCTCTGTAATTTAAATACCATTGGCAAAAACTTTTATGCCACAATAATCAGCAACTTTTAGCGCTAACCAAAACGTGTATCAATAAAAAGCCTGCTATTTTACATGGTTCAAGCTAGGTTATTGATTAACCTAGCTTAGGATAAGAACGACAGGATTAAGCTAGTCATGCTTCATCGTAAGTAAGTTTTTAGCGACTTTTTTCCACTCTACGAGCTCATTAAATGGCATTGGCTTAGCATAAACATACCCTTGTATTTTATAAACACCATGCTTTGCTAAGAACTCTACCTGCTCATTGGTTTCTACCCCTTCGGCAATGGTTTTTTTAGATGACGCCTCTGCAAATGCGATGATTGATGAGAGTACCGAATTTTTCATATCATCCGTCCCAATCACATCAATGAACATCTTATCTATTTTAATGGTAGAGATACCTAATTCCTGAACATAAGAGAACCCGCCATAGCCTGTACCCGCATCGTCGAGCTTGAGTTCAATGCCCAATTCATAAAACTTTGACAAGGTCACTTTGGCTTGTTGTAAGTCTTCAATTTTACGTCGCTCAGTGATCTCTAAAGATAAATTTTTAAAGTCCCATGAACCATCGGTCTTTAAATTTTTAATATAAGCATATAAATCATCACTATAAAGATGTTCAGGTACAATATTTACACTCATAAACTTATCGGTGCCCGCCCAGCCCAGCTTTTTGATATCGCGTACAACCCGATAAAGTAACTGCTCTGTGATAGGGATAATTAAACCAGAGTCTTCCGCATAGGGGATAAATTGATAAGGTGGGATCACCGTGCCATCTTCTTTTACCCAACGAACTAGCACCTCACAACCAACAATTTTCCCAGACTTAGAGTGTAAAATAGGTTGATAAAAAGGTTTAAATTCATGGGATTGCAGGCCTTGCTTAATCAGTGCTTCCATCGTTTGATTCTGGCTCAATAACCACTGCATCGCGATGACTAAAAGCAGCCCAAATACTCCGCCAATCCCCAAACTCACCGCCCCACTCCAATGCTCTATCGGAGATAGGTAATTCTTAGATACTGACAATGACAAAGAAAACGGGTATTTATCTGAGTAAATAAACGAAGACAACGCTAAGTTGTCTGCTTGACTATCAATATCGCTGACTAAAATATCAAAGTTATCCAATTGTACCTTTAATACCGCACATTCATCACAAAATGCCCGAGGAATATGAATAGGCTCAATATCTGCGATAAGTCTATAATTCGGGGTTTTATAGATCACTGCCAAATCATGTGTATGAGTAATGCTGTTAAGCTCTGAGCCAATGAATACATTATCACGCAACGCATGCCAAGACGCCTCTTCACTTTGCTCAATGGCTTTACCATGACTGGAGCACTCTTTACCATTTTCAATATGCACCTCAAACAACCGTACATGAGGGCTGGTAAATGCAGCCCGTTGCATTTGCGTCATATCTGATGCTGAACAATCAAATGCAAGTGTCTGGGTGAACTGCTCATTCATATTGATGGCTTCGCCAACGTGCGTTTCTAACTTTTCTAGTAAAAATTCTAGCTCTGAGTCGATGGCGTGCTTAACATAAAAGCTAGCAATGTTGTGATGAAAGGTAAGCGTAATACCAATACTCACTAACAATAATAAAGCTGACGCCCAAGGACGTTGAAATTTCATAAAACCACCCAGTATTATATTTTATTTTTAGATTGCCAAAAATTGCTCTTTAATAGGGTTGTCTAGAATGCGACAGAGGTCAATGTTTGTAGGCTATTAGATACCATCCTAAATACCTAGAGCACGCCGCAAGCTCCCCTCTTGCTTAATCTGGAGCTTTGATTTTCAGATATATTCAAAATGAGACAGTCCCCCTCTGATGATCGTACTCAAACCCATTCACTCCCAGTTATAATATCCATATACTTGAACACAAAAATACTTCTCAGATTTAATTATCATAGTGCTGCTCCCATAACTTATTGGTAAAACGATTATTAGGATCAACTCTATGCTTTAATTGGAAAAACTCACTCGCTCTTGGGTAGGCCAAGTGGAACTGTTCAGTGGTCGCGTGCCTTTGATATGGTAAATAATAAGCGCCGTTATGTGCTATGACAGCATCTACTAATTCTCGACTCCATACAGCAACGGCTCGTTCGTCCTGTACTAATGTTCCCTGACGATAATACACAACAAATGCAAACACTTCTTCTTTTGCCCACGCTAATAAAGAGCCTGTATCAGGCAGTGCATGGCGTACCGATACGTTAATAACATTGACTTCATACTTTTTAAAAATTTGCGACATTGCTCGCGCAAAACTGTCAAACCGCGCTACGGGCACAAAATACTCTCTTAATACGTATGTTTCTGTGTCTCTACTTTTTGGCTCTAGCTCTTTAACATCATAGCTTGCTTCATAGTTTCGCCATTGCACCGCGTCAAAAGCGTATTTAGCTGGTTCTAAAACATGCTGCCTTAACCACTTCCCAAAGTGTGAATCAGCGACAAACTTGGCCACTTTAGGTTGCCACCAATAGCTTTTATCACGAGGTATAAGGTTTGTTGTTACCGTGAGTGGCTTTTCAGTGCGTACCCAACTTACGCTATTTATATGAGTATAATCGGGCGGGTAAATATCGGCGTTATGAAACACAATATTAGCGTTTTCTTTAATCCTATCTGCAAAGAACGTACTATATTCATCAACTCTCATATACGTCGTTTCTCTAGCGACCTTAACATTGGGCATTAGTTTAAGTGTCGCTTGTGCTATAACACCTAGCCCTCCGTACCCACCAATCACACCATAAAATAATTCTGAGTTTTGCTGTGCAGAAGCGTTAATAATGCTTGCATCAGCCATAACCACTTTGACTGATTTGACTGAGCGAATGATCGGCCCTTCCCCCATATATCTGCCATGTACATTCACACTTAATGAACCGCCAACAGTAAAGTTTGAATAAGATTGCATGATTTTAACTGAGAGACCATGCGGGTCGATAATATCTTGTATATCTCGCCAACGCATGCCACTTTGAACGGTAATTTCGCGCAGCTCAGGGTTAAAGTAAATGACTTGATTAAACTTTCTCATATCAAGGTGAAGGCTCTGTTCCTTTGCAATTTGCCCACCTTGGCTATACCTTCCCCCACCGACAGAAATTTCCCCATTCGTTGATAAAATAGCACGCTGTATATCTTCTATTTTTTGAGGCTCAACAACCTTTGCAACTCTGATAGGGTTTAACATGGTCACATCATTAACCATGTTTTTGTCATGTATTATACCCTTCGGAGCTGAATAGAATCCGACTAAAAAATATATCGCTAATAATACAGCTACACCACTCATAACCATGTGTTTAGCTTTAAACCCTCTTTCCTTAGAATATGTCATATCTGTCTTCTTATTTTTATACAATTTAAAGGTCGCTAGCCGAAATAAAGGCAACGCATAAGCAGGTCTATTCTCCTAAGAAAATAAACTGCAAAACTCTTAATTGCAAAAAAGATAAGACTAAATACAAATACCTAGAAAAAATAATGCAACTCGACTCTTTGACCCTATGCAATGACCATAGATAAGCAGCGCTACCGATAACTTGTTTGTTATAACAACGGATAGCGCATGTTCTTCGAGGGGAGGTGATGAAGCTTTGCTGCTAATTTTCAGTGCACTTTTAAATCACAAAACAAATGCAGGTATTACACTTTTAGCTATATGCTCGAAAATTCTATCGTCTGCATCATGGCCGGTGGTCACGATGGTTAAATCAAGTTCTTTAACAATAATTAAACGCTGACCACCCCCACCCCACGCAATATGCGTACTATATGACCTATCGTTAATGTCCACATCCGTTTGATACCAAAAATAGCCATAAGAATAATGCTTTGGGATCCAATCACTAACTGGCTTAGTTAGCTTTTGCGTTGCCTTATCTAAATAAACAACAGGTATCAGCTGCTCTCCTTGCCAGTTCCCATCATTGCGCACTAGCTCTGCCAGTTTCATCATATCGCGTGACTTTAAACTGACTCGCCAACCTGCTTCTGGCAACCCACTAATCGCCGTCATCCATCGATAATCGGTGATCCCTAATTTATCTAGCAGTTCATTTTCAATAAACTTATCAACATTCCCCGGAACAAGGGCAGCAATAACTTGCATAACCAATGTCGGATTATAATTACCATAAACAAAACTCTGAGAAGCTGGGGTAATGGGTTTACTATGTACTAGTAGCTCTTGAACAAAGCCTTGGCCATGAACTCTATTTACAACCGTGCTCGAAAGCTGGCTATGTCGTTTAGATAACTCATCAGCTTTTTCTTGATGTATTTTTAACCCACTGCGCATCGTTAGAACTTTATGAAGCGTGATGTTTTCAGCGCCTTTTACCAGCTGTTCTGTGTCTAATTCCTTCAAAAAATGCACTAAGGGCTTATGCAAATCAGCCATACTTAAATACCCAAGCTGCATTGCCCTGCCAAGTAATAAACTGGTATACGCTTTCGCTGCAGACGCTTGATCATGCGGCAAGTCAACCCGCCCACGATGATAGTATGACTCAAATACCAACTTACCTTTATGAGAGATCAGCAGGCTATCGTATTGGCCATACTTGTTCTCAGCGATTGCTGTAGCAAAGTTCATGATGCCTGCCTTACTCGTGTTATTAAGGTCTAGCTTGCCCACTGTAATACCGTCTTTATTTTCCTCAGGCTTAGGGGTAATAAAAGCTTTTTCAAGGTATGGCAGATCCCAAAATCGACCTTTTGCTTCAACCTCTGTTGCTTTTGGTGCTGTATGTTGACTTTCAATACTAGTATTCATGTTGCTTGCGTCGACTTGCCCACAGGTACTCATAAATAACATGAACATGACGGCGCTTTTTAATTTTGATTTCTTGTGCATCTTAGCTCTCTTAATTAACCATCTTCGGGTTCAACCTCATTTAATTAAACGCTACAAAGACCGTGTAGTTTGAACAAGTTAAAACACCTAAAATCTTCCAAAGTTTGAAGTTAACCAACTCAATAAAAAACTAAGCTTTATTATCAGTTAGTTGAAAGTAAAATCACTTGAGTTATTTTTAAAGCACCTTCAGTTTCAGCCCAATAAATAAGTGCTTTGTTCCTAAATCTCGCCTTGCCTGTTTATTTTTGATATTCGAGCAACAAACCTGCACAATGACATAGGGGTTTTATTACCTATTTAAGGTTCAAACCTTACTGCCTAACTAAGAATAATAATGACAAAAATGGATCAGACTTGGGTGAACAAAAAAGTAACGTTAGTGTATGGATATAAGCATGGAACATAACCCAAAGTACCAACTGGGCGCTTGGCGCATATGCTCAAATAGTAATAGCCTTATAAGCCAATCTGGCACACGCCAACTCGATAATAAAAGCATGCAACTTTTGTTGCTGTTAATTCAAAATGCTGGAAAAACAGTCACCAAAGAGCAAATTTTGGCGCACTTATGGAAAGGCAAGTGCGTTACGAACGACATTTTGTCGGTCACGGTGAGTAAAATACGTAAAGCACTTGACGATAATGCGCGACATCCCATTTTTATCAAGACACAACCCAATGAAGGGTACATACTGATTGCACCGGTCAAAGAGATCAAAAACACCGCTTCACATCATATAAGTAAAACACGCTTGCTCACGTTACTTGTCGTATGTAGCTTACTCTTTAGCACATTTATAACGGGGTATTTTGCTCAGCCAGTCGAGGAAAGTATCACAGCCAAGCTTAATATAGACTCTATTGCCGTGCTGCCTTTTGATGACTTAAGCCCAAACCAAAATAATCAGTACTTTGCCGATGGCTTATCAGACGCGATTATCAATCAACTTTCTCAAATTAAATCGTTAAAAGTGATTTCCCGTTATTCCTCTTTTACTTATCGAGAAAAATACAATGCCACCGCAATTGGTGACGCACTGCAAGTCGAGGCATTACTTGATGGCAGTGTACAAAGACTCAATGAACAAACTCGGATCACTGTCAGAGTAATTAGTACCCAAAATGGCCAACTACTTTGGTCAAACACCTTTGACAGCAACAATCAGAATCACTTTCAACTACAGGATACCATCAGCCAAGTCATACATACGCTCATTCACCCTAAGACCAATAAAGCAGCACTACAGAGCCAAACTATCAACGCTCAAGCTTATGAATGGTATTTAATGGGGCAATATCATTGGCGTCAACGCACGCCACACGCACTAAATAAAGCGGTCGATTACTTTAAGCACAGCTTAGAACTTGAACCTGATTATGCCCCAGCACATATTGGACTAGCCATTAGCTATGCATTTTTACACACCTTTGGTAGCTGGGGGGAGCTTGACGCAATCGAGGCTGCGCTCCCACATATAAACACAGCACTAGCGCTAAACCCAAATTCTCCACTCGCGCTTGCCACCCAAGGCATGATCTTATCAGACAAAGCAAAAGCGATGAAAGACAGCACGCTTTATCACCAAGCTGAAGCCTTATTTACTCGCTCACTTAACCTTGAAAGTAATGCCACAACCCATCTTTGGTATAGCATTTTATTAACGCGCTTAGGTAAGCAACAACAAGCCATTGACCATTTACGCCAAGCAATCACACTTAATCCATTGTCCGCATCACTAAAACGCTCATTCAGTCACTTATTGAAATCAATGGGTCAGCTAGATGCGGCCCAAAAAGTATATCAACAAGCGCTAGATTTGGAAGGTAACATGACTATGCACCCTTTTCAGTCAGCAAAAGTGAACAGGTATACTCAGGCGTCAATTTTAGCGATGGCTGATTGGCATGCAGACAATACAGCCCTATTTACCAATTGTTCAAGCATTGAAGTATGCGAGCAGCAAGTGCTGGCATACCTGAGTGTTGGCGCAAACAAAACAGCTGAGCAGCTGCTTGATAAAATGCGACCAATACACGGTCACTTTGTCTATAGCATGAACTTAATTAGACTCAGTGAACAGGGCAACGACGAGCAAGTCCTATCCAATATAAAGCAGCGTATAGCTCGTATACCTTACACTCAAGAAGCGCACTTAGAACTCGCCAATGCGCAATTTCGCGCTGCCCGCTTTAGCTCAGCCAAAAATACCCTACTAAAATTACACCCTCAGTGGCGTAACAAAAGTACTTTAACGCACACCGAGATCACCGCTGATAACTATCCTGCAGTCATTTTACTAGCGGTATCTACCCTGTATTTAAATGACAAAAAAAACGCCGAAATGCTATTAAATAAAGTACACACATTCCTTCAGCAAGGCCATGTATTTGATAATATTCAAACCCAATTTTCTTTAGCGCGAGTAGCAAGTATGCTTGGAAATACACAGCAAGCGCTGCATTATTTATCGAGTGCACTCGGGATGGGTTGGATAGAATCATTTAATATGCAGTGGTGGACCTTACAAAACGATCATTTACTAAAGCCCTTGCAAGACATGCCTGAATTTAGAGTGCTACTCAAAAAATATAACAAAAAGCGACAAACACTACGTGAAACCATTAGAGTTAAAGTGTCAAAATAAGCGCTATAACATTCTAGTTTTACAAAACTTTGCATTTGATATTTTAATAACAATGATAGAGTAAGTCTTAAGTAAGTTAATTAATAAAAAGAATAAAATGAATATAAAACCCACTCTGCTTATCGTCGAAGATGAGCCAAGCATATTACGAGGCTTAACGGACTTATTTACCTTCCATGGCTTTGAAGTCGACAGTGAAATGGATGGTAAAAAAGGGTTAAACCGAGCTGTTGAGGGCCAATACACTTGTATTATTCTAGATGTGATGTTGCCGTCCATGAACGGTTTTGAAATTTGTAATGCAATTAGGCAGCAATCTCAAGTGCAACCGATCCTTATGTTAACCGCAAAGAATACTGAAGAAGATATAATTAATGGCCTTACCCTTGGCGCAGATGATTATGTCGCTAAACCCTTCTCTGCTTCAGAATTGATATTGAGAGTGACCGCATTGATAAGGCGTTCTGGCTTATCAAGTAATGATAATAAACTAAACATTGGCGACCATATCAGTATTTGTATGCAAAAATTAACGGGAACGTCTTACGGACAAGAAGTACGCTACACCCGTCGTGAAGTCACTCTGTTAAGTTACTTGAATCAACAAAAATCCCCGGTTTCACGTGATGAGTTACTGAGAGAGATCTGGGGGTATAAATCAACGGAGCACATAGATACACGCACGGTCGACATCCATATCGCCAAAATACGCAAAAAAATTGAGCGCGACTCTAAAACGCCAGTTCACTTGGTCACCCTAAGGGGTGAAGGATATCAACTATTTAGTGCTCAGTCGTAAATATGACATCACTATTCTCAAATAAACGCTTATTAAATTACCAGCAACGTATTTATCGTCTTCGTGTATTTACACTGGTTTTTTTAACCTTACTGCTCACTCCAATCAGCTTGGTGTTGTATAAAGGTTACACTCAGTTTGAACAAGACCTTTTAACTGAATACCAAAGTAAAACGCAAGAAATAACCTCTCAATTAAACCTTAGATTATTTAAGCGTATCGTATTTGATAATGCATTAAGTACACGTGAATTTAATTATTACCAGCATATTTACAATCCCAGTACTCAAAAAATAAGCCGAGTACCATCACCTCTTTCAAACCCAGATTATCATACAAGATTTACAGGCTTGATTGGATATTTCCAACTAGATAAAGAAGGTAACTTTAATAGTCCAGTATGGCCTCATACCATCAAAAGCCCTAAAAGATTAATAACCCCCCAAGATGATAAAGAAATGAGAGAGCGTAAAAAGCTCGCTTTAAACTTATACAACATCACAGCAAAATCGAATGAACTAAACACACTCATTGACCATGACCTATCGGCAAATAACGAGAAATTTCTTTTATTATCAGATGTCGCTGGATATCTTATTTTTTATCGGATTGTATCCGTGAACGACATAAAGCAATTACAAGGCTACATCATTGATGTAGAAGCCTACTTAAACGACCAAATTGCCAATACGTTAAAAACAGTGCTATTTAAAAATACCATTGCTGTCACTGTAGCTCCCAATAGAACGAATGCAGATAACGTTTATTTGATCTATAAGAGCGACCCACAAGGTACATCAAGCATTACCTCAACTAAGCACCTAGATGACCAATTAACCCAACAGGTATTAAATAGTCATGCATTGAGATGGCCCTTTAAGGACTATAAGCTCACTTATTCTACCTCACAGCTCATACTGCCTTTAGCAGCAACATATAGCCTAGGCTTGATGGCACTCTTGATGGTTGGCATTGTACTTGGCTGCTATGGCTTTTATCGTTTAGGGGTTAAACACATCACTCTCGCAGAGCAGCGCCTCAACTTTGTGTCTTCCGTCAGTCATGAGCTCAAAACCCCGTTAACTTCAATTCGTATGTATTCTGAAATGTTAAAGTCAGGCATGGTTCCCTCTGAAGAATATAAATCAGAGTATTACGAGTTTATACACAGCGAAAGTGAGCGCTTGTCTCGATTGATTGACAATATATTGCAGCTATCGAAGCTCAGCCAACCTCAACACAATATTAAGCCGCAGTATACCAAGCTCAGTATTTTATCTGACATCATTCAGTCAAAAGTGTCGTCGTTGCTACTTAAAAATAACTTTAAAATTAATATCTCTAGTGACTTTGAACACCCCGAACATGTCCTACTCTATGTTGATTTAGATGCCTTTTCACAAATTGTGATTAACATAACCGACAACGCAATCAAGTTTTTCGACACTGAAAAAATCCAAGATGATAAACGCCAAAGAATAGAGGTTAACTTCACAGCTGAACCCAATATCAAAAACCATATTATGATGGAAATTCGCGATTATGGTGAAGGCATATCACCCGAACAAGAGAGTAAAATTTTTGAACTATTTTACCGAGGCGGCAATGAGCTCACACGTTCAACCCAAGGTACAGGGATAGGACTGGCGCTCGTCAATGAACTTGTATTAGCACAGCAAGGTACTATTAATGTAGAGCGTATGTCGCCAGGGTTATCAATGAAGGTCCGGTTTAAGAGCAAGGGTCATTAAGTGTTTGAACTTAGAACAACTCCCCTTTTCAGCCCTTATTACTGTGCTTTATGATTGCATTGCGCTAAAATCTCGTCCCAATATTATATACACATTGTAATAAAGGTATTAAATGCATCGTCAAGAAATCACATTCGAATCACAAGGCGGGTTCAAAGTAATGCAGCAAGTTTGGCTTGGCTTACTCGTCATTGTTATGCTGGCGCTTGCCATTTCAAGTTTTATTATGAACCAACAAGTTTGGTACTTTAATGTGTTGTCGTTATGTATGGTAGGCATACTACTGCGTATGGGGTATATGAACTATCGATGTTGTCAGTATTTCAATACTCGACTCGTGGTGAAAAACAACATGCTTTACCACTATACCGGCTTAACTGAAACACAGTATCAATTGCATAACGTGACATGTAGCGAATGTGCGGTATCAAACGTGTATAAACTAACAAATGCTCAAGGGCAAATTATCGCCTACCTAAACGGCTTTTTACCTAATTCAAAAAAACTTACGAATGCAATACTAGCAGCTGCGAGTGAATAAGTTTGCGTCGTTATTAATAGCTTCAATATCGCTGAATACATCTCCTTTCTAATACCTTTCAGATGCTTATAAAGCTGTTTAGAGGTGGGTATGTGATGGCTGCTTTAATGGGCCATCACTTTATTGCCTGTTTAATAAGTTTCAAGGTATTTAAAACCACAAGCCTGAAACTCTCTCAGTCAGTTACGCACGACTAAATTGGTTAGTTATTTTCTTGATCCTAAATGTGGTGCGCCATTGTCAAAGTTAAAACTCACCGTTTCCCCTTCATCACAAGTTTTTCCTGCTTCATAGCGACATGAAGTAACGCTATTTCTGTTGAACTCCGTGATTTCGAAAATATAAGCGCTTTCGCTGGACTCCAAATGTAACTTCCCTTGCTTCACTACAAAGCGACCAACAATATTGTTAGGGCTATTTTCTGCGTATAGGTAGTCTGTACCACCTAAGCTATTCGGGCGAGAGAAAAAGAATAAACGCGTTTCACTACCTGAGCTATTTAACACTAAACTCGCATAATCTAACCAATCGTAAGAAAAGGCATCTATACCATTGTGTTTATCTAACTTAAATTTCATTATTGCACTACCTAGATCGAAAAATGGGCCTTGCGGAACAAGTTCTGAATTTAATTGCTGGTGAACGAAGAGAGTATCAGCATCACGTGCCAATAATTTAAGATTGAATTCACAAGAAGAATAACAAGTGTCATCAGGGCACTCTGACACCGTGCCCAGTATTGGGTGAACTATTTTTTCTCGATATATCTCCCCCGCATCAGTCAGGCTCCACTTAGAACTAGGGTGCACTACGTTTGGGATGTAATAATTATCTGCATAATAATCAAATTGTGCTCCATTTGCTTGCCACTTTCCATAAAAGTCTTCTGTGGCAAAACTACGATTTTGATTCGCTATCATATAACCACTTCGGGTGATTGGGTCTGTATTTTTCAGCCCTTTTACGTTAGCAATATATCGCCATCCAATTCCAGCATACTCCTCGACAACCCAAAATTTAAATAGACGCTTGGCGCCGCTGTGGTAATACTTAATAGCAAGTCTATTTTCACGTACTTTCCATCTCATGTCTTCTGCTACACTGTCAGGAAAGTAAATTTTCCCTCGGCCATTGTCATAAAATTCGACCTGCACGGCATGAAAAGCCTCTGTCCCTTCTTGAGGGTAATGAATAAGATCAAAGTTAGAGATAGTCCATACTTTATCTGTCAGCTCTGTCTCCCAATTTTTGAGCTCACCGACTCTAAGTAATTTACCCTGAGTAACAGGATAAGACTTCTCCAACACCTCTTCAGTTTGAACGTTTACCAACTGCTGCGTTATAGTAGCTGCGATTTTGCCTTGCTCCTGTGCAACTAATGAGACACTGGTTAATTCAACCTTAAATTGAGCGCCCTCCTGTTCAAACTGCCATTGCAGCATAGGTTCTAATAGTGAAATTTCAATACCTGTATCACTTGAATACCAGTGGATATTTGACTTAGCTATTTGTTTTAGTATCCCCTTGCCATTCTTTTTTAACTTAATCTGTAAAGCTAAACTATCTTGTGAGTCACCAATAAATACAAACCGACCAGAATTAATCTGCTCAAGACCCTCTGAATTTAAACTAAATACTAACGAAGACCAAAATGTGAGTAATACCGCTGATATAAAATGGAAATATTTTTTTATTTTCATATTTTCTTTCCTTGTTGTTATTGCAATTAAAGCTGCTCAATAAATGTACCACAAAACGATATCGGAACAAGTACGGCGTTTTTCAAGGAAGTTATATTTTTCAAATACGATATTATGCATAACTAAAGAAGCTTTAGATAAAAAATAGAAGTTTAACTTCGCGTTAAGAAAATCTTTATATACCCAATATAAACTGACTATCATAAAGTTATTAAGAACCTGAAAACACATAGTCATAACTCGCTGCTTTGCCATGGGGTTCATTCTCACCCTTGTTAGAGACTCGAGTACTTCCCCGTTGTTCCATACAAAAAATTGACACCCTATAGGACATCCACGACCAAATGTCGGTAGCCGATCATTTTTTATGCCCTATTTTTCAAGGCGTAGGCACATCACATAAACACATTTACTAATTTGGTTTGAAAAATGCATGTAAAGTTAAAATTCACTTAAGTACGCAAAACACAATGAATAACAGCGACAATACAGTGTATGTGTTGAGCGGGTACGCCAAATGTTCGACCACACACAATGGCAAGTACACACTCGGCAATAAACACTCTATCGGTTTACTAACAACCGATGAAAATTACCAAGGTAATATCAAACAGCTTAAAACTTTTATTAAGGGTTTAGGTTGGGAGTCTATTACGTTTTGCACGGTTGAAAAGGTCGACGATATAAACACCTTATCAAATGACGTTTTAATCTCTAGTTTTATTCGCGCAAAGGAAAACGGTCAATCTTTAGTCGTTAATGATCACCCTATAACAGTGCATTAAGCAGTATTAGTTTATAAAACAGACAGTAAGCCCATTCGTTTTAAAAACTTAATTAGTTCGACTTCGTTCTACACAATGGGATCACTGGCAATAGGATCAGAGTGATGATTACCAAATTTTCTACAATCTGCTGACTTTCTTCCACTTTCGCGAGGTACTAGTAAAGCACGTATGCTAGCTGGTACTTCAACTTATCGAGAGCAACAGCTTCATTATTTAAGAAGGGACCAACGACTCCGATCCCTTTGATTCTAACCCCTTTAATTTGAGGTGCAATTTTATTGTATTGTAAGATTTGCCAACCCTAAACCTAACGTAAACGCGGGTATACCTCTGGGATAATTGCTTCATTTAACTCTATCATTTGAAAGTAAGCCGCAATTTCCTCTTCAGTTAAATCTCCTAGTTGTACTTGAACATACATCTCATAGTCATGCGACTTTTGCGTACTTGGCACCGCACCCAATTGATAGATATAATCTAAATAGTGGATTGGATCTACATCAGATCCTAGTAATGCGTCTTCTAGAATGACTGGCGTAATATCTGCTTCTATTAACTTATAGACCGCATCATACAAACCTAACTGCGAAACCACGCCTGAGATAACCGCTTGCGTCTTGCCAGCGGCTTTTATATCTGCAATCACAGGGTCAATTGTTTTATAGCTCACAACATTGGTATTTTTGCGATATTTAGATGTGTAAGCTTTACCCTTTTTGTTCACATGAAAACTCGGCATGTAGCTAAATATAAATTGCTGTTCTAGCCCTAAAAATGTAAACCTAGGCACTGTTGCCGGTTTATTATCATGTTCGGCCTTAGCCAAACTTGTGTCATCCATATTAAAATTGATCATCGCAATTTTGTGACGGTCGCCTTGATGAAGCTCATCTCGCATGCCTACGGTATAGCGCGGACTATAAATCAATTTGTCCTTGGCTTCCATCGATTCAATAATTTCACTGGCCTTTGCCAACTTAACACCTGCTTGCTGTAAACGCTTGAAAGTGGGTCGTTCATAAATTTCAGTAGAAAAAGTCGCGTCACTCGCCAAATATACATCAAAGCCCATTTTCTTGAGCCCTAAAACTGTTTGCATAACACACACATCGGTTTCTGCACCCGCGACAACCACTCGAGAAACTCCTGCATCAGACCACGCTTTCATTGCTGCATGTATGTCAGTTTCTAATGTTGAATTAAACGTTTGTTTAAAGTAGCTTTGGGTGTTTTCATCAAGCGCTTGCTCAATTCGCGTTATGTAAGGCGTATAATCTAAACCCAAATCGGTTTCGAAAGCTTCGTAAGTAATGGTTGTTGGCATATTTAATTCATTGGCTTTTTGCGCCAATTGTGCAATACGGTCAATGCTAGAATGCAATTGAGGGTCGACATTTTGTGCTGGTATTTCATATTCCGGATAGAAGAGCTTGACCCAAAAGTCGTCACTATCCATGACATATCCTTGCTGCGCATCAATAATGAGCAACCCCGTATTTTCGGCACTCAAATGCACCTGTTCACTCTTTTTTGTTTCTGACGCAAATTGCAACCTGTCATCAATGTTACACGCAGACAGTCCAAACGCCACTGACAACACTAATAGAGACTTTTTCATAAATCACCTGTTTGATTATCCTTATTACAAAGTAAATACATGGTTAAATTTCACACTATTAACGATGGTTAAATGTTTTATTAACAAAGTCAAGCGAGGATAGTTCAAGCGTTTTTTGTCTGTAATTGACTATGCGCGAGTGAAATTAAAAGAGGATAATCAGGGCCGGGTCTTGCTTCGTGCAATCGCCCTATGAGTCATTTGATGTTCACACTCCGAGACACAACACTTATACAGCATCCATCCAACTGAACTTTTAACCCGTCAGTTGCGATTGTTGTCTAACGTGTATTGCTTCAGTATGGTTAGCATATTGCTTGGAATGGAGGCTTTTTGCCCTGAGTTCATATTAAACATCACCACACTCGCATACCCCGTTGTGCATATTACTTGCTGTGATTCACTAAACGCCTCGTAGCGCATCGTGAAGCGGTCTTCTTTTATATCAGTAATGTATGAACCAATATGCAGCGTATCAGGAAAAGTCACTGGCCGTTTGTATTGCGCGTAAGTATCACGCAGAACAGGGCTATGGCTGGGTTCTGACAATATAGACAGTAAGCCCGTTTGGCTTAAAAAATCAATTCGCGCGGTTTCAAAATAGCGAAAATACGACACGTTATTCACATGCCCCAATGCATCCATTTCTCCCCACACCACATTCACTTTTGTATTAATTGCAAACTTTTCGAAAAACTCCTGCATGACGTTGCCTCAAAATTATGGTTATTTATTTTGAGAGTAGCAACTCATCGTACCAGCAACAATGGTAATGTGATCCCTAAATGAAAAAAGTAACTTACTGTCATTAACCAGAGCCAACTCAATGCAAGACCTGACCTCAATGATGCAGGGCTCAATGGGGTCAGAGTCTGAGCTATCCCCAGAAATAATTTATAAAAATCAGCCTGATAAAATAATATATGGGAACTTTCACAATATTTCGCGATCTGATCAATCGCCAAAAATCACACACCACTACACACTATGAAAGTAACCACCATTTTGAAGAAAACACTCACCTTTGTCACCCCTAATATGCATACATATCGCAGGAATAGTCTTATAGCTGCTGTTGCGAGTCTAATTTCAGGGTCTGCCGCCACAGTGACAACGATAGGCAGAGGTATTGATTGCAATGTGAAGGAAAAACATAAAATTAAGCGAGCGGATAGATTGCTATCAAACACGAACCTTGCTCGTGAAAGTCTAGGCATCTATGCCGAATTAGCTAAACATACCGTAGGCACTAAAAAGCGACCCATTATTTTAGTTGATTGGTCTGATTTAGATGAATATAAACGCCACTTCTTGCTTCGCGCTTCTTTGCCATCAAATAAACGAAGTATATGTGCCTATGAAGAAGTTCATTCACTCAAAACCAAAGAAAAACCAATAACGCATACGTTGTTCTTGAAAAAATTAGCCCAAGTACTGCCGCAGGATTGTAAGCCTATTATTGTCACGGATGCAGGTTTTAAAACGCCTTGGTTTCGCAGTGTATTAGCCCAAGGTTGGGATTTTGTTGGTAGAACCCGACTGCCAAATTTTTAATCTGTTGATGAAGAAAATTGGCAATGCATCACACATCTTTATAAAAAAGCGACACAACATGCTCAAGCATTTATTGGCTACATTGCTCGTAGGAATCCCTTGAAGTGTCAGCTTGTTGTATACAAGCAAAAAGCGAAAGGAAGGAAATCACTCAATCGCTCGGGAAAACCAAAACAATCAAAGCATGCAAAAGTGCATATTAAGTCTGCTAGAGATCCGTGGCTTATCTCTAGTTCACTTCCTTATTCACGCAACTCTGCAACTAAGCTAGTTAAGATTTACCAGTTAAGAATGCAGATAGAAGAAGGGTTTAGAGACATGAAAAGCCGGCGCTTTGGACAAGGGTTTAACTACAATCAGACAACCATTCAAAGCCGTTTATCCTTGCTTGTATTACTCACCACTTTGGCACACTGGTTTTTCATGATTATAGGTATGACGGCTAAGCTTGAGAATAAGTACAGGCAGTATCAAGCTAACTCTTTAAAAACAGATAACGTATCGTCATTACAATTTATTGGGCAGCGTGTCTCTGCAGATAATGGGATAAAGTTGTATATGCGGAGCTGCTTAAATGCAATGAAGCAGCTTCGTAATATAGGAGAGGGTTATGATTATACAAACGCATAATTATTTTGTGGGGATCGCACAGACTCTGACCCCATTGATTCTAAAGAAGTATTAAGAACCACCAAGGCGTGGTTTCAATGAACTTGATCATATTAACGTTTGCTTAACCGTATATTAACCCAAATCTCAGGTACGCTATATAATTAGAGCTGAACTACCCTCTGTGGGGGCTAATTTTATTTGATAAATCGAGTAAGCAAACAGTTAAATCGCATTCACGCCAAGAACCTTCCTTTTTAGAGAAAAACAAGACAAACCGACAAGCAAATAAAGAGCTGCATATGGGGGTATGAGCTGCCCAAAGCTAGTTACGTTAGCTGCTCAAAACCTGTCAGCAGCTATCTTTCCTTATTACTACATATAACAATTTAACCACTCTCAAAATCAGGGTAAATACCAATATAAAACTGGTCAAAAAATTAGCCCGTCGACAAGTAGCGCCACGAGCACCCATCGGTACATCGTCAATACATACCTCTGTAATTTCAATTTAATTTGTATAACGCTTAACATATTGCCTTATACAGGTCCAAGTGATAGAGTAATTTTTGTTCACTCTATATTGCCGTAATTTTGGTATGTAGCTTTATGCGATTTAGCTTTAAATAAGGATCGGCATGGCAGTGAACTAAGACTATTAATATAAAGGAATGAATTATGAAAGTGAAACTCAATAAAAAAACAATCAAGTCTCTATCTTATACAGAAAAGTCGTTAAATCAGGAACAAACCAAACAAGTCGGTGGAGGATGGTCAATTCCAACAAACTACATAATGTGTACGTATATATGTCCTATTACTCGTTAATTTAATTGTTTAGCGCGACTCACAGCGCGACAAAGTTAAGCAGCCATAATCTCTTTTTCACATATTTATTGGCTGCTTTTTTGATTCCAAGTACATAAACTCTTATACGAACAACCCACTGAAAATAAGCCGTTCGTAAAAGTTATAATCTCCAACAAGGCCATGCAACTGACACTAAAAGTGCCATAGGTGAAGCGTTGCGATCACGGAAAGTCAGTGAAGTATTTAATCTTATTTATGCTTTTATCTAGTCTTGCTTATGCCCACCAAGATACCATCATTAAACTTGAAGGTAATAAATTAATCGGTCTTCCTAATCAGAGTACGTAAATCCCTATAGGCAATGCGCTTCAAGCCATGCTGGCACATGGATGTGCTTTCATGGCGTTTACGTTCACATCAATTATTTATTTGAAGATCAGCGTCGCTGGGTGAGTCCAGTGAGGGGCCAGCGGCCGACCCTCTTTGGTTGCTGTCGCCAACGCGACAAGGGGTTAATTTTCAAATGACTGTTGAAAAATAGAAAATGCTGACATGAGTTGTTTTATGGATCCTGACCTGCGTCAGGAAGACAATATTGATGCAAGCGCTGCTAAGAATGGATCCTGACCTGCGTCAGGAAGACGATATTGATTCAAGTGCTGCTAAGAATGGATCCTGACCTGCGTCAGGAAGACGATATTAATACAAGTTCTGCTATGAATGGATCCTGACCTGCGTAAGGAAGACGATACTGATTCAAGTGCTGCTATGCATAGATCCTGATCTGTGTCAGGAAGACGATATTGATTCAAGTGCTGCTAAGCATGCATCCTGACCTGCGTCAGGAAGACGATATTGATACAAGTACTGCTAAGAATGGATCCTGACCTGCGTCAGGAAGACAAAGTTAGCAAAACTAGCTATCGCCTATACTCTAACCACTATCACCGCGCTTACAGAAAACACCATTCCCCCTTCTATCACGCCTGAAAATAAACAATTGATGAGTAATGCGCTCGCATGGATGCGAGGCAAGCCATGATTTCGCCAAGGACGGCGAATACATGGCGTTTACGTTCACATCAATTGTTTATTTGAAGATCAGCGTGATGGTGGGGCGCTGGGTGAGTCCAGAGAGGGGCCAGCGGCCGTCCCTCTTTGGTTGCTGTCGCCAACGCGACAAAGGGTTAGTTTAGAGGTAATAGTTGATGACCAAAAAGTGCTGATACAAGTGGTTTATGGATCCGGACCTTCGTCAGGAAGACGATATTAATACAAGCGCTAAGAATTGATCCTGACCTACGTTAGGAAGACGACCTTGATACAAGTACTACTAAGAATGGATCCTGACCTGCGTCAGGAAGACACAATTAAAATACCTACTTCTATTTAACTAGCCACAAAAAAGCCGCTTTGATCACTCAAAGCGGCTTTTGAAATCTAGGTTGAGATTAGGCATAAAGCCCAACCTACCTCAATTACTCTGCATACGTCTCAATCGGCGGACATGAACAAATTAAGTTACGGTCACCTAACACGTCATCAATACGTGTAACTGTTGGCCAGAACTTGTCTTTTGCCACACTTGGTACTGGGAATGCCGCGTAGAAACGGTCATACGCTCGGTTCCACTCATTGCCTAGTACGTCAGCTTGGGTGTGTGGTGCAAATACCAATGGGTTGTTTTCGATAGACCATTCACCAGAGATGATTCTGTCTACTTCGCCCTTGATAGAGATCATAGCTTCAATGAAGCGGTCAATTTCTACTTTAGATTCAGACTCAGTAGGCTCAATCATCAATGTGCCCGCTACTGGGAACGACATAGTTGGTGAGTGGAAACCATAATCTTGTAAACGCTTAGCGATATCCATTTCTGTGATACCTGACGTTTCTTTGATTGGACGTAAATCAACAATACACTCATGAGCAACACGGTTGTTTTGACCACGGTACAAAATTGGGTAATGCTCACTTAGCTTTTCAGTTAAGTAGTTAGCATTCACAATCGCCATTTCAGTTGCTTGCTTTAAGCCTTCTGAGCCCATCATCGTGATGTATGCCCATGAAATAGGTAAAATAGCGGCTGAACCGTATGGTGCTGCTGATACTGCGCCATTGCCTTCAGTCGTGCCAGGCACGTTGATCACGCTGTGGTTCGGCATAAACTCTGCTAGGTGTGATTTAACCCCAATTGGGCCAACACCTGGGCCACCACCACCGTGTGGAATACAGAATGTTTTGTGCAAGTTAAGGTGCGATACGTCAGACCCAATTGAACCTGGGCTGGTAATACCCACCTGTGCGTTCATGTTCGCGCCATCCATGTATACTTGGCCGCCGTGCTCATGCACGATGTTGCATACTTCTTTAATGCTTTGCTCGTAAACACCGTGTGTAGATGGGTAAGTTACCATGATACATGATAGGTTTTCAGCGACGTCAGCGGCTTTCGCACGTAGGTCGTCCATATCAATGTTACCAAGCGAGTCACACGCAACAACCACCACTTTCATGCTGGCCATTTGTGCTGATGCTGGGTTAGTACCATGTGCTGAACTTGGGATTAAGCAGATGTTACGGTGCCCTTCGCCACGTGACTCATGGTATTTACGAATTGCGATAAGACCCGCATATTCACCTTGTGCACCAGAGTTTGGCTGTAGTGATACTGCGTCGTATCCGGTGATGTTTACCAACCACTCGTTAAGCTCGTTGATCATCACTTGGTAACCTTGTGCTTGATCAAGCGGGCAGAATGGGTGCATTTCTGCAAATTCAGGCCACGTTACTGGGATCATCTCCGCTGTCGCATTCAGTTTCATGGTACATGAACCTAATGAGATCATAGAGTGGTTAAGCGCTAAATCTTTATTTTCAAGACGCTTAATATAACGCAGCATTTCAGTCTCGCTGTGGTACGAGTTGAAGTTAGGGTGCGTTAAAATTTCGTCGTCACGTTCTAGGCTTGCAGGAATACCTGTGATGCCATCAGCTGCAACCTGAGAATCAAGTGCGTCTACATCAAGGCCATGGCCTTCACCTAGAATAATATCAAACAACTGTGCTACATCGGCACGAGTGGTTGTTTCGTTCACTGATACTGAGTATTCACCGGCATGATTAGTTGCAAAGTTTACCTCTGCTGCAATTGCACGTGCCACTACCGCGTCTTTGTCTGCGCTTACTACTGTTAGCGTGTCAAACCATGTGTCATGCTTCAATGCAACGCCTTTTGCTTTAAGGCCGGTTGCTAAAATGCTGGCAAAACGGTTAGTACGCTGAGCAATGGTTTTTAGCCCTTGTGGACCATGGTACACCGCATAAAATGCTGCCATGTTGGCAAGTAATACCTGCGCTGTACAAATGTTTGAATTGGCTTTTTCACGACGAATATGCTGTTCACGTGTTTGCATTGCCATACGTAATGCATCGTTACCTAAACGGTCTTTTGATACACCAATAATACGACCAGGTAGTGAACGCTTATATTTATCGCGTGTTGCGAAAAATGCAGCATGTGGACCACCGTAACCCATTGGTACACCAAAACGTTGTGCTGATCCTAGTACGACGTCTGCACCGAGTTTACCTGGTGCTTTTAGAAGCATTAAACTCATGATGTCTGCTGCAACACAAGCAATCGCTTTTTTATCTTGTATTTGTGCGATAAGCGCTTGTACGTCTACCACTTCACCCGTTGTGCTTGGGTATTGGAATAGCGCACCAAAAATTTCATGATTTACGGCGTCTGTTGCTGGACCAACGATGATGTCAAAACCAAACTGTTCTGCACGCGTTGTTACTACGTCAATGGTTTGCGTGTGAACGTCTTCGGCAATAAAGAATGCATTGGCTTTTTTCGCTTTAGATACGCGTTTAGCCAGTGCCATCGCCTCTGCTGCTGCAGTTGATTCATCTAACAATGAGGCTGACGCTAAGTCTAAACCAGTAATATCAATGGTAAGAGTCTGGAAGTTAAGTAGTGATTCTAAACGACCTTGCGCAATCTCTGGCTGATAAGGTGTATATGCCGTGTACCAACCTGGGTTTTCAAGTACGTTACGTAAAATCACGTTTGGTACATGTGTTGGGTGGTAGCCCTGTCCAATGTACGACTTGAATACTTTGTTTTGGCTTGCAACTGACTTTAAGTAGCTCAACGTTTCAACTTCAGTACGGCTATCGCCTACTGTTAAACCTTGCTCTAAACGGATAGCTGCAGGGACGGTTTGACCGATCAGCTCTTCAACACTCGATACTTCAAGAGCAGCTAGCATATCGCTAACTTGCGCTGGGCTAGGCCCAATATGGCGGCGAATAAAATCTTGCTTTTGCTCTAACTGTTCAAGAGATTTGGCGTTTGACATTAGTCCAGATTCCTATGATCCAAAAATATAAATAATATTTACTGCAATAAACCAACGGGGTTTATATTGGTCTATGGTAATCAATTTTAAACAGCACACATCAAGGGTAATGGCTTGACTAAAGTGTGTGTTTGAAAACAATAAAAGCCCCAGTTGGGGCTTTTAAAAACTCACTCGGCGATTAATCTTCGTCGATTGAGTTTGCGTAACCTTCTGCATCTAACAGGTTACCTAGCTCAGCTTCATCAGATGCTTTAACACGGAATAACCAACCGTCGCCGAACGCGTCGTTGTTAACCGTTTCTGGTGAATCTTCAAGGTCTTCGTTAATAGCAACGATTTCACCAGTGATTGGTGCATAGATATCTGATGCCGCTTTTACCGACTCAGCTACAGCACAATCTTCACCCGCATCAACTTCATCGCCAACTTCTGGTAATTCTACGAATACCATGTCGCCTAAAAGCTCTTGAGCGTGCTCAGTGATACCTACAGTATAAGTACCATCACCTTCGGCGCGAACCCACTCGTGTGAAGACGCGTACTTTAACTCGCTAGGAATATTGCTCATTTTTTGTTCCTTTGGTTCGGTTTTTTAGGCGGCGCACCGCCCTATTATAATATTAAATAATTGACTTGCCGTTACGTACGAAGCTTGGCTTCACTACTTTAACGTCAACTAGCTTTTTGCGCATTTCAACCTGTGCTGTCTCACCAGTAGAGCGAGGTACACGTGCTAAAGCAACACTAAAGCCAAGCGTCGGTGAGAATGTACCAGAAGTGATAACCCCTTCGCCACCTTCTACGATAACTTTAGAGCCTGCACGTAACACGCCTTTGCTCTCTAGCACTAAACCAACTAGCTTATCTGTGCTCTTGTCTGCACGTTGTTGCTCAACCACTTTACGGCCAATGAAGTCACGCTCAGCAGGTTCCCAAGCAATCGTCCACGCCATGTTTGCAGCCAATGGCGACACAGTGTCGTCCATGTCTAAGCCGTACAAGTTCATGCCCGCTTCTAAACGTAGCGTATCACGTGCACCTAAGCCAGCAGGAGCAACACCTGCATCTAATAATTTTTGCCAAAGGTCCGCAGCACCGTCATTGTGTACCACAATTTCATATCCTGCTTCACCCGTGTAACCTGTGGTAGCGATGAATAAATCACCTGCTTGCACACCAAAGAAAGGCTTCATACCTTCTACAGCAGCATTTTGTTCAGCATTTAAAACCTCAGCCGTTTTTGCTTTGGCATTCGGGCCTTGTACTGCAATCATCGCATACTCTGGACGTTCAGTTACTTCAACTGCATAACCTTCAGATACTGTTGCGATGTGTGCTAAATCTTTTTCACGCGTCGCTGAATTAACCACTAGTCGGTAATCCGTTTCAGTGAAGAAATAAATGATAAGGTCGTCAATTACGCCGCCTTGCTCATTTAACATGCCAGTGTATAGAGCCTTACCTGGAACAGTTAACTTCGCTACATCATTAGCAACCAACTTACGTAAGAATGCTTTGGCATCGTTGCCTTTCACATCAACAATGGTCATATGAGATACGTCAAACATACCGGCATCGGTACGTACCGCGTTATGCTCTTCAATCTGTGAACCATAGTTAATTGGCATATCCCAACCGTGGAAATCCACCATTTTCGCGCCAGCTTCAATGTGCTTTGCATGTAGTACTGTTTTAGAAGTCATATCATTCCTTCACTGTCATATTTGAACTTATAGGGTATGAGCTATAAGTCTTGCCTCATAGTGAGGTGGGGTTAATTCAATAACAATAAGGGCCGCAAAATCGTCTTGCTAGCCCCTATCATTTAATCTGTTTGTTAGTTTAGGCTAAAGCCTTGTTGCTGCAATACGCCTTGCCACTTTTCAAGTGTTGGTTTTAGCGCAATAAGCTGATATTGCTGTTCGCCGCTTTGCAGTAATGAAGTGACAAACACCTCACCACTTTGTCGGCCATAGCACGCTTGCTCGTCAGATATACGAAGACCCGGCGTTAGTTCAAAGCTGCTCACCAAGGTGTCAAATGCTTGCTGACCACTGAGCGTGTTTACATTTAAGTCGTCACGCACCACCAGCTCAATATCATAGTCATGTTCATGCTGAGTGATTAAAGCTTTAAATGATGCAACCGACTCCACATCAACAACAAAGCGATAGGCCGTTTCGCTAAAGTAATAAACGGCAAAATATTCACCACTTACTAATTGACCTTTGACGCCCAGTCCCGGGGCCATCAATTTGTTTAAGTTAAGCCCTAGTACTTGATTTAAAAATGGCGTG
Organism: Pseudoalteromonas sp. MSK9-3; assembly: GCF_003590335.1. Taxonomy (GTDB): domain Bacteria; phylum Pseudomonadota; class Gammaproteobacteria; order Enterobacterales; family Alteromonadaceae; genus Pseudoalteromonas. Next base: position 258,263 of record NZ_MIET01000024.1, on the reverse strand, counting down.
GTTTCAAAACCACTAAAATCTAAAATCACTAGGTTATGTGTAGCAACCATGCTATTGGCTGCAGGCGCTGTGCCTTGGCGATGTTTAGCAAACATTGTAGGAGCAAAAGTCATTGCTACACCTTAAATAAATTTTCATTGACTGCGAGTATATGAGGGCTGATAAGCAACAACAAATTGTAATTTTTTATCAATTGATAAATAATACTTATATAAACAGCTAGATTAAATTGTATTTATTAATATGAAGAACTTATCTATTGATGGACTGCGTACATTAGTCACCGTGGTTGAAGTGGGTGGCTTTGCAAAAGCGGGAGAACGACTGGGTTTATCGCAACCGGCAGTCTCTTTACAAATTAAGCGCCTTGAAGATATGCTCAATTGTAAGCTGTTTAAAAAGCAAGGCCAGCGCCAAGTTTTAAATCAATACGGTGAGTTATTACTGCCACTTGCAAAACAAATGCTGCAGCATAATGACGCGATTTTACAGCAATTCACTTCCGAGAGCGTTACAGGTAAAGTCCGTTTAGGTATACCCAGTGAATTTGCTGCCCGTATACTGCCTTCAATCATTGGCGACTTTGTTGCTTTGTACCCTGATGTATCGCTTGAAGTTAAATCTCGCTTGAGTAAACACTTGCTTTCAGTATCTCGCCAAGATCAATTTGATCTCGTGTTAGCATTAAATGAGCAAACTGGATCAGAGCAATTCCCTGTGTTTATGCAAGATCAGTTAGTGTGGGTTGGCGACCTGTCTTTGGTCAAAGATAGCACGCAGGTCGTTACCTTAGTTACCGCGCCAGAAGGGTGTATTTATCGCCGCCGTGCCATTGAAGCACTACAACAAGCGGGCATTAAACACCGTGTTATATATAGTAATGCCGACTTAACAGGGTTGACCGCTGCATTAAAAGAAGGACTAGGCGTGACGGTACTTGCAAAAAGCACGGTACCCAATGAACTTAACTATCAAACCAGCACTAAACATTTACCAGAACTCGGCGACATTGGGATCTGCTTAGTCAAAAACTCTGCTGAGTCTGTGCATGCCGTCGATAAGTTAGCGGAGTTTATTGCCCTGCGATTAAGTTAAATATGTAGGATATAGCTCTAGAAGCTAGCGCCTAACTCAATGGACCCTGAATCAAGTTCAGGGAGATGAAGTTTAAAAGTCAAATTCAGGAATACGAAGTATAGGCGCCAACCCCAACACCCACCGTCTTCCTGACGAAGGTCAGGATCCATGTAAAACATAAACTCAGACCTCAAGCCAATGGACCCTGAATCAAGTTCAGGGAGACAAAATTTAAGCGTCAAGTTCAGAGACGAAGTTTAAGAGTCAAACCACAACACCCGCCGTCTTCCTGACGAAGGTCAGGATCCATGTAAAACCTAAACGCGGGGGTCAAACCAACGGGCCCTGAATCAAGTTCAGGGAGACGGAGTGTAAGAGTCCAGTTCAGGGAGATAAAATTTAGGGAGCAAATTCAGGAATACGAAGTTTAGACGTCAAATCCCAACACCGCCGTCTTCCTGATCAAGGTCAGGATCCATGTAAAACGTAAACCCGGGGGTCAAACTAATGGACCCTGAATCAAGTTCAGGGAGACGAAGTGTAAGAGTCAAGTTCAGGGTGACGAAGTTTAAAAGTCAAATTCAGGAATACGAAGTATAGGCGTCAAACCACAACACCCGCCGTCTTCCTGACGAAGGTCAGGATCCATGTAAAACGTAAACCCGGGGGTCAAACTAATGGACCCTGAATCAAGTTCAGGGAGACGGAGTGTAAGAGTCCAGTTCAGGGAGATAAAATTTAGGGAGCAAATTCAGGAAGACGAAGTTTAGGTGTCATGCCCTACTTACCTACCGCTTCTTTTGCAAATAAAGTCTTGATCGGACCTAAGTTATCAACCAAGCTCAGCCCAACTCCACGGATCAACTTTTTAACGGGATTTGAACCTTCAAATAACTCTTTCAAGCCTTGCATCATGGCAATGTGCTTTTGAGCATCAAGCTTACGGCTTCGCTCATATTCGCGAAGAGCGCGCGTCGTGGCAAATTCGCCTTCTTTACTTAACTGTTCAATCAATGCTTCTGCGTCTTTTAACCCAAGGTTCATGCCAAGGCCCGCTAATGGATGAATCGTGTGTGCTGCATCACCCATCAATACAATTTTGCCATTAAGCCATTGCTGAGCGTAACGCATTTTTAGGGGAAATACCGCTCTATCATCGGCTACTTCACACAAACCACATTGTCCATCAATCGCAACATTAAGCGCTTTGTTAAATTCAATGTCAGGTAACGCCATTAAACGCTTTGCTTCTTCAGGTGAGGTAGACCAAACGATTGAATGATGGTGTTCATCTTGCAGAGGTAAAAATGCCAAAGGCCCAGTATCTAAAAATATCTGTCGAGCAGTCGCATCATGTGGTAATTGGGTTTTAACAGTCGCGACAATAGCATGATGGTCATAATCCCAAAATGTCAGTGGCATTTTAAACTGAGTACGTATCGCTGAATTTGCTCCATCAGCGGCTACCAGTAATTTAGCCATCACAGGTATGCCAGACTCAAGCGTTATTAATACATCAGTTTCAGTCTGATGAATGGTTTGATAACGCGTGTCAAAACACAATGTCACATTATCGAGTTGCTGAAGCGCGGTAAATAATGCGTAACGGATCGCATCGTTTTCAACGATATGCCCCAACTCTGGTAAATCTAACTCCACATTATTAAATGCTATTTTACCAAAACTATCCTGATCGCGCACATCCATATGGGTATAAGGGGTAGCACGCTGTGAAACAATATCTTGCCACACACCTAACTGCTCAAACTGAGTTTGGCTGGCTAAGCTAATCGCACTCACTCTATTGGCAAATTGCGCTGCCAGCGGCTGAGGTGCCCCATTACTATCGATAACCAACACATTTATATCAGCCTTTGCAAGGCCAAGCGCCAGAGTTAACCCTACGGCACCACCACCCACAATACATACTTGCGCTTGTTGCATTACTTACTTCCTTTGATCACATGACCCATCAATTGTTTTGCTAATGGACTTTTTAACCGTGTCGACAACGCCATTGCCAGCAAACCACAACTACGCCCCAAAGCAAAAATACGCGAGCTATTTGAAAAAAGCCGAACTAAGGTATCTGTTAATGTCATCACTTGCTTTATGTCTGCCTCTCTGGCTTTTGCATATGCTCGAGTAAAAGAGAAATCGCCCAATCCGTCGAGTGGCCCGCTTGCCATTAATGACACCAGCTGCTGAATATCTCGTACACCTAAATTAAAGCCTTGGCCCGCAATAGGGTGAATGGCATGTGCTGCATTCCCAATAATAACGCAGCGATGATGTGCTAACTGCTCTACTTTGCCAAGTACCAATGGATACGATGTTCGGCTTCCTACTTGAGTAAATAATCCAGCTCGAAAACCAAAGGCTGTTTGCAGTGCTTCAACAAACTGCTCACTTTTCATATTTTGATACTCGTGCAGCTGATTATTCTCCATACACCATACGAGTGAGTAGCGGTTTTGGCTCATCGGCAATAAAGCCATTGGCCCATGTTCGGTAAATCGTTCAAACGCTTGACCGTTGTGACCACCCGCAACTTCAATGTTTGCAATTAATGCACCTTGTTCATACTGCGTGCTTTCAAAGCCCAATTTTAATAACTCGCGAGTGGGAGATTTAGCCCCATCAGCCACAACCAATAACTTACCAACCAACACCTCATCAGTAGACAGTGTCAGCGTGATCTGCTCCGGTTGCTGTTCGAGTGCACACACCGTTGTTGGGCAAAATAACGTAATATCCGATTTTTTCAGTTGTTGGTGTAACTCATGCCCATATTGATTAACCTCTACCACATAGCCTAACGCATCACAGTTATAATCCTGATGATCTATATCAGTTTTTCCAAAATGGCCTCTGTCAGACACATGTACTTGATGAATTGCCTGTGTAAAAGACCATTGAGGATTAAATAGCCCGAGCTTCATCAAATATGACGCCGACTGTTGTGCGAGTGCAATACTGCGATCATCAAAGCTCGGATGAGCATGATCATTTAAAGCAAATGCTTCAATCACAGCAATTTGGTAAGTGGGACACTGTTTTTTGATTGCCAAGGCAGCGGTGGCTCCCGCCATACCGCCACCGACAATTAATACATCAAACTGTTGCAACCGACTCTCCTACTGTTGCATGAGGGCTTCTATTTCAATAATTGATTTTGGGACACCGGCAGTTAAGTTTTCAAAGCCATCGCTGGTAACCAATAAGTCATCTTCAATGCGAATGCCAATTCCTTTATATTGCTCAGGAATTTCAGCATCTTCATCGAAATACAACCCTGGCTCAATAGTCAGAACCATACCTGGCTCAAAAGCTCGGTCTGCTTCATCCTGCTTGTATTCACCCACATCATGTACATCAAGCCCCAACCAATGACCTAAGCCATGCATATAAAAAGCTTTGCATGCCTGCTTATCAACCAGTGTATCTAAATCACCCGCTAAAATTCCAAGGTCGATCAAACCTTGGGTCATTACTTTCATTGCCGCTAGATTTGCTTTGACTAAAGTACCGCCGGGTTTGACGTGTTTAAATGCCGCTTCTTGTGCCGCTAATACCAGTTCATACACGACTTTTTGTGATTCACTAAATTGACCAGATACAGGGAACGTTCTGGTAATATCAGCGGCATACCCTTCTAGTTCACAACCTGAATCAATAAGTACTAAATCACCACTATGCAAGTCATCGCTATTTTCTGTGTAATGTAAAATATTGGCGTTATTACCCGAGCCAACAATGGTGCCGTAAGCTGGATGACGTGCGCCATTCATAGCGTAATGATGATGAATTTCCGCCTCAAGTTGATATTCAGTCGCCTCAGCTGAGGCAAAACGCATCGCACGCTTATGCGCATTGCAACTAATTTGTGCGGCTTTGCGCATCACGGCAATTTCAGCTTCCGATTTAAATAAGCGCATTTCGTGTAGTATTGGGCGAATATCTTTAATGATCTCAGGTGCTCGATAGCCTTTTTTAGGCGCGCCACGGAGTGTGTTCATCAAAGACCATATTTTATCGTCAAACGCCGCATACGTGCCTTGACCAAAATACAATACCCGATGACCATTTACCAAATGGAGTAACTCTTCATCGAGCTCGCTTAATGGGTATGTCTCATCAAGCAGCAAGTTTGTTTTTGCGCGCTCAAAGCCCATTCTTCGACCATGCCAAATTTCAGCAACTTTGTCTTTGTTTCGGCAAAATAAGCTACTTACCCCTTTGCCTTGTTTATCCTTACTTAACACCAATACGGCATCTGGCTCGTTGAAGCCCGTTAAGTAAAAAAAGTCGCTATCTTGTCGAAATGCGTATTCTGTATCTCGGCTTCGCGTTAATTCAACAGCGGCTGGAATAATCGCTACTGAGTCATTATCTAATTGTGCCAGTACTCGGGTACGGCGTTCTAAGAATTCTTGTATTGTGATCATTAGTGTAGTGTCTTTGAGGTTGTACTGGCGTCAGGTTCTTTTCCCATCTCTGCGAAACATAACAAAGCAGAGACCCGAATATACTCAACAATTTCATGTAAAGCTTGCTGATCTTCTTCACTGTCATCAAAGTGCGTATCAAGCTTAGTGATCTCAGTGAAGTCACTGATCACCTCTTTTACGTCAGCCGACAACTTGCCATAGTCTTTTTGCTTTAAGCCAAAACCAAGTAAAAAACCAGACACCCAAGCAACCAGTGCATTGGCTTGATCTAGCAATGACTCATCTTCACTAGGGAGAAAAAGGTCAAACTGAAATTCACTTTCATTAAAATGCTCAATGACATGTTTGTACATATCGGCAAAGAACTGCTTTAGCTCTTCACTAAAGTTTTGCCCTTCATTGAACACATCACTCAGTAAACCTAAGTATTCTTTTGCTTCTATATTCAGTCCGCAAGCCAATAAACCACTGATGGCACCATGTACTTCAGCAGGGGCTACATAAATGTCGTTTTTTTCTAGCACCAATTGGGCTTGGGTATAATCTTTTAATTCGCTCATCAGTATTTCTTACACTCACAATTTAGTGGGTTAATGCTACCACTCGAAGTATAGCAACTCCAAGCAATTGTATGTGCTAGCTTAAAAATCAAACGCACCGTTTACTAAACTAGCGACACAGCCTAAATTAACAGCAAACGAATAAGTATTTTATATTTATGGTTTCTACTCACGCAGATGTTTTATATACTGTTTGGGTTCCCTAGCGCGTTGGACAGCAGATTAAGTCCCTGAGCCGATAAACTTTATTTAGGGACGTAGTTTGCTTACTATTGTGCAAGCTCGGCATGTACCGAGAAGCCTACGGTAAGCTGTTGCGTTCCGCCTTGAACCTTAGGGTTCAAGGGCTGACATCAGCATCCGCGACGCTGGGGCACATTCTTTTACTGTTTTAGCTCTTTTACCCAACTCAAAGCTCTATCATATCAATATGATATAACTGACTTAAATTACCTCATAGCAAGCTATTCATTTAATACTATTGGTATACATACCACTGTTATCATAGAAACTTCATAAAATAGACACCAATTTAACCTTACTCTAACGCGTTTTCTTGTGAAACATGCTGCATTGGCTTAGGATTAGAATGTCGTAAACCAATAATGATCTCTTATACTGATCAATCATATGGATATCTATGTAACACCATGAAAACAAGTAAGTTGAGTATTAAGCTATTATGGTATATCACCCCCTTGGTGATATTACCCTTGTTGTTTCTTGGTGGTTTTACTCTCACTAATGTAACGAGTTCAACTCAAAAGCAGGCCAAGCTCACCGTGAGTCGCTTTGTTGAGCAGCAACAGCAAAAAATGTTTAACTACATTGAGATATACCAGTCTACGACAAAATTACTCTCAAACTCGCCTGTATTAATGGACTTTCTGAATCACAATAGCTTTTATGATGTATCAAGTACGTCTCGACTCAGTGCCCTTGTTGATGTATTTGCCAGTTACAGTGAGGCTTACCCTGACATTTTAAGCATTAACTTGATTGACCCTGCAGGTAAAAGTCAGGCCTATCACGCAAATAATTTGAATAAAGCACCACAGAATTACCCGTTTTATAGTCAAATGATCAATAATAATTTAAGACAGCAACAGTTCATGGTTGCTACAGAAAAAGGCACGACGCACTTATATTTTGTACAGCGCATTTATGGCGTTAACCTACAACTTAGACAGCCTAATCAACAAGGCTATATCATCGTTAAAGTTGATCCTTCTATTATTAACTCCAGCATTTTTGAAGCTGCCTACGATAATACCCTGAACTTATTAGTGACCGATGGCGGTGAGATTTTATTTAGCTCAGACAAGCAACTTTTTGGTAGTTACCTATCGCCAGATGAAATAGAGCAAATTCATGATGTAGCAGACAAAGGCACGCTTAACGCTATTAACCTCAATAGTATAGATAACATCGAGCGGATGCTCTACGCCGTACAGCTAAGTGGTGGTTATTATTACTTATCAACGATCCCTAAGTCTTTGTTATACCACTCAGGTAAAGCCATCAGCCTGATCACTGCGCTGATTGTGATTTTGTCAGTCATTATATTACCCATTTTAATTTTTATCGTCGTGCGCAACTTACTATTAAACCCGATAGAGTTATTGGGTGAAGCGAGTCATAGAGTCGGTGACGGTGATTTATCCGTATATCTACCCACACAAGGTAATGATGAAGTAGGCACGTTATTTCATGACTTCAATCACATGGTTAAGCAAATAAGAGACTTTCAGGGTGAATTAGAAGAGTATAAACATCACTTAGAAGAAAAGGTAGACAACCGAACCCGTGCTCTAGAAGAAATGAATAAGCAACTGGGTATGGCTATCACGCAAGCAAAGCAAGCCAATGAATTGAAAAGCCGCTTTTTGGCAAATATGAGCCATGAAATACGCACGCCGCTTACAGCAATCATGGGCTTTACAGAGCAACTGTTGCACAACCCTGATGCACAAGGTACGCGTCACCACTTAGATACTGTGCTGCGTAATTCAAAGCACCTATTAGAACTCATCAACAACATTCTCGATCTATCAAAAATCGAAGCCGAAAAGCTGGCCGTCGAAAAAAATGAATTAAAACTCCAGCCCCTGCTAGATGATATTAATTCAATCATGGCGCCTATGGCACAAGAAAAGCTCTTATCATTTGCTGTTGAATACCAGTTCCCGCTTCCACGAACCATGAATAGCGATATTACCCGTTTAAAACAGATTTTATTAAACATCGCGACGAATGCAGTGAAGTTTACCGAGTTCGGTGGCATTAAGATCAAAGTCTCGTTCAATGAAACATTACAACAATTTCAGTTTGTTGTAGAAGACACCGGCATTGGTATGTCTGAAGCTGAAATAGACCGCGTATTTAAACCTTTTGAACAGGCAGATAGCACCACCACGCGCCGCTTTGGGGGGACAGGGCTTGGGTTATGTATCTCAAAAAATCTGGCACAACTGCTTGGCGGAGATGTTGAGGTAAATAGTGAGCAAGGTATTGGCAGCCGATTCACCATTAGCATCGCTGGTAACTATCAAAACAGCGAGTATGAACTTGCTTATGAGCTATCTGCAGCACTACCTGAGCCCAATGTGTCTGAAGAGTTAGCAAACACTCATCTAGATGCGCATATATTGCTGGCAGAAGATAACACTGATAACCAAGTCTTGGTTACACTGCTATTACAAGCATGGGGGATCACGCCAGATATCGCGAACAATGGCGCTGAAGCTGTAGAAAAGGCACTCGTAAACGATTACCAACTGATATTAATGGATATGCAAATGCCGGTAATGGGTGGCTTAGAAGCCACCGAAATGCTCCGTCATGCGGCTTATGATGGCCCTATTATTGCTCTTACAGCGAATGTTATGAAGCAAGATGTTGATACCTATCTCGCAGCAGGGTGTGATGCAACCCTAGGTAAGCCTATTGATAAAGCAGAGTTAGGATCGGTCTTACTGGAACATTTGCAAATTGAAGACGCCAGCCAGTCGCAATGGGACTCTTTACTTCAAAGTGAAAAGTTTATGCAGATCAGCCAAAACTATATCGAAAAGCTGCCTGACTACCTTATTCAGCTACAAACGTACTACGATAATCAGGAATGGGAATCTCTCAGGGCGCTCGCTCATAGCTTAAAAGGCAGTGCTGGATGTTTTGGCTTTATGAACGTACATAGTGCTGCAGATGATTTAGAACAGAGTCTTCGAACCAATAATAAAGCCCAGTGGCAATATGCGTTATTGAATCTGACTGAGGCAATTAAATACACACTCACCAATCAACAGCCACTGAAAGTTGCGAACTAAATAAGCATAGTTAGATGGTGATGCTTTTCTATTGGACTATATGGTGCACCAGTATCTAGGTTAGCTGCCGCCCATAAAGCACAGAGCTAATGCCATTAATATCGCATCTTCTTTGCCGTCATGACTCGGGTAGTAATTTTTACGAATACCTGACTCAATAAACCCAGCTTGCTCATACAGACCAATAGCGGCTTTATTCGATGCCCTCACTTCTAAAAACAAGTTTTCAGCAGACATTATCTCACTGCGCGTCACAAAATCTTGTAACAAGGCTTTCGCTAAGCCATTCCCTTGAAACTCAGGTGCAATACAAATATCCATTAAGGTGTTATCGGGCCCAGCTCGCTCACCTACATAAAAACCCGCAAGTTGCTCATCTACATACAATGCACCATTAAAGTAGCGTCCAGCTAAACAGCCTTCCATCGTTTTTTGTGTCCAAGGAAAGGCATGGCATGCGATTTCTATTGCCATAAATTCACACACAGGTAGCTGAGCGAGTATGTCGTGCTTAATATTAGTATTCACTTAACAGTTTCCATAATTGGCGTTTCTGTTCTGGGTTTAATTGCCCTGAAGGCAATATTAGCCCTTGGCCATTAACCGCCACATCATGCCCCTGTTGCACACCATTTAAATCAAGGTGTGTATTAACCAATCCGATATCGATGGCCATTTGCGGACTTAGCTCAATGTATACATTAGCCTGATCTGAGGTTGACGCAGTATGAGTGTGTTTTAATACCAAAGGGGAGACATCTAAAATATCGGCATGCAATGGGTGCATAAAAACCTACGATTTTATAATACTGAGTGTTGCTAAGAATATAAAATATGAAGTAAAAAAGGAAGTGGCAGGGGCGGCAGGACTCGAACCCGCAACCATCGGTTTTGGAGACCGCTGTTCTACCAATTGGAACTACGCCCCTGCAATGACGACGAATTATAGAGATGTTTTATAAAAGGTAAAGCGTTATTTTATAAAATACCGTTCAACTGCCTTTTAAATAAACAAAAAGGCGAATATTTAACATATTCGCCTTTAATATTAGTAAACTAAGTCACTAATACGTAGTTATTCCCACTCGATAGTTGCTGGTGGTTTACCTGAAATATCGTAAACAACACGCGAAATACCATCAATTTCATTAATGATACGGTTCGATACTAACCCTAAAAAGTCGTATGGCAAGTGTGACCAACGCGCAGTCATGAAATCAATGGTTTCTACACAGCGTAATGATACAACCCAATCATACTTACGTGCATCACCCATCACCCCTACTGATTTCACTGGTAGGAATACCGTAAACGCTTGAGACACTTTATGATAAAGGTCAGCTTTATGCAGCTCTTCAATAAAGATAGCGTCTGCGCGACGTAGCAAGTCACAGTACTCTTTCTTGATCTCACCAAGTACACGTACACCTAGACCTGGCCCTGGGAATGGATGACGATAAAGCATATCGTAAGGTAAGCCGAGCTCTAGACCAATCTTACGTACTTCATCTTTAAACAATTCACGTAATGGCTCAACAAGCCCCATTTCCATATCATCTGGCAAGCCACCTACGTTATGGTGTGACTTGATGACATGCGCTTTACCTGTTGCAGAGGCTGCCGATTCAATCACGTCAGGATAAATCGTCCCTTGTGCCAGCCATTTAGCATTCACTAATTTCTTCGACTCTTCGTCAAAAATATCAATGAAAGTATGGCCAATTGCTTTACGCTTATCTTCAGGATCTGATAACCCTTCAAGATCTTTCAAAAACTGGGCTTCAGCATCTACTTTGATGATATTCAAACCAAACTTATCACCAAACATATCCATGACTTGTTGACCTTCGTTTAAACGAAGTAAACCGTTATCAACAAATACACAGGTAAGTTTATCGCCAATCGCACGGTTAATCAGCATCGCAACTACTGATGAATCAACACCACCTGATAAGCCAAGGATAACTTCGTCATCCCCTACTTTTTCTTTAATACGCGCGATCGCATCATCAATGATTTGTGCTGGCGTCCACAACTTCTCACAACCACAAATGTCGATTGCAAAACGCTCTAATAAACGCAAGCCTTGCTGCGTGTGTGTCACTTCTGGGTGGAATTGCACACCATAGAAGCGCTTTTCTTCCCAAGACATCGCCGCATGAGGGCACGTATCGGTGCGCGCTGTCGTCGTAAATGTATCAGGAATTGAAATCACTTTATCGCCGTGGCTCATCCACACATCTAAAAAGTCAGTGCCGTCTTCAATGTGATCTTGAATTTGATCAAATAACTTACAGTCACCCACTTTCTCAACACGGGCATAACCAAACTCTTTTTTGTCAGAGCTTTCAACTAAGCCACCAAGCTGCATCGCCATTGTTTGCATGCCGTAACATACGCCTAATACTGGCACGCCAGCGTTAAATACGTACTCAGGTGCTCTTGGACTATTATCTTCAGTTGTTGACTCTGGGCCACCCGATAAAATAATACCTTGCGGATTAAATTCACGGATCTGCTCTTCGGTCACGTCCCAAGCCCATAGCTCACAATAAACACCGATTTCACGAACACGACGCGCAATTAGCTGCGTGTACTGTGAACCGAAGTCTAAAATCAAAATGCGGGAATCATGGATGTCTTTGCTCATTGATAATCTCGTAGTTAGGAAACGACTCACACCAACCGAAATAAACTACTCTGAGTTAACTTCGCTATATTGGTATCAATTTAGTAAAGCACAAAAACGAACTTTACTTAAAATTAAGAAGGGCTAGCATATGCTAGCCCATTTAAACACGCTGAATTTCAGTGTGTTAGCCCATTCTGTAGTTAGGCGCTTCTTTGGTGATCTGCACATCATGAACGTGCGACTCACCCATACCAGCAGATGTAACACGCACAAACTGTGGTTTAGTATTTAGTTCAAAAATATCAGCACAGCCTGTTAGGCCCATAGCACTGCGAATACCACCAACTTGTTGGTGAATAATAGTCGCAATAGGTCCTTTATAAGCAACACGGCCTTCAATGCCTTCTGGCACTAACTTTTCAGCTTGCTTAGAGTTTTGGAAGTAACGGTCTGACGAACCCTCTTTTTGGTTCATAGCGCCTAATGACCCCATACCACGGTATGATTTGTAGTAACGGCCTTGATAAAGTTCAACTTCACCTGGAGACTCTTCAGTACCCGCCAGCATTGATCCCACCATAACGCACGACGCACCTGCAACCAATGCTTTAACAACATCGCCTGAGAAACGAATACCGCCGTCAGCAATAACAGGAATATCGCGACCTTTAAGACCTTCAACTGCGTCAGAAATAGCCGTGATCTGTGGTACACCACAACCTGTTACGATACGTGTTGTACAAATTGATCCTGGGCCAATACCCACTTTAACCGCGTCAACACCGGCATCAGCAAGGGCAATCGCACCTTCAGCTGTTGCAACGTTACCCGCTACGATTTGTAAATCAGGAAATGCAGTACGCGTTTCTTTAACTCGGTCAAGTACACCTTGTGAGTGACCATGAGAAGTATCGATAAGTAATACATCAACACCTGCATCAACCAATGCAGCGATACGCTCATCAGTACCCGCACCAACACCTACAGCAGCACCAACACGAAGACGGCCACGCTCATCTTTACATGCATTCGGCTTTTCTTGGGCTTTTTGATAATCTTTAACCGTGATCATGCCTTTAAGCTTAAATGCATCATCAACAACCAAAATCTTTTCGATTCGGTGCTCATGCATCAAGCCAAGAATCTCTTCACGACATGCGCCTTCTTTCACCGTCACTAACTTATCTTTTTTCGTCATTACGGTTGAAACAGGCTGGTCTAGTTTTGTTTCGAAACGCATATCACGACTCGTCACAATCCCTTCAAGCTGATTATCGGCACCCGTCACAGGAAAACCTGAGAAGCCTTTTTCTTCAGCAAGTACCAGTGCATCTTCAATAGTTAAATCTGCAGTCACAGTAACAGGGAAAGAAACAATCCCCGCTTCATACGTTTTAACTTTACGTACATTGCGAGCTTGCTCTTCAATCGTCATATTCTTATGAATAAAACCAATACCACCTTCTTGCGCTAACGCAATCGCTAAACGCGCTTCAGTAACAGTATCCATAGAGGCTGATACAAGGGGTAAGTTCAATTCAATACCACGCGTTAAACGCGTCGATAGATTTGCAGTATGAGGTAAAACAGTAGAGTGTGCTGGAACTAATAGCACATCATCAAAGGTTAGGGCTTCTTTGGCAATTCTTAGCATGTTTGCGATTTCTCTCACGTGGAACTGAGTATAAGGAATTGCGTGCAAATTTTATCAGCGTTCCCCATGCGAGTAAATAAATATTATCAAAAAATGTGATAAAGTACACCGCAATGGCACTTGGAGAGACTAAATTGAGCTATCAATCACGCAGTACTATACCCCAACATATTTATACAGTTTCTAGATTAAACAAAGAGATCCGAGCTATTTTAGAGCAAGGTTTCGCCCAAATTCAGTTAACTGGAGAAATTTCAAATTTTGTTGCGCCTGCGTCTGGTCATTGGTACTTTTCACTTAAAGATGAAAAAGCCCAAGTAAAAGCTGCAATGTGGCGAGGAAATAATCGTAATTGTAGCTACCGCCCGGTGAATGGCGCACAGGTCACACTGCGAGCTCGCATCTCTGTCTATGAACCAAGGGGTGATTATCAAGTCATAGTCGAACACATGGAAGCAGCTGGCGAAGGGTTACTTAAACAGCAATACGACGCACTCAAGCTAAAGCTCGCAGCCGAAGGGCTTTTTGGCAGTGCCCATAAGAAACCATTGCCAGCACATATCAACAAAGTAGGGATCATTACCTCTGCGACGGGTGCTGCGGTAAAAGATATCTTATCCATATTACAACGCCGTGCGCCCCAACTTGAAGTGATTATTTATCCAGCCCAAGTGCAAGGCAAAGACGCGCATTTCCAACTCATCGAAAAGTTACAGCTGGCTAACCAACGTAACGAAGTAGACGTGTTAATTATTGGTCGAGGTGGGGGCTCTCTTGAGGATCTATGGTGTTTCAATGAAGAATTACTCGCACGGGCTATTTTCGCCAGCAACTTACCTATCATTAGTGCGGTAGGCCATGAAATAGATACGACTATATCAGACTATACTGCCGACTTAAGAGCAGCAACACCGTCTGCGGCGGCTGAACTCGTAAGTTCAGAACAAGATGTCTTAATTGACTTAATCGCTAATAAAAAGCGACAACTTAAAAAAGCCACTAATAACCAGATTAATTACGCCAAGCAGCGTACACAAAACCTCACACAACGCTTGAGGCTGCAACACCCTAAGAACCAACTAATGCAGCAATCACAGCGTATTGACGAACTGTCACTGCGTTTGCAGCGCGCCTTTGATCAGCGTCATCACCTTTTGCAAAGTCGCATGTCGTTATTAGAACAAAAGTTAAGCCACCAGCATCCTAATGGTCGTATTACACAGGCTAAGCAGCGCCTCAATCAATTAACGTTGCAATTAAGCCAGCTGCAAAAACAACACGCTAACGCCCGTCAAAATAAATTAGCGTTCTTGGCTGCAACGTTAAATAGTGTGAGCCCATTGAGTGTATTAGCGCGTGGTTACAGCATCACAAAAACGAACAATAAAGTCATAAAGTCGATTTCTCAATTACAAGAAGGGCAAGTAATTCAAACGCAATTAAATGATGGAACAATTTCATCGCAGATCACACAGCTCGTGCCTAAAGCACAGTCCAAAGAGATAAATTGAGCCCATTGATTTATTTTTAGAGAAACGTTTGGTTGGGCAACCCTCATCATAAGTGATGAACAGCCCAACTGAGCGACTTTTGATGACAGCTAGAGCATGGCGCTCGTGTAAGAATCATTCACCGAGTTTGGTTCATCTTCTAAGAAGTTTTGGTTCATGCTTTCAGCTGGATTAGGACAGTTTGGTTTACCCACTACTTTAGCAGGGATCCCAACGACCGTGGTATGCGGTGCTACAGGGTTCAATACGACAGAACCGGCACCAATTCGCGCGCATTCTCCCACTTCAATGTTACCAAGTACTTTCGCCCCTGCGCCAATGAGTACACCGGCACGGATTTTAGGGTGACGGTCGCCTTGCTCATTACCTGTACCACCCAGCGTGACCGATTGTAAAATCGACACATTATCTTCAATAACGGCGGTTTCACCAATCACTATACCAGTCGCATGATCAAGCATAATGCCATGACCGACTTTACAAGCAGGATGGATGTCAACACCAAATACTTCGGATGTACGGCTTTGAATAAACCGAGCCAATTCTTTTCTGTTTTGTCGCCATAGGCAGTAGGCAAGTCGATGTGCTTGTATCGCATGAAAACCTTTCAGATTCAAAATTACGGTTAAGTAACTATCGGCCGCTGGGTCGCGATCTTTAACCGCTTTTATATCATGGGCTACATGCGTGAGCATTTTATCGCAATCGACAAACGCTTGATCGAACAATTCTCTTATCGTAAACGCTGATACCACGGCATCAGCCAGTTTGTTAGCAACGATAAAACTCAATGCTGCACCCAAACACTCATGATTTAGCACACTTGAATAAACGTGACTTGCGAGTAAAGGCTCGACGTTGACTAATTCTTTTGCTTCTTTTTGAAGCTGGTGCCAAATTTCATGACGCATAAGGAAAACCTAACTATTGCTAATACTTGCAGATTTTAACGGCTTAACACAAGATATGTTACTGCTATTGCAAACCTTCTCGCTATTACTTATAACAAACTGCTCTGTATAGAGCAATATTATCGCTTTTATCTATGTACCATATCGGTGTACTTAATGTGATACAAAGCACGTATAACGAGAATCTAGCATCTCATTGTAATAAATAGCATTTATTACAATTTTTCACTCAAATATAAAAATGGCCATAAATTAATTATGGCCATTTCTCGTTAAAGCATCACGTAAAGCTGTTAATTATTCAAAAACAGTTTTTACATCTTCCACCGTTATATTGCCTGATGGAATGGCAAGCTTATACTTTTCAATCTGCTTGTCTTCATTAATCAGCGATGCTGGCTTATTCGTATTGTATTTAAGCGAAGATACTTGCTCCGACGCCAAACGCTGTGCCATATCTTTACCATCACCAGTGATGAAAACATAATGCATATTGTCAGTTTGTAGTGTGTCAGATATCACGCGATTGACATCTTCCACCGTCAAATTGGAAAGTTGTTTACGAACATATTCAACAAAGCTTTCCGTGTTGTAATATTCACTATCGAGTGCATATCCTAATTGGCGATCTTGACTTGCAACTAGCTGCGGAACGTAATTACTTAAGAAGTTTCGCGTCGCATTAAAGTCTTTATCAGTCATCCCTTGCTCAATTAACTTATCTAGCTCAAATTGTGCAACGCGTGTTGCAAAGTGAGCATCGTTATTCGAACGAAGAGGACGTAACCAAATTTGGAAAATCTGCTCTGAACGGCCTAAGTTCGCATCAGGCTTTGTTTGGAACATACCACGTGGGAAGTATTCAATATATGCGTAATCACCATAGTTCATACCACGAGTTTGACGAATGCGCTTATACAAAAAGCTATTCGAACTACGGTGCTCACCAAAGTATGATCGCACTAGCCACAATGCGGTCCAATCTTTAGAACTGCGTATTGTATCGATAGGGAAACCAAACGACACAGCGGTAGATTTAGCATTTTTCTCGATAATTGTAGCGTGACGACCTGTTAATATTGGCGCATCAGGTACCATCAAACGTGCTTCATCACCTTTTGGTAGCGTTGCTAAATCATCTAGAAGTTGAGCTTTTACTTTTTCAGATAACGCACCAGTGATCCCCACATTTAATTTAGCCTGAGTAAACTCACTGCGGTAAAAAGCTTTCACATCGTCTAACGTTAACGCATCTAAATCAGACAAATCACCAAAGTTATAACTTTCATATGGGTGGCCTTGATAAAGTTTATGATAAAGCACCTCTTTACCTAATTCTTCATCATTAGACGATTTTAAGCCCGCTTTAATGCCGTCTATCAACTCTTTCTTCAAACGTTTAAAGTCATCTTCTCTAAAACCTGGGTCAAGTAGTTGCCTACTGACTAAGTCATACCATTGCTGGGCATTATCTTTGTGAACACGCCCGCGCAATGAAATCATTTCTTTATCAATTTGGTAATTAAAACTGCCTGCAATTGGGTAAAGCGCCGTTTGAATCTCTTTATACGTTTTAGTTTGCGAGCCGCCTTTTGCAAGCATAGCCGCAGTCAGTGCTGCCACCCCTTTTTTACCAACAGGATCAGCTGCGGCACCTGTATAAAACAATAAGTTCACGTCAACAAGTGGAGAGGTATTGGTTTTATCAAGTAACTTAAAGTGACGTTCTACTGGCTGTTTTGAGTCTGTAACCAGCGTATTCAGTGAAACTTCACGCTCGAACCCTGATACCTTAGCAAGATCTGACATAGTAACTGTCGTACGCCCACTGTCGACAAAATATTCATTCGCGATAGTGCGGATATCTTCTGGCGTCACTGAATCAGCCGATTGGTATAATTGATTAATCACTTCAGGATCACGCTCAAAATGCATATAACGTGCAAGCGTAGATGCTATCGCTTGTGATGAATCAAGGCCATTAATAAAGCTATATTTTCTATTTGATTTTAACGCAGCCAATTTATCAGCATCAACCAACTCAGTGCGCGCACTAGCATAAGTGCGGTTAATTGCATCTCGTACAACTATTAAGTCTTGCTCTTTTTCAACTTTAACAAATACGTGCAATAGCCCTGGATCTTTCGTTTCTGCATTATACGGGAACATTTGACTAGCGATTTGTTTGTCAACAACAAGCTCTTGATACAACGCTGAGTTTTTACCAAAGTATAACTCTGAGATCAGATCTAGCGCCGCTCGGTCTTTCTTCTCTGGCACCCATGAAGTGCCTTTATAAGAAACTAATAACCAATGACCAGGCATACCTTCAAATTGCTCATGGACATATTTTGCCTCAGTTTGTTTTGGCTCAACAGGCACCTCTGCTTTGAAGTCACCTTTTTTCCAATTCCCCCAATGCTGCTTGACCGCTTTCATGGTTTCTTGTGGATCAACGTCACCAACAATCACCATTGATACATATTCTGGTTTATAAAAGCGCTCAAAGAAGGTTTGCCCATACGCCATTTGATCTGGCATCGCTTCAATATCTTTGAAAAAGCCCATTGTGGTGTGTTTATAGGTATGCTTATCGAAGGCCTCGTTACGTACCGCCGATAATAACTTACGCACTGGGTTTGCATTGTTCTTTAAATACTCGCCTTTTACAGTCAGAGCTTCAGTACGAAACTGCTCTTCGGTGTATGACAAGTTTTGAAATATGTCAGCTTCAATTTCAAGGACTTTGTTTAAATGTTCTTTTGAAAAGCTCAAATAGTAATTAGTAAAATCATTGGTTGTATATGCGCGATTATCAACACCTGAGTTTTTCAATATATCTGAGTACACTTCTTGAGGGTACTTTTCAGATCCTTTAAACATCATATGTTCAAAGAAGTGGGCAAAACCGGTTTTACCTGCCTCTACTTCATCACGCGAGCCCACAGATACTGGGATCTGTAATGACACCACATCAGGGTAATCCGTTTTTACCACCATGACTCGTAAGCCATTCTCAAGCTCTTCAATTAGGTAATCTTGTGAAAACACTTTATCACTGGCATTTGCTACGCTAGCCACAGGTGTACTGTTGTTCGCACTGTTACTTACACAGCCAGTTAATGCGAGTGTTACCGCTAGGCTGGTTGCCAATAGTTTAAATTTCATATGTGTCCTTAAAAATTATTTTTTTAACTAGCGCGGTGGCTAGTTTAACCATGCAATTATGCCGTAAATTAACAAGGGTTATACCCAAAAAAGGCAGATTTATGTAAAAAAATATGTCGATAAATTTCAGTAGACTAATTAAGAATATGCGTCTAATTCATGGTTGTTGAGTAAGTTTCAATAAAAAAATCTATCTAGACGTCTAAATGGCTGCTATATTATACCCATCAAAACGACTTTAGGCTGGAATGAGGATTATGGCTTTATCACTGCAAGACAAAATACAAGACCCAAATCAGGGCGTTTACTTGATTGGTACTACCCCACCAAAGCAAGGTACTGATAGAGCTCAATTAGAAACCATTGCCAATAAGCTGCTGGCTCGTTTACACGAAATAGAGTACGACGGTGTCGTTATCTATGATATTCAAGATGAAAGTAGTCGCACACAAGCCCCTCGCCCTTTCCCGTTTAAACATACGGTTGATCCATGTGAATATAGCCAGCTCATTAGGGAGTTATCTCAATTAGATGTGATCACCTACAAAAGCGTGGCACAGCGTGATGCGTCACAATTTAATGAGTGGCTAAGCGACACAAAAGACAAATTTGGATTAGATAACCTAGTCCTTGTTGGCAGTCCATCCTCTACTGGCGACATTCGATTAAGCTTACCCGATGCCTATAAAGCCTTGGCTGCACATCAAGAATCATTTTTTCTCGGGGGCGTCACGATTGCCGAGCGCCACGCGAGTAAAAAGAACGAACAGCAACGTTTAATTGAAAAAACAGCGCAAGGCTGTGAATTTTTTATATCTCAAGCAGTCTATAACCCCCAAGAAACTATCGACTTAATCACCAGCTACGCAAGAACTTGCAAGCAACAAGGCGATACACCTAAACGTATTATTTTAACGTTTACGCCCTGTGGCGGACAAAAGACGCTTGAATTTATGGAGTGGTTGGGTATCTCGGTGCCAGATGCAACCAAGTGGCGCATGCTTGACTCACAAAATCCGTTGAGTGAATCAATCCGCATTTGTCGTGAAAACTTAGATTTAATCTTACAAAGCTGCGCACGATTGAATGTCCCTTTAGGGCTGAATATTGAAAGCTTAACCAACCGTAAAGAAGAAATAGATGCATCAATAAACCTTTACCGCTTACTCAAGGCCACTATGGAATTGAACTTAGCTGAGAAGCAAATTGCATAACACGCAGCGTGCTTTTGTGTATTGGGTTAAGACTTTTCAGTCTTAGCTTGATACATAGCTTTATCAGCTAGGCTAATTAATTGTTGTAAGTCAAAAAACTTATCGTCGGTCATAGCATGCCCATAGCTAAACACCACATTAGGTAGGTTTTGTGCTAACAGCAATTGCTCAAATTCCGTGGTTAAACGTTGCATCAAATCATTTACCCAGTCACCAGATGGCCCTTGAACAAACATTAAAAACTCATCTCCGCCCATACGCCCAGCTAAATCATCATCACGACTTACCGCCTTTATAGCTGTAGCTAACCCATTTAACACTTTATCACCAACAGGGTGACCATACTGATCATTTACGGCCTTGAACTCATTCAGGTCAATAAAAATACAGTAAAAGTACATATGCATTTTAAGAGCAATATCACGTTTATGCTCCGCGAGTGTCACAACTGCACGTCGATTATAAATATTGGTTAAGGGGTCGAGCATGGCAATATGGCGCATTTGGCTAAAGCGGTGAATTAAAATCAAATCATCTTCGAGCATATCTCGTAGATGCTCTATTAATTCCTGTAAATTAATATCATACGCGGTGATTTTAAAATCCATCACGCATAACGTGCCAAATGCGCTACCGTCAGGCCACCGAATAGGAACCCCTAAATACGATTCGAACCCATCTTCACTCACCTCTGGGTTTGTATCCCACCGCTGATTCGTACTCGCATGGCGTTCATATAATGGTGCATTATCTAACACCACTTTTTTACAAAAAATATTGGTGTCGAGTGGAATAACACCACCGGCTGAATAAGGGTTCTTTTCATTACGATTAGCGACCAGTACAGAATACCCATCTTGTTGAGCTTGTACTATAAACCCGGCGGGGGCATTAAACACTCGCGCCATTAAATCAATGGTTTTTTGCCATTTCGCGAGCGTCTCTTGTGATTTAGTCTGTTCTAGTAACTCAGGATCAGTATCCATGCGACAGTCTCTTGTGTGCCTATGTCCGTTGCCTCTTGCTTAATAAGCATACCAACAAAACATCAAACCTGTCGCATTAATACAGAGTTAACTCATTTATTTTTTACGGCGTCGCTGATCTCGCTTACCTAAAATATGTTTTTTATCGCGTTGCTTACGTGCTTTCGCTGAGTTTTTTCGGTTATCTTTGGGCTCCTTCGTTAAGTCGGGTTCATAACCTTGTAACCATTGCGGTGTGAGGCGTTCATCAAGTAACACCTCAAGCTCTTCTAATAACCACTGCTCATCAACGCTGACCAACGATAATGCCATCCCAGCTTTACCTGCGCGCCCAGTCCGCCCTATGCGATGGATATAATCTTCTGCAACGAAGGGGAGCTGTGCGTTTATCACATAGTTTAAATCAACAATATCTATCCCACGTGCGGCAACATCAGTCGCGACCAGTACTCGCGTTTTACCTGACTTAAATTGTGCCAACGCTTTATCGCGGGCACCTTGCGATTTATCACCATGAATGGCTAAGGTTGGCAAGCCGTCTTTATTCAGTTCTTTGGCATATTCATCGGCCATATTTTTCGTTCGAGTAAAAATAAGCACCTGCTGCCAATTATTCTTCCCGATAAGATGTGACATCAGCTCACGCTTTCTATCATCATCGACCGCATAAAATAGCTGTTCTACTTTTTCGGCTGCGCTATTCTCTGGATCTACACCCACTCGCTGCGGCTTGGCAAGCCATTGTGCCGCCAATTTTTGTACTTGTTCATCGAGGGTGGCTGAAAATAGCAGCGTTTGTCTTTGTTCTGGTAAATGACGCATAATGCGCTTAATTTCACCAATAAACCCCATATCAAGCATACGGTCGGCTTCATCAAAGACCAAGTGAGATACCTTGTCTAATTTTAAAGTCCCCTTTAGCAAGTGATCAAGTAACCGACCTGGAGTTGCAACAACAACATCAACACCTGCTTTGAGTGCCTTCTCTTGTGGACTAATATTCGCCCCGCCGTAAATACACGCGACTTTTAAACCTGTGTATTGAGCGTACGCTTCACTATTAGCTGCAACTTGCTGAGCAAGCTCTCTGGTTGGTGCCAACACTAAAGCCCTTACCTTACCATTGTGTTCAGGTTCTTTTAAAAGGCGATGTAAGATTGGCAACATGAAAGCCGCAGTTTTGCCCGTACCGGTTTGTGCTGTTGCTAATAAATCATGCCCTTCAAGCACCAGAGGAATGCTTTGCTGTTGTATTGGCGTGGGGACAGAAAACTGCAGTGTCGCTAAGGCCTGATCAAGCTCAGGCGCTAACTGCAAAGATTGGAATGACATAGTGACGACTCACAGACAAATAAATTGGCTGCAGTATAACAAATGCGTGCAACAGATGCCCGCATCAGGCGTCACTATCAATATTCACGGCAACGTGCGTTTATAGTGTGGCTTTTCTGTTGTTGTAATATGTAATTAAATCATCAACCATATCTTGGCAGTATTCACGAATACCTGACACCAACATATGCTTTTCACCCCGACCAACTTGCTGACCGTTACTTAATAACTTAAAGCGTAAAATAATTTTACCGCGTTTACCTTCGTAGCTAAATTCCGGTGTATCAGCAGCTAGCTCCACCTGAGAAATAGATTTATCATCTAAATGAATCGCCATTGATTCATAAATTACCATAGGACGTGCAGGGTTTATCATAACCCCTTGCTCTGCCATTAAAGGAATAATAACATGCGGAAATGCAGTGCCAGAAAACTCAACATAGTTCTTGGTCAAACTGTCAATTAACGTTGGGCATAAGTTCGCTTCGCCCTCTCGTTTTACCGACATCATCACTTTATCATTTGAGGTAATATCAAAGGCGTCACTGCCTTGCGGAAAGCTCAATAAAGACGATTCATCTACCATGCCAACAAATGAAAACTGCATATTTTCACTGACCCCATAACGGGCTAAAACCAAAGAAAAAAGTAAGTCGCCAGGAACACAAAACTTTTTAGCATCAACGTCATGCAATGGATTAAAATCATCTGCAACTTGCTTTGCAAATAAACTACCTTGTTCACGGGTGATCACCACGTGCTCGCCTTGCTCTTGGTAAAAACGACTTAACATATACTCTTTCTTTGATCAGTTATAAAACCGCGCCATGTTATCAGAATATTTACAATAAGAGGTCGAATCTGTTTAAATTTAAGCATAAAAAAAACCACCTAGATTTAAGGTGGCTTTTTAATTATAAAATTCAATCAGTTGAATTATGAAGCAGGGTAATCTCTATAGGCTTTTTCAAGCTTTTTAGCTTGTTTCTTCGATACGCCAATATGCCCTAGCGCAACACGTAAACGTGCTCTTGACAGATCTGAGCCTAAGATTTCCATTGCATCCAATACCGAAGTTGAAGATGCTTTACCTGTAACCGCCACAAAGATTGGCTCTAAGAAGTCTTTAATTTTTAATTCATGGAACGTAGACACTGATTTTGCAATCGCAAAAATTTCGCTTTTTTCCCAGCTACGTAAGCTTTCAAGTTCCCAAATAAAGAACTGTAACGCCTGACGAACAACCTCTTCATCCGCTTTACCCGCCGTTAGCAACGCAGGGTCATATTCAGGGATCCCCCCTACAAAGTGACCAGCCAAATCAACCAAGTCAGACAAGGTGTTAATACGCGCTTTCGCTTCAGGTAAAATTCGTGCTAGCGTTTCACCGTTAAACTTCCAATCCACAAAACGCTGAATAAGTTGTTCGTCAGTGAGGTTTTCACGGATCCAAAGGCCGTTTAACCAGCTTAACTTATCAACATCAAATACCGGGCCACCCAATGAAACTCGTTTCATGTCAAAATGTTCAATCATTTCTGCTAACGTGAATTTTTCACGCTCATCAGGCATAGACCAACCCATACGACCAAGATAATTAAGTACAGCCTCAGGTAAAAAACCCATCTCTTTGTAATAATTAATTGAAGTGGGGTTCTTACGCTTCGACAATTTAGACTTATCAGGGTTGCGTAACAATGGAAGGTGACCTAACACTGGCGCTTCCCAACCAAAGTCTTCGTATAATTTCAGCAACTTAGGGGCTGAGTTGATCCACTCTTCCCCGCGGAAAATATGACTGATCTGCATATGGTGATCATCAACCACATTCGCTAAGAAATACGTTGGGAATCCATCAGCTTTAAGTAGCACCTGCATGTCGACATTTTCCCACGGGATCTCTATTTCATCACGCAGATAGTCATTAAACTTAAAGGTGCCTTCGGCTGGGATCTTCATACGAATCACATAAGGCTTACCTTCGTCTAAGTTCGCTTTAATTTGCTCTTCAGTTAGCAGTAAACCACGTCCATCATATTTTGGACGCAACCCTTCAGCCATTTGCTCTTCACGCATTTGATCTAGCTCTTCAGAGGTCGCAAAACAATAAAAAGCTTTGCCTTGCTCAACCAGCTGGTGTGCATATTTTTTGTATATTTCGCTGCGCTCTGATTGGCGATATGGGCCAAACTCGCCACCAATATCCGGGCCATGATCCCACTCTAAACCTAACCAACGTAAGCTATCCATAATCGCTTGTTCTGATTCTGGGGTGCTGCGCACTTGGTCCGTATCTTCAATACGTAATACAAACTCACCACCTTGCTGCTTAGCAAAACAGTAATTAAAAAGCGCAATATAAGCGGTGCCTAAATGCGGATCACCCGTCGGCGACGGGGCTACACGAGTACGGATAGTCATGTGGATTCTCTTAAATATCAGACAATAAAATATGGGTTGGTATGCTAGCATACCAACCCATATTCTCAAATTTTCTCATTGCTCTGTGAGCAGTCTTTATGCGGCGTTATCAAGTTTTTGCAGATAACTGACAATGTCGCTCGATTCATACAACCAAGTAACTTTGTTGTTTTGCTCGATACGTAAACAAGGTACTTTTACTTTACCCCCTTGCTCCGCTAACTCTTGCCGATATTGATCATTTGCTTTTGCATCACGCGTTTCAATGTTTAACCCTTCACGCTTTATCGCACGACGCACCTTTACGCAAAAAGGGCAGGCTTTAAATTGATACAATTTAAACTGCGCAGTTTGCATATCAAGCATGTTTTGTTGCTCTGGTGAGCGCTTTTTACTGCTTGGAGTGAAGATAAAATCAAGTAATAAGATGATGCGTCCAAGTAACCAACGTACAAATTTCATATTTTTCCCCATATCTATAATGGGTATATCATATCACAAGCTAAAACAATTCAATATCGCTCTGATTGAGCTCTAACGGCTTAATATCTAAGTCATTAAAATATGTCATTTTATTACGTCCATGCTGCTTAGAGTAATATAAGGCTTGATCAGCCTGGTGCACAGCCTCTGAAGTTTGACCAATATCAATCAAGGTCACAAAGCCCCCACTCACGGTCACAGTACCGACCTGAGGAAAGCGCGTTGCCGCGATGAGCGATCGGATCCTATCAAGTCCTTCAAACGCGGTCTGCGCATTTTGGCTTGGAAAAAGCACAGCAAACTCTTCACCACCATAGCGAAATACGTAATCTTCAGCTCTAAAGTTATTTTTTAACAACTGCGCCACCAGCAAAATAACTTCATCACCAATCACATGCCCGTATGTATCGTTAACCAACTTAAAGTTATCTATATCTAACATCGCTAAGTACCAAGACCGCTCAGCATACCCTTGTCGCATTGCTGCGTGATTATCTCGGGCAACCACGCTCAACACTTTTTCTTCAAAGGTTTGACGGTTTAACAACTGAGAAAGTGGGTCAATACACGCGTAATGCAGCGTAGAAAGCTGCTTTACATACACATTTAACAAATGCGCGATGAGGTTTTCAAAAGGTTTAAGCGCATTATTTGTCGCTTTTACTACTAAAAAGCCCAGTAGGTTATTTTCAAACTTTGCCGGAAAGACACTCATTTTTTGATAATGGTGTACTTCAATACTGGGTTTGAGTTTTTTTAACTTAGCAAGATGCAGGTCGATAGTGTCGTCGGAGAGGGGCTCATCCAACGAGTTAAAAACGACCACAGGTGTATGTATCTGCGAAAAGTGCTTACTAAAAAAGAGCGCACACGCCTGCGTCTCGTGAGTTAGGGTACTCAGCACTCGATTAAAGCAGCTATCTAGTGCACACTCGCTTTTTTGATCAAGCAAGCGTGTTGTTAATTCATGACCACACGGTGTGACAGTATTCATCTCAAGCCTCAAAACACTCTTGAGCTTATAGCTTAGACCACCCTACGTAAATTACGCACTACAATACACATTCTAATAAAACCATATCATCTCTATGAAGTACCTCATAAGATGACTTACACCCTAACTCCGCTTCAATTTGAGAGCTATGCCACCCTTTAATCACGCGTAGCTCACTATCTGAAAAACCACATAAACCTTTCGCGATAATACGGCCGTTCTGATCCTTTACAGTCACTAGATCTCCCCTTTTAAATTGCCCTTGACTCGATATAACCCCTTTGGCTAACAAACTTGCGCCATTATTAATGAGCGCCTCACAGGCACCGGTATCAATGATCAAGGCACCGGTTGATTTTGGCGCAGAGAGTAACCATTTTTTGCGCCCCTCTACAGGCGCACTAAAACGCAAGAAAGTGGTATTCGGTGCGTCATTATTTATCACTTGAGTAATAACATCACATTCACTTCCTTTCGCGATAATCGTTTCGACTCCCGCTCTTTGAGCTATATCTGCGGCTTGCAGCTTCGTTGCCATCCCCCCCGTACCTAGACTACTACCACTGCCTCCAGCCAAAGCGCGCAATTCATCATCCACCTTATGTACCTCAGAAATCAATTGTGCGTCAGGGCAATTTCGAGGGTCGGCTGTAAAAAGTCCAGATTGATCAGTTAACAAGATCAACTTATTTGCATTAGCGAGTATTGCCACCATCGCAGATAAGTTATCGTTATCGCCCACAGTGATTTCAGCGGTCGACACAGCATCGTTTTCATTAATAATAGGCACTACATCGTGATGTAGTAATTCCGTTAGTGTATCTCTAGCTGTTAAATATCGATCTCGATGTTCAACATCTGCGCGTGTAAGCAGCATTTGCGCTACGGAAATATCATATAAGGAAAACAACGTTTGCCACATATGAATAAGCTGCCCCTGTCCAATTGCGGCAAGCATCTGTTTTTCTTTTAATGTTGAACCGCATTGCTTAGTTAATTGCGAGCGACCTGCGGCAACAGCCCCACTTGAAACTAACACGAGTTGATACCCTGCATTTTTTAACTGTACGCACTGCCGCACCAATTCAACCATACGAGGTTTGTTTAATGTTTTTTTCCCAGCGGTTAATACACTGGTACCAAATTTAATTACAACTATGTTTTTATTCATCATACCTCCGCCCATCCTGCATCATCATTTATAACAAAGTAGATATTTCGTACAAGTAAATTTTGTTCAAGTGTTCCAAAAAACAATAGGCACCTAAATTAAAACAAGCGTTTATAGAAGGATCTTCGAGTTGTAAGGGCTGCATGGTTATTTTTAGACAGTGATGGCATCTTTACGCGTGCGAGATCTGTGCTTCTATCCACGATATGGTTTTGTTATAGCTCTCAACTAAACATTGTATGTCAAATCTTACGTTTAAATGGTTGATCAAATGATCCGTATCAAACGTGAACATGATAATATGCGCCATAGTGCGAATCAAACAGGAGATTGGCTATGAAAACACACTCAAAACGCAAAGAATTGATCATGTTGCCATTATTACTAGTGGCGATTTTGCTCTGTATAGGCGGGCACTTTATTCTTCAACCTAGCTTTCAGGAAAGTAACATTGCTGAATACAGTTTAGCTGCGCTGCCTTTTTTATTGTTCGCCATTGTCATTATTGCGATTAGAATGGCAATAAAAGCAGAGCAACAGGAAGATTAATACTTTATAAAATATGGTAACCATACCAATCAGGTATTAAGGGCTTATGTAGCCCACTCGGCGTCAGTTTTATAAAATATTGCTCATCTAATAAATCTATTGCAAAACAATCATCTACATCGTGTAGGTTATCTTTATGTAGGTGGCTCATACCTTTTAACAGCTGAGCTTTGGCTTGACACTTCGCCTCATCAGCACTTTTAGCAATAAACAGTGCAAACTCATGTTGCTCCGCAAGATGTGTTGACTGATACCCTCCCATGTTCACAAAATACAGTTTCTCAGCTTGTTCAATAGGCTCTGTGACTAAACTTACTTCATAACCATGAATATGTGTTATTGCGGTATAGCTGTCCATGTGAACCGCATTTTTCTCTCCAACCCACTGAGCTTTAAGTTTTGGGTAGCACTGTTCAATGCTGTCACCAATCACAAACCGTACATCATGCATTTCAATATGACACCCAGCAACTCGGCCCCCAAGATAGACCATAAATAATTGCATACTACCCTCCTATCTCAATAAAGTAGAACAGTATCATAGTTATGTAGTTAAGGTAGTCCCTTCCTAACCCACAGATACGACACTAAAACAGACCTCCTTTTAATGATAAAAGGAGTAAAGGGCACTATTTGAGTGAAAAGAAAAACTAAGATAAGGTGCTAACAGCATAACTAAACATAATGACAACAAGGCAGGGAAATGAAGATAAAACACCTCGTAAGCTTTGTGATATTTACACTAATGTCTGTCGTGCAAGTGCAAGCAAAAACGACGCTCATTCATAATATCAAAGGGTATACACCGACCAATAACCTAGGTTTAAAAACATTCAGCGTTTTGGTTTTTCGTGAAGGCAAAGTCGTTAAAATAGGCAATGATGAGACGCTCAAGCAGTTCCCCCAGGCAATACGTATAGATGGAAAAGGCAAAACCCTGTTACCGGGGTTAATTGATGCACATGGTCACGTTATCGGACTTGGTAACAATTTGCTACGCCTTGACCTCCGAGGAAGCCGCTCAATTGAAGAGGTAGGCAAAAAACTCAAAGCTTATGCGCAAAAAAACCCAACTGGATGGCTTGTAGGTCGTGGTTGGGACCAAACACTTTGGCCTAATGGTAAATTTCCGAATGCTAAACACTTAGATAAATTCATATCAGACAGGCCCGTTGTGCTCACCCGCGTGGATGGCCACGCAATTTGGGTCAACACACAAGCTATGCAACTGGCTAAAATAAATGCACAAACAACCTCACCCAGTGGGGGGGAAATACTACGTTCATACAACGGGGTACCAACAGGAGTGCTTATTGATAAAGCGGAATCTCTCATCAATAAGCACATTCCAGAGACTAACCGTGCACAAAAAGAACGCGCGCTCAAAAGCGCCGGTGAACACTTACTCAGCCTTGGGATCACTTCAACACATGACGCGGGAATAGATCACGATACATGGCAGCTATATCAACAACATGCCAAGCGCCAAATATTGCCACTGCGCATTTACGCTATGCTCGGAGCCAATGACGACAAACTAGAAGCAATGCTTGAACATGGCATCATAAAAGACACTCAGGACTTTTTATCTATTCGCAGCGTTAAAATATATGCAGATGGTGCCCTAGGGAGCCGTGGTGCAGCACTACTAGAAGACTATCACGATAGAAAAGGACACCAAGGGTTAATGCTCGAAACACAACCGCACCTTGAATCATTACTCGTCCTGAGTTTTAAACATGGGTTCAGTGCCCATACCCATGCAATAGGAGATAAGGCCAATCGCATTGTGCTTGATGCATATGAAAATACTTTTAAAACTGTCGGTGGTAAATTATTAAGAAATCGTATTGAACATGCGCAGATCATTCACCCAGAGGATATTCCTCGTTTTAAGTCTCTGGCCATAATCCCATCAATGCAACCCGTTCATGCAACATCTGATATGACAATGGCCCAACAGCGCCTAGACGATACACAACTGCAAGGCGCTTACGCTTGGCAGGCATTTTTAAAACAAGGCAGTAAACTCGCATTTGGCTCCGATTACCCTGTTGAGTTGGCAAATCCATTTCATGGCTTGTACGCGGCAACCACGCGAATGTCTAGAGACGAAAAACCCAAAGGGGGTTGGCGCTCTGCTGAAAAGCTAGACCGTACACAAGCATTACGTGCCTTTACACTCGATGCGGCATACAGTGAATTTAGAGAATACAAAACGGGGAGTTTAGAGCAAGGAAAGTGGGCAGACTTTATCTTAATCGATCGAGATTATTTTACGGTGCCCCATACTGAACTAGACGATATTAAAGTTGAGCAGACTTGGATAGCAGGTGTTCTTAAGTACCAAAAGCCCTAATTTAATTAAAGCTGTACCGATGTCGCTATGCACGGTGCAGCTTCACTAAATGGTAACTGTTAACCAAAGCCAGTAAACCGTTGGTCAGTGCGACAGGCCAAGCTTCAATCATCACGCCATATACAGCAAAACATATACATCCGGTTAAATTAAACCAGCGTAATTTAACGACATTGCTCATCATTAGTGAAATAACTAAAAAAACTGAGGCAATATAGCCTAAATATTCCCAAGTCATTTGTTCTCTCCCAGTAGTTGAGTTAGCATAGTCAGCTGTAAAAAATTATTGTCGGTGTGAATAAGCCTAGAATAAAAAAACTAACTCACAAACCCCTTATAGAATTAGGACTAAGTAAGCTCTAACACGGGAACGGGGGCGTTTGCACTTTAGCAAACCGCAGGTGTGAGTTAGCGAGAAATCAAGGACTTCATGCTATCGTTATTTATCATTAATAAATAGGACAATTGTCCGAAGAGCCATCTAGATGTTTCAATATCACTTTTCAACCGATCTTGTAGAACAATTGCTAAAGTTCGCAGGCAATGGATTTGTACACCGCAAAAAAGATGTATTAATCCATCAAGATGAGCCTTTAACTAAGCTGATTTTAGTACGCAGCGGCACGGTATCATTTAGCTATGATGTGGGGAATGGTCGCCGTTTGTTACTCGGACAGCTTGACTGCAATAATACCCTAATAGGTGAAATAGAAGCCCTAAACCAACACCCATGCATTTACACGGTTACTTGTCTCAGTGAAGTTAAATATAACTTGATTGAGCTTAAACACTGGCGTCAATTACTGCTAGATCAACCGCAGCTAAGCTTGTATACCGCACAATCTATTGCGGCTAAGTTTACCGAAAATCAAAAAATAAACTTAAATAAGCTGCTTTTACCACTGAGTTACAATATTGCAAATGACTGTTTATTACGTGCTGAAAATAATCACCCAACTATGCTCAGAGCATATCCCACAGTCAACGCAGAAGCAGAGCGCTTTGCTACAACTGAGCGCGCTTACCGCCGCGTAGTCTCTGAATTAGTAGAAAAAGGCTTAATAGTTAGAAGTAGTGATGGCTTAAAGCCAGTGGATATGGACTTACTCGAAGAGTTTGTAGAAAGCTTTTCGCAAATTTAGTCTTTGTCATATGATGCACAAAAGCCCCTTCTGTGCATCATATAATAGACCTCTACTTAAATAAGTCCTGTATCTTTGTTAAGTCAGACTTACCTGCAATAATTTCATCTGGCGTTAACCCTGATAGCTCATGTGGGAATACAAGCCACTCATCAGATTCATGAATGTAATAATCAGGCTTCATCGGTACTTTTGTATTTTTTGGCTTGTAGTATGGACACGCAACTCGAATATCCCGAGGTAAGTTCAAACGCATCAATTCGCTTAGCTTTTCTTTTAACGCAAAAATACTGCGACCAGAATCAAAAACATCATCAACAATTAATAATGAGTCATCCGCATCGGCATTTTCAATAATGTAATGTAGCCCATGGACTTTAATTTCTTTTGACTGCTTACCAATACCATAATAAGACGATGTGCGCACCGCAATATGATCAGTCTCAATCCCTTTATAATCATAGTATTCTTGCACAGCGATACCAATTGGAGCCCCCCCTCGCCAAATACCGATGATGAAGTCTGGACGGAACCCATCTTCATACACTTGTGCTGCAACACGAAATGAATCTTCTAATAATTGTTGTGCGGTGATATAGCACTTATCTGACATACAAAACCCCGTGGAACTATGCGAAAAATCGCCAATTAAGATAAGCTAGTTGTGTCACTTTGTCGCGATTGCATTGCGTCAAAGCCAAACTGGCATAAGTTATAACCGGTAATTTTAGCGCAGATAAATAAAAAATGCTTTAGCTTCTTATAATCAACTGAAGTAGTTCAATAAACGGTAAATAAAAGCATGTAATTTTGGGGTTACGTTTCGTCTTCTTCTTACTCTCCCTGTATTTTTATTAGGCACACACTGCGTATACTCTTTAATCCGATACACCATAAAGGAACTATCATCACAATGTCACAAAGCTCATCAACTCCTTTAGAGCCACAGAAAAGGCTTACTAATTTAGACGTGATACGAGGTGTTGCACTGCTGGGAATTCTATTGATGAATATTCAAGCATTCTCACTTCATTTTGCCGCTTATTCAAACCCCTTGGCGCTCGGTCCAATCAACGACACTGATTATTTAATTTACTATTTCAATCATATCTTTGCCGACCAGAAGTTCATGACACTATTTGCCACATTGTTTGGTGTAGGTGTTGTTTTAATGACTGACAAGCTAGATTCTAAAGGCGCTGCAACCCGAAAAATACACTTCAAAAGAATGATAATACTCATGTTTATTGGCCTATTACACGCCTATTTCTTGTGGTTCGGCGATATACTATTTACCTATGCAATTGCAGGGTTCATCGTCTACTCAATGCGTAGAAAGTCAGTAAAGTTTTTAATCATCACAGGAGTTACCTTACTAAGCCTAACTTCACTCACCCTTTATGGTATTGCCCTTGCTTTACCCCATATATTAATCGAAGACCCACAAGCAATCACTGACATGACCACATACTGGGCACCTTCACAGGCGCAAATAGCAGACGATATAGCTGCTAATCAAATGGGCTGGGTAGCAGCGATAGAGCATAGAGTTGCCATGGCAGCTTATATGCAGAGTAACATCCTCTTTTATCTACCCCGAGTCATTGCCCTGATGTGTATTGGTATGGCTCTTTATAAATTAAACCTATTTGGCAATGCGCTAAGCAATAAGCGATTGGCACGATATTGCATGGTATCGCTGAGCATTGGTATTACACTAAGTATTGTTGGCATCATGCAAAACAATGCATCAGGCTGGCCATTGGAAGCCATGCTTTCAGGCCAACTATATAATTACTGGGGTAGCATATTTTCTGCTTTCGCCTACCTCTGTGCACTTATTATGTTTTGCCGTAGTACTATGTTGATAAAACTCAAGCAACTGCTTGCCAACATTGGAAAAATGGCACTGACTAATTACTTAACACAGTCGCTTATTTGCTGTTTTGTATTTTCAGGGTGGGGGCTCGGCTTATATGGCACCATGACTCGCAGTGAACTTGTCGTGGTTGTCATTGCTGTATGGGTGTGCCAAATCGGCTTTTCCGCGTTATGGATGAGCAATTTTAAATTCGGGCCCGTTGAGTGGTTATGGCGATGTCTTACTTACTCTCAATGGCAATCTATCAAGTAACTAACCTCAGGTTTGGATAAGGGTTTTGGAATAGAAAATGTTTTGAAAACAAACTTAACTACAATCCAATGATGATATTTCGCTCAATATCAAGGCGCTTTTATGCAGTAATAGCGGGCTATTACAAATGAAAGCAACGCCAAGAGTGAGAAAAAGAGCTTTATTGGGCAAATTCGCTTATCCAGAGCTGAAGTTAACTATCACATCATAAAAAAGGCTCACATATGTGAGCCTTTAAAATCGGTTTATTCCGTGTTATTTACTCAGCGCTCAATTCTGCTCCATCAGCACTATTATCTGTATTTCCTGAGCTTACTTCGATTTCAAATTCGTCAACGCGCTGCAAACCTCTAGGTAACTTATTACCACGTCGACCTCGTTCGCCATAATAATGCTCTAAGTCACTGGGTTTTAATGTTAACTTTCGTTTACCTGCATGTAGTGTGACCGCTGAGCCCGCAGGAACACATGCCAACACTTTCACAAACTCTTCTCGAGCTTGTACCTTGGCACTTGGGATAGAAATGATTTTATTCCCTTTGCCCTTGGCAAGCTTAGGTAAATCACGCAAAGGAAACAACAACATGCGCCCTTCGTTTGAAATCGCCATACACATGTCGGTTGCGACATCATGTACTTCTATTGGCGCAATAAGCTCAGCCCCTTTAGGGACACTCACCAGAGCTTTACCATTTTTATTTTTGCTGATCAGATCAGTAAACTCGGTAATAAAGCCATATCCGCCATCGGTGGCCATCAGCAGCAAGGTGTTATCTTCCCCCATCAGAACGTGGTCAAAATTACACCCAGGAGCCAGATTAAAGCGCCCTGTCATCGGCTCACCTTGGCTACGCGCTGAAGGTAAACTATGGGCATCGGTCGCAAAAGCGCGTCCGGATGTATCAAGAAAAACGGCAGGCTGATTGCTTTTTCCTTTTGCCGCGCCTTTATAGCTATCTCCAGAGCGATAATTCAGACCCTGTGCGTCAATATCATGCCCTTTAGCAACGCGTGCCCAGCCTTTTTCTGACAGCACAACCGTTACAGCCTCTGACGGGATCAAATCTTTTTCACTTAAGGCTTTCGACTCACCTCGTTCAACCACAGGTGAGCGGCGATCATCGCCATATAATTCCGCCGCTTCTTGGATTTCTTTTTTCATCAGCGTCGACATACGACGCTCCGACCCTAGCGTCAATTCTAATTTATCGCGCTCTAAGCTAAGTTCATCTTGCTCACCACGAATTTTTACTTCCTCTAGCTTTGCTAAGTGACGTAGTTTTAGATCTAAAATCGCTTCAGCTTGACGGTCTGATAGCGCAAAGCGCGACATCAACTCAGTCTTCGGCTTTTCTTCCGTACGTATTATCTCGATTACTTCGTCAATATTTAAAAAGGCGGTCATTAAACCTTCTAAAATATGCAAACGCGCTAACACTTTATCAAGCCTATGCTGCAAGCGGCGTCGCACCGTATCACGACGGAAAACCAACCATTCTGATAAAATTTGTAAAATGTCTTTTACTTGTGGACGGCCATCAAGTCCAATCATGTTTAAATTAACACGATAACTTTTTTCTAAGTCGGTGGTCGCAAATAAGTGCGCCATTAAAGGCTCAAATTTAATGCGGTTTGAACGTGGCACAATCACAATACGGGTTGGGTTTTCATGATCAGACTCATCACGTAAGTCGGCGACCATGGGCAGTTTTTTCGCAGTCATTTGAGCAGCGATCTGCTCTAAGACTTTACCGCCTGAACACTGATGAGGTAATGCCGTGATAACGATTTCACCTTGCTCTTCAGTATATACAGCGCGCATTTTAATCGAGCCACGGCCCGTAGTATAAATCTTTTTAATGTCTGCTTTTGGGGTAATAATTTCAGCATCAGTTGGATAATCTGGTGCTTTAACAATATCCAGTAGTTCATCTAATGAGGTTTTTGGTTTATCTAGCAATAAACAGCTTGCGGCAGCCAATTCTCTCACATTATGTGGTGGAATATCAGTGGCCATACCAACAGCAATACCTGTTACACCATTTAATAAAATATGCGGTAAACGTGCTGGTAATACCTTTGGCTCATCCATCGTACCATCGAAGTTAGGTGTCCAATCAACAGTACCTTGCCCTAGCTCTTTTAATAATACTTCTGCAAATTTAGATAGCTTTGCTTCAGTGTAACGCATTGCAGCAAACGATTTAGGATCATCCGCAGCCCCCCAGTTACCTTGCCCATCCACCAGCGGATAACGATATGAAAATGGCTGCGCCATTAATACCATGGCTTCATAACATGCACTATCACCATGTGGGTGGTATTTACCTAATACATCACCTACGGTACGCGCAGACTTTTTATACTTTGCTGATGCAGAAAGCCCAAGCTCGCTCATCGCATAAATAATACGCCTTTGAACTGGCTTTAAACCATCGCCTATGTGCGGTAAAGCTCGGTCCATGATCACATACATGGAGTAATTAAGGTAGGCGTCTTCGGTAAAACGCCCCATAGTCTGTTGTTCAATGCCTTGTAATGACAAAGCTTGAGGATCAGTCATGTAACACCCTATTTATTGTTATAGCGAATACGATAAACCGCGTTCGCATAGTCATCCGAAACTAACAAAGAACCATCCGCCAATTCAGCGAACGCAACCGGACGACCTAAGGTTTGCTCTTTTGATAAAAAACCACTCACAAATGGTTCATAGGCGGTGACTTCACCCCCTTTAATTGTCGCCATCATTACGCGATAGCCCACTTTCTTACTGCGATTCCACGATCCATGCTCAGCAACAAACAATTTATTATGCATCACTTTTGGAAAGTGAGTGCCTCGATAAAAATGTAAACCCAGAGGGGCAACATGGGCTTGAAGCGCAAGTTTAGGCGCACTAAAGTGCTGAAAATCGACCAGGGTTTTATTTTTTGCAAATTCAGGGTCAAGCACACTGCCACCATGAACAAATGGAAAACCAAAGTGTTGTTGTGGTGTATCCACTCGATTTAACTCATCCGGCGGAATGTCGTCCCCCATCATGTCACGACCATTATCGCTAAACCACAGCTTGCCAGTTTTCGGGTTGGTATCAAATCCTACAGAATTTCTCACGCCTTGTGCAATAGTTGTCAGCTTTTTGGTTTCCAGATCCAATGAAAATATGCGGCCAAATTTAGGGTCTTCTGCACATACATTACATGCCACGCCAACCGGAATAAGCAATTCACCATTATCCGCAAAGCGAATAAACTTCCAACCATGATGACGTTTACTAGGTAGTTCATCAAAAACCACCTCGTAATTAAACTGCTTTGTTGCCCCATTTAACTGCTTATCTACATTCGCAAAGCGGATCACCCGATTGACTTCAGCAACAAATAAATCATCACCTTTCATGGCTAAGCCCGAAGGCATATTGAGCCCCTGAGCCAACACTATTTTTCGATCAGCTTTACCATCTTTATCGCTATCAATTAAAGCATGCACCTTACCTGCTTTGCGTGATCCCACATAGACTACGCCAGTAGGTGACACAGCCATCTGCCTGGCATTATCCACATGTTTTGCGAAGTAGCTAATTTCGTACCCTTCAGGCAACGACAACTGTTGCAATAACGATTGTGCATAAGTAATTGGGACTAAGAAGCATGCTAACAGCATCAATAAATATTTCATCGCCACTTCCTATGCACCAAATTCAGCTTTATCACCATGGTTTTCCAACCAAACTTTACGATCTCCTGAACGCTTTTTCGCAAGCAACATATCCATCATTTCCATGGTTTGCTCTTGCTCATCAAGCGTTAGCTGGACCAATCGACGCGTATTCGGATCCATGGTTGTTTCTCTAAGCTGAAGCGGGTTCATCTCACCTAGCCCTTTGAATCGTTGCACATTAACTTTTCCGCGTTTCTTCTCGGCTTCTATCCGTGCCAACACCCCTTTTTTCTCATCTTCATCTAGGGCGTAATAGACATCTTTACCAACATCAATCCTAAATAATGGTGGCATGGCCACATAAACATGCCCTTTATTCACAAGCGTTGGGAAATGGCGAACAAACAAAGCACATAACAATGTCGCAATATGCAATCCATCCGAGTCAGCATCTGCCAAAATACAGATTTTGCCATACCTTAAACCCGATAAATCGTCTGAATCCGGATCGATACCTAACGCAACTGATATATCATGTACTTCTTGCGATGCTAATATTTGCCCCGACTCAACTTCCCATGTATTTAATATTTTTCCGCGTAGTGGCATTATGGCTTGAAACTCTCGGTCTCGGGCTTGTTTTGCAGATCCGCCCGCAGAATCACCTTCCACTAAAAACAGTTCTGAACGCTCGGTTTCTGTACCGGAACAATCGGTTAACTTACCCGGTAATGCAGGACCCGAGGTGACTTTTTTACGCACAACCTTTTTAGCTGCCCGCATACGCTTTTGCGCATTACTAATGCACAGTTCAGCTAACAGTTCAGCTGTATCTGTATGCTCATTGAGCCATAGACTGAATGCATCTTTTACAATACCTGAAACAAACGTGGCGCAAGAACGTGAGGACAGCTTTTCTTTCGTTTGCCCGGCAAACTGCGGGTCTTGCATTTTAGCTGACAAAACATAGCTACACTTATCCCAAATATCATCCGGCGTTAATTTAATGCCCCTTGGTAACAAGTTACGAAACTCACAAAATTCGCGCATAGCTTCTAGCAAACCTTGACGTAACCCATTTACATGGGTGCCGCCTTGTGCGGTCGGGATCAAGTTAACATAGCTTTCTGTTATAGACTCCCCCCCTTCAGGTAACCAGTGAAGTGCCCATTCAACCCCTTCTGTCGAACCACTAAAGCTGCCTGTAAATGGGCTTTTTGGTAGTACCTCAAACCCGCTTGCACTGTCTTTTAGATAGTCTTCAAGACCTGCTTCATAATGCCACTCTTGCGTTTCTTTGCTTTGTTTATTTATGAGGCGAATTTTTAAACCAGGGCATAAAACAGCTTTGGCTTTAAGAATGTGACACAACTTGGATAAGGAAAAATTAGCAGAGTCGAAGTAACTCGCATCAGGCCAAAAGTGTACAGATGTGCCGGTATTTCTTTTACCCACGGTGCCGGTCACTTCAAGATCTTGAACTTTATCACCACTTTCAAATGCCATTTCATGCACTTGACCATCTCGTTTAACACTGATTTCAACGCGCGTTGATAAAGCATTTACTACCGAGATACCAACACCATGCAAACCACCAGAAAACTGATAGTTTTTGTTAGAAAATTTACCACCTGCATGCAGTTTCGTGAGGATCAGCTCAACACCAGGGAGACCTTCTTCAGGGTGAATATCAACAGGCATACCTCGGCCATCATCACACACTTCCAAAGAATTATCTTCATGCAAGATAACATCAATCTTAGTAGCATGACCGGCTAATGCTTCATCTACACTATTGTCTATAACCTCTTGACCTAAATGATTAGGACGCGTGGTGTCGGTATACATGCCCGGTCGACGTTTGACAGGCTCTAAACCATTTAAAACCTCAATCGCTTCTGCGTTATAGTTTTGTTCGCTCATAAATGGATTCTTTTATTAAATTCGTTCAGTTTTACGTGATATCTAAAAAATTGACTATGGTGTCAAAATAGCGCTGAAAAGCCACAAAACTGTGATCTCCAGCAAACTCAATACGCTGCTCACACGCGACAAAATAGTGCACTGCTTGCTGATAGGGTAACACTTCATCCCCCATTTGCTGTAATAACATTATCAAACGGGGTTGAACTAACCTTGGGTAATACAATTGCTCTAGTGCATCTACATGCGCTAACGTTAATTCATAATGTATCTTTTGATAGGGATTATACTGTGCTCCTAAATAATCCGCTAATAAATCAAATGGTTTCACAGCAGGATTAATGACAACTGCTTTTAAACCGTACAATTGAGATAAATAAGTAGCGTAATAGCCACCTAATGAGCTACCTACCAGTACGGTGTCCTCCTCAATCAACGTAACTAACTGTGTTATGGCAATACGCGGGTCAAAGCTCAATCTCGGGGTTAGGTATTCACAATCGACTGGCTGCTTTGCTAGCCACTTTCCAAATTGCTGCGCTTTAAATGACTTCTCTGAGCTATTGAAGCCATGAATATAAATTACCCGTCGAGCCATATTACCTCTGAATCGTACACCTGTGCACCTAGGTTGATTATCCGCACTGCAGGGCCCAAATTCTGTTGCTGCCACTGTTCGGTACATTTGCTAAATTGTATTGAGGTTGCAGGCGTGGCCACAATGCTCATCGCGCGGTAGCCATAATGGTACTCATTGTGCACATGGCCATGTATCAAACCCGCAACTTTCCCACTGTTAACCAAACAGTTGAGTAACTCTGGGCCATTTTCTAATATGTGCTTATCTAAATAACCATTAATGGGTAACGGGTGATGGTGACAAAAAACCAAAACCTGTTCGGAGCTCTGTAACAATACTTGCTGTAATTCAGACAAGTGCTCTTTCTCGCACCACCCAGCAGGGGTATGACCTTTCGAGTTAACCAGTAACACGTCGGCCCCTTCAAGCTGT
The DNA here is from genome assembly GCF_003590335.1 of Pseudoalteromonas sp. MSK9-3. Lineage (GTDB taxonomy): Bacteria > Pseudomonadota > Gammaproteobacteria > Enterobacterales > Alteromonadaceae > Pseudoalteromonas. The sequence goes on along the minus strand of NZ_MIET01000024.1, from coordinate 217,590 downwards.
ATATGCTTAGCTCCAAGGATTTGACCTTCGGTGATTTCTTCAAGCGTTTGCAATTCATCATGGTTTCCTGGCAACCAAAAAACAGGTGCTTTTAATGGCGACTCTGTAATGAGTTTAGCAAATAATTGATATGAAGCCGTCGTGTGATCTTGCGTTAAGTCGCCGCCAAAAATAATTGCATCAAGTTCAAGGGTGGCTAAATAATTTAGTGTGCGTTGAAAGTTTTCCGCAGTATTCACTGAGAAGTACTTGCCGGTATCATCTTCGAACAAATGACAATCTGTGATGTGGGCAATTTTTATTGCTGATTTATCAAATCGGTATTTATTTTCAAACCATGCCATTGTTAACATCCCAGTTTAATGGCACTCGACCACTTTCAAGGCAGGCCATGAGCCAATCACCCAGAAACGCATTTAGCTGATACTTTTCATCTTTTTGATGCATATGAGGGTTTGGGTAGCCATACGATGGCTTGATACGCTGATGAAAATCATGATGGATGACTTCGGCAACTTTGGCATCATGATACAAACGAACAGATAAATGTACTTGCGGTAAAAACACGCTGATACTGGATATTTGTTTAATCGAAATATCTGTGGTGTATTTCGCACAGCTGTCTATTTCAATGACATACTGTGCGTCAGCCAATGTTACCCTGCGCTGCTGCCCGACTTCTTCTAAAGGAAGCATCTTTAAAACCCGCAAGTAATTGCGCTCGCATAGCGTAATATATTTGGGTAAGGATTGAATGTACCCGTGCTGTGTTACTACTTCACTCAAAGTTAAACCTCAACTTTTACCTCATGGAGCTAAGACCTTGGCCTTATTTATTGCTAACCATTGTAGACTAATCACTGTTGCAGCGTTATCAATTTCACCACTATTTAGCCTCGTGATGGCCTCATCATACGTAAGCACATGCGTTTTGATATCTTCCCCCTCACTTTCTAATCCGTATACACCACCCGCCTCAGATAAGTCAGTTTCAGCCAAGTATAAATACAGGCGCTCTGTTGTGCCGCCAGGGCTAGATAAATAAGACATCATAAAGTGTAATTTATCTAAATGAAGCCCTGCTTCTTCGTGAGCTTCTTTACGTACGACGTGCTCATAATCAGTAGACCCTTCCGCCATACCTGCAATGCACTCAAGAAGCCATGGTGACGACTTAGTTGCCATCGCGCCAATACGGATTTGCTCAATCAACAACACTGAATCAGTATTTGGATCATAAGGAAGTACAGCCACAGCATGACCTCGCTCTAATATTTCACGGCGTATCGTTTGTGATACCCCACCGGCAAACAACGCATGCTTAAAGTGATATGCCTGAATCTTGAAAAAGCCTTGGTAGACACTTTCGACTGATTCAACCTCCACATCATGATTACTAAACTCATTTAATGAAGCCATTTATTTTCCTATTTTATTTAAACTGAGGGTTTAAAAAGTATGCACTTGACCCAATATTAAACGCTATCAAATAAGACTGAGCAAACCCATTGAAGTCTTATATATTCTGTTACACTTGTTGGCTTTGATTTACGTATTTATTTTTTCGTTTCTAAAAAAAACAGGGTAACATGCAGTTAGCATAAAAATTGTCTAAGGACTGAACGAAAAATGAAAAAAAGCTTATTATCACTTTTTGTTGGTTTATCTTGCGCATTAACCAGCAGCCTAACGTACGCAGAAGATTTACTTCAAGTATACGATATTGCCACAGCCAATGACCCTGTTGTACTCAAAGCAAAAGCACAAGCTGATGCGCAAAAGTTTGCTCAAGATAGCGCGCTTGGAGCCTTATTGCCACAACTTGGATTTAATGCTGGGTACACTCAAGTAGACTCTGATGGTTTTTCACCGCTTCAAGATGATACCAGTGGATATTCAATCAGTAGTAGTTTCCAAGACACATTTAGCCGAAGTTTGTCGCTCAGTCAGACTATTTTTGACATGTCAGTTTGGGAAGCTCTAAGCATCGCAGAAAAACGTGCTATTCAAGCAAGTACACAATATGAGCTAGCTCAACAAGAGCTCGTCGTACGTATTGCACAAGGTTATTTTGACGTACTGAGTGCACTTGATAACTTGGAGTTTGTACAAGCTGAGAAACGTGCTATCGAACGCCAGTTAGAACAAACCAAACAGCGTTATGAAGTGGGTCTAACGGCCATTACTGATGTACATGAAGCACAGGCTCGGTTCGACCGAGCTGTCGCAAATGAGATTGTAGCAACCAATGATGTTGAAACGGCACGCGAAGCGCTGCGTACAATTACTGGTAAATACCACAATAAACTTGATTCGCTGAATACTGAAACGTTCTCAACAGTATCTCCTAGTCGAAAAGCAACTGACTTTGTAGAAATCGCAAAAGATAAGAATTTATCGCTCGCGATTTCAAAAGCCAATTTGGATATTGCAGACGATCAAATTAAACAAGCTCAAGCTGGTCACTACCCCACACTGAGTTTAAATGCCAGTTACGGAGATTCACTAACTGACTCTAACGGAAAACTTCACAAACCTCGTGAGGATCAAACATCGGTTGGCATAACGTTTAATGTACCAATTTATTCAGGTGGCCGCACTTTAGCTGCGACAGAACAAGCCCGTGCATTGTATGTAGGTGCGAGTGAAGATTTAGAAGCGAGTATGCGTGAAGTAACTCGTTCAGTGATCACCTCATATAACCAAGTAATGTCAAACGTTGCAACTTATAGAGCATTAGAGCAAGCAGTTATTTCAGCTGAAAGTGCTTTACAAGCAACCGAAGCTGGCTTTGAAGTGGGTACTCGTACCATTGTTGACGTATTAATTAGTACACAGAACCTCTATGATGCAAAACGTAACGTTGCGAATTTACGTTACCAATATGTCCTTTCCTCACTACGACTGAAGCAAGCTGCTGGTACGCTGTCTCGTAATGACTTAGAAGCCATTAATAAAGGGCTGACTCAGGGCTAATTTATTACAATTAGCAATCCATAAGTAGTATATTTATAGAGCCGGCTTAGCCGGCTTTTGTATTTTTTGGCACATATAGATAAACTACTCCCATATTAGCAGTGAGAGAAAAGTTTAGTGGTCAAAAACCCCCCTTTCAAATCCGCATTTTTAGCACCTAAGTATTGGTTAACTTGGCTAGGTGTACTGTGCCTGTATACAATTTCTTGGTTACCTCAAAAGGTGCAATTTATACTCGGCAAGGGATTAGGGAGGCTAGTACATCGCTTTCTAAAAAAGCGCCGTCATATTGCAGAAGTGAATGTTAAGTTGTGCTTCCCACACCTTAGCGATGAAGAACGCGCAAAGATAGTACTTAACAATATGGAAAATACCGGCCTTGCCACGTTGGAAACCGGTATGGCTTGGTGGTGGCCCCAATGGCGTATAAACCGTGTGATTGGTTCGATTTCAGGTATTGACCATATTCTATCAGTGCAAGATAGCGGCAAAGGTGTGCTGCTACTCGTGCCACATATGCTTCACCTCGAAATGCTTGGCCGTATCTTAGGCATAGAGCAACAAGGCATTGGTTTTTATCGACCACACAATAATGCATTAATGGAGTATTTCATGACCAAAGGTCGACTCAGATCCAATGAATTTCTGATCGGCAAACGGGATGTGAAAGGTTTATTGCAGGCACTCAAGAACAAAAAATTATGCTACTACTTACCGGATCAAGATTATGGGAGAAATCGCTGCGAGTTTGCGCCTTTCTTCCAAGTCCCTGATGCTGCTAATACCACTGGTACATTACTTTTTGCAAACAGCAAAAATTGTGAAACATTGAGCTTAAGTGGTGTCAGAGATAATAAGGGACAGTATCATTTAACGATATATCCCGCATTGGAGAATTTTCCAAGTGACGCACCAAATGATGATGTTCGACGCGTTAATACCCGAATGGAACACGCTATCATGCAAGCACCAGAGCAGTACATGTGGTTGCACCGTCGCTTTAAAACCCGTGCTGACGAAAACGCACCATCCTATTATTAATTATTGAGCATGTGAGACTATGGCCAAAAAAAATAAAACGCTTTCATCTGTGTTCTTTTGGGTAAAGCACCTTTCACTCGGCATTATCCTTGTTTGGGCTGCCTATTACTTTTTATATGGCGCTTTACCGAAAATGGATATGAAGCAATCCACTAATGCTGCCGCACAAGGCTTATCACAGTTTTATGAGAGCTTTAAAAATAGAGTTAATAACAGAGACACTGAGCGAGAGCAATTTGTCATCGATATTGGCAAACCCACTTTCCCATTGGATGATGCGCTCGCCCAACGAGGCTTAGTTGTTAAACCTTCGAGTCAAAACTGGACTGGAGAAGTTGCTCCTCGACGTTTTGAAATGGGGAATACTCTCAAAAGTGCTTTATCATCCTACGCAAAGAAAGAGAATATAGAGCTATTTTGGTACCTTGAACGTGACTATGTCGTAAAACATAACTTTCGGGTTGATACCGATTTTGTATCTACTTTATATCAGGTCGGTAGAGCCATTAATGATGATTTTGAATATGAGGTCTATACATTCTTCTGTCATCGACAACGCGCGGCAATAATCACTAAAAAGCCTTCACAATTTGTGCGTGAGAATTGCCGCAGACTCGCCAATTAATTACAAAAGCCCATAAACTAATTTATGGGCTGATTACGGTTTCAACCATCAATTAAGGGATCTGACAATTTGAACAGAGTGGGATCCATACCCGCTCTTCACGACAAGAGCCTGGTACTTTTTGACGCACTGCATCTTGGCGAGTCTGATGTGATTGAGAAGTCAAATCAAGCCATACTGATGACAATGTCCGGGTCGTTTTACATACTCTGACATACTTTTGGTTTGGATAAACACCTTGAAATTCCCAATTACATGTTTCTTTGTCAATCCACTCAGAGCTATGAATAGTATTGCTACAAGAAACATGTCCACTAACAATACTAGAACTCGTGAAGTACTTCTGATTCTCCCAGCCTCCATAACTACAAGATGTAAAGTCTACATCTTTGTACACTGTTTCGTAATCACAAACCGTTTTATATTCCCAATACCCTCTGGCCTCTGCCGCAGTACTCATAATACCCAACGCAACTCCTAATACTAATGCTGCTTTTTTTATCATTGTATATCCCTTAATAATTTTATTTTTATGAAATTGTTCTGAACCATTTGCCACATAAATTAAAATGGTTCACGCCCATAATCAGTTCTCTATAAACAAAAGATTCAGTGGTACGTACCTTTTTCAACTCATCATTATTTATATGAACTCACTACGGTCACTGTGTTGTAAAGTATCAATGTATTTACTGGTACCATTACTGTTTCGCCACATGCTTTGTTTATATTCCTTTAAATTCCGTTAATTCGTCCATGGCCATATAAGTCTGGGCTTAAGTGAACTTTACGGGATAAAGAGGGAATCAAACAACTTATGAATACTTATAAATTATTCATAATAAAAAAAGCTAAGAATCTGTTTTAAAAGAATTTATTTTAAATCCGAAGAAATAGTTACCTCCTACAGGCTGATTTATACAAAATATTTCAAGTTTCAGCCAAGCTCGCATAACGTTTAATTGTCATAAAGACAATAGACATTCAAGAATATCATTCACCAACATATAAAAGGTAACTGGCAGGATTTAACATTAGCTTTCTACTTTGGCAAAAGTAGAAAGCGACAAACTAACTAAAGTGGTGTGGTGTTTTTATCATTGGGCAGCTTAGCTTTACAGGTGTCCACAGTGAATACCTTCCAGCCAAGTATGTTTGACTGCCTGTCATTGCAAAAAATGGTAACGTCTGTACTCAATAAAAACGTCCCCTATGCTATGACGACATAAGAACAAAGATAGCTTTGAGCACAATTTAAACGGTTATTGACTCTGCATTCTTCTTATTATAAACACCTTTCAAATATGTTGCGCACACCATCAGCAAGCAACTTAAAGGTATCATTCATCTCAATACACCGTCCTTGCTGGTCTAAACTTTGCTGATGATAAGTGTCTCGATATAAACAATACGCATCGATTAATAACTGCTTTTCCTCTTTGCAGAGAATTCCATCTCGTTCTGCACATTCAAAAATACGAATATTATCAGTATAACGTGTCAGCTCAGGTGACTGATGAGCATAATTTAGCACTAAGTATTGGGCAACAAATTCAATGTCTGTCATACCTCCATGACCTTGCTTTAAGTCAAATTGAGACTTCGAATCTTGAGACAAATGCCTACGCATTTTCTCCCGCATTTGTGACACATCTTGTTGTAGCTTGTCCTTATCACGACGTTGCCTCAAAATACTATTTCTTATTTCATCAAAGCGTTGTTGCATACTGGGTTCAGCTAATACCATCCTCGCACGCACAAGTGCTTGATGCTCCCATGTCCACGCTTGAGTTTGTTGATAGTTGAAGTAACTTTCTAAATTAATAGCAAGAAGCCCTGAATTTCCTTCAGGACGAAGACGTGTGTCTAACTCATACAAAATACCTGACGCCGTTTTAGTATTAAATAAATGCATTAAGCGCTGTGCTAACTTAAGATAAAATTGCCGCGATGAAATAGACTTAACTCCGTCGGTATCACTGTCACCATCACGATTATGTACAAAAACCAAATCAAGATCTGAGTCATAGCCAAGCTCTAGGCCGCCCGCTTTGCCATAAGCGATAACAGCAAAGCCTTTCTTAGCCTCAGTAGCACCTGTCGGCTCACCATAACGGGTTTTCATTTGTTGCCATGCTAAGTCTACAGCTTGATTAATGATTGCTTCAGCCAATGCAGTTAAGTGATTGCTAACTGTAGTAACACTTATTACCCCAGTTGCATCTGCTGCTGCAATACGTAATTGGTGGGTTTGCTTAAACTGTCGTAAAGCTTCCATTTGTAGCTCTAAATCATCAGGTTCTATTCGCAAAAATTGATGTCTAATTTCGTCTTTATACGCCGATAACGGGAGCGGCTTATACAATGCTGCGGGGTCCAATAACTCATCAAGTAAAATAGGGTATTTAGCGATGTGCTCCGCTATCCAACGACTATGGCCACATAGACTAATTAACTGTTTCAGCGCCCCTTGGTTTTCATACAACAACTCTAAATATGTGGTGCGAGAAACAACCGTACTTATCACCTTAAGCACATGATTAAAAACATCAAATGATGCTTTTTTGGTTACTAACAGCTCCAACAAATGAGGCATGAGCTTATCAAGTATATCGCGGCCTCTTGTACCCATTTGGCGCTTGCGCAAACTGGTTTTAAACTCGTCGAGTCTTAGGCTCCATTGCTGTGACACATCATCAGTCAAATCATCACCAAAGCTTGAAAAATCACTTTCTAACCAAGCAAAACCATAACTTTCTTCACACGGGTTCTGCTCTTGTGGCTGCTCACCAATCACCAAGGCAAATTCTTCTCTAACCGACTTCATTGTCTGGTCAATACATGCAAGGCTCTTCGCGAAACCATCTGTTTCAAGTAAGAAATTCAAGCGCTCAATATCTATGCCGCTGTCTGGTAATGTTTGTGTTTGTTGATCATCAAATGCCTGCAGGTACTGCTCAACTCGGCGTAAAAATAAATAGTCACGAGCCAATAATTGTGCTGTTTCAGCAGGTAATATATCTAAATGCATGAGTTGCTCTAGTGCCGCTAACAAAGAAGGCGTTTGTAAAGCCACATCACGCCCCCCACGCACCATTTGCAACGCTTGAATGATGAACTCAACCTCTCGAATACCCCCCGCACCTAACTTGATATTATTAACAAGCCCCTTGCGCCTGACCTCTTGACCAATCATTTGTTTCATTTTTCTAAGCGATTCAATGACTGAAAAATCTATATAACGGCGATATACAAAAGGCCTAAGTAACTTTTTAAACTCATCACTATATGGGGTGTGCGGGCCTAATACCCGCGCTTTGAGCATGGCATAACGTTCCCACTCTCGACCTTGATCTTGATAATAATCTTCCATTGCGGCAAAGCTCATCACTAATGGGCCACTTTCTCCAAATGGCCGTAACCGCATATCAACACGAAACACTTGTCCATCTACCGTCACCTGATCCAGCGCTGCAATCAGTTTTCGTGCCACTTTCGTGTAAAAGACTTGTGCTTCATATTGTTTACGACCCCCACTGGTCACACTATTTTTGGGGTAGGTAAATATCAAATCGATATCAGAAGAAAAATTCAACTCGCCACCACCGAGTTTACCCATGCCCAAAACCAGCATAGGTAAGATATTGCCCGCTTCATCAAGCGGCGCGCCGCATTGCTTGACCGTTTGAGAAAACGCCCAACAATTGGCAGCGTCAATTAAGCACTCTGATAATTTAGAAATGTAACGAATACTGTCTGAAATATCATTTTTGCAAACAAAATCGAGCCACATCACTTTTAACCAATATTTTTGACGATATTGCCGCAATAGTTGAAAGCAATCTTGTTCACTTAAGGTCGTTAATTCTTCAGGCAATGGCGCGGGCACTTCACGCTGTTGCATTTGTTCAGCATCTAATAGCCACCAACCCAGCTGAGGGTGTTGTTGTAATAGTCGAAATGCAAAGTCACTCAAGGCCATCAATTGTGCTATCGGGTGCTCAATACGGTGTTCTGGATAAACGCCTTGCCAACGCTCAATAGCTAATGACTGTAAATCTGATGGCAATTCACGGTATTGCATAAAAAATCTCCATTGCCCGGTGGCTCAATAAGTTGGGAGTCGTTATAGTAATAACATTCATCATTAACAGTACAGTGCCCATGAGCTATTTGTCTCTAACTAACATCAATTTTTTTGCCATTATTAGCAGTTTTTCAGTGATTTGCTTAGTTGTTGTGGCACTGCGTTTGGTTGTGCAATATAAAGCAAAACAGATATTGCATGAAGAAATAGCGAAAAGAGATAACTTTGCCTTAGGGATTAACTACGCATGCCAAATTGCGGTCATATGCATAAGCATTGCATACCTATTTGACGATATAAGCATGGCGACGGCTCAAAAACAGCCTTTACGTGCAACACTTTTACTGCTGCTTATCTTAACTTACATCTCGATTGGCCAGTACATTCATAGAAAGTGGATTTTATATAAATTCAATGAAGGGCAAGCCATATTAAAGCAAAATATTTGTGCCGCTTTGGTCGACTCAGGGATGCTCATCGCAAACTGTATTTTAGTCTTAGCACTATATCACTGGGTCCACCCACGTGGGATCAGTGATTTATTGGTTGTTACATTAGGCTTTATCTTGCTGCAGGGAATTTTTGCACTCGATAGTAAACTGCGTGAAAGTCGCTTTGCAAAAGTAAACCAAGGTGCTTCTTTACAACAAAACTTTAATTTAGCCAATACCTCAATTGGGATCCGTTACGCTGGTAAAACCATTGGATTAGCCCTAGCAATTTATGCAGGGTTACACAGTGCTCCGTACCATGGCGCAACGGTTGTAGAGAACCTTTTTTCGGTTGTTTTACATTGTGGGGCAATGTGGGCGCTACTGTATATTGCCAGTACCATTTTACTGCATTTATCCTTACCAAAAGTGAACATTGGGCTTGAAGTTGACCATCAAGATAATATTGGTGTCGCCTGTTTAGAATTTGCTGTTTTCGCAGCAATAGGCTATTTACTTATAAACATGTTTTCTGTGTAGTCTGCAATTGGATAAGACTTCACAAGGTGGCGCTATGTCAATTAATCTCGACAACTTTCTACTGGTTGATAGTAACTCGGAGTTTAGCCGAGAATTTACTGAGCACCTAAAAGCTAACAATGAAGCTAATAACCTCATTGTGGCGGGTGACAACACCCGTCATTTGGTGAAAATGATGTTCGATAACCTCATTAGTGACTACAGCTACTGTGACTTCGCTAATGAAATTAGTGTGTCTGAGCTGGCTACTTACTTACATGAACACCATACAATTCAAGGCGTGTTGATCTCCTCAGTTGATTACCATTTAGCAAGTGAAGCACAATTGTTTATTCTTGATTCATTGCACCCCAAGCGTTATCTCGTTGAACAAACTGCTGATGGTTATCACTACACACTGATCTCGTCTCATGGACATAATAACCATTTATCCTGCCACTTTAATGAAAGCGAGGACATTACATAACCCCACTCGTTTACATCTGCTTGAGAATGACTAGACGACGGCGTCATGAACGCTTAATATTGGCGAATTCCCCGTTATATCAGGACAATTATGCGCGTTCCACACATCTATCAACCATCAGAGATAACCTTAAATACTGCCCTTTACCTTGATGATGATGCCGCAGGCCACATTGCTCGCGTATTACGTATGAAAGTAGGTGAGCAGGTTTCCCTGTTTAATAATCAAGGCGGTGAATACTTGTGTGAGATCTCCGAGATAACGAAAAAGAAAGTCAGTGTTACACCCATTAAATTTGAAGATAAAGGCTGTGAATCGCCTTTGCACGTACACTTAGGGCAAGGTATTTCTCGCGGTGATAAAATGGACTTTACGATTCAAAAAGCGGTCGAGCTTGGTATTACAGAGATCACGCCTTTATTCACCACCCGCTGTGGCGTAAAACTATCAGGTGAACGCCTGCACAAAAAGCATCAACAATGGCAAAAAATAGCCATTGCTGCTGCTGAGCAATCTGGACGCAACATCATCACGATAGTTCACCCACCGACTGAACTCCATGAATGGTTAGCACAACCAAGTGATGAATTAAAACTCACATTACACCCGCGCGCTCAGCATAGTATAAAAACACTGCCTGAACCGGAAAAAGGCATTCGTTTTGTCGTTGGCCCAGAAGGCGGATTTACAGATCCTGAGATGGAAAATACCACTGAACAAGGCTTTATTGATGTGAGGCTTGGCCCAAGAGTACTGCGCACTGAAACCGCCGCTTTAACGGTACTCAGTGCATTGCAATTGCAATTTGGTGATTTGGCTCTTTAATTTTTTCTGATGATCCCCATATCTCTGATAATAATTCTAAGGTAAATAATAGGTATCAACATGGCAAAAAAGTTAGGGATCATCTCAGATCCAATCAGTGGTTTTAATATTAAAAAAGACACCGGCTTTGCCATGATGATGGCAGCCCAAGCAAGAGGTTATGAGCTGTATTACATGGAGATGGATGATCTCTATTTATACCAAGGTAATGCCATGGCAACAGCAGCTAAAGCCCAAGTATTCGATGATGAAACCAATTGGTATCAACTTGAAGAAAAGCAAAGTGTTGCCCTGAGCGAACTAGACGTAATCTTAATGCGCAAAGATCCGCCATTTGATACCGAATATATCTACGCAACGTATATGCTTGAGCGAGCAGAGCAAGCTGGAACTTTGATTATTAACAAACCACAAAGCCTACGTGATGCCAATGAAAAATTATTTACTGCGTGGTTCAGTGAACATACCCCAGATACATTAGTAACCCGTTCACAAGCCCAGATCAGAAGCTTTCTAGATAAGCATCAAGATATTATCCTCAAACCACTCGATGGAATGGGCGGCGCATCCATTTTTAGAGTTAAGCATGATGACCCTAATATTGGGGTGATCTGTGAAACGCTCACAGAACATGGTAGCCGCTTTGCCATGGCACAACAGTTTATTCCTGAAATAAAACAAGGTGATAAACGAGTGCTGGTTGTTGATGGTGAAGTGATCCCTTATTGCTTGGCTAGAATTCCACAAGGCGGTGAAACTCGAGGCAATTTAGCGGCTGGCGGCCGTGGTGAAGCTCGTCCAATTAGTGAAGACGACCGTAAAATCGCAGAAGCTGTCGCACCCACGTTAAAAGCAAAAGGATTGGTATTTGTTGGTTTAGATATCATTGGCAATAAGCTCACAGAGATAAATGTTACAGCACCAACCTGCGTCAAAGAAATAGAAGCGGCGTATGATATCTCAATTATGGACAAACTTTTTGATGCCATTGCGCGCAAATTAAACCATACTCAATAAAAAGATAAAGAGGGTCTGCCTATGCAATCGTTAGAAAATCACTTTTTAATCGCAATGCCCAGTCTACAAGACCCTTTCTTCAAGCAAACGGTCACCTACATTTGCGAACACAATGAAGACGGTGCAATGGGGTTGGTCGTCAATCATCCCATTGACGTTACTGTGGGTGAATTGCTTGATAAAATTGACATTGATAATGACAAATCAAATTCTTCTGCACAGCAACAGGTTTTTGCCGGTGGTCCGGTGCATACTGACCGTGGTTTTGTTTTACATACCCCGAAGCCCGGTTACTCATCTAGTCAGGAGCTCAGCTCTGACATTATGATAACCACCTCTAAAGATGTACTCGCTTCGTTAACCACCAGCAATAGCCCTGACTCATTTTTGATTACGCTTGGGTACGCTGGGTGGGAAAGAGGTCAATTGGAGCTTGAACTACTTGAAAACTCATGGCTCGTGATTGAAGCCCAATCAGGTATAATATTCGATACACCGCCAGAAAAAAGATGGGAAAAAGCAGTTCAAATGCTCGGTATTGATATTACACAACTGAGTTCACAAGCTGGACATGCTTAAAATTTATGACTAAGAAAGAAAAAACACCGCAAGGCCAACGCACTATAATGGGCTTTGATTTTGGCACTACCAGTATTGGTATGGCAATAGGACAAGAGGTTACCGGAACAGCCAGCAGTATTGGCGCGGTAAAAGCCCGTGACGGTATTCCTAATTGGGATGACATTGCCATCCACATTGAGCAATGGCAACCAGATTTAATTGTGGTTGGGCTTCCTCTCAATATGGATGGTACTAATCAACATGTGACATTTGCCGCTAAAAAGTTTGGTAACCGCTTGCACAACCACTTTAAAATCGCGGTAGAAACTCAAGATGAACGATTAACCACCGCTGATGCGAAAGCTCGACTATTTGAGCAAGGTGGATATAAAAACCTCGGAAAAGGCAATGTAGACGGGATGTCTGCGGTCATTATTTTAGAAAGCTACTTTGAAAGCTTATGGCAATAAACCAGCCGATATTAACTTAACGTGATTCTATTAATTGCATATCGGTGGCATTTAACACTTTAAACTGGCTGAGATCAGGAATAAATCCCGCTTCTTTGTACGCTTTTCTGATCGCGCCTTTTTCTCTTAATATATGCAACCCTATTTGCAGTGCTTTAAATGCTCGCTCGCCATCAACATGGTGTCGAGAGACCACAAAATGACGACTCCCTAACAATAACACCACTAAATCTTTATGGGCAACCAAATGAATATCCGCTAATTTATACTCATTACCTTTGCTTGGCATCAGCGGCATCAGCATAAAATCCACCCACTGCATACTCACCATATGTGCTTGTGCCACCCAACTATGTTCAACAGCTAACCGTTTTAATGGCAATAAACTCAATGTTTGCCAATCTGTACGCCAACGCGGCGTACTTACTGCGGTGAGCTCAGCTAAATCATCTAGCTGCTTAACCTTCTGTACCCGCACATTATCTGGTGCATAATAAATACCGCCATAATATTGGCCATATTCGATCACTGCATCACTAATAAATACATGTGATTGCTCTGCTCTAGCATCTGCAAGCCAATAGCTATCAAAGCTCAGTAGGAGTTTTCCTTGACGAAGTAAAGACGTATTTCTGAAGTTAACGTCCCCAGTCTGATAGATGAACGTTTTTTTAAACCCGCCCAACAATAGCGCTTGCTGAACGATGATCATATCGACCACATCTCGGCGAATATAACCGCCACTAAAATCGGTAATATCTAGCGCAGAACGACCCGCCAAAAACTTTTGATAGTCAGCGTAGACATCATCTCTTATATACATTTGCACACTTGTTTCACTACTGCCGTAAACACTCGGCAGTAGTGAAAATAAAACGATGCATAGTATTTGCTTAGTTCTTTGAATCCAAGCCATCGACCGTCACACCTTGCAAGAAACCCGCACCTTGCTGCTCATTATTTTGCAGTTTAATCATAAGACGTAAATCATTTGGTGAATCTGCATGGTGGAGCGCATCGGCATAATTTACACGTTGCTGCTTATAGAGTTCAAATAAAGCCTGATCAAAGGTTTGCATGCCAATATCACGTGATTTACTCATCGCTTCTTTGATCCCCCCAATATCCCCCTTTTTGATCAGCTCCGCAACTAATGGAGAATTAAGTAATACCTCTATGGCAGCTTCTCGCCCATCTCCTTTTGAAGAGGGAACAAGCTGTTGTGCGACAATTGCACGTAAATTAAGCGCAAGATCATATTTTAATTTGTCGTGCTTTTCTTTGGGCACCAAGTGCATGATTCGATCTATGGCCTGATTTGCATTATTCGCATGCAGGGTAGCCACACACAAATGCCCAGTTTCAGCAAAGCTTAGTGCGTATTCCATGGTTTCTTGAGAGCGAATTTCACCAATCAAAATGACATCAGGTGCCTGACGTAACGAGCTTTTCAAAGCGGCTTCAAAGCTCTCGGTATCTAAGCCTACTTCCCTTTGTGTAATAATACTTTTAGCGTGTTCATGCACAAACTCAATGGGATCTTCTATGGTTAATATATGACCGCGCTGATTTCTATTTCTATAACCAATTAATGCCGCCAATGAAGTCGATTTACCTGTACCAGTACCGCCCACAAATAACAATAAACCGCGCTTTGCCATGATCACATCAGTGAGCGTAGAAGGTAGACCTAAGTCATTCACATCTGGAATTTTTGTGACAATCCGTCGCAGTACCATCCCAGCACAATCACGCTGCCAAAAAGCAGATACCCGAAAGCGCCCTTCTTCTGTGGCAATCGCAAAATTACACTCTTTTTCAGTATGGAACTGTGCTTTTTGCTTATCACTCATAGCCGATTCTACAATCGCAAGTGATGTATCAGCATCTAATATTTGATCATCAAACGCTCTTAACTCCCCATCAATCTTTGCGCTCACCGCTAAGCCACTTGACACAAATAAATCAGAGGCCTGCTGCTCTACCATCATTTGTAAATAATTACTCAACATTACAGATTAACCTCTTAATATCCTGTACCAAATTGCTTTTTATCTTGTGCTTTTTGCTGTGCGTCTTGCTGCGTGATCAAGCCTCGATTAATCAAGTTTGTTAAACATTGATCCATCGTTTGCATACCATGCACTGCACCTGTTTGAATGGCAGAATACATCTGCGCAATCTTGTCTTCTCTGATCAAATTACGAATAGCTGGGATCCCCAACATGATCTCATGTGCAGCAACACGACCGCCTCCCACTTTTTTTACCAATGTTTGTGAAATAACAGCCTGTAAAGACTCCGACAACATAGAGCGAACCATGTCTTTTTCTTCACCAGGGAACACGTCAACAATACGGTCAATGGTTTTAGGTGCCGATGTGGTATGCAATGTACCAAATACCAAATGCCCTGTTTCGGCCGCCGTCATGGCTAATCTGATCGTTTCTAAATCTCGTAACTCACCCACTAAGATCACATCAGGATCTTCACGTAAAGCACTGCGCAGCGCCGCATTAAAGCTGTGCGTGTCACGATGTACTTCACGTTGATTAATAAGACTTAGTTGGTTTTGATGAACAAATTCGATGGGATCTTCAATAGTCAAAATATGGTGATGTTTGTTTGCGTTAATATAATCCACCATTGCGGCCAAAGTGGTTGATTTACCCGACCCTGTTGGGCCTGTAACCAATACCAGTCCTCGTGGGTTTTCGGCGATATCTCTAAAAATATCAGGAGCCCCCAGCTCATCTAATGTCAGTACTTTTGCCGGAATAGTCCGAAATACAGCAGCAGGACCCCGACTGGTATTAAATGCATTTACCCTAAAACGAGCTAAATTTGGCACTTCAAACGAAAAATCAACTTCAAGATTTTGCTCATAGTCTTTGCGTTGGTTATCATTCATAATATCATAGACTAAAGAGTTCACATCTTTCGCTTCTAACGTAGGGATGTTAACCCGGCGAACATCGCCATCAACCCTTATCATTGGCGAAACGCCTGATGATAAATGTAAATCCGAGGCTTTATGTTGAACACTAAAGGCCAATAATTCAGTAATATCCATGTATGACTCCACAACGAGCTGATAATAATATGGTTACAATAGCAGAACGACTCACGTCCGCCTATTCTCGGGTCGAAATAGCCCAGCAAAACTGTCAACTTAAACACCCTTTGACAATATTAGCAGTATCTAAGACCAAACCCTTAGAAATGATTGAAAATGCCTATCAAGCAGGTCATCGCCAATTTGGCGAATCATACGTTCAAGAAGCCGTTGAAAAAGTTCAAGCACTCAAACATTACCGAGATATTGAATGGCACTTTATTGGACCGATTCAATCGAATAAGTCGCGCTTAGTCGCTGAAAACTTTAGTTGGGTACAAAGTGTAGACCGAGAAAAACTGGCTAGGCGCCTCAATGAACAGCGTCCGAATAACCTGATGCCTTTAAACATACTGATCCAAGTCAATATCAGTCATGATGAAAACAAATCAGGCTGTACACTTGCCGATGTAGACTCATTAGCGGCGTTCATTGACAGCAGTCGGCAACTAAATTTGCGTGGTTTAATGACGATTACTGAAAATACCCCTGATAAAGCCAAACAATTAGAATATTTCCAGCAAATGCGTGCTTGCTTTGATAGACTAAAGCACCAATATTCACAAGTAGATACTTTATCAATGGGCATGAGTGGAGACCTAGAAACAGCTGTATCAGCGGGGTCGACCATGGTGCGTATTGGCACAGACATATTTGGAAAAAGACAATAAGGTAAGCAAAATAATGTCGAATAAAACAATTGCATTTATCGGTACTGGCAATATGAGCTACGCCATAATTGGTGGTATGATCAAAAGCGGCTTTGCACCGCAAAATATTATCGCGACGAACCGAAATGAAGAAAAGCTCGCCAAAGTCGCGGCCGACTTTAATGTTAGAACGACGACTAACAATATTACTGCATTAAAAGAAGCTGATGTCATCGTGTTATCTGTCAAACCTCAAATGATGGCGCAACTTTGCGACTCACTTCAAACTGCAAACGTTGATTTAAGCAACAAGCTTTTTGTCTCAGTTGCCGCAGGGATCACCGTCGCTAGGCTGCAAGACATGCTAGGTCAACCCGTTAAAATGGTACGCTGTATGCCCAATACACCGAGCCTACTTGGTTTAGGCGTATCTGGGTTATTCGCCCAAGGGATCAGTGCAGAAGAACGTAATTTTGTAGAGCAAGTTTTTTCAAGTACGGGGATTGCAACTTGGGTAGAAACAGAAGCCAAAATAAATGATATTATTGCGGTTACAGGCTCTTCACCTGCGTATTTTTTCTTATTTATGGAAGCCATAGAAGAAAAAGCCCGCGCCTTAGGGTTTGATGCTGAACAAGCCCGTGCCCTAGTGCAACAAACCGCCTTAGGGGCTGCAGAAATGGCAGCCTCTCAACCAGAAATCAGTATTTCACAGTTGCGTGCTAACGTTACATCAAAAGGCGGCACAACGCACGCAGCCGTTGAACACTTAAAATCACATAACTTACATACCACAGTTGCCGACGCGATGGATGCGTGTATTTCACGTGCTCAGCAGATGGAACAAGAACTATAAGGTTTTACTATGAATGCCATGCAATTTTTAATTGGGATCGTCTTCGATCTATTTCTTATGGTGGTGTTATTACGCTTTTGGCTACAACTAGCTAAAGCGGATTTTTATAACCCACTGAGCCAAACGGTGGTCAAAGCGACCTCTTTTGCGGTAAACCCTTTACGTAAAATTATTCCTGGTGTTGGCGGGTTAGATTTAGCGTCTCTGATACTTGCCTTTTTAGTCGGGTTTGCAAAAATATCTTTGTTAATGGTGCTTTTCTATGGTGGCTGGAACCCGGTTGGTGCCGCGATTACTGGGGCGATGACCGTTTTAAAAGAAGCCTTTAGCTTAGTTTTTTGGGTGCTTATCATTCGTGCAATACTGAGCTGGGTGGCACAAGGCTATAACCCCATTGCCGCGGTGTTCGACCAATTAACTGAACCTATGCTTCGCCCGATCCGTAAAGTTATTCCTCCCCTTGGCGGACTAGATTTATCAATTTTAGTCTTGATCATTGGTATGCAATTTTTACAAATCCTAATGATGGACCTATTAGGTTAATTTAACTGGGCACAATACGTGCCCCTTAGGACCACTTATGAAAAACTATTTTCTCGCTTTAATACTGTTAGCAACCAGCGTTTGCGTGCATGCGAATTCCACTCAAGGTGGGCAATTCAAAAACCTTGGCCCATTACAAGTCCATTATATCGCCTTTCCGTCGACATTTATTCAGCCGACTATCGCCAAAGCGTATGGTTTAGAGCGAAGTAATTATAAAGGGATCATTAATATCTCGGTGCTCGCTAATAAAAAAGGTAACCCCGCTTTAAAGGCAAATTTAACCGGTGAAGCACGTAATTTGCTAGGCAGTAAACAAACATTAGAGTTTAAAGAAGTCATTGATGGTGACGCAATATACTATTTGGCCCAGGTTGATTATCGCAATGAAGAAGTCTATCGCTTTAAAATTAATATCAACCAAGGCAACACGTATCAAGTACTTAACTTTCAACAAAAATTTTATGTGGATTAAACGACAATGAGTCAAAAAATCGTCCTAGCAACAGGCAATCAAGGGAAAGTTAAAGAGCTTGGCACAATGCTCAGCGAGCTTAATATAGAGGTGGTGCCACAAAGTCAATTTAGTGTCAGTGAAGTCGCCGAGACAGGCACTACTTTCGTCGAGAATGCCATTATAAAAGCCCGTCATGCAGCCAAAGAAACCGGCCTACCCGCCATCGCTGATGACTCAGGAATCGAAGTTGACGCTTTAAAAGGCGCACCAGGGGTTTACTCTGCACGCTATGCAGGTCCTCAAGCGAATGATCAAGACAATATCGACAAGTTACTACATGCGTTAACAAACCACTCAGCGCGTACTGCTCGCTTCTGGTGCGTCCTAGTTTATATGCGCCATGAGCATGATCCGACCCCCATAATCTGTCAAGCGAGCTGGGAAGGCGAAATCACCCAAAGCCAACAAGGCAGAGAAGGGTTCGGCTACGACCCTGTATTTTATGTACCCAGTGAAGGATGCACGTCAGCGCAATTAACTAAGGATGAGAAAAATGCTCTAAGCCATCGCGGCCAAGCATTGAAGATGTTACTTGCGCAATTTAAGGCGACTGCGTGAAGCTACCTCCATTAAGTTTATATGTCCACGTACCTTGGTGCGTGCAAAAGTGCCCATATTGTGACTTTAATAGTCATGGTAAAAAAGGCGATATTCCTGAAAAAGAATATGTTCAACATCTGATTGACGATTTAAAATCGGACCTACCTTATGTACAAGGCCGCAAAATTCATAGCATCTTTATTGGCGGCGGAACCCCTAGTCTTTTATCAGCAGACGCATATATGCGGTTGCTTTCAGAAGTAGAACTCTTAATTGGGTTTGAACAAGGCATTGAAATTACCCTCGAAGCCAACCCAGGAACTGTCGAGACTGACCGTTTTAAGCGCTATGCAGAAGCGGGCATTAATCGCATTTCAATTGGTGTACAGAGCTTACAAGAAGACAAACTTAAAGCTCTGGGCCGCATACATGGTGAACAAGAAGCCATCAACGCTGCTCATGAAGCAAAGTCTGCGGGCCTAAATTCATTTAATATGGATTTGATGCATGGGCTACCAGGGCAGAGTATTGAAGACGCATTAAGTGACTTACAGCGTGTTATAGACTTAAGCCCACCCCATATCTCTTGGTATCAACTAACCATTGAGCCTAATACGCAGTTTGCCTCAAAGCCTCCTAAATTACCGGAAGACGAAACCCTGTGGGATATCCAAGAGCAAGGGCAAGCCTTGCTCGCTCAAGCGGGTTATCAGCAGTATGAAATATCTGGTTATGCTAAATCTGGCTATCAATGTCGCCACAACCTCAATTATTGGCAGTTCGGCGATTATCTTGGCATTGGGTGCGGTGCCCATGGCAAAATTACACAACTGGATGGCCAACAAATAGTGCGAACCGAGAAGGTGAAGCATCCTCGTGGCTATATGGATTTAACTAAACCATATTTATATAAAAGTTGGCAAGTTGATGAGTCTGATCGGGCATTTGAGTTTTTTATGAATTGCTTTCGTTTACAGGCCCCCTGTAGCAAAAAAGCGTTTATAAGTTATACCGGGCTAAAATTTGAAGATGTGCAACCGGCGATCACGCAGGCCATTACTCAAGGTCTTATCGTTGACGAGCCTCATTCATGGTTGGTTACAAATAAGGGCCACAGATACTTAAATGACCTGCTAGAATTGTTCGTCTAAGCTGGCTATTGCGCCAACTAAAAAAATAAATAATTACAAATTACCGCCAAATGGCATATTAATAATAAGGGTATTATGATGCGTAAATTGACCTTTGTAGCTGCAGCAATCAGTGTTGCTCTATTAGGTGGTTGTCAGCAAACAGCTGATAAACCTGCTCCTGCACCACAAGTCCAAGTGGAACAAAGTGAAATCACCAAAGCCAATGCATTTTTTGAAGAAGTATTCACCAGTAGTGTAATGCGCAGCCCCATATATCAGACATATATGGGTATCAAACAAGATTATGATAAGTGGGATGATGATAGTGAAGAAACGACGCTAAAAGAGCTGGCTATCACCAAAAAGAACCTAATGACACTTAACAGCATCGATCGAAATAAACTAGATGAAGCAACTCAAGTAAGCTATGACTTGATGAAGCAAAATCTAGAAGACAACATTGCTGATTATAAATGGCGTCATCATAATTACCCAGTGAACCAAATGTTTGGCATACACTCAATGGTGCCTGCATTCTTGATTAACCAACATCAGATCAGCAACGTGAAAGAAGCGAAAGACTATATTTCACGTTTAAATGGCGTACCAAAAGTTTTTGAACAATTGATCACTAACTTAGAGATCCGTGCTGATAAAGGGATTATAGCGCCGAAGTTTGTATTCCCACATGTAATTGATTCAAGCAAAAACATCATTGTTGGCGCACCATTTGAAAGCGGTAAAGACTCTACATTACTCGCTGACTTTAAACGTAAAGTTGAAAAGTTAGAGATCTCACAAGATGAAAAATCAGCCTTGATCAATGAAGCAACTGACTCACTAAAAGTTGCAGTGAAACCAGCGTACAGCAAGCTAATTAACTACTTAGCAAAACTCGAGAAAAAAGCAGACTCTCGAGATGGTGCATGGAAATTCCCTGACGGCGAGCAGTTCTTTAACAATGCACTTGCCCGTACGACAACCACAGATTTAACTGCGAAAGAAATCCATCAAATTGGCCTATCTGAAGTTGCACGTATTCATGATGAAATGCGTGAAATTAAAGAAAAGGTTGGCTTCAAAGGTGATTTAGCTGCATTCATGGAATTCATGAAAACAGATAAACAGTTTTACCTACCAAACACGGAAGAAGGTAAAGAAAAATACCTAAATGATGCGACTGCAATGATTGATAATATGAAAGTTCGCCTTGATGAGCTATTTATTATCAAACCAAAAGCAGACATGATCGTAAAACGTGTTGAAGCATTCCGTGAAAAAGCGGCTGGTAAAGCTTTCTATCAACAACCAGCGCCAGATGGCTCACGCCCTGGTATTTACTATGCAAACCTTTACGATATGGAGGCAATGCCAACTTATCAAATGGAAGCACTGGCATACCATGAAGGCATTCCTGGTCACCACATGCAAATAGCCATCGCACAAGAACTTGAAGGCGTACCTAAGTTCCGTAAGTTTGGTCGCTATACCGCTTACACTGAAGGTTGGGGACTATACTCTGAGTTCGTTCCGAAAGAAATGGGCCTATACGAAGACCCGTATTCTGACTTTGGTCGCTTAGCAATGGAATTATGGCGCGCCTGTCGCTTAGTCGTAGATACTGGTATCCACGCGATGAAATGGACTCGCCAAGAAGGTATTGATTACTACGTAAACAACACACCAAATGCAAAGTCTGACGGCATCAAAATGGTAGAACGCCATGTTGTTATGCCATCTCAGGCGACCGCATATAAAATTGGTATGTTAAAAATACTTGAACTGCGTGAAGCGGCTAAAAAAGAGCTTGGTGATAAGTTCGATATACGTCAATTCCATGATGTAGTACTGAAAAATGGCCCTCTGCCATTAAACGTATTAGAGAAGTTTGTTGACGAATGGGTTGCAAGTAAAAAAGCATAATCCAATTTAATAGAAAAAGGCTACCATGCAGTAGCCTTTTTTATTGACGATATTTTACCGACGACATCGATTTCTGATTCGGTACATGCACATCAAATACTAGCCCAATACAGTTAACACGTAGTTACCCATCAGACGGTTCAAATGTCTCAATTACATCATATGTGTACGGTGTATTTTCGAGAATAATATGTAAGCAAGCGCCTCCATGTGCTGGACTCTGCATTTTTACTTCTCCTTTGAGCTTTTGCGTTACCAGGTTGTACACAATGCTTAAACCTAATCCTGTCCCGCCATCATGACGTTTTGTGGTAATAAAGGGTTCAAAAATAACAGGTATTAGCTCCTTATCTATGCCATTACCATCATCTTTAAAATAAAAGTGGACAAAATCATTGACCACCATCGCTGATACCACAATATTAAGTGGCTTGTTGTCGACTTTTCCATGTTTAATACAATTATTTATACAGTAACTCAAAATCTGACTAAACGCGGCAGGATAACTCGTTAGCACCAAGTTTTCAGGGATCTCACACTCAACACTATAATGCTCTGATACGAGCTCTGACTGATAACAGTCAAAGACGCCCATAACCAATGTTCTTAAATTGAATTCATTCATGTCATCATATTGTTGATGAACTGCAACCTTTTTAAAATCATCAATTAATGAAGCCGTTCGTAGTAAGTTATTTTCTAATAAAAATAATGCAGATTCAGCTTCGCTTATAAGCTTGGTTAACGCTTTTTTTTGTAATACCCCAGACTCTAGCTCCCCTTTTATCACTTTCACTTGTTCTTTCAAATGAGACTGACTAGTGATCGCAATCCCCAACGGGGTATTCAATTCATGAGCAAAACCACTGACCATATTGCCTAAACTGGCTATTTTGGCTTCTTCAATAAGCCGAGCTTGCGCTGCACTTAACCGTGCCAGTAAAGTTTCAATATAGTGAAACAAACCATCCAAATGATGCCCAATTTGAGCGATTTCATCCTCACCCTGTAAGTTGGTTCTGATAGAAAAGTCTTCACCCTCTGTCACTTGTTGCAGTACCTGTTTTATTTTTAATATATGTTTAGAAACTCGGTTATTAAGATAATTTAACAATATCAAACAAAACACGCTAATAAGCACGATCGCCGATAGGTCATACAGGATCAACGATAATTTATTGTTATGCCTTGCATTCAACAACCCTTCACTGAGAACTTTTCGTTGTGTTTTTATTTCTTCAATATTCTGGTTTAACGCCGCCCTGAGCCCTTGTTTATGCGTAAGCCCTTGCTGCTGCATCAAAGCAACGTATTCCAAGAAGCCATGCTGATATTTGGCTAAATACTGTAAGTTAATCGCAGCACGTTCTGGCTGGGCTGTTTTAACTAAATACGTGGCCTTTTCAAAGTACTGCTGATGCAATGTTAAATAGTGTGGTTTGAACCTTAATAAGTAGTCTTTTTCCGCACGTCTCAGTTCCAGTACCAGAATCTCTAAATCAGTTAACGACGCTTTACTGGCCACTGATTGAAGTTGATGAGCATGATAACGAAATTCGCCATATACTCCGTCATTCTCGCTATAGCCAAGCTTAGTTTGAGACTGCTCAAACTGAGTAAAAATCTGTTTAAACTCCTTTACTTTTTCATCGACTTTGACCAGTTGTTCAACATGTTCAGGCTCATCAATGATCAATATCAGGAGCTGATTAAAGTTATCTTGAAAATTAAGGTAAAGTGGCTCAATCCCCTGAGCGATATGTTTTTCACGCTCAACGATATACCGCTCTTTTTGTGAAATGATCCGACTAATGGCGCTTTCTAGTTCGCTAAATTTGCGTTCTAGTTTTATGCCATTGGTAATTTCACAGTATAAAAACCAACTCACAGCACACACCACAACAGCACTTATCAATGCAGCACCTTTAAACAGTAATACTGAATGTCTTAATTGCACACAACTCATCCTCTGATCACTATTTATTTGAGTTTAGTTCAGATAAGTGTGAGTACCAGTTATAACAACTGTCTTTATGGGGCTAATAACGTCATGTTGCCTTATACCAAGCGATACAAAATATGTTATAGCCACTAAATGAAAGAGATGGCGAGGTACAACAACGAGTAAAGGAATAGAGTGTAGAAAAGCAGATAAAGCTCACGCGCGGGCGCATACTCAAAATTCAGACAAGAAAAAACCCGCTGATAAATCAGCGGGCTATAAAAAGTGGTACCAGTGGGCGGACTTGAACCGCCACGCCCGAAGGCAACGGATTTTGAAATGGTAGCGTTTGACGGCGTTGTTTCCTAAATAATTGAACTTCTTTGGTTTGGTGCGATCAGATCATTAAATGCCTTAACCCATGATGTGAAATGAAGAAGAAAATTAGGAATTGGTCACAGTACAACCGTGCTTTGGTTCAACGCGGTAACATCAATATTTGGCTAAGTGATAGTGCCATCTCAAAGTGGCAGAATACCGAAAAACACGGTGGCCGTGGTCGTTCAAATTACTATTCTGATTTAGCAATTGAAACGTGTTTAACCTTAAGAGCTGTATTCCATTTGCCACTCAGGGCTTTAGAAGGGTTTGTAAATTCCTTGCTCACTATGATGGATGCCTCATTGCAATCACCGGGTTATAGCTGTTTATGCAAACGCAGTAAAACACTTGATGTGCAATATAGAAAGAGTGCAAGGAAAGGCTTTATAGATATCGTAGTCGATAGCACAGGCCTTAAAGTATACGGAAATGGTGAATGGCATACGAGAAAACATCGAGCGTCTAAGCGCCGAACTTGGCGAAAACTGCACTTGGCCGTAGATGCGACAAGTCACGATATTGTGGGTGCTGAGCTGTCGATGGTCAATGTGTCAGACGGAGAAGCCCTTGCCGATTTAATCAGGCCACTGCGTAGGAATATAGACAGAGTCACAGGTGATGGAGCATATGACACACGCAGTTGCTATGAGGAGGTCGCCGCAAAAGGTGCGATTATGCGGGTACCGCCAAGAGACAATGCCCAATACTGGGAAGAAGGACACCCCAGAAATAATGCCGTATTTATGATGCACCAAATAGGGTTAGCGCAGTGGAAAGAGAATTCAGGGTACCATCTTCGTTCACTTGCCGAGACGGCGATGTATCGTTTTAAGCAAGTAATGGGTGATAAGCTAAAAAGTCGTCAATTCAATAGTCAGCATACTGAAACGATGATTAAAGTGAAGGCAATAAATAAAATGACTGGGCTAGGTATGCCAGGGCGAGAGCGTGAATATTCTGTTAACAGCTAAGCCCTGATCACCTTATCTAAATATTCAGTGTCCATCGCAGCGCGGCGTTGTTTTCGTCGTACGCTGGCTTTTAAGGTACTTTCTCTTTTCAACTGGTTCAGTCCTACATGCCTAAATGTACTGAAATTCTCTGCCGCATGACCTCGATTTATTGGGCAGTTATCCTCTCTAAATGAGACATCAAGAACCCAATGCAATTGATTCTCAACGGCCCAATGGCTACGTACATGATTGGCTAACTCTTCTGCCGATAATTGCGCAGAGCTAATGTAATAGCGAGTGTCGATAAGCTCTTTTCCATTCTCTATGCGGTAGTAAATTGCTTTCCCTATCGTCGTTAATTTTGACCATTTTTCAGTAAGATGGAATGGTGCAGCTGGAAGTACGTCATATTTACGATACTCAGTGCGGCCACGTTGTTGCTCCAGATAGCTGTATGCGGCTGCACGTTCATTCTGACTATCTGTATAGAAGGCCTCTTTAATTGCTTGATGCAATGACCCCTGGTTACCTTTAACTGAAAATAGATAGTTCGCCTCTTTTTCAATGATCTTTTTGGCTATCTTAGTCTGACACCCCATAGCATCTAATGTTACTAAGTGACCTTTCAATTCTAGTAAATCAAGTAACTCGGGAATTGCTGTAATTTCATTGGATTTTGCATCTGTTTTAAGTTGACCCATTACAACGCCATTTTGAGACGCGAAGGCACTGACCATATGAATAGTCGACTTTCTGTCAGATGGGTCATAAGAACGCCTCAGGGTTTTTCCATCAATGGCAATCACTTGGTTGTCAGTAAGTGTTTCGGTTTCTTTCATCCATTGTACAAAACACTTATGAAGTGCGTCAGGGTTAACACGACTGACAAGACGTGCAATAGTGTCATGAACTGGAGTAGCGTGCTTAAAAGGGGCATACTGACGCAGCCATTCGAGCTTGCAATGGCCAAAATCTTCAATGTCTTCCCAGCCTTCACAACCAGCAATGATAGCTGCTACGGTAAGAAACAAGACGTCGTGTAAAGGGTAAATTACTTTAATTTTTTGGCGTGGGTCTTCTATTAATTCAAAGTGTTTTGTCAAAACGTTCAGGCTCATAATGGGCGTTACTCAAAAATAGAGTATACGATCATGTTTGACCCATTAAAGCAAGACAGGTTGTGTTAATTGCTTAAAATACATTCATGATCTCACCCTGGCTAGGTATGCCCAAATATCAGCAACAGAGTTAAAACTTAGAAGTTGATTGGTAGTTAGCTATTTGATCAACAAGGCCCCATAGAGACGCTATCAAAGCATAATTTTATTAAAGATACTAAATATGACCGAAGTAAGAAAGTATTCTATTTAAAAACGGAAGATCTAAAACTAAAAGAGTTAATTCAAGATCTTCCAGACAATTTAATTTGATACTTCAATCATTTCTACTAACTTTCTTGCACCAAGGACAGAGGGGTGATCATCATCAAAATAAAAGGGAGTTCCATCTTTTACAGCATAACAATTATTTTCATCACAAAAAGCATCTTCAGGATTTATCAAATGAACGTTAGCTGGATATTTCGATTTGTTAAAATGACTAATCATATATCCATTTCTATTTTTGTACCAATTTAGTTTCGTACCAACTATATTATCTAAACTTTCGCCATTGCGAAGTTTATAACCTATCAATTGATTTATCGGTCTTGGTAGATCTGGTATAGGGTAAAAAATATAAACGTTATTTTTCTTAGATGCCAATAAAAAAATCAACTCATCCAATTTATCAATTGTAGATAAAGATTCATTTGAAATGTCAAATTTATTTTCATTAGGATAATTATTTGCATCACCACCAAAAATACCTGTTGTGAAACGGTGATTAAAAACAACATTTTTTATATTATCATTGTCAATTATATATTTAATCGTTTCGTTATACCATTTAGCACATTTACTAAAGCTATCTAACTCGTTATATGATGGTTTACAACCAGAGAAACTAAAGTGTTTTAATCCCTCCCCTTTAACCTCTAATTTTTTTGCTAATGCATATGCTATTTCAACCGTATGACTATCTCCAAAAGTAGCCCATGATATGTTTTCTCCAAAATATTCACACGATTTAGATGGTTCTTGATAAGATCCAATATGACACTTATCTCTATATGGGCTCGGTATTGACTTACTTATTAATTCTTGATATGAATCAGGGGATAACTTTATAAAACCATGATTAGCAAAAACCACACAACCAAATAAACCAACCATAAAAACAAACCAAATAGGTTTACACTTTAAATATTGCACTAAATTAGAAAAGTCATTTCTAAAATTAATCCCCTCTATATACTTATTACTAACAAATCCAAGGATTACAGAGGCGATAATACCAAAATATATGAATTGTTCATTTAAAGAAAAGTAATATACAGCAACAACAAGAGGCCAATGCCAAAGATAAATCGAATAAGACCACTTACCTAATGATTGAAATATTATATTACCTGTTACAATACTATCATTCCTTTGAGCTTGGATTAGCAAAAACGCACCAAAAACAGGAATTAAAGCTAAATACCCAGGCCATAAGTTTTCTTTTGAAATGAAAATATAAGATAGGATTATTAGTGCTAACCCAACCCATTCAAAGACTTTCTTTCTATTCTCTGCGAGTTTTAACGGGTAAAGGTATGCAACACCACCAATCATCATTTCCCACGCTCTGGTAGGTAATAGATAGTAAGAAGGATTAGGCCATTTATAAGTAGCTACAACACAGAAGATAAAGCCCAACACCGTTCCAACTAAAACAGCCGCTTTCATAGCCTTTAACGACATAAACTTTCTCATAGCAACAAGGACTAATGGATAGATTATGTAGAACTGCCATTCAGCAGATAAAGACCAAGTATGTAAAAGCCATTTTTCGTGTGAAGCAGCGTCAAAGTAGCCAGACTCTCTCCAATATATGATATTGGATAGAAAGCCCATACTACTCCCTACGTGCTTTCCTAATGCTCTGTAATCTAATGGAGTAAGATAGAACCACCCAAACACTAATAAAACCAGACAAAGCACTGCTAATGCAGGAACAATCCTGTTTGCTCGGGCAACATAAAACTTCAAAATAGAAAAGTTTTCTTGCTCTATGCCTCTGAATATTATCCCAGTCATTAAAAATCCTGAAATAACAAAAAACACGTCTACCCCAGCAAAACCACCGGGCATCCAAGATGCGTTAAAATGGAATAGCACAACAGCTATAACGGCAATGGCTCGAAGTCCATTTATATCATTTCTAAATTGCAAAATAGAATACTCAATCAATTGATAATTAGGGGGTATTTTATACGAATAGCAAGGCAAGGCAAGGCAAGGCAAGGCAAGGCAAGGCAAGGATAATTTTTAAACAGTAATACTGAATGTCTTAATTGCACGCAACTCATCCTCTGATCACTATTTATTTGAGTTTAGTTCAGATAAGTGTGAGTACCAGTTATAACAACTGTCTTTGTGGGGCTAATAACGTCATGTTGCCTTATACCAAACAATGTAAAATACGTGATAGCAGCCAGGTGAAAGAGATGGCGAGGTACAACGACTAGTAAAGGAGTAGAGTGTAGAAAAGCAGATAAAGCTCGCGCGCGGGAGCATACTCAAAATTCAGACAAGAAAAAACCCGCTGATAAATCAGCGGGCTATAAAAAGTGGTACCAGTGGGCGGACTTGAACCGCCACGCCCGAAGGCAACGGATTTTGAATCCGTCATGTCTACCAATTCCATCACACTGGCATAATTTTTCTTTCATCTTCTAAAACAAGAGAAAATAAAGAAAAACCACTTTGAGCTAAGGCTTTGTTTGTATGCCCTCGTCTCTATGCCATGCATTATACAAATATAACCCCGCCCGGCAAGCTGTTTTTTGCTTATTTGCATCAACTGCTTAACATTTGTGCAAGAATGATATGTTAAACAACAAATACACGATTAAACGCACTTATTTGCAGTAAATCTAATAGGTTTCGCCATTGGTAAAACCTTTGTGTAGAATGACCCAACTTTGTTTCCTCTGCCACACTGCGAGTATTGTTATGTCAGATTTTCCAAAAGCGGGCCTTTTACGTCGTTTAGCATCATTAATGTATGATGGCCTCGTGGTTATCGCATTTGCGATGTTAACCACTATTATGTATTTGTTTTTTATTCAGAGCCTCATCTCTTTTGGCGTGCTATCTCTTGGCAAATATGAAGATGTGTCAGCGCTTATCCAAGGTTCATCACTATTATATGGATTGCGAGCCATTTTATTGGTGTTAGTCAGTGTGCTTTTTTTCAGTTACTTTTGGACCAAAAGTGGCCAAACAATCGGTATGCGAGCATGGCGTCTTAAAGTACAAACGCCAGATGGCGCTTTACTCAGCTGGCCAAAAGCAATGCTACGTAGCTTAACCGCAGTGCTAGGACTAGGTAATTTATTGGTCTTAATTGATTTTAAACAAAAGCGCGCGCTGCAAGATATGATTTGCGGGACCGAAGTCGTCTTTTTAACTAAAGAAGAAAATAAAAAAGTATACAACAGCTTAGATTAAAACTAGCGTGCTTGTATTAAAAGGCGCTGCGCGCCTTTTAATTTCATTGGCTATTGCTTGCGCTGTAGCAAATAACTCGCAATACCAATAAAGAGCACACTCGGCATGGCCGCACCTAACACCGCTGGAACATTGTAAACCATCACGATAGGACCAAATATTTCATTACTTAAATGAAATACTAACCCTGTCACTACGCCCATGATGATCCTCGCCCCCATACTGACCGAACGCAGTGGCCCAAAAATAAATGAGAGCGCCACCAGCAACATCACGGCAATTGTAAATGGCTGCATAACTTTACGCCAAAGTGCTAAATCATACGTACTTGTGTCTTGTTCATTCTGCTCTAAATACGATAAATAGGACCAAAGCCCACTGAATGAGAGTGACTCAGGCTCTACAGACACCACATCTAATTTTTCAGAGGTTAATTGTGAGGTATAAAGCATCGACTCTTTGTATTCAGTAACAATATGCGACTCGCCCATATTCACCTCTTCAATACCACTAAACTGCCACCCTTGTGGAACACTCTGCGCTTTGGCAACTCGCGTAATTTTCTCTAGCTCTAAAGAGGTGTTGAAGTGATAAATACTGACATCTTTTAAATCACCTGACGCTTCTATATTATCAATGTTGATAAAGTTATTGCCATCTTTGGCCCATACGCCTTTTTGTGCATTGAAGACTTCCCCACCATAAATGGCATTATTTCTGAGCTGCTTAGCTTGCTTCTCAGATTCAGGTACACCCCATTCGCCCAATGCCATCATACACACCGCAAGTACTATGGCGGTTTTCATCACTGAGCCTATAATTTGTAACCGAGACATCCCTGCCGCTTGCATCACCACTAACTCACTGCTTGAAGCTAAGGCGCCAAGCCCTGTTAAACCACCAATAAGCGCTGCCATAGGGAAAAACACCACAATATCTGAAGGCATACTATACACTGTGTATAGCAATGCAGTTGTCATGTCATAACTCCCTCGACCAACCGACTTAAGCTGTTCAATATATTTGATTAAAGTATTGATCCCAACAAATACCAACAGTGCAAAACCGGTTGTTTGTAAAATACTACGACCTAAATACCAATCGAGTGTTTTCATCATGCTGGTTGCTCCTTGTTAGCAAACAACGATCTGATCCACACACCCATCGGCCGCCCTTTCACAATTAAATAAGTCCCAATAAACAGCGCACTTAAATGGATCCACCATAACCCTACGGTCGCAGGAATTTTACCTTCAGCCACTAAAAACTTACCCGCATTTAGTAAAATGAAATACCCTAGATATAAGCAGATAGCAGGTACTAACTTAGCAAACTTTCCCTGCCTTGGATTAACCACACTCAATGGCACCGCCATTAATGTCAGTAAAATAATAGAAATAGGCACTGATAGACGTAATTGAAACTGCGCGAGCGCCTCAGGTGTATCCATTTCGAGTAAGGTCAAAGAAGGGATTGCTTCTAACTTGCGTCGCTGATGTTCAATTTCTTGCTCACGAATTTGTACTTGGTAACTCGCAAACTCCGTTTTGTTGAGTGCTTGACTGAGTCCATCGGTTTCGTAACGCTTTCCTTGGTCGAGTAACAGCTGTTGCTCGCCTGACTCAAGTTCAATCACTTGTCCTTTTTGAGCGTAGACGATTCGTGCACCTTGATTTGATCCTTTATCTGGCATTTGTGCCACAAATACTTTATTGAGTTCACGCCCTTGATCAATAATATTATGCACAAAGACTACGGCCTTCTCATTGCCCGTTTGCTGAAAACGTCCCGCACGTAATGCCGATAAACCAGACTCAGCGTCCGCTTGCTCTTTAAGCTGATACTCTTTTTCACTGGCCCAAGGCGCAACATACAGGCTAACCGTACCTGCAATGAGTGCAAACAATACACTAGAGACAAGTGTAACCCGAACGACATACCACTCACTCACACCACACGCACGTAGCACCGTCATTTCACTGTCTGCGTAAACCCGGCTGTAAGCTAAGATGATCCCCAAGAATAAACTCAAAGGCAAAATATAGACCGCTAATTGAGGCAATTTTAATAGTAAAAAAGCCGCGACCATTTGTGACGGTAAGCCCCCTTCTGACGCATCGCTTAAAATTCTCACAAACTTTTGAGATACGAAAATGGTCATTAATGTGAGGAACACCGCAACTTGCGATTTCAGTACCTCAGCAGTTAAATAACGAAAGATTAGCAATGCTTGCCCCTATAAACGTCTTGTTTCACTGGAATAGTAGGAAATTTTGAGTAAACTGGTTATTTTAGTCACTTTATTATATGTCATCAAACCTAATTATTATACCGACACACAAGAGATAATACTGCATTTATGGTATTGATTGCAGAAGACATATAAAGTTCAAAAAGACATAACATAGACTCAGGAGTCGTAATGGAATTCAGCGTTAAAAGTGGTAGCCCCGAAAAGCAACGCAGTGCGTGCATCGTAGTTGGCGTATATGAACCGCGCCGCTTATCTCCAATCGGTGAGCAGCTGGATAAAATCAGTGATGGCTACATCTCAAATTTACTACGTCGTGGCGACTTAGAAGGGAAGCCCGGACAAGTTTTATTATTGCACCATGTACCCAATGTACTAAGTGAACGTGTACTCTTAGTTGGTTGCGGTAAAGAGCGTGAGCTTGATGACAAGCAATACAAACAGATCATCTCTAAAACCATCAATACACTTAACGATACCGGCTCAATGGAAGCGGTCTGCTTCTTAACTGAGCAGCACGTAAAAGGGCGCGATACATACTGGAAAGTACGCCAAGCGGTAGAAACAACACAAGATTGTTTATACACATTCAATCAATTAAAAAGCAAAAAAACAGATCTTCGTCGCCCATTACGTAAAATCGTTTTTAATGTACCCACAAGACGTGAACTGACTATTGGCGAAACAGCGATTGAGCATGGTTTAGCCATTGCTTCAGGCGCTAAGCTATGTAAAGACGTCGCCAATATGCCACCTAATATTTGTAACCCTCGCTATTTAGGCGAGCAAGCCAAAACGCTTGAAGAGTTTAATAATGTCTCTGTGGATCTCATCGGCGAGAAAGAAATGGAAGAGCTAGGTATGCATTCATACTTAGCGGTAGGCCGCGGCAGTGTAAATGAATCGGTTATGTCGGTCATACACTATAAAGGCGGCAGTGAAGATCAAGCGCCCATTATCTTTGTCGGTAAAGGCCTCACCTTTGACTCAGGTGGTATTTCACTTAAGCCTGGCGAAGCCATGGATGAAATGAAGTACGATATGGGGGGTGCCGCAGGCGTTATTGGTTTGATGCGCTCATTGGTCGAAATGCAGTTACCAATAAACGTCATCGGTATTCTTGCTGGGTGCGAAAACATGCCAAGCTCAAATGCCTACCGCCCAGGTGACATACTAACCACCATGTCAGGTCAAACCGTCGAAGTGCTCAATACCGATGCGGAAGGACGTTTGGTACTGTGTGATGCTCTGACTTACGTTGAAAAGTTTGAGCCCGAAATCGTCATCGACGTTGCGACCTTAACAGGTGCCTGTATTGTTGCCCTCGGTGCGCATGCAACCGGGTTATTATCGAGTCATAACCCTCTCGCCCACGACTTACTTAAAGCGGGTGAACAAAGTGGCGACAGAGCATGGCAATTACCTCTGTGGGATGATTACCAAGACCAACTAGACAGCCCATTTGCCGATTTCACCAATTTGGGCGGTCGTGCCGCTGGCACCATTACAGCTGCATGTTTCTTGTCTAAGTTTACTAAAAAGTACAATTGGGCACATTTAGATATTGCTGGAACTGCGTGGAAAAGTGGCAAGAACAAAGGCGCCACAGGTCGTCCTGTCCCGATGTTAACTCAATACTTATTAAACCGTATTGAAGTGAGCGACGCACAACAGGATTAAGCACCGTGCTAGATTGATGACGCGGGCTTTCTGTGTCAAAATGCGGCTTTATTTTGAACGCAGTAAAGGATGATATAAAACATCACTTATTGCCTAAGATTAAGCCAACGCCATGACCATCAATGCACAGTTTTATGTGTTAAAGCATGACAATGAGCTGGGAGCAACATGCCCGGCTCATTTTGATCTAGCCGCTCGAACGGCAGCCAAACAGTATCGTGCCGGGCAGCGCATATTTATTTATGTAGACTCGATTGATGATGCACATGTTATTGATGAACACTTATGGTGTTTTGAGCCCGACAGTTTTGTACCGCACAATTTACAAGGTGAAGGTCCAAAAGGCGGCGCTCCGGTCGAAATAGGTCAAACACCGCCCGTAGGAAAACGGACGGTACTGATCAATTTAGCGACTCATCTACCTGATTTTATTAGACGCTTCAGTATGGTGTACGATTTTGTACCCGCTGAACAAAATGCCAAGCAAGCCGCTCGCGAGCGATTTAAACGTTTGCGTCAGTTTGGTGCCAATATTTCTACCAAAGAAATTGAAAATTAAAGTATTTTATTAAGGTTCTGTGAAATGGATAAAACCTATAATCCACAAGATATAGAGCAGTCTTTATACCAAGACTGGGAAGAAAATGGCTACTTTAAGCCATCAGGCAAAGGTGACGCATATTCAATTATGATCCCACCCCCAAATGTCACGGGTAGCCTACATATGGGCCATGCATTCCAAGACACCATCATGGATACCCTAACGCGTTACAAGCGTATGCAAGGCAATAATACTTTATGGCAAGTCGGTACAGACCACGCAGGTATTGCTACGCAAATGGTTGTTGAACGTAAGCTCGCAGCCGAAGAAGGTAAAACTCGCCATGATCTAGGCCGCGATGAGTTCATTAACAAAATATGGGAATGGAAAGAGCAATCAGGTGGCACCATCACCAAGCAACTTCGCCGTCTCGGCGCATCTGTTGATTGGGAGCGTGAACGCTTTACGATGGACGATGGCTTATCTGAAGCAGTAAAAGAAGTCTTTGTTCGCTTGCATAAAGAAGATTTGATCTACCGTGGTAAGCGCCTAGTAAACTGGGATCCAAAACTACATACTGCCATTTCTGATTTAGAAGTTGAAAACAAAGACAAACAAGGCCACATGTGGAACTTACGTTACCCGCTGGCTGATGGTGTTAAAACCCACGATGGTAAAGACTACATTGTTGTCGCTACCACACGTCCTGAAACCATGCTTGGTGATACTGGTGTGGCGGTTAACCCTGATGATGAACGTTACCAAAACTTAGTCGGCAAAGATATTTTGCTGCCAATTGTGAATCGCCGTATTACTATTGTGGCTGATGAACATGCTGATATGGAAAAAGGCACAGGGTGTGTGAAAATCACACCAGCGCATGACTTCAATGATAATGAAGTAGGTAAGCGTCATCAGCTACCTATGATCAACGTCTTTAATAAAGATGCAGCGGTATTAAGCGCGGGTGAAGGCTATACATTTGATGGCAAAGAACTTGAACTAGATGCGCCAATCCCTGAACGTTTCCATGGGCTTGACCGCTTTGATGCACGTAAGCAGATCATCGCTGAATTTGAAGAAGCAGGCTTACTTGAAAAAATTGACGATCACAGTCTAACCGTTCCTTACGGCGACCGTTCAGGGGTTGTGATTGAGCCACTGCTTACTGATCAATGGTATGTACGTGTTGCACCGCTTGCTGAACCTGCAAAAGATGCGGTAAAAAATGGTGACATTCAATTTGTACCTAAGCAATACGAGAACATGTACTTCTCTTGGATGAACGACGTACAAGATTGGTGTATTTCACGACAACTTTGGTGGGGCCACCGTATCCCAGCTTGGTACGATGCAGAAGGTAACGTGTTTGTTGGTCGTGATGAAGCAGAAGTTCGCCGTGACAATAATATTGCTGACGAAGTAATACTAACTCAAGACGAAGACGTACTTGATACGTGGTTCTCATCTGCTTTATGGACTTTCTCTACCCAAGGTTGGCCACAAAATACTGATGATTTAAAAGTCTTCCACCCATCAGATACACTCGTCACTGGCTTTGATATTATTTTCTTCTGGGTCGCCCGCATGATCATGATGACCATGCACTTTGTTAAAGATGACGATGGCAAACCACAAGTACCATTTAAAACGGTTTATGTTACTGGCCTTATTCGCGATGAAAATGGCGATAAAATGTCAAAGTCGAAAGGTAACGTACTCGATCCGCTTGATATGATCGATGG
The DNA here is from genome assembly GCF_003590335.1 of Pseudoalteromonas sp. MSK9-3. Lineage (GTDB taxonomy): Bacteria > Pseudomonadota > Gammaproteobacteria > Enterobacterales > Alteromonadaceae > Pseudoalteromonas. The sequence continues at coordinate 181,186 of NZ_MIET01000024.1, read as the reverse complement.
CATTGACTTAGAAAGCCTAGTGACCAAACGCACCAGTAACTTAATGCAAGAAAAAGTCGCTGCGAAAGTTGAGAAAACAACCCGTAAGACCTTTGCCGATGGCATCGAGCCACACGGTACTGATGCGCTACGCTTTACCCTTGCGGCAATGGCATCAACTGGCCGTGATATTAATTGGGATATGAACCGTTTAGAAGGGTATCGTAATTTCTGTAATAAGTTGTGGAATGCCAGCCGCTACGTGTTAATGAACACCGAAGAGCAAGACTGTGGTTTTAGTGGTGGTGAAAAAGAATACTCATTAGCCGACCGCTGGATTTTGGGTCAATTCCAAAATACCGTACAAACGTTTACTGAGCACCTTGATAATTACCGTTTTGACCTTGCTGCCAATACCATTTATGAGTTTACATGGAACCAATTCTGCGATTGGTATTTAGAGCTCACAAAACCGGTTCTGTTTAAAGGTAATGAAGCTCAGCAACGTGGTACACGCCATGCATTGATCACCGTCTTGGAAGGTTTACTGCGCTTAATGCACCCACTCATGCCATACATTACAGAAACTATCTGGAAACGTGTTGCACCACTGGCCGGTATTGAAGCAAATACCATCATGCTACAAAGCTTCCCTGAATTTGATGCAAGCCAAGTCGATGCGCAAGCGATGTCTGACTTAGAATGGGTGAAACAGTTCATCCTGGCCATTCGTAACATTCGTGGTGAAATGGACATTAGTCCAAACAAACCATTAAGTGTTCTACTGGCCAAAGTAGATACTGAAGATTTGCGTCGCTTAGAACAAAACAAAGCATTCTTAAGTGCGCTTGCAAAGCTTGAAGAGTTTACCGTACTTGAAAATACAGATGATGCCCCTGCGTGTGCAACTGCATTTGTTGGTAACCTAGAGATATTAATCCCGATGGCTGGCCTTATCGATGTTGAAGCTGAACTTGCACGTATTGCAAAACAACTTGAAAAAGCCGAAAAAGGCCTAGCGCAAGTGGAAAAGAAACTTGCGAATGAAAAGTTTGTAAATAATGCACCTGAAGCTGTGTTGGCGAAAGAGAAAGAAAAGCTTGCTGAATTTTCTGATGCTAAAAGTAAGCTGTTAGAGCAAAAAACCAAAATTGAAAGTTTATAAAACCACCGTTTTGTATTCTTAAATTTAATAAAAAAAGGGCAGTGAATACTGCCCTTTTCTTTTTAACAAAGCGCTAATTAAAAGTGCATGTTGTACTGAACACCTAAGACCGTCGCGTGCCCTTTCGATTCAAAACCCCACTGTTGACCTAGGTTATCTGATTCTACAAAGTTCTGTGTTTTGCCGCGTAATATACTCACCCCAATATCAACACTGCTCTTGGCTGTTAATTGATATTCACCACCAAATGAAAACCAGGTTCTATCCGTATCAGGAATAGAAATTGACATATGATGCTGATCAGCCGGAGATTCATCATAAGCAATACCAGCACGTAACTTTAAATGTTCGTTATATTGGTAATCCCCACCAACAGCGTAACGCAGCGAGTTAGAGAAGTTTTCATCTTTACTGAACACGGTGCCACGCCCTTCAACTTGCGCCGCTAAGGTTTTAAAACTACTCCAGCCAGTCCATACAACGCTGTAATGCAAAGCCGTTTGCTTATTAATGTGATGAGAGCCAGATACTTCAGCAATCGCAGGTAAAGTCAGTTCAACAAAGCCTGGCAGCGCTTGACCTTGCGTTCCATAAAACGGTGCACCCGCTGGCAACTGGTTACTAAACTCGCCTTCAAAACGCACATCCGTTTCACTTCTATAATGCACACCAAAACGATTATGTTTGTCTAACTGATAACTAACACCCACATCCCAACCATAAGCATGATCATCCCCTTCTAAATTAACGGCCTCTGTTGCAGCAGGTATCGCCGTTGGTGATGCGCCAAAAGTACGCAAAATTTTTGCATCTGCGTAGACATGGTTTAAGCCCAATGCAACTGTCAAAGCATCATTAACCTGATAAGCAACACTTAATTTGGTGTTAATCGTGACAATCTCAGTTTCGCCAGCAAGCTGACCAGGTGCATAATCGGCTGCAAATTCGGTTGCAAGCCCAAACTGGGAATATGAGCCAACACCAACATACCAATCATTTCCTAGATCTGTCGTATAAAATGCAGCGGGTACGATCGCACTTGGCGCAATACTGTCACTATCAAGCACAGATGGGCTCAAGCCATTATTGGTCGAAGTTCCTAACAAGCTAACATCAGGTTTAACATACATTGCAGCCACACTCACTTGTGACCCTTTAAACTGACTCATCAATGCTGGGTTACGTGCCACAACCGACGCATCATCAGCCACCGAAGCTTCACCGGCATATGCACGCCCTAGACCTGACACACTCTGCTCAGCTAATTGAAATGCCGCTGCAAATGCTTGTCCAGATAACAGCATCATACTCGATGCCAATATAGTTTTCTTAAATCCTGTCATTCTCAATCCTATGTGTAAATCCGGCTTAAACCGCCATCTTATTAATCGCCTACACACTACCTAAATTTACAACAAAGATCTGCAACTTAACGAATCTTAACCATCTAATCGCACAATTTAACACCAAGAAAATGATTATAGGAACAGATCGGATGACTTATTAACCACCCCAATTGATATTAATTCTTATTTGTATTGACGAAACAACTTAACTTTGTATACACTTGCACAGGCTTGATTCAGTATGGAGAACTAAATAATGATAACGATGGCAATACTCGTAGTCGCAGCGCTGCTATTTTCAGGCGCCAGTGTATTTAGTTTTTGTAAGGCAAATTACTGTGCATGCAATCACGCGGGGGAATGCGACAACCCAATAAACCATTATTGGCTAGCGTCTATAGTATTTTCATTATTTGCACTGGCGTGCTGCTGTATTGCGCTACATGCACAAAATGGAACGTACTTGTGGTTAGTATTAATGAGTAGTTGTTTATCTGGGGCTATACTGTCAGCGCGAAAACAAAAGCTCAAACAGTGCGACCAAACTAAACCAACAGATGATCTTTTAACAGGCGGGATAAATTAATTTGATAATCTAATGGCCTCACACTGGCGACAATTTTTACCTCTTGCTCCTCATCACTTAAATCAAGCTCTTTTGCGGTAATATGATGCATATGCTTGGTGTTATAAAAAACCCGTACCTTAGGTGCCGTCGGCGCCTGTTTATTACCCTCTAAGACTAATGCCAAACGCTCGTTCGTGAGCTTTACAATGGTTCCAACAGGATGTACGCCCATACATTTGATAAACCGCTGCACAAGCTCAGCATCAAACTGCTCTTTGTTCGCTAATAAGTATCGAAGCGCATGAACTGGCTCTTCACTCATTTGGTAAGGCCTATCCGATGTGATCGCATCATATACATCAACAATAGCCATAATACGTGCGGCTTTACTGACTTTACTCCCACTCAACCTTCTAGGATAGCCACTGCCGTCAACCCGTTCATGATGATTAATAATGACATCCATCATAATCGGGGTGATCCCTTTTTCACCTTTTACTAATCCCAAAGATTGTACAACATGCTTTTTAACCGCTTTATATTCCAAAGCTGTCAGCTTACCTTCTTTATTGATTATCCCTTGTGGCAGTCGTGCGTGCCCTACATCATGCAACATAGCGCCCATCGCCAATTGCTGTATTACTGAGTTTTTCAATCCTAAATACTTAGCAAAAACACTGATCAAAATGGTACAGTTGATCATATGCCGCCAATTGTAACCCTCCTTGTCTTTCAATCGAGTCAGTATCGCCATTGCACTACTATTACGTAGCACCGACTGCACAATTTCTTTGCTAACATCGCTGATCAAGCTAATATCAACTTTTCCACCCGCCGTTATGTCACCATATAAAGACTGAATTTTACGATTGTGCATTTCGAAATGCTGACTGGCTCGTTCAAATTCTTTCTCAAGTGATTGTGGCGCAATCAACTTACTGACTTTCTTAACAGCGGGTTCTGAGATCACCTTATCAGTTGGCTGCTTTTCTACAGAGCTGGCAATAGGTGTGGGTTCTGGGGCTGAGCGTTCAACTTCCTTTAATTGGTACTTTTCAGGGATCTCAATATCACTTTGTGCAAAGTCAATATTAAGCTCTAATACCCCTTCAGAAAGAAGCTTGGCAATAATGGCTTGATCTCTGACCATACCACGTGATTTGATTTTAATACCGGCATCGCTGCGCTGCTTGTTAACACTGTCAACAAACATACCTGGCAGAAGTTCTGATATAGGAAGCGTTACCCGCATATTAGGTTTAATACACTATTAAATAGGAAAAGTGATTAATAGCACTTTTTGCTATAAAAAGTCTATAATACGCACAATATTTAATATCTTTTTCGTAGTAAATAAAGCAAGAATACACCTCAATTCACGGTGCTTAACTGAGGCTATTAATTAGGAATGAATTAACAAACCAAAAAAAGGAAGCAGCCGCTTCCTTTTTTTAGCAATGCTCAATTGAAAACATACTTACTCTTGAAAGTACGTACCCCAGCCATCGTATTCAATATTATGTTCAACGGCTAACGCTGCTAACTTATCAACATCTTCCATAATAACGTCAGCATCCAACTCAACTTCAACGACAACGTCAAAGCCCCATATCTTGCCACCGTCTTCAAGCTCCAGCTCCGCAGGCTCTTCTACGTCATAACCGAGTTTAAATGCAGCCAATGCCGCACCTTCTAATTTATCGAAATCTTCGCAAACAAAGTGATGCTCAACTTCATACAATGTGTCTGTTGATGAACCATCTTCAAGTAATGATTCAACAATCTCTTCGCTAATTTCGCGCCAGTTTTCCATTTTTCTCTCTCATTTTCGCATCAAGCTCTACAATTCTATCACGCATCAACGTCTGAACTGCACCAGCATGGTCTCGAGCGCTGGTTTCTTTATCAAGGTAAACCGGCGCTAGCATATCAATATATATTGTACCATTGTCCCATCGGTTTAGCTTAATACAATTATGTGTGGTATTCATACACACAGGGATCACCGGTACGTCGGCATTCATTGCTGTATGAAATGCACCTGTTTTAAAAGGCAATAGCCCACGACCATAGCTACGTGTTCCCTCTGGGAACATCCATACCGATAAGCCTTGCTGTTTAATTTTATCTGCTGACTTGCCCAAAGTACCCATTGCTTTAGAACGGTTGGTTCTATTAATTAATATATTGCCTGATAGCCAATACATTTGACCAAAGAAGGGGATCCACTTAAGGCTCTCTTTACCCATGCTAACCGTACTCTTTGGCACCGCCGCAGGGAGTGTGAATAAATCATAGTTATTCTGGTGATTAGCAACGTAAATAGCAGGCCCTGCTTGTTCGCTATCAGGGTGGCGTGTAATTTCTAGCTTTACCCCGAGTACACGTGACATTTTGCCAAACCAACTGGCAATAACGTGAACGTTGTTACGGTGAAAAGGCCTCACCAAACACATCAACAACCCAAAAAGACCACTTACAACAATAAATAATGCCATCGCGACAATACGCAATAAGACTAACAAAATAGGCGCTCCTCATTTTTATTGCTGCGCATTATAATCAAAATAGTGAACACTTGTAAGCTCAAATTTTTTCTAAACACATAAAAGCAAAATGCCGCTTATAAAGCGGCATTTTTATATTTGTACAGCAAGTTTATGACAAACTGAAGAGCTTAGCTCATCGCTGCCTGTAGCTTTTTCATTGCTGATTTTTCTAGTTGTCTAACACGCTCAGCCGATACACTGTATTTTTCAGCCAGCTCTTGAAGCGTGGCTTTTTCATCTGCTAACCAACGCGCACTGACAATATCTTGCGAGCGTTCATCTAGCGTTTTCAATGCAGAAAACAAACGGTTTTGTGACTGCTCTTTCCATTGGTCCTGTTCAACCTCTTCAGCTAAATCACTTGCTGAGTCAGTTAGATACTGGACTGGAGAAAAGCTTGAAGCTGGCGTGTCGTCATTATCATCATTAGTTAAATCAAAACCCATGTCTTGACCACTCATGCGCGACTCCATTTCGCGTACTTCTTTCTCACTCACACCCAGCTCTGATGCCACAGTTGACACTTCATCTTGGTTAAACCAACCTAGACGCTTTTTGTTTTTACGCAAATTGAAGAATAATTTACGCTGCGCTTTTGTTGTCGCAACTTTTACAATCCGCCAATTCTTTAATACATATTCATGTATTTCAGCTTTGATCCAATGCACAGCAAAAGAAACTAAGCGAACGCCCACTTCGGGGTTAAAGCGCTTAACAGCCTTCATCAGGCCGATATTCCCTTCTTGAATAAGATCTGCCTGTGGTAGGCCATATCCTGAGTAGCTTTTTGCAATGTGTGCAACAAACCGTAAATGAGACACAATAAGTTGTTTAGCAGCCTCTAAATCCCCTTCTTGTTGAAGGCGAGTAGCTAACACTTTTTCTTGCTCAGCATCCAACATAGGGATAGTACTTACCGTTTGTAAGTAACCTTCCATGCTTGCGCTTTGCTGACTAGACAATAATGCCATTGCGTATAAATCTTTACTCATTTTTCACCTCAGTGATAAGTATCTTAGTTCAAATTAGCACTCTCTCCTTGAGAGTGCTAATGTGTATATAATAGGTTTTTCACTTAAAAAGCAAGTTTTTTATTATCTAAAAAAAAGAAAAAGATAACAGAATGAAATTATTGAATTTTTTATATTTAAACTACAGGGCAAATTTGTCCTTCTTGCACTATAAGTCAAATTTGTGACTTTAAAATCATTTAAGAGACTGCTAATACGTTTATTTAGCAGTCCTCTGCCTCTGTGTATTAGACTCTATCTGGCTCTATTTCTTTAATATACTTCGCGACAGCAATAAATGAACCGCTAAAGCCAAGCCCTACCGCGAGCCCTAATAATATCATTAACTCTTGACCGTTTAGACCCTGTAATATGTAACTGCTTTGGTATACACCCGCCACCATGCTTACTGCTGACTCTAACCACCACAGCATGAGTACAACACAAATAAATGCCACTAAACCGCCAATTACGCCATACCATACACCCGTCCAAATAAAGGGTGTATGAATAAACGTATTTGTCGCACCAACTAACTTCAATACTTGGATCTCTTCCTTTTTGTCCATAATAGAGAGTCGTATTGTGTTACCAATAATGAGTATAACGGCGCTCAACAACAGTAGACCCACCGTAAAGACACTTTCTTTCAATAGACTCAGTAAAGCATTTAATCTCTCTAGCCACTCTATATCAAGTTTACCGAACTCAACCTCACGTTCCGTTTCTAACTTATCTAACAACTTTTGAGCAGCCTGTGGTTTTCTATACCTGCTGGTTGGCGTAACCAATACAACATTTGGTAAGGGGTTACTCTCTAAATAATCAAGCGCCTGACCAAAACCTGACACCCGCTTAAATTCAGCTAACGCTTGCGCACTTGATATATAACTCACACTCTCTATCTCAGGATACAGCGCCAACCTTTTAACCAGCGTTTGTGTTTGTTGTTCGCTCATTTGCTCTTTCACAAATAACGAAATCTCTGCTGCATCATTAAAGCCACTGCTCACTTGCTGCACATTTTTCACCACTACGTATAATGTGGCTGGCAACGTTAAGCTTAACCCCAATACCAATATGGTCATTAACGAAGCAATTGGTGTACGCCACATCTCCCCTAGGCTATGTATACCTTGGCGAATGATGGTAAGCATAAAAAAGTAGACGCCTAATAACAGTGGCTTTTTCTGAGTATTACTTTGCTTATCTCGGCTTTTAAATAACAAACTCATAAACGATCCTCAGCTAAAGGGTCTTGCATCAAGCGCCCGTGATCTAAGGTTAAACTACGGTATTTCATTCTCGCGATCAGACCTAAATCATGCGTTGCTATCAAAACAGCCGTACCATGGCGATTAAAATCTTCAAATAATTTGAGGATCTCCATAGATAGCTCAGGATCTAAGTTACCGGTCGGTTCGTCTGCTAATAATAGCGGCGGTGAATTAACAATGGCGCGTGCAATACCGACCCGTTGCTGCTCCCCCCCAGATAAGGTACTGGGCTGGCATTTCACTTTATCTAACAAGCCCACTTTATCTAAGGCAGCATGAACGCGTTTCGCAATATGCTTATGATGCATCCCTTCTATCACTAAGGGTAATGCCACGTTATCAAACACATTGTAACGCTCTAGCAAACGGTGGTTTTGAAAAATAATACCAATATCACGCCTAATAAAAGGAATTTGCCGATTGTTGATTGCATTTAAATCAATTCCATTAATATAGACATGACCGGCAGAAGGGCGCTCCATCACACTGATCAATTTAAGTAGAGTACTTTTTCCTGCACCGCTGTGCCCAGTTAAAAAAGCTAATTCATTATTAGATAATTGAAAAGTCACCTTCTCAAGTGCACGATGACCACCAGGATAAGTTTTGCTGACTTGCTCAAATTTAATCATGATAAGCTCACTTTTTATGTTATTTTTAGAGCAAAATTTAGGGAGCCGGCGCTCCCTTTTATTAAGGTGTGATATTAATCATCTTGGCTAAATAGTGCGTCGATAAAGTCATCACTTTTAAACGTACGTAAATCATCAATGCCTTCACCGACACCAATATAACGAATAGGCACTTGGAATTTATCAGCAACCGCAAAAATAACCCCCCCTTTAGCCGTGCCATCTAATTTAGTCAAAGCAATTCCGGTTAAGCCAACCGCTTGATTGAATAGGTTTACTTGGCTAATCGCATTTTGCCCTGTACCTGCATCAATCGTCAGCATCACTTCATGTGGAGCATCAGGGTCAAGCTTCTTCATGACTCGCGCAATTTTTTCGAGCTCTTGCATCAAGTTATCTTTGTTTTGTAAGCGTCCAGCGGTATCCGCTATCAGAACATCAACGTTGCGCGCTTGCGCTGCTTGAAAAGCATCAAACACCACGGACGCACTATCAGCACCGGTGTGTTGTGCAATAACAGGAATATCATTACGCTCTCCCCACACTTGTAACTGCTCAACCGCCGCAGCCCGGAATGTATCACCCGCCGCCAACATGACAGATTTACCTTCTTGTTGAAACTGCTTCGCTAATTTACCTATGGTTGTGGTTTTACCCACCCCATTTACGCCCACCATAAGAATAACAAATGGTTTTTTATTTTCAGGGATCTCTAATGGTTTTTCTGCTTCTTTAAGCATTTCAGCCATTTCTTGCTTCATTAATTCGTAAAGTGCATCACCATCTTTTAGCTGCTTACGATCAGCCGCATCTGTTAAGCTGTCGATCAACTTCATCGTCGTATCAACACCTAAATCAGCTGTCAGTAACTGTGTTTCTAGCTCTTCAAATAAATCATCATCAATTTTCTTACCTTTGAAAATCGACGCAATGCCTGAACCAAGGTTAACCTTGGTCTTTAATAAGCCTTTTTTAAGGCGAGCAAAGAAACCTTCTTTTTTTGGCTTTTCTTTGTTCGCTGCTTGCTCGGCATCTAGCTTCGCTTTTACTTCTTGCTCTGCAGCTTGTTTTTCTGCAGCAAGTCTTTCTTGTTCAAGCTTGGCGTGCGCCTCTGCCTCAAGGCGCTGACGTTCAGCTTCCTGCTCTGCAGCTTGTTTTTCTGCGGCAAGTCTTTCTTGTTCAAGCTTGGCTTGCGCCTCTGCTTCAAGACGCTGACGTTCAGCTTCCTGCTCTGCAGCTTGCTTTTCTGCGGCAAGTCTTTCTTGTTCAAGCTTGGCTTGCGCCTCTGCTTCAAGGCGCTGACGCTCTGCTTCTTGCTCTGCTGCTTGTTTTTCTGCTTCAAGTCTTTCTTGTTCAAGCTTGGCGTGCGCTTCTGCCTCAAGACGCTGACGTTCAGCTTCTTGCTCTGCAGCTTCTTCGGCAGCAAGTCTTTCTTGTTCAAGCTTAGCTTTTGCTTCTACCTCAAGACGCTGACGTTCGGCTTCCTGCTCTGCAGCTTGTTTTTCTGCAGCAAGTCTTTCTTGTTCAAGCTTAGCTTTTGCTTCTACCTCAAGACGCTGACGCTCAGCTTCTTGCTCTGCAGCTTGTTTTTCTGCAGCAAGTCTTTCTTGTTCAAGCTTAGCTTGCGCTTCAGCCTCAAGGCGTTGACGTTCGGCTTCTTGCTCTGCGACTTGCTTTTCTGCAGCAAATCTTTCTTGTTCAAGCTTGGCTTTTGCTTCTACCTCACGACGCTGACGTTCAACTTCCTGCTCTGCAGCTTGTTTTTCTGCAGCAAGTCTTTCTTGTTCAAGCTTGGCTTGCGCTTCTGTCTCAAGGCGTTGACGTTCGGCTTCTTGCTCTGCAGCTTGCTTTTCTTCAGCAAGTCTTTCTTGCTCAAGCTTGGCTTGCGCTTCTGCTTCAAGGCGCTGACGTTCCGCTTCTTGCTCTGCTTCTTGTTTTTCTGCGGCAAGTCTTTCTGCCTCAAGCTTGGCTTGCGCTTCTGCCTCAAGGCGTTGACGTTCGGTTTCTTGCTCTGCAGCTTGCTTTTCTGCGGCTTGCTTTTCTTCAGCAATTCTTTCTTGTTCAAGCTTGGCTTTTGCTTCTGCTTCAAGGCGCTGACGCTCAGCTTCTTGCTCTGCTGCTTGTTTTTCTGCTTCAAGGCGCTGACGCTCAGCTTCTTGCTCTGCTGCTTGTTTTTCTGCAGCAAGTCTTTCTTGTTCAAGCTTGGCTTGCGCTTCCGCTTCAAGGCGCTGACGTTCAGCTTCTTGCTCTGCAGCTTGTTTTTCCGCGGCTTGTTTTTCTGCTTCACGCTTCGCCTGCGCTTCAGCTTCTAATTGCTCTTGGTCAAGTTTAGCTTGTGCTTCTTGCTCTTTAGCGAGTTGCGCTTCTTGCTCTTGTATCTGTGATTGCTGCTCAGCATTTTTTTTGCCAAATCCTAACCAAGACAAAAATTTATTCTTTTTTCCCATACTCGCTAAATACCATTTCAATAAATCTGATAAACTAAACTTCTGTTTTCGCCTTGCTCTATAAAAGCAATGCAAAAACACCGTGTATGATCAGGTTAATATTCTCTATCTCTATATATGATAAATAGACAGAAATACATTAAGCCTAATCTTTATTTCAAAATTGTTGGGCAGTGTAACATGATCCGAAGGGATGAAAAATGCACGCCGAATGATTTATAACACATGAAACATTAAGAAATTGCGAACAAGCTGAGAATGAGAAAAAAAGCCCCCGTAAAAAAAGTAAGTACCGATGGATTTATTCGAATTATTAGCGGTAAATTCAAAGGTCGAAAACTGCCTGTAAAAAATGTTGAAGGGTTAAGACCAACAACTGACAGAATAAAAGAAACTGTTTTTAATTGGCTTATGCAAGACACAAGAGATGCTAAAGTATTAGATTGCTTTGCTGGTTCTGGCGGGCTTGGTTTTGAGGCTTTATCTCGCTTTGCAGCACACACTGACTTTATTGAGTTAGATAAACTAGCAGCGACTCAGTTACAAAAAAACATTACGACATTAAACCTCAATAATGCGCATGTAATTAACGATAATACACTGGCTTTTCTGCAAAAAAATAACTCAACAACACCATATAGTTTAGTATTTGTTGACCCACCATTTCGAAAAGGGTTAGCCCAACCATGCTGTGAAGCGCTAGAGGCACAAAACTGGCTTACTAGTGATGCGTTAATTTATGTAGAAGTTGAGAAGGAATTGGCTTTTTCAGCCCCTCAAACTTGGCAAGTTATTAAAGAAAAGCAAGCAGGACAAGTACTTTGCCAGCTATATCAGCGCTCACCTTTAAGCCATCAATAATTAGCGATAATTTAAGCTTTACATGTGGTAATGCTTCGGATTACAATACCGCACCATTTTTGAACCACTTGATCAATCTTTGATCAGCGTGAGCATAGCTCATTAATTAGGTAGGTGAATTTTTAATGCCAGTAATTAAAGTAAGAGAGAACGAACCGTTTGACGTAGCACTTCGTCGTTTCAAGCGTTCATGTGAAAAAGCAGGTATCCTTTCAGAAGTTCGTCGTCGCGAGCACTATGAAAAGCCAACAGCAGAGCGTAAGCGTAAAAAAGCTGCTGCAGTAAAGCGTCACATGAAGAAGCTTTCTCGTGAAAACGCACGTCGCGTTAAATTATACTAATCTGTTTAGGTCTTGTATAAATGAGCCTTTTAATTAAGCTAAAAGACGCACAGAAAGATGCTATGCGTGCAAAAGACAAAATTCGTCTTGGTGCAATACGTATGGTGCTTGCTGAAATTAAACAGCGTGAAATTGATAACCGTGTAACACTTGATGATGCAGGTATTACCTCTGTTCTAGTGAAGCTGGTTAAGCAACGTCGTGACTCATACACTCAGTTTACTGATGCTGGTCGCGAAGATTTAGCTGAAGTTGAAGCTAATGAGATCAAAGTACTTGAAACTTTCTTACCTCAGCCTTTGACTGATGAAGAAATAATTGCTTTGATTGATTCTGCCGTTACCGACACTGGTGCAGCAGGTATGCAAGACATGGGTAAAGTTATGGGCATAATCAAGTCTAAAGCTGAAGGTCGCGCCGACATGGGCAAAATCTCTGGTTTAATTAAGCAACGATTAAGCGCATAATCCCCACATACACAGAGTATGATTAAGTAAACCGAGCCTCGCGCTCGGTTTCTTCGTATAGGCATTAAATTTTTGTTAGGAACGCTACCTTAGCGGCATAATGTATGGCTGGAAAAATCCCAAGACAGTTTATTGATGACTTGCTTGCTAGAACTGACATCGTCGATCTGATTGATGCTCGTATCGGATTAAAAAAAGCAGGTAAAGATTACCAAGCTTGCTGTCCATTCCATAACGAAAAGTCCCCCTCTTTTACTGTTGCAAGAGACAAGCAGTTTTACCATTGTTTTGGTTGCGGTGCTAATGGCAATGCCATTTCATTTATTATGGAATACGACAAACTCGAGTTTGTTGACGCAATAGAAGAACTTGCAAGTTTACTTAATCTAGAAGTCCCACGTGAGCACGGCTCTGGCGCCCCAGAACGAAGTATTGAACAGAAACGTTCTGATTATGATCTGATGCTCCAAAGCGCACAATTTTATCAACACCAATTAAAGCACCATAAAAATGCGAGCAGTGTGATTGAATATGTGAAAGGTCGTGGTTTATCAGGAGAAACAGTCCAACGCTATATGATGGGCTATGCACCTCCTGAATGGGAAAGCCTCTGTAAACAAATTGGCCGTACGGCTGAGCATAAAAAACAACTCGTTGAACTCAAACTCGCATCAGAAAAAACACCGGGTCGACAATTTGATTTTTTCCGCGACCGATTGATGTTCCCTATTCGTGATAAGCGTGGTCGTGTTATTGCGTTTGGTGGACGCGTTATGGGTGCCGATCAGGGACCTAAATACCTAAATTCGCCTGAAACCAGAATATTCCACAAAGGCTTTGAACTTTACGGTTTATATGAGGCCAAACAAGCGAACAATAAGCTAGAGCAAATCTTGATTGTTGAAGGGTATATGGATGTGGTGGCACTGGCAGAGCAAGGTATCTCTTACTCTGTGGCAGCATTAGGCACAGCCACGACGGCTGAACACATGCAAACGTTATTCAGAACAACAGACAAAGTAATTTGCTGTTACGATGGTGATAGAGCTGGACGAGATGCTGCATGGCGTGCACTAGAGCATGCTTTGCCAAATCTAAAAGATGGGAAGTCTTTACAATTTGTCTTTTTACCCGATGGCGAAGATCCTGACTCTTTGGTTCAGCAAGAAGGTAAAGACGCATTTGAAGCCCGCTATAATTCTGCGGATGACTTCTCAAAAGTGCTATTTAATAAGCTGGCGCAAACCTGTGAACTCACCGCTGATGCCGGTAAAGCAAAGCTAATGAGCGAAGCACTACCACTAATAAGCAAGATACCGAGTGAATATTACCAAGAAGGATTGCTTAATACGCTCGCTAAGTTAATTGGTCGTACTCGTGAACAATTAAGTACCAAGCTCACAACACCAAAACAACAGCACAATATTGAGCGTAAGTTCAAAGTAACGCCGATGCGCAGAGCCATTGGTTTACTGATCCAATATCCTAAATTAGCAACCGATATTGAGTATTTACCCGATTTAGTACAAATGAAAATACCCGGCATCGACCTGCTACTGCAATTGCAATTGGTATGTTTGCAACACCCAGAATACACAAGTGCGCAGTTACTTGAATACTTCAGGGAGCAGCCAGAATATGAGCCTTTGAAAAAGCTTGCGGTATGGCAACATGACATCAATGAACAAGCATTAGTAACAGAATTTCAACACACATTTAAATTTATTGAAGATCAGTGTTTAAATTTTCGCTTAGAGACACTATTAATAAAAGACAAAACCCAAGGCTTAAACAGCGAAGAGCGACTTGAGTGCGCACTATTAACTCAAGCATTAACCAGCAGAAAACCTAGTCAAAATTAATTTTTGCTGTTATAATGTTCTATTCACGTGCGTCACGTAAAATTATTAGGTGTAGTAGCTGGCGCCTGTTGTATCAACTTATCAGAGTGGAAGCATAATTCTCTATGGATCAAACTCCTCAGTCACAACTCAAACTTCTGATTCAGAAAGGTAAAGAGCAAGGTTACTTAACGTTTGCAGAAGTTAACGATCACCTTCCACAAGACATAATAGACTCAGATCAAGTCGAAGATATTATAAGCATGATCAATGATATGGGTATTAAGGTTGCTGAAAACGCACCTGATGCCGATGAATTGATGATGCAGGAAACCACCACCGATGAAGACGCGGCAGAAGCTGCGGCGGCTGCATTGGCAACGGTAGAAAAAGAAATTGGTCGTACGACGGATCCTGTTCGCATGTATATGCGTGAAATGGGTACGGTTGAGCTATTAACTCGTGAAGGCGAGATAAAAATTGCCAAGCGAATTGAAGAAGGTATCAATCAGGTACAGATCTCAGTCGCTGAATACCCAGAAGCGATTACGTATTTACTTGAGCAGTGGGATAAATTTGAAGCGGAAGAAATGCGTCTTAGCGACATTGTTTCTGGTTTCTTTGATCCTGATGCAGAAGAAACACAGATTTCTGCCACACACATTGGCTCAGAACTAAGTGATAAAGACTTAGCAGACGAAGACAATGAGTCTGATGACGACGACGATGAAGACGAAGTCGACACTGGCCCTGATCCTGAAGAAGCACGTGAACACTTTGAGAAACTACGTGAGCTATACACAGCTGCACGTAAAGTTTTTGAATCGAAAGGCCGTTCACACCCAGATGCTCAAGTAGCTATTCAAGAAATCGGTGATTTATTCCGTACATTCAAACTGGTACCAAAACAGTTTGACCGTATGGTAAATAACATGCGTGAAATGATGGACCGTGTTCGAGTTCAAGAACGTATTGTTATGAAGCAAGCTGTACAAATTGCAAAAGTACCAAAGAAAACATTTGTAAAGCATTTTGCTAATAACGAAACCGACATGGCGTGGGTTGACGCTGAAATCGCTGCTGGCGAAAAGTACTCTGCAAAACTAGCAGAAGTAAAACCTGAAATCGAACGTTGCATCAACAAACTGAGTGTAATTGAAGAAAGTACGGGCCTAAGCATCGAGCGTATCAAAGACATCAACCGCCGCATGAGCATTGGTGAAGCGAAAGCTCGCCGAGCGAAAAAAGAAATGGTTGAAGCAAACTTACGTCTTGTAATATCTATTGCTAAAAAATACACCAACCGAGGCTTACAATTCTTGGATCTGATCCAAGAAGGTAACATTGGTTTGATGAAAGCGGTAGATAAGTTTGAATACCGTCGTGGTTATAAGTTCTCAACTTATGCAACGTGGTGGATCCGTCAGGCTATTACACGTTCAATTGCTGACCAAGCACGAACAATCCGTATTCCTGTGCACATGATTGAAACGATTAATAAATTAAATCGTATTTCACGTCAAATGCTGCAAGAAATGGGTCGTGAGCCTAGCCCTGAAGAGCTGGCTGAGCGCATGATGATGCCAGAAGACAAAATTCGTAAAGTACTGAAAATTGCCAAAGAGCCAATCTCAATGGAGACGCCAATTGGTGATGATGAAGACTCACATCTTGGTGATTTCATCGAAGACACAACGATTGAGTCTCCGATTGATTCAGCAACGATGGAAAGCCTTCGTGGTGCCACCAATGAAGTACTGGCAGGCTTAACAGCAAGAGAAGCGAAAGTATTACGTATGCGTTTTGGTATTGATATGAATACCGACCATACACTTGAAGAAGTAGGTAAGCAGTTTGACGTAACCCGTGAACGTATTCGTCAGATTGAAGCTAAGGCATTACGTAAGTTACGCCACCCTTCTCGCTCAGATCTATTAAAAAGCTTCTTAGATGTAAAAGGCTAATCCCTTTTTACAAAAAGATTTTTATCTAAAAAGGCCGCTTTAGCGGCCTTTTTGTTGACATATTTATTAGGAATAATCATGGCTTGGATCCAAATCCGAATTCACGCAAACAAAGACTCAGCAGATCAGTTAAGTGACTTATTACTGGATGTTGGCTGCCCTTCAGTGACCTTTATGGACGCCAGTAATAATCCTGTCTACGAGCCTAAACCAGGCGAAGTGATCTTATGGCCTGATACGCTTGTTATCGGCCTTTTCGATGCGGCTCATGATATGGATGTAGTCGTTGCTTACCTCAAAGCTAATAGTGAGTCTGAGCTTACCTATAAAATTGAGCAGCTTGAGGACAAAGACTGGGAACGAGAGTGGATGGATAACTTTCACCCAATTAAGTTTGGCGAGCGCCTGTGGATCTGTCCAAGCTGGCGAGATATTCCTGAGCCAGACGCAGTCAATGTATTACTCGATCCTGGCCTTGCGTTTGGCACAGGGACGCATGCGACCACATCACTGTGCTTAAAGTGGCTAGAACGCCAAGATTTAACCGGTAAAACCGTCGTTGATTTTGGCTGTGGCTCAGGCATTTTAGGCATTGCAGCCATTAAGCTTGGCGCTGAGCGCGTGATCGGTATCGATATCGACCCTCAGGCACTCGCTGCAAGTAAAGATAATGCAGGGCGTAATGGCGTTGCTGATAAGCTTGAAGTCTATTTACCAGAAAACCAGCCTGAGTTTAGTGCTGATATTGTGGTAGCCAATATTCTTGCTCAACCTCTGCGAGAACTGCATGAAATCATTTTAGCGTTTCTAAAGCCAGGTGGTGAAATCGCCATGTCAGGTATTTTAGAAGAGCAAGCTCAGTCTGTTGCGGATGTTTATGCCCCACATATTAACTTAGATAGCATTGCCCAAGAAGGCGAATGGACACGAGTGAGTGGTCGTAAAAATATCACCGAGGGTTAGTAGTTTGTAACTGGTAAAGCCTCTACGTAACAGGCTTTACCTTTTATTATCACAAATCAACCTGACTATTTTGCAACCAAGCTGAATTTTTTAGATTAAAAAACAAGCAAATAAATCCAACTCTCAAACTGTTATAAAAAGTCAACCCACTAAGTTCAAAAAAAAAACAATAATGTTCAATTTATAGCCTTTGATTTTTGCAAAAAAAACCGTAAACTTAGCGCCCCTTGAAAAGAGGCAGATTAAACTACTGTGCGTATTGGTCCTTACCAACTTGATAACAACATTATTGTGGCTCCTATGGCAGGGATCACAGATAGACCGTTTAGACAACTTTGCCGCCGATTAGGGGCTGGGTTAGCTGTATCGGAAATGATGTCTTCGAATCCAAAGGTATGGAAAACTGACAAATCGATGAACCGTATGGATCATAGTGGCGAGTCGGGTGTACGTTCAGTACAAATTGCAGGTGCCGATCCTGAGTTAATGGCACAGGCAGCTCAGTTTAATGTTGCAAACGGGGCACAGATCATAGATATCAATATGGGCTGTCCCGCAAAGAAAGTGAATAAAAAACTGGCAGGCTCAGCACTGTTACAGTATCCGGAATTAGTGGAAGAGATAGTTGATGCGGTGGTAAACGCCGTAGAAGTGCCTGTTACACTAAAAATTCGCACAGGATGGGATCCGGATAATCGTAACGGCGTAGAGATTGCCAAAATTGCTGAACGAAATGGCATTGCGTCACTCGCTGTACATGGTCGCACAAAAGCGTGCATGTACAAAGGTGATGCAGAATATGTCACGATTAGGGATATTAAACGTTCAGTATCAATACCTGTGGTTGCCAATGGTGATATTACATCTCCAGAGAAAGCGAAACAGGTACTGGAATATACGGGTGCAGATGCCATCATGATTGGTCGAGCCGCCCAAGGTCGCCCTTGGATTTTTAGGGAGATAGACCACTTTTTGCGAACTGGAAAACACCTACCTACACCAGAGATATCTGAAGTACGTAGTATTTTGATGGAGCATTTAATTAATCTTCATCAGTTTTACGGGGAGCCGATGGGAGCGCGCATCGCACGAAAACATGTATCTTGGTATTTGCAAACCCATGACCAAGCAGGTCAGTTTAGGCGAGTATTCAATGCCCTCGAAGCGCCAAATGAGCAAATCGAGGCTTTGGAAAAATACTTTGAAACACTAGCAGCTAACTAAGAAAGAAAGAGACATACGATGTTCGAACAAAATGTGACTTCTCCATTTATTACTAACGCTCATGTTCAGTCACAAGAGAAACCGCAACCTTTACGTGATGCAGTAAAAAAAGCTGTACACCACTATTTAAAGCAGCTTAATGGTCAAGATGTACAAGACGTATACGACCTTGTTCTTTCTGAGCTAGAAGCGCCATTACTTGAAGAAGTAATGACATACACACGTGGTAACCAAACACGTGCAGCGATCTTACTAGGTATCAACCGTGGTACTCTTCGTAAGAAGCTAAAAAAATACGGCATGAACTAAGCACAGCTTAATTCATACTAAATACAAAAAGCACTTTATTGTGCTTTTTGTATTTTATAATACACTTTTCTTGCCCACCTTATTCTTGCCTAACACCTTATCTTTACATTAAACCCTTGCTAACAAAATAAATTGTAATTTTCTCAACAGCACTTTCGTCTTTTCCATCGTTTTCTTCTCCTAGATAGGCTAAAATAGCGCCCTTCTAAGCTAGCCCTTAACTTATCATTGAGGAAACCCTAACCATCATGGATATACATCGTCCAATTCGTCGCGCACTATTAAGTGTGTCAGATAAAACCGGTATCGTTGAATTAGCCCAAGCACTCAGTGCACAAGGCGTTGAAATTTTATCAACTGGCGGTACATATAAATTATTAGCTGATAACGGCATTGCTGCCACGGAAGTATCTGACTATACAGGTCACCCTGAAATCATGGATGGCCGCGTTAAAACACTTCACCCGAAAGTGCATGGCGGTATCTTAGCCCGTCGCGGTCAAGATGAAGGCGTTATGACAGAAAACGATATTTCTGCAATTGACATGGTTGTGGTTAACTTATACCCCTTTGCACAAACTGTTGCAAAAGCTGACTGCAGTCTTGAAGACGCCATTGAAAACATTGATATCGGCGGGCCAACTATGGTGCGTGCAGCAGCAAAAAATCACAAAGATGTGACGATTGTTGTTAATGCGCAAGACTATGCTCGTGTTATTGCTGAACTGAACGAACACAATGGTTCAACAACCTACCAAACACGCTTTGATCTTGCTATTGCCGCTTATGAGCACACAGCACAGTACGACGGTATGATTGCCAATTACTTTGGCAAAATGGTGCCTGACTACACTGAAGAAGCCGCGGTTGAGACTAAGTTTCCACGCACTATCAACATGCAGTTCACTAAAAAGCAAGACATGCGCTACGGTGAAAACTCGCATCAAGATGCAGCTTTTTATGTCGAGAATGACTTACAAGAAGCTTCGGTTGCAACAGCGACACAGTTACAAGGTAAGGCGCTTTCTTTCAACAACATTGCTGATACCGATGCAGCCCTTGAGTGTGTCAAAGAATTTGACGCGCCTGCGTGTGTTATTGTTAAACATGCAAACCCATGTGGTGTTGCCGTTGACGAAAACATTTTAGCGGCTTACGACAGAGCATTTAAAACCGATCCTACATCAGCCTTTGGCGGTATTATTGCATTTAACCGCGAGCTTGATGCAACCACCGCTGAAGCGATTGTTGCACGCCAGTTTGTTGAAGTGATCATTGCTCCTAGCATCAGTGAAGAGGCAGCACAAATCGTTGCTGCGAAGAAAAATGTTCGCTTGTTAGAATGTGGACAATGGGATGCGAAAACCACGCAATCTGATATTAAACGTGTCAATGGTGGTATTTTAGTTCAAGACCGCGACCAAGGCATGGTAACGCTTGGTGACTTGACTGTCGTATCAAAACGCCAGCCAACAGAGCAAGAACTTAAAGACTTACTATTTTGCTGGAAAGTTGCCAAGTTTGTTAAATCGAACGCCATTGTTTATGCCCGTGATGGGATGACGATTGGTGTGGGCGCAGGTCAAATGAGCCGCGTTTACTCAGCAAAAATTGCCGGTATTAAAGCCGCTGATGAGAACCTTGAAGTAAAAGGTTCAGTTATGGCATCGGATGCATTCTTCCCGTTTAGAGACGGCATTGATGCAGCAGCCGCTGCCGGGATCACCGCGGTTATACAGCCAGGTGGTTCAATGCGTGATGAAGAAGTTATCGCCGCAGCAGATGAAGCTGGCATGGCAATGGTATTAACTGGCATGCGTCACTTCCGCCATTAATCTATAAGCACGAAACGTTTATCGTTTCGTGCTTTTTGTTTGCCCTAAATTCAAGTATTCTGCTTAAAACACAATCACAAAAGTGAAGGACAGAAAAATGAAATTTGGATTAAAAACACTTCTTGCTGCAAGTATTGTTACCGCTATCGCAGGTTGCGCAAGCAATGGTAGCTCAAATTCTAATGTAGCATCTGAGCTTGTTTCAGCTGCCAGCAATACAGAACGCTCTGAGAAAAATCGCGCGCGTGACCAATATAGAAACCCGGTAGAAACCCTGGATTTCTTTGGTTTAGAAGCGGACATGACCGTGGTAGAAATTGCACCCGGTGGTGGTTGGTATTCAGAAATCTTAGCACCTGCAGTTAAAGGGTCTGGCACTTTATATGCTGCACACTTCCCCGCAGATTCTAAGGTTAAATACTACCAGCGCTCGCTAGCTGGCTTCAAAGGTAAAGTTGCTAAAGATAGCCGTTTCAGTGAAGTGAAAATAACCGAATTTGCACCACTTACTCATTCAGACATTGCCCCAACAGGCTCTGCGGATATGGTGCTTACATTTAGAAACGTCCATAACTGGTATATGCGCCAAGGTGATGAAGGTGTATTAAATGCATTTCAAGCGTTTAATAAAGCACTGAAGTCAGGTGGCGTTTTAGGCGTGGTTGAGCACCGTTTACCTGAGCACCGTGATAACGCGGATCAAAAAAGCTCTGGATACATGAAACAAAGCTATGTGGTAGATATTGCGAAACAAGCAGGATTTGAATTAGTGGCTCAAAGTGATGTGAACGCTAACCCTTTAGACAGTGCTAATCACCCTAAAGGTGTTTGGACACTGCCACCACGCTTAGCATTAGGTGATAAAAATGCTGATCAATATAAAGCGATTGGGGAAAGCGACCGCATGACTCTCAAATTTAAAAAGCTTTAAATAGGAAAATTAAGCCATGAATGTTTTGGTCATTGGCAGTGGCGGCCGTGAACACGCTCTTGCGTTCAAAGCCGCTCAAAACCCTTCAGTAAAAACGGTATTTGTTGCACCTGGTAATGCGGGGACAGCCCTAGAGCCTAAATTAGAAAATGTGGCCATTAAGGTTGAAGACCTCGATGCCCTAGTGTCATTTTCAAAAGAAAACAATGTTGAGTTAACCATTGTGGGCCCTGAAGTCCCTCTTGTACTTGGCGTCGTTGATAGGTTTCGTGAAGAAAATCTTGCGATTTTTGGCCCTACCGCTGCGGCTGCGCAGCTTGAAGGGTCAAAGTCATTTACAAAAGACTTCTTAGCACGCCACGATATTCCGACTGCTGACTATGAAACTTTTGAACAAATCGAGCCTGCGCTTGCCTACTTGCAAGAGAAAGGTGCACCGATCGTGATCAAAGCAGATGGTTTAGCTGCAGGTAAAGGCGTTATTGTCGCAATGACAGAAGCCGAAGCAGAAGAAGCAATTCGCGATATGCTTGCTGGCAATGCTTTTGGTGAAGCTGGGAGCCGAGTTGTAATTGAAGAGTTTCTTGAAGGTGAAGAAGCCTCATTTATCGTCATGGTAGATGGCAAGAACGTTTTGCCTTTTGCCACCAGCCAAGATCATAAACGTGCATTTAATGGCGATTTAGGGCCGAATACAGGCGGGATGGGTGCCTATTCTCCTGCTCCTGTGGTCACAGCTGACATTCATCAACGTATTATGGATGAAGTTATCTTCCCAACCGTTAATGGTATGGCGAGTGAAGGTAATCCATACACGGGCTTTCTGTACGCAGGCCTTATGATTGCCGCAGATGGGACACCTAAAGTCATTGAGTACAACTGCCGCTTTGGTGATCCAGAAACGCAGCCTATCATGCTTCGTTTACAATCCGATCTCGTTGAACTGATTGAAGCTGCTAACCGTCAAGAACTTGATAGCACACCTATTAAGTTTGACCCGCGCGCAGCTGTTGGCGTAGTGCTTGCGGCCAAAGGCTATCCAGCAAGTTACCCGAAAGGAGATGTGATTTCTGGATTACAGGTGAGTTATGCTGAAGGTGAAAAAGTCTTCCACGCAGGTACAAAGCAAGATGGTGAAAACGTCGTCACTGCAGGTGGTCGTGTGCTATGTGCAACAGCACTAGGTCACACCGTGACCGAAGCTCAAAAACGCGCTTATGCGTTGGTAAAAGATATCCAGTGGGATGGTGTTGAATACCGCACAGATATCGCCTACCGCGCTATTGCCAGAGAGCAATAGAGCGAACCACTCGTATAATAAGGTCAGCACTTGCTGACCTTTTCTTTACCCTCTCGTAACTTACGTCATTCGCATCGCTCTCAAAATTGGGTATACTCAATGCAATAGTAAAATAATTAGGATTGCGCTCATGACTGACAAATACCGTGTCGTATTTGCAAGCTTAAATGACGGTATAGCAGCCTCTGATGCCATTACCAATTTAAGTCAAAGACTAAAAATTCCCGAGTCAAAAGTACAAGCTTTCTTTGCCAATAAACCCTTATTTTCACCCGCAGATAAGGAAAAAAGTGCAAAACAAATTAAATTACTCAGCACCATGGGGATCAATGCTAAATTGCAAGTAATTGGTACGTCCACATCTTCTGCTGAACAAGCCGCTCAAGCCCAACGAGATGAAAGACTATTTGGAGCACTCGATTACATTACCAGCAGCTTGATAAGAATTGAAGAACGCTTAGAAGAGTTGGAACAACGTTTGCCTGAACAACCCGTTGAGCATACTGAACAAACACCTGAGCCATGGGAAGATGATGAACTATTCGAAGAACTTGAATTAGACAGCCCAGCACCCAAACGAAGTAAGAAAGTACAATATGGGTTAGGCGTTATTCTTATTTTCTTATTGGCCATTCTGGCTATCGCAATTGCGTTTCCAGAAGTCGTTGCTTTATAGATATGAGCACAATCATATCAGGAACAATTCAAGAAGAACGTGCATTAATTCGCAAAACTGTACGAAATGCGCGTAATACTTTATCTAAATCTGAACAAAAAGACGCTGAAACAGCTTTATGTATTAATTTTTTTCAACATATAAAACTCCCAAAATCTGCCCATATCGCCCTGTATTTGAGTAATGATGGCGAGTTAGATACTAATCAATTAATTCAAAATCTTATAGATAAAAACCACCATGTTTACCTCCCTATAATCCACCCCTTTAACGGCACAACTTTACTCTTTCAAAGATATGAGAAAAATTCACCCATGATCGCCAATCGCTATGCTATCTTGGAACCTAAGTTGAATTGTAGCCATATATGCCCTCTTTATTCGCTTGATTACCTATTTACGCCGCTCGTTGCTTTTGACGAGTTTGGCAATCGCTTAGGGATGGGCGGCGGTTACTACGACAAAACATTGGCAAACTATCACAAAACTGGCGCAACGAAGCCCGTTATAGTTGGGTTAGCCCATGATTGTCAAAAGGTCCATCAGCTGCCAATTGCAGCGTGGGATGTACCATTAAAGCATATATTAACACCAAGCAAACTTTACACTTGGTAAATCATCTAGCCAGTATTTTATGACATTTTTTAGGGTATACTGCGATAAATTTTGACAACAAAGTGAATTGCGTTATGACCCAAGACGAAATGAAAAAAGCGGCTGCGTGGGCTGCACTGGATTACGTAGAAGAAAATACCATAGTTGGCGTAGGCACAGGCTCTACCGTTAATCATTTTATCGATGCATTGGGCTCAATTAAAGACACCATTAAAGGTGCTGTGTCGAGTTCTGAAGCATCAACAGAGAAACTAAAAGCACTTGGTATTGAAGTCTTTGAGCTAAATGATGTCGCTCAACTCGATGTTTACGTAGATGGCGCAGATGAAATTAATCATAGTAACGACATGATCAAAGGCGGTGGTGCCGCGTTAACTCGAGAAAAAATTGTTGCCGCAGTGGCACATAAATTTATTTGTATCGTTGATGATACTAAGCATGTTGAAACGCTCGGCGCATTTGCATTGCCCGTTGAGGTTATTCCAATGGCGCGAAGCTATGTGGCGCGGGAATTACTAAAACTGGGTGGCGACCCAGTATATAGGCATGGCGTATTAACTGATAATGGCAACGTTATCTTAGACGTTCATGGCTTAAGTATCTCGGAACCAAAACAACTTGAAGAGAAAATTAACCAAATCGTGGGCGTAGTGACAAATGGCTTATTTGCACAACGCGGCGCTGACATTGTGATAACTGGTACCCAGAAGGGGCCAAACATAAATTAACAGGAATGAGTCATGAGTACGGTATCGTTAGCAAAAGAGAAAATCAAAATATTGTTGTTAGAGGGTATTCACCAAAGCGCCGTCGAAACGCTAAAGCGTAATGGTTATAGCAACATTGATTATGTCAAAACCTCGTTACCTGAAAATGAACTTATGGAGCGGATCAAAGACGTTCACTTTGTCGGGATCCGCTCACGCACTCATTTGTCACAAACCGTCTTAAACGCCGCTGAAAAATTAGTCGCTGTGGGCTGCTTTTGTATTGGTACCAACCAAGTGGCACTCGATGCAGCAAGAGAACGCGGTATTGCAGTATTCAATGCGCCTTTTTCAAACACTCGCTCAGTTGCTGAACTTGTCTTAGGTGAGATTTTATTACTGCTACGAGGGATCCCACAACGTAATGCCATGGCGCACCGTGGTGAATGGTTAAAATCTGCAGTAGGGTCTTATGAAGCCCGTGGAAAAACGCTTGGGATCATTGGCTACGGTCATATTGGTACTCAGCTTGGGATCATGGCAGAAAATATTGGTATGCGCGTTGAGTTTTATGACATTGAAGACAAGCTCACGCTCGGTAATGCGCAGCAAGTACAAAACTTAACGCACCTATTGCAGCGTGCAGATGTGATCAGCCTCCATGTTCCAGAAACCCCGTCTACCAAAAACTTAATCGGTATGGCTGAATTAGAGATCATGAAGCAAGGTGCCATTTTAATTAATGCATCTCGCGGCACTGTTGTGGATATTGACGCTTTAGCTGAGTCACTGCGAGACCGTAAACTCTCAGGTGCCGCGATTGACGTGTTCCCAACAGAACCAAAATCAAATGACGAAGAGTTTATTTCGCCGTTGCGTGAATTCGATAATGTGATTTTAACACCGCATGTTGGCGGCTCAACGCAAGAAGCACAAGAAAATATTGGCATCGAAGTCGCTGGGAAAATAGCAAAATATTCAGATAATGGTTCAACTCTGAGCGCAGTGAACTTCCCAGAAGTCTCTCTACCTGAGCTCGCTAATCGCAGTCGATTGCTACATGTGCACCAAAACCGACCTGGTGTACTAACACAAATTAACCAAGCTTTTGCTCAGCATGGTATTAATATCGCAGCTCAGTACTTACAAACCGATGAATCAATTGGTTATGTGGTCATCGACGTAGACAGTGATCATTCAGAAGTGGCATTAAAAGAATTGAGCGCCGTTGAAGGCACGATCAGAGCACGTATTTTACACTAATCGACTAGACCTTAAAAAGCAAAATGGCACGGGTGCCATTTTGCTTATCTCAACTTATTCACACTTACTCATACTTCAGCGGTCAAGTTACTTTCCTTGCACCTCTAAATTAAGTAATTTAGCTAACTCTTCTGGTTGACCTGCCAACATCATTGCTTGCTGAGATAGTGATTCAATATCCATATTCTCTGGCAAAGATACTGACAGACTTAGCTGCTCTTTTCCTTGAGCAAATGCCATAACCCCCTCTTTAGCAGCTTGTGGAAGTGGTGCTTGTGCCAACTGCATTTGGAGCATGTTTTCAAAGCTGGCTTGATCTAATCCCGCAACCGCGAGTTGTTCATCGAGCAACTGAGCTAACTTGCCTTTATTTTCAACATTAAGCTGCAAAGATTTAGGCGCTAACTGCTGCATCGCCTCCACTATTTTGGTTTGCATCTGCAACTGCTCTTCAACCGTTAAGGTTGACGCATCTTGTGCCTTTTGCATCTCAAAAGACACTTCCATTAGCGGCGTACTATTGTTCAGTTCCATATCAAAATTAAGACCTGTCAGACCTTGTGCGACGAGATCCATTTTGAGTCGACTGTACCCGGTCTGGGCATCATAGGCTAAAGACGTACCAAAGTTATAATGTGCATCTAGCAAAGCTTTAGGCGCATCTATGTTATCTGCTTTAATGGCGTCTGACAGGGTAAAGCCTTGCACATTGATTTGTGTGAACTCGCTGATTTTGTCTTCTTCATACCCAATCAAGACAATTTCATCAATGCTAAATGCTGCAACCCCTTCAGGATCTGCGACAGTCAAACCATTCACCACAATATTGCCATTAAATACATTTGCTGACGCATCCGCATAATCAAACTGCAACCCTGAATCACCTGCCGCCAGAGCGAATTGTGTTTGTAGCTTATCATCAACAAGCTGATTTACATGCGATTGCATTGCCACATAACCCACAGCTAGTGCTCCTGAGGCTAACAAAATAATGACTGATTTTTTCATTTACTTTTCCGTTTAAAATAAAGCTTCAAGGGCGTCACTCAAGCAGTTAACTGCAATGATCTCCATCCCTTCGATGATTTCCTTTGGTTTATTTGCGCTCGGTACAATAGCACGTTTAAAGCCATGCTTGGCTGCTTCTTTCAACCTTTCCTGCCCACTTGGCACTGGCCTGATCTCACCACCCAGACCTACTTCACCAAAAACAACTAACTCCCGATCAAGGGCATAGTTTTTAAAACTAGACACAAGCGCTGTGATCAAAGCCAGATCGGCACTGGTTTCAGAGACTTTTACGCCCCCTACTACATTCACAAAAACATCTTGATCCGCAACTTGCAAGCCCCCGTGACGGTGCAGCACAGCTAATAACATAGCCAATCGGTTTTGCTCCAAGCCAACCGTCACGCGTCGAGGATTAGCCAGTTGAGAATAATCAACCAATGCTTGTACCTCAACAAGTAATGGCCGTGTCCCTTCCCAAATCACCATCACTAAAGAGCCGGGCGTTTGCTCTTCCCCTCGGTTAAGGAATATTGCCGACGGGTTACTCACCTCTTTAAGGCCCTGCCCTGTCATTGCAAATACACCCAACTCATTGACCGCGCCAAAACGGTTTTTGTTACCGCGCAATGTTCTAAATCGGCTATCGCTACTGCCTTCAAGTAAAATAGAGCAATCAATACAATGCTCAAGCACTTTAGGACCAGCCAAAGAGCCATCTTTAGTCACATGGCCAACCATAAAAATAGCCACCTGATTTTGCTTCGCAAAACGCGTTAAGTAAGCCGCACTCTCTCGCACCTGCGACACACTACCTGGTGCCGACTGAACATCACTCATATGCATCACTTGAATAGAGTCGATAACCATGATGCTCGGCTTTTCTTTTAGCGCTAACTGACAAATTGTCTCGACATTGGTTTCAGCCAATGTGCGTAATTTATTAGTAGGTAACCCTAATCGGTGTGCGCGCATGGCGACTTGCTGCAAAGATTCCTCACCAGTGACATACAGCGTATTCATAGATTCCGCTAACAAACACATAGTTTGTAATAACACCGTACTCTTACCAGCTCCAGGTGAGCCACCGATTAAAATAGCACTGCCAGGTACAACCCCTCCGCCTAATACTCGATCAAACTCTTTAAAGCCCGTCGTAAAACGCGGTAGGCTCTCTAGGTTAACCTCATCGAGGGTTTGTACTGTGGCTTCAACCATACCGGCATAACCCGACATCGCAGCGCTTTTAGGTGGAGCCTTAACGGAAGGCACTCTAAATTCAGTGACGGTATTCCAAGCGCGACATTCTGAACATTGACCTTGCCAACGTGCAAACTCCGCACCACAATCATTACATACAAACGCAGTTTTCTTTTTTACCATAATACAGGCACACTTTTTGCTTAATTACTTTTCAATCCAACTTATTTGGCAATATATACGAAAAACTGGCACTAACAAGCTGAGTTTATTTAATTGTTTAAGAATAATGTTAACTATGACCTAATATTGTCATAGTATTGGCTAAGTATTTAGAAAATTATAACGATATAGCCTCACGGCAAGAATACAGGTATGAATACGGTTCATTATGGCTGAAGATAAGCTGCAAAAATATCAACCCCTCATCGACGATTTAAAGTTGCAATTAGGCGATCCTAATTTTGACCAAATTTTTGCACAAACCACCTCTTCTCTTTCCAAGCCAGATCAATTTTTATTAAAAATGGAAATGTCGCGACTCTCTCAACCTGTCGCCAGATTCATCGATTTACGGGGGCAAGTGGCTGGAGAAGTTAAGCCTTATGAGCATGATGGCAAACAGCACTTTATGGATAATGTGGCCATTGATGTATTTGAAGAAGAATTAGCCCGCCACGGTAAATACACATTAGCGGTATACGAAGCCGTTATGCACACCGAAAATAACTATAAGGTGATGCAAAAAAACCAAGATGAGCAAGAGAATACACCGCAAGCAGAGTCTAATACTGCCAGTGGCACTAAGTTAATTCGTTTTGCCTCATATGAAAGTCGCTGTGAAGAACGAATGAACTATTCAATCAAAATAACCGTCGACTTTGGTAAAAGTGGTACTGTCTCTGCAACCACTTCAGATATCTCTCTCAGTGGCGCAAAAATTAAAGTATCTCCGAACTACAGCGCGACCCCAGGGCAATTGATTGGTATTCGACTGGTTGGCCTTGAACAAGATTTTGAACTGGGCCTTAAAGGCGGTATTCAATATGAAGTGGTCGCCATAGAGCCTGTTTCTCGTGATTATCAGCATATTCGTTTAAAACGCACCTTTATTGAAAACAACTCTGGTTTTGACGAGTTTTTACAAAGCTTTATTCATGGTAATAAACGCCGCTACAAGATAAATTTAGATAACACCATGGATGCCGTCGTTTGTAAGGGCTATGAGCAGTTTTATTTACCGAGGGTCAGCTCACTGTTTGTGTATTTCGCCAAGAAAGGCAAGCACCTACTACCCACGATTGCGTTAACCAATGAAAACAATGCGTTTGTTAACTATTACTTTGAAGATGAACGAAAGATATCATCGCTATACAGCATCTTTAGTCAAAGCCGGCTGGCGAAGATCCTTGCGTTTCCCAATGCTGTAAAAGAAGCCACAGTCTATACATTCACGCATTCAAATGGCGGTAAAATATACTACTACTCTGCATTTGGGTATGAACTTGATGAACATCCAGAGTTAAAATCACTATTTCTAGGCTTTGGTAGTCAAAAAGACAGTTGGCGCACATATAAAGTGCAGCTAATGCCAAGCCACCATGAAGATGCCTATATTCCGTTATCGCTGCCACTCAGTGCGGGTAAGAATGTAGAAAAGCTTAACAAGCGCCCAACACCTCGTGTACAAGGCATCATTCAAGATGTGAAGTTTTTAATGTTGCTAACCGACATTTCAAGTAAACAACAGCTCGATGTTTATCAATCACATAAATTTGATAGTAACTCTGTCAATAAACTCAAAAAATTTGGCCATGGAAGAGCAGCTAACCCGCCAGCGTTAGAGGTCGTTGCTCTTGAATACGTCAATTTACGCTCGCATAAGCGCTACTTATATAAAACAGCCGTCACTATGCACATAAACGCGGAACATGCGCTTGCGGGTAACACCCGTGATTTTTCAGTCATGGGACTGCAATTAGAAACACCTAACCCCTCGACGGTTAAAAAGGGCGATATTGTTCACCTTGAATTGCCTGATTTACAAAAAATAACCAAGCAGCACCAATTAAACAATTTACGCTATGAAGTCATGGCGGTCAGTAAATCAAAAACCATTATTAATCTCAAAGTAAGTAAATTAACAGACTTACCGCATGTTGGAATGGCCTTTTTTAAACAATTAATAGAGATGAATAAAAGCAAATTACATGCGTGTGAAGAAAGCCCTAAAATTCCAGGGCTTTCGACAGCACTTCGTAATATGGTGACAAAAACAGTCTGCCAATTTCCGCTGTATATTCACAAAGAGTCGGCACTATTTAATATTGGGGCCATTGGGCTAGGTTTATACCCAACCAACCTACATAGGCTTTTAATGGCTTACCACAAAGGTGGCCCTGAACACCTAGATGCAACAAGCTTATTTCCAGAAAACTTTATAGAAGAGCATTTAAACGAGGCTTTTCGCCATACATCCCGTCAAGATAAACCATTAAAATATACTGTATTTGTTCGATTTGACTGTATGAAAGAGCAGCTATCTGAAGCGATTAAAAGCCAATGTATTGCCTATGATGAGCCGATTGACCCCCTTTACCTCTTTTTGAAAAAAGCCGTAAAAAAAGACATGCTGTTTGTTTTTCACTTACACATTTCAAAAACAGGCCGACCAGATACCGACTACCTCGCCAACGAGTTAAAATACGTGAGCCACTACGCACTGCATAAAGCAAAGGATTTAGAAGAGGCGTTATGGTCTGTAACTGGGGTATGTGATTTAATAGATATCAGTGATGAAGCAATACGCCAACTCGACATAGAGCCAAGGTATGTTAAGGCCATGCAAGAACGCAAGAGTGCATGGCTTGATGGACTACTACATTAAGCCATAATGTGTAGTCCAAGCCAAGTGTGAATTCGCTTAAGCTAATTGCCCGAAAAGTGTTAAACCCGCCACCAATGCTAAAAACAACAGGACATTGCGTTTAACCAGCCGCATCATACACGTTGCCTCGTAGGTGCAACCAGCGTATTGCTGTTCAATTTGCTCGGCAGCCAAAGCCGTGGTCGTGACCAATTTACGATTGGTAATAGAGAAGTTTAACGCGTATTTAACCCAATAGTGGGTACCTTTTGAAAAGTTCCCAATGATCAAATAACCAAAACTGGTTAAACGCGCTGGTAACCAGTTTAAGCAAAACAATAGTCCGTCTAACCGAGATTGATGCTGATAGTGCGCCGCAGATTTTTGCTGTGCAACAGTCAAATCAAACGCGGTGCGAATAGACGCGTATAACACCGCCCCCGGTACGCCTAATACAACAAACCAAAACATCACGGCACAATAATGACGAAAGTTCACCCACGCCAGCGTTTGACCAAACCATTCACCGCCATGCTCATGCTCTGTGCGCACTTGACCCATTTGCAAAGCGTACAAAGTTGCCGCTTCATCATCACCCCGTGTTAACGCGTTTAAATACCCTTTATACTTTCTTCTGGGTTCATTACACCCAAAACAAACAATCAGAACCAATATATTGAGCACAAACTGCCACAATGCAAAGTCAGACAATTGATAAATAAATGCCACAGCAATAACAGGCAACACTAAATAGCACATAAAACCCACGCCATTATTTAGCTGTTTTTTTATTATTTTACTACCATATCCCATGTTCAAATATCGCTGTAAATAATAGTCAATTTGCCAATGTGCACTTCGAGCACCTAACCGCTCTAGGGTTAACGCTAAAATAATCGAGATTAGAATCATGACCTTGTCTCATTTCATTTAATTAAATCAAAAAACCTTTGCCACTCAAATGCAGCGCCGGGATCTGTTTTTCTACCTGGTGCAATATCACAATGACCCACAATTTTTTCATGGCTAATTGCTGGATATTCACGCATCAATTTTTTTGCAAGCTTACCAAGTTCAATATATTGCGCATCGGTATAGGGCGTATCATCAGTACCTTCAAGTTCGATGCCAATACTAAAGTCATTACATCGACCTCGCCCTGCAAATTCAGACACCCCAGCATGCCAAGCACGCTTATTAAATGGCACATACTGTAATACAGTGCCATCACGGCGAATAAAGCAATGCGCTGACACTCTTAACCCATCTAAATCAACAAAGCTTGGGTGCGCATGACAATCAATCTGCCCTGTAAATAAGTCATCAACATAGGATGTACCAAACTCACCAGCCGGAAGCGAAATATTATGGATCACCAATAATGATATCTCTTCATTATCAGGTCTGTCATCAAAAAATGTACAAGGCCGTCGCTGCGCGATATCAGACCAGAAAAACTCACTCATAATAATCACTTATTATTGTCTGTCTCTTTAATTTAACCATACCAAGCTTTATTTAAATGCACTACCTTGATTGTGTAATAGCGCGCTACACAGTAAAATTTGTATCAAATCATTCTGGTCAATACAACTTACAAGTGACGTACTATGCACAGCGAACTCATGACACCTGAACACATTACTTTATTAGTAAAGCAAGCACTCAACGAAGACCTCAACTTTCAATCAGCCAGCGATGGCGATATTACAGCACAATTAATCCCAGAGTCTCAACAAGCGAATGCGTTTGTGATCACACGAGAAGAGTGTGTATTTTGTGGTGAAGCGCTGGTATTAGAAGTATTCAAGCAGGTCGACGCAAGCGTAAAAGTCACAATGCTAATAAAAGACGGCGAGCAAGTGACTGCCAACAGCAAGCTATTCACCGCCGTAGGCTCAGCGCGCTCAATACTTACCGCAGAAAGAACAGCCTTAAACTTTGTGCAATCACTTAGTGGTACAGCCACGACTACCGCGCACTATGTTGCAGCATTAAAAAACAGCAATACCCGCCTGCTAGATACCAGAAAAACCATTCCTGGACTGCGCGCTTTACAAAAGTATGCGGTGACGTGTGGCGGAGGCAAAAACCATAGAATAGGTTTATTTGACGCTTTTTTAATTAAAGAAAATCATATTGCAGCATGTGGCGGTATAGCTGCAGCAGTAAAACAAGCCCGAGCAAATCACCCAAATAAGCCTGTTGAAGTCGAAGTAGAGAACTTACCTGAGCTACAGCTGGCATTAGACGCAGGTGCTGACATTATTATGCTCGATAATTTCAGCGTAGCAGATATAAAAAGTGCAGTTTCTCTGACACAAGGCCAAGCTAAGCTTGAAGTGTCAGGTAATATGACCCTCGACATTCTAACAACCTATGCACAAGCTGGTGTAGATTTTATTTCCAGTGGTGCACTTACAAAAAACTTACAAAGCATCGACCTATCAATGCGCTTCGATACTTAATCGAAATCAAATAGGTGGTGATTAGATGCAAAGTCATCACCTATTAGATTGACAAATAGACAAAAAAACCATCTAATACGAACAAAGAATTAGAATGTAACAAATAATTTATCAAACAAACTCTAAACCATGATAAAGTATTAATTATTGATTTATTTAAATGCTTTAAAACTGAAAAAGTCGTATTTTGTCTTGTTACGCTCAGTAAATGTTATTAAAGTATTGGCTAATACTATCCGATAATACAGATACGGTGCACGCTAGTGTTAGCAAAGTAAGATAACCCTGAAAATAAAACCTTGATAATTATCATAGATTAATTTGGGGTAAATGATTTGATACTCTAAACTTTGTTAACAACACTGCATGCTAACGAAGGAGATTGTAGCTGGGGTAACGCGCTTAGCGACGTGCTAATAACGCGGCAGCTCAAGTTATTGCAATAATTTTAATAATCGTCTAACTTAGAATCGAAGTTAGGTATACATCCTTTAGGAGACACATCATGACTAAACAACAACAGGGTGGTTTTACCCTTATTGAATTAATGATTGTAATCGCAATCATCGGTATTCTAGCTGCGGTTGCATTACCAGCTTATCAAGATTATACAAACAGAGCGAAAGGTACTGAGGTACTACTTGCTGCCACTACAGCAAAAGTATGCGCATCAGAAAAAGCACAAGTAGGACGAAGCCCTGCTGGCTGTGATGCAAGCTTTACCGCAACGAAATATGCGGCGACGTTAGCCATTACGGCAGCAGGGGTTATTACCGTTGAAGGCCAATCAGATATGGATGGCTTCGACATTGTATTAACTCCAGAAAGTGCACCTGGTACAGCAATGGAAGACACTGATTTTACGAGTGGTACAAATATTTCTTCATGGGTATGTACTGGAACAATAACTTCACCTGCAAAAGCAACTTGGTTACCAAGCACTTGTAGCTGATAACTCGAATCTTCCTTACCTATATAGAAGTCGTATTATACGGCTTCTATTAACATAGCGTCCTCTAATGAACAAACCAAAACCAACAGAGAATAATTTAGATACTTTCATTTGGGTGGGTGTAAGCTCACGAGGCAAACGTCTAGATGGTGAAATCGCAGGTAGCAGTGTTGCTCTAGTCAAAGCGCAGTTACGTAAGCAGGGCATAACCCCATCAAAAGTAAAACGAAAACCAACGCCTCTGTTTGGATTAAATAATACTCAAAAGATTACAGCCAAAGACATATCTATTGTGACGCGTCAAATTGCTACCATGCTATTGGCCGGCGTCCCCCTGATTCAATCATTAGAAATGATTGCAAATGGTGTAAAAAATAAAGCGCTTAGTAAACTGATTAAGAATATTGCGGACGAAGTAAAAGCGGGTCAACCGCTATCGCGGTCATTACGCGCACACCCTCGTTATTTTGATGACTTATATTGTGATCTTATTCAATCAGGTGAACAATCCGGTTCATTGGATAGAATATTTGATCGCGTCGCACTCTATAAAGAAAAAGCAGAAGCTTTAAAATCAAAAATAAAAAAAGCACTATTTTACCCAATTGCAGTTGTTATAGTCGCAATGATTGTTACCTCTATATTACTCATTTTTGTAGTCCCTCAATTCCAAGATATATTTAATGGCTTTGGCGCAGAGCTGCCAGCATTTACACTAATGGTCATCGCTATTTCTGAGTTTATGCAAAAGTACTGGTGGGTAGCCCTTATAGTAATTGGTATTTGTGGTTACTCGTACAAAGAAGCGAAGGTTCGATCAAAGGCAGTTCGCAACTTTAATGATAAATTGCTCTTAAAACTTCCTGTGGTAGGGGCTATTTTAGACAAAGCTGCGGTTGCCCGTTACGCTAGAACTTTATCCACCACTTTTGCGGCTGGTGTGCCATTAGTGGATGCGTTAGACTCCGCTGCGGGTGCATCGGGTAATGTCATTTATCGAGATGCTATTTTAGAAATAAAACATGAGGTTAGTTCAGGTAACCAAATGAATTGGGCTATGCGCAACTCTAAAATATTTCCAGATATGGTGATCCAGATGGTCGCAATTGGTGAAGAGTCTGGCGCACTAGATAGCATGCTAGCAAAAGTTGCCAATATATACGAACAAGAAGTTGATGACTTAGTTGACGGGTTATCTAGCTTGCTAGAGCCGCTAATCATGGCGGTATTGGGCGTGTTAGTTGGTGGCTTGATCATTGCCATGTATTTACCGATTTTCCAGTTAGGCTCCGTGATTTAATTGATACAACTTAAATATTTTGACCTACTAATTTTTAAATAAACAATAAATAAGAAAAAGCATGCAAGATGTAATACAGCTTTTACAAACCGAAATGTGGTTTTTTTTACTGACCGTCGGCCTAGTTAGCCTATGTATTGGTAGCTTTTTAAATGTGGTGATTTATCGCCTACCAATAATGATGAATAACACATGGCAGTCTGAATGCCGCTTATTACTCACTGACGAACTACCAAACAGCCAATTAGAGAATACCAAAACCTTTAACCTCTCTACTCCTCACTCTAGCTGCCCAAAATGTGGCAATTCGATAAAAGCGTGGCAAAACATCCCTTTGGTTAGCTGGCTACTGTTAAAAGGCCGTTGCTTCAATTGTAAAACACCTATTTCAGTCCGTTATCCTTTAGTCGAGCTGGGTACTGCGTTAGTATCTCTATTGCTAGCGCAACACTTTGGCCCAGTGCCGCTCACGGTGCTTTATCTCATCATAACTTGGGCATTGATCGCGTTAATCTTTATTGATATTGATCATATGCTGTTGCCTGACCAAATTACCTTACCCTTATTATGGTTAGCATTACTGGCTAGCTGTTTCGATATGACTATCCCTCCTTCCGAGGCCATAATCGGTGCAGCGGTAGGTTATTTGAGTTTGTGGAGTGTCTATTGGCTCTTTAAACTCACAACCGGTAAAGAAGGGATGGGCTTTGGCGATTTCAAATTACTCGCTATTTTTGGTGCGCTTTTAGGGTGGCAGGCAATTCTTACTATTGTTTTACTCTCTAGTTTTGTGGGTGCTATTATTGGCAGTGTGCAATTGGCGATTCAAGGGAAAGACAAAAGTACCCCGATTCCATTTGGCCCCTACCTCGCTATCGCAGGCTGGCTGTGTATTTTGTATGGTGAGCAAATACATACTTGGTATTTTAATTTACTCGGATATTAGAACGCATGGCACAGTGGATTTTAGGATTAACCGGTGGCATTGGTGCGGGCAAGACCGCAGTAAGCGATGCACTCGCTGATAAAGGTATTTGCATTGTTGATGCTGATGTTATCGCCCGTGATGTTGTAGCCCCCAATAGTGAGGGGCTACGAGCCATAGTCAATAAATTTGGGTGTGATATGTTACAAAGTGATGGCATGCTAAATAGAGCGGCCCTCAGAGAACTGATTTTTAGCAATGAGACGCATAAAAGCTGGTTGAACAATTTATTGCACCCTATGATCCGTACAACAATACTCAGCCAACTTGCAAACGCAGACTCTCATTATGTGGTGCTGTCGGCCCCATTACTGTTTGAAAATCAACTTGATGCTCTGTGTAATCACACATTGCTGGTGGATGTCAGTGAAGAAATACAATTACACAGAACCACACAAAGAGACAAGGTTGCCCCTGCACAAGTCAAACAGATAATTGCCGCGCAAATGTCAAGGCAGGATAAATGCCATAAAGCTGACACCATACTAGATAACAGCGGCTCGCTCGCACACATGCACGCCAAGTTAGAAACATTACACCAGGGCTTCTTAAAACAAGCACAATCAC
Source organism: Pseudoalteromonas sp. MSK9-3 (assembly GCF_003590335.1). GTDB lineage: Bacteria > Pseudomonadota > Gammaproteobacteria > Enterobacterales > Alteromonadaceae > Pseudoalteromonas. The sequence continues at coordinate 143,571 of NZ_MIET01000024.1, read as the reverse complement.
TATAAATACAGCGCACTAACAACATGCACTGTATAAATTAATTGGTTATCCCCTAGTTTAGTAACGCATATTTTTGCTAAGCTTAACTCAGTACACGTAGGTCTTAGAGGCATTATGGAGCATCATTCACCGCTACTGCGTAAATTTATTACGCTAGGTAAAGTCACCCCAGAGCAGCTTAAGCTAAAACAAGCAGAAGCCCACTCCACTGCAGAACTCATTTGTTTGTGCACTGGTATGAGTGGTAAAGAGCTTGCTGAGCAGTGCCTCGACTTATTTAGAGTCCCGCTGTTCGATTTAACGGACTTTGATGTAGAGCAGTTGCCTTCAGATCTGGTAAAAGAAAAGCTGATAAAACAGCATCATTTGCTCCCTTTGGTTAAAAAGGGCAGAAAGCTCTATATTGCCACATCAGATCCAACCGATTATGGCGCCTTCGAAAATTTTGAATTCAGTACCGGATTACAGTGTGAAGCCGTCGTTGTCGACTATAAACAACTCGAGCAAAAAATTGATTTGCTGTTTGACTCAACAGGTGGCCTGTCGCTCAGTGATGAAGAATACAAAGAATTTGCAGATTTAGACATTGAAGACGCACAAAGTGCACAGCAAAAGAATGATGAAGGTGACAAAGATGATGCCCCCATCATTGTATACATCAACAAAATTCTCATGGATGCCATTAAAAAAGGGGCCTCTGATTTACACTTTGAGCCCTATGAGCACAAATATCGCGTGCGCTTTCGCATTGATGGTTTGCTACACGAGATGGCTAGCCCGCCCACCAGCCTATCATCACGCCTCTCTGCACGTATTAAAGTTATGGCGCGACTTGATATTGCCGAAAAGCGTAAACCACAAGATGGCCGTATTAAACTAAAAATCTCAGAGCGCAAGAGTATTGATTTTCGTGTCAGTACGCTACCAACGCTTTGGGGTGAAAAAATTGTAATGCGTATTCTAGATTCATCCAGTGCCATGCTCGGCATTGATGTATTGGGGTATGAGCCAGAGCAAAAAGAACTGTACATGAATGCGTTAGAGCAACCGCAAGGCATGATATTAGTTACAGGTCCAACGGGTTCTGGTAAAACCGTGTCTTTATATACGGGTCTCAATATTTTAAATCAGCCACAGCGAAATATCAGCACCGCTGAAGACCCGGTCGAGATAAACTTAGAAGGTGTAAACCAAGTACAAATTAACCCTCGTGCCGATATGACCTTTGCCAATGCGCTCAAAGCATTCTTACGTCAAGATCCTGATATTGTTATGGTCGGGGAAATACGAGACTTAGAAACAGCCGAAATATCCATTAAAGCGGCGCAAACAGGTCACTTAGTATTAAGCACGTTACACACCAACTCAGCACCTGAAACGTTAACGCGTTTGTTGAATATGGGAGTACCTGCCTACAACGTTGCTAGCTCAATAAGCCTGATTATTGCACAGCGTTTAGCACGGCGCTTATGCCCTAAATGTAAACAAGCTGAAACACTGCCAGAAGAAGAACTGCTTAAGCAAGGGTTTACTGCTGAACAATTGAAAGACATTACCCTCTTTTCACCACAAGGCTGTGAAAGCTGCACCGATGGCTACAAAGGTCGAGTGGGTGTGTATGAGGTTGTAAAAATAACCCCTGAAATAGCACAAGTTATTATGGAAGGCGGCAACTCAATTAAAATTGCACAAATGGCAGAACAACTCGGGTTTGATAATTTACGTAAGTCAGGCTTAAAAAAAGCAGCAGCAGGACTGACATCTTTATCTGAAATAAATCGTGTCACTAGCTTCTAAGCGAGGAGTTTATTACACTGTGGGCTGAGTTAACGACATGGTTAATTATAATGCCCACAGTAGTAAAATGCCCCACCTGCTCTTCTTCAGTTACTTGGTCTGAAGAGAGTGAATTTCGCCCTTTTTGTTCAAAACGATGTCAGCTTATTGACCTAGGCGAATGGTCTTTTGAAAATAATAAAATCTCTACCACAATTCAAGCCGATGCAGAGCTAGATCCAAAAGCCGCGCAAGACTTAATTGAAGATATGGAAGCTTTGCTCGCCAAAAATGATGACTTTTTTAAATAACCTCAGGTTTGGATAAGGGTTTTAGAATAGAAAATGTTTTTAAAACAAACTTACCTACAATCCAATGATGATATTTTACTCAATATCAAGGCGCTTTTATGCAGTAATAGCGAGCTATTACAAATAAAAGCAACGCCAAGAGTGAGAAAAATAGCTTTATTGGGCAAATTTGCTTATCCAGAGCTGAGGTTAAATAGTAAGTCATCACACTGAACTCACCAATAATAAGCAAAGCACATGAGGTGTTCAGAAAGCTCTGAACACCCTCTTCTTATGCAACATTAAGTGCACTGCTGGCCACCTTGTTATGAGGTGGAATATACCAGACACTGTTTATATCACTGCCCAGAGCACGCTTGTGAGTTTTATGACTCATCCCCCAAAAGGCTGCACCAAATGTAGCGGCAACAACTTCGACACTAACGGTTGTTAAATCATATGCAGGCCAAATACCAATAGCGGGGACCAAAAAGGCTAACAGTGAAGTCATTGGAATGCTAAAACACAGCAATGCAATCGCTCGCATACCGACAATGGCGGTTCTCGGCGCACCATAAATAAACGCAGTGCCAAGCGTCACAAAAAATGTGATGTAATATAACCACATGTAAGCCACATTAATGTTTAAACTTGCAATACTTAACCATTTCGATGCGGCAAAAGCGCAGGCAATACCAGCAATGGAGCCCAAACTGATCCCTACCGTTAATTTAGCTAATATTATACTGGCTCTAGATTGCTCTAAAACTTGTGCTTTGCGACGCTTTTCAAGCCACAATAAATTGCCGCTATAAAACAGAATCGCGCCTAATAGGCCCATAATAAAATACGCCCAACGACCGAAATCTCCCCCAAAGCTGCCAAAATGCAGACCAAAAAAGCTCGAGACAATACTACTCCACACGCCTTGATCGCCCCCTTGTACACTACTGGTTGATATTTCAAACGTATAAGGCTGCATATAAAGAAAATCTGTAATTGGGCCGCGCATCACGGTATCTAAGTTCACTATTTTAATGGCTGCACTTGGCCCTTGCTCAATCAAACCACTAAAGTCGATGTTTTCAATCGTATAGTTGGGCGCATACTCAGTTACAGCCTGTCGTAGCTCAGCGAGCTTTGGTAAATCGGCAACCTGATACACAATTTCAGACTCAGCATTGCGCTTAAACATCGGTTTGTCGCCATATACCTGAGACAACCCACCATAAAGTAAATCATGAAAGGCAAAGACAAATACAGTGAAAGAAATAATGATATGGAACGGTAAACTACTCACACCAATTAAATTATGGGTATCAAGCCAAAAGCGCGCTTTAGATTTAGTATGGCGTAGAGCAAAAAAGCTTTTGGTAAGCGTCGGCAATAGGAAGATCACACCAGAAACTAACGCGATAAAATATAAAAATGAGGCGATCCCTAGTACATAGACCCCCGCCTGATCATGCCCTATTTCACCAATGATACCTGCGGTACGATGTAAATAATCCACCAGCATTGATAACTCATTGACGTGGCGAAGCTCAGCAACTAATTCTCCGTTATCATTGAGCGTGGCATGATAGACTTGATCGTCCAAAGAGAGCCCGCGTGCACTGCCCGTCTCATACCAAGTAATAGGTGAATGGTCTTCTGAGAAATGCAAACTCACAGAGTCTGCCGCACTCGGGTAAGCGGCTAACACTTTTTGCAATAATTCATCATATTGCGCCTCTTGTACTTGTGGCAACTGATAACTTGCCGGCGTCGCCCACTGGTCGATTGCCCCTCGGAACATGGTTAATGAACCCGCAAAAAAGCCAATAAACAGCAATAACCCTGCACAAATACCGGTCCACGTATGAAGCGTTTGATATGTCCGTATTATATCGGCGCGAATTTTCATAATAGATCCTTAATAATGAATAAGCAGCCAAACACACATAGATTTCCTATCACTAAACTGATGGCCGCTTCTTTCGCAGTTTTAAATAAGTAGCTAAACGTCACAATCAGCATCCATAGAGGCGTTATCATCCACATATGCATTTGTGATTTCCATAGTAAACGTTCACTACTGAGGTCGCTGTGCAGGTTATCTGGGCCAGCCCAAGCAAAAAGCCCTACCAATCCAAAGCTCAAAGTTAAACCAAGCACAACACCAATCAATGTTTTCCATAGCCACTGAGTGCGGCTTGTAGCTATTTTATGTGTATTCACTTTTTGACCTTACTGAAAAAAATAACGCTGGGTAATATCACTAAGCACAACATGCTCATCATCAACCAACTAAGTAAAACAGCCACCCCACTAAACTGCAGCGTTGCTATATACAACGCACTGCTTATAAATAAGAAACCAAGCCACTTACAATATTTAGGCAGTGGTTTTGCATACAAGTGCTGGTGTTTATTACTGCCGTATAACAAAAAAACGGCACACAAAATCAGGCCAACTAATAAACTTATGATCACACAAACTCCGTTTAATTTTACTACAGCGAGTATCTACTATAGAAACAGCTCGAATTATACCCAAGAATTAAGGGCACAACAACGCCAAACAAAAAGACATTAAATATCATTTGCATTTAACTTTAAAGGGTGAGGGTATACAAGTGAATTCGCGAGGCATAAATAGAACAAAAGCGTGCCTTTAAGGTATGCACGCTAATAATTGTGGATATAAAGAAAACTAACTAAGGGGAGTATTAGGGGTTGTTGATCTTTCAGGTTCATTTTTGCAGAAGTTTGATTGGCTTTTATACAAGGCAGAGGCTGCGTAGCATGGTTATTCCATGTGAGTCAGCCGATAACATAGTAGAAAAGCCAATCAAGCGCTGCCTACCGGTTCTTTTGAGCGCACTTTTCTCTTTGTTGCTTAATATTCGCTTAGATTACTAGGCCACACATTAAGCACCGTGATAAAAGCACGCTCAAAGAGAACAGCAAAGATCAACAGCCCCTAGTTACGGCGCCTTCTTTTATTCTGAATATGTGCCAACTTTTCACGCTGCTGCTCATCTAACAGATGCCAAATTTGCTGCTTGCTTTTCAGTTTAGCAAGTAACATTTGCGCTTTTACCGCTTGCATTTGAGTTATGGTTTCTTTGGCCTGTTGCTCGTCAAAAGTATCTGATTCAACAATATTCTTAAAAGCTTGTTTATTATCAGATCGCATGGCTTTTGCGGCTTTCATTTGCGAACGTTTTTCAGACAATATTTCTGCTATTTTTGTTTGCTGTTTATCAGTTAAAGATAACTTAGCGGCAGCATGGCCGGTAAGTAAAAAGTGCTTACCACTGTGGTGTGAGTTTCCAGCATGTGCCAGTGACGTAAATAACATGCCTGAGCACAGTATAATTGAGGTTAAATTAGTTTTAATATTCATATTATTGACCTTTGGAGTGAAAAATTAAACGACCAATCCAGTGTATTCGCTGTAATGAAAAGCAACGAAAAGCAATGTAAAGGCTGTGTAAAGATCTGCAATTTAATATTCAGCGCGGTAAACTAAGAGAAAATAGACCTTGTACTGGACCTCATGAGCAAATTACTTTTAATTGAAGATGACCATGCACTTAGTGACTTATTAAGTGACTATTTAACCTCACAAGGATGCACGGTAGAACAAGCTTTTGATGGTTTAGCTGGGTTAGAACAAGCAACCTCTCACCATTATGACGTTATTTTGTTGGATGTGATGTTACCGCATTTGGATGGATTTGAAGTACTCAAACGCATACGCCTCACACACCTAACCCCTATCATTATGCTTACCGCAAAAGGTGATGATTTTGACCGAATATTTGGCCTCGAGCTCGGCGCCGATGACTATTTACCCAAACCCTTTAATCATAGAGAGCTGCTTGCCAGAATACATGCCATTTGTCGCAGGGTAGATTTTATAAAACAAACCGATCAGCATGAGCAATTGTTATCATCATCGCACGTCACCTTAAATGTTGCCGCACGCAAAGTCATCGTCAATGAGCATGTACTCATACTCACTGGCACCGAGTTTTCAATCTTGCAAAAACTCATGGGGAGAATTGGTGACGTCGTTAGTAAAGATGTACTAAGTCAACATGTACTTGGACGTAGATTGGCGCCATTTGACCGCTCTATAGATATGCATGTCAGTAATCTACGAAAAAAAATAGCGCAATATAGTGATATACAGTGCATTCAGACTATTCGCGGGAGTGGCTATGTCTTTTTGGCAGAATAGACCCCGCTTTACCCTATGCCACTTTAACCAACCTGGTTCACTATTTTACCAAGCTTTTTTTGGGTTCTGGCTGACTATTTTAGGGATATTTTTAATGTTACTGCTGCTAAGCCAATTACATCCGGAGCAGCTAGAATCAAAACAGTTACATGGGAAAATGCTCGGCTCATTGACACATCTGCAGCGTAATATTGAACGCCTCGTCAACATTAAAAATAAGTCAATTGACAAGGTATTAAAACACGCTCGCTTTACGGAAAATAAATGGCTGTACTTATCCCATCAAAAAATAGAGCAAAGTATTAGCTCTAAACCAAATAAACAAAATATTGACCTCTCGCTGTTGTACTTTGACACTCCAACGCCTGCGCTGTTTATTGTCACTGATAGATATTATGCATACGGCCCAATTTCTATCACGTTGCATAACGAGCAATACCAGTTATTCCAAATAAAACCGTTACGCGATCCGCCTTTTGTTACCCGGATTAAAATGCTGCCTTTTTGGCTCAAAGCACTCGCCGTATTACTTCCCTCAATAATACTCAGTATTGTGTTTAGCCGACGCTTAATCACACCTTTGAGTGAGCTAGGGCGAGCGGCTAAGCGATTGGCCAAAGGGGAACTTTCTACACGTGTAAATGTCCCGACAAGACGCCAAGATGAAATTGCATCATTAATGCATGACTTTAACTTTATGGCTGAACGCTTGTCTGATAGTGTTCACGCGCACAAACAGCTATTAGCGGATGTATCTCACGAACTAAGATCTCCTTTGACGCGATTAACTTTGGCAAACGCCATGGCACAAGATACACAAGGTGAAACACAAAAAGATTATTTAATACGTATTGAAAAAGAAGCCAAGTGTTTAGATAACATGCTAGCAGATGTTTTAACTTTATCCCGCTTAGAGCAAAACCAACAAACCTTACAAATTCAAGATATTAGCCTTGACGCACTCGTTCAAAATTTATTCAGCGACGCCCTCTTTGAAGCGCAACAAAAAGACTGTACATTTATTCACGATGTGCCTCCTACTTTACTGTTACAGTGTGATGCGGCATTGCTCAATAGTGCCATCGAGAACGTTATACGTAATGCGATAAAATATGCACAGAGTAAAGTGTCTGTCACTTTTAAACACACAGATACATCTGTCAGTATTTTTGTTTGTGATGATGGCCACGGTGTAAGTGATGACGCATTAATGCGACTTTGTCAGCCATTTTATCGGGTATCCGATTCACGCAACCGAAGTACCGGCGGAATTGGTTTAGGTTTAGCGATTACAAAACGCGCAGTTTCTGCACATAATGGTAAACTTATACTTAAGCACAACAGTCCAAGCGGGCTCGCGGTAGAGATCAGGCTCCCACTATGAACTTTTATAGTCACAGTAAACACCTTGTACAGCACCAAAAAGAGATAGAGCAGCACTGGCAGTCATGCCGACAAGGCTATTTTTCAGCAAAAAGCGGCAAGCTATTTTACGCTTATCATGTCCCACAAGCGGCTAAGTACAGTATTGTACTTATCAATGGCCGTATTGAATCCGTGTGGAAGTATCAAGAGTTATTATGGGAGCTTGCAAAAAATAATATTGCCGTATTCAGTTATGATCATATTGGCCAAGGACTGTCCCCTCGTACATTAACCAATCCTCATATTGGGCACGTACACCGTTTTAATGATTACACTGACGATTTACACTGTTTTATGCAAAATATTGTAGAGCCTAACGCCGTCGGTACGACGTTTATGTTAGCCCATTCAATGGGCGCAGCTATCAGTTACGATTACCTCGCCAACTACCCACATGCTGTAAGTGGTGCGTTTTTAAGCGCGCCCATGTTTGATATTCAAACACATGACGTGCCCTATTGGTTAGCTAAAATCATAGCACGTCTTGGCAGTATGCTTGGCTTTGCTAAACTCTATGCGTTTGGTCAAGGTGACTATGAACCACCCGAGTTTTGGGACAATAAATTAACCCAGTGCGCAACACGCTATCAACGTTTTCGAACTTTGTACCAAAACGAAGCTGAATTGCGCTTAGGGGGCGTGAGCTTTAATTGGCTATCTGAAACATTTAACACAATTGCTAAACTGCCCACTTTCACGCCTAACATCCCAATCCATATTGCCAGCGCCGAGAATGACCTTATTGTAAATAATCAGGCACAAACAGACATGGCCAAATTACATCGCAATATTTCAATTAGCCATTATACAAGTGCACGCCATGAGCTATTATGCGAGGTTGACGACACTCGTCATGCTGTCTTATCGCAAATGTATCACTTTTACGATGCGTTGGCATTCACAGCTAAAGAAACAGGATCTTGATGAATAAGCACATCCACCTCCCCTTCAAAAGCAGCTTCAATGCTCTGAACTACCTCATCAGCCACATGGTGTGCCCTAATCAAAGGTAAGTTATCATCAAGCTCTAAGTGCAACTGAATGAACTTCACTTTACCACTTTGTCGGGTGCGTAATTCATGAACACCAAACACGTCTTCATGGCTTGAAGCGAGTAATATAATTTCGGTTTTTTCATCATCCGGCAATTCTTTATCCATCAAATGATCGGCACTTTCTTTGGCGATATCCCAGCAGTTATAAAGTAAGTAACCAGCGACCCCTATTGCAAAAATCGGGTCTGCATATTGAACACCATAATAAGACAGTAAAATGGCGATCAACACGGCAATATTGAGCAAAATATCGCCTTTATAATGCAGAGCATCGGCTTTGACTGCAATAGATTGCGTGCGTTTGACCACTTGATGCTGTACAAATACCACCAACAGCGTACAGACAATAGCAAATAAACTCACCCATACGCCCAACAGCGATTGCCCCAGTTCAACTGGGTTGAATATACGCTCGATGCCATGAAAAGCTAGTAAGCATGCAGACCCTGCAATAAAGGCGGCTTGACCAAGCCCGGCAAGCGCTTCAGCTTTTCCATGTCCAAAACGGTGATCGTCATCCGCCGGACGCAGCGCATAACTTAACACTAAAAAGCTCATCATAGACGCGCTAATATCTAACATAGAGTCAGTTAACGACCCTAGCATTGCAGCGCTACCCGATGATAACCAAGCCCAACACTTGGTCGCTATCATAAGGCTCACCATCAACATGGTAAAGACACTGGCAAACCGAACTAAAAAATTATAACTACGTTTCACATTATCCTCCGCCGTTACGACTTGGCGATACTACTGCAAGTAACTTACCACATGCAAATTAAAGGCATATGACATCACTTCTAAAATAGTTATCGCGCTGTCATCTTTTCGATATACTAGTGCTATTACATTATTCGAGGTTATTATGTTAGATATTGTACTATACCAGCCAGAAATCCCACCTAACACGGGTAATATAATCCGTTTATGTGCCAACACCGGTTATTCACTGCATTTAATCGAACCATTAGGGTTTGAGTGGGATGATAAACGCGTAAAGCGCGCTGGGTTAGATTATCATGAATTTAGTGATGTTCAACGCCACGCATCTTTTGCAGAGTACATAGAAAAGCAACAACCTAAACGTATCTTTGCCTGTACAACAAAAGGCACTAAATACCATCACCAACCAGAATATCAAGCTGGTGATTGCTTGCTATTTGGGCCTGAAACCCGTGGACTTCCTGATGATATAATTTATTCACTACCTGAAGAGCAGCGCTTGCGTATTCCTATGCGCCCAGACAGTCGTAGTATGAACCTATCAAACGCGGTGGCTGTTTTTGTTTATGAATCTTGGCGACAGCTCGACTTCATTAACGCTAAATAGCTACCCTATAACAGGTTTATAGACTACATACAAAAAAGCGGAGATGTTATCACTCCGCTTTTTGTTCTCGGCTTAATAATGCCATTGCCGCTTCTTTCACATCTTTTTGCTGATATAGCACCTGATAGATTTGTTCTGTAATGGGCATTTCAATACCTGAACGTTGAGCTAACAAGTACACTTCTTTGGTGTTCCGATAGCCTTCAACAACCTGACCAATGCTATCCATCGCTTCTTGCACCGCAAGGCCTTTACCCAAAGCAATACCAAATCGTCGATTCCTCGACTGATTATCTGTACAAGTTAAGATCAAGTCACCTAACCCAGCCATCCCCATAAAGGTTTCAGAACGCGCTCCTAATGCGCAGCCTAGTCGACACAGCTCAGCTAAGCCGCGCGTGATCAAAGCCGTTCTTGCATTCGCACCAAATCCAAACCCGTCAGACATACCCGCACCAATCGCAATCACGTTTTTAACTGCACCACCTAATTGAATGCCAATAAAATCGTCATTATTGTAAACACGGAATGAACGGCCACAATGCAGTAACTTAGCCAGCTCAGCAGCAAACTCACTGTGTGTCGCCGATACTGAAATAGCCGTTACAAGCCCAGCCGCCATTTCTTTAGCGAACGTTGGTCCTGATAGAACTGCCAAAGGAATGTCATCACCGAGCTTTTGTGTCGCAACATCTTGCAGTAGTCGACCTGTTTCGGGCTCTAACCCCTTCGTTGCCCATGCAACTCTTGCATTAGGTAAAAGGTCTCCCTGGATCTGCTCTAGCGTTTGACCAAACGCGTGACTGGGTACTACCATCAACACTAACTCACTGGCTTGAACCGCCTTTTGTAAGTCGGCTTCTAATATCAAGGAATCTGGGAAGGTAATATCTGGTAAGTAACGTTGGTTCTTGCGCTCAGCTGCTAGCGTCTCAACGTCTTGCTGGTTTCTACCCCATAATGTTACTTTGTGACCATTTCGGGCAAAACAAATAGCAAGGGCGGTGCCATAAGACCCCGCCCCTAAAACAGTTACAGCTGTATGTGCTGATGTCATCAATTATGCGTCAGCAGTTTGCTCTGCTTGCGCAGCTCGTTGTTGCATGTACTGAGAAAACAACGCATCAAAGTTAACTGGTGCTAGGTTTAACTGTGGGAAAGTACCACGGTTAACAAGACCAGCTACAGCTTCACGCGCATACGGGAACAAAATGTTAGGGCAATAAGCACCTAGCATATGAGCCATTTGTAGCTCTTCTAATTCTGCAATAGAGAAGATACCGGCTTGTTGAATTTCACATAAAAATGCCGTTTCTTCACCAATCGTTGCTGTCACAGTCAGTGCAAGAACAACTTCATATACATTTTCATCAAGCTTATTTGAACGCGTGTCCATGTCTAACTTAACTTCAGGTGTCCACTCTTTTTGGAAGATAGCTGGAGAATTAGGCGTTTCAAACGATACATCTTTAGTAAAGATACGTTGAATGTTAAATTGTGCGCCTTCTTGTTGCTCTGCCGCTGCGTTTTGATTTTGTTCAGTCATGAGTGTTCCTAAATTAAATTTTTTGTTTGTATAATTATGCTGTTAGCAAGGTATCAAGTTTACCTTGAGCTTCTGTGGCCATAAGATCATCACAGCCACCAATATGCTTATCATTGATAAAAATTTGCGGTACCGTATATGCCCCATTCGCTTTATCAATCATTTCATCACGTAGCTCAGGTTGAACACCAATATCATACTCTGTATATGTGACACCTTTTGCATCAAACAATGCTTTGGCACGATGACAAAATGGGCAGTAATCTTTACTGTATATAACAACCTGGCTCATTGAATTCTCTCTTTATTTTCCTGATGTAGTCGGCAAGCCTGCATTTTGCCAAGCTCCCATACCACCATTTAATACGTAAACCTGCTCAAATCCAGCTTTATGCATGGTATTTGCGATGCCAGAAGCAGTCATACCCGTGGTACATACCAATATAATGGGTTTGCTTTTGAGTTTTTCAAGGCCAACAAATTCACTTTGTTTTGCCTTTTCAGCACTTAAATGCTTTGCGCCGGCAATTTGTCCCGCATTAAACTCTTTAATCGCCCTAATATCAACAACCTGACCTTCTTCACGATTAACCAATAGCGTTAATTGCTGAGGATTAATTTGTCTAATTGCAGAAAACTTACTTTTAATAAAGCTGCTTACTATCATTGCGACTATCGCCAACCAAATAATACTTAATACAGCATGATTGCCAATAAATTCAATATATTGTTCCATGAACCTTCCAACTTTAGTCTCGCAGCAAAGCGCAGCGATTATGTATGATTTTTAATAACCCCGAAGTATACATTTTGCGATCACTTGGGTATAGCCCTTTATTAACTCGGCCATAAACAAATCAAAACTCAAACTGGGTGAGCATCAGTAAACTTATTATTTAATCCTTCACAACGTGAGCATAAATCATCGCTCACGGGCTGAACATTGATGTAAAACAAGGTATGCTAGACCCAGACATCGTGCCATATTTCAGGAGCTCAAATGACTGCACAGAAAAAACCACTTGTTCTAATGATTTTAGATGGTTGGGGTTACAGAGAAGAAACAGAAAGTAACGCAATTTTAGCCGCAAATACTCCGGTATTAGATGAACTATGGCAAACCCAACCTCATACACTTATTTCAGGTTCAGGTTTAGATGTGGGATTACCTGATGGACAAATGGGTAATTCAGAAGTAGGTCATGTCAATTTAGGCGCTGGACGTATCGTTTACCAAGACTTTACCCGTATTACTAAAGCCATTGATGATGGTGAATTTGAGCATAACCCCGTACTTGTGTCTAATATTGATAAAGCGGTCGCGGCAAATAAAGCCGTTCACTTAATGGGCTTATTGAGCCCTGGTGGCGTGCATAGTCATGAAGATCACATCGTCGCTGCTATCAAATTAGCAGCACAACGAGGTGCACAACACGTGTACTTTCACGCATTTTTAGACGGACGTGATACACCACCTCGCAGTGCTGCAGCTTCTATTGAACGTGTTGAGGCCACGTTTGCATCGTTACAATGTGGCCGATTAGCATCTGTAGTAGGCCGTTACTATGCCATGGACAGAGATAACCGTTGGGAACGAGTCGAAACAGCCTATGACCTTATCGTTAATGCCCAAGCACAGCATCACTATAACTCAGGTATTGATGCATTAAATGCTGCGTATGAGCGTGATGAGAACGATGAATTTGTCACTGCATCTGCCATCCAACCACAAAACGCCTCGGCTGCAACCATTAACGATGGTGATACCGTTATTTTTATGAACTTCAGAGCTGATAGAGCGCGTCAAATGACACGGGCATTTGTCGATGACGGGTTTACAGGCTTTACTAAAAAACGTGCACCTGAGTTAAGTGCATTTGTGATGATGACTGAATACGCCGCAGACATTGATGCACCCGCTGCATTTGCACCTGAAGCACTCAACAATGTGCTGGGTGAGTGGCTTGCCAAACATAATAAAACTCAACTGAGAATTTCTGAAACAGAAAAATACGCACACGTTACTTTCTTTTTCAGCGGTGGACGCGAAGACCTATTTGAAGGTGAAAAACGAGAACTTATTCCTTCACCTCAGGTAGCAACTTATGACCTGCAACCTGAGATGAACTCCGAACTACTCACTGACACTTTAGTTGCAGCAATTCATAGTGGTGAACATGATGTGATAATCTGCAATTATCCCAATGGTGATATGGTTGGTCACTCAGGCGTATTTGACGCAGCTGTACAAGCCTGTGAAGCAGTAGATGCCTGTATTGGCCGTGTCGTTGCTGCGCTTAAAGAGGTGGGTGGTGAAGCACTGATCACCGCCGATCACGGTAATGCAGAGCAAATGGCTAATCCGGCAACAGGACAAGCGCATACCGCCCATACCAGCGAACCGGTTCCCTTTATTTATGTTGGCCGTGACGCACAACCGCACTCAGGTAAAGCGCTCAGTGACGTTGCCCCCACCATTTTGCATTTAATTGGTATGGAGCAACCAGCAGAAATGACCGGTACTCCTATTATGACGATAAAATAACTATGCACATCACCTTGATCAGGTGTGTTTTGTTTATATGTTCATTGACCGCAACCTATGTTGCGGCCAATGAGTCTCGTACTAAACAAGACTTAACCGAAGTACAAAAAGAGCTAAAAAAAAGCCAAAAAACTTACCAACAGCAGCAAAAAAATATCACCGCGTTACAAAGTACGGTAAAAACACACGAACTAGATATTGCCAAAAATGCTAAAGCATTGTCACTGACTCAACAAAGCATCAATGAAAATCAACAACAACAATATGCCTTGCTCAATGAGTCGAAAAGACTTAACAAGCAAAAGCAAAAGCTGCAAGGCTTACTCGCTTCTCAACTAAAAAGTGCCTATATGACCGGTACTCATGACTATTCAAAAATGCTGCTCAACCAAGAATTAAGTGCAACCTTTGAGCGCACCTTGAGTTATTATGATTACTTCAACAAAGCGAGAATTTCACAACTTGAGCGTTTAAAAATGGTTGTGGCAGACCTGGCTGAAAATCAAAACAAACTGGCGCGAACACAAAATAAATTGGCCAAACTACTTACGCAGCAAACCTCACGAAAAAACGCATTAGCCGCTTTGCAAAAGCAACGTAAAGAGAGTTTAGCCGCACTTAATAAAACACTTGGCAAAACACAACAAGCAATCTCATATTTAAAAGAAAATGAGAAAACACTGCTCGCGACATTAGAAAATTTAACCAAGATAGAAGTGCCAGAAAAAATTACCCTCAATGGCCTAGCGCAACAAAAAGGTCAATTGCTCTTTCCTAGTAAGGGCCGCATAAAGCACCGCTTTGGACAACGCAAACATGCCGGTATGAACTGGAAAGGCATTGTCATTAAATCCCCTGCTGGGCAACCAGTAAATAGTATTGATCAAGGTCAGGTCGTTTATGCAGATTGGCTCAATGGTTTTGGCTGGGTCATCGTCGTTGATCATGGAAAAGGCTTTATGAGCCTATATGGTCATGCACAAACCTTATTAAAAGATGTGGGGGATCTAGTCTCTGACGGTGAACCTATCGCATTAGTCGGGCAAAGCGGCGGTCAGCCTAGTTCTGGTCTATACTTTGAAATACGGCATAAGGGAAGCGCTGTCGACCCAGTAAAATGGTGCAGAGCAAGTTAATTGATTAACTGTGCTGCCCAAGACATTGGAGCAGCACATGATAAAGAAACACCTATTTTTAGCGCATGTTCAACATGTAACCCACCAATGGCAGGCGTTCTGCTATATGATATTGCTTGGGCTCGCCTTACACATTCACAATGCGGCAGCCACGTCCCAGTTTGATAACGAACAAATTAACGAAATTGTTTATCACATACATACTTATTATGTGGAAGACATCCCACTCAGTCATATTCAATCGAATAATATTAACACCCTATTTGACCAATTAGACTCTTACTCTAAATACTTACCAGAGCACGAGTTAGACGCCATTTTTAGTGCTGCAAATGGTCGCTATACCGGGATTGGTATCGAAGTTGAGCGCGTTGATGACCGCATTGTAATTGTGAATACGTTACCAGGCTCACCTGCCGCACAAGCCGGCATAGAAGGAGGTGACAAGCTTGTCGCAATAGGGACTGATGATGTAACGACCAAAGATATCGCTCATGTTTCTAAACTACTTAGAAACGCTGAATTTGCAACGATTAATATTACCGTCGAGCGTGCTAAAACGAACCTTACATTAGCCTTACGTAGGCAAGAAATTAATCTGGAAAGCGTGAATAGCCAGCTATTGAGAAGCGGTAATGGGTATATCGAGTTAAACAGTTTTAATAACCATAGCTATCATGACATTTCTCGGCATATCAACAAATTGATCAGTAAAAATGGTTCGCCATTAACAGGGCTTGTGCTCGACCTCAGAGACAACCCAGGAGGGACACTCAGTAGTGCGGTGGCAATTTCAGACCTTTTCTTGCAAGCAGGGACTATCGTGACCACTAAAGGCCGCTTCTTCGATGCAAACCAACGCTTCACAGCGCAAAGTGGTGATATTCTAAATGGCGCGCCCATCGTAGTGCTGATCAATGAACAATCCGCATCGGCTGCAGAAATAGTGGCGGGTGCATTACAAGACAATGAACGCGCCTTGATCATAGGTAAACAATCTTATGGGAAAGGCTCTGTTCAATCTCTCATTCCCTTGGGGAATGGGACGACTGCGTTAAAACTCACAACCGCACGTTACTTCACGCCATCAGGGCGATCGATCGAAGGCGTGGGCATTAAACCAGATGTGATAATAACACCGCAAAACCTTTCGAATTTAGACAAATCCGTTATAATGACTGATGAACAAACGACCAATCTCGCAATATTGGCCAAGCTTGATTCACATATAGTAACAGCGAAAAAGCGACTCAAAAAATAATAACTATTTTATAAAAACAAAGATAAGTAGGAACCGTGCTACGGACACTAATTTGGGGAGTACTCTGGTTTTGCTTGGCACTCGCACCTTGCTATGCAAAACAAATTGCCATTGTTATTGATGACGTTGGTAATCACGAGCGTGATCTTGAACTTCTGAACCTTCCAGGGCAGTTGTCTTTTTCGATCTTGCCACACACCCCTTATTCACAGTCATTCGCTCGACTTGCAAGTCAAGAAAACAAAGAATTACTCCTGCATGTCCCTATGCAAGCAATAGAAAGCAAAGAGCTTGGCCCCGGCGCGCTAACATTAGACATGAACAAATGGCAATTACAAACCACATTAGGGCATGCGTTAGCAACACTCCCCCAAGTTAAAGGTGTGAACAACCATATGGGCTCTGCCCTCACTCAATACATCACCCCGATGGTCTGGACCATGGAGATCTTGAAAAAGCGCGACTTATTTTTTCTAGATAGTCGCACGACTGAGCAAACTCAAGCACAACATGCAGCCAACTTATTTGGCGTAAGAAATATCGGGCGGCATGTCTTTTTAGACAATGTACTCACGCAAGCAGCGCTTGAAGCCCAGTTAACAGCACTTAAAACCCTTGCTGAACACAAGCATGGGGTTATCGCAATTGCGCACCCTTACCCAGAAACGGTTAAATTTTTACACAAAATGCTACCGGAGTTAATTGAGCAGGGGTATGAGTTAGTTCCCGTCTCAGAGCTAGTTCAACACAAATATATCCAACTGGCTCAACAGCAAAGTCATCTCTTCACACAAGTACCCGCCAGAGATTAACGCTCTCTGCCTCGAGTAAGGCGAAATTACACCTCTCGACATCATTTAACGTTTTTATTGATATCAGTCAGGTGTTCGGTATTTTTTTATACAAAACAAACTCAGTTCGGTTATAACTAAATACTCCAGCAGAAATTTAGGTAGTGAGATGTTACAGACAGTTGCAGATTTAATGACTCCAAACCCATTTAGTGTGAAACAAGATCAGTCTTTACGTGATGCACATGACTTAATGCGTTCTAAGGGCATTCGCCATATTCCCGTCGTTGACCACCAAGGAGCCCTATGCGGTATGCTTACTCAAAAAGTCATGGTGGCAGAAATCATGCGTATTTTGGCTAACTACGGCCCAAATGCATTAGAGAGAAAAGAAAAACACACCACAGTCACTGAGATCATGGCAACCGACTTTACCACCCTCACTCCCGAACAGAGTTTAAGTGATGTGGCCCAATTTTTTGTCGATAACCGACATGGGTGCATGCCTGTGATCAATAGAGACAATACCTTGTTAGGAATTTTAACGTCTTCTGATTTTGTCAGGCTAGCTGCGGCTTTGCTGTCTTAACTCTGTCGCAAAGTCCCATGATTTTGGCAATAAAAAAGCATGCCAGAGCATGCTTTTTTAACTTAAAACCTTTTATTCAATTAGGCTTTTTCTTGTAATGTACGTGCAATAGTACGCATACCTAATGTTGTTGCACCTGCCGACCATTGACTGCCCGCATTATTTTGAAATGCCGCAGCTAAATCAATATGAACCCAACCTTGCCCTTCATTTGGTACAAAGCGCGCTAAAAAACCTGCCGCATTCGATGCGCCACCAAAGCCGCCACCTTTTTGTGCCCTGCTATTTGCTGTATCAGCATACGGCGATGGGCAGTTGTTTTTATGCCAAGGCTCAAGCGGTAATGGCCACGCAGCTTCAAATTCATCGCTCGCAAACTGTTGCACGTCGTTTACAAGTGCTTTATCTAAGCCAAACAGCGCGTTATATTCTTGGCCAACGGCCACTAATGCCGCACCGGTCAAGGTTGCCGCATCAATGATTAACTCAGCGCCCGTTTCACCCGCCGCCATTAAGCCATCAGCTAATACCAAACGCCCTTCCGCATCAGTATTAACAATTTCAACGGTCGTGCCATTTTTATATGTTAAAATGTCACCCAACTTATAAGCATGGCCAGAAATTAAGTTTTCTGCACAGCATAAGAAAAGCTTAATACGTTTTTTCATACCGCGCTGAATTGCCAGAGCGAGGCCTGCAGTGACGGTTGCCGCGCCACCCATATCGCACTTCATACCCAGCATGCCTTCACTCGATTTAATTGAGTAGCCACCTGAATCGAATGTGATCCCTTTACCCACTAGAGCTGCACTCACTGGTGCATTAGCATCTCCCGTCGGGTTGTAATCTAGCTCAAGTAACACTGGTGGGCGCTCACTGCCACGGCCTACTTCGTGAATACCAATCCATTGCTGTTCAAGCAATGCGTTACCTTTGATAATTTGATAGCTGACATGCTCAGGTGCAAGTGATTGAATGAACTCGGCAGCATTTCCCGCTAAGCTTTCTGGGTAAACATCTTCCGCGGTACCATTGATCATACTGCGCGCCCATGAAGCTGCTGTTTGTAAAGCAGCTAATTCCGTCAAATCTGACTGAGCATTTTCAACAAATGTAACACCGGCCAGTTGTTTCGGGCTCACAAAGCCTTGATAAAATGCCCACTGTGATTCAGTACACCAAGTGTCTCCTGATAAAGAAACGCTTTTTATCCCTTGCTGTGCGATGCTACGCGCCGCTTTTTGAATGTTTTTTAAAGTCTCATTTTCTTGTAAATGGATCGTCGCGCCATCTTCAGAAAACGATAGCCCTGTACCTTGGCCCCAATGAGATGCGGCAGCTTGTTCACTTAAACGAACAATAAATTTATCAGACATTTTATCTTAACCTTTGCGCTTATATTATAAGACTCAGTGTACACTAGGGTTTTGTATCACCCAACTGACTTGCGATTAAACCATGAAATTTTCAAGCGCATTAAACGAAGCGCAATTAATTAAACGATATAAACGATTTTTGGTCGATTTAGTCGAAGCCGACGGCGCTGAGTTCACCGTGCATTGCGCAAATACGGGCAAAATGACAGGCTGTGCTGACCCTGGTTTCAAAGCTTTTTACTCCACCAGTAAAAATACCAAGCGAAAATACCCTCACTCTCTCGAGCTCACGCAAAACACGCTCGATCACCTAATTTGTGTCAATACCAATCATGCGAATAAGGTCGCTATTGAAGCATTGAAAATGCACCAAATACCCGAACTTTTAGATTATGAGATACATCAAAGTGAAGTGAAATATGGCACAGAAAACAGTCGTATAGACATACTTTTACGCGATCCTAATCGCACTGACTGCTACATCGAAGTCAAATCAGTCACATTATTAGAACAGCAACAAGGGTATTTTCCCGACACGCAAACCCTCAGAGGTCAAAAGCACCTAAGAGAGTTAATACAGATGAAACTACAAGGCCATCGTGCAGTACTTTTATTCATGGTTATGCACACAGGCATCGAATCCGTTAAGCCTGCTGCACATATAGACCACGAATATGCTAAACTGCTTGTTAAAGCTAAAGAAATGGGTGTTGAAATTTACGCATACAACACCATGATCAGTCTTGAAGAGATAAAAATAAAACACCGTGTACCGGTATTAATGGCTTGAGTTTTAAAAACCCGCCCCCATATCGCTGCTCATTAGAATTTAACCTCTATGACTGATTCTTGCCCACTCAAGCATTAATTTGTGAGACAAAGTATTTGCTAAGGGTGTGAGATTCTGCTATTTATAGCCGCCGGCGTTAGCTGGGGTATTGTGTTAAGGATTTAGGAGAATGCTATGCCAGACCAAAAGAAACTAGGGTTGTTGGCTCAAGCCGGTTTACAACCATATCAGGAAAAACCAGGCGAAGAATACATGAATGACGCACAACGTGCGCATTTTAAAGCAATATTAGATGCATGGCGTAAAGATCTACGAAATGAAGTAGATCGTACAAAAACGCACATGCAAGATGAAGCAGCAAACTTTCCAGATCCTGTAGACCGTGCAGCACAAGAGGAAGAATTTTCTTTAGAACTACGTACACGAGATCGTGAACGTAAACTCATTAAGAAAATAGAAAAAACACTGCAACTGATCGAAGACGATGATTTCGGCTTCTGTGAGTCTTGTGGTATTGAAATTGGGATCCGTCGCTTAGAAGCACGTCCAACCGCTGATTTATGTGTTGATTGTAAAACACTGGCCGAAATTAAAGAAAAACAAAACGGTAGAGGTTAAACTCTGCCATTTATGCTTACCCCAGCATTACCCACCGAAGGGAGCTATCGTGGCCGGTTTGCTCCTTCGCCATCTGGACCGCTTCATTTTGGGTCATTAGTGGCCGCACTCGCCAGTTACCTTGCAGCAAAGCAGCAAAATGGAAAATGGCTTGTTCGCATGGAAGATATTGATACCCCCAGAATGCTCAAAGGGGCTGATAGCCACATTCTACATACGTTAGAAGCGTTTGGCTTGTTTTGGGATGAACAGGTTATCTATCAGAGCTTGCGACATGACTATTACAACGATGTACTCAGTGAGTTACAGCAGCAAGATTTGATTTACCCCTGTGTTTGCACCCGCAAAGAAATAAAGCGCAATGGAGGATTATACTCGAATCATTGTAGATCGTTACAACACGCCACTGAAGGTAATGCACTGCGTCTAAAGCAACATCACCCTGTATTGCAATTTATAGATATGATCCAAGGCCAAGTCAATATCTCATCGTTGTTGGCACATGAAGATTATATTGTAAAACGCCGTGATGGGTTGCACGCTTACCAGCTTGTTGTTGTGCTTGACGACATCGCCCAAAATATTAATCACGTTGTGCGTGGTGCTGATTTACTTGAGCCCACAGCTCGGCAACTTGGTTTATACCAACAACTTAATAAACCGGCTCCACATTATGCACACGTACCAGTCATTGTTACCGAACCAGGTTTGAAGTTATCAAAACAAAACCATGCACCAGCCATTGACACAAATACACCTCAACCGGCCTTATGCAGCGCACTGGATTATCTAGGGCTATCAGTACCAAAAGAGATCGCACACAATCGCACTGAGGATATTTTAAACTGGGCGCACGAGCACTTTAATTTGCAGGCTATCCCGTCTGTTGGTGAGCTCCAACTCCACGAATGTTCCTAATCTAAGATTATTTATCACCTGTAACTTAATTTTTTTACTTGGCTGGTATATCATAGCGAGCCTTATAAAATCGCCTACACTATAAGCGATTGGCAGCAAGTACTTTAGGTCCCTGATTAACCGCTCATAAATAAAGCAGTTAGCTAAAATACACTGGGTCTGATATTTAGTCGAAACATGCATTGGTATGAGTTTTTAGGAGACAGGTTATTATTTCTAAGCTATTAAAATTTTGCAGACAGCTGGTCAATGGTGAGAAAGCATCATCAGAACTTGTCACTTGTGCTGAACCTCAAGTAATCCCACGTAGTGAGCACAGTATATCTCGCAAACACTTTAGCCCTAATGCTATTAAGGTGCTGTATCGCTTAAAAGACGGTGGTTATGACGCCTATTTAGTCGGTGGATGTATTCGCGACATTCTACTGGGCGTTGAACCAAAAGACTTTGACGTTGTAACCAACGCAACACCCGAACAAATTAAAAAACTATTTCGTAACTGTCGTCTAATTGGTCGCCGGTTCCGCCTAGCCCACATTGTATTTGGCCGAGAAATCATTGAAGTCGCGACGATGCGCGGACACCACGAAGCCAGTGCAGATAAAAATCAAACAAGCCAGTCAAGTGAACACGGTCAACTACTGCGTGATAACGTCTATGGTTCGATTGAAGAAGACGCTGAACGCCGTGACTTCTCTATTAATGCGCTTTACTACTCTATTAAAGATTTTACCATTCATGATTTTGCCAATGGTATGGACGCAATTGCGAATCGCAAAATAGAATTAATCGGCGACCCAGAAACGCGCTACCGTGAAGATCCCGTTCGTATGCTTCGTGCGGTGAGGTTTGCAACCAAATTAGATATGGAAATTGCACAGCCTACTAAAGACCCTATTTATGAGCTATCCGAGCTATTGTCACACATTCCTGCAGCGCGTTTATTTGAAGAAACCCTCAAATTATTCTTAAACGGAAAAGCCCAAGAGAATTATCATTTACTGCGTGAATTTGGCTTATTCAAGCAGCTATTTCCAGCACTGGACGACATCATTGAAAACAGTGAAACCGGCTTCGAGACTAAATTTATAGCGCAAATGTTTGCTAACACGGATAAGCGAATTAATGCCGAGAAAAAGGTAACACCGGCCTTCGTTTATGCCGCGTTATTATGGTTCCCGCTATTAAAGCGCAGTGAGCAACTACAAAAAGAAGATATGCCGCTATTTGATGCATATGCTCAGGCAATGAACCATGTGCTAAGCGAAAATGCGCAGCATGTCGCGGTGCCAAAACGCTTTACGTTAGGTGCCCGTGATATTTGGCATATCCAACTACGTTTAGATAAGCGCGCAGGACAAAGAGCTTATCGCTTAAGCCAACAACCTCGCTTTAAAGCCGCTTATGACTTCTTACTATTACGTGTCGAAAGTGGTGAGCAAGAACAAGCTGACCTTGCACAGTGGTGGACCGAGTATTTACAACAAGATGTAAACGGCCAAAAAGACATGGTCAAAGGGTTAGGGCATGGTGACTCAAATAAACCTCGTCGCCGTTTTCGCCGTAAACCGAAA
Source organism: Pseudoalteromonas sp. MSK9-3 (assembly GCF_003590335.1). GTDB lineage: Bacteria > Pseudomonadota > Gammaproteobacteria > Enterobacterales > Alteromonadaceae > Pseudoalteromonas. Next base: position 120,321 of record NZ_MIET01000024.1, on the reverse strand, counting down.
AAGAAACCGAGTGACTCATGAACACTGCCTACATAGGCTTAGGGGCCAACTTAGATGATCCGATAGCGCAGCTACACAATGCGGTTGATGCGCTAAGAAACTTGGCTCAGTGTCAACTAATAACAGTGTCTAAGTTTTATGCATCTAAACCTATGGGTCCACAAGATCAGCCTGATTATGTTAATGCAGTAGCTAAGTTAAGCACCTCTCTTGCGCCTGAGGCCTTGTTAGACTCATTACAAAAAATAGAGCTTGAACAAGGTCGACAACGAAAAAGTGAACGTTGGGGTCCTAGAACGCTAGATTTAGATATTTTGTTATTTGCGAATGATATTATAAATACACCACGATTAGTGGTTCCTCACTATGGTTTATGCCAGCGTGAATTTGTGGTTTACCCATTATTAGAGCTAGAACCAGAGCTCATTCTACCTGACGGTAGAACATTGCAAAGCATCAGTAACAATGTGGCATTAAATAATCTAATACCACTTAACTAATAAAAACGACTTCCGTATTGAAAAGGAAATGACATGCCTAAAATAACTGTATCGACCTTGGCAAAAATGAAGCTAGAGCAAAAAAAAATTACGGCACTAACAGCCTATGATGCTAGCTTTGCAAAGTTATTTCATGACAATGGTATCGACATTGTCTTAGTGGGCGATTCACTGGGTATGGTACTGCAAGGCGGCGATGATACATTAGCGGTTACCACTGATGAAATTGCCTACCATACTCGCTGCGTACGCGCTGGTAGCAAAGACTTATTTGTTGTTGCTGATATGCCCTTTATGAGTTACGCAAATCCACAGCAAAGCTGCGAAAATGCAGCAAAGTTGATGCGTGCTGGTGCCAACATGGTAAAAGTGGAAGGTGGCGAGTGGCTTCATGAAAGTATTCAAGCACTCACCCAGCAAGGGATCCCCGTTTGTGGTCATTTAGGTCTTACACCACAATCTGTGCATGTATTCGGTGGATTCAAAATTCAAGGCAGGGAACAAGAACAAGCTGATAAAATGGTCGCGGATGCCCAAGCCCTAGAACGTGCCGGTGCACAGCTTCTGGTTATTGAGTGTATTCCATCAGCATTGGCTAAGCGTATTACAGAAGAAGTCAATATTCCCGTCATTGGCATTGGTGCAGGTAAAGATACCGATGGACAGATCCTGGTCATGCATGACTTAGTGGGCATATCAGCAGGATATATTCCTAAGTTTTCTAAAAATTACTTAGCTGAAAGCGGTAATATGCCTGATGCAGTTAAAAATTATTGTTCAGACGTTAAATCTGGCGCATTTCCAACTTCCGAGCATGAGTTTAATTAATGCAGTCTACCTCAGAAATTAAATCACTAAGAAGCCAAATCAAAGCCTGGCGACAACAAGGGTTAAGCATTGCATTTGTACCAACTATGGGCAATTTGCATTTAGGCCATTTTTCATTGGTCGAAAAAGCAAAAACACTCGCCGATAAAGTCGTAGTGAGCATTTTTGTTAATCCTATGCAATTTGGTGCTAATGAAGATTTAGATAACTACCCTCGCACCCTAAGTGAAGATAAAAACGGCCTAGCTGAACTGGGTACTGATATGGTATTTACCCCTACCGTTGAGTCTATTTATCCAAATGGGCTCGCTGCACAAAGCTATGTAGATGTGCCTGATATTTCACTTGGCTATTGCGGTGGCAAGAGGCCGGGTCACTTTAAAGGCGTAGCAACCGTGGTTACTAAGCTATTTAATATGGTCCAGCCTGACTTTGCTTGTTTTGGTGAGAAAGACTATCAACAACTGCAAGTGATCCGCACCATGGTGCGTGATTTATCAATGCCTATCGAAATAATTGGCATTGCAACACAGCGAGAGTTTTCAGGGCTCGCTATGAGCTCTCGTAATGGTTATCTAAGTGATAGTGAAAGAGATACCGCAAAGGTGCTATATCGCACGCTCACAGAAGCAGCAGATAAACTCAAAGCAGGTAATACTGACTTTACCTTAATAGAAGACCAAGCAAAGGAAACCCTACAAAAGCAAGGGTTACAACCTGATTACTTCGCCATTGCAAACAATAATACATTAAAGCCTGCTACACTTGATGATGATCATTTTGTGATCTTAGCTGCCGCATTTTTAGGATCAGTGAGATTAATAGATAACTTACAAGTGTCAATCTAGAAGGAAGTAAGATGAAAGCAGTGCTACCTCTGTGCGCAATGGCATTATTAAGTGCCTGCCAAACAAATAATTCAGCTGAGTTAAATCACTGCGCTCAGCAAAACTATCAATGTGAGAGCAGCTGTGGGCAAAGTAGTCTACCAGATACGATGTCACAGCAGCTATGTAATAACGAGTGCATCGAAACTTTTAATCAATGTAAAGTTCAAGCAGAGAAGTTGACAAAAAATATTGACTCTCAATATCAGTAATATCAATCATGTGAAGTCTAGGGCATACTCTTGCACGCGAAAAGCAGCATAACAACGGTAAAAGTCTTTTGAGTATAACTGTGACTGCAAAAGTAACTCACTCCGTAGGATGTCGTTTTAGCTTATAGAGTAGTATTAATGCTTAGGATGATAGCTACCCCTTATCTGATACAAAAAAGCAGCTCAATTGAGCGGCTTTTTTCTAAATTATTTTATCTTACAAAAGACCTAGCTTCTTCAGCTCAATGGTCGCCATCTTGCTAGATAACGGCACATAACCATCTTTCTCAACAATTTTCTGGCCATCTTTTGATAGCACCATTTTTAAGAACTCGGCTTCAATTGGTGATAACGGCTTGTTTGGGTGTTTATTTACATAAACATACAAGAATCTTGATAAAGGATACTTACCTTTAGCAACATTTTCGAGTGTTGCATCAACAAAGTTATCGCCCTTCTTAGCCAAAGGAACCGTTCTGACACCCGATGTCTTGTAACCAATACCAGAATAGCCAATTGCATTAACAGAAGATGAAATTGACTGAACAACAGACGCAGAGCCAGGCTGTTCATTTACATTATTTCGAAAGTCACCTTTACATAGGGCTTTTTTCTTAAAGTAACCGTATGTGCCAGATACTGAGTTGCGCCCGTACAACTGTACATCTTTTGCAGCCCAATTACCCGCTAAGCCAACATCGCTCCAACGTTTTACTTCTTCCCCAGCTCCGCACTTGCGTGTTGAAGAGAAAATAGCATCAACTTGGTCAATACGTAAGCCTTCAATTGGGTTATCTTTATGCACGAATACTGCCAGTGCATCTATTGCAACGCGTACTTCTGTTGGTTTATAGCCATAACGCTTTTCGAATGCTTCAATTTCTTTAGACTTCATTTTACGGCTCATTGGGCCAAAGTTAGAAGTCGCTTCTGTTAAAGCTGGCGGCGCTGTTGAAGAACCCGCAGCCTGAATTTGAATGTTTACATTTGGGTAAATACGCTTGTACTCTTCTGCCCAAAAGGTCATCATGTTAGCAAGCGTATCAGAGCCAACTGAAGAGAAGTTACCTGAAATACCGCTAGTTTTATTATACTCAACTAAATTTTTGTCTAATGCTGACGCCTGTGTTGCGACAAGTGTTGTAACAGCTACGCCCATTGCGGCGACTAAACTTTTGAATTTCATTTGGGTTGCTCCAATTGTTCTTCCCATTAAATTACGCGATTCATTCTGCCGCGTTTTAATGACAATAAAATTACTTTAAAATGACACTTTCATGACTTTCATCATTTGTCATAATTTTTACTTTCTCTGATGCAAATGCAAAAGAAAAACACGATCCCTCACCCACTGTACTTTGGATCTCTAAGCTAGAATCATGTCGTGTTAATACATGTTTGGTGATCGCTAAACCAAGACCAGATCCGCCCGTTTTTCTGCTACGCGCTTTATCAACACGATAAAACCGCTCTGTGAGGCGGTTAATATGCTCAGGAGCGATCCCATCACCATTATCTTCAACAGAAAAGCACGCTTGATCCTCTATAAGCTGCCACTTAACGACAACTCGCCCCTCTAACTTTGTATAGTGGATCGCATTAAATACCAAATTAGAGAATGCACTGCGTAACTCATCAGCGGAACCAAGAATATCTAAATGTTTATCTACTTCAAAAATCAATTCATGGTGCTTATCTTGATTAACTGAATGGGCTTCAGTTTGGATCAATGCCAACATATCCGGTACACGAACGGGTCTGTCTTTCTCCTGTCGACGCGCCCCCTCTATGCGTGACAAAGACAGTAATTGATTCACAAGGCTATCCATCCGTTTGCATTGCTCTATCATGGTGCCATGTGCTTTCTCCCACATCATAGGAGGTGGCATATTGTCCGCATCCATCATCTCTAAATATCCAGTAACGACTGTTAATGGCGTTCTTAGTTCGTGAGATACATTGGCGACAAAATCTTTACGCATCTGCTCTAGCTGCTTTAAACGTGTGATATCTCGTACCACCATCATTAATTGTTCAGCATAGGGCATAACTCGAAACTCAAGCACTTGCTCGCTTGCATGCCCTGAATCTAGCTCTAATGGATCATCAAAGTCATGTGATTGCATGTACTTTATAAATTTAGGATCTCGGATCAAGTTGTCTAAGCGCTGACCATGATCTGTTGGCCACTGTAGACCAAGAACTTTTAGTGCCAGTTGGTTACACCAAACAATACTTAAATCCTGTTGCAACACAACCACAGCATCAGGTACTGCTTCAGCCCCTTCTCTAAAGCGGCGGATCAATTCAGCTAATTCGTTACGTTTTTTACGATTACGATGCTGAAGGTGGTAAATCCCTTCAAATATTTGTTCCCAAGCGCCTTCCCCTTCTGGCGGGTTAAAACTACGCTGATTCAGTAACCAATCACTTAATCTATATAATTGGTGATAATGCCAAAGCAATAATGATAACGCACCGATAAACAATAAAATAAACGGTGCGCCAATCAAAATACCGATTAATGTTAAAGGCAAAAAATACAAAAACAGGCGCTTAAACAACGCCTGCTTATTAATCACTCGGTACATAAATGATTGACCCTAATAACAATGTGCCATGCACTTACAACTTACTTGAAAATCGATATCCTGCGCCACGCACAGTTTGCACCAGTCGATCATGTCCTAAAGGAGCTATCGCTTTGCGTAAACGTCGAATATGAACATCCACCGTACGGTCTTCAACATAAACATTGGTGCCCCACACATGGTCAAGTAACTGTTCTCGACTATACACTCGCTCTGGGTGCGTCATAAAGAAGTGTAATAAACGGAACTCTGTAGGTCCCATATCTAACTCACTGCCCGCAGAAGTAACTCGATGTGAAATAGGGTCTAATCTTAATCCATGTACTTCAATCGCTTCTTCTAGTGAAGTCGGAGACACTCGGCGGATCACGGCTTTAATTCTTGCCATAAGTTCTTTCGGAGAAAAAGGTTTGGTGACATAATCATCAGCTCCCACCTCGAGGCCTTTTACTTTATCCTCTTCTTCCCCACGCGCAGTCAACATTATGATTGGTATTTGTCGTGTGTACTCACTTTGCTTGAATTTTTTCGCAATTTGTATACCACTGCCACCAGGTAGCATCCAATCTAGCAATACCATATCTGGATACGGTTCAACCATTGCAGTAATTGCTGAATCGTAATCTTCTGCTTCAATTGCTTGAAACCCATTTTGTTCCAGCACAAATACCAACATCTCTCTGATAGGTGCTTCATCATCAACTACAAGTACTTTACGTGACATTCCCAATGTTCTCTTTCATTACCGAAGATGTTTTCATTATTATGACTTAGTGTGACAGTTTTATGAAAGTGTAACGTGGATTGACAAAAGGTGCTAAAAAATCGCTTAACTATTTATGTTAAGCGATTTTTTTATCAAAAATTTATGACAGGTTTATTTCAAATTTTGGGATTTTTATTTAAAAATCATAACGAAGCGTCAATGCCATATGATCCTGATCTGCCGTGTTATCTAGGCTAAATTTAGAGTACCATAAATACATCCGAGCTTGCTTTGAAAGCTTTTTCTCAACCCCGACTGAGGTTGAGTTACCAGAGTCTTCTAACTTGCCTTCTGCGCCATCAGAGTCCTGATATTGGGCTAATAGCTTGTAACTGTTAGGCAACTTATATGACGCACTCACCACAAAACTGTCAACAGAGTCATCACTGTCAACTTTCTCACTTTGTTGATACAAGCCACCTATAGTCGCATCACCAAGCTTTCCTTGAACAACAAACCGAGTAATATCTCGCCCTGCCACTTTTGTGTCTCTTGCAATACTGGCGTACATAGACGTTTTTTTCAGTTTACTATCACCATAAACCCCCGCCATAGACAACCCAGTCTCTCCATCTTGCTTACTATTGTCTTCAGCAATATAACTAACGATAAATTTCATATGATTCAGCGATGGTGATGTATATTGAATTGTATCACCTAACCGATTATCCCCAGCGAACAACGCTTTGTTGTCCGAGGTAAAATCATTCATTAAATCAACTTTACCTTGCGATTTTTTCACAGGCGTATCATTTCTTCCCACCAGCACTTCACCATACTTTCCTTTTACACCAACATACTGAGATCGCGCTGTAATATTGTCGCCACTTTTCCCATCTTTGTCATTATCAACAGGGTTTACTTCAAATTCGTATTTAAAAAATACATCAAGGCCATCATTCACTTTAGCCTTACCCTTCAAACCCATTCGAGACGCGTAGCTCTTAATTGATGTTTCATCATCATCGCCTGTGTCGCTAAACTGCAAGCCAGCATGGACTCGGCCATATACTTTAACGTCGTTTGCAAAGGTAATGTCAGATATCGCCAGTAAACTGACTGTTGATAAACACAATAGTATTTTAGTCTTCATAAGTAGCGCAGCCTCAAAAATGTGAGAGGAAAACACCAGATCCGTATGGCATTTACATAATTTTCATCTAATTTAAAAATTAGCTGCAATTTGGAATAGATCAAGTTCATGAAAAGGAACAGATCAAATTTATATCAACAATGGGGGAAAGATCAGAATAATACCAACCTGATCCAAGCTGGGATCATTATTTTACTAGCTTAAGTCTTCTATTTCGCTTAAAAAGGGTAGCTCACTCTCCCTAAACCCCGTCATAAATGCGCGTATCAAGCACGATATAAGGTGTTATGAACCTTTAATAGATCATCTTCACCGCTGCGTTAGTATAATAATGATCTCTACCTGATCTTAACATAAGTAAGTAGTAGCTCAGCGCAATAAATTATAAAATATTAATTTATATCAATACTTTAAATTCATTCTCACACTAGCTGTGTTAATAAAATAATGATCCAAAAAAAAGCCCCTTATAGGAGCTTTTATATAGAATTAACTGACGTTAGTATTTATTTGATCTGTTGCTCAAGCTCGCCTGATAAGTACTTCAAGTGCATATCATCTAACGAGATTGGCTTGATCTTATTCGCATTGCCAGCTGTACCAAATGCTTCATAACGATCAACACAAATTGCTGTCATCGCCTTTGTTGCCTCAGCCAAATACTTACGAGGGTCAAAGTTGGCTGGGTTCTCTGCCAAATGACGACGAATCGCACCAGTAGACGCTAAACGTAGATCTGTATCTATATTTACTTTGCGAACACCATGCTTGATCCCTTCGATGATCTGCTCAACAGGTACCCCATACGTTTCAGGGATCTGACCCCCATGTTCATTGATCACAGCTAACCAGTCTTGCGGTACAGATGATGAACCATGCATAACCAGATGCGTATTTGGAATACGCGCATGAATATCTTTAATACGATTAATAGCCAATATGTCGCCTGTAGGCGGGCGTGTAAATTTATAGGCACCATGGGATGTACCACAAGCAATTGCCAATGCATCAACACCTGTTTTGCTAACAAAATCGGCTGCTTCTTCAGGATCAGTAAGTAATTGATCTAAGCTAAGCTTACCAACGGCACCAATTCCATCCTCTTCACCAGCTTCACCAGTTTCCAAAGACCCTAGCACGCCAAGTTCACCTTCAACTGACACACCACATGCATGTGCCATATCTACTGTGCGTCGCGTAACATCAACATTATACTCATAACTTGAAGGTGTTTTACCATCTTCAAGCAAAGAGCCGTCCATCATTACTGATGAGAAACCAAGTTGAATTGAGCGCTGACAAATACCAGGGGATGTACCGTGATCTTGATGCATTACTACTGGAATATGAGGCCACTCTTCTACAGCAGCAAGGATCATATGACGAATAAATGGGGCACCAGCATAAGCGCGAGCTCCGGCTGAACCTTGAACAATCACAGGACTGTTTGTCTTGTCTGCCGCTTCCATAATAGCGCGCATTTGCTCTTGGTTGTTTACGTTGAAGGCAGGAACGCCATAACCATACTCGGCTGCATGATCAAGTAATTGACGCATACTGATTAAAGCCATATTGCTTTCTCCAATAGTCGATGACAGTCTCTATCATCTAGTTTGAACGGGATAATTTTATCTGTGACTACTTAGTCACCTCGCCTGCTACCGGCGAATCTATATTTATCAAATATCAAATGTGAGAGAGATATAAGACAAATAATTAGGCCAGCAAACGCTGGCCATAATTCTTTTTACACGCTAGCTCTTTTCTCAAGCATAGCCACTGCTGGTAATTTTTTCCCTTCTAAAAACTCTAAGAAGGCACCACCACCAGTCGAGATATATGAAATATTGTCTGCTACACCATATTTATCAATAGCTGCTAGAGTGTCGCCACCCCCTGCAATTGAAAATGCATCAGATTTTGCAATCGCATTAGCTATTGCCTGTGTACCGTTACCAAATTGGTCAAATTCAAAGACACCTACAGGTCCATTCCAGACCACGGTACCCGCTTGCTCAATGATTTTTGCCAACGTATTTGCGGTATTAGGACCAATGTCAAAAATCATATCTTCAGCCGTAACATCAGCAACATCTTTTATAGTCGCTACTGCTGATTCTGAAAATTCAGTACCGACAACGACATCACTTGGAACTGGAATTTCACCATTGTTCGCTTTTGCCGCCGTTGTCAGTTTATTCGCTTCAGCAATTAAATCAGCTTCAAATAATGATTTACCAACTGGGTTACCCGCAGCTGCAATAAAGGTATTGGCAATACCACCACCAGCAACCAATTGATCAACCACGGTCGACAAAGAATCTAGTACTGTTAATTTTGTTGATACCTTTGACCCGCCTACAATTGCAACTAGCGGACGCGCCGGATTATCGAGTGCTTTACCCAGTGCCTCTAACTCATTTGCTAATAGAGGCCCTGCACATGCAGTCTCGGCAAACAAGCCTACGCCATGCGTAGATGCTTGCGCACGATGAGCTGTACCAAAAGCATCCATCACATACACATCGCATAATGCTGCTAGCTGTTTCGATAATGATTCGTCATCTTTTTTCTCGCCCACGTTAAAGCGCACATTTTCAAAAACAACTACTTCGTTTTCAGCAACTTCAACACCATTCAAATACTCTTTTTCTAAGCGAACAGATTGCTCAAGTGCGTCATTAAGATAGTCAACGACAGGCTGCAATGAGTACTGCTCATCATATTCTCCCTCAATAGGGCGACCTAGATGAGACATAACCATCACTTTAGCGCCTTTTTCAAGCGCCAATTTGATAGTCGGTAAAGATGCGCGGATCCGTGCATCAGAGGTGACTTTTCCACCTTTAACCGGCACATTCAAATCTTCACGAATTAATACGCGCTTGCCGCTTAAATCTAAATCTGCCATTTTGATGACTGACATGAACATCTCCTTACTAAACGATACTTATGATTATGAACTATTACTTGGCAGCCATCATGGCTACTGAGGTGTCGAGCATTCGGTTAGCAAACCCCCACTCGTTATCACACCAAACTAATAACTTTACGAGCCTTTTGTGACTAACTCGTGTCTGCGTGCCATCAATAATACAAGAATGTGGATCATGATTAAAATCAACCGAGACCAGTGGCTCTTCGGTGTAGCTTAAGATGCCGTCTAAACGGCCGCCTGACGCTTTACTTAGTACCTGATTTATAGAATTCAAATCAACATCTTGATTGACCGTCACGCTTAAATCCATCGCGGTCACATTAATTGTCGGTACTCTCACCGCTATCGCTTCAAAACGGCCATGAAACTTAGGTAATATACGTTCAATACCCCGAGCCAGTTTTGTATCAACCGGAATAATCGACTGACTAGCAGCTCGCGTTCTACGTAAATCGCTATGATAAGCATCAATCACTTGCTGGTCATGCATTGAAGCATGGATTGTCGTGATTGCACCTGACTCAATGCCAAATGCGTCATCTAAGACTTTAATCACCGGAACAATACAATTTGTTGTGCACGACCCATTCGATACTATGGTATCGGAAAAAGACAACTCTTCGTCATTAATTCCATAGACAATGGTCGCATCAACATCGGCATCTGCAGGTTGTGAAAATAGTACTTTTTTAGCACCCGCTTTTAAATGTACACCCGCGTCTTGTCGAGAATGAAAAACACCTGTACATTCTAAAACCACATCAATATCGAGCGCTTCCCAAGGAAGGTTGCTCGGATCAGGCTCAGAAAATAATTGAATATTATCACCCGCAACGGTGAGATTAGGTGCTTGATAATCTACATCGAATGCAAACCGACCATGGGATGTATCGTATTTGAGTAAGTGTGCAACCCCTTTCGGATCTGCAAGTTCATTTACCGCAACGATTTGAATCTCGTGCTGGCGTCCAGATTCGTATAGCGAACGTACAATATTACGCCCTATACGACCAAAACCATTAATAGCCAGTTTGATTGTCATTGAATTGAAAATCCAGCCTTTAGTATAGAAGAAGGGATGTTCCCCTTTAAGATGGCGCTATTGTAATCGACCAAAGAAAAATGTCTAAGAGAAAAACAACATTTTTTACATTATTGCACTGAGTTTTTCACGATTGCCCATATTCATCGTATGGTATTGTGCCAGTAATAGCTCCGCAGTCGCAAAGGCATCGCTTAATGCATTGTGCTCATGGTGGGCAGGTAAAGCATAACGTTCACGACACGCAGTAAGTGTTAAATCACTCTGCTTTAACTGTTTTCCTTGTACTAATAAACGGTGTTTTTCAATTTTTAAAGTATCGACAATTGCTTTTGGTTGAATCACTTTCTGCTCGGCGCTTGCGGCATGCTGAATAAACGCCCAATCAAGTTGTGCATTGTGACAAACCAAAATTCGGTCATTTAACGCCTCAGCAAACGCGTCAACTAATGTACTTAAAGGTGCGCCTTGTGCGGTTAATTGAGTATTGTCTACCCCATGATAAATCGGACTTTGCAGTAAGCTGTTCACGTCACTATTTAACATATACCCCGCCGTATTTAAGTCTATTTTTAACGATTGCATCGTCACCCAGCCAGCAGACACAATCTCATGCTTTTTTGGCTCTAAGCCTGTTAACTCAAGATCTACAATCACATACTCATGTTGATCAAAGTAGCTTTGCTTCAAATGCCACGATATCCATTGCGTATGTAACCACTTACACACTCCCATCATAAACTCCCTCGAGCAAATTTAAATACACTCGCCTGTTGAGCTTGCTTTATCAAGAAAAAGGCCTCTTTAAGCTGATGTTTTTGCAACGAGGTAAGCGTGTGCGGATCAATACAATTGCTCGGGAATCCATCTCGGTCTATTTGTGTTTTTAAACGCAGTTGCGTGAGGTAACGCCAGCAGTCTTTTAAATCAAAAATATCTTTTTTACTCAATATATCAAATTGTAACAACGCATCTAGCCTCTCAAGTGTATTTGCTTTTAACACACCCGCTTTTAGAGCATATAAGCGAACTAAATCATTAATGATCACCACACCTCGATGCTTAAGATCTAGGTATTTATGATCCGCAGTCCCTTTTTCAAGTTTAAATTGATGAAATAAACCTATCGGCACAGAACTGGTGTTTATGTCAGTCGCCATCGCTGCATAAAAAAGATCATTTTTACAGATCTGATCTAACTGTGTGCATAAGTCTCGAAACAACGATGCAGATCCATCAATTAATCGCAGATCAAAGTATATTTTGCAATTGAGCATGGCTTTCGGTGTGGGAGAGCTGATCCAGTTATAAAAGCGATCCCCCCACTGGGTCACCGTGCCTCTGCACGCTTCGTTACTAGCCATTATATTACCAGGGCAGCGCCTTATGCCACACTCGACAAGATGTTCACAGACATACGCACCTAAACGGGCAAAATATACAAGTTGTTCGTCTGTTACCGCCTCTTCAAGCACTAGGCCATTGTCTTGATCTGAATGTAATGTTTGCTCTTCTCTGGCTTGAGAGCCAAAACATACCCAACAAAAGGCACAAGGCGCAATGCCATGCTCCGCTTGATATAACTGAATCAAACGAGTCGTTAATGCATCTGTCACACCACTCAGTATTTTACCTATGGCTGAAATATCATCGATTTTATTAGAAAACTGTTTGAGCAATTCAGGAAGCTCACTCGCACAGCGTTTTACTTCCAGTACACTGCGAGCTTTATAAATTTTACTAATGAGTTGTACCGGATCACTTTTTTGTAATTTAAGTAAATCGGTACTGGTGATCATTCCTTTGGGGATATACTCTTCATCTAATACGGGTAAGTGATGTATATTATGCTTCAACATTAAGTGAAGTGCAGAAAATACACGATTGTGTTCAAAAATAAACTTTGGCTTTTCTGTCATAATCGTCTGTACAGGTAAGCTAGGATCAAGCCCAACAGCCAACACTCGATTTCTTAAATCTCTATCCGTGATCAACCCCAGTAACTCACTTCCATCCGTAATGATCAAAGATGAAATACCGTGGCGTGACATAACTCTTGCCGCCTCAGTAATACTTAGCTGCGCATTTGATGTGATCACCTGCGCAGACATCATCTCATTCACTTTATATTCTGACCAATTCCGACTTCTAGACTGATAATGTGTACTTAATAAACGATTAGTGTGCGCTCTGACAAAGTGCTGTTCAAACTCTTTATACTCTCTACGTAAATAGTCAAAATCATGTTGACCCAACACGTACACCAAACCAGGGGTTGCCACTCGTAACCGATTACTAATTTTATCGCCGCTCAACAGTGAAGGAAAACCAAAGTAATCTCCTTCTGCTAACCGGGCCACCACCTCGCCTTGCGACGAGACCAAATCAAATGTGCCAGAACGCACTAAATAAAGGTTCACTTCAGTAGGATTTAGCCACTCTCCTTGAGTTTCATGCGTCACATATATCACACTTAAATGGTTTGAAAAATACGCACAAGCGGCATATGGAAGGTGACTGAACGGCATTTGTTTATGCGTAAATGCCATGACATCCTGTACATGAGCAGTCATAGTGTGATCCTGAAAAGAGACAATTTATAGCAAAGTATGCAAGGTGAGGTCACAACACGCTTTGCTATAAATTGTTAGCCCAGTAGGCTGGGCTAACAATTCCCAAGCTTAGTTAGTGTGCCTGTGCCGCTAATGATCCTTTCGGATTACGAATGCTTTCGACCATATCTTGTACTTCTTTTGGTGTGTCAGCTGTCAGCTTAAGTACTACCGCAGCCACTGCAAAATTCACAACCATACCAACAATACCGATCCCTTCAGGTGAAATACCAAACAACCAGTTCTCTGCTGAGTTGAGTTCCGGGCTCACAAATTTGAAGTAAATGATATACGCCGCGGTAAAGGTGATACCTGTTACCATGCCAGCAATTGCGCCTTCTTTGTTCATGCGTTTTGAGAAAATCCCCATAATGATCGCAGGGAAGAAACTGGCCGCAGCGAGACCAAATGCGAAGGCAACCACTGAGGCAACAAATCCGGGCGGATTAATTCCAAAGTAGGCAGAAATCACAATCGCTATCATCGCAGCAAGCCTCGCAGCTAATAGCTCTTGCTTATCATTGATATCAGGTTTTAAGGTCCGTTTTAGTAAATCATGAGACACGGATGTAGAGATCACCAATAGCAGCCCCGCAGTCGTAGACAGTGCCGCTGCAATGCCTCCGGCGGCAACCAAAGCAATAACCCACGCTGGTAAATCTGCAATTTCAGGGTTGGCTAATACCATAATATCACGGTCAATTTGCACCTCATTGGCGCTATTTGGATCACTTATCTTACCTGCCGAATAAGACATTTTTCCGTCACCGTTTTTATCTTCAAAGGTAATTAACCCAGTTCTTTCCCAATTTTTTACCCACTGTGGCGCTTCACTATAGAGTGTACCGCTGCCATCTTTACCATTAATCGTATCGACCATATTTACTCGTGCAAACGAGGCAACAGCAGGCGCTGTCGTGTACACAATAGCAATAAAAACCAATGTCCATGCTGCTGAGATCCGCGTATCTTTTACTCTCGGAACCGTAAAGAAACGAACAATAACGTGCGGTAACCCAGCCGTTCCGACCATTAATGCTGCCGTGATAGCGAATACATCAATCATACTTTTGGACCCTTCGGTATATTGCGCAAAACCGAGTTCGGCACTGAGTCCGTCCAATTTATCCAGTACATACATACCGGACCCATCTGCCAATGTCGCGCCGAAACCCGTTTGTGGTAAGAAGTGCCCAGTCATCATCAATGAGATAAAGATAGCCGGTACCAAGTAGGCAAATACCAATACACAATATTGTGCTACTTGCGTATAAGTGATCCCCTTCATGCCACCTAATACAGCATAAAAGAAGACAATAACCATACCAATGTAAACGCCCGTTTCGATATCAACTTCTAAGAATCGAGAAAAGACCACACCCACGCCTCGCATTTGCCCTGCGATATACGTGAAGCAAATAAAGATGGCACATAAAATAGCAACGATGCGAGCAACTTGAGAGTAGTAACGATCGCCGATGAAATCGGGTACCGTAAACTTACCAAACTTTCTTAAATACGGCGCTAAGCATAAAGCCAACAGGACATAGCCACCCGTCCAGCCCATCAAATAAACACCACCATCGTAACCTGCAAACGAAATGATCCCTGCCATAGAAATAAAGGATGCTGCACTCATCCAGTCTGCCGCCGTCGCCATACCATTGGCAAATGGGGGTACGCCGCCGCCAGCGACATAAAATTCATTGGTAGAGCCTGCACGCGCCCAAATTGCGATGCCGATATAAAGTGCAAAACTTAAACCAACAATAATAAATGTAAGATTTTGTACGTCCATTTTATGCCCCTACTCGTCTACGCCATATTTTTTATCTAATGAATTCATTTTGAATACATAGACAAAAATCAAAGCAACAAACGTATAAATTGCGCCTTGCTGTGAAAACCAAAAGCCCAGTTTAAAACCAAAAAAACGCACTTCATTCAGTACGTCGACCAATAAAATGCCAAAACCAAATGACACAACAAACCAAATTGCCAATAACTTAAACATCAGAGCGAGATTTTCTGACCAGTATGCTTTTGCTTGTTCTTCGTCTTTAAAAGCCATTTTTATCCCCTTTCACTTGCTCACGATTGAGCCGTGTTGGTGTTAATTGTCACTATTTACCTTAGCAACGTCATTGCAATATGAAATTGAGACCTTAGTCTTAACCTAACAGTTACGTTTACGTAAACTGGAAGTTAAGTTCAAATAAAAAACAAAAAACACCATATTTAACAATAGATTATATTAATTTTAGTCAACGGCCATATTGATGATTTAATTACAACACTATTTATAAGACATTAGTCTAAAATACGACACGAAATTCAAAATTAGTCATGTAAAACAAAAGGCTAACAACAAAATACCATAATCAACATGACGACATATTAGACAAATATGTTATGGTAGAAATACCAGCAAACAATAAGAAAAACCATGACTGTAGCTTTAACATTTGTCGCCTTGTGTTATATCGGGATTTTGTTTTGGATAGCGAATTGGGGCGACAAAACTACCCCCAATGCGCTAAAAATAAGCCATCACCCATACGTTTATGCGCTTTCTCTGGGAATTTACTGTACCTCATGGACTTACTATGGTTCTGTGGGTACTGCCGCAACCAGCAGTTGGCATTATTTACCTATTTTATTAGGCCCTGCTGTACTTTTCTTATTTGCCCATGGATTTTTGCGAAAGCTGGTATTGGTGAGCAAAAAACAAAACATTACTACCATTGCCGATTTCATTTCTGCTCGCTACGGAAAACGCCAAGCCACAGCCGTTATGGTGACGCTCATCGCATTACTGGCTACAATTCCTTATATTGCTCTACAACTCAAAGCATTAAGCAGTAGCTTTTTATTATTACAACAAGACGAAAAAGTATCTGGCACTATATTGGCGCTCACAGGCACACTCATCATGGCATTATTCGCCATCTTTTTTGGCACGCGAAAAGTGGATGTTACTGAATATCGTTCTGGGTTAATGCTGGCCGTCGCGTTTGAATCATTAATTAAACTATTGGCACTGGCCGCAGTGGCAACGCTTGCATTCATTTCACTCTACAAACAACCAGACACGCTATTGTCATTGAGCGCACATTGGCAAGATTTTGAATTTTTTAACTTTAATTTTATTGGCCAGTCACTTATGGCTGCTGCCGCGATCATCTGTTTACCTCGCCAATTTCATGTCACTGTCGTCGACAATCAAGACAGACGTCATTTGCACACTGCGCGTTGGGCATTTCCACTTTACCTATTACTAACCGCCGCAATGATCATTCCCATTGCGACTGCGGCAATACACCCAAATATTGGTTTAGGTGTTGCTGCTGATAGCTTTGTATTAGCTTTGCCTCTTATGCATGGCCATTCAATCATTACCACCTTTGTGTTTATTGGTGGGCTATCTGCTGCAACTGCCATGATCGTCGTTGCAACCCTTACGCTGAGCACCATGCTATCAAACGATGTGGTACTGCCATTACTTATCAAACGTAAATTTAGATATAACCCATTAACCAAAAACTATAAATCTCAGATCCTATTAATTCGACGCTTTATCATCGCTGCAATTTTACTATTGGCCTATTTATATCAGCAATGGTTTGGTCATGGAGAAGCTCTGGCCAACATGGGGTTAGTCGCTTTTTCTCTTGTCACACAGCTGCTTCCCGCCATTGCTTTTGGCCTATATTGGCGTAAAGGCCATGCATATGGCGTATATGCTGGATTATTTGCAGGTTTAGTCTGTTGGATATTATTTCTTATGCTTCCGGTACTCGATGCCGGTGCAATGATGAGCTATGACTTTCGTCAAAGCGTGATCACTCAAGGTACACTCATCGCTCTGTGTGCAAATGTTTGTTGCTACATTAGCTTTTCTTTGGCTGCACATGAACGGTTAATTGATAAAATTCAGGCCGCGGCTTTCGTAAACCCCAAAGAACAAGCCACATTAGCCAAACGGTTAAACAAAAATGTCAAAGCCAGCGTGTATGATTTTAAAGTGTTATTGCAAACTTTTTTAGGCGTGCAGCGCTCTAATCAATTACTTGGACATTACTCACTCAGCCACGATATTGATGACAATAATGCCCATCCAACACCTGAATTTATCGCTTATTGTGAGCGTTCTCTTACCGGTGTTTTAGGCGCTTCATCGGCTCAAGCTTTAGTTCATACCGTTGCCTCAGGCAAACAAATGGCATTTGAAGAAGTCGTTAACTTCTTTGATGAAACAACACAAGCCCTGCAATTCAATCAAAATTTACTCTATACCTCTTTAGAAAACTTAAGCCATGGTATTTCTGTTGTTGATAAAGATCTAAAACTGGTTGCTTGGAATAAACGCTACAGTGAAATGTTTAATTATCCCGAAGATTTTCTTGATGTTGGCTTACCCATTGAGAAAGTGATCCGCTTTAATGCAAATCGCGGCGAATGTGGACCAGGTGAAATAGAGCGCCAAGTGGAGAAACGAGTACAACACTTGCGTAATGGTACATCTCATCACTTTATTCGTCATCGTCTTGATGGGCAAGTATATGAAATGATAGGCAATCCCTTACCTGAAGGTGGGTTTGTCACCAGCTTTTCTGACATAACCATGCATATCGCCACACAAAATGCGCTCGAAGAAATCAATATGGACCTCGAAAACCGTATAGAAGCACGGACTCAAGAGATCAGAACCATTAACACCGATTTAGAATCACAAATAGCCAGTAGAATTGAAACCGAGCAGGCACTCATTAGTGCTAAAAAAGACGCTGAAATGGCCAATGATAGTAAAACACGTTTCCTGGCACTGGCCAGTCACGATATTTTACAACCACTCAATGCAGCAAGACTCTATCTCGCTGCTATTAACGAGCAAGTCCTAACCCCTCAAGATCAGGGAAACTTTAACAAACTGGGTGATAGTTTAGATTCAACGGTGCACCTTATGTCGGCACTCCTTGATATAGCTAAACTTGAACAAGGGGCTATGAAGCCCTCACCGCGCCATTTTGATATTGACGATATTTTAAATCCACTCGCAAACGAGTATGCAATGCTCTCAAAAGAAAAAGGGCTGATCCTGACGGTGCGTAGTGCCCACCATATAGTACACAGTGACACTACTTACTTACGCCGAATTATTCAGAACTTAGTGTCAAATGCCGTGAAATACACAGATACAGGTAAAGTACTGGTAGCCTGTCGTGCCCGTAAGCATAATTTACGCATAGAAGTGTGGGACACAGGGGCCGGCATCAGTCAGTATGAGCAAAAAAAGATTTTTAATGACTTTTACCGTGTAAAGAATGACGATAATAAAGGCGTTGGGCTCGGACTAGGTGTTGTTAAAAGACTCTGTGATTTATTATCAGTTACACTCGATGTTCGCTCCATTCAAAACAAAGGGAGCCGTTTTAGTATTGAAGTTCCTTATGGTGATTCAGCCTTAGCACCACACAGATCCGATAAACAAACGTTATTACAGAGCAACAGCGATAATAAACGCAAGTTGTCACTCATTGCGGTTGACGATGATCCTAAGAACTTATCAGCGATGGCCAGTTTATTAGATAAGTGGCAAGCAAACTACCAATTATTCAGTAACATCAATGAGGCTTTAACGTATGCACAAGAAAATAAAGCGCCTGATATGATTTTGATGGATTACCAACTCGGCGCTGACTGTGATGGCATCACGCTAATCAAAACCTTACGTGAAATTTGGCAAAATCAAGTACCCGCTGTTTTAATCACCGCAATGCGCGATCCCCAGCTAAAAGCCCAAGCTAAAGCACTCAATATTCATTATTTATCTAAACCCATAAAACCCGCAAAGCTCAGAGCATTATTAATACATCGGCATTAGAAACAGAGAAATATAAAACATTGGAAAATAAAAAATTAATAGTATGCACTCTATGAGAAATTAACATTCCCAAATGCCGAGTTTACTTTTAAAGTAGAGGGGGGATTATTCATATAGGAATGAGGAAAAATGAATTATATTTTAACAACAGAGTGTAGCGATGATGTGGGTCTCATCGCCAAAATAACTAACTTGTGTTTCGAACACACCTTGAATATTACACGCAATAATGAATTTGTAGATACCGCAGGCCAACGCTTTTTCATGCGCACAGAATTAACCGGGCAACCTAGCGATAACTTTTTAACACAGCTACGCCAACAATTGCCCTCAGGGGCAAAAGTCACCATGTATGGGGAAGAAAAAACCAAGGTTGTGCTACTTGCTACAAAAGAAGCACACTGCTTGGGTGGAGTGCTATTAAAGCAATTTGAGCAAGCACTAAATATTGAAATACTCGCTGTAGTAGCCAATTACCCAGACTTAGCGCCATTGGTTGAAGGGTTTGGCGTACCTTATCACTTTATCTCACACGAAGGGCTTTCGCGAGCCGAGCATGATAAAGCTGTTGGCGACTTAGTTGAAAGTTACAAACCAGACATCATCGGCTTAGCGAAATATATGCGTATTCTTAGCCCTGAGTTTGTCGCCCGTTTTAATAATAAAATTATCAACATCCATCACTCATTTCTTCCGGCGTTTATTGGTGCAAAGCCTTATCATCAAGCCTTTGAAAGAGGAGTTAAAATCATTGGCGCAACGGCGCACTTTGTTAACGATGAGCTAGATGAAGGGCCAATCATTGCACAAAATGTGACGCAGGTTAGTCATGCAGATACAGCACAAGCAATGGCAAAGATGGGACGAGACATCGAAAAAACAGTATTTTGCAAAGCACTTCAATTAGCATCGGAGCACAAAGTGTTTATCAACGGCAACAAAACGGTCGTTTTTAGCTGAAAAAATTGGCAATGAAGTGCGACTATGACACTTCATTGCTTACGTTTTGACCCTGTAAATAATTCTGTGTAACTGCTCTTGGTTACAAGTATTCAGTTAGTCGGTCTTCAAACATAATCATAAAACGGTTTAGAGCTTGCTTCCAGTGATGAATAGGCATTGTCCACCTCTTGGAAGCATCCATTATCGCTAAGTACACCACCTTGCTAGCGGATTCATCTGTCGGGAACAGTTTACGTTTCTTGGTCGCTTTTCTGATCACACTGTTCAGAGATTCAATAGCATTTGTCGTGTAGATAGCTTTACGAATATCTTGAGGGTAGCTAAATAGAGTGTTGAGATTATCCCAATGAGCCGTCCAGGAGCGACTGATTTGAGGGTACTTTTCATCCCATTTATCACCAAAGCGCTCTAACGCCAACAGGGCTTCATCTTCCGTTGTTGCTTGATAGATTTCTTTTAAGTCAGTGGTAATTGCCTTGTAGTCTTTCCATGGGACGTATTTCATTGAGTTTCGCACCATGTGTACGATACAGAGCTGAATTTGAGTTTTTGGATAAACGGCATTGATGGCATCAGGAAAGCCCTTGAGGCCATCAACACACGCGATGAGGATATCATTCACACCTCGATTTTGAAGCTCGGTGAGTACGCTAAGCCAGAACTTCGCTCCTTCGGTTTCGGACATCCACATCCCAAGAAGTTCTTTCTGACCTTCCATATTTACGCCAAGTGAGAGATAAATGGCTTTGTTGATAACCTGCTTATTCTGGCGTACTTTCACGACGATGCAATCAAGATAAACGATGGGATAGACCACATCAAGCGGGCGAGATTGCCACTCAACCACTTGTTCTAAAACAGCATCTGTAACTTTAGATATTAGACTGGCGGAGATATCCGCATCGTACATTTCTTTGAATGTTGCGACGATTTCACGGGTGGTCATTCCTTTGGCATATAGGCTTAAGATCTTGTCGTCCATCGATTGAAATCGGGTTTGATGTTTACGAACAAGCTTGGGTTCAAAGGACGCGTCACGGTCACGAGGGACTTCTAACTGGATCTCACCATCGTCTGTAATTAGGCGTTTAGATGAGTAGCCATTTCGACTGTTACTATCGTTAGTTGGTGAGTTTTTTTCGTAACCGAGGTGCTCATTAAGTTCAGCATTTAAGGCTGTCTCAACCGTCACCTTGGTTAACATTTTCCTAAAGTCATCAAGATCAGAAGGAGTCTTAATCGACTTAGCTGCTTCGCGAGCGAAGGCTTCTAGAGCTTTCTTATCCATATTGCTTATCCTCAGCCATTACTGGCTTAATTATAAGCAGATACACAATTTAAATTACAGGCTCTACGTTTTTTACGACATGGCTTCAACAGGTTCAAGTTGCAGTTTTGAAGCTATTAATACTGCTTGGGTACGATTATAAACACCTAACTTTCTGAAGATAGCGGTAATATGTGCTTTTACTGTGGCTTCTGATATATGCAACTCAAACGCAATTTGTTTATTCAATAAGCCTTCATGTAAATAACGCAGTACTTTATACTGCTGAGGCGTCAATGAGGCAACCTGTTGCGCAACTTCTTTGTCTTCTATTTCTAACCCTGACACTTTGTCTTTAATTGATGCGGGTAACCAACTATCTCCTTCGAGTACGTGCTCAATTGCTCGAGCAATATCCTGTGATGAAGATGCTTTCGGAATAAAGCCCATGGCACCATAACCCATCACTTTTGAAATGATGGCCAAGTCTTCGCTGCCTGAAATAACAACAATAGGTAAGCTGGGGTAATCTTCTCTTATTCGGATCAAGCCATACAAATCCCCACTACCGGGCATATGTAAGTCTAACAAGAGTAAATCTAACTCTTCCTGAGAGGATAAAACTGATAACGTTGTCTCGAAGTTTTCCGACTCAAAAACCTCTAAACCTTCAAATTGAGTTTGAAGTGCGCCTTTCAAAGCCTCCCTAAATAAAGGGTGATCATCCGCGATTAAAAACTGATTCATGCTTTACTCCTAAAATTTCGGCTGTCATCTGAAAGAGGACAGCCGATATAGTACGTTTAGAATCCAATGAAATTCAAGTTTTTAACGCAATATTAACGATTCAACCTGTTTTCAATCAATTCATCTACCACACTCGGATCTGCTAACGTAGAGGTATCTCCTAGCTGTTGATACTCATTTGCTGCGATCTTACGTAAAATACGACGCATAATTTTGCCTGAACGTGTCTTAGGCAAACCCGGTGACCATTGGATCATATCCGGCGAAGCGATGGGACTTAATTCCTTACGAACCCAATTTCTGACTTCTTTTGTCAACGCATCGCTTATCTCAATGCCTTCATTTGGCGTGACATAAACATAAATACCTTGTCCTTTTATCTCATGAGGGTAACCCACAACAGCCGCTTCAGCTACCGCTTCATGTGCAACGAGCGCACTTTCTATTTCCGCAGTACCAAGACGGTGACCTGAGACATTAAGTACATCATCTACACGTCCTGTGATCCAGTAATAGCCATCTTCATCACGACGACAGCCATCACCTGTAAAGTAAACCCCAGGGTATGCAGAGAAGTAAGTTTGCTCAAAACGCTCATGATCGCCATAAACGGTACGAGCCTGAGATGGCCACGAATCTAGGATCACCAAGTTACCATCCGTTGCGCCTTCAAGTGTGTCACCTTGCGCATCAAATAGCGCTGGTGCAATACCAAAGAAAGGTCGAGTCGCTGAGCCTGGTTTCATATCTGTCGCACCAGGCAATGGTGTGATCATGATGCCACCGGTCTCAGTTTGCCACCAAGTATCTACGATTGGGCATGTACTATTACCAATGCTTTCGTAATACCAAGTCCATGCTTCAGGGTTAATGGGTTCACCCACTGAGCCCAAAACTCTTAAGCTTGAGCGATTTGATGTTGCAGTAGGTTCATCGCCTTTGGCCATAAGTGCACGAATAGCCGTTGGTGCCGTATATAAAATAGTGACGTTATGTTTATCAACTATTTCACCCATACGACCTGCTGTCGGATAGGTAGGCACGCCTTCAAATATAACTTGAGTACACCCATTAACAAGCGGACCATATGCGATATAACTGTGGCCTGTTATCCAACCCACATCCGCACTACACCAATAGACATCCTCAGCTTTTAGGTCGAAAACATATTCATGGGTCATTGATGAATAAACTAAATAGCCCCCAGTTGTATGAACAACGCCTTTAGGCTGACCCGTAGAGCCCGAAGTATATAGTATAAACAAAGGATCTTCAGCATTCATGGGGGTTGGTTCGCATGTCGCTGGCAAGTCGTTGACCAGATCATGCCACCATATATCATGTGCGTTCCACTCGACTTCCCCCCCTGTTAGTTGATGTACAATTACATGCTCTACACTGGTAACACTCTCTTGTGCAACAGCTTCATCAACATTTGCTTTTAATGGAACAGCATTGCCTCCACGGCGTCCTTCATCTGAGGTAATGACTACTTTTGCACCAGAATCTTTGATCCGGTCTGCAATCGCTGATGGAGAGAAACCACCAAATACCACAGAGTGCACTGCCCCTACTCGTGCACAAGCTTGCATCGCATATACCGCTTGTGGTGTCATTGGCATATATATCGCTACGCGATCGCCTTTTTCAACACCTAACTTTTTTAAACCATTTGCAAGCTTGGCCACTTCATCATGTAGCTGTTGATAAGTAATATTTTCACCATGTTCTGGGTTGTCGCCTTCCCAGATCAGCGCGACCTTATCAGCTTTGTCAGCTAAATGACGGTCAATACAGTTGAAAGAGGCGTTTAGCTGTCCATCTTCGAACCACTTGATATCAATATGACCTTTATCAAAAGACGTGTTCTTTACTTTGGTGTAAGGTGTCGACCAGTCTAGTCGCTGTCCATGCTCAGCCCAAAAACCGTGCGGATCCTCTATCGATTGCTTATACATTTCGTTGTATTGGTCATTATCAATAAGTGCGGCGTTCTTGATTTTTTCAGGAACAGGATAAATGCTCTGTGACATAGTCATCTCCATGGTAAATTACTTGCCGATAGGCTTTCATCAAGGATCACTCAGCTGCGCACAGGAGAGTATTAGACCTTAGTTGTATATAGCTCGAAAAGAGTTGTAATTTTGAGCAAGTAGCATTTTTGTTGAATTAAACAGCACAATCAGATAATTAACATCATAAAAGCATGAAATAACATAATTTTACATGATATACATTGTCCCCAATATCAATATAATCCCTCCCAACTTCTCATTCGTGCCACCTTAGTCTCATAGACCAATAGGTAATTGAGTAAAAATCACGCTTAATCAAAAGTGATGATGAACTCTACTTCAATAGTCGTTGCCTATTCAACGTGGCTATAAGGAACAAAAATTATGACAATAAAATATTTCGCAACAAAAACCCTTACAGCAATTGCTATTTCAGCTGCCTTAAGTGCTCCAAATTACGCTGCCGAGATAGGTAACACTAAAGTGAATTATGGTGGGTACGTCAAGTTAGATGCTATGTGGAGTGACTTCTCTGATGGCACACTGCCTAGCTCCCATATAGGTCGGGATTTTTACGTTCCGGGCACCACGCCAGTATCGGCAAGCAGTTCTGAAGATGCTGTGTTTGACATGCACGCACGTCAATCACGGTTTAACTTTTCGACGGCTACTAAACTAGCTGATGGCAGTGATATCAAAACAAAAATCGAGTTAGACTTTATTGTCACAGGCGGTGGTAATGAACGAGTTAGTAACTCGTATTCACCACGTCTAAGACAGGCGTTTATCACCTATAAAGGATGGCTATTTGGTCAAGCATGGTCAAATTTTCAAAATGTCGGTGCATTGCCTGAAACATTAGATTTTGTTGGACCTGGTGAAGGTACTGTGTTCGTACGTCAAGCAATGGTCAAATATGCCGTGGGTAATTGGTCTTTTTCTGCTGAAAACCCAGAAAGTACAATCACAACCGCGCAGCAAGGTCGAGTTGTAACAGATGACGCAAGTATGCCCGACTTTACAGCGCGTTATACCCATAAAGGTGATTGGGGAAATGTGGTCGTCAGTGCACTAGCTCGTCAGCTAACCTATAAAACAGGGGCAGCCGATGAGAGTGAAACATCGTTTGGTATTAGTGCATCAGGTAGAGTTAACTTTGGTAAGAACAACCTAAAGTTTATGCTGACACAAGGTAAAGGTCTTGGCCGTTATGTAGGCTTAAATGTTGCCAACGGAGGTGTATATGATGGTAATGAGTTACATGCTATCGATTCAACATCTGGCTTTATTGGCTATCAGCACCACTGGAACACCCAGTTTCGCTCAACATTCTTATATTCATTCTTTTCTGCCGACAATGACACGAACCTACTACCGATCTCTGGCGACCCGACAGAGTCGAGTATGAGCTACAGTGCAAACTTACTTTACTCACCGGTTAAAAAGCTGACTTTTGGTGCCGAGTACAAAGTGGGTACTCGTGAAACACAAAGCGGTTTAGAAGGAGATATCAACCGTTTACAGTTCTCAGCAAAATACGCGTTCTAAGAAAATCGATACAACTTCCAGTACTTATTATTACGCCCTAGCTAATATTAAGTGAACACTTTAAGCGGCCATTAGCGCCGCTTTTTCTATATACTATCCACCAAGTGAATGTGAGTGATAACTTTCATTACATATTGAGCCATGCTTGCCATTACCACTTTAGCCAATAAAATCTAACTCAGCATACTCAATACAAAGCACATGATGCGCCGTACAACTCATGTTTTATATCAATTCATAAATTTTGCCCATAAAAAAACCCAGTGAATAACTGGGTTTTTCAAAGCATGCTAATAATTATTATGCTTCAGCATCTGCCGCAGCAAGACCTTGATCCTCACCGTCTTCTGGTTTAATCGTGGCTTGCAGTAATAACATTTCGCGTAATTGACCTTCAATTTCATTCGCGATTTCAGGGTTGTCTTTCAAGAATTTAATTGAATTAGACTTACCTTGCCCGACTTTACTGCCTTTATAGCTGTACCAAGCACCGGCTTTTTCAACCAACTTGTGTTTAACACCTAAGTCAATCAATTCGCCATGTTTAGAAATACCTTGTCCATACATAATGATGAACTCAGCTTGCTTAAACGGTGGTGCAACTTTGTTTTTAACAATTTTAACGCGCGTCTCGTTACCCACAACCTCATCACCATCTTTTACAGACCCGATACGGCGAATATCAATACGTACAGACGAGTAGAACTTTAATGCATTACCACCAGTCGTCGTTTCTGGGTTACCAAACATCACACCAATTTTCATACGGATTTGGTTAATGAAAATACACAAAGTATTAGAACGTTTGATGTTACCTGTTAATTTACGTAATGCCTGTGACATCAAGCGAGCTTGTAAACCAACATGGTGATCACCCATGTCACCTTCAATTTCAGCTTTTGGCGTGAGAGCAGCAACAGAGTCGACAATCACAACATCGACTGCGCCTGAACGCACCAACATGTCACAAATCTCAAGTGCCTGCTCACCTGTATCTGGTTGCGATACTAATAAATCATCAACATTTACACCGAGTTTTTCTGCATAGACTGGATCTAGCGCATGCTCGGCATCAACAAAGGCACATGTTTTGCCTTTCTTTTGTGCTTCAGCAATAACTTGAAGAGTAAGCGTTGTTTTACCAGATGATTCAGGACCATAAATTTCAACAATACGTCCTGTTGGTAAACCACCTATACCCAAAGCAATATCTATCCCTAGTGAACCGGTTGAGATAGCTTCAATATCTAAAGCTTGGCTATCACCTAACTTCATAATTGAACCTTTACCAAATTGACGTTCAATTTGTGACAATGCAGCATCAAGTGCTTTTTGTTTATTATCGTTCATTTGCTTCTCCAATCTTGCGTAATGCGAGTAAGTATACTGTATGGAATCACAGTATCAAGCATATTTTCTATTTAAATTTATTAATTATAATATCTATTGCAAAAGCAATGACTTGCATTCTAACCTGAGCTCTATCACCCGAAAAGATACATTTTTTTACTTCAAGTTCCCCTGAAATATAAAATGCAAACCAGACCAACCCGACCGGCTTTTCTGCACTGCCACCGCCCGGGCCCGCAACACCTGAAACAGCAATCGCTATATCTGCTTTTGCATTATGTGCTGCACCTTGGGCCATTTCACGCACTGTTTGCTCACTGACCGCGCCATATTGTGCTAAGACCGAGAGGGGTACTCCTAACAATTCATGCTTTGATTGATTACTATAGGTCACAAAACAACGGTCTACGTACGCAGAGCTCCCTGGTGT
This sequence comes from Pseudoalteromonas sp. MSK9-3, assembly GCF_003590335.1. Classification (GTDB taxonomy): domain Bacteria; phylum Pseudomonadota; class Gammaproteobacteria; order Enterobacterales; family Alteromonadaceae; genus Pseudoalteromonas. Next base: position 92,648 of record NZ_MIET01000024.1, on the reverse strand, counting down.
ATCGGTGAGCGCAAAACTAATACCTCCACCAGTACATGATTCAGCGGTAGTGATTGTCAGACGTTTATCCGTTAAAATAGCACCCAATTGTGCAGCGAGGGCCGTGATCTCTTGTTGTAGCTCCATATTCACCCTTTTAGGTAGATGCATGTCGATAGATTTATATTCTGAACATACTATAAAACAACAAACACCTATGATGCAGCAATATCTTAGGATCAAAGTCGAACATCAAGATATTTTATTATTCTATCGAATGGGCGATTTTTACGAACTATTTTTTGATGACGCAATTCGTGCCGCGCAGCTGCTAGATATTTCTCAAACACATCGCGGTAAAGCCGGTGGTGCGCCAATTCCTATGGCGGGTGTACCTTATCATGCCGTTGAGAATTACTTGGCTCGTTTAGTGCAAATGGGTGAATCGGTTGCTTTATGTGAGCAAATTGGCGACCCAGCAACAAGTAAGGGCCCAGTAGAGCGTAAAGTCGTACGTATTGTTACGCCTGGAACCGTCACAGATGAAGCACTTTTACAAGAACGCCAAGACAATTTACTCGCCAGTATTTGGCAAAATAAACAAGGTCATTACGGGCTTGCTTATTTAGATATCAATTCTGGTAGCTTTAATATTGTTGAACTACAGACAGATGAAGCATTGAGCTCAACATTACAAAGGTTGCAACCTGCTGAGCTACTCTATCCAGAGTCTTTTCAAAACTTGTATTTAATTGAACAAATTAAAGGGTGTCGACGCCGCCCAGAGTGGGAATTTGACTTAGATACCGCTAAACATTTGCTATGCCAACAATTTAACACCAAAGACTTAATAGGCTTTGGGGTAGAGCAAGCACACACGGCACTTATCGCGGCGGGGTGTGTTATGCAATATATTAAAGACACACAACGTACTGCACTGCCACATATTCGGGCTATTACGTTAGAAAAAAACGAGCATGCGGTCATCCTCGATGCGGCAACGCGTAAAAACTTAGAATTAACCGTCAATTTATCAGGCAGCATTGATAATACACTTGCGCAAGTACTTGATAAAACCTCGACACCAATGGGATCTCGGTTATTAAAAAGACGTATCCATACGCCTATCCGTAACCGTTCAGAACTCAATGCTCGTTTATCTGCCATTACCAGCTTAATCGAGTCACAACTGAGTATCGAAGTTTATGATGCGTTAAAACACATTGGTGATGTAGAACGTGTTGTTGCCAGACTCGCACTGTGTAATGCGCGACCACGAGATTTAACACGTTTACGCTCAGCCTTACAGGCTCTTGCGCCATTACATACCATTTTATCTGATTGTAACGATGCTCGCATTACGCAAATATGCCAACAATCGACCCCTTTACCAAGGCTACAAGATTTACTAGAACGTGCGATCATCGATAACCCCCCGGTATTAATTCGTGATGGTGGCGTGATAGCAACTGGCTATAATGCCGACCTAGATGAGTGGCGTTCACTCAGCCAAGGTGCCACAGACATACTAGATCAACTAGAAGAACGCGAGCGCGAACGCACAGGAATCAATACATTAAAAATCGGCTATAACAAAGTCCATGGCTTTTATATAGAAGTCAGCCGCGCAAATTCACACTTAGTCCCTGTGGAGTACATCCGCAGGCAAACACTGAAAAATAATGAGCGTTATATTATCCCTGAGCTCAAAGAGCATGAAGACAAAGTACTCGGTAGCCAAAGCAAAGCACTGGCACTAGAGAAACAGTTGTATGAACAACTCTTTGAGTTTATTGCGCCTTATTTAGAACAACTGCAAATTATGGCCGCTGCACTTGCTGACTTAGATGTACTTAATACATTGGCTGAGCGCGCACAAACGCTTGACTATTGTAGACCTCTTTTAACTGAGTCTGACGAAATTTGTATTGAAGCCGGACGTCACCCAGTTGTTGAGCAAGTTAGTAAAGATCCGTTTATAGCAAACCCTGTCCATTTAAGTCCACAACGGAAAATGTTGGTGATAACAGGGCCTAACATGGGCGGTAAATCAACTTATATGCGCCAAACTGCTTTGATTGTGCTAATGGCGCACATAGGAAGCTACGTGCCTGCAAGTCATGCAACACTCGGACAAGTTGACCGTATTTTTACACGAATTGGTGCCAGTGACGATTTGGCGTCAGGCCGCTCAACATTCATGGTTGAAATGACAGAAACTGCGACCATTTTAAACAATGCATCGCATCAATCCTTAGTTTTAATGGATGAAATAGGTCGCGGTACCAGTACCTATGATGGTTTGTCTCTTGCCTATGCAACCGCAGATTATTTATCCCGTAAGATTAATGCAAAGACTTTATTTGCCACCCATTATTTTGAGCTCACGGAATTAGCAGAACAGCAAAATGGCTTGGTCAACGTACACCTCGATGCGGTAGAGCACAACGACACCATTGCGTTTAAGCATACCGTTCTTGATGGTGCAGCGAGTAAAAGCTTTGGCTTACAAGTCGCAGGCCTGGCAGGTGTGCCAAAAGACGTGTTGAAAGTGGCGAAGCAGAAGCTCACGATGTTAGAAAATCATCAAAGCGTCGTGGAGTCAACCGCACCAGCACAGCAAACCCTCGTACTAACCAGCGAACCGTCTGAACTTGAGCTTTCTATTCAATCACTGGACCCAGATGAACTGTCACCAAGAGAGGCTCATGCGATGTTATATAAACTAAAAAAACTACTATAACCGATACATTTCCTATAAAAAAACCACTCTCAGAGTGGTTTTTTTATTAAAGGTTGTTCGCAGTTACATTTGTTCAAATAAACTGTCTGTACTTAACCCTTCATGTTGCAAAATGTCTTTTAAACGACGTAACGCTTCAACTTGGATTTGGCGTACTCGCTCTCGCGTCAAGCCTATTTCTCGACCAACATCTTCAAGTGTCGATGGCTCATAACCCAGTAAACCAAACCGTCTTGCTAACACTTCGCGCTGTTTAGGATTCAATTCACCTAACCAATCCACAATGTGCTTATTAATATCATTGCTCTGTACTTCATTCTCAGGACCATGCCCTTTTTCATCAGCAATAATATCTAACAGCGCTTTATCATTTTCGCCACCAATTGGTGTATCAACTGAGGTGATTTTTTCATTTAAGCGCAGCATTTTCGTCACGTCTTCTACAGGTCTATCCAAACATTCTGCAATTTCTTCAGCCGTTGGTTCATGATCTAACTTTTGCGTCAGCTCACGTGCTGTACGTAAATATACATTGAGTTCTTTAACAACATGAATAGGAAGGCGGATCGTACGAGTTTGGTTCATTATGGCACGTTCGATCGTTTGACGTATCCACCATGTTGCATAGGTAGAAAAGCGAAAACCTCGCTCTGGATCAAACTTTTCAACAGCACGAATTAGGCCTAAGTTACCCTCTTCAATGAGATCCAACAACGCTAAACCTCGATTGTTGTATCTTCGCGCTATTTTAACAACGAGCCGCAAGTTGCTTTCAATCATACGTTTTCGAGAGGCTTCACAGCCTTTTAAAGCTTTGCGCGCAAAATAAACTTCTTCTTCAGCACTCAGCAGCGGAGAGAAACCAATTTCACCTAAATATAACTGAGTCGCATCTAGGTTCTTTACTGTTTCGTCTTTTGCGAAAATGTCTTCATCTTCAATGTTTTCTAAAAGCGCAGTTTTAGAATCATCCAATGTGACATCATCGTTTTTTTCTTCAAAATCTTCCGTTTTTTTGGTCTTAACATTTGCAGTTTGAGCCATATGCATCCTCCCAAGCGAATGAATGGTATAAATTCATCATACTGTCTGTTAGTGTCTTAATCCTTAGGTAAAAACCTAAGTGGGTTTACAGCTTGCCCTCTATAACGGATCTCAAAGCGAAGCGCAGTCTCAGTGGCGTCTGTACTTCCTATGTCGGCAATTCTTTGACCAACTTTAACTTTTTGCTGCTCTTTGACCCATAATTTCGAGTTATGTGCATAAGCACTTAGGTAATCATCATTGTGCTTCAGAATGATTAAATTACCATACCCTCTTAATGCACTTCCCGCATAAACCACAGTGCCCGCTGCGGCAGCTTTTACAGGTGTTCCGTGTTTATTAGCAATTAATAGTCCTTTATACCCATTATCTTTAACAGAAAAACGTTTTATCACCCTGCCAGAAACGGGCCTCTGCCACTGTACCTTTTTAGAAATCATTTGCTTAGGTACTTTGACACTGCTTTTCTGTTCTTTTTGAACATACTCCCGTTGTTTTGGCTTATCAAGTTCTTTTTTCTGTATTTTGTTACTTTTTTGTTTATTATTTTTAGGGTCACTTTGTTTTTTTGTCTGTTTTTTAACCTTATTATTCTTATTTACAAAACGCTTTAAATGAATAATTTGCCCGGGATAAATCACATAGGGCGGTTTTATATTATTTATCTGAGCAACTGCCCTCACATCTTTATTTGCACTAAAAGCAATAGAAAATAACGTATCACCTTTGTGAACTTTATATTGATTATTTTTAATGTGAATTTTATGCGTCGAAGAGGTCTTACCAGAATATAGAGATGTAACAGGAGCTGGTTTATGGCGAGTAGAGCAAGCACTCAACAACAAAGCAGCCAGTAATAGAATTAGCAGATGCATTTTTATCATTGTTTACTGTTCGCCATATATAATCATAAATGCTTAAATTGGTACTGTCTCGCCACTTAAAATAGACTTTAAATAATATCACCGGCGATCAAGGGTACAAACTTTACCGGTGCTAATGGATGTTCAATAAATTGCTCACCTTGGCGAACAAAGAGTGTTAAAACCTGTTCATGTTCACCTAAAGGAACGATCAGTGCACCACCATCTTCTAACTGTTGCAATAAAGACTGCGGTACTGACTTTGCTGCAGCGGTAACAATGATCCCAGCGAAAGGCGCTTTAGACGACCAGCCCAACCACCCATCACCATGTTTCATCGATACGTTATATAAATCAAGCTGGTGCATTCTGCGCTTAGCTTGCCACTGCAAGCTTTTTATTCTTTCAACAGTACACACACTTTCAAACAACTGTGCCAAAATTGCAGTTTGATAACCAGAACCGGTGCCTATTTCAAGAACCGAGCCTTCGACCCCAACTTGTCTGAGTATTTCAGTCATTTTCCCAACAATAAACGGCTGTGAAATCGTTTGCCCCTGCCCTATAGGTAACGCCGTATTTTCGTAGGACTTATGCTTTAAGACATCATCAACGAACAAATGCCGTGGTGTTTGCTCTAATACAGCTAACACTTTAGCGTCTTCCACTCCAAGTTCTTTAAGTTGCTCGATTAAAATACTCGCACTGCGCGCATAATTGTTTAATAACATTACATAGACTCTTGTAACCAGCTTGCCATAGTCGCTAAGCTTTCGTGTGCAGTCATATCAACTTTTAAGGGGGTAACTGATGCATATCCTTCACTGATAGTATGAAAATCAGTACCTGGCCCCGCATCACTTTCACGACCCAATGGCCCATACCAAAAAATATCCCGCCCCCAAGGATCAGCTTGCTGTGTCATTGTTTCAGCTTGATGCCTCGAACCAAGTCGACTGACCTTCACGCCTTTGAGCTCAGAAATGGGTAAGTCGGGGACATTAATATTAATAATTTGATCTGCGGGTAACGGGTGAAAGTGCAATTTTTTGATTATTTCAACGGTAACATGGGCCGCCGTTTCATAGTGTGCTTCCTCTTTTGAGCACAACGACACAGCAATTGCGGGTAACCCTAAATGCCGCCCTTCTATTGCAGCAGCCACTGTTCCTGAGTACAAAGTATCATCACCAAGGTTAGCGCCTTTATTCACTCCAGCCACAACAAGATCCGGACGTTCACTCATTAATTTATTGATCCCCATATGAACACAATCGGTTGGGGTGCCGTTAACTGACATAAACCCATTGTCTAAACTAGACATCCGTAAAGGATTCATCAGTGTCAATGAATTACTTGCGCCACTACAATTACGATCGGGTGCAACAACCGTAACTTGCGCTATTTGACTCAATGCTTGGTAAAGTACCGCAATTCCTTTAGCATGTACGCCATCATCATTGCTGAGTAGTATTCTCATCTTTATTATTGTCCGTTATGTTATCTTTTGAGGCATCTCGGTGCTTCACCAGCTCTCTGAGTAACGCCGTCGCAAATGTCCCTTTGGGTAAACTAAACGACAACTTTATCGTTGTTTCATCCAGTGTTTTTACTTCTAAACCTTGCGGAATTAAACGCAATGCCCGACGCTCATTCTTTAACCCTAATTCAGCCAGCCCTTCTTGCCAAGCACTAAATGGCAGCAGCCAAGTTTTCTCTTGCTCTGTTAAGCCTTTTTCCCCTTTGCCAACAAGCGGTGCAGACAAAAGAATATCGCCACTGGTTAGCCGCGATATGGTGTCATCACTGATATTTTCTTCAAAAAATGCATTACTGCCACTCAACATAAACACTTCTTTGTGCCAAGTTTTAGCCAAACCGTGCTCCGCAACGCGCTGACTAACAATGGCGTTAAAAATATGAGAGCGCGCTGCCGATATAATGATGCCGCGTAATTTTTTATCTCGAATACGCTCACCCGCAAACATACGCTCAGCCATGTGTAAATTATGCCCATCATGACCAAATCGTTGCTCACCAAAATAATTTGGCACCCCTTGGCGTACTGCATTGATGCGAGATAATATATCTAATGGTGTACTAATATGACGCAGAGTAATTTGAAACTTATTCCCTGAATGACAGCCAGTACGTAGTTTTCTATTGTGCCTGATTTGTTTAATTACAAACACACTATCACTGTTTAATTCAGTAAAATCAATACTCTGCTTAATAGGGACTGGCACACTGAACCATTGACTGGTTACGCCATGCCTATCTTTTAAGCCGGCATAACTGACATCTCGCGGCGCTACATTGGCAAATTTTGCAATCATCTTAGCCACGTATTGTGTATTTTCGCCTTTTTTGATCACTTGTAGACACATATGCTCACCTTCACCTGTAAGCTCAATATCCAGTATTTCGTCTACAACAAAGTCTTCTGCACTGGTTTTATAATCTGCCGTTGATAATGGCTCACCATATAAATAGTTTAAATCCTTCATATCTTTGTTACCAATACCACTGCGTGTGCAGAAATACCTTCTTTTCGCCCTTCAAAACCTAGCTTTTCAGTTGTCGTGGCTTTCACATTAACTTGATCAAGCGCAACATTACAATCTTGTGCCAAATTAGCGCGCATCGCATCAATATGCGGTCGCATCTTAGGGGCTTGTGCAACAAGTGTGACATCGCAATTTGCCAATTGATAACCCAATTCAACAATTTGCGCCATAACACGTCGTAATAATATACGACTGTCTATATTTTCAAACTCATCAGCAGTATCAGGGAAATGTTTACCAATATCGCCTAAAGCCAATGCCCCTAGCAAGGCATCACACAAAGCATGCACTGCAACGTCACCATCTGAGTGTGCAATAAAGCCATATTGATATGGGATTTTTTCACCACAAATTACCAGTGGACCTTCTCCACCGAATTTATGTACATCAAACCCATGGCCAATTCTTATCATTTTGCACTCTCTTTTTGCTGTTGAGATATTAAAAAACACGCCAAAGCATAATCTTCTGGCGTAGTGATTTTTATATTGTCTGAGCGCCCAGCAATAAGCTGTACAGGCTCATTATTCCATTCCATCGCCGATGCTTCATCGGTGATTTTGACGTTGTTTAACAAGGCACTTTCAAGTGCAGCTCGCAATGCTTCAAATGGAAACATTTGCGGGGTTAATGCTTGCCATAGATCATCACGCGGCACAGTACCTAAACTATATTCATTGCCACGTTTAATCGTGTCTTTTACTTTAGCAGCTAAAATCCCACCTTGACCTTTATGTATGCACTGAGTCATTAACTGTGTAATATCTGAGGCGGTAACCAACGGTCTGGCCGCATCATGGACAAGTACCCAATCAGGCGCATACTCAACCAGTCGATTTAACGCATTGAGCACCGAATCAGAGCGCTCTTGCCCACCAGGGGTGCGAATTATGCGCCTGCTATCAATATTTAGGTCAGCAAAATAGGCATCTTGTTCACTCACAGCAACCGCGATCATACTCACCGCAGGGATGTTTAACATTTTGTCTAATGTGTGCTCTAAAACCGTTTTCCCTGCAATATCTAAGTACTGCTTAGGATGTGATAGCTGCATACGACTGCCCACGCCCGCTGCGGGCACAACAATGGCTATTTTTGGATTTTTATTCATGGTGTTTTTTTGGCAGAACTCTTATGAATGTTTCATTCGGTTTGATCATGCCCAGTTCATGTCGAGCACGTTCTTCTACGCCCTCTAAACCAAGCTTTAAATCTTCTATATCGGCTTTAAGTAGTTTGTTACGTTTTAGCAGCTTTGCATTGATTTGTTGGTGTGCTGTGACTGCCTCCTTGAGTCTGGTGTAGTCTTGTAAGCCATTATGACCAAACCAGAGCTGATACTGAATAAAGGCCGCTAAGCAAACTAAAGCAAATTGAAATAAGCGCACTATTTAGCTCCTAACGCCTGCTATGCATTTTTTAAGATTAATATGGACGTTTTTTTATTGTTCTTACGTTTTTCCAGTTAATCATACTGGCTAACAGCATTTCCCTTAAGCTTAATATCCTTGGGCTTATCGCCTTCGTAAACCGCCATTGATGCCCGCAACATGCGGCACTGAGAAGCGCTTTAGAAGGTTTAAGCATCATGGTAGAGTCATTATCATGACTTCGCCCTGAACAATCGAACCACTGATACTGATTACAGTGCACCGTATTGTCTCGCACTTGATCTATGGTGTCTATGACTATGCGTGTTAAACCATCACCTGAAATAACAATGGGTACCACCAACCCGACGGATGCATGGCGTGAAAAATAATGTTCGCACACATCAGCTTGCCACTTTGGTTGGGCTTTTTGCGCACATAACCAGCTGCCATTGTGACTGTCTAACTCTAAAGGGACACACCCTTGCACAATATGCCGGGCCGCTCGTTCAACATAATAAGGAAGGCTCAGTAAAGCACGTGATATTTGCTCTTTGTCTGCCTTTTTTGCCAAAGCAGGGATCTCTCGTGCATAAAATACGTTAACTAACTCAGCAAACTGCAAGCGTTCATGCTCATCGTGCCATAAACTATTTTGCGTACTTGATGTTGTTAACAGTTGTTTGTCCACACTAGCTCTCCCTTTATATGAAAGTTATAGCATGGCCTATCAGTGCAAGCTAGCCTTTCGGCTTTTCACCCAAGCGTGCTTCTCCGTTTTCCATAAACTGCACCACAGCAGTGCGCTTTTTACCAACCAGTAAACTGCCATCACATAAAAACATAAAATTCTGCCAACACCGCTGAAATACTGCAAAGTTAGTTTCTATAACCTGATCTCGCGACATACAAAAATACACCGTTGTATTCGCTTCCCAGCCAAGGTGCGTAGTGATTGACTCTGGTAATGATCCCTCACCTTGCTCCCAAGGCTGCTCCCAATCAACATTTTCTGACCAACTATCTTCTTTACCAACCCACTCTGAGGGGTTAAAAAAGTCAGGGTGGTCTTGATCGCGACTTATCATCGTGCTCCATAAAACCGCAGCACGCTCTTTCGTCATTGGTTTAATGGCCGCTAAGTCACTCTCGGATATTGGTAAATCTTGGTGTTTAAAAACCCATGCTTTTCTAAAGTCATCAAGCGCAATATAATTCATACAACAGGCCAGTTTGGCAAACATTAGTGCGCAGTATACCGCACAGAAAACGGAGCGAACAGTGAAGCAAACACTAAAACCCGGTATTTATCAGCATTACAAAGGGCAGCAATATCGTGTATTCCACACAGCAACACACAGTGAAACACAAGAGTGCATGGTTGTGTACCAAACACTGTACGGAGATTTTGATTTTTGGGTCCGCCCTTTCAGCATGTTTGTAGAAAATATCACACGCGATGGCATCGAAATACCGCGTTTTAACTATATCGGTCCATAGCTAAATGAAATCCAGCCACTAGCGACACCTCACCTTTTTATGGCAAGATAAGCTATTGTCATCAGACCAGTCGTTAGGTAACCCAGTGAAGTTTCAAGGAACCAATAATTACATTGCGAGCAGCGCATTAATGCAAGCCGTTAACGCTGCTATTATTTTAGAAAAACCGCTTTTGATTAAAGGAGAGCCTGGCACAGGTAAAACACTCCTTGCGCAAGAGCTTGCCAACAGCCTCGACACCCGCCTTATTCAATGGCACATAAAGTCCACGACCAAAGCGCAACAAGGCTTATATGAGTATGATGCTGTATCTCGTTTGCGTGACAGTCAATTAGGTGAGGAGCGCGTTCACGACATAAACAATTACATTGTTAAAGGTAAGCTATGGCACGCCTTTACCGACGTACAACGCCCCGTTTTACTCATTGATGAAATCGATAAAGCCGACATTGAATTCCCTAATGATTTATTGCTTGAGCTCGATAAAATGGAGTTTCATGTCTACGAAACAGGAGAGCGTGTAAAAGCCAAAATCCGCCCTATCGTGATCATTACATCCAATAATGAAAAAGAACTCCCCGATGCTTTTTTACGGCGCTGCTTTTTCCACTACATTGACTTCCCATCAGCCCAGCAAATGCAGCAAATTATTGATGTACATTACCCGAATATAAAAGCCGAGTTGGTACAGCAAGCACTAGAAAGCTTTTTTAAATTGAGGGAAGTACCTGGGCTTAAGAAAAAACCCAGCACCAGTGAGTTACTTGATTGGCTTAAGCTGCTTATGGCAGAGGATATTGACAGCTCAACGCTGCATGATAAACAGCATCAAGGTGGTCTTATGCCTCTGTTTGGCGCTTTATTAAAAAACGAACAAGATGTGAGCTTAATTGAAAAGCTGGCTTTTATGAGTAAGCGATAAACCATGCTAATTGAGTTTTTTTTCACGCTTAAACGCTATGGGCTAAAAGTAAGCCCACGCGAACTACTCGACTGCTTAAATGCATTAGACAAAGGTTTAGCCTTTGCCGACATCGATGCTTTTTATGAATTAAGTAAAATCATTTTTGTCAAAGATGAAACACAATTTGATAAATTTGACCGTGCATTCGCCCATTACTTTCAAGGTATCGAATCACAAGACTTACTCTCGAAATTACAATCCACTACAAAGCTCCCAAATGAGTGGTTGAGAAAAGAGTTTGAAAAAAATCTATCCGAAGAAGAAAAGCAGCAACTCAATGCACTCGGTGGGCTTGATAAATTACTTGAAACACTTAAACAGCGCCTCATTGAGCAGCAAAAGCGTCATGCGGGTGGCAATAAGTGGGTAGGCACCGGCGGCACGTCCCCATTTGGCGCTTATGGTTATAACCCAGAAGGCGTTCGAATAGGTCAAGATGGTAACCGGCAACGCAAAGCCGTAAAAGTGTGGGATAAACGTCAATACCGAAATTTAGACGCCAATACTGAAATCACCAGCAGAACGATGAAATTGGCGTTAAAGAAACTCCGAAAGTTTGCAAAAAGTGGCGCCAGTGATCAGCTTGACCTCAATGAAACCATCGCTGCCACTGCAAAACAAGGTGGTATGCTCGATGTCAAAATGACCCCTGAACGACACAATGCCATTAATGTCATTATGCTGTTCGATATTGGAGGCTCAATGGATGACTACATTCATTTGTGCGAACAATTATTTGGTGCTGCGCACAGTGAATTTAAACATTTAGAGTTTTTTTATTTTCATAATTGTGTGTATGAACAAGTTTGGCAAGACAATGAACGCCGCGATACCGAAGCACTGGATACTTACCAACTCATTAACCGCTTCGGTAAAGATTATCGACTCATTTTTGTGGGGGATGCCACAATGGGTCCCTATGAAATTACCTACCCCGGCGGCAGTGTTGAGCATTGGAATCAGGAAGCGGGCAATATATGGCTTCAACGCCTGACCCAGCACTTCGAAAAAGTCGCATGGTTAAACCCACAGCCGACCACCCATTGGCCTTATTACCAATCTATAAACATCATCGATGAACTTATGCATAACCGGATGTACCCATTAACTTTAGAAGGGATTAGTAAAGCGATAAAAGTACTAACCTAATTGCATAACCCGTATGAAATTCAATCACAAAAAAGCCGCGATATACGCGGCTTTTTTATTTTCATTGTCTATTAAGACATGAAATCAACACCTTCTTGGATGTCTTTGTTAAGCGTTGCAAGCATGTCTTCTTTTGCTTTTTGCTCAAATGCGCTTAGTTCGCCGTAAGAAAGAATTTCTTCTACGCCGTTTTTACCTAAACGTACTGGGTGAGCAAAATATGGTGCATCGCCATTTTCAACAGCAACGTACGCATAATCTACAACATCTTGACCCTGTAGACCTTTAACCAATGAGAAGCAGAAACGTGCTGCAGCTGCACCCATTGAAAGTGTTGCTGAACCACCACCTGCTTTTGCATTTACCACTTCAGTACCTGCATTCTGGATACGAGGCGTTAAAGCTGCAACTTCTTCATCAGTGAACGAAACGCCTTCAACTTGTGAAAGAAGTGGTAAAATTGTAGTACCTGAGTGGCCACCAATAACTGGTACTTTAACTTCAGACACATCAACACCTTTCAATTCAGCAATAAATGCTTCTGAACGAATTACGTCTAATGTTGTTACACCGAATACGCGAGATGCTTCATAAGTACCCGCTTTTTTGAATACTTCAGCAACAATTGGCACAGTGCCATTTACTGGGTTAGTGATAACACCAACTAGCGCTTTAGGACAATTACGTACAATACCTTCAGCAAGTGTTTTGATAATGCCAGCATTAACATTGAATAGGTCAGCACGATCCATACCTGGTTTACGTGGCATACCAGCTGGGATCAATACAATATCAGCACCAGCAAGTGCGGCGTCTAGGTCATCAGCACCAAAACCAGCAACTTTAACTGCCGTTGGGATGTGAGAAAGATCAACAGCAACACCTGGAACAACTGGCGCTACGTCGTATAATGATAATTCAGAACCTGCAGGCAAGCCATTTTTAAGTAACAGTGATAAAGCTTGACCAATACCGCCAGCGGCACCCAATACAGCAACTTTCATGTGAATTCTCCATACATTGAAGGTAAATTTAGAACGCATTTCTCTTTTATGACTAATATTCGCTTGGTGGTGCGTACCGTAATTTTGGTACGCATTAACCCACACTTTATCTCGTGTGAAACCAAACAACCACGAGCGCTCAATCATTGAATTTTTGTGTAATCGGGAACTATGAATTTTAATCAACTGATATCCTGAATAACCACATAAAATGCAGTTAATCTCAGTAAAATTCATACAAATTACTAAAAATCTAGCCAAAAAAGGTAAACAGGCTCAAGTGTGCAGTAAAGATAATGAAAAGCGCAGGTAAAAACAAATTAATCCGAGTTATTTTCGTGATTTTTTCGACTATAGTTGTAAAGCTGACGGCACTTACTGTTTACGCCGCTGAGCAAATCAATTATCACTACGGTAAAATTTGGGTCATAACGCACTTTTGTGTAGAATCCCAACATCGCAATTTGAATTATGGATCGTTATGCAGCCTCAAGAAAAACAAGAAGCGCTGGTCAAAGCATTTAAAGCTTTACTGAAAGAAGAAAACTTTGGTTCACAAGGTGAAATTGTTGACGCGTTAAAAGAGCAAGGCTTTGACAATGTCAGCCAAAGTAAAGTCTCACGTATGTTGAGTAAATTTGGCGCGGTAAGAACGCGTAATGCAAAACAAGAAATGGTGTACTGTTTACCTGCAGAAATGGGGGTACCGACAGCGAAAAGTCCACTTCGTCAACTGGTCATTGATATCATTCACAATGAAATGATGATCATCATTAGAACCAGTCCAGGGGCAGCTCAGCTGATAGCCCGATTACTCGACTCTTTAGGAACTGCCGATGGCGTATTAGGTACCATTGCCGGTGACGACACTATTTTTATAGCCCCAGCACAAATCTCTGAAATAGACGCGACGCTCGAGCGAGTTAAAACTTTATTCGACAATGTGTAACAACCACTGTCGCTATCATCCATAATAGCTTCTACGGCTGCGGATATTACTCGCAGCTTTCGGCCATGGAATTTAAAAATTGCACCGAAGGCGCAAAGAATGCAGCCCCCATATCGGCTTGATTATAATCTAACCATAAATCATAGTTAGCAGGTGTTCCTAGTCGAGAAGTGAGTACAGCGTCAAAGGCTGAACCATGGGCAGAACAGCTTACCCATAAACTGCCTTGTTCAAAGACATCGCCAAATGGCATACTCTGATCGAGCAATAAAGCGAGCCCTGCTTCATTGGTAAGCTCAGCTAACGACGCATGGCTATCCTCACGTGCAGGCTCAATTAATACGTTATCTAATCGAGTTCGCCCCATTATTTGCTCTTGCTCATCAAGTGCCAATGCTTGCCACGCATCAATGTTAAACCGCACCCGCTGCACATGAATATAACTGCCTTGATGATCTGGTTGTTGCGGGTTATTCACCAGTGCCACTTGACGTTTAAAGCGGCCATGAGGGGCATTACCACCATAGATAAACCCATTAAAGTCTCTGCCATCGAGAAAACGAAAACCTCTAACATGGGCCACTAACTCGACATTGGATGCAAGCATATGTAATACACTTTGCGCAAATAAGTGGTTCACATCTTCCCTATCGGAACGGATCACATACATTAAATCAAATGGCTGACTATGCATTAAATGTTCAGTATGGCTAATATGAGGAAAGCTTTTTAGTTCTTCAGGAATATACTCAGGATAAATGTGAGGCCAATACTGCGCACCAATGGCAACAAAGCTGCTTACCATTGATTCAGAAAAGCGGTCACTCAATTCATTTTGCAATCGCTCACAGTTCGCCAATGCTGCACGCACAACTTCGTCGCGCCCTTCTAGTACATTAAAAAATAAGTGTAGACCATGTAGGTTTGCTTCAGCACATACCCCTGATTGCGCTTGCGCCATGCTAGCCCTTCCTTAATTCAGCTCTTGCTCAGAAAAGAAATTTACCGCATGTGACTTTATTTTGAAAGAAACAGGGAGGTTTGCGTCAATGATTGTATCTGCAGGGGCCGGCACTTCTATTAGCTGCTCAGCAAAACGTACCCGATAAACATATTCAGTACCCACAAAGCGCTGCTGCTCAACAGAGACTTGCCCTAAAGGGTCATTAATTAACTCTAGATGCTGTGGCCGCACATATATTTTACCTTCTTGCTGAGACTGTGATAACGGCACCATAGAACTCACATCACCAAAATCGGTTGTGACTCCCGCGCCGTTATACCGAGTCGCATTGAGGTAAATGCCCTGCCCCAGAAACTCTGCCACAACTTTATTTTTCGGCTGCTGAAATAGGGTTTTTGCACAGCCTAACTGAGCAATTTGCCCTTCATGCATAATCGCTAACTTATCTGAAAAGGCAAATGCTTCATCTTTTGAGTGACTAACAAAAATAGCCGACACTTGTTGGTCTTTAATAATGGCTCGAATATCATTAATTAATTGATAACGTACTTGTGCATCAATATTTGAAAATGGTTCATCAAGTAGTAATAAATTAGGTCGATAGGCTAACGCTCTTGCGATAGCAACGCGCTGTTGTTGACCGCCAGATAATTCATGCGGATAACGTGATTTAAAGTTATTCAGATGCACAAGCTCAAGCATTTCAGCAACACGCTTTTCACGCTCTGATTTGTCGAGTTTATTTAATCCAAAGGCAATATTTTGTGCCACGGTTAAATGAGGAAACAGTGCGTAGTCTTGGAACATCATGCCAATATTGCGGTGCTGAGGTGCGACGAATTGCGCTTCATCGCTCATACATTGCCCATTAATAACGACCTTCCCCTGCTGAGGTTGAATTAGCCCTGCAATAGCCTTAAGTGTGGTTGTTTTGCCACACCCACTGGCCCCCAACAAACACACTATTTCATTTTGTTCTACTGTTAGGTCCAGGTTCTTAATAACTGCTTGACCGTCATATTGATACGATAGATTTTGTAAAAGTAAGCTACTCATTAATTATGCTGCTCCATAGACCGATTAACAAAATATAACGGAATTAATCCCACCAAGACAATGAATAAAGCTGACACCGATGCCAATTCTAATTGCTCATCACTGACATATTGAAATACATGTGTCGCAAGTGTTTCGAAATTAAATGGCCTCAGTAATAAGGCCGCTGGCAACTCTTTCATACATTCAATAAATACCAGCAGAGCGGCGGTTAAAATGCCTCGGCGCAATAACGGAAAGTGAACCAAAGTCAAAGTTTGAAAAAAGCCCTTGCCCATACTTTGGCTCGCCATATCAAGTGACGGACTTATTCTGACATAACTGGCCTCAACAGCACCATGCGCTATCGCATAAAATCGTACTACATACGCAAATACCATCGCAAAAAGGCTGCCGCTAAGTAATAAACCCGGTTCGAAACTTGTTTCAGCAAACCACTCATTGAGTTTAGTGTCGAGTAGCGTTAATGGTAATAATACCGCAATGGCAAGTACAGTCCCCGGCAGTGCATAACCTGTGCTGGCAAAACGTCCTGGCACAGACTTTCTTTTACCTTCACCAATTCGTTGGTAAAAAACAACTAACACGCTGAATAAAATAGCGATAGCGCTCACCCACAGCGATACTTTAAGGCTTTGCCATGCATAGAGGAAGAACTGACTGTTCCACGCTTCATCAAAGTAGTCAATTGCATAGCCACCTAAAATACTAACTGGTAAAACAAATGCAATCATCAATATTAAAACACAATACGCTGTTGCTCCCCACGCTGATTTACCCTGTAGTTGATACAAAGCCGTCTCATTCACTGACGATTGGCGCTCATGAAGGGTGTCATTTTTACGACTTAAGCGCTCCAGCATTAAAGATACAAACAAAAATAACAACATGATCCCAGAAATTTTTGCTGCAGCGGTGAGTGAGTAATAGCCTAGCCACGTATCGTAAACTGCGGTGGTTAGCGTACTTACTGCAAAATAATGTACCGTTGCAAAGTCAGCCATTGTTTCCATACTGATCAAAGCAAGTGCGGCTACAATTGCACCACGCGCCAACGGTAAACTCACTTTAAAAAAGCTCTGTAATGGGCTCATTCCCATCAATTGACTTGCTTGCACCAACTTAAATGATTGTTCTCTCAAAGCAGTTTTAAAAATCAAATATAAATAGGGATACAACACGAGCGCAATCATGACAATTGCCCCGGGTAAAGTACGAATATCGAAAAACCAATAATCATCAGGCGAGTGCCAGCCGAACCACTCTCGAAGAGTCACCTGCACAGGACCAGCGTAATCAAGTAAGTCTGTATAAATATAGGCAATAATATAAGTGGGCATGGCAAGTGGTAACATTAAAGCCCACTCAAATACTTTGCGTCCTGGAAACTGGCAATACGCCGTTAACCAGCCAAGCGGCAGTGCAATAACACAACTTAACACGATCACTCCGAGAATGAGTAATAGGGTGTTAGAGGTGTAGTCCCACAGAACTGTGTTCCACAAATGTGTAAATACCTCTGAATCTCCTTGTAGAGATTCAAAGATCAAAAAAGCCAGCGGTGCTGATAGACATATGCCTATCAGCCACGCAAATACCTGCCATTTAGACAGAGAAGACGATACTTGCATTAAAGATCAAATTTAACCTCATCGATCAGCTTAAGTGCTAATGGACGATATTTACTAATTTCAGACAATGGTAATGCGTCTTCCTTAAACGTGCCCCATGATGCCACCAAGTTCGACAATGCTACTCCAGACTTTACTGGATATTCCATATTCATTGACGCATACATATTCTGAGCTTTATTGTCGGTCATAAACTCTATAAGTTTCAAGGCATTTTCTGGGTTTTTCGCATATTTGGTCATCACAACACCAGAAACATTTAAATGTGCACCACGGTTTGTTTGATTTGGAAAATTAATATGCACGGCATCCGCCCATGCTTTTTGTTTGCTGTCTTGTAGCATCTTACCGAAGTAATAACTATTCCCTAACGCCACATCACATAAGCCTTCTTTAACCGCTTTCACTTGAGCGCGATCATTACCTTGTGGTTTTCGCGCTAAGTTACTTTTTACACCTTTAAGCCACTGCTTAGTATCCGCTTCACCATGATGTGCAATCATTGATGCAATCAACCCTAAGTTGTAAGGGTGCTTTCCTGAACGCATACATATTTTACCTTTGTAAGTCGCAGACGCTAAATCTTCATAGCCTAAATCAGCAAGCTTACCAACACGCTCCTTTGACGAATAAACATTACGCACACGCTTCGTTAATGCAACCCACTCACCTGCCGGATCACGAAAAGCAACAGGAATATTACGATTTACAACATCGCTTTCTATTTTTTGCGTTAGGTTGAGATCATCTAACTGCATCAAGGCACTAAAGTTTGACGTTAATACTAAATCAGCTCGGCTATGCTTACCTTCTCGCTTCACTCGCTCAATAAGTCCTTTCTTAGCAAAAACGACATTGGTTTTTATGCCTGTTTGTTTGGTAAAGTCATCTAAAATTGGCTGGATCAAAAACGGTTGACGAAAAGAGTAGATATTAACTTCGTCTGCTGCCAGTGCGGGTAAACACGTCAAAGATGTAAAAACAATCGCTAATGCTTTTTTCATTAAAGCCTCCAGATAAAAACAATAATTATTATCAGCTAATAATATATCTTATGATGCTAAAAAACACCCTCTGAATAGAACTAGCTTTATGTTGTTGCAAATAACTGTATCACCAAATCAGAAGTTGCTTGTGAGAAATATCTTACTTCTCATGTGGAGATCAATGATACCAGTGCTGAAAATAGCACCAAACAAACAGTAAGTCATTGTTTATATTTAATTTAATGCAAAGCTTAACTATTCATCAATAATTCAAAGCACTTTTACTTGTTTTGTACCCGCAAAAACTCTCTATACTTTATCTCGTAGTCAAGGAGATGATAGCTCAGGAATAGATAAAGCTGTACTCAGTGTAGCTTATTTGAAATTGTCGGACGCAATGACAGAGGACAATCAGCAGGATGCTGAGGTTGTTTAGGAAACGCTATTGGATGTAGCAACTATAAAAGGGAAAAGGACAATCAGCCGAATGCTGAGGTTTAGGAAACGCTATTGGATGTAGCAACTATATAATGGAAAAGGACAATCAGCCGGATGCTGAGGTTTAAGGAAACGCTATAGGATGTAGCAACTATATATTGGAAAAGGACAATCAGCCGGATGCTGAGGTTTATGGAAACGCTATAGGATGTAGCAACTTTAAGAGGGAAAAGGACAATCAGCTGGATGCTGAGGTTTATGGAAACGCTACAGGATGTAGCAAACATAAAAGGGAAAAGGACAATCAGCCGGATGCTGAGATTTAGGAAACGCTATTGGATGTAGCAACTTTAAAATGGAAAAGGACAATCAGCCGGATGCTGAGGTTTAGGAAACGCTACAGGAAGTGGCAAGCACAACAGGGACAAACAGCTGGATGCTGTGGCTACAAAAGGACAAATCACACAAAGTGATCAGGAGTTATACAGGAAGTATCTTTTAAGGGATTATACTAGGACATACGTTAAGCCTTGAAGCAGGCATCATCGTTAATAAACGAATTTTCGTATATTACGGACGAATGGCAGGCAGCCATGTTCATCGGATGAATATAGTGTGTAAGGACAGTACAGGACCTTAGCAGTGACGCTAATTTTCGCAGAAACAGAACACCAAGCGAAGCCACGGATGCGGACAGTTTTAGGAGTTGATCAGATCAACATTGCAGGATGCGTTTAGAAGATTCCGTCAGCGCGGCTCTCACGAGTCGCGCGCTTTCTTTTTTCTCACGACAGCTAACCGATTAAAACCATTTTTGATTTCGTTGTTCGGCACATCATTACAGCTTTTTTCGTTTACTCTTTAAATATGCATCTCTAAAGTCGATAAAGTGGCTCGTCAGCTTTTGCGCAGCGTCCTGCTCTTGATTTTGCTCTAATACCACACATGCCACTTCAGCAGTGCCCAACTGATGTTCATGTGCAGCGACACGCAATTGATAATCAGATAACGACTCTGGTGATATCGATAAAATAGGTAACGCATCAAGGTAAGGGCTCTTTCTAAACATTTTTTTAGCTTCGCGCCAAGTACCATCTAAGAAAATATAAAGCGGCGTTTTCCCCTCAATACCCTCTACTTTAGTGATCACTCTCGCCAGTTCAGACTCTCTGTCATCCACAGGAAAAACAATAACCGGAAAATAATTCGGATTATTCAGCAGCTCGATCAATTTTGGATCTGGTTCTGT
The DNA here is from genome assembly GCF_003590335.1 of Pseudoalteromonas sp. MSK9-3. GTDB lineage: Bacteria > Pseudomonadota > Gammaproteobacteria > Enterobacterales > Alteromonadaceae > Pseudoalteromonas. Next base: position 72,192 of record NZ_MIET01000024.1, on the reverse strand, counting down.
TCTGTCCCATCTAAAAGCGTAATTATCTGGTATAATGTCAGCGATCAGTCGCCCAGTATTCGATGGTTTAAAGCTTTCATTGTGATACATAATGAGACAAACAGCACTCTGGCAAGTATCTGCTACAGTAATGCCATCACAAATACATAAGTGCTGCGCAAGTAAACACGCTTCACATCGGTTTAACCTTGATCCTCTGGCTTTATATTCACGCCTCGCAACCGCGATTTGTTGTTGGCGCAAGGCCAATACAGAATTACTCACTAGATACCCTCAAAACAATCAAGCGTGTATTGTAATAAAATTCAGATATAAAAACAGTAAGGAGCCTCGATGAATATTCAAAACTCTGCAAGATTACATTTTCGCCTTATGACGCAAGACGACGCCCAATTACTATTTGAACTTGATCAAGATCCTGCTGTTATGGCACACATTAACGGTGGCATCGCCAATTCAATGGCCGATATACAAGAGACTTATATTCCTCGATTAATCTCGTTTACAAATAAAGCAAAAGGCTGGGGGCTTTGGCATACCAGCCTATTGTCAAATAACGAATTTATAGGATGGATCCTAGTAAGACCTATGGGGTTCTTTGAAGGTGATAGTAATACGTTAGATTTAGAGCTAGGCTGGCGCTTTAAGCAATCATCTTGGGGCAAAGGATATGCAACAGAGGCTGCTCAACAAGTTGCCAATACCATTTGTAAAGTGCACCCTGAGTTAGAAGCACTTTCTGCAACGGCCCTTGTGGAAAATCATGGTTCTTTAAAAGTCATGAAAAACATTGGAATGAAATATATCAAAAACTATATTTACAACGACCCTCGTGGCGATCATGATGCCGTACTGTATCGCAAAAGCTTAAAATAATGATGAATATCAGCACACAACTATTTAAAAGAGGTATGTCATGACACACTCTATTGATCAACAACGCATGAACTCTATTCTCAGCAATGACAATACACAACGTTACAAATACTTAATCAAAGAAGTCTCAAGCACAGAACTGGTATGGATCCTAACTGATGAACACGGTTGCGTTATGCTAAATAGTGATGATGAGGATTGTGTGCCTATTTGGCCTAATGAAGAGTTTGCCACATTATGGGCTACTGGCGACTGGCAAGACTGTAAACCTCAGTCAATATCACTTAAGAAATGGCATGCTAAATGGACTGACGGCCTAGCAGAAGACGAACTTGCTATCGCAGTGTTCCCCATCCCAGATCAAGATGGCTTAATCGTATACCCCGATGAGTTCGATTATGAACTCGTGAAGTATAGAAAGAAAAAATAATACACTTCAACATGATAATACACAGTGTTGTAGGCACTGTGTATTGATTTCCTATCCGTACCCTTTACAATGCCAATCCTTTACAATTACACAAGAATATATATCGTGAAATTACAAAGTTTTGCAGCGTGTGCACTACTTCCTTTTGCCTTTAACATCAATGCAGCAGAAAATACTTCTCTTCCTATTGAGAATAACCTAGCTTACTCAGTTTATGCTGGGATCACCACAGGTGGTGATGAGTTAATTGATTTAGAGTATGAAAATGGCCCAAGTCAAAGTATTAAAGCTGGTGGTCTAATTAATCTCGGTGCTGGCGCTAAGTACACATTCAATAACCTTTGGTCTTTACAAACTAACCTTGGTTACCATTTCGACTCTGATAATGCAGACAATGCCGATATCAGCTTTTCTCGATGGGCACTCGATATTATTCCTTATTATCAAATTAATGACGCATTTAAAGTAGGTGTAGGTATTACTTACCATTTAAATACGGAATTTGAGGTTGAGATGGGGAGCATGATAGATGCAAAAACCTCATTTGAGTCGTCAGCAGGTTTAGTTGCTTCTGTTGGTTACCAATTTGAAAACCCAAATAGCTGGGTTGAATTAAGAATCGTATCAATATCTTATAACGCTGATAAGGTCACTTTAGATAGAGCGTTTGGCATGAGTATCAATGAGACCGTCAATACTGTTGATGTTCCAAGTATAGATGGTAATCATATCGGACTAACTTATCATTATGTTTTCTAAATGTTTATGATTGTATCGTATACATAAAAAAACCCAGCTAATGCTGGGTTTTTTACTTTAAAAGCAAAAGCTTACTTTTTCTTTACTGCTTTTTTATTTGGTAAGTCAGTGATTGACCCTTCAAATATTTCAGCTGCAAGTCCAATAGACTCATTCAATGTCGGGTGAGCATGAATTGTTAGCGCAAGGTCTTCACCATCCGCGCCCATTTCAACGGCTAGGCCAATTTCACCTAACATTTCACCGGCATTAATACCGACCATTGCACCACCGATAACACGACCAGATTCTTTATCAAAGATAAGCTTTGTAGAACCTTCAGTGCGCGCAGAAGCGATAGCACGACCAGATGCAGCCCACGGGAATACCGCAGTTTCAATGCTAAGGCCTTGCTCTTTTGCTTCTCTTTCAGTAACACCAACCCATGCAATCTCAGGATCTGTGTATGCAATTGAAGGAATACATTTAGGGTCGAAGAAGTGCTTCTGACCTGAAATCACTTCAGCAGCAACATGCGCTTCATGCACCGCTTTGTGTGCAAGCATTGGCTGACCAACAACATCACCGATTGCGAAGATGTTATTCACGTTGGTACGCATTTGCTTATCAGTATTAATAAAGCCACGCTCATCAACATTGACGCCCGCTTTATCAGCATCTAACAGCTTACCATTTGGCGTACGGCCAACAGCCACTAATACTTTGTCATAACGTACTGGTTCTGCAGGTGCTTTTTTACCTTCAAACGTCACATATAGACCATCGTCTTTCGCTTCTACAGCAACAACTTTAGTCGACAACATCACGTTAAACTTGTCTTTCACGTAGCGTTGGTAAATTTTAATGATATCTTTGTCTGCAGCAGGTACTAGCTGATCAGCAAATTCAACCACATCAATTTGAGAGCCTAGTGCACGATAAACCGTACCCATCTCAAGACCGATGATACCACCACCTAAAACAAGTAGTTTCTCTGGTACGTCTTTAAGCTCTAATGCACCAGTAGAATCTATTACACGATCATCTTCTGGGATGAAAGGTAGATTAACTGGTTGAGAACCGGCTGCGATAATAGCGTTGTCAAAAGTTACTGTCGTAGTACCCGCTTCGCCTTCAACTGCAATCGTATTAGAGCCGGTAAATTTACCATAGCCACTCACTACGCTTACTTTACGCATTTTAGCCATGCCGTCTAGGCCACCAGTCAACTGACCGATCACAGACTCTTTCCATGTACGGATTTTATCTAAGTCAATTTGCGGCGCGCCAAATGTAACACCGTGTGAAGACATTTCAGCTGCATCATCAATGACTTTAGCAACGTGAAGTAATGCTTTTGAAGGGATACAACCAACGTTCAAGCATACACCACCTAGAGTGTTGCGAGATTCAATTAGTGTAACGTCTAAACCTAGATCCGCAGCACGGAATGCTGCTGAGTAACCACCAGGACCACCGCCTAGTACAACAACTTGAGTTTTGATTTCGTTGCTCATGTTATTACCTTAACTATTATTCGAACGGGACTGTACTCAAAAAGAGTATCCGTACCAAAATGCCTGCCACATACTCAATATTTGGTACAAGGCAGAGAGAGTTTAAAAATTGTATCATTCACACAAAAAGATGTCCCGCCTATTTATGAGGCGGGACAGCAAATTACATTACTAACTGACGGATATCGCTTAAGTAGTTAGCGAGTGTCACAGTAAAGCGTGCTGCCAATGCACCGTCAATTACACGGTGATCATATGAACAACTTAGCGGCACCATTAAGCGCGGCTCAAATTCTTTACCATTCCACTTAGGTTTCATTTCTGATTTAGAAACCCCTAAGATAGCGACTTCAGGTGCATTGACGATAGGAGTAAATGCCGTACCACCAATACCACCCAAGCTTGAAATTGTGAAACAGCCGCCCTGCATGTCTGGTGCGGTTAACTTACCATCTCGGGCTTTCTTAGAAATATCCATCAACTCACGTGATAGCTCAATAATGCCTTTGTTGTTCACATCTTTAAACACTGGAACAACCAAGCCATTTGGCGTATCAACCGCAACACCAATATTGACATATTTCTTCAGAATTAAGCTTTCACCATCTTGCGACAGTGATGAGTTAAACGTTGGGAACTCTTCCAACGCTTTGGCTGCCGCTTTCATCACAAACACAAGTGGAGTGATCTTAACGCCAAGCTTTTTCTTCTCTGCTAAGACATTCTGTTCTTTACGGAATGCTTCAAGCGTTGTGATATCCGCTTCATCAAATTGGGTTACGTGTGGAATTTGCACCCAGTTACGATGCAGGTTTGCACCTGAAATTTTCTGAATACGAGATAGTTTCTTCTCTTCTACTTCACCAAATTTAGCAAAGTCAACTTTTGGCCAAGGGATAAGACCAAGCTCACCACCACCAGAGTTGTTGTTAGAGATTTGACCTGATTCAACTTTCTTAACCAGCTCTTTCACATAGTTCTGTACATCTTCTTTAACCACACGTCCTTTACGGCCAGTGCCTTTAACACGCGCTAGGTTTACACCGAACTCACGCGCTAAACGACGCACTACCGGAGAGGCATGCGCATAAGATGCGTTCGCTTCAAATTCTTCTTTAACATTAGAAGCCGCTGGCGCTGATGCAGGCTTAGCTGCAGGTGCTGGTGAAGAAGGTGCTGGCGTTGCTTGCGCAACAGGTGCTGCAACTGGCGCACTGCCTGCTACTTCAAATACAAATACCAATGAACCCGTTGATACTTTATCGCCAACGTTTACTTTAATCTCTTTCACTGTACCAGCAAATGGTGCAGGTACTTCCATAGCGGCTTTATCGCCCTCTACGTTTAAGATTGATTGGTCTTCGCTGACTGTATCGCCAACCGCGACCATAATATCGGTCACTTCAACTTCGTCGCCACCAATATCAGGAACATTCACTTCTTTGTTGGCACTGGCTACTGGTGCAGCAGGCGCTGCTGCTTCAACCGCAGGGGCTGCAACTGGCGCTGAACCGGCCGTTTCGAAAACAAACACTAAGCTGCCCGTTGATACTTTATCGCCAACGTTCACTTTGATCTCTTTAACAGTACCCGCAAATGGCGCTGGTACTTCCATAGCGGCCTTATCGCCCTCTACGTTTAAAATTGATTGGTCTTCGCTAACTGTGTCGCCAATAGCAACCATAATATCGGTCACTTCAACTTCATCACCACCAATATCTGGTACATGGACTTCTTTTAGCTCTGCGCTAGCAGCTGGGGCTGCGACTTCTGCCACCACAGCAGGCGTCGCTACTTCAGCCGCAGGAGCAGCAGACGCTGCACCTTGACTTTCAAAGACCATAATTAACGACCCGGTTGCAACCGTATCGCCTTCTGAAATTTTTATTTCTTTCACTACGCCAGCATGTGCAGAAGGCACTTCCATAGAAGCTTTATCACCTTCAACGGTAAGCAAAGATTGATCTTCACTTACTGTATCACCCACACTTACTAGGATCTCGGTTACTTCAACCTCATCCGCGCCAATGTCAGGAACATGAATTTCGATTGTCATGATTAAACCTCTTATGCGTAAAGTGGGTTAGTTTTTGTTGTGTCGATATCAAATTTCTTAATCGCTTCAACAACCACTGATGATTCTACTTTGCCTTGCTTAACAAGCTCTGTTAGCGCAGCAACCACAACGTAACCCGCGTTCACTTCAAAATGACGACGTAAATTCTCACGGCTGTCTGAGCGACCGTAGCCATCAGTACCTAACACTTTGTAAGAAGAGCTTGGCATAAAGGCACGTACTTGCTCAGCGTAGTTTTTCATATAATCTGTTGCAGCAATGGCTGGTGAGTCACCTAGCACAGTGGCGATATATGGCACTTGCGCATCGTTTTGCGGGTTAAGCATGTTCAAACGTTCAACCGCTTGACCATCACGCGCTAACTCATTGAATGAGGTTACCGAGTAAACATCAGAAGCAACACCGTACTCTTCACTTAGAATAACAGCCGCTTTACGTACTTCGTTTAAGATAGTACCTGAACCCAGTAACTGAACATGGGCTTTTTCACCCGTATTAGATTCTAGTTTGTAGATACCCTTACGAATACCTTCTTCAGCACCTTCTGGCATTGCAGGCTGATGATAGTTCTCGTTCATTAGCGTCAAGTAGTAGAACACGTTTTCTTGCTCAGGACCGTACATACGACGAATACCATCTTGCATAATTACCGCAACTTCATAACCGAACGTTGGGTCATAAGAAATACAGTTAGGCACTGTTGCAGCTTGAATATGACTGTGGCCATCTTCATGCTGTAAGCCTTCACCGTTTAGTGTTGTACGACCTGCTGTCGCGCCTAATAAGAAACCACGAGCTTGCTGATCGCCTGCCATCCATGCCATATCACCAACACGTTGGAAACCAAACATAGAGTAATAAATATAGAATGGGATCATTGGCAAATCACTGGTGCTGTATGACGTTGCAGCAGCAACCCATGAAGACATAGCACCTAGCTCATTGATACCTTCTTGCAATACCTGACCTGATGTTTCTTCTTTGTAGTAAGAAACAATATCACGGTCTTGCGGCGTATAATTTTGGCCATGCGGGTTATAAATACCAATTTGACGGAATAAACCTTCCATACCAAACGTACGTGCTTCATCGGCAATAATTGGCACGATGTTTTTGCCAATACCCTTGTCTTTCAGCAACACATTAAGCGCACGAACAAATGCCATTGTGGTAGAAATGTCACGCTTTTGCTCTTGCAATAATGGCGCAAACGCATCAACTTCAGGTAGTGTCAGAGCTTGTGTAAAGTTAGGTAAACGCTGCGGAGTATAACCGTGTAGCGCTTTACGACGAGCATGAAGGTACTCATATTCTTTCGAGCCTTCTTCTACCGTTAAATACGGTAAATCTTTAAGCTGTTCGTCAGTCACCAAGTCCTCTAGTCCTAGACGTGAACGTAAATGCTCAACGTGCGTTAGGTCCATTTTCTTAACTTGGTGTGCAATGTTTTTACCTTCTGCCGCTTCACCCATGCCATAACCTTTTACAGTTTTAGCTAGGATAACCGTTGGACGACCTTTCTCTTCTTGCGCTGCTTTAAAGGCTGCAAATAATTTAGACGGCTCGTGTCCACCACGTTTCAGGGCAAAAATTTCGTCATCTGTCATATCAGCAACCAATGCTGCTGTTTCAGGGTAACGACCAAAGAAGTGCTCACGTACGTACGCGCCATTCTTTGCTTTATAAGTTTGATAGTCACCGTCGATAGTTTCGTTCATCAACTCAAGTAACTTACCAGTTGTGTCTTTAGCTAGAAGCTTGTCCCAACCTGATCCCCAAACAACCTTGATCACATTCCAGCCAGCACCTTTGAATAGGCCCTCTAGCTCTTGAATGATTTTACCGTTACCCATTACTGGCCCATCTAGGCGCTGTAGGTTACAGTTGATCAAGTAACATAGGTTGTCTAGCTTCTCACGCGCAGCAAACGAGATTGCGCCACGTGATTCTGGCTCATCCATTTCGCCATCACCCAAGAACGCATATACACGCTGTGCTGAGGTATCTTTCATACCACGGCCATCAAGGTACTTTAAGAAACGCGCTTGATAAATTGATGCAATTGGACCTAAGCCCATAGATACCGTTGGGAACTGCCAGAATTCAGGCATCAGCTTAGGGTGAGGGTATGAAGAAATCCCCTTTCCATCCACTTCTTGACGGAAGTTATCTAGTTGCTCAGCAGTTAAACGCCCTTCAAGGAAAGCACGTGCATAAATACCTGGTGAAATATGGCCTTGGTAATAAACTAAATCACCGCCATCGACTTCATTTGGTGCACGGAAGAAATGGTTAAAACACATTTCATAAAATGCTGCTGACGACTGGTAAGACGCCATATGTCCGCCAAGCTCAAGATCTTTCTTTGACGCACGTAATACGATCATAATCGCATTCCAACGAACGATAGAGCGAATACGACGTTCAATGTTCACATCGCCCGGGTAAGCTGGCTCTTTATCAGCTGGAATTGTGTTTACATAGTTAGTCGTGATGCCAGTTGGCATATCAACGCCATCAAGACGTGCTTGCTCTAAAACTTGCTCTAGCAAGAACTGAGCGCGCTCTACACCTTCTTCTTTTACTACCGACTCAAGCGCTTGCAACCACTCTTTGGTTTCTAACGCGTCTACGTCAAATTTATTGACTTCAGACATATGGAGTGTTCCTTATGTTTAAAATACGAATTTATTTATTCAGTTTTAACAAACCAACTTAATTACTGTTGCTTGGTCCGTCTTAGGCTTCGCTCTATTCGAGAGCGCTCTTTACCTGCTTGTAATAAGGCTTCTTCAATGAACGCCAAGTGTGCATTACTCGCTAACCGTGCTTGCTCTGGATTACCATTGATCACAGCATCCATTAACACTTTACGATGTTCAGCCAGCTGCTCACTGACATCTGATTTTTGTACTAGAACCGTTAAGTTCTGCAATACATTTTGTTCCAATAACGTTTGCATTCCGCGCATTAAATGCAGTAACACCACATTATGTGACGCTTCTGCTACGGTAAAATGAAATGTGTTAATCGCGGTCGCCGTTTGTGCTAAATCACCTTGAACAGAGGCAATACGATCAAAACTATGTTGTACTTTTTCAAAATCAGTGCCGGTACCGCGTAATGCGGCGTAATAAGCAGCAATACCTTCCAGCGCATGACGAAACTCAAGTAAATCAAATTGAGATTCAGGGTGTTTACTGATCAAATCAAACAATGGATCAGTGAGCCCTTCTTCTAATTGATTTTTTACATACGTTCCGCCACCTTGACGCCGTGTAACCAGTCCTTTCGCTTCTAGCTTTTGAATCGCTTCTCGTAATGAAGGGCGAGACACATCAAACTGTTTGGCAAGCTCTCTTTCTGGCGGCAACTTAGCACCCGGCATCAATGACCCTTCTAAGATCATGTTTTCGAGTTGTTCCAAAATAACATCTGATAACTTAGCTGCTTTTATCTTTAAAGACATTAATCAATCGCCGAATTTAGGTGTATTGCCAACCGCTGAAACCATCAGTAAGTTGGAGTATTAAAACCAAAAGGTAAATTGGTCATACCAAATTTGGACAATACGGTACCAAAATCAAGCTGTACTGTCAAAAATCTGCGTATTATTGCCTTAAACAACCGCAAACTAGAGTCTAAACTTTATACAAAAATATACATTTGAGAAGCGTTATAAAAAAGGTCTGACCAGTCGAGCGTTTTTAAAACACCGTGAGCACTTTTAAACGTGCTAGATATTATACGCTAATGCGCTTACGTCCCTCTTTGTAATAAGCCCCTTTATAAACAATAATGAGAGAAACCCTGAACGTAATTAAAGGTGCACTATGTCAATGGCTGTCGTCGGTGGTATCGTTTTTTCAGTTTTTTTAATGATTTTACTGTTTGTTAGAGGTGAAAACATAAAACGAGAGCTAAAACGTGCCAATGCTAAATTAGAGTCCGCAAGTCGCCAAAAAACGCATTTGGGCGGCATTGTTATGGAGTTAGCAAAAGAAGAGCAATTAATGCTAAAAGAGCGCATGGCCAGAATTCAAAAAGAGAGTGCACCAAACGAACGGTTTGTTGTGTGCACGCGATTGTTAATCGATGCAAGCGACTCCGTCATTAGTGATGCCGCATTAGATAACAGAACGGTCAAAAAAGCGTTCGAGTATTATCTATCTCACTTTTCTGACATACCCTTTACTGAGTTTAAAACCGTTATTTTACAAGAACAAAAACGCCAACAACTCTGGGCCTGCGACAACATTCATGCCTATTTAGAGTTATGTAAAAGCTGTATTTCAGCCATTGAATAAACCTGCCACACGTTTATTTTGCTGCACTACTTCGATGACTTCCTTAACCGGTAATTAAGAAATATCACTTCCCTCGCTTGTTTACCTACAGCACGTCGATGTAAAAGTTGAATATTTTCTAACGCAACATGCCCCTTTGCTGCCACAACCGATACAGGCGTGCTTCTAGTCGTTTTACTTGCGTATATCCGCCCAAAATCACCTAACATGGTTCGCCATGAATTTAGCATAAAGGGTTCTGGGATCACTTCATGAGGGCTACACTCCCCATCAACATCAGATAAATACACCATCAGAGTAAGTGAAATAAAATCAGGGAAATCACGATGAAACGTGGTTGCTCGTGTAATTGCATGTTCATGCTCTGGTAAAGTTCGAACAAAATAAGAACTGTCTAACTCTGGGGTCGACTTAAAATAATAACTCACAAGTGCCATTACCAGAGGATCTTCTGCCAAGCCCCTAACAATCGAGTGGTTTCTATGCGGGTTTTCGTAAAAGTTTACGTTCAATTCTATAAACAATCGACTCAACTGATCACAGACGTTTGGCTTAATTTGTAAGCCACAAAGACAATGTGCTTCGAGCAAGGTATCCAGCATAAGATCTGTTGGCTGTGCAAGCAATACACTTGATGACAATGGTACGTTCAACACATCATTTTTTGTGACGTTTAGCGGGTATTTCCGTTGATAGTAATGAATAACCGATTTTTGCCATGGACCTGAGTAAAAAAGTCGCCTGATAGGGATGATCAAACTCGTATAAATAACAGTGTGCCGTATATAGTGTTGTAAGTTTTTAGATAGCACACGGAGTCCTGTTTCCAATTAAATTGAGCCCTAAATTAACACGCTTTACTGTTGGGCTATTCTGAATCCCTTTTCTTTTATGACATGCTAGATCACAGTATTTTTAATAAGGAAAATAACAGCTCTTCATGTCACTTTAGTTCAAAACCTCGCTTTATTCACAATCAAAATGCAAATTAAGTCAGTAGGTTAAGCAAGTATAAAAAATTAATTTAAAACTTTTCCTTGAAATACCTCTACGCTGACCATAGATATGTTTTAGGACGCCGGCAGGGTCCAAAATTAAAATTAACTATATGTTTATATTGATGTTTATTGCTTATCAAAAAGAATAAACACCATCATTAATCGCTTTATGAGGATGCAAATATGCGAACTATCGACTTAACACCACTACACCGCTCATTCATTGGTTTTGACCACTTATCATCGTTAATGGAAGCGGCACAGCGCAATGGCGAAAAGCAACCTAGCTACCCACCATACAATATTGAAGCACTAGATAACGACAGGTATCAAATTACCATGGCTGTTGCCGGATTCAATGATGCTGAATTGTCTATCGAGTCAGAAAATAACACTTTATTGGTTAAAGGTGAAAAAGCCGCAAATGATAACACTGCGCAGCGACAATTTATCCATCAAGGTATTGCTGAGCGCAACTTCGAACGTAAGTTCCAATTAGGGGATCATGTTCGCATCCTTGGTGCTGAATTAGATAACGGTTTACTAATAATTGATCTACAGCGTGAAGTGCCTGAAGCACTCAAGCCTAGAAAGATCGCAATTAATACCGGTAATTTATTGCAAGATTAACTCGCTCTCCAAACCTTTTTTCATGTTGTGACATACAGAGCTGCTTCACTGAGTGACAGCTCTGTTTTATAAGCGTAACCCGCACAACACATGCCCTATTGTATTAATCATCCGATTTCGCTGGTATAGCGAGTAAATAAAGCACTTGTAATAATGACCCTTGGCAAATTGCCGCATCGGCTTGAGCAACCACTTTGGGCTTACCGTGCACGGCAATACCAATACCTGCTTCAGCCATCATCACTAAATCATTAGCGCCATCACCAATCGCGACGCACTGATGCTTAGGTAACGCTAATTTAGCTCTAATATCCGATAAAATATCCGCTTTGCGCTGCGCATTAACGATATCTCCAATCACATGACCTGTTAATCTGTTATCGGAAATTTCCAATTCATTGGCATAATACGCATCTAACTGAAGAGGCTTTTGCAGTGCCTCTGCAAACCAAGTAAAACCACCGGATGCTATTACCAAATGCCAATCATGGCTTTTTAATATATGACATAAAGCTTGAATACCAGGCATTAAAGGCAAATCATCTTTTAAGGTTTGAATAAGGGATAACTCAACACCTTCGAGCTTACCCACCCGTTGATGCAAGCTGTCATTAAATGCCAATTTACCAGCCATTGCTTGTGCCGTCACACTTGCAACCTCGTCATACACACCGGCTAACCGCGCGATTTCATCAATGCATTCTATCGTAATGGCTGTAGAGTCCATATCCATCACCATGAGGCCTTTTTGCTTTAAATCAGCTGGATTGGTAATACATGTGCCTTGCAAACCTTGATCCGCTGCGACCCCTCTCAATCCATGCCGAAACTCACTCATCATGGTGTCACTCAAGTGACTATCACTATGTAATACTAACCCCGCAGGCAATTGAGAGTCGGGTTGATACAAGCACAAAGAAGACACCACAACCTTATACTGTGCAGCAAACGAAAGTAGTGCAACGGCACTCATTGCTGTTAGCTCATCGCCAAATACACTGATAAATATCCCTTGTTGACGCAAAGGGGCTTTATCTTTCAAATGCAATTGTGCATTTTCAACTTGATACCATTTTGTTAAGGTAAGGACCTGTGACAAGGGTTTTTCACTAAGGTGAGTAAGACTAACGGGCGACATGTTTGGCTCCTAAGTAACGTGCTGACCCTTTTTACCATCTCAGGTGTAACCTGTCAGCAAACATCAGGGGCACTATGAAAAATACACAAGCTATCGATTTGATCACCTCCTCCCGTGGCCGTAGAATGATCCGGTTAATTATTGCAGCAGGCTGCTTTATTTTATTAACAAAAATCGCGTTTAATACCAGCTTTGAATCACACCAACTGCTTCATAAGCAAGCCGACAGTGCAGCTAAAAGCCTCACCACACAACTTGCCCTCAATGCTGCTCAGCCACTACAGCGCGATGACATTCCAGCGTTAAGAAAGCTCACCAACCATTTAGCCCATGACCCCTTTGTGATGGGAGTCAGTATTTATAGCCAACAGGGTAAGTTAAAAATCAGTAATGATGGTTTTACCCCACAAGAAAATATTCAAGGATTACCAACTGCACTTCCTGGGATCAGCAAAATAAAAACGCCCATTATTGTACAAATTGTTGATGCGAGCGAGCAGCCAATCGGCTTTGTCAGTGTCGTCTATTTAACTGAATCTGCGATGGCTCAAAGCCACCAGCATTTTCATGAGCTAGGCCGAATGGTATTGCTTATGTTAATGATCACCTGTGTGTTTACTTGGCAGATTGGCCGTGGTTTAAAACGCTGGGAAGTAAAACGTCAAATTCGAAAAAGCGCACAAGACGACGCATAAAGCTGCTCTGCAATGGTATCGACTGGCTCATCACGTAAACGGCACAAATGAGTAAACACCTCAGCTAAACGTTTTGGTACATTTATTTGCCCTTGATAACCGGCTAACGGCATAGAGGGGGCATCTGTTTCTAATAACAATGCATCGAGTGGCACTTGAGCAAAAACCCTCTTGGTTTTGTTCGCCCTTGCATAACTGATCGTACCGCCTACGCCTAACTTAAACCCTTTTTGAATATAGTACTGCGCTTGTTGCAGCGATCCCGAAAAAGCATGAATAACGCCGCCATATAACGGGGGAGTGAGTTTAAAACTTTGGGCTATCAAATGGTGGCTTTGTCGGTGGTGAACAATTAATGGTAACTTTAGTGTATTGGCCAGTGTAATGTGCTGCTGAAACAAAGACTGTTGAAAGTCTAACTGCTTACATGTCGCATCTATGCCACACTCTCCAATCGCAACAAGTCGCTCTACATGCGCCGCTGCAAACTCGGCAAGCTCAGCAAAATGGTCATCATGATGCTGAGCAATAAAGTAGGGGTGCAAGCCCAGCGCAATATGACAACTTGCATACTGCTGCTTAAATGCCACTAAAGACTTACTTTGTGCCAATGTCACACCGGGGACTAAGAAATCACTCACGCCAGCACTGTGTGCTTCGCTTAAATGCTCTACTAGCCCCTCAGCTAATTCAGGAAAATCTAGATGACAATGACTATCAAAAAAGCGCATGTTACAGACCCCCTAGCAGCATTACGGGTTCAACCGTTCAATACTCCACGTACTATCTGGCTGCTTAATGTACATAAACCGGTCATGTAAGCGATGATCCCCCCCTTGCCAAAACTCGATTTTGCTTGGCTCTACACAATACCCCCCCCAAAAATCAGGAAGCGGAATATCGCCATTAGAGAATTTTGCTTTCATCGCATGAAATGTCTCCATCAAGGCTTTACGAGATGAAACTGGGCGTGATTGTTGCGATGCCCATGCAGCCAATTGACTTTCTTGCGGGCGAGACAAAAAGTATTTGGCAACCGCAGCCGTCGAAAGCGGTTTAGCTTCACCATACACAATCACTTGACGCTCAATGGCATGCCAAGGGAAGTGTAAGCTCACCTTATTGTTACCTTTAAGCTCTTGTGCTTTACGCGATCCCGTATTAGTAAAAAATACAAACCCTTTCTCATCTAAATGCTTTAACAGCACAATACGCTGTGAGGGTTGGCCCGTTTCATCAACGGTTGCCACAACCATGGCGGTAGGGTCGCTGAATTTTGCGTCGACGGCTTGTTGTAACCACGCTTCGAATTGCGCAGTGGGTTCATCAGCTAACATCTCACGGCGCAGCCCACCTTTACTATACTCGCGGCGAATATCTTCAAGCTTCATGGTATTTCCTTACAAAAAAACCGCATCAACAAGGTTGCAATGCGGCTTTAATTTATCGAATCAGGGGTTGTCCTAATGCATACAAATGTAGATTACATTTGCTCCATTACTTCAATACCCAATAAATCTAAGCCGGTACGTAATGTATTGGCAACTAAGTTACACAGCACTAAACGGCTATCTCGTACATCACTTGCCACATCGTCTTTTAAGATTGGACAAGCTTCGTAGAACGTCATATACAAACTAGCTAACTCGTACAAGTAACCACATAATACGTGTGGTGTGGCTTCACTGATCATCAGATCCAACACTTCTTCTAGTTGTAACAACTTAATTGCCAGCGCTTTTTCTTGTGGCTGCTCAATATTGATGGTCGCAGTTAAGGCACTGCTATCTATGTCAGCTTTACGGAAGATACTGCGTACGCGTGTATAAGCATATTGCAGATATGGTGCCGTCGCGCCTTCAAAGCTCAACATGCTGTCCCAGTTAAAAATATAGTCGCTGGTACGGTGCTTAGATAAATCAGCATACTTAACCGCACCAATCCCCACCTTTCGGGCAATTTCAGCACGTTCGGCGTCCGACAACCCTGACTCGCGATCAGCTAACTTATCAGTCGCACGGCTAATGGCTTCTTCGAGTAAGTCCGCAAGTTTAACGGTACCACCAGTACGTGTTTTAAATGGTTTACCATCACTGCCCATCATGGTGCCAAATGGGCTGAACTCATAACTGGTTTCATCACGCAGTAAACCGGCTTTACGCGCAGTTAACTCAACTTGGTTGAAGTGCAAACTTTGACGGGCATCAACAAAAATTAAGATGCGGTCTGCACCCAGTTTATTTGAGCGATAGTCACATGCAGCTAAATCAGTGGTGGCATATAAAAAGCCACCGCCAGATTTTTGCACAATAAATACCGATGGCTCACCATCTTTATTCGCTAACTCGTCTAAAAATACAACTTGCGCACCTTGGTCTTCGACCGCAATGTTCTTGTCTTTTAACAATGAAATAATCGCATTCAGTTCACCGTTATAAGCACTTTCAGCCATGATGTCATTGCGCGTAAGCGTTACGTTTAAACGTTGATACACTTCTTCAGAATGCTTTACAGAGGTGTCAATGAACAAAGTCCATAATTTCTGACAATGTGCATCACCACTTTGTAGCTTTACAACGTAATTGCGGGCTTTATCGGCAAAGCCTTCTTCGTCATCAAAGCGCTTCTTCGCATCACGATAAAATGTTTCTAAGTCAGCGAGTGCCACAGACTCTAAATCAACACCTTGATTTAATAAGTCTTCTAAATGTGCGATCAACATACCAAACTGCGTACCCCAATCACCCATGTGGTTTTGACGCACTACCGTATCACCACGAAACTCTAAAGCTCGCACGACAGAGTCGCCAATAATCGTCGAACGTAAGTGCCCTACATGCATTTCTTTCGCCAAGTTAGGCGAAGAGAAATCAACCACGACTTTCTGTGGCTGGCTATGTTCAGCAACCGCTAATTTCTGGTCTTGGTTTGCTGCCACAAGACTATTTGATAAAAACTCAGGCTTTAGGTGAATATTAATAAACCCAGGACCTGCAATTTCTGTTTTTTCAGCAATGTCTGATACGTCTAAATTATCAATAATTTTTTGTGCCAGTTCGCGCGGGTTGGTTTTCAGTGCTTTTGCCGCACCCATTGCGCCATTAATTTGGTAATCACCAAATTGTGGGCGTGTACTTTGCGTTACTGCTGGGTTTGAACCTTCAGGAATACCAGCTGCACCCATCGCCGCATTGGCTTTTTCAATTAATATCGTTTTAATATTCATTCTTCGTCCTATTATGTGCTGCTTAGGAGCTTGCTCAACTGCACAGCACACTATAAATCTATCACTTAATTTACACGGTTAAAGCCAGTTGATAATACTTCACATCATTTGGCTCAATACATATTAATGTTCGCGTGTATGGTGAAACTCAACCTCAGGGTAACGTTCCATAGACAAGTTTAGATTCACTCGACTTGGCGCAACGTATGTTAGGTTATCACCGCCATCTAGCGCTAAGTTGGTTTCACACTTGCGTCTAAATTCAGCCAGCTTTTTCTCATCGCTACAATTTACCCAGCGCGCGGTTTGTACGTTAACGCTTTCATATATCGCATCTACGTTATATTCCGCTTTTAAACGGGCCACAACCACATCAAACTGCAGCACACCAACAGCACCAACAATCAGGTCATTATTCGCTAGCGGTCTAAATACCTGTACAGCGCCTTCTTCAGATAGCTGTACTAAGCCTTTTAATAACTGCTTTTGCTTAAGAGGATCTTTAAGACGGATACGTCTAAATAACTCAGGGGCAAAGTTAGGAATACCGCTAAACTTCAGCTTTTCACCTTGTGTGAAAGTATCACCGATTTGAATCGTACCATGGTTGTGTAAACCAATAATGTCGCCCGCATAAGCATCTTGCGCACGCTCACGGTCACCGGCCATAAACGTCACCGCATCAGAAATACTGATTTGCTTACCTAAGCGGACGTGATTCATTTTCATACCTTGGTTATATTTCCCAGATACAATTCGCATAAATGCAATACGGTCACGGTGTTTCGGATCCATATTGGCTTGAATTTTAAATACAAAACCAGAGAAGTTCTCTTCATCCGCTTTTACTTCACGATCATCTGTCTGGCGAGGCATGGGCGTCGGTGCCCACTCAGTCAAACCATCAAGCATATGGTCAACACCAAAGTTACCTAGTGCAGTGCCAAAAAAGACTGGAGTTAATTCACCTTTTAAAAAGAGCTCATGATCAAACTCATGTGATGCACCAATAACCAGCTCTAGTTCTTCTCGTAGTTGCTCCACCAGCTCTGAGCCAATTTCAGCATCTAGTTCAGGGTTGTCTAGCCCTTTAATGATACGCTTTTCTTGGATCGTGTGGCCTTGACCAGTTTGATACAAAATCGTTTCATCACGGTGAATATGGTAAACCCCTTTAAACTCTTTACCACAACCAATTGGCCAGCTTACTGGCGCACAGGCAATGTTTAACTCAGTTTCAACTTCGTCTAACACTTCCATCGGGTCGCGAATATCACGGTCAAGTTTGTTCATGAAGGTAACAATTGGCGTATCACGTAAACGGGTTACTTCCATTAACTTACGGGTACGATCTTCTACACCCTTAGCGGCATCTATCACCATTAAACATGAATCTACCGCCGTAAGCGTACGGTACGTATCTTCAGAGAAGTCTTCGTGTCCCGGTGTATCCAGTAAGTTAACTAAAGCATCATTATAAGGAAACTGCATTACGGAAGTGGTCACTGAGATACCACGTTCTTTTTCCATTTCCATCCAGTCCGATTTTGCATGCTGGTTTGAGCCGCGACCTTTAACAGTACCCGCTTTTTGCAACGCCTTTCCGAACAATAATACTTTTTCAGTGATGGTGGTTTTACCCGCATCTGGGTGCGAGATAATAGCAAAGGTACGTCTTTTAGAGACCTCTTGCGTAATTACAGTGTGTGACATTAATAGGTTCTTCTAATTTTACACAGGTTGCGTCTTACCTTTCCAAGAGCGAGTTTCTGCTCTGTGTCGGGCAACCTATAATTGTTAATCATGATTGAAGACTATTTTCGCTGATCTGACACTGATAAACAATCAATGTGATGGATTAAGTTGCCTATTTTTTGAGGTGATAGGCAACTTTTGTATAAAAACCTGTTTTGTTTAATTGCTAAACAGCTGTTTGTGGTTCTTTGTAGGTATTTTTCAGGGTATAAAATAACGCAGTGGCATCGTCAAAATCGTAATCATCAACGACTTCCCCCAATTTAATTAGCTGCGATTTAAAAGGCGTCTGCTGCAGTAAATGCAGTAACTCCTCAATTTTATCTGACGCTTCAATATCCGACTCTGCGAGTAGCTCTTCTAACTGCGCAAACAGTGCATATACCTGCGTATCATCCACTTCGCTATTACCCACCAAAGGCGGAACTGCAGACGACTCTTTTTCACTGAGCATAGAAAAAATATCAGCTAATGCGGTAATGATTGGCATAAGCGCAACCTCAACCTCAGCGATTTGATGTGCTAACTGTGGAACACTCTGCTCGCACGCAGACTCCAACTTAGCCGCAGCTTGCTGAACTTGGGTTGCGCCAACATTACCCGCGGTGCCTTTTAATGTATGTGCACACCGCGTAGCAGCTTGAATATCACGGCCAGAACTCACTTCCCTCAATGCCGTGTCAAACTCTGCAGAAAAGTGCTGCTGCTTATTATAAAAGCGCTGTAATAACTTTTTATAGAGCGCACTATCTCCTGAGGAAATCGCCAATCCAGCTTGATAATCTAGCTGTGGGATCTGCATCAATAAAGCGGCTGAATTGTCGCTACTCTCTGACGCAACCGGCAATACAACAGACTGGGGCGCAACTTTTATCCATTGCATGAGGGTTGCCAGCATTTTACTCACATTGATTGGTTTAACGATAATATCGTCCATACCACACTCAACAATCTCTTGCTGACTTTGTGTCATCACGTTCGCAGTCATCGCAATGACGGGTAAGGTTGCGTATTTAGGCTGCTTACGAATGGCACGAGTCGCTTCATACCCATCCATAACAGGCATTTGACAGTCCATAAGCACCCCATCAAAGTCTTGCTGTTCAAGCATATCTAATGCTTGTTTACCATGCTCTGCAACACAAACATCAATTCCTTGCTTCGATAACAAAGCCACGGCCAGTTCCTGATTCAAGTCATTGTCTTCAACTAACAATAATTTAGCACCAGCCAAAGAAGGGGGCACAAGTTCCGTTTCATCAAATGAAGACTGCTTACTCTCAATCATACATAATCGATATAAGCACTCTTGCAAAGACGCAGGAAAAATCGGCTTTGCAATACATGCTAACTTCGTATAATTTGCATAACGTTGCTCCGCAACATCACAGTCATAGTCACTCATAACAATCACTGGCAGTGTTGGGTTGTGTGCCCTAACCTGCTCTAATATTTGATGCTTGCTTTGTACATACTCATCCACACATACCAGTGCCACGTCATCGATTAACTGCATTAATTTAGACTGCTCTGTTGAGGTAATACAGTGACTCTTAATATTGTATTTTTGCAAATATACCGCACTCGCTCGGCTTGAAAACTGATTATCGTCAATAATAATCGCCGAGTTAATTGGCAGCTTTTCAACAGGCGCTTGCACACTGCGATCATCCAGTAATTGCATCGTAAACGAGAATGTACTCCCCACGCCTACTGTACTTTGACAGCCGATCTCCCCAGCCATTAATTCAACTAAGTTTTTACAAATAGCCAAACCAAGCCCGGTTCCACCATACTTTCTCGTTGTCGATGTATCGGCTTGGCTAAACGACTGAAACAAACGTTGCTGCTGCTCTTCTGTCACCCCTATGCCAGAATCAATAACCGCAACTGCAACCTCAAGCACGTGTTCCTGCGTAGTCTTAAGATGTATATCGAGGGTTATTTCCCCGCCTTTATCTGTGAACTTAATAGCATTACTGCCCAAGTTCAGCAGTACTTGCGTGATCCTGAGCGGATCGCCGCGCATCTGTACCGGTAATTGAGGGTCAATAAAGACATTAAAGGTCAGGTCTTTTTCTCGCGCCTTGATACTAAGTAGCCCCACACAATCAGCCACGGTTTGCTCAAAACAAAAAGGCACAGACTCAATGTCTAATTTACCGGCTTCTATCTTAGAAAAGTCGAGAATATCATTGATGATCCCTAGTAAAGATTCACCACTGCGGTGAATCTTTTCAATATAATTACGTTGTTTACGGTCAAGTTCAGTTTCAAGGGCTAAATAACTCATACCAATAATCGCATTCATCGGTGTGCGAATTTCATGAGACATATTAGATAAAAAATCAGACTTAGCTTGCGTTGCATTTTCTGCCGTTTCTTTTGCCGTTTTTAACGCCACTTCTAATTGTTTTGCATCCGATATATCCATATTGATACCAAAGACTTCTTGACGCCCGAGTCCATCTTTCAATTGCACGCAGCGACCAATACCTAATATCCATTTCCATTCACCAGATGCTGTACGCATTCTAAATTCACAACGGTAGGTGTCGGTTTTGCCCTTTATATGATCATTTAATGCCAGTTCTGCCTGTTCTATATCATCAGGGTGCGTTAGCTGTCGCCATCGTGAAATTCCAGTACCAAATCGCACTTCGAGCTCCCCCTCCATGTACCCTAGCATGGTCGACCAAATTGCGTTTGTCATCAATAAACCACTGTGACAATCCCATTCCCAGGTACCCGCATTCGCGCCTTGCATCGCCAGTTCTAATCGCTGTTCAGCTTCTTTCAATTCGCTATAAGATAAAGAGTTGGCCAATGCCACTGCAAGATGATTACCGATCACTCGCAAAATACTTAGCTGAGTTTCTTTGTAAGCGTATTCAGCGTCTGATTGCACCGTAAAAACCCCTAAAACTCGACCATCAACAACTAACGGTACACACAATACAGTTTTGGTCTGTTCGCCATTTAAGCTGGTTGATGCGTCAAAATCATAACGCTGCCACAGCGCATCATTGTCGGCGTACAACTCTTGTGCTTGCGTCACACAATACACATCAGCGCTGCCCCTTAATTGAGTCTGAGAGATCAATGCATCAAATGGCTCCCCCTTTTGAACTGCAAAAATATAATCAATATATTGCTGTTCTTTATGATAAATACCGATGGCGCAAAAATCACACGGTAAGGTGTTTATTAAATGGTTGTATATCGTTTGGCAAATTGTCTGCATGTCATAGGTCGCTGCAACTTCTTTACCCACTTCTCCCAGTACAACAATGTCTTTTGTACGCTGTGCGACTTTGTGTTCAAGCTTTTGACTGGCCACTCGTAATCGCTGCAGACGCCATATTAAAGCGCCAATCAGCAGTAAACCAATAACAACAGGCAGAGATATTTGAAACCATAAGGTTTGATACCACGCAGGGACCTTAATAATATTGAGTGCAATGCCAGTTAAGTTCCAAACACCATGGTTATTACTTCCTTGCACTTTTAGCCGATACTCGCCTGGGGGTAAATCTCGATAACTCACACTGTGATTAGCAGTAATATCACTCCATGCTACATTATGCCCTTCCAGCCACACTCTATAGCGGTTATCTTCGCTTGCTTGATAATCAAGCCCAGCAAAACCAATACTGATTGAGCTATGTTCTGGTTCTAATCGCACGGTATCTGTACCGTGGTCAATGGGTGTGTTATCAACCAATATATGCGTAAATACCAATTGGGGTGCCGTGGTGTTAACCACCACATTTTCAGGCTTAAAGCGCGTGATCCCATCAATACTGCCAAATAAGATTTGCCCCTTATGTAACAATTTAGAATTGGTTAAAAAGTGATTGTTCGCTAACCCATCATTGGTTGTAAATTGGTGAAACACCCCATTTTGGGTATCCAGCTTCAATACGCCACTAGAGGTGGCTAACCATAAGAAATCGCGACTATCTGCCACGATGGATTGTACGGAAAAACTCGACTCTGAAGTCGTATTTGAAAAGCGTTGGAACTGTTTAGACATTAAATCAAAACTACTCACCCCGTTGTTAGTGCCAAACCACACTTTGTTTTTATGCTGCATAGCAAAGTTAATATAGTTATCACTTAAACTGCTATCACTTTGCTGCATAACGTGCTGTTGCTGCGTTTTATCCTCGAGATTGAGCTGATAAACCCCATCACCTTCGGTGCCCACCCAAATATTATTTTGGCTATCACTCAACACCAGACTCGGATCTATGTTAGCCATATGCACAGAGTAATCCATCGTTTCGAGATCCCACTGTATTACTTGATCGCTGCCCGAAATAACCAACCATGCATAGCCTTCGTTATCGAAGCTAATTTGTTCAACCGATTGGCGTTGATTCTTGAGCCAAAAAAGTGGCAGTTGAATTAATTTATTTTGCGCCTCATCGACACGATAGAGACCATAATTAGTCCCGGCATATAAATGGCCGTTTTTACTTCGAGCTAAACTATGCACCCTTAATCGATAACTCCCTGTCAGCGCTTCGCGCGCTGCAAAAGGTTTAAAGTCAGACTGACCATCAAAATGCACCAACCCTCTGCCCGTGCCCAACCACACCCCTCCTTTTGAAGCGGATGCCATCGACAACACTTGATTAAATAGCCCTGAAAGTAAGTAATCTTGCAGATAATTTTTGTGTGAGGTAAAAGCGGGTGGATGAGGAAACACTTTGATCACACCTGAATATCGAGTGGCCGCCCACAACAGTCCGGTATCATCTATAAGCACTTGGCGCACATCACGGTTTTGCAGCAATGCGTTAGCGCTTGTATGGCGATCGGTTACAAAGTTACGCTGCGCAGGAGAAAAGCGATAAATACCTGCAAATGTCGACAATAAAATATCATCTTGATAATGCAGCAAGCTCGTGACACTGGGCAAACTTTGGTCTGCAAGGTTATAGGTTTGATATGCCTTAGTTTGAGGGTCAAACAAGCCAAAACTGCTGCGTGTCGCAACCCAAATCCTGCCTGATGTATCAACAGACACTTGCCTTATCTCTGAATGATCTAAAGAACCAAGTCCTACACCAAAGCCCGTAAAGGTATTCGTGCTTCTATCAAGTTTAAATAACCCGTTAGACGTACCTACCCAAATCCCGCCGTCTAGGCCCTCTGCAATACTCCAAACCCGATTATTTCCCAAACTTGATGGGTCGTGTTTATCATGAGTAAAGCGCTGAAAGCCACTTTGATCTGAGTCTAGCTTATTGAGTCCCCCGCCATTTGTACCTACCCATAATGTGCCATCGCGACTTTCAAACAACGCTTGCACTTTATTGGCACCTAACGATCGTGGGTTTTGCGGATCATGTTTAAAGTGCTCAAAGGTCTTATTACCTTGATATAAGTTTAACCCACCACCCCAAGTACCTGCCCATAATTGGTTTTTACTATCAAAAAGCAGTACCCCAACACTGTTTGCAGATAAAGAGTTGGCATGCTCTGAGTCATGCTTAAACGTCGTAAACTGGTATCCGTCATAACGTAATATACCATCA
Source organism: Pseudoalteromonas sp. MSK9-3 (assembly GCF_003590335.1). Taxonomy (GTDB): domain Bacteria; phylum Pseudomonadota; class Gammaproteobacteria; order Enterobacterales; family Alteromonadaceae; genus Pseudoalteromonas. Next base: position 48,259 of record NZ_MIET01000024.1, on the reverse strand, counting down.
GCGCTACCAAACCACATAAAGCCTTGATGATCTTTTGTAACAGCATAAATTTGTGGGTTTGATAACCCGTTATAAGTCGAGATACTTTCTATTTTTAACTGATTTACCGAGTTTGCTTGTGCTATTTCAACCTTTAATACACACATTGCAATACACAATAATGCACATACAAGCACCATTTTTAAGCGCAAAAGCAGCAGCATCCACTATACTCCTTGTATTTTGGGGCTTGGTGAACTGCTTTTTTGCTCGCCATCACATATCAATGTCAGGCTCGCTATCACCAAAATAATGTTGTGATTAACCTTAGGTTTACGCCGCATAATAGCAATAAGAATTTAGTATTATCATGCAGCATCCTATAGACACATAATAATAACATGTGCAAAATAAAACCAAGTGAAATTGTTTATCAATTGCTCAGTTACGTGGTCGAGTAGTTCTAATATCGTACATTAACACGCTGTAGCGCGTGTCAAAAACAGACCTATACGGAGCATTTTATGGTCACTATCTCACCCTCTCAGCCACTGACCGTCCTTGTTGTTGAGCCATTTGAAACCATTCGAACGATGATTGCCAATGTGCTTAATCAGCTCAGCCATGTCGATATTATCCAAAGCTCAAATGCTACAGATGCGTTAGAAAAGCTTGAATACAATGACATCAACTTGATCATTGCAGAGTGGGACTTACCCAAATTTTCAGGCATTGATTTTCTTAAGAAAGTACGAACAACCGCTCGCACTGCAAAAATCCCCTTCGTAATGACCTCTGCAACCATAGAACAAGCCCATGTTGTCAAAGCCATTCAATGCGGTGTGTCTGAATATGTGGTTAAACCCTTTTCAAGTAAAATATTGGCATCTCGATTACAGCGCGCATTAACCAAACCAGTCAGACCCTGTAAAGAAAGCTCCCAACAACCAGAGCCAGCAGTGACACCCAGCGATGATATCCATGTCCTTATTGTCGATGACGTGGCTGACAATATAAAAATTATCAGTGATATTTTACGCAAAGATTATAAGGTAAAAGCAGCACTCAACGGGAAAAAAGCATTACAGATATGTACTAAAGATCCACAGCCCGATATTGTTTTACTGGATATTATGATGCCTGAAATGGACGGCTTAGAAGTATGTAAACGTTTAAAAAGTGATCCGAGTACACAGCACATTACGGTGATTTTTTTATCTGCCCTTGAACAAACCGAGCATATTATTAAAGGGTTGGAACTCGGCGCTGTTGACTATATTACCAAGCCTGCAAATCCAGCTATCGTCAAATCAAGGGTGCAAGCACATTGTCGCAGTATCGAGTCTAATCGTATCATGCGTACTCAAATCGACACCATGCTAGAGAATGCCCGTTTACGCGATGAATTTGATAATCTCAATCAAAACGAACTCATACAGCCCGTTGCGAATATCAAAAACTCAACCGAACAATTGGTCAATCACCTACATGATGCAGAAAAAGCCCAGCAATATATCGACTTTATTCAGCAAAGTTGTTCAAATCTACAGCTTCATATCGACAGTATTTCAGCGCTCAATAAAATAGAACAGCAAGAATACAAACTTACCCCAAAACAGCATAAGCTCAGTGCACTTATAAAAGACACGTTAGGCCCGCTCGCCACTATGATCAATCAAAAGCAAATTACCGTTCACAATACTATCGATACTGAAGGTTGTTTTTTTGGTGAACAAAGCATCACACATGCATTGCTTACTCATCTGCTAAAAAACGCACTAGAAGGCACAAAGAGCGACCCTTCCATCAAACTCAGTTCAACGCAAAATGACCAATTCTTAGTGTTAAAAATCCATAATCCGGATCCGGTACCAGAACCTATTAGGGCACAGTTTTTTGATAAATTTGTTACTTATGGGAAGCCCGAACATGCGGGCGTTGGTACCTATGCCGCAAAATTACTGACCGAAGTTCAGCGTGGCTTTATCGAATATAGAACAGATGACAATTTAGGGACCGAAGTATTTGTTAGTTTACCGTTGTCACAATAAGATGATGAGTACACTAATGAGCGGCATCTCAAGTGGCCTTAAAGCTTCCATAGGTATTGCTGGAGTCAATATTCTATAGCTAAGCTGGGCCACATTTCTAATTTAGATCTGTTATCAAGTGCGCACCCGCAATTTAGATGCACCGGAGGGCGACTGTCTACCGATTACACTGTTTATTTAGTAAAAGACGGCTCAGCGCTTGTTTTAAGCTGGTCAGCTATATTAATTGTCCACTCCCGCTTATTGAGCAAATAGCCTGTGGCCTCTCTTTGTTTATCGTTGTTTCGGCTTTGTGTGATCATTTCTTTAAAATCGATAATCTCAGCAAAGTTCCCTTCGTTGACATCATATTTACCCCAGTACTGACTCGTGCCTGAACTGCCACGCTCTATTTCCAGCCCTTCTAAAAATTTGTTTTTAAAGTCTTTAGCTGCACTGACTAACTTGTCATTACCATTCAATGCCTCTTCAACAAGCTGCTTATCAGCCTGGTTCAGGTGGCCTGTTGCAATCAATTTACCCGAACCGTCAATTGAAAAGCCCCAGTTTTTATTTTGTAGCTCTGGGTTTTGAACGTACAAATCAGTAGACGTTTTGTCATACTCTTCTGCAACTTTATTTGCGGCAGCTGGCGTATCATGCAAATACAACGTGCTGGTGGAGCTTGCTACACGCTCAATTAACTCTCGATGCGCTTCAAATCTAGCGGGTAGATCGAGTTTACCGTTACTCTTATAGTTAATTACTGTCAATTTGCCGTTGTCAGACTTGGCTCGCATTTGTTCAGTAGGAAGTGTCGGTTCTGAGCTGATAAATTGTGTGGCTGGATCTACTGCAAGAGCTTCCTTACTGCTTGAGCCGACATTTTTTATTCTATCAGTAACCTGATTGTTTTTTGCGTGCAGGAGTAGCCCTGCACTTGCGTCAATCTTCATGTCATTATCCTTATCACACGTTTCACGCTTAATACCAAGCTGTCTTAATCCTTCGTCAATTTTAAAGGCCCAACTTAACTCCAACCTTATTAGATATTCCTCATTAGCATAACTAAATAGAAAAACCTCCGTCAAGTTAGCTTAAAGTCTGTATGACACATATTAGACCACTCCATTAACCTAATTGGAGTAACTCTTCGTTATATCGGTATTAAAGATAAAATATTTAGCAGACTTTCATTGCCATTTGAATCTAACTTAAGAGTGTAAATTACTATATTCATACTTTAGCCGAACTGCGCTTACTATGTCATAAAAAACAACGCAACTCTCCCTTTGAGACAAAAAAGGAAAATGAGAAAGAGAACTGGGTCAAGGCGTTGTATTTTTAATTAGTAACGAGTCATAAAATCAAGCTGCTGTTTTCTCGTTCAAAGCAGGTATGTTTCTTTATCGCGGTTTTTTGCTTTCTGGCGTTCGCAAAATCGTCTCCGTCATTAGCGACGGAAATAGAGTTTTATAGGGAAATAGTGTTTTTGTAGGTAAAGGGTAATTTAAAATCTAGATAAAGGCTAAGGAAAAGTGGTGCCCAGAGGCGGAATCGAACCACCGACACGAGGATTTTCAATCCTCTGCTCTACCGACTGAGCTATCTGGGCAAATTTTGTGGCTTACGCCGAATTAAATGGTGCCGACTATCCGAGTCGAACGGATGACCTACTGATTACAAGTCAGTTGCTCTACCAACTGAGCTAAGTCGGCACACTTAATAATGGTGCCCAGAGGCGGAATCGAACCACCGACACGAGGATTTTCAATCCTCTGCTCTACCGACTGAGCTATCTGGGCAAAAATTTGTTGCTTATGTTTTTATTCCTAGCAAGAAAATGGTGCCGACTATCCGAGTCGAACGGATGACCTACTGATTACAAGTCAGTTGCTCTACCAACTGAGCTAAGTCGGCGCACCGAAAATGGTGCCCAGAGGCGGAATCGAACCACCGACACGAGGATTTTCAATCCTCTGCTCTACCGACTGAGCTATCTGGGCAAAATTTGTTGCTTATGTTTTTATTCCTAGCGAGGAAATGGTGCCGACTATCCGAGTCGAACGGATGACCTACTGATTACAAGTCAGTTGCTCTACCAACTGAGCTAAGTCGGCGCACCTTAAAATGGTGCCCAGAGGCGGAATCGAACCACCGACACGAGGATTTTCAATCCTCTGCTCTACCGACTGAGCTATCTGGGCGTGCGGCGTATTAAACGGGTTTTGCCCTTTCAAGTCAACTTTTTTTTCAAACTTCTGCTCGTTTGAATATTTTTCAAACAACGGAATTAATTTATTGCTTAAAATGGCTAAGTTTCACACAACTTAATTTACGTTCAGCTAACCTAAGTTAGCCTTTTATCTGATTAAAACAGGTCGCTTACCGTAAAAACGTAGAGAAAAAGCCATCAGACAATGATACGATTGTCCGTATATTAAGCTTTAAGTTAGCTTTAACATTGTGTCGCGAAATATCGGAACATTTCAATGCAAAATTCATCTCCAATAAAAATTGCTGGGCTACTGCCTCTCATACTGATAATAGCTCTGGTTACTGGGGCCATTTGTGCTGCTGCGGCCTATATGCTGCCTAAAGCCAGTCAGGTAGATCAAGTACCTAATATTCAAAAACAAGCCGATGAACTCGCATCGCCCCTTGCCAATATAATGATGAAAACAGGGTTTTCGCAGGCGAAACAAATTCTTCAAGGTATAAAAGAAGGCGCTCCCCATGTTGATATCTATTTGTATAGTTCAACGGGTATGGCTGAACCGTCACTTATCTTTCAAACAAGCAGCGTCCCAGTGGCGGCAATTTCACAGCAAAAGAAAATTATTGAAGGGAACACAGTTACGGTCTATCAGCCTTTAAAATTAGACGAACAAGCCATTGGTGAACTGGTGTTACGTTATCAATCACCTGACTCGGCACAAAGCCCAATGATGGGGTACGCACTCTTTGCTTTAGCGTTAGTTTGTGCCTTTTTATTAGCCGCTGTCGCAAAAAAACGCATTGTATTGCAGCTTAATAATGACACCCAAAAGTTAGAGGCTGAGCTAAAGCTGGTAGTCGATAAACAAGATTACCGTGTACATCTAAATAGTGATTTGGGTTTTGGCCTTGAAAGCATCGCCTTTGCCATTAACAATGTACTGCATCAAGTGCAGTCTGTGATTGATAATAACCAAGAGTCACAAAAAGAGCTTAAGCAACTACAAACCAGCCTTGAAACTGAAGTACAGGCACGTACACTCGCATTAGAAAAAGCCACGCTCAATGCTGAACGCGCCAATGACGCAAAAACCACCTTTTTAGCAACCATGAGCCATGAGATCAGAACCCCAATGAATGGCGTCATTGGTACCATTGATCTACTACGTCAAACAGAACTTGATGGTGCGCAACACCGTTTAACCACCATTATCCGTGATTCTGCCTTCTCACTACTGGGCATTTTGGATGATATTTTAGACTTCTCTAAAATAGAAGCGGGTAAACTGCAAATCGACAACAGTGTGTTTTCAGTGTCAGAAACCATTGAAGAAGTCGCACGCGTACTCTCGTCAGTTGCTAAGAAACGCAAACTTGACTTACAGCTCGCGATTGCACCAGATATTCCAAACAACCTCGTGGGAGATACCGTTCGTGTTCGCCAAGTATTGTATAACCTATGTAGCAACGCGATAAAATTCACTAGCACAGAAGGTGATCGACAAGGGTTTGTCAAAATTACCGTTGAAGTTGCACAAAATACCTCTGAACATTATACCTTGCGCTTTAGAGTGACCGATAACGGCAAAGGGATGACACAAACTCAGTTACGTGAAATCTTTAACCCGTTTATTCAAGCGGAAGGCTCTATTACCCGAGAGTTTGGTGGTACAGGCCTAGGTTTATCGATTTGTAAGAGTCTTATTGAGTTAATGTTAGGGTCGATACAAGTCAATAGTGACATTGGTATGGGCAGCGAATTTGTTGTCGAATTACCGTTTAGCACGCAAGGTAAAGTTGAATACGCACATAAGAGTAAACTCGGGCAACGAAGAGTTGTTGTGCTGACAGGTAATAATGACAGGCGTAATATTTTATGCCGTTATTTATCATTCATGGGGGCAAGTACTGTGGCCCTAGGATCAATGGATGAATTTGACGAATTCCAGTATCAAGAAGGCGTTATTTGGGTTTTAGATGGCTTAGAAGGTATGGCGCCAGTCAATGACCAATTACGTTCATTACTGTATTCATTAGAAAACAACAAGCAACAAGTCATCGTGCTAAGCACGATGGATGAAGCCGCTGTAAACCATGAGAATATTTTCTACCTCAATGCGGCGCCACTGTGTAAAAGCTCATTCATGACTTCTGTCATGGTCGCTGCAGGACTACACAAACCGAAAGCACTTAAACCGTCACGTAGTATGAATACCTATCTTAACGTGGATCAGGCACGTGCTGAAAATAAACTCGTGCTGTTGGTTGAAGACAACGTACTGAACCAGCAAGTACTTACCGATCAATTACATTTGCTTGGCTATGGCGTAGAAGTTGCTGAAAATGGTGAAGAAGGCCTTGAAGTATGGCAAAAAGGTAACTTCCCTATCATTCTGACAGACTTACATATGCCTAAAATGTCTGGCTACGATATGGTTACGCGAATTCGTGATCTTGCAGAGCAAAGCGACGATATTAACGCTCAGCCCTATATTATTGCTGTCACCGCGAACGCACTCAAAGGTGAAAAAGAACGCTGTATTGCCACAGGTATGAATGATTACATCACAAAACCAGTTGAGCTGAACGTACTTGAAGCGACATTGATGAAGTGGCAAGAAAAACACGCTAACGACTTACCAGCGCCAGACTCTACAGCCAGTGACGTGAGTACCAACCATACCAATACACCAGAGACTCAAGAGTCCAACAATCCACTTATTCAGGAACTACCGAGTGAACCTGAAGTATTGGTGACGCCAGCAGTTAATCTAGAGACTCTTAACAAATATGTTAATCATGATGAAGCAAAGCAATTACGCTTCTTCCGTATGTACTTAGAGCAAAGCAGCATGTTAACCAGAGAAGTAAACGGTGCTGTGATCTCCATGGACCAAGCTGCGATCATTGAAGCATGCCACCAACTTAAATCGATTTCGAATACGATTGGGGCAGAAAAAGTAGCCGAAACTGCCATCGAGTTTGAAAGCCAGTGTAAAGCGGGTGATTTAACCGCTGATGAGCTTATTGCATTGCGTGATAGGCTCGATCACGACTATGCCGATGCCACACAGTTTATTCAAGCGCATTTACAGCAAGCCGAAATGAGCGAATAACACTTACCAGCGGCAATAAAAAAAGGCGCTGTAGCGCCTTTTTTATATTAATTACACAAAAACATATACCTTGGGTACTCAATAAATAGAGTAATACACGGCCCATGTAAAACAGTCAAACTTTGATGGGCAGTGGCTTATATGCCGTACTTTTACCACCTTACATACGCACATAGTTTACTGCTATGAGTAGCCCTTAGCTATAAACTGTGGCGCTCCTCTACTCATTCCACAGAACATAAATCAACTTAACCACGAGTGACGCCATAACAAGCGGAAATATATACTTGCTGTAACGCTGCATTTTATCCAGCCCCAATTTATGCTGATAACGCTCCAATAATGGTATCAAGATCAGTAAAGTAGCAAATAATACCCCTAATATGATCAATACATTCATTGTGCTACTCCCCTCTATCTCTTAACTGTTCCTGTTATATCATAAAAATGAGGAACAAAAAAAGCGCAGCCTAAACTGCGCAGTCGGTTGGAGACGTTAAAATTCTGTCGGCTTAGCCTACTAATGCAAGGAGTATCCCCGCTGCTACTGCACTACCTAATACACCTGCAACATTAGGGCCCATCGCATGCATTAATAAAAAGTTATGCGGGTTACTTTCGAGACCAACTTTATTAACCACTCGTGCAGCCATTGGTACCGCAGATACCCCTGCAGCACCCACCAACGGATTGATAGGGTTACTTGATAACCGATTCATCAATTTAGCCATATATACACCCGATGCAGTTCCGATTGAAAATGCCAATGCGCCAAGCAATAAAATACCTAATGTTTCAACTGTTAAGAAATGCTCAGCCGCTAATTTAGAGCCAACGGCTAACCCCAAGAATATGGTTGTGATATTAATCAACTCGTTTTGCGCGGTATTGCTAAGCCTGTCAACTACGCCACACTCTCGCATTAAGTTACCTAAACAAAACATGCCAACTAAGGGGGTTGCTGAGGGCAAAAATAAGATGGTTAAGCTAAGTACCATCAACGGAAACAAAATCTTTTCCTTTTTAGAGACCACACGTAATTGCGGCATCGCAATAGAGCGCTCTTCTGGAGTCGTTAGCAAACGCATAATAGGAGGCTGAATAATAGGAACCAATGCCATATAAGAGTACGCAGCAACAGCTATCGCTCCAAGCAGCTCAGGCGCCAATTTTGAGGCCAAGAAAATTGCCGTTGGGCCATCCGCGCCTCCGATGATCGCTATAGCCGATGCATCTTTAAGGGTAAACTCGAAACCAGGTACATAGTTTAACGCGATGGCACCAAACAAGGTGGCAAAAATACCAAACTGCGCAGCAGCACCTAAAAATAACATTCGAGGGTTCGCAATTAACGCACTAAAGTCGGTCATTGCGCCCACCCCCATGAAAATTAAGAGCGGGAATACACCACTGTCTATACCTATGTAATAAACGTAATACAACAACCCGCCGGGATCAGCTAAACCAGCCACAGGAATATTTGTCAAAATTGCCCCAAAACCAATGGGTACTAACAACAGGGGCTCAAACCCTTTTGCTATGGCCAAATACAATAAACCACAGCCAACCGCCATCATAATTAACGCGGGCAGCGTGAAGTTGGCAATGCCAGTGGCTTGCCATAAATTCAATAATCCGTCCATATCAGCTCCTAAGCCAATGCTATCATGGCGTCGCCAGTTGCAACTGAGTCACCTTCAGCAACAAAGACTTCTGATACAGTACCTGTTGAGGTAGCTCGTACTTCAGTTTCCATCTTCATGGCTTCCATGATCAGTACCACATCACCTTGAGCAACCTCATCGCCAGCGCGTACTTTCATTTTGAAAATATTACCGGCCAACGGCGCATTGAGGGTATCTGACGAGCTCACCGATGCTGATTGTGGAATAAGCTCGCTGTCTTTTACTTTAACTTCTTTTAGCTCTCCGCCAGCCGCAACCACAACGTCATAGACTTTGCCATCAACTTGTACGCTATACCGCTCAGGGCTCGCTTTACTTGGCGTTGGCTTGTTTTGTACTTTTGATTGACTGGACTCGACTAACGTTGGCTTTGGTTCAAACACGTCTGGATTGTGTCTGTTTTTCAAGAACTTTAAGCCAACCTGTGGAAATAACGCATAAGTTAAAACATCATCAATTTGCTCTGAAGCAAGTTCAATTGACTCTTCTTTTACTTTCTCTAGCAATTCAGTATGTAAGCTTTCTAGCTCAGGCTTGATCAGATCCGCTGGGCGACATTGTATTTCTTCAGCACCATCCAGCACTTTAAGTTGTAACGCTTTATCTACCGGCGCAGGTGTTGAACCATATTCACCTTTTAATACACCCGCGGTTTCTTTGGTGATGGTTTTATAGCGCTCGCCAGTAAGTACATTCAATACAGCTTGGGTGCCTACGATTTGCGATGTGGGCGTAACTAAGGGTAAAAAGCCTAGATCCTGTCTAACTTTTGGAATTTCTTTTAGTACATCATCAAGTTTGTCAGCTGCGCCTTGCTCTTTAAGCTGATTTTCCATGTTCGTCAACATACCACCTGGTACTTGTGCCAGGAGGATTCGACCATCAACCCCTTTTAAGCTGCCTTCAAACGCGGCATACTTTTTACGTACTTCACGGAAGTAACTCGCAATTTCTTCAAGTTCAGCTAAGTTTAGCCCAGTATCTCTGGCTGTCCCTTCAGTAATAGCCGCAATGGTTTCCGTCGCGCTATGCCCATAAGTCATACTCATTGACGAAATTGCGGTATCAAGCATATCAATACCCGCATCAATCGCTTTTTGATACGTCGCTGTGCTTAACCCTGTCGTTGCATGACATTGCATTGCAATAGGCACTGATACGGTACTTTTTAGACCCAATATCAACTGCTCGGCATCATATGGCTTAAGTAAACCCGCCATATCTTTTATACAAATTGAGTGACACCCCATATCTTCAAGCTGTTTTGCTTGCGCTAACCACATATCAAGAGTGTGTACTGGGCTCACCGTATAAGAGATAGTGCCTTGTGCATGAGCACCCACTTTAATCGCGGCTTTCACAGCTGTTTCTAAATTTCTTACATCATTCATCGCATCAAAAATACGAAATACATCCACACCATTTTTGTGCGCACGCTCTACAAACTTTTCAACAACATCATCGGCATAATGACGATAGCCCAATAAGTTTTGGCCTCGTAATAACATTTGCTGCTTGGTATTTGGCATCGCTTCTTTTAAAGCGCGAATGCGCTCCCAAGGATCTTCACCTAGATAACGAATACACGAATCAAAGGTCGCTCCACCCCAAGACTCAACTGACCAGTAACCTGCTTTATCTAACTTTTCTGCGATTGGTAACATATCTTCTAAGCGCATACGGGTTGCAAGCAAAGACTGGTGAGCATCTCGTAAAACTAGCTCTGTAAGTTTTAATTGTGACATGAAAGACCCCTATTATTGTTTTGTTCGGTATTGCGTAATTGCAGCACTAATCGCTGCAATATGAGCATTCGGCACCCCGCCTGACGGCTGGCGACGCGTGGTTGGAACGGTAGGAGCTTCTGTGTCTGGTTTGGCGAGCTTAGACAAATTCGTCACGGCCAAAATTAAAATAGATAAAAACACAAAGACTCCAATCATGCCCGTTAGCATTAGGCTAGCTGCCTGAATTAACAATGCGCCTATATCCATAACTCTCCCCTTTAGTCTCTCGACAAATACAACCTGCGTTAATAATCATTTTTTATAAATATTTATTCACCCATCATACCAAAACATCATCACATGTAAATAACATTGTAAATTGGTAATACCAAAAACAGATTGCATATAAAAATCATACGGTTAATAACTAAAGGACAAGAAGCAAAGACTTAAAACAGCATAAACATGAAAAATATTCAAAATAAAAGGTGAGAATATCTAAGGTTATTTATTTATAACCTCATAAAACTGTCACTAAAACACCACAAAAAAATTGGTAATACCAAAAATTTTATTTATTTTGCTGCATTAATAAATGGTATTAATACCTGTTAAACCAGAGATCTAGAGTACGGCTAATGCGCCCTGCAAAGCAATACGGTACAATGTGCCAAACGTTAGGAGCGTATATGTACACAGAAAAATTTGTATTAGATAAGCCGTATTTTCAAGAATGCTTTGATGAATCGATTAAACTTGGCGATCACAATAAACCCAAATATTTTTTACTCGTATTACTCATCGCCCTAGGTCTATTTAGTATTTATGGGCTGACAGAGCATTATTTAGGAAACTTCCTGATCCTACTTGCGGTGGTTGAGTGTTTAGCTTTTTACTATCGTCGGCCATGGTGGATAGCACGTCAAATGTTAAGCCGCGCGAGTGGCAGTACCGTTGAGCTGCATATTGATGAAACACATATTGAAGCAAAAAACCCTTACAAGCACTATCAGTTAACGTGGCAGGAGATTGACAGTATTATTGAAACAGAGAAAGGGTTAATTTTAAAAAGTAATAAAAGGATGCAATACCTTTCCAATCAGTCGATCAGTGATGACACACGGACATTTATTTTATCGCAGACAAAAAAATAGCCACATTATGTGGCTATTTTCACAAATTCTTGTGCTGATCAGATATTGCCGGTCGTTGGATTAGACTTTTCAGCCTGAATACGCATGTAGATCTCTTCACGGTGAACTGAAACATCTTTAGGTGCATTTACACCAATACGTACCTGGTTTCCTTTAACACCAAGTACAGTTACAGTAACTTCATCACCAATCATCAGGGTTTCACCTACTCGACGAGTTAGTATTAGCATTCTCTTGCTCCTGTTATTCCAAAAATTAAAAGATTCCGCGTCTTTTTCATTTTAATGAAAAGTTACAGTAAAAGTAAGCAAAAAACGTCCTTACTCAGTACTTTCCGAGAAAAATGTAGCGTGTAATGTCCTTACGGCTAATTCTAGATATTTTTCTTCCACTAATACTGAGACTTTTATCTCAGAACTAGCGTCCATTAGTGTTTTTATACCTTCTTGAGCTAAAGCACTAAAAAATTGTTCGGTAACACCACAATTTGATTTTATGCCCAAGCCAACAGCAGAGACCTTAGCAACCCCCATGTTACTTTCAACATGGTGTGCTCGTATGTACCCTAAGTTTGACTGCAATATCTCAATCACCTGTAAGTGATCATTACTATGCACTGTAAAAGCATAGCCTATTTTTTCGCTATGTTGCTGAGTTTGCGTGATCATATCTATTTCAATATTATGTTCAGTACACAGCGCCTCTATTAACCTTAACTTAGGTGTATTCTCCGTACTACTCAATACACTAACTTGCACTTCATCCCGTGATGCTGCGATCCCTGACACCGTACTTTGCAACCTTGAGTTCTCTTCATAGGTTATCAATGTTCCCGCATCTGGCGAAAAACTAGAGAGTACTCTTAATGGCACTTTATGCCTGCCTGCCGCTTCAACAGAGCGAAGGTGTAACACTTTCGCGCCTAAGCTGGCTAATGCGAGCATTTCAGCACAAGTAACATAAGCTAAGCGCCGAGCATTAGAGTCAATCCGCGGATCAGTAGTATATACGCCATCCACATCCGTAAAGATCTGACATTCATCAGCTTTTAATGCTGCGGCTAATTCAACCGCAGTTGTATCTGTACCACCGCGGCCTAAAGTTGTGATATTACCTTCATTATCTCGGCCCTGAAAACCGGCAATAATTGCAATGCGATTATGCTCTAACTCTTGTTTTAGTCGTTCAGTATGAATGCGCTCAATTTGCGCTTTGCCAAAATGATTGGAAGTTTGGATCCCGACTTGATCAGCCAGTAGGCTTATTGCAGAGTGGCCGCGTTTGATAATTGCCATCGCCAACAATGCAACACTGACTTGCTCGCCGGTCGTAAGTAGCACGTCGAGTTCACGACTGTTAGGGCGTGTATCAAGTTGTCGTGCCATATCAATTAAACGATTCGTTTCACCCGACATCGCTGACAGAACCACAACAACTTGATGACCTTGCTGTCTTGTCTTTACGACTAATTCAGCAACCGCTTCGATACGCTCTAAGGAGCCTACCGAAGTGCCACCAAACTTTTGTACAAATAATGCCACCTGTTACTGAGTTTTCTCAGCAACCCAAGCATTAACACTCGCCAGTGCCGCATCTAGGTTTTGCGGCTCTGAGCCACCCGCTTGCGCCATATCTGGACGACCACCGCCTTTTCCGCCAACTTGTGCAGCCATGTGATTCACTAACTCACCGGCTTTAAGTTTGCCGATAAGATCTTTTGTCACACCGGTGATCAAGCTCACTTTATCGCCGTTAGCAACACCCAGTGCAATCACCCCCGAGCCCATCTTATTTTTAAGGTCATCGACCATGCCACGCAGTGCTTTTGATTCAGTACCAGCGACATTAGCAACCAATAGCTTGATGCCGTTAACGTCAACTGCAGAATCTAATAATGACGCACCTGCTGCACTTGCTAACTTATCGTTTAACTGAGAAACCTGCTTTTCTAAGCCTTTGGCTTTTTCAAGTAGCGCACTCACTTTTTCTAGTGCGTTATGACTATCACCTTTCACAAGGGCGGCAATCTCAGCTAACTGTTGCTCTTGCTGTGCAACATAAGCAATCGCATCTTCACCTGTAACGGCTTCAATACGACGCACACCCGCTGCAATACCGCCTTCAGACACTATCTTAAATAGACCAATATCACCCGTACGTTGAACGTGTGTTCCACCACATAATTCTATTGAATAACCACCAATAGACACCACTCGCACTTCGTCATCATACTTTTCACCAAACAAGGCCATCGCCCCTTTTGCTTTGGCGTCATCAATGTCCATTAACTGTGTATCAAGCGCAAAGTTACTGCGGATCTCGGCATTAACGGCATCTTCGAGTTCACGTAGTTGCGCCTTCGTTACACCTTCAAAGTGAGAAAAGTCAAAACGTAACTTATCAGGCATCACAAGTGAGCCTTTTTGTGCAACATGATCGCCTAACAATTGGCGAAGCGCTTCATGCAGTATATGTGTGCCAGTGTGGTTTTTCTTGATACGTTCACGACGCTCGCTGTCAATTTGCGCATCGGCTTTGTCATTAATACCAATTCGCCCTTGTACTGTGCCATGGTGGGCAAATGCATTACCTAGCTTACGCGTATCAACAACCGCAAATTCACCACCTGTCACCGTCAGTGTACCTGAGTCACCAACCTGACCACCAGATTCAGCATAGAAAGGGGTTCTGTCGAGCACCACAATCCCTTCTTGCCCATCTTCTAGTACATTAACTGCTTGCCCTTCAAAAAAGAGCTCAATGACGGTGCCTGTGTAGTGTTCAGCATCATAACCTTTAAAATCTGTTGATTTTTCAGACTTTAATTGTTCATTATAATCTGCACCAAACTTACCAGCTTGTTGTGCTTTTTTACGCTGAACTTCCATACATTCTTGGAAGCCACGCTCATCAATCGTCATGAAGCGTTCACGCGCCACATCAGCAGTTAAATCGGCTGGGAAACCATAAGTATCATAAAGCTTAAAGACCAGTTCACCCGGAATAACATCGCCTTCGATACTGGCTAAGCTTTCTTCTAAAATAGCCAAACCACGCTCTAGCGTTTTACCGAATTGCTCTTCTTCTATGCGTAGCACTTTTTCAATGATTGCTTGTTGTTTTGCAAGCTCTGGGTAAGCGTCACCCATTTGTTCAATTAATGCCGCTACCAACTTATAAAAGAATGCACCTGATGCGCCTAACTTATTACCATGACGCACAGCACGACGAATGATCCGACGTAATACATAGCCACGACCTTCGTTTGATGGCATAACGCCATCCGATACCAAAAACGCACACGAACGAATATGATCAGCAACAACGCGTAAAGATTTATCTTCTAAATCTTTGGCATTGGTTACCACAGCAGCCGCTTTTATTAACCCTTGGAATAAATCAATTTCATAATTTGAGTGCACGCCTTGCAAAATTGCAGCGATACGCTCTAGGCCCATTCCCGTATCAACCGATTGCTTCGGCAGAGGCTCCATAGACCCGTCAGCGTGACGGTTATATTGCATAAATACCAAGTTCCAGATCTCAATAAAGCGATCGCCGTCTTCTTCTGGAGATCCTGGAGGGCCACCCCAAATATGCTCACCATGGTCATAAAATATTTCAGAGCACGGACCACACGGGCCAGTATCACCCATTGACCAAAAATTATCCGCAGTATCTATACGAATAATTTTATCGTCACTTAAGCCTATCTCTTTTGACCAAAAGTCATACGCTTCTTCATCAGTATGGTAAACCGTTACCAACAGCTTCTCTTTTGGTAACTTCACCACATCTGTTAAGAATTGCCACGCAAATGTAATGGCTTCTTGCTTGAAGTAATCACCAAAACTAAAGTTACCCAACATTTCGAAAAAGGTATGGTGACGCGCGGTATAACCGACATTTTCTAAATCATTATGCTTTCCGCCAGCTCGTACACAACGTTGAGAGCTTGTAGCGCGGGTATAAGGGCGAGATTCCGCGCCTAAAAATACATCTTTAAACTGCACCATGCCCGCATTGTTAAATAACAAAGTCGCATCATTACCCGGGATCAGCGAGCTTGAAGGGACAATTTGGTGTTGTTGAGTGGCAAAGTAGTCTAAAAACGCTTGCCTGATCTGTGCGGTAGTCATGTGCTGCATGTGATTATTCACCCATTGTTGCTGCTTGCATTGCAAAATCTATTTCTTCATAGCCAAAGCCACGATACATCATGTATCGCACCCGCTTTGCCTTTTCTTTGTAATCGAGGTTAGGGGGCGTTATTGCATATTTTTTTTCATACGCGGCCTGTGCCAACTGAAACCAATCAACTTCAAGGGTTTCTATTAGTTGCACCAACTGGGCTCGATCAACCCCTTTATTCATTGCCTCAGCCAACACTCTTCTTTGGCCAAGGCCCTTATTTATTTGTCGTCGTAAAAAGCTCTCACAATATCGATCTTCATCGATATATCCTAGCCTTTCACACCAACTTAAAAGCGCTTCAATATAACTCTCAGACGCTTCTTTCGCCTTGAGCTTTGTGGTTAACTCTTTCTTTGAGTATTCTTGGCGAGCCAGTAACCACAATACATAATTTTTTAGTTTTTGCTTACTTTTATCATCCATCTAAGCGTCAAATCGCCCTGTATTATTATCTTCGCTTGTACTGTCTTGTGTCACTGAGTCTTGAGGCTTAGAAGGCGTTTCATCTGCCATAAAAATAGCCTGGAATGAGACGAAAAAGCTAATATAAGACAAGGGAATAATAACCAATAATGGGATCATACTAAGCGGTATTGAAGCTACGATTAATAAAGCAATCATAAGGCCATAAAGACCCAATGGCGCCATATTTTTTTGAAATACAGTGAGAGATTGCATAATCGCTTTGAAAATACGTGTTTCACCTTTAAAAAACACCAGTGGTAACGCATAAGCAAACGCCATTAAGTTCACACAATGTGCGATTGCAAACAGCATAATATCTGACATCGATAAACTGGCCAGTACCGCATTTAACAGCTCATCTGGCTGCTGGTTTGGCGTTGCCTCTTGCATAATCGCGAACGCGTCAGAAAAAAGCAGATCAGCCAGCAGGGTCAATAAAATAATCACCCCCATCTGGTACAAACCTAGGCGAAATAAGTTTAAGCGCCGGCCTTTTGCACTAAAGGGTGCCAAGATATCCGCAAGACTGATACTTTTTCCCTGTTGTTTGCTGATCACCGCCATATACATCCCCGCGGTTAAAAATGGCGATGCAAAAGCAGCTAATATCTGCAGTGGTGGCGCTATCAGCGGAATAAGCGCTGATATAACGATAAATAAATACATGAAAACAAACGTCATGGGCTGAGTTTTAAAAATAACCCAACCGGCCTTTAACCACTGTATACCCATGGCGGCTTTAAATACTTTAAATTCTGGTGACATAACGGCTCAAAGCTTATAAAAACATGCAGATTATACCCAAGAGGAACAAAATTGCGAGTTTATCGCTCGATTTGACTAGCGTAGAAAGTAAAAATGCGGCACAAAGAGCCGCATTCAAAAGTAAAGCAAATTACAACTTATTCTGATTTTGATATTTTCTTAATATTCAACATGTGGTCGCCATGTTTTACTTTTGTCTCAAGGTAGCTTCGGTTACCAGCTTTAACATGTGCTTCCGTGCCTACAACTTCATCAACTGTTATCCCTGCATTACGCAGCGCGTTGAGTTTTTTTGGGTTATTGGTCATCAGTTTGACATGAGATAAGCCCATCGCCTTTAGCATTAATACAGCATCTGAAAAGTCTCGTAAGTCGTCGTCAAAGCCCAGGTGGTTATTGGCTTCATAGGTATTCATACCTTGAGATTGCAGCACATAGGCATCTATCTTATTGTATAGACCAATACCTCTGCCCTCCTGACGAAGGTACAATAATATGCCACCTTGTTGGTGCATTGTTTCAATACACTCGTTTAATTGCTCACCGCAATCACAACGCGA
The DNA here is from genome assembly GCF_003590335.1 of Pseudoalteromonas sp. MSK9-3. Lineage (GTDB taxonomy): Bacteria > Pseudomonadota > Gammaproteobacteria > Enterobacterales > Alteromonadaceae > Pseudoalteromonas. The sequence goes on along the minus strand of NZ_MIET01000024.1, from coordinate 30,367 downwards.
CGAGTGAAATACATCACCCGTTAAGCACTCTGAGTGCATACGGATCAGCGGGATCTCTTGCTCTGACTCTGCTTGATTAAAAATCAATGCCACATGCTCTTGCCCATCTTGTAAGCCACTAAATGACACGATTTCCGCGGGGATATGACTATGCTGCCCCACATTCAGCTGAACTCTCGCTCTTACTTCTGCCACGACTTCAGAACCTATAAAATTAATTAATGTGATATTATCACAGTCATTCTCTGCAATAATATAGATATGGTGTTGAAATAGAAAAAAACAAGTTCGTTATACGTAACCACATCATCATGAGTTCAATACTTAACAACAAATAATCTGCCTTAACCCCCCTCTATTATTGAATTACAAATAACACCAGCTAATCTTAACTTAAGATCACACCTTCAACGTGCACTGTACCGTCGGACCTAAACAATGAGACTATTGGCTGCCTTATTATTCTTCACACATTTAACAGCTGAGTGTTCGACTTTTAATTTTGATGGGTTTGCAAATCTATCACTGACAACCAGCTCATCTGACACAGCAAAAATACGGCACTTGATCTCTCAGCCTCATGGGGTACGCGATAATGAAATGGGTCTATACAATTCATCTATCGGCATGCAACTAGAGTGGCAATACTCAGCCCGCTGGCAAACCGTTATTCAAGCCGCTTTAAAAGACCAAGAAAAACATAATTTAGATACACTTACTCAATTGGCGTTTATTCGCTTTATGCCCACCGCGAATTGGACACTACGTGCAGGAAGAACCGGACTTGATCTGTTCATGATGACCGAATACCGCGATATAGGCTACTCCTTTACCCATGAACATTTGCCAACAGAGTTTTACGCGATTATTCCTCATCAAAACATCGATGGTATAGACGCGCGTTATAAAACGCCAACCTCTTTAGGTTTATTAGGTTTGCATGCCTTTGTTGGTCGCTCAACAGCACCTATTGTCAGTGATGACAACTTTTATTGGAATGCAGAGCTTGCCAACATTCAGGGACTAACCATAGATTTAGAACGACATAACTGGTTATATAGAATCAACTATACCCAATCTAAATCAGGGAATGAAAATGCGCAACAGAAGCAACTTAAAGACGCCATAGCGCATGTGCCAGTACAAATTTGGCCTAGCCAACCACACCTTCAAGACTCTTTAAATATTGTGGGTAAACAATTTAACTATGGTGCAATTGGAGTAAGATATGACAACGCTACTTGGCTGATTCAATCAGAGCTTTCTTATATCAATTCCAATTCAGAAGTGCTGAACCACCTCAGAAGTGGCTATTTCAGTATTGGCAAACGTTTTAACCAACATACATTAATGGCAACTGCATCAATTGCCAAATCAAATAATCAAGTGCCTGAGCCCCCGCTCGTATCAAACCCTGAGCTCGACTACCTGTACCAGAGTATTATTCGACATACCAATTTTTACCTAATTGACCAAAACACCCTATCACTCACTTGGCGAATGGAATTAAATAATACCTCAGCATTAAAAGTACAAATTGACCATACGAATGTCCAGCAGCTACCATCGGCCTTTTATTTACACAAACCTAGTACCAACCCCGACAATCGTTTTAATACCTTAGGCATTAGCCTTAATTGGGTGTTCTGATGTTAAGAGCTTCCCTATTTTTACTATTGTTATTCTCCGCATGGGCGCAAGCACAACAAGATATTGTGGTGATCGTCAACAAAACAAACCCAACCAATGCACTTTCACACAAAGCCGTCGTCGATATGTTTATGGGAAAATACCTCGCCTTTCCGGATGGTTCTATGGCGCAGACCTACGATTACCAAAAAGACAGCCAGATCCGCTCCACATTTCTCAGTGCAATTACAGGGCGCTCAATAAATCAAATTAATGCTTATTGGTCACGAGTACGCTTTAGTGGCAAGGTATCACCGCCACAAATATTTCCGGATGTCATGACTGTCTTGGACAAAGTAGCACACACTGCCAATGCTGTGGCTTATGTGCCAGCCCACACTGTGACTGCTCAAGTGAAGGTGGTATATACAATTGCTCAATAAACATAGTTTAATTACTCGATTACTGATCATTGTTACCAGTGCTGCGATTGTGTTTGCGCTTATTTATGCCAAGTTGCATTACAGCAATGTCTTTGACAAAGAAATGCAGCGCTCAAATAACACCATCATGCAAATAGGCCAAACAGTGTCAGCAACCGCATCAATTGCCGCGTATTTAGAAGATAAAGATTTAGCCAATGAAGTGTTAAATGGTTTAGTCAGCAATGACGTGATCTTAGGTGCCCAGCTCAATGGATTAAAAAGCGTGCTGGCAAAAAGCATTCTCTATAAAACGGACTTACCAGTGACATTTTCCTTGAGTAACCCATTTATTATTGGGGAGCAAATCGGGGCGATTTATATTGAGCCTAACACCATTTTCATAGAACAAAATGCACAAGCCATTGCGCTATCAAGTGTGCGAACCCTGATGATTGTGATTGTGCCTATGTTACTCATTTTTGCCGTACTAGTGTACTTTCTCATCACACAGCCGCTAAACTATTTAAGTGGTCAGCTCGCAGCGATAACCCCAGGTAAAGGCCAGCGTATTGCGATTCCAAAAACGCACAAGCACAGTGAAATTGGTACAATATCTAATAATATAAACAAACTACTTTACCGCACTGAAGCACTTTTTAAGCAAGAACGTAGCCTCAGAAAAGACATCGAATTGTTTGAAAAGCGATTTAGACTGATGTTTGAAAAGTCTTCTTCGCCTACATTGTTGGTGAAAGAGCGAGGCGATATCCTGCTTATAAACGAAGCGGCTCAAGATTTACTTATCGGGCTAGGCTTAGATTTAGAAGAACGCTTTCCTGATGCACTCGGTAAAGCATGTAAAACACCTGATATTCTCTATACCTTTACCAGTAATAGCGTTAACCAAAAACAAGTCATGCAATCTGAATTTGAGTTCAGTAACCAATTAACGCAGGAAACAGTGTGGCTTAACATTATTATTATCAATACAGAAAGTGATGACCAATGGTACTTACAAGTATTTATCAGCGACATTACCATGAAGAAAGTGATGATTTCACAACTTAAACAAAAGGCACAGTATGATCGTTTAACAGGCTTGAATAACCGGTATGGCGCAGAGTTAGTTTTGCTCGAATGGCTCGATCAACAACGCCCATTTAGTCTCATATTACTTGATTTAGATGAATTTAAACCCATTAATGATATTCACGGTCACAATGCTGGTGATGCTATGCTGCAACATATTGCAGAACAATTAAAACTGAACGTACGAGCAGACGATTTAATATGCCGCTGGGGTGGAGATGAATTTTTAATTGCTTTGGCCAATATTTCTGACCAAGAAACCAAAGACATTGCAACCAACCTGACCAAGGTTATTGCAACCCCGTTTAACTACACCAAAGCAGATCAAGAGCATACTTTGGTCGTCAGCGCGAGTTTGGGTATTGCCTGCTACCCAGAGCATGCTACTTCACTTAAAGCACTTGTCGAATGTGCTGACGTAGCAATGTATACGATAAAAAGAACCAGCAAAAATAACTTCGCTTTTTATCAAATATAAGTGCACTTAAAATTGCTTTAATAGGTTTGACTGATAATGAGTGATATCTAACTCAATATTATAACGCGTAGTGAGTGCATCCAATTGCGCTTGCCACATCGCTAAGTCTTCCATCGTGATGGTATTATCATCAAGCTCCCACAACTGTTTAGAACCCGTATAGCTAAACTGAATAGCCAGCATTGCATCGGCATTGCCTTGCTCTGCAGCTTTCTTTAATTTCGCCATTTTTCGAGTGATTTTATTAAGCGCTTGCTTTAAATCCCATACATAGGCCACTTCATACATAAATGCATGATGTTTCACTTTCAACAGTACGACACCAATTGCCACACTCGTAAGAATGACACCGGTTAGATTCCAATGAAAGTGACTCCCATCCGAGTCAGGGAACAGAGCGATCAAACACTGTGCGATACCTAAACTACCTGCTGTTAATGCAACAACACACGCACCAATAACATAGTTGAGGTGCTTACGGTATCTGGCTTTATTAATTGTCTCTAACTTCATAGGGGGATCTCTAAAATACAACTGCTGCGGATTGTACTCGCAATTTTAGAAAAAAAAATAAAAGTTCACCCCTTTTTTGATCTTACTTCGTTCTATGAAATAACTAACCTATAAAAGGAATATGCTATGTCAGCAATCGTCTATAGTCCGATCCCCTCTATTGCTAAAGTAGTCGTCTCTGCGGCAGGTGCCTTACTGGTAACATTTGCGGCTTTTGTATTTATGGATCAATTGATCAGTCAAGACCAAATAAAAGCGCCAGCAGTACCAGAGGTGATAGACCTCGCTCTTTTCGTAAATAAGGAAGACTCAGAAGTAAAAATCAAAAATGTATTACCACCGCCGCCAGCGCCAAAAGTACAGCCACCAAGGCCAATAGAGAGTACTTCTGCGGCCCCCGTGGATACCGCCTTCACATTTACACCGACCCTTAATATTGGTGACATAAAACATGCTCCCCCTATATTGAGTCCACAAGATACTGAGGCAACCGCCATTGTGCGCTCTGAACCCAAATACCCAATTACAGCTGCACGTGAGGGGATAGAAGGATGGGTACAACTTCATTTTACCATTGCTCCCAATGGTCAGGTCACCCATGCCACCGTCGTGAATGCACAACCAAAGCGTATTTTTAACAAAGAAGCCTTGCGTGCTATCAAACGCTGGAAATACAGGCCAAAAATAGTCGATGGACAAGCCATCGCTCAACCTAATCAAAATGTTGTGCTAGAGTTCAAATTGAGTCAGTAACTTTATTGGGTAAATACAACGCGGTGTTTACCCGTTAACTTTGAGGAAAGCCTATGCTAATAGCCTTAAGATCATGGTTAAAGTTAAATACGCCAGCTGATGATCCACTGCATGAATACAAAAGAACAGGCCAAGATCACTTTCTTGAACAAGCTATTGATGAATATAGCCATGATATATTTCACTTTATCAGCAGCCAAAGTAACCGTGTATTGGCTGATGATATTTGCCAAAAAACGTGGCTGAATGTCGTAGAAAAACGCCATACTTATCATCAGCAAAGCACCCCAAAAGCATGGCTATTTTGTATTGCTCGCAACGCATTAATTGACGAGTTACGCAAAACAAAAAGAATTGTGCAACTCGATGAAACAACGTTAATCGCAGCGCAGTCAGATAACACAGACGTAGATGCTCTGCGCCAAGCCATGATCACATTACCATTTTTGCAGCGTGAAGCACTCATGCTTCAACTTGAAGGGTTCTCACTGCAAGAGATTTCACAGATCACACATCATAACCAAGAAACCATTAAAACCCGTTTGCGATATGCCAAACAATACTTAAAGGCGAATATGGAGACCATTGATGGATAAAGAAAAGCAATTCGAACAAGCACTCAAACAGGCATACAAAAAAAATAAAACACCGTTAAGTGCGCATCAGCTTCACACATACAAACACGCCTGTGCGAAAAGTAAAAAATACTTCTCATGGCAAACAGCACAGTGGTTATTGGCCTGCACAGGACTCGCTTTCTTAGGCCTACAGTTATTCATTACAACACCTGTTCATCAACAGCAGGCCATAGATACCCAAGCTGCTGTTAAGTATCAAAACGTCGAAATACATCGGGTTACACACGGGCAATACCAACGTGAAATGGTGGCATTAAAGCAAAACCTTGATGCACAGTTAGCCAACAGTCAGGCAATACGAAAAGCAGCCATTTACCATGGTGAAGTGATAGAGCAAAATATGAGCGGTTGGCTCATCGCAGACTGTCAAAGGCATACATTAATAAGCCTTGAGCAAAGCTTGCTAGCGCAGCTAGTGCCTGATTGGAAAAGCAAGCCTTCTTATATTGGTCGGTATTTAGCTCTCAATCACAACAATGTAGGGCAAATTACGGGACTACAAATTGCGGGGCCAAGTGATGTTAAAAATGGGCAACAAATATATAGTTGCCCATAGTAAACCCAGTGCTTATAGCCGCATACTCTTAGCTTCGCCTTGGACTCTGTTTGTACGTACTTTAAAAAGTGTTTCGCTTAAATTAAAACGATGCTAGCGACAAAAAAGCCAACAAGTGCAAGAGCGCCCCCCACCAATGCATAAGGCAATTGGGTTTTAACATGCGTTAATAGATCACAACCCGATGCCAATGCGGAAACCGCACTTGTATCAGAGATAGGTGAACAATGATCACCAAAAATCCCCCCGCTTAAAATTGCCCCAACAACCAACGAAGGGGGCAGCCCCAAAGCTTGAATGAGCGGCACACCAATAGGGATCAAAATCGCAAATGTGCCCCATGAAGTCCCGGTGGTAAATGACATCACCGCGCCCGTTAAAAATAGAGCAGGAACAATAAAGTAAATAGGTAAATAATCACCCACTAAAGAGGCAACGAAAACCCCGGTTCCTAACTCTTTGAGACTCGCACCGAGTGTTAATGAAAGCAATACAATAGAAACAAGCGGTAATAACTCACCCATTCCTTTAAACCCCACATCAACAAGCTGATGATGTGTGAAACGTTTATGGGTTAACAGTAATAGATAAGCGACGGCACACGCTAATACGGTTGCGTATAACACAGACTTTGAACCACTGCCCTGCGCAAGCTCACCACCCCCAGTCCAAAACATAAAACCCACCATACTGACAATCAAGGTCAATAATGGAATAAGCATAAAGCGTGCTTTACTAGCTGCTGGCCCCGCATCCATTTCAACTGAGTGCTTAGACAGCTGCTGCTCTGCTTGTTTCATGGGACCATGTACTTTGTCGAACACAATGGTGTATAACACAATAAGCAGTGCAATAATGGCATAAAAATTAAATGCCACACTGCCCCACAAAATACTGACCGCCGATTGCTCTAACTCATAATTACTTAACAGCCCCAGCACATATGCCCCCCAGCCATTGAGCAAAATCAAAATGCATACCGGAGCACTGGTACTGTCAATAATATAGGCCAATCTGGCGCGGCTCATTTTAAATTTATCAAACAGCCCGCGTGACACGATACCTGAGGTTAGTACACTCATATTAGATTCAATAAAGACCGCAGTTCCGGTAAACATGGTTAACAAACCAACTTGCCGTTTGCTCTTGGCAACCCCTCGATTCATCAACACATTCACAGTGGCAGCCACACCACCAGACTCTCGGATATAAGCCAGTAATGCGCCAATCACGATACTAAAAATCAGTATTCTGCTATTGCCTGCAGACGTTGCAACTGAAACAACACGCTCAACGCTATTTACAACCGTCATAAATATATTACTTGCATCGCCCTGCAAGGCCAACAGTAACTCCGAGCTTAACAGAGCTAATACCAGCGCTAAAATCACTTCCTTGCGCCAAAAAACCACTAAAATGGCTATCAATGGCGGTAATATAGAATACCAAGTCATAAGTTCCCTTACAGGTCGCAATAGCAACAATTGAAAATAATAAATTCAGCCAAACAGCTTAATCAGTTCAGCACTAAAAACCAAGTTTTTCAGTTCAATCAAAGTCATAAATGCAACATTAGTACCCATACTGGTACAATGTGTGAAAAAATAGCAATAATCCTAACTGTAAACACTATCGCAACGTTCCAATTGCACCTATAATAAGTACAATTACAAGTTAGTTACAGGTGAAGTATCAAACATGTCTACATTCGTAAAAATAAAGGCTTTACGGCCTAGTCTGTCGAACAGCGAGGCTAAGCTTGCTGATTTTACATTAAATTCAAGTGCTAAAATTAGAGCGCTCTCATCTGTGGAACTTGCAAGAGCAGCCGGTGTTAGTCAATCTAGTGTTGTAAAGTTTGCACAAAAACTCGGGTATAAAGGCTTTCCAGCTTTTAAACTGGCGGTAGTCGATGATCTTAACTTACAAGTTCAACAACCACGACCTGCCACAGGGATCATAAACAGCAACGACCCACTAGAGCAAATTGCTGATAAATTACTGTCTAACCAGCACGCGATTTTGTCTGAAACGCATAAACTCAATACCCCAAATCAATTTGAGAGTGCGATCCAAACCATAAAGTCAGCCAAAAAAATCATGATATGTGCGGTTGGTGGAAGTTATACTATGGCCCAAGATTTTGCGCTTAAGCTGCAAAAACTGGGTTTGCCGGCAATAGCACAGGTTGATGAACTATCAGCATCAAGTTATGTTGCCACCATGGGTAAAGATGACTTACTGATTGCCATTAGCGATTCAGGGCAAAGTAAAGGCGTATTAAAAGTTGCCAAACAAGCTGCTGTCAACGAGTGTACAATTTTGACCATGTCTCGCTATGGTAACAATCCATTAAGTGATTTAGCGAATATCAAGCTATTTACCGTCATTGATCATGAGCCAATTAAACACGCATCAATATTAACGCGCACATCGCAAAGTTACTTAATCGATGTGCTGTTTATTGGCTTAACTCAATCAAACTTACATTGGCAAAAACGTGCAGAACGCGCCAATGAACATATGAGTGAACTACGTCATATTTAACGTTGATACAGCAAATATGGTTGGCGGCGCTGCAAATAATGTTGCAACGGCCGCTGCCACCGCTGTTCAATGACCTGCTGAGAATCGCCGGCTTCAATTGCTAACCTTAACTTATCGGTACCTGCCAGCTTATCCATAAATTTTTCATGGGTAAAAAATGGGATCTTTTGTGAAGACAGTTGCTGATATGCACTGATCAACCATTTTAAATCTAATCCTTTACTCTCATACTTTGTTAAATCAACTCCCAATACACGCTGATCTTTAAATTTAGGGTTTGCAGCAGCGCCAACAATAGACCGCGGTGTAAAACTAAACTTTCCAAGTTGTAACTCTGCGTGGCCATAAACTTGAAAAGGTAGCTCCGTACCACGCCCTACACTAATCGACGTTGCCTCAAAAAAACACAATGACGGATACAACGCAATCGCTTGTGCGTTTGGTAAATTTGGGCTTGGCTTTATCGGCAAATCATAACGCATACTTGCACTATATCCATCCACTGGGATCACTTTTAAATCCAGCGACTTACTTTCCTCAAGCCAACCTTCGCCCACTATCATCTTGGCTAACTCACCTACGGTTAAACCATGTAATACCGGAATAGGATGTAAACCAACGAACGATGTAAACGCGGGTTCTAAAATTGGCCCATCAACATAGGCAATATTGGGGTTAGGCCTATCCAGTACAATAAAGTTTTTTTGATATTTTGCTGCCGCCTCCATCATGTAATGCATAGTACTAATATAAGTGTAAAAACGAACACCAACATCTTGTATGTCAAAAATTATTACATCAACATCATGTAACTGCTCAGCTTTAGGGCGCTTATTTTTACCATAAAGAGATAAGATGGGTATGCCTGTTTTTACATCTGTATTAGAGGCAACATGCGCCCCTGCATCATGGTCACCACGAAAGCCATGTTCAGGTGCAAATACCTTACTTACTGTCACGCCCTTAGCTAATAAACTATCCAACAAATGTCCAGTTTTGGTTTGTGCACTTTGATTAACCACTAGCGCCACACGCTGCTGTTTTAATAACGGCAGATATTGCTCATAGCGCTCAGCTCCAACCTGCAATGCGAATGAATTGAGAGAACATAAAGTAAGTAGAATTATCAAGAAGAGGCGCATAATCATTATGAGAATAGAAATTTTTGCCATGATGACTGAGAAGATAAAGTGATGCAATAGTAAGATCAAGACACATGATTTTAAATAGAAATCATAAAAGTGATATCAAACTCACATGTCGCAAAGCCGCTTTGGTATGCAAAAAATAACATGGAAGAACTTGATAGGTCATTCGTGAAATTTAAACACAAAAAAACCGATTGATTATAAATAATCATATCGGTTGTTCGTAACCATCATAACTAAATAAACTATCCAGTTTAGCTACGCGTCCAATTTACAAGAAATACCATTATAGCTAAATAATGGCGGAGAAGGAGGGATTCGAACCCTCGATAGGGCTACAAACCCTATACTCCCTTAGCAGGGGAGCGCCTTCAGCCACTCGGCCACCTCTCCGTCTTGTGGGGCGTATAATATAGGCTAGAAAAAATATGTCAAACACTTTTCTTGTAAAATCAGGTCGTATGGTGATAGATTAACCAGCTAAGTAGAAATTATAACTTTTTCATGTCGCAAATTAATCTGAGTCTAAGGATTGAGGAGGCGTATACTTTTCAATCAACGCCTGTTTCGAACTTTTTAGCTCCGCTAAATAGGCATCTTGATAGCCCAATCGTTGAAATTCACAAATGCACATCCGGCAATATTCCATCCTTTGCTGATCATTGTCCTGTTCTAAATCCTGGTATTTTTGTTGTTCTTTCATGATTATCCCTCAATAATGCCTAGGCAGTATAGAAAACAACCACACAGTTACCAGCGGTGAACTTAGCTAAGTACACTTAAATTCATTTTAGAAAGTTAACTAGCTTACTGTTTTATTTGAGTAATCCCTCTAAAAAGTCATTAGACTAAAGTCGTAAACTACGATATTTCGCACATAAATAGCAGAAAAGCGCCATAAGGCGCTTTTCTCATTGAACCCACATAAAGTCTCAGCGTTAGTCTGCTTGAGGTCTCATATGAGGAAACAAGATCACATCTTTAATCGTTGATGAATCAGTAAATAGCATCACTAAACGGTCAATACCAATACCTTCACCAGCCGTAGGCGGTAATCCATATTCTAATGCGCGAATGTAGTCTTCATCATAATGCATTGCTTCATCATCACCCGCATCTTTCTCTTCAACCTGACGTGCAAAGCGTGCGGCTTGATCTTCAGCATCATTTAATTCAGAGAAACCGTTCGCCAATTCACGTCCACCAACAAAGAATTCAAAGCGGTCTGTGATAAATGCATTGTCGTCGTTACGACGTGCAAGCGGAGACACTTCCCATGGATATGCAGTAATGAAAGTTGGTTGAATAAGCTTATGTTCAGCCACTTCTTCAAAGATTTCACATAAGAACTTACCAGGTCCCCACACACACTTTTCAGGAATTTTAACGTGAACTTGTTTAGCAAACGCTTTAAGCGCCTCAAAATGATTTTCAGGATCTTGGAAAATCTCAGCTTGCTTAGCCGCCTCTTCGCTGTGCTCAATGATTGCATCAGCCATGGTTAAACGTACAAACGGCTGGCCAAAGTCATACTCAACGCTGTCAGTAACTTCACCTTCCGCATTTTTAGTCGTATTAACAATGGTCGTCGTACCCAACACGTCTTGTGCCACAGTGCGTAACATATCTTCAGTTAAGTTCATCAAGTCATTGTAATCTGCATACGCTTGATAGAATTCAATCATAGTGAACTCAGGGTTATGACGTGTCGATAAACCTTCGTTACGGAAGTTTCGGTTTATTTCAAATACACGGTCAAAGCCACCTACCACTAAACGCTTTAAGTAAAGTTCAGGTGCAATACGCAGGTACATATCAATGTCTAGGGCATTATGGTGTGTCGCAAACGGGCGAGCAGTCGCACCACCAGGAATAACCTGTAGCATAGGTGTTTCAACTTCCATGAACTCACGTTCAGCAAGGAAACGACGAATACCTTCAATCACTTTAGAGCGGATACGGAATGTTTCACGCGTATCTGTGTTGGTGATCAAATCAACATAGCGCTGACGGTATTTGGCTTCTTGGTCTGTTAAACCATGAAACTTCTCAGGTAGCGGACGCAATGATTTAGTCAACAATTCATATTGAACCATATCAACGTATAAATCACCTTTGCCTGACTTGTGTACAGGTCCAGTTACACCAATAATATCGCCAATATCAAGCTGGCCATATTTTGCTTTTAAATCTTTTTGTACATCTTTAGATGCGTAAGCCTGAATGCGGCCTTTCATGTCTTGCAGTACTAAAAAAGGACCGCGTTTTGCTAAGACACGTCCAGCTACTGACGCCTGCTGGTTTAATTCAACAAGCTCTTCTTTCGATTTATCACCAAACTTAGCTTGTAGATCTGCCGTGTAATCTTCGCGGCGGAAGCTGTTAGGGTGGCCGTTGGCACTGCAATTCTCGCGAATCGCATCCAACTTAGTACGACGCTCAGCAATGAGTTTATTTTCGTCTTGGATTTGATCTGTCATTTTTTAGCTCTTAGTTTAGCTTGTTGATTAAAGGCCTGATTTCAGGCTAGCTTCGATAAATTTGTCTAGGTCACCATCGAGTACAACCTGTGTATTTCGATTTTCGACACCTGTACGCAAATCTTTGATTCGCGAGTCATCTAATACGTAAGAACGTATTTGACTACCCCAACCAATGTCTGATTTGGCATCTTCTTGTGACTGTTTTTCAGCGTTCTGTGCTTGCATTTCAAGCTCAAACAACTTGGCCTTTAATTGCTTCATCGCTTGTGCTTTGTTTTTATGCTGTGAACGTTCGTTCTGACACTGTACCACGGTATTGGTGGGTAAGTGGGTAATACGTACTGCTGACTCTGTGGTGTTTACGTGCTGACCACCCGCGCCAGAGGCACGATATACATCAATGCGTAACTCAGCTGGGTTAATGTCTATTTCAATGTTGTCATCAACTTCTGGATAAACAAACGCTGACGCAAATGAAGTGTGGCGGCGGCCGCTTGAGTCAAATGGGCTTTTACGCACCAAACGGTGTACGCCTGTTTCTGTGCGTAGCCAACCGTAGGCATATTCACCACTGAAACGTACCGTAGCGCCTTTAATACCGGCCACATCACCATCAGTAGCTTCAACCAGCTCAACTTTAAAGCCTTTTGCTTCGCCCCAGCGTAAATACATACGCAGCAACATGTTACACCAGTCTTGCGCTTCTGTGCCGCCAGAGCCTGATTGTAAATCTAAGTATGCGTCATTGTCATCATGTGGGCCTGAGAACATTCTACGGAATTCGAGCTTTTCAAGGCTCGCAACGAGCCCTGCTAACTCTTGCTCAGCTTCATCAAACGTGTCTTGATCTTCAGCTTCAACAGCAAGCTCCACCAGCCCTTCAACATCATCTGCACCAGCAACAAGGTTATCTATCGTTTCAACAACAATTTCTAATGCGGATTTTTCACGGCCTAGTGCTTGCGCTCTTTCTGGTTCATTCCATACTGCCGAGTCTTCAAGTTCAGCGTTAACTTCTTCTAAGCGCTCTTGTTTAAGAGCGTAGTCAAAGGTACCCCCGAAGCAGCTCAGTACGTTCGCGAATGTCCTTGATTTGATTAATCACAGGATTCACTTCAAACATGCACATTACTCCAAAATTTTACTACAGTAATGGGCTACCACATTAACGCAACGACGATCTGCAATAACCCAATTGTTAAACGCGCCATATTAACAAAATTTGTCCCTGCTATAAATCTCTTTATGCAGTAATTGCGCTGATTTCTCGCACTATTAACTGCAATGAAAATTTCCCTCGAAACTCGTTAATATCGAGTTGATAGGCAACTTGCGCTAACTGTGCTTGATTATTCGGCCATGCCCTAACATCAACATTGAATGCAATCGCATCGACTAACTTGCCACTAGGGTGTTTTAATACCAATTTTAGATGCTTTTCGCCCACGATGCGCTGCTGAACCAACTCAAACTCACCACAAAATATAGGTTCAGCAAAGTGTTGCCCCCATGGGCCAGCTTGTTGCAAAAGTTGAGCGAAGTCCATCGAAAAACACTCTGCCGGTAACGCGCCATCAGTTAATAAAACACTCTGTTTATGTTCCTCTGATAACAGTTCACTGACGCCATATTCAAACGCCTGTTTGAATTGCGCAAAGTTGGCTTCGAGAATGGTTAAACCAGCAGCCATCGCATGACCACCAAACTTTAAAATAAGATCTGGTTGCTGGGTATTAAGCTGCTCTAATAAGTCTCGCATATGTAGACCTTCTATTGAGCGGCATGACCCTTTTATCTCACCATTATCACCTTGTGCAAAAATCACCGCAGGTCGATGATATTTTTCTTTTAACCTGCCCGCTAAAATACCTATCACCCCTTGGTGCCAATCATCTTGATACAAACACACCGCATCAGGCACGCTTTTACTATTTAATACCAATCGCTCAAGCACTGCTTGAGCTTCTTGCTGCATACCTTGCTCTATTTCTCGTCGTTCATGATTCAAGCCATCCAATTCACCAGCAATCCGCCGAGCTTGATTCGTATCTTTTGCCAATAAACAGGCTATACCCAAACTCATATCATCTAGTCGCCCAGCAGCATTCAAGCGCGGAGCCAATGAAAACCCAAAATCACTGGCACTCAAACGTGCAGCATTACGATTTGCTACCTCTATCAATGCCTGTATACCAGGGCGTGTATTACCACTTCTGATCCGTGCTAACCCTTGATGCACTAAGGTGCGGTTGTTTGCATCAAGCGCAACCACGTCGGCCACAGTACCCAATGCAACAATATCTAATAACGCCGCTAAATTGGGTTGTGGATGTGTCGTAAAGTGCCCTTTTTCTCTTAACGCATTACGTAATGCAATTAATAAGTAGAACGCAACCCCTACCCCTGCAATAGATTTTGACGGAAAAGTACAATCATGACGATTTGGATTAACAATCGCATCGGCATTCGGAAGCTGTGAGCCTTGCAAGTGGTGATCTGTCACAATCACCGTAATACCAGCTTGTTTCACAATATCTATTCCAGCCACACAGGAGATGCCATTATCAACCGTAATAACTAAATCTGGTTTAAGTTGCACTATTTGCTCAGCCAACGCGGGGCTTAACCCATAGCCCAGACTAAAACGATCAGGGACTAAATAGTCGACCTGTGTAAAGCCAAACTGCGGAAGCCCTTCCATAAGGACAGCCGTACTAGTTGCCCCATCCGCATCAAAGTCTCCGACGATTAATACATTTGCTTTTTTACCGAGCATATCGATTAAGATATCACTGGCTTTATCTATATCTTTAAATAACTTGAAATCCAACAGCGTTTTAGCACTATTATCTAATTCACTGGCATCTAGTACGCCTCGGGTTGCATAAATCTGTTTGATGACAGGGTGTAAATGGGCGGGTAAGTGACTGTCATCAACAAACCCACGCGTGCGTATCTCTGTGTTCATTCAACATCTCACGTATTTTAGGCAATAAAAAAGGCCTTAAGGCCTTTTTTAGTCATGATATTAGTATATCAAAATTACGATTTTTTGCTGTTTTCATCCAATGCTTTAGATAACGACGCAGCTGGTTGGTAACCCGGGATCAATGTGCCATCTTCCAAAATAATGGCTGGCGTACCTGTGATACCAAAGCTCTGGCCCAACTCATAATGTTCAGCAACGGGCGCATTACAATTTTCTACCTTAGCTACCGCTTGGCCAGCTTTCGCATCGGTCATGGCTTGCGCTGCATCTTTTGCACACCACACGTTTCTTAAATCTTCATACCCTGAGCCACGCAATCCACCACGTGGAAATGCCATATATTTTACCGTGATCCCAGCGGCTAAGTAATCATCTAACTCGCGATGAAGCTTGCGGCAATAACCACATGTGATATCTGTAAAGACCGTGATCTGGTGCTTTTCATTTTCTGCTTTATAAACAATCGTGGATTCTTGGTAATCGGCAACACCTTCTTTACGCAGACCACTTAACGCGCCTTCCGTAATATTTTCACGATTCTCAAGGTCAATCACCGTACCCTGTACAAGATACTTACCGTCTGCACTGGCATACAATACGCCTTTATCGGTGATCACGGTTTTCAGATTCGCGATTGGGCTATCTGAAATACTCTTAACAATCACCCCTAAATTAGAGAACTGTTCTGTGATCGGATCTGCCACCATCGGGCTAGGTACTACCAAGTCTGGTTCACTGGTTGCCAGTGTTGAAAAGCTACATGCCAAGGCAGCAGCTAAAAATAGTTTTTTCATATTCTGCTCGTTAATTATTCTTCGGTTACCCACTAAGACCGGAAAATCTCAAAAAAATTCCCTTATGCTCGTGGATGATGCTGTTGGTGTAGCGATTTTAATCGTTCACTTGCAACATGCGTATAAATCTGTGTCGTCGACAAATCACTGTGACCCAACATCATTTGGACGACTCGTAAGTCAGCACCATGATTAAGCAAATGTGTTGCAAAAGCATGACGCAACGTATGTGGTGATAAAGGCGACGTTACATTAGCCAAAATAGCATAGTGTTTAATTCGATGCCAAAAAGTTTGCCGCGTCATACCGACTCCACGCTTTGACGGAAACACAAAATCAGTGGCATGCTTAATCAATTGTGAGCGACCAACCTTTAAAAATTGTTCGATCCAATGCAATGCTTCTTCACCCATCGGAACCAAACGCTCTTTGCCACCTTTGCCTTTGACTAACACAACCGCTTGACGCAAGTTAATTTGCTCAATACGCATACCAACCAGCTCTGTTACCCGCAAACCTGTTGCATATAAGAGCTCGAGCATGGCTTTGTCACGTAAGCCCAGCGCATCATCGGTGTCAGGGGCATCAAGCAAGGCTTCGACTTCCTGCTCAGTCAGTGTTTTAGGCAAAGACTGTACTATTTTAGGTTGTGCAATACTCAGCAATGGCGTCACAGCAATTGCCTTTTCTTTAACCCAATATAAAAAAAACCTTTTTAACGCACTAATTGAACGTGCTGTACTACGAGATTTAAGGCCCGAATCAACCCGATAAGCCAAATAAGCTTCAATATCGTGACTTTCAACCTCCATCAATGAAATATCCCGGCTCGATTTTATTAAGTATTGGCAGAATTTATCCAAGTCTGAACGATAAGCCGATAAGGTATTATCGCTCAATCCTTGCTCTAAAAATAAAGAGTCTAAAAATGCTTCTATATAGTCAGCATTACTCTTGATGCTGTCACTGTCATTGAGGTATTCGCTCACAGGCTTCCTGTATCAATTTTTAACGTCATAGGGTAGACTTCGCGCCTATCATAACAGTCAATTAGAAAGTGATAAACACAATGCAGATAGCGTTATTTTATGGTTCAACAACCTGCTACACCGAAATGGCAGCTGAGAAAATCAGAGAAATTATAGGTGAAGAAACGGTTTCATTACACAATATCAAAGATGAACCATTAAAAAATGCAGAGCAATATGACTTTTTGATCCTTGGGATCTCAACATGGGACTTTGGTGAATTACAAGAAGACTGGGAATCGTGCTGGGATGACATAGAGCATGTAAACCTAGCGGGTAAAACCATTGCCTTATTTGGTATGGGCGATCAGCAAGGTTATGGTCAGTGGTTTCAAGATGCACTTGGTATGTTACACGACAAAATCAAGCCACAAGGCGTTAATTTCCTCGGTTATTGGCCAAATACTGCGGACTACGAATTTGAAGCATCCAAAGCACTCACCGAAGAGGGTACTCACTTTGTCGGTCTTGCACTTGATGAGGATAGCCAATATGAAAAAAGCGATGAGCGTATCGCTGGCTGGATAGAACTTATTATGACCCAGTATAGTGACTCGCTATAAAGCAAAAAATACCGCTTTCTCACATTGTAAAAGCACTAAAACAAGGTGGTTTAATTGGCACTTACCCGATTAAACCACAACGGGCTCTGCCCATGATACCTGGCGGATCCAAGTTCTGACGTTCGGAAAATCTTCAATTGAATCAATCATATCCCATGCAGCTAGCAAGGGTTGACCATACAATTCATTATTTTCAAACACCATGATCAGATTCTCGCTGGAACCCTTGTATCCATCAGGGTGTAATACCACACTGGTTGGTAAACCAATATGCTGAATAGCTGCCACAGACCATGCTATTGCGGCAATTTCCTCTCCTTTCATCCAACTTTTATTGCTGCGGCATTTATAGACATCATCACTTAATAAATGCCGTTCAGTCGGCTCACACACAGCTATATGCCCTGCCTCGTGTAATATATCACCTGCATAGAGTAACTTATCCACATCAATATGTAATACACCTTGTTGCAGTCTCAAGCCGGGCAAAAATGTGTCATGCGTGAAATGGCTTAGCTGAAAGGGTACTTCAATCTGCTTTAAAAATGCCAAAATCTTACGTACTGTTGGATCCATATATACTTCCCTGCAAGTTATCACGCTAAAAGCGCCCCCAAAGCGGGTGCTCTATGCTATTTTGAATCGTTTTATTGCATAAATAAAGTCGCTGTAATGCAGTGTAATTTTTTACATAAATGACTCATCTATACCTCGCTACAACGCCATTACATCTTTAAGTAAAAATCCTGACATAAGGTAATATACTCTGGCGTATACGTATTATCACTATTACGAACACATAATGCGCTTGCACACATTGATTTATTTGGTATCAATGAAAACGCCATAAGCCGGCGACTTACCGGCTTTGTTGGTGTCATCTGCACATGACACACTCTGTGCAAGTGCAAGCCCATCACATTGGCATGCTCGGTAAACATTTCAGCTTCAACACAAGGTAAAATGACCGTCAGTGTACTGTGGGAATGACTGACTCTAATAAAGGCACTAAGTAATTCACTAAAGCTTAACCCTGCAGTGTGACGTGCTTTAGTTCGCGCACTATCAGGGCTATGTAAACTGTGATTAAAATATGGCGGGTTACTAATCACAGTATCAAACTTTGTTTCACTAGAAAAATCCTGAATTGCACATTGATGAACAGTAATATCAGACCAAGGACTATTTTTGATATTAGTACGCGCATCTTTCACTGCCTGTTCGTCAATTTCTACCGCATCGATCGCCAAGCTTTGATTACGCTGTTTACACATTAACGCCAATAACCCCGTACCAGTTCCTATGTCTAATAAGCTGCTCGCATCACCAATATTTGCCCAAGCACCTAACAAGATCCCATCGGTTGATACCTTCATTGCGGTATTATTTTGTTGTACCTTAAACTGTTTAAATGCAAAGCCAGCCATTATTCACCTTTTCGAAAATCGCCATCACGCGTATAATTGTCACCATTGTCCTTTATTTATGATGTGCTATGCAATTTTCTGAATTTGATCTTGATGCCAAAGTGTTGACCGCTATTGACAAAATGGGTTACCAAACCGCCACCAGTATTCAACAGTTGGCAATTCCTGAAGCGTTGATTGGACGCGATATTCTAGCGTCAGCCCCAACGGGTACCGGTAAAACTGCTGCGTTTTTGATCCCTGCGATTCAGCATTTGCTAGACTTTCCGCGCAAAGAACCGGGCTTTGCTCGGGTATTAATTATGACACCAACCCGTGAGCTTGCGTACCAAATTCACGAGCAGTGCCAATTACTTGCTGCAAATACACACTTGAAAATTGGTGTGGTTACTGGGGGCATTAACTATGGTACTCACAAAGAGATCTTTGAAAAAAATAACGATATTTTAATTTCAACCCCTGGTCGGTTGATGGAATACCTTGAAACTGAAAACTTTCACGCAGAAAACGTAGAACTGCTCATTCTTGATGAAGCAGACCGCATGCTCGATTTAGGTTTTAAAAAAGAAATGCTTCGCATATGCGAAGAAGCCAAAAATCGTCGTCAATGTTTCTTGTTTTCAGCCACACTAGAAGGTGACAGCGTTGAATTGTTCGCTGAGCGCATTTTAAATGACCCTGCACTGCTTGAAGCTGAGTCATCACGTAAAGAAAAAGCCAAAATTCACCAATGGGTTCATTTGGCTGACAACTACACGCACAAGTTAGAATTACTGCTGCATTTATTACAAAGCGAAGAAGAAGTACAAAAAGCTATTGTGTTCGTCAAAACACGCGAACGTCTAGAGCAATTAGTCGGTGAGCTTTATACGCATGGTGTAAAAACGACTTGGCTACGCGGTGAAATGCCACAAGACAAGCGTATGACTGCCATGGCTAATTTCCAAAGTGGCCGTACGCGCATTTTAATTGCCACCGATGTTGCGGCCCGTGGTATTGACGTTGCTGACATCACGCATGTGATAAACTTTGACTTGCCGCGCACAGCTGATGTCTATGTACACCGTATTGGTCGTACTGCCAGAGCAGGTAAAAAAGGCACCGCTATTTCATTTGTCGAAGCACATGACGTCGCTATTTTGGCAAAAATTGAACGGTACATTGACTTAGGTTTAAAACGACGTGTTATTAAGGGGCTAGAGCCGCAAAATAAAGAAGCGCGACCACCTAAGAAGAAAAAAGACCCCGTTAAAATGAAAGCGAAGAAAAAAGCCAAAGCGAAAGTGAAGAAAAAGAAATAATCTAAATAAAATGGCCTCAATGAGGCCATTTTATTTTTACTCTTGTGTAAAAAAGCGCGTTACACTGAACGGGGTTAAATCTAAGCTCGTTTCTTGCCCTGTAACTAACTCCGTGATCAATTTCCCTGTAATCGCCGATGTAACTATTCCGGTACGAAAGTGCCCACACGCATTAATGTAGCCTTTAATACCGGGCACATGGCCTAAGATAGGCAATTCATCAGGTGTACCTGGTCTGAGCCCTGCCCAACAACGTTTGATATTACTGTCTTTTAAAATAGGTAGACACTTTAATGCCCCCTGAGAAAGCTCGGTAATTTTATCTAAGCTATTCGTTGTATCGAACCCTTTTTCTTCGGTAGAAGACCCAATTAAAATTTCACCATTGTCTTTTTGAGCGATATAACAATCACTGGTACTGACACACCCATTAAGCACTTTGGGTAAACGTTCAGATAGCACAATTTGGCCTTTCACCGGATAAACAGGCATATTCAAACCCGTTGCTTTATTAAATAAAGTATCAGCCCATGCCCCTGCCGCATTTATCAGCGTATCACAGTAGTATGTGTCTTCTTGAGTTGCAACCCCCGTAACCCTATTGCCTTCTCGTAATACTTTACTCACTTCACTATTGAGCACCAGCTCCACACCATTTTGCCGTGCACCTTCTAAGTAAGCATCAACTAATCGATAAGGGTTAACTTGATGATCACAGATAAAATCTATGGCACCAATGGCATCATCTGTAATGTAAGGTTCCTCTTCTTTGAGCTGCTGCGCATCTAACCAACGTACTTGATCTGCCAAGTGTGGAATACCACTGGTGATCTGATCGGCATAAATACGATCGTCTTGGTTATACATAATGAACTTAAGACCGGTCCGTTCAAATTTAAAATCAACACCATGTTGTTCAAGTAGTTCTTTATGTAACGCTGGATACATCGCATTAGAAGCTAACGCAAATTCAAAAAAACAATCTGGTAGTTGATGTGGCCGCATAACAGGAATATCTTTTCCTTTAGATTCACTTTGTAATTTAGAAAGTGTTTTAAAGAAGATAACGCCACACCCTAAGCCAACAGATTCGCCAATCGCCCATAATCCACCAGCAGAAGCACGTGAGGCATTACCCGGCTTTTTTATATCAATTAAAGCCACTTTGAGCTGTGTATCTCGACTCAAGAAATAAGCACAGGCGGCACCAATAACACCGCCGCCGGCAATAACAACGTCAAATTTTTTCATTACTGCTCTTCCAAAAAAGTAAAAGGGATAGGATCTAACGGAAAGCGAGGTTTTATGGCGCCTATATTGTCTGTACAACCCGATTGATGAAGCCTGTCAATCGCATAACTTGCACATGTCTTTCCTTGGCAGTCGCCCATACCTAATCGAGTTCGCATCTTTAAGCTCGTAATATCTTTTACACCTTGCGCTAATGCGATATCAACTTGCGCCCGTGTGGTTTTTTCGCATCGACAGACCACCGTTTCTGGTTTTGCTAACTCCATTAAACCAACCTGTCTTGCTGAAAATCGATCAAAACCAAATCTAAAACGTTTAAGTCGATCTAGTTTTCTCATCACTTTTCCAGCATGCTGCGCGGCTTCTTTGCCAGTCAAAACGCCTCGACTTTGCGCAATCCTAATGGCGGCAATTTGCCCCTCACACATTGCCGCATCAGCGCCTAATAAACCACTGCTGTCCCCAGCGACATATACATTATTTACGCTACTATGTTGCCACTGATCTAACGTCGGAATACTGCCACTCACAGTGCTATATTGATGGTCTAAACCCATTAGCATAGCCAGCTGACTACGTGCGACAAAACCATACCCGACACCAAGCGCATCAACTTCCAGTGTTTGCGCATTATGAGTATCGGCTTGCCAATGCTCGTTATAAGGCGCCACAGTAATAGACTTTAACGCATTCTCACCTTGAGCACTGACAATCCCCCAACCATAATGAAAAGGGATATTGTGCTTTTTTAAATACCCCATCATGCTCAAGCCTGACAAAGTTAGCTTTGGCTTATTCAATAATGCGACGGCTTCTTTCGCTAATTTACTAAACTGACTTGCTTCATATACCCCAACAACATCAATACCTGATTTGTGCAGCTGACAAGCAACTAAGGGGAGTAACGGACCTGTACCCACTAAAGCCATTTTACGTCCAGGCTGTACTAATCCACTTTTAATTTGCAATTGAACCCCGCCCATAAGCATCACACCAGGTAATTGCCAACCTTCAAAAGGTATACTTCTCTCGTGGCAACCCGTTGCTAAAATAAGCTCTTGGTATTCAATGTTGCTTAGCGTTTCATCTTTATTTAAGAGCAAAGAATGCGCGCCTTCAGGTCCCAATACCCTAGTATTCTCTAATAACTCAATGTGACGTCGGTTAGCATGATAGCGCGTTTGCAGTGCTGCCATTGCACGTTTTAAATTATCATCTAAATGGGGCAAGCTGTGGGTGTTACGCAAAGGACCACGGTAAATCACCCCACCAATTTTTGACGCCTCTTCGATGATTTTGCTCGTAATACCCAACTTTCCTAATTGGGCCGCCGCGGCTGTGCCAGCAGGGCCTCCCCCTACAATCACCACAGGACATGAATGTGTCATTTTATGCCCTCTTCTAAAAAACGATTCGTTAACGTTTCAACAACCATTTGCGGCTTTACAACCGTTTGACATGCGCGTTTTTTATAGCGCTTATTCACCTTGACATGACAGCAATGACAGACGCCCATACCACAATATGCACCAGATATACCTTGATGGTCATTCACCATCAACGCCTTATGCTCTGTTGCCAAGAGTACGGATAAAATAGTCTCCCCTTCACTCGCTGTAACCTGCCGCTGATTGACGGTTATTTCAAATGACGGTGATGCAATGGGCACAATGTCCTTTGTTCGCCTTAAACACTTCATAACTTGCCTCTATTTTTTATATCTCACTTGAAGAAATTTAAACTTACCCTGCTTTGCGCAGGTTAAATTCAACAGGGATAAAAAACAAACAACAACGTTACATAAGGTTAACTTTTTGTGTTTTTTTTGATCTAGATCTTGATTTGCTACCCACAGAACCGTTACTCGCGGTATATTGAGCAAATAACGAGGTAATATTAAAGGAGCAAATAATGAATATTTCCAAGGAACAACAAGGAGCATTATGCAGTGCGTTGGCTCAACTACGCCTAAAAGCAGACTTAATATTAGCGCCGAAATATCCACACTTTGCAGGTAAGCCATACCCTCTAGGGCGCTGCAAAGAGATCAGGGATGAAGTATATCGTCTATTAATGCAGCCTCAGAGCGACACTGAGTTTCCGATATTGAATATACTGAAAACCACACAACAACAGCCTGAATTACGAAAAGTATGGGGCTCATTAAGGGATGAATTTTTCCAAAATGCCATGGTAATTGATCAATGGTACATTGATGTAGCCAATGACACCGTTGATGCAAATAAACCCCGGGTAGAAATCATGCCTTTTGCACAGTCTGGGTTTAGTCAAATTACGAGCTTCAAGCAATTTGCTCATATCGCACGCCCTTATTGGCAAGTAGAGTTATATAGAAATACAGTATGCCCTGCACTGGCGCCCTTTTTACCTATTATATGCGTCGGTAAAAACCAAACCAGTTGGCTAGCTGCCGCCAATGACGAAATGTTAAAAGTTGCCATGCACAGTGAGTTTAAAAGTCCGCTAGAAATTATTGATACCTTGCCTAGCCCACCGGCACATATAATACATAAATGGCAAACAGTATTAGACAAACATGCTCAAATTAGCCTACTCACACAAACGGGATCCGCACAGGCATTTTGCCAACAATATCGTATCGAACAGCGACATTTAGACAGTGCGTTTAGAGATGAAATCGTGATCGCCTACTCTCATCTACCTAAAGGTATCTGAGTTAATGACGCCTCTTTTTGTGACGCAAACCAGTAGATCACACCAAGCGCTATCAGCATGATAGGAATACTCATCATATTCAAAAAACGCCAGCCAGCAATGGCCTCTAACCAACCAGCACCTAAAGAGGATATCGCAACCATGCTAAATACAGAAAATTCGTTACTGGCTTGTGCTTTTGCTCTCTCACTTGGGTGATACGTTTCACTCACCATATGAGTCGCTGAAATAAACATAAAGTTCCAACCAACGCCTAAAATGCACAGTGCAAATAAAAAATGCCAATGACTCATCCCCAGTAAATTGATGACGCAGCACCCGATAATAAGGAGTGCACCTGACGCCATAATGGGTGTTTGTCCAAAGCGCTGAATCAACTTTCCGGTGAAAAAGGAAGGGACAAACATACCCAATACATGCCATTCAATAACCAGTGCCGAGTCAGCTAAGTCAAAACCATGACGATGCATGGCCAGAGGGGTTGCCGTCATCAATAGATTCATTATTGTGTAGCTTAACATCGCAATTAAGACTGCCGCTTTAAACTGCGGCTGCATCACAATTTCTCGTAACCCTCTCGCCTTATGTGAATTCGATGTCTCACTTACTTCATTAAACTTGACTGCTTGTAGTAAAAATAGCGCCAGTAAGTACAAACCGCTCAGTGAAATAAAAACATTCGCATAATTAATACTAGGGAAATAGCTTGTTACCCATACCGCTAAATTTGGCCCCAGTATGGCTGCAACCACTCCACTTGCCATGATTATAGATATCGCTGTGGCAGGGTTATCACTGGCTTCTATCGCTGCAAAGCGATAAAGAGTCGCAAAGCCGATACCAATACCTATCAAAAGGGTAGCAATACAAAACAACAAGAACGCACTTTCATGTAACGCAAAGTAACCTAAAAGTGTCCCACTTAACCCCACAACATTACCTAAACTGAACCCTCGCCGACGCCCTATTTTTGCCATCACCAATGAAGCTGGGATCGTTGCGATAAGTAAGCCAAACATTTGAGTCGCTACAGGTAAGGTCGTGAATGCGGCTGAAGGGCTCAAGGCTTGGCCCACCAATGCCGCAATGGTAACAAGTAAAATGTTGCCCGTCGTAATTAACCCTTGGCACATTGCTAATATCAATACGTTTTTGTTCATATCGGGTAGCTTAACTCCAAAAAGCTCGGTCGCATGGACGTTACCATCCCACAGTCGGTTTGGGGATCACAAATGGGTCATCGGGCGACACTCGGCAACTATTGAGTGTTTCATAACATCTATCTAAACACGTTTGTTGCTGAGCACCGGGCAACGACGTGTCGTCATAACAAGAGGATTGACATTGTGAATTTGCTTGCTCGCAACTCAACCCTTTGCTCGTGACCGATGTACTGACGCTGCCACACCCAGTTATTAAACACACAAATGATGTTATTAATATCGCGCTTTTTACCATATCGACTGCTCCTTATAAATACGATATCACTCAGATCTATAAACCTAAGTTTATGGAAAGGTACCCATATAGGCATCATAAACGCTTTTAACACTTTAGTACTTATCGTATTTTGTAAGAATATGTAGCTTAGTTAACCTTGTTCAGCACGTAAAAACACTGGTTCGTTGGCTTTAATCGTTGCTTCTTCACTAAAATAATAGCCTGCAACATCAAATGTTTTAAGCGTATCAAGACTTGTTATTTTATGCTCCATAATAAAACGCGCCATCATGCCACGCGCTTTTTTAGCGTAAAAGCTGATCACTTTAAACTGCCCATTTTTACAATCTTTAAATATCGGTGTAATAATGTCGGCGCTTAATGCCTTTTTATTAACCGCTTTAAAGTATTCATTTGATGCCAAATTAACTATGTGCGTTGCATGTTGTTCAGCCAACGTTTCATTTAAATTTTCAGCAATAACCGAGCCCCAAAATTCATACAAATTTTTACCACGGCTGTTTTCTAATTTAGTTCCCATCTCTAAGCGATAAGCTTGCATCAGATCGAGCGGCCTCAACACACCATAAAGCCCAGATAAAATACGGAGATTATTTTGCGCATAATCTAGTGTCGCGTCATCTAAACTTGCAGCATCTAAGCCGGTGTATACGTCACCATTAAATGCAAGTACCGCTTGCTTGGCATTCCCTGGCGTAAACGGCTGAGACCACTCACTAAATCGTGCAGCATTTAACCCTGACAATTTATCACTAATTTTCATCAAACTGCCGATTTGCTGGGGAGAGAGTTCACGACAAACCGTCATCAACTCCTCGCTATGATCAAGCAATTGCCCTTGTGTATGGCGTGAAATATGTGCAGGAGTGTCGTAATCCAAATTTTTTGCAGGAGATATTACCGTGATCATGGCTAGCCTATTGACTTGAAAATTATTTAATGTCAATTTCAACACTATCCCTGTTTGACTTCAAGCTTAGAATAACCTTTGAATCAGTATGGGATAGCCCTAATTCGTGTAATTACCTAAATGTTCCTTCTGGTTGTGCTTACCTACCTTGAGTCTTTTTAGATACGGACAATTGACCTATTAAAGCAAATCACAGTACTGCAACATAGCGTAATTACACTTTAAATTTGCTGCAAATAGGAATGAGGACAGCTAATGACATCAGCACTAGATAGGCTAAAACAACATTCATCGATTGTTGCCGACACCGGCGATATTGAAGCCATTCGTAAGCATCAACCAGAAGATGCCACAACAAACCCATCGCTATTGCTTAAAGCAAGTGAAATGCCTGCATACCAAGCTTATTTACAAAAAGCATGGGACTTTGCCAAAGCAAATGAATCAGATGCACAACAACAGCTAGAGCTTGCTTGCGATTACTTCGCAGTACTTATCGGTAAAGAAATTGCGGAGATTGTCCCTGGCTACATTTCTACCGAAGTTGATGCTCGTTTGTCTTTTGACGCACAAGCCATGATCAATAAAGCCAACACCTTATTGAAACTGTATGAGCAAGAAGGTGTAAGTAAAGACAAAATCCTGATCAAGATTGCATCAACGTGGGAAGGTATTAAAGCCGCTGAGCAACTTGAAAAGGAAGGGGTAAAGTGTAATTTGACTTTACTATTTAGCCAAGCACAAGCCAGAGCTTGTGCCGATGCTAACGTATTTCTCATCTCACCGTTTGTTGGTCGTATCTTAGATTGGCATGTGGCCAATGGCCTAGAAAAGCCAACTGACCCACTTAATGACCCTGGTGTACAGTCTGTGTGCAGTATTTATGAATTTTACAAACGCCATGGCTATAATACTGTTGTTATGGGTGCAAGTTTCCGTAACACGGGTGAGATCATTGCCCTAACAGGCTGTGACAAACTAACTATTAGCCCAGGGTTACTTGAAGAGCTAGGTAAATTAACGGATGCACAAGAGTACCTGCTTGAAAGCAACTACCCACTGGAAGCAAAACCAGCTCCTTTAACAGAAGCACAATTTCGTTGGTTACATAATCAAGATGCTATGGCAACAGAAAAGCTAGCTGAAGGTATTCGGTCTTTTGCAGACGCGCAAGAAACACTGGAAGCACGCTTTAAAGCGCTATAACCCACTAGCCAGCTTACTTTATTTAAAAACGCCGTTTTATACGGCGTTTTTTTTATGCCAGGTTCTTTTTGACCTTCATCAAACTGTCACTTTGTTTTAACCTATCTGACACAATATTGTTTTATTTTTAGCCGAGTTGTGGTATACCAAAGTTGCTTGTAGTGCTAGGGCACGCACACAAAGCTGGCGCGAAAGCGTTATTGAGGTTAATAATCAATTAGGAGATATTCATGGATAGCCTAGACGATATAATTGAAATACTAGAAGGTCCTGAAACAAAAAAACGAGCCTCTCAAAAAAGTAAAAAGAGAAAATGGCGTGAAATTGAAGCGCTCAAAGATAAACAGCGTCTTCGCAAAGAACTACAGGAACTAGACTACTTCGCAGACAACCTAGACTTAGATGATTTGGATCTTGTTTAAGTCAGTAAAAAAGGCTCCTTAGGAGCCTTTTTAAAACCAAAAATAGTACTTAGCTAATACAACTTAGCATTGAATAAAAACGCATTAATTTTTTGTCTATAAGTCACTAAGCTTACTGAACACCAATACCTCTTGCTCTGCATCGAGCAACTCAAAATCACTACTTGATTCAACTCTAATAGCAAAACGGCGCTTGTCTTTAATCACATACATACCTTTGGGAAAAGCGGCATATTTGGCATACAAAAGTTCAGGATTCATCTTTTGCGCAATCAGCCTTTTTTTCCGTTCAGTGCCAGAACTGCCTTCATAAATTGCATATTCACCCACCACACACTTCAACGCGTAAAAAACCTCCCCCTCCATAAAAATGGCATAGCTTTTCATACTCTGTACTGTTGCTCCTGCACGAAGCTTTGTATAGATCTCACTGAGACAGGTGACATGCTGATTAAAGCCATGCTCTTTGGCAATAGTTGAAGCTTCTAATGAGTCTCTCATGGTGATTATTCCTTCTTGACTGCCCATTTAAAAAATAAGCTTACCTATTTGATTGGTATATATTTTTATTAATAGAATAAAATAAGGCCCTTATAGGGCCTTATGTAACATTACAATTGGATAGGTCTATTTACGTGTTTCTAAGTCATCTTTAGCTTGCTTTGCTTTATTCAATAATGGCTCTAAATGCGGTAATAACTGCTCACGGAAATGATACCCAGCCCCACCAGCGATAATAAGCAAGAAAAGCCAGACTAGAAACGACCCTCCCGCCGGGTGGTCTTCAGCACGACCAAAAACAAGGATCTCTTTTTCGCCACCACGCCAAGTTTTGAACGTCTTTTTCTCTAATACTACATAGGCTTCTAAAGGCAGCCTGGCATATTGACCATACGAGCCGTCAGAGGTTTTTTCTAATGCAATTAAACGTGTATGTGGCGAGGCATCATCTGTCCCTTGATAAATCGCATAATCACCTATCACACGTTGCATCGTATAACGCTCAGCATCTTCTGCTGGCACCATGGCGTACTCTGCCAGCTCATCAATACTTGCCCCAGCATAATGCTTTTGATAGAACGCTCGAATACTCCCAATATATGCATCATAACCATGCTCAGCAGCAATATCCGTTAGTTTCACATCCAAGTCTTGGGCAGCCATCTGCGCAGCATATTCTTTATCTGCTTTCGCCTGTGCTTCTTCTTCTAGCCGTATACGTTCAGCTTCAGCTCTCGTGACTTTCAGTTCCGCTAATTCTCGGGTGTAGCGCTTTAGTGCTGCCATTTTATCAGAGCAATAAGTGATAACGTCATTAAACGGCTTGGCTGCGCGTCCTGAAATATCAACTTTTTGTGTATTTTGGGCATAGTTCGGATTTAACGCTTCGAGTTGTAAGCGCAGCTGTTCATATTCATTAGACAAGACGGTTTGCTGCGCCAGCTTGTTATCGGAGCCCATTGACGGTTCATCAAACCAATCTGTTGCGCGCATTTTATAACATGCCGCTGCAACCTCTTCCATTAGGCCAGACTCATCTGAATTGGCAAAAGATAAAGTGGGTAACGAACAAAGTAGGGCTAAGCCAAGAGCTCTTCTCATTAATAATCCTTATTATTTTATATGAGTATTACACAGAGGTGGGCTTTAAAGATGAGAACAACGAGTGCCTATTTAAGCACCGTTATTTACTACTTTTAAAGTCCATTTCTCAAGTAGTTTAATTGCGAAAAGTGATACTATAATTTTATAAATGAAAAGTCATTATAATTATAATAAAATCATAAGGTCATGAGTTTTATTATAAAATAAATCATAAAAAAGAATTAATAGTAAAAGTTGCCGCAATTCATTGTTACCACCAAAGGGCGTTGTTTCCTAAATAGTTGAACTTCTTTGGTTTGGTGCGATCAGATCATTAAATGCCTTAACCCATGATGCGAAATGAAGAAGAAAATTAGGAATTGGTCACAGTACAACCGTGCTTTGGTTCAACGCGGTAACATCAATATTTGGCTAAGTGATAGTGCCATCTCAAAGTGGCAGAATACCGAAAAAC
>NZ_MIET01000023.1 GCF_003590335.1 Pseudoalteromonas sp. MSK9-3 | reverse complement strand
TTTCGGTATTCTGCCACTTTGAGATGGCACTATCACTTAGCCAAATATTGATGTTACCGCGTTGAACCAAAGCACGGTTGTACTGTGACCAATTCCTAATTTTCTTCTTCATTTCGCATCATGGGTTAAGGCATTTAATGATCTGATCGCACCAAACCAAAGAAGTTCAACTATTTAGGAAACAACGCCTTTCAGGAATAGGAGTAGTATTGAATTTGGGGTAATGCCTGAAATGATAGTTAAAAACCTAAGCCAGTGAGTCGCATGATCAAAGGTAAGGTATTTCACCTGAATAAATGCAAGGCATGAGCCTGAAGACATACGAGGCGTAAAGCCTTAGATATGCGAGGCATGAACCTTAAAACATGCGTGGCATAAAGCCTCGCCTACGGCGATAGCATCCTTTTTAAGCCTTGTATGATGGTTGAAAGCAGGTCTTGTGCTCGTTGTTTTGAGCTGGCTTCAACATAGCAGCGTAACTCAGGGGCATTGCCAGACGGCCGAATATGTGCATATTCTTCGTCGTTGAAATGAATTCTGAGGCCATCAAGAGTATTTAGTTTTATGTTATTGAGTTCTGCGCTATTTAACTCCTCTCTCATTGGAGTGTTCGTAAGCTTCGGTATACTAATGCCAAGCTTTTTTAAAAATGCCTGTGGGTTTTGTTTTGCATCTTCTAACAACTGCTCACTCAGTAAAGCAGGTATATTTTGCAGTCGGTCACTGCTGGCGTAACGTTTGGGTAATGCTGCGACGAGTGCCGATAACGGCAAATGTTTAAAAGTTGCATCAGCTAAAACTATCAAAGCAGGCAGCAAAGCATCGCGTGTTGGTAAAGCCTCCAATAGTTTTCCGTTGTAATGTAAAGTCGAGCCTAATAAAAAGCCACCATTTGCTTCAAAACCAGCAACATGGGCTTGAGAGGCTCCCTTTTTTTTGCAAACTGCAGGCTCAAGCATATCTTGGCTACAATGTAAGTCTGAACTTGCTGAATGAGCTTCGCTTAAGTTACGAACATTCAAACCTTTACTAACTTCTTCATTCTCTATGCCATTGAGTGCCTCTATTACATAGGGCGAGCCAATTTTAGTTCGAACCACTCGTTTAAACACATCACTGAGTTCAATAGCAGTGTTACAGTTGATGGGCACAGCTAACACATCAATGTTCAACGCATTAGCACACAACAAGCCTAATATATCACCTCTTAACCATTCGCCTTGCTCATCTGCAAGTAATGGCCTGTCTCCGTCACCATCTGTAGAGAATAGCGCATCAAGCTGATATTGCTTAGCCCACTCAATAGCGCGGCGTGTATCACCGATTGATACCGCCTCGGTATCAATCGGTACAAACGCATTGCTTCTACCTAGTGATATGACCGTAGCACCTAGTTGCTTAAATAGTTGTCGGTAAATATCTCGCCCTGCACTTGAATGCTCATAAATACCAATGCGCTTACCCGCTAAAATTAGGGAGTCAGGCTTTACTGAGTTATTTTCTTCAAATAAACTCGTATAACGTAAAATGTATCGCTCAATTGCAGTTTCGCTGATTTTAAGATCAGATAAACACGTAACAGGCTCAAATAGGGTATTGAGTGTGACTATACTCAGCTCGTCTTGCTTAGTTATTTCACCGTCAGGCCGATAAAACTTTAACCCATTTCTATCAAATGGAATATGGCTGCCCGTTACCATAATTGCAGGGGTTTTGTCTTGCATCGCACTATAGGCTAATGCCGGAGTGGGCATTACACCGTAGTAAATGACCCTAATGTTCAACTTCGCGCATATTTGTGCACAAGCTTGCGCCATTGCGTAACTACTGGGCCTATTATCAATCGCGATTGCGAGTTGATCAAATTGAAACGACTTACGCATTACAGTAATAAAATTAGCTGTAAAAGCGCCACATACATTAGCCGTTAACTTGCTCACTAGACCTCGGGCACCACTGGTACCAAATACAACAGTACTCTTTTTTATTACCTCAGCACTTGCAAGCATACGCTTTATGACCTGTTATATTTATCTTCAAAACGTATTATGTCATCTTCCCCTAAATAGCCCCCAGACTGGACCTCTATAAGCTCTAGTGCCACTTTGCCTGGGTTCTCAAGAGAATGAACAGCTGTAATAGGAATATAGACAGACTCATTTTCGGTTAAATACTGCGTAACATCATCAATTATCACTTTTGCAGTACCCGATACCACCACCCAATGCTCAGCTCGATGATGATGCATCTGCTTACTCAATTTGGCACCGGGTGTAACTGTGATGCGTTTTACTTGAAAACGTTCGCCAACATCAATTAAATCGTACTTACCCCATGGACGATACACTTCTCGGTGTTCAGTGACTTCTTTGCGCCCCTGTTGTTTTAAACGCCCAACTATATCTTTTACATTACTTGCGTACTGTTTACCTGCCACCAATACCGCGTCTTTCGTTGCAACCACTACCAAATCTTTAATGCCAATGGTTGTTACCAATGCACCTTCTGAGCGTATTAAAGAGCCTGAGGTATTATTGGCGATTACATCACCCAATAATGCGTTGTTACTACAATCTTTATCAGCTTCTTGCCAAAGGGCTTCAAAACTCCCTAAATCACTCCAACCGGCATCCATGGGGATCACCACCGCATTGTCAGCCTTTTCCATAACAGCGTAATCAATAGACTCAGACGGGCATGCCAAAAACGCGGATTGGTCAACGCGAATAAAGTCTAAATCATGGTTGTGAATGCGTGTTGCTTTTTCACATGCGTGGTAAATATCGGGCCGGTGAACCTGTAACGCATTTAAATAACAGCTTGCTCTGAATAAAAACATGCCGCTATTCCAACAATATTCACCTGATGATATGAACTGTTCAGCCAGTGGTTTATTTGGCTTTTCAATAAATTGGTCAATAACAAAGCCACCATCCACCGCCTTACCTTGCTTTATATAGCCAAAACCGGTTTCGGGCTTATCAGCGACAATGCCAAAGGTAACTAATTTATCATGTGCAGCATGCTTTAAAGCACTTTGCACGGCGGTTTGAAATGCACAAACATCTTTAATCGCATGATCTGCAGCAAGTACTAACAATAAAGGATCGCTCCCTTTTTGCATTGCTGTAAACGCCGCTAAAGCAATGGCCGGCGCGGTATTCTTACCTTCGGGTTCGAGTAAAATACCACTATGGGGAATATTTAATTGCCGCACTTGCTCTGCTGCAATAAAGCGGTGTGCTTCATTGCAGATGATAAGCGGGGGCTGATGTTCAATACCTTGCAAACGTAATAGAGTCTGCTGGAGCATGGTATGTTCATTGCCCGTCAGTGATAAAAACTGTTTGGGGTAATGCGCCCTAGAAAGCGGCTATAGTCGCTCGCCTGAACCGCCCGCCATAATAATAGGAAGAACTTTTTCGTGTGTTATCGCCAATATCTGACTTTATATAAGTTAGTTGGCACTCAACTAACCTATCAATCAATCGCTGCCAAATATATCGCGAGTATAGACCTTTTCTTTTACATCAAGTAGCTCATCGACCATTCTGTTTGACACAATAATATCGCTGCTGCGTTTAAGCTCAGCTAAATCATGCACCACTTTAGAATTAAAAAAGTGCGGTTCACTATAGCTAGGTTCATACACAATTACCGTCACCCCTTTAGCTTTCAAGCGCTTCATGATCCCTTGAATAGCCGAGGCTCTAAAGTTATCAGAGCCGGTTTTCATCACAAGTCGGTAAATACCGACAGTGTTAGGCTTTTTCACCAAAATTGCATTCGCAATAAAGTCTTTGCGCGTTGAATTGGCATCAACAATAGCTCCAATTAGATTATTTGGTACATCTTCATAATTTGCTAAAAGCTGCTTAGTATCTTTTGGTAAACAATACCCACCATAACCGAATGACGGGTTGTTGTAATGGTCACCAATGCGCGGGTCAAGCCCTACTCCTTCGATGATCTGCCGGCTATCAAGGTTATGAGCTTCTGCATAGCTGTCAAGCTCGTTAAAATAAGCTACACGCATCGCCAAATAGGTATTAGAGAATAACTTAATCGCTTCAGCTTCAGTTGAGTCGGTGAGGAGAGTGGCGACATCTGGCGTTTTAGCACCTTTTTTTAATAGCTGGGCAAATTGCTCAGCCTGTGCTGATTTACCACCAACCACAATACGTGAAGGGTGCAAGTTATCATATAACGCACGCCCCTCACGTAAAAACTCAGGTGAAAAATATATCGTTAATTCAGGATATTGTTGTTGTATATCTGCCGTAAAACCAACTGGCACCGTTGACTTTATGATCACCACACTACTGGGTGATATTGCTTTAATATCACTAAGTACAGATTCTACCGATGAAGTGTCAAAGTAGTTCGTTTCAGGGTCATAGTCTGTTGGTGTTGATATAATAATAAAATCACTGTCTGTGTATGCAGCTGCTTTATCCGTGGTAGCCTCAAACTGTATGTCATCTTTGGCTAAAAACGCACTGATTTCACTATCCACAATAGGAGATTGCTTATCATTTAATAGCTGTACTTTTTTATCATCAATATCACATGCTACAACCCGATTGTGCTGCGCGAGCAAAAGTGCATTTGAGAGCCCTACATACCCAGTTCCTGCGACCGAGATTTTAATCATTTTCTATTCCTTTTCCTTGCTCTAGCAATGCATTAATAATGCGATCACACGCTAAACCATCCCCATACGGGTTATGTGCAACACTCATCAATTGGTAAGCATCACTATCATCAATTAATTCAGAAACTGATGAAACTATTTTATCTATGTCAGTCCCTACTAACTTTACAGTACCCGCTTCAACAGCTTCGGGGCGTTCCGTTGTATCCCGCATAACCAATACAGGCTTACCAAGCGATGGGGCTTCTTCTTGGACCCCCCCTGAATCAGTTAGGATCAGCTCAGATTTATCCATCAAATACACAAATGGTAAGTAGTCTTGAGGGGTTACTAATATCACATTATCCAACCCTGACAGCAATCTATTTACAGGCTCCTTCACATTTGGATTTAGGTGCACCGGATATACAAAGTTGTAATTTGAATATTTTAACGCCAAATCATGTATTGCTGTACAGATCCGTTCAAAGCCGCTACCAAAACTCTCACGCCTATGCCCTGTGATCAAAACAAAAGGGTCATTAATAAAGCTTTCAAACTGACTATTTAGCTGTTGTTGCTTTACATTATTAGCCAAAACACCACCTTTTACATCAAGTAACGCATCTATCACGGTATTTCCAGTGATAACAACGTTACTCTCTGTAACACCTTCTGCTAGTAAATTGCTTTTTGATGCTTTAGTCGGTGCAAAGTGTAAATTAGCAAGCTTACCCGTCAACGTACGATTAGCCTCTTCAGGCCAAGGGCTTTGTAAATCCCCGGTTCGAAGCCCAGCTTCAACGTGGCCAATTTTTACTTTTCCATAAAAAGCGGCCATTGATGCAGCGATTGTCGTTGTTGTATCACCATGCACTAATATCCAATCAGGCTTAAAGTCTTCTATAACCTCCCTTAACCCCAAAAGAATTTTCGCGGTGATATCATAAAGGTCCTGCCCTGCTTTCATGATATTGAGATCGTAGTCTGGTTTAATCTCAAACAACTCTAACACTTGGTCTAACATTTCTCTGTGCTGAGCCGTAACACAGACTCTATCTTCAATCTCACTATTAGCACGTAGTTTTTTCACTAACGGTGCCATTTTAATCGCTTCAGGGCGAGTGCCAAATACAGTTAATACTTTCAAAAAACACCTTTACTACTAAAAAATACCGCGACTATCGATAATCACTTTTTTCGCAATCAAATCAGCTGGAATATCTTTAAACTCAGCATGATCAACCAAGACAGCCAGTGTGTTTGCCTCTTCTAAAGCAACTTCAATGCTACAAAGCTCAACATTGTCTTTGCGCAAAGAGTCTGGCAACTGTTCAATATTCGGTTCAACAACTAAAATCCGATAATCTGGATAGGCGCAAAGTAGCTGCGTAATATCAAGCGCGGGGCTTTCTCTCAAATCATCTATATCCGCCTTAAAAGCAATGCCTAAACATGCAATTACTGGCTTCTTAAATTGATCAGCCGCTTCAACAATTTGCTCTAATACATAGCGAGGCTTACTGTCATTGACTTCTCTAGCTTGTCGAATTAACTTTGCTTTTTCAGGTGAACTACTCACAATAAACCATGGGTCAACTGCAATACAGTGCCCACCAACACCTGGTCCAGGGTTCAATATATTGACCCTAGGATGACGATTTGCAAGCTTTATAAGCTCCCAAACATCAATATTTAATTCATCACAAATCATAGACAGTTCATTGGCAAAAGCGATATTTACATCTCTAAATGAGTTTTCTGTGAGCTTAGCCATTTCTGCAGTTCTTGCATTGGTAATGAGACAATCACCCACAACAAACTTTTTATATAACTCTTTAGCTTTAAGAGAGCAAGCTGGTGACATTCCACCAATTACTCGGTCATTTTCAACCAATTCCCTTAATACGTGGCCAGGCAAAACTCTTTCTGGACAATGGGCTATTTTTATATCCGCGTCATCACCAACATCTTGCGGAAAAGTTAAATCAGGACGCAGCTCTGCAAGCCATTTTGCCATTTGTTCAGTAGCACCAACTGGAGATGTTGATTCCAATATCACTAAATTACCACGTACAAGCACCGCTGCTATTGATTCCGATGCCTGCTTGATGTAGCTTAAATCTGCTTGATAGTCGTCTTGAAAAGGAGTTGGGACAGCAACCATAAATGCATCTGCAGCCTGAGTTTTAGTTGTTGCTTGTAACTTCCTAGCTTGAACAGTACTACGTACAACAATATCAAGATCCGGCTCGACAATATGTACATCACCATTATTAATTGTATTAACTGTCTTCTGGTTAACATCAACTCCGGTCACATTGATCCCTCTTGATGCGATAACCGCAGCCGTTGGTAAACCTATGTAGCCTAAACCAATAACTGAAACCGTCTCTATTGACATTACCGTACTCTTATATAAATTATTAAAAATAAAAATCTTGAATATTACTTACGTCTAGATATTCGAAATCACTGTGTAAAACAAATTATTTAAGGTTAAAGCTTACCTACCAAATAATAGTAGATAAACCTAATCAATTTACCCTGCCTAAAAAGTCTACTAGGCTGACTGAGTAGCCGATAGAGCCACTCTAAATTAAGCTTTATCCACATATTGGGGGCACGATTAACATTGCCTATAAATACATCGTATGTCCCACCGACTCCCATAAAGAAAGCTGTTGGAAGTACCTCTCTGCATTTAAAAATAAACTTTTCTTGTTTTGGTGAGCCCAAAGCAACTGTAACTATTTTTGCACCAGATTTAGCGATCTCATTAATTACAGTGCCCTCACCTTTAAAGTAACCATCTTGAGCCCCGACCACATTGACCCCAAGCTCCTCAAGTGCAAGTCTGGTTTTGGTAACAACTTCAGGAGAGGCACCTAAAAGATATACAGGTATGCAGTGTTCAACTGACGCCTTCATTAACTTTAACCACAATTCACACCCTGGAATACGAGCAACATCTTCACCTAACTTTTTAGACATAGCGTAACTTATACCAATACCATCGGCATAACGTAACGTAGATTTAAGTAATACTTCTTTAGTTTCCGAGTCACTTTCTGCTATCATTAATTTTTCAGGGTTAATCGCAACAGCAACACCTGGAACAATCTCTCCGTCTTCGATAATAGCATTTTCTATTAACTCTTCGATTGAAGCAAAGGCCGATACCGGGATTTCACGAATAGTTGCTTGTTTATGAATTAACAATTAAAGTACCTTTCAAGTATGTAGTTTGTAAATTTTTTCGACTTCACAGGCTATGCTGTCTAGTTTATATTTTTGTGCTGATTCTATCGCTGAAAAGCTTAATCTTCTATAATCTGAATCAGACAATAGCAGGCACTCTTGTAGTTTCTGAGCCCCGTGTGTATCAAGCCAATTATCATCATTACACAACAAAAAGCCATTATAATCATGTTTAACTTGCTCTCTTGCACCATCGGTATCTGTAGCAATAACAGGTAAGCCACAACTCATTGCCTCAGCAATAACAAGACCAAACGACTCATTACGCGATAAGTTAATAAAGAATTTGGATTGGTTATAAACTTCAGTTAATGCTGATGGTTCTAATACGCCTAAAAAATCGAACGCTATATTACCATCCCGTAGTATCAGCTGTGAAGTATCCAGCTCTCCGACAATCGCTATTTTCAGCT
Source organism: Pseudoalteromonas sp. MSK9-3 (assembly GCF_003590335.1). GTDB lineage: Bacteria > Pseudomonadota > Gammaproteobacteria > Enterobacterales > Alteromonadaceae > Pseudoalteromonas. Next base: position 159,956 of record NZ_MIET01000023.1, on the reverse strand, counting down.
GTTTATTTGTTATTTTTTGTAATCTATCTATGCCTTTGTTAAAGTTCATATGACCGACAAATACAAAGTCATACTTTTTAACTGCTTTTCTGTTCATAATGAAAATAGGCAAAATTCCAGCACTCAATATAGACGTAGAACCCGTAAACTCTATATTTTCCATAAACCTATTCTTCAAACTTTTACTGACGAATATCGCGTGATTAACAAAACGACAAGCGAAACGGTAACTCCAGCTTGGAGGGCTATAGTGATAAACATCACTGCCATGGAATGTTGAAATAATCGTTACTCGTGGGTTTCTAAATAGCTTATAAGCAATCGCTAAGAACACCGTGGGGAAGAAAAAGTGCACATGTATGATGTCAATTTTTTCCCCAAATACATATTTTAATAAAAATTTAATTGCAAAAAGAGGGTACCTTAATAATTTAAGTAAGCCTCGTTTTACATCTTGAGACAAATAAAAGTACTCAATCTCATAATTACCTTTTTCCTGTAAAAAATCATATTGATTTTTTACAAACCGCCCTGAGTTAGGTTTTTCTTTTGATGGGCCCATATTAGATAAAAACAAGACCCGCTTCATAATTTCCCTTTTTTCCGATTTGCTCGTGATACTTTAACGCCATAATTAGCTCGCGATGGGATCAAATGGAATAATACCCGATAAATAAGCTGCATAGGCGGTATTAATACGGGATTACACATTGGTGAATAACCAGATTCCACTTTTGTATTTTTAAACAACTCGTCCGCTCGCTGCCAAACATTTTTCAACAATTTGTACTTAACGGCGTCTGCATAGTCTTGCTTTATATAACTCGCAAACACCCTTCGACTTGCGAAAGGAGAAACAACCGAAAATACTTGCGCTGCTAAAATATTACTGCCGAATATGGCATAACGACCGCCACGCCCATATAAAAACTCATAATAGGTTACTTTCTGGTAATCATCTAAGTTTAGTCCTTCGGTTTTCTCATTATAATCAGCGATTAATCGTTGTAATGCTTCATTGTTGATACCATTATAGCGAGCCTTTAGCAAAGTCTCAGATGAAAACGAAGTTATCGAGTACATCATTGGGAATAACTTCAGTAATTCACCTTTAAGTCCTTTAAATGTCAAAAAGGTGGCTCTTTGAAAAACGTCTCCCAAATACCCATCAAAAAACGCTGTCGCGCAGGTAAACTTATTCGCAACATAGACGTAATTATTGAGTAAATTAGGAATTGGGACAAGTGTGCCAAATGCCATTTCGTCTATAATGGTTTGCTCATTCTCTAGCGTTGGAATTTGATCGAATTCGTAAGACTCATAGTGTTTAAAACAACGTTTAAATTTATCCGTAATCAAAATTTCAGGACTTGATTCAGGCCCATACGTAAAGCCATTACTATAGTCACCAAATGCCAGTATTAATCTAGAGTCTAAACCACTACTGATAGGTAGTAGTTTTTCTTCTGGGTGCCAGCGACTAGATAGTCTTTCGATACAACTTCCAACTTCCCCTAAATCATTTTCGCTATAGTGTTCTAGCAGGTTTGCATATTGATACTTATCCTTTCCCTTCAAAACGGATGCAGGAGGTACACGTTCAATACCTTTAAACAGTGTGAAGTTGCCGAATAAATGCTGCTTAGCTTTTAAAACATCAGCCATTACTTCATCCCTTTCATGCAACTTTGTAACTAGGGTTGCCACTGAAGGCGATATACGAAGTTTTGACGCTTTCAAATCAACAAAGTGAGTAGATAAGCCAAATGGGTCATTAATAACAGTGAGAGTTTGACTATCATCCCATAATAATACAAAAGAACCGGCTTCAATTTCTTTTAAAACGTCGGTGCCGTTACTTATCAATGCAAGTAACAAAGATGATAAATTGTTTTTTTCGCCTCTAAATATAAACCAACCAGCAACTAACAAACTATGTTGCTCCAATTGACAGGCAGGACCATTTGGCCAAGTTTTAGGACAGTACACAATCTCAACATTATGATGCTTGCACATATATCGTTCACTGTGTATTTCACTAAACTTAGCACTTTCCGGAATAGCTGATAAATCCGTGTTTAAATAAAGCCCTCGCACGATATTACTCCATTGTGTTGTTAAGTGACGACGAGGTTTTTCTCTGCCTCGCTTGCAAAAATGTTTCTAAAGGCCATTTACCTAATAAAAGCCCAAGAAAACATTTTACATACACTCTCACGTTAAATTTCTTATACTGAAGCGCTTTTGTATAAATTCGCATGCTAATTAAGCGATTCCCTCTTCTCAACTCAAAATCAGCCAAACTTTCATACTGACGAGATAATCCATCAAAAAGCTTCAAAGATAAAAACGCCGATTTATGTTTTTCAATAATGCCCCTATGACCCAATGCTTTCGATTTGGGGTTACAAGAGATCCCATCATCTGCGAGTTGATATGTCAGTAACGGCTCTTCGAGAAGAATCCCTGCATGGCACTTCGCTACACGCAGTAGAAGGTCATAATCTTGCATACTAGGTAAAGAATCATCAAACCCATTTACTTTTGCAATCGCTTCTCTCGTAAACAATAAGGCGGACGTACACACTCCAAACCCTTGTTGTAGCAAACCTTTATATATCTCTTTATCACTCAGGCATTTGAATTCTTTTATACGACCTTGGTAGCTTAAATACATATTTGTGTAACAAAAAGCTGCATTATGGAGCTCTAATGCCTGCACTTGCTTTTCTAGCTTAGTTTCATCCCACACATCATCATCATCTAAAAATGCGATATATTGGCCTTGAGCGTATTGCCACCCTGTATTTCTTGCTTTACAAGCACCTTGATTCGTAATATGTTGAATATAATCGATTTGTGAATCTGACTCATACTGTGCCATGATCTGAGCAGTACTTGCTCTGAACTCATCATCATGATTATCGTCCACGACAATTATTTTCCAGTTTTTGAACGTTTGCTTTCTCACACTATCAATCGCTGAAAGCAATTGTTCAGCTCGGCGATATGTAGGAATAATAATACTGATAGCTTCGCTCAAAATCGCACCTTATTTATTTCTATAACCATTATAATATTCAATATCTTCACTAAAATACTTTTTAAATGAGCTTAAGTAATCAATTCCCTTTAGCTCTATAGGGTGCCTTTTACTATCTAATTTGTAAAAAAAATCACTCTCATTAATATAAATAACGTAAGAAAATGATAGCAAGACAAAAGACTTTATTGTTAACAAAAGCATAAATGGTACTGACGAGGGAGAAAAAACACCTAAAGACATTATTAACAATGGAGCATAGACAATATACATAGGCAAAATTATTCTATGCAGCTCCTCTCCAATAAAGAATATCGCCAAACACCCTATTACGTTAAAATAGAGGCCTATGTTAAATAGCATTCTCTGACTCTCATTGCCATCTCTAATATAAGCACCTATGGAAACAATCGAAACAAAAACAAAGAAAATTAAAGATGGTAGCTTAGAAAAGTTAGGCTCAATAACTAAACGAGTCAACACTTTATTTATCATGTAATTATCAACAAACCCACTCAGTAGAAAAATAAATAATACAAATAAAAAAAGCCCAGCTATAAAAGCAATTAAAGACTGAGCGAACTGAATAAAGCTAAACCTATTTGATAATTTTTTATTGAAAAGAAATAATGGTAATAACAAAATAAAGGTCGAAAAATGAAACAACGCACCAATAATAAAAACAACCAAACCAATTTTAAAGTTTTCTTTCGCTTTCCAAATACCACAGAGTAATATTGGTATTGCTATTGCAGCTCGAATTAGATGCCATTGCGCTTGAAATAATTTGTAAAATAAGACAATTAGTAAAAAGCATAATAATGGATATGGGGTACCAACAACTTTGCAAAACTTCCAAATAAACATATAGGATAAAAATATACATAAAAAGTAGTATATAAATAAATGCTGCTCAGAAAGCGTCGCGATTACCCAGCTTAAAAAAGAGAACAAAACATCAGCGTGCTTGCCATACAGCAATGATGTAACCATCATCGATGAAAAGCTATTATATCTCTCATACGCCATAAAATACGTTGGCATATCATCTGCGCCCCCCCATAAAAAGCCAACATATCGAGAAGCGACGAGCATAGACAAAGAGAACATAACCAACAGGCCAAGAACTCCATTGCCGTTGTCTTCTTTGCTCGTATTTGCATAAATTACGACTAGAGAAAACCAAAGCAATACAGGAAGAAAAAGCCAGCTAAATAACAATAATATGAAAACCAAACGCATACTAAAGAGTAATTTATGTGAACACTTAAACTCTGAAATTTGTTCGGCGATGGACATAGTTAATCTTTTTCAACTTTTGATAACTGGACAAAAAAATACCGGAACATAACTAAACCACATGCGAGCAACAATGAAAAAATGGCAGCTAGAATACAAATAACAGCTCGACTCGGGGACACTTTTCTTTCTGCAACTACAGGGCTTTCGATAACTTTAAATGCAAAGTCATTTCTAACTTCAGCTAATAGCATTTGTTTAGTTTGCTCTTCAATAATGCCATAAAAAACAGTTTTCATTTGTGCTACGTTGGTTTTTTCTAATTGAGTGTTTAAATAATTAATGCTTTTTGACCGTTCGGATAGTTCTCGTAATCTTAATAAGTCATTAATTTCATCGACCATACCACTGACCCAAACTTTAGCTTGCATAGGGTCTATACTATCAATACTCACAAGTACAAGGTCAGAGGTACGATTATGTTTAATATTAAATATTTTTATGAACCTTTCATAAACATCAAAATTAGTTGGCTTAAATGATTTACCTGTTTCTGGATTTTTTAACCATTTACCTTCATCGTATCTCAAAGAATCAACAACTTGCTTTTCCGTATTTTTATCATACTCGCTTACAGCAAATAACACTTTAGCGACATCATATTTTTCGAAAAATGGATATAGAAAATCTTTCGACTTTAATACTTCAATATGAAGTGCAACATTGCTTCCAGAGCTGCCTAGATTTACCCCAGCAAGACTCGCTATCCCTCCTAAGTTGCTTCCTAATGCTCCTAATGCACTTGTGCTCTGACTATCTTGAGGTGCCAATAAAGCGGATGAAGAATAAATATTTGGCAAGCTCAAAGAGTACCCCAAGCCAAGTCCTGAACCCACCACTGAAAAAATAATAATGAACCATTTCTTTGCCCATAAAAGTAACCATAGGCCAACCAAGTCTATCGTTGTGGAGCTTTTATCTGATTCAAAATCATGTGAATTTTTAATGAGCTCTGCCATTAATTATGCCCTTCTGCAACTTTTTTCAAATATTGTCCGTACTCTGTTTTATGTAAAGTGTTTGCTTGCTCTAGTAATAATGACTTATCGATCCAGCCATTTATAAATGCAATTTCTTGTAAACACGCAATTTTAAAACCTTGACGTTTTTCAACTGTATGCACAAATTGTGATGCTTCCATCAAGCTGTCATGAGTTCCCGTATCTAACCAAGCAAAACCACGACCAAGCACTTCTACAGATAGTTGTTTTCTAGAAAGGTATACTTCATTAATGGACGTAATCTCGAGCTCACCTCTAGACGAAGGTTTGATATTTTTAGCGATATCTAAAACAGAGTTGTCGTAAAAATACAACCCTGTGACCGCATAGTTTGATTTTGGGTCGACAGGCTTTTCTTCGATAGATAAGGCATTAAAGTTATCATCAACTTCTACGACACCAAAACGTTCTGGATCATTGACCTGATAGGCAAAAACCTTAGCACCAGTCTCTAACTTAGACGCATTCAACAATTTAGGTGAAAAGTTTGAACCATAAAATACGTTATCACCCAAAATTAGACAGACATTATCTTTACCAACAAAATCAGCGCCAATTGTAAACGCCTGTGCTAACCCTTCAGGTTTCGCTTGCACCTCGTACGAAAGCGATATACCAAAGTTGCAGCCATCCCCTAATAGTTTTTTATACTGAGATTGGTCTTCTGGTGTTGTAATAATTAAAATATCTTTAATACCAGCCAACATCAACACTGAAATCGGGTAATAGATCATAGGTTTGTCGTATACTGGTAAAAGCTGTTTAGATACTCCTTGGGTAATCGGGTGTAAGCGAGTCCCACTACCACCGGCTAAAATAATTCCCTTCATTTTATGCTCCTAATCGCTCTCTTTGGTAAACTCCAGACTGTACACGTGAACACCAATCTAGGTTGTCAAGGTACCATTGAATGGTTTTCTCGATACCTGTCTCAAAGGTTTCTTGGGGTACCCAACCTAAATCAGTTTCAATTTTTGTCGCGTCAATTGCATAGCGAACATCGTGCCCGGGTCGGTCTGCTACAAACTTTATTAGGTCTGAAAATTGAGATACACCTGATGGCTTGGTAGATATTTTTCGGTCTAAAGTATCACAGATAAGTTTAACAACATCGAGATTAGTCATTTCGTTATGGCCACCAATATTGTAAGTTGCGCCGGTCAGCCCCTTCATTGCAACTTCGACTAACGCTCTTGCGTGATCTTCAACATATAACCAATCTCTAATTTGAGAACCATCTCCATAAACGGGCAAATCCTTACCTTCTAATGCATTTAATATCACTAACGGAATTAGTTTTTCCGGAAAATGATAAGGCCCATAGTTATTTGAACAATTTGTAATTACAATCGGTAAATTATAAGTGCGGCCCCATGCGCGTACTAAATGGTCAGAGCTTGCTTTACTGGCTGAATAAGGTGAACTAGGGTCATAACTTGAACTTTCAGTAAACATTGCACCAGAATCCCCCAGATCACCATAAACCTCATCTGTTGAGATGTGATGAAACTTGAAAGATGCTCCCTCAGGAAGCGAATTGTAATAAGCCCTAGCACACTGCAGTAAATTGTAAGTCCCAATAATGTTAGTCTGAATAAAGTCTTCAGGACCATCTATAGAACGGTCAACATGTGATTCAGCGGCCAAGTGCATAATAATATCAGGCTGATATTGTGAAAAAACTTTTGAAACTTTCTCTTGATCACAGATGTCACCATGTTCAAAAATATAGTTTTCATGCTGCTCTACTGATACTAATGAGTCTAAGTTCCCAGCGTAGGTTAATTTATCTAAGTTAATTACTCTAAGGTTTTTTTCATTAATTAGGTAGCGTACAACCGCACTCCCTATAAAACCCGCCCCGCCAGTTACTACAACCGTTTTCATACCTTTAGATCCACACTATTTGACAACGTAATAAGTTATTATCTCAAACTTTACCCTCTCAACCAAGCGACGAATGCTCTAACTGCCGTAAAAATAGCTCGATGGTAATTAATGACCCTAACGTTTCTGGTTTTATTGAAGAACTGGAATTGTAATATTTGTCTACTAACTTGCTACAGTTCCCTTTTGGTAATGCCTTTGCCACGTGGCTATCTTCATTAAGTAATTGCTGTACATATAATTTGAATTTAGGTTCTTTCAGCCATGTATCATATGCAACATAGTGATGCTTTTTTGCGAGCTTCCGATAGACCTTTCGCGCTAAGCGCTCTATCGGTGAACCAACAAGTAGGTCCTTAATACGTGATTTCATATTTGAATGCTGAGCAGCGGATGCCACTTCTTTCGTTATTGGCTTGCCTGTTTGCTGCCATGGGATTGATTCAAAGTACTCAGGGTAATATTTCAATAACATATGGTGATACAATTTACCATTTTCACGAAACGTATCAGGCAAGCTATATAACAATTCAACTAAATCATTATCCATAAAAGGCTTAAATTGATGTAATTCATGGCTTAACAAGTCACTACCAGCTGCAATAAAACGCGTACCTCTATTGTAAATATTCACTTGTTCTTGATCACCTTCAGTGAAGTAATCAGAATCGGCTCCAGCTTGCAGCCAATATTGGCCAAAACGCCTCTCTAACTTTTTCTCAGTTGACTCATTATCTTTACTTTTGGGGAAAAGGTAAGTACCACCAAAAGTAACATCACCTAAAAAGCCGTTAAGTAGATAGTTAGAATAACCACTTATCACATTCACCGAACTCAATGCATGCATATGTAATACATTCTTCATTCCATCTGTTAGCCAAACCCCTTGCTCTCGACCATCAAACCAACTTTGTTCATCTATCTCAACAATATGATGTGTTACGCCAACCGCTTCTGAAACCTGTTTCGCCAACTTGACATCGCTACACCCAGGCTCACCAAAAGTAAAAGTATGAATTTCTCCGCTATAATGCACTTTCGCTGCGGCAAGTAATACCCTCGAATCCAAACCACCACTAAGCGTAATGGCTAACTTATCTTGTGTGATTGTTTTAACTGCGCGCTCAACGGCCTTATCAAATTTAACGGCAACTAGGTCAATGGCATCATTAAAACTAACCTTGTCTGTCTTTTTAATATTATTCCAAGACCAGAATTGCGCATTGTTTAATATTGCGCCACTCTTATCCAATTGTATTATTGTGGCTGGTGCCAGTCTTTTAATACTAGAGAATAACGTCTTTTGGCCTAAGAAGTGGCCCACGTCAACAAAACAATTCAATGCATCATTATCTAAAGCACGATCATGCTGGGAGTGTAAAAGAAGCTCTTTTTGTTCTGATGCTACACCTTTAACACACTCATCTTGATACCAGAGATACAATGGTTTCATGCCATATCTATCAGAGATATAACTGACGTGTTCTTGCTGCGTATCCACAATACAAATTACAAAGTAACCGTTCACCAAGCTCATAAAGTTAGCTACTGTATTTTGTCGATACGCCTGTGCTAAAAAGACTAAAAAGGCATTACGGTCAGTATCTGAGTTAGCTATTGAAAATACATCCCCCCATATTGTAATATTTAGGTTTAAATCTATGAGCTGCCCACAAGCAACGCTGCCTGATTGTGTTTTTAATAATTGGCTATAAAACCCAAACTCATTAGTAAATACAGTTTCACCTACTGAGTGACTACATGATATTTTTTCTTCAAAAAAACCAACGACGCCTGGCATTCGCTACTTCCTTAAACTTTTGATATTACTTAATATTGATGGTGACATTAGCAGCAAGCACATGATTAAAGTACTTATTAGTAAGAAAATGCTTTTTTCTAAAGGACCATAATTAACCATGAAAAGTGCAGTACTCACAACCAAAGTAACCACGATTAATGGTAACCGAAGTGCAAAGTAAACGTCACGAAAACCAACATGTGCGCAAGGTTTTAATAAAAACTGAACGTGTGCAATAAAAAACAAAACCTGTAAACAAAACAAGGTAAATGCAAGCCCTATGACGCCTGTTGATACGGTTGTAAATAAAACAGCAGGCCTGATAAACGCAACGACTATATTCCACCAAAATGCCCGCTTCACTCGACCTACAGCCCGCAATAAAACACCCACCGGATTGACCAATGCAATTGCCAGCATATATAAGGCCAGCCATTGCAATACGGCACTGTGCTCGACCCACTTCTCACCAAAGGTCACTTCTAAAATAACTTCTGGAAAAGCGGCCATCAAACCATAGAGTGGGATATTAATTAATGACAGCACCTTCAACATTGAAAGGTACATACCGTGTATTGCATTGCCCTCTTTAAAATTAACCATCACAGGAAAAGCGACTTTATTAACAATGGGGTTTATTAATTGTAGGGCTGGTTTAAAAACTAAGTCTTTGATGTAGGCATAGACACCTAACTTTTCTGGACCAAGTAATTTTCCAACCAACACCTGGTCAACTTGGGCACTCGAAAAGTTAATCAGCGCTTCGCCACATTGGTATAAGCCGTATTTAACCGGTTCTTTAATTTGAGGCCAAACAATGCACTTCGGACGAGTTATATATTGCGCCCCTACAATAAAAAGCAGCATGCTCGAGCATATCACCAACACAAATTGCCCAATAACAAGTGACCATATACCAGCTTCATAATACACCGCTAGTATTACGGCTAAAAACCCTAATAACTGCGCCGAAATATCAACTTTTGCAATCATATCAAAATGCATTTTCTGCTGTAATCGCGCGAGTATTTGCTGTGATAAACTACGAATAAAAAACACAGACGCTAAAACACACAATAGTTCACTCAGCAAAGGCATAGAGAAAAATACCGCGATTAGATCACTTAAGAGCACTAACGAAATTGTTAATATAACTCCTAGCGTAACGTTAATTACGTAGAGTTGACCTAATTGATTATCGGTCAATTTAGTGTGGTAAATAACCGCATTAGAAAGCCCAGCATCACCAAAGACTTGTGTAAACCCAATAACCAAATTAAGTATCGCAGCCACACCGAGCTCAAGTGGGGTCAAGTAACGCGCGAGGATAATTAGCTGAGCTAACTGGAGTCCTCCTTTACTAAATGTTGATAGAGCCACCCAGGAAATGCCCCTAAGAGCAGAATGAAGCGCAGTCATAGACTAGTTGCACTCTAAAGATTCAAATAGCGCTGCCCATTTAGGAGCTAGTGCATCCTCTGTAAAGTGTGACTGCATCAATTGTTGGTTTGCCTTAGAGCGAGAAAACGCTTTTTCAAAGAATGACTCAATACTTAATTGCGATAAAAATTCTGTTTTATCAATCTCAAAACCCAATTCGGTTAAGTTCGTAAAACTCGTTGTCGTACTCAACATAAACATAGGCTTACCCGTTAGAAACATGGTATAGGCCACATATAACCCCTGTTGTCGATGCTGAGAAAATACCGTCATATGCACGCTATTTAACAATGCGTCATACTCTTCTTTATTAAGCATATGCTTAATAGGTTTGAATTTTTCTCCAAATAGCGCCTCACCATATGCAGTAACCTCATTCACATATGATGCCTCTCCAGCATAATTAAGCGGTACAACAATTTCGATATCCAGTGCTTTAAACGGCAATAAAGACTCTAACGCTTCTTTATGTCTATTACTTGACGCTGCCGAATTACCCACCAAAACTCGAATGGTGTTAGACGTTCGTTGCTCAGGGGCTGGATTTGCAACACCAATAAGTGGGTAAGGCAATACAGATACATCCTTACGCTTTAGCGCCTTTGATACGAGTTTTGCATCTCCCATATTCAAGGTTTGAACATGCTTAAATTTACGTAACATCAACGCATGCAAAGCTTGTGCTATATACTCTTTGAACGACCTATTCTTTTTAAAATGACGATAAAGCTCTCCGCCCCAAATAACACAACTACAACGCCGAGATATTGGATGAAAAAGCAGTTTTTTCCAAATATGCACATCAAATAAACCATGGAAAATAAAACTAGTGTCTGAGTCTGCCTGACCGATCAACGCAAATAACGCATCCACACTCTGATATGTTATTAAGTCTGGGTCTAATAACGCTTGCTCTGCTGATTTGACCCAAAAGGCTTGCTTATGGGTATAGGGAACACTAAGCAAAAAACGTTTCATTGGCTCATAGTGATGTGGCGTATCCGCAAAAACATGGACTATCATTGAGTACTCCAAGACTGTTCAAACAGCTCAGCACACACTAATAAGTCTCGCTTTCGCGCTTTAATTTCTTTAACTGGTTGCCCTGCGTAAATCATAAACTCAGACAGGCTTTTATTTACCAAGCTTAACGCACCTACAGCAGCTCCTTGGTTTAAAACCGCCCCTGGCAGCACCACACTTCCAGAACCGATGATCACATGCTCACAGACTTTTACAGGCGCATGAAAAACATTTGTGTACTCGCCATCTACCATCGGGTTAGTCATATAACTGCCGCTATAGTCATCACTGCTACTATAAATTGAAACTCTAGAGGAGATATTTGCATAATCAGAAATCATGATCTTTTCACTACCAATCAAAGAAGAAAAAACAGCGATGTGAATAAAATTACCAAGCCATATCCCTGCAGGGCCAGCAGATAACACACAAAAATCATCAATTCGGACATTATTACCTAGGGAAATATATCGACAGCCATAAAACGATGCTTTTTTTGAAATCATGCAGTGATCACCAACATGCATAAAGCCCATTTCAAGCAACTCTTGTTTTGAATAATGCGCCATGGCTATTTCGCTCTATATTGACGAAGATGCTCAAGTAATATTTGGCTTATCTCACCAACCCCCTCTACCGATAGTTCCGTATACATGGGTAGACACAGCACTCTTTGCGAAACACTATTTGCAATTGGTGTATCGCCTGACATGCCATACGCAGGCACGGTACTCAAGCTTGGATAAAAATAACGACGTGTTTGTATGCCGTGTACAGCTAATTGGCTAATTAAAAATAGCACCTCAGCTTCGTCATTCAGTAACACCGGAAAGTAGCAACCATTGGGCTTACTATTGTCAGACCACTTAATAGTCGTTAAATCATTCCCCAGCGCATTTTGATAGGCGGCCCACAACGACTGGCGCTTGGTAAGAATATCAGGAAATAGGGGCAATAAAGACAACCCCATCGCCGCATGCACTTCGCTCATTTTTGCATTTATGCCGACAACACCAGGGTATTGCTGACTATCAAACCCAAAGTTAATTATTTGTTTAGCACGCAGATAGTCTTCTTTGTGCTTAAAAATAATAGCTCCACCCTCAAGAGTGTGGAATATCTTAGTAGCATGTAAACTGATCGTCGCCGCATCCCCATAAGATAGCAACGCCTTACCGTTATACGTTACACCAAATGTATGCGCCGCATCATAGATCACTTTTAAATTATACTGAGCCGCTTGCTCTTTTATTTGCTCGTCATTACACGGGTTACCGTAAACATGAACTGCCACCACAGCGCTCGCTTCCTCAAGCAGGGCTTTCGATGCACTATTTATATCAAGGTTTAATGTCTGTGGGTCAATATCAATAAATTCTGGCTCTAGATCACCAGCCAACAAAGAGCTGGCCGTTGCGGCAAATGAATACGGCGTTGTGAGTACTTTACCGGATACTTCTAATGCCATATAAGCAACTGATAAAGCCAGTGTGCCATTTGCAACCAATAATATATGCTCAACACCTAAATATTCTGCTAGTTTTTTTTCTAATTCTTGTACACATGGGCCGTTATTCGTTAACCATCCACTATCAAATATGTTTTCTATTTTATTTTGGTAATTTTCAAGAGGGGGGAGATATGGCTTCACTATTGGGTATTTCACATGCGGCTCTTAGAACAAAATTTTTCGCATAGTAACAAAAGTAAGCTGAGGGGTCTAGAACTCTAGAGTGAAAGAAATGTAGTGAATTGTTAATATAAAAAAAGCGAGCCTAAGCTCGCTTTTTTAAAAAACAGTAAATTACTTAGTAGGAACTAAGATACGGTCACCGTCTTTAATGTGGTAGTAAACACCAGTTACTGATACTGAAGTATCAGGTGCGTTTACAACTACTTTAACAGATGCATTACCTGTGATGCCACTTTCAGCAGCAAAAGCATTGATATCTGCGCTGATGTTAGTTACAGATTGAGCAGCAGCTTTAGTTGCAATTGTTTTAGTATAAGTTTTGTTACCAGCGATTAGATCAATTGTAACCTCACCTTCAAGTGTACTTGTATTAGATACAGTTACAGAACGTGCGTACTCAGAGCCAAACGGTAAAAATGCGATTGAACCAGATGCACCGTTCAATTTCCACTCACCTGCGTCAAGACCTGAAACTTTTTCAGTGCTATCTGTTCCGCCAGTGTTCTCAGTTTCTGGATCATATGATACTGTAGCATCAACAGTGAACGTTTGTACTGGGATCAATGTCGGTGTTGCAGTAGCTGTAGCTGTTACAGATACGTCATGACTTGCACCAGCTGTGTGGCTAAACGTAATTGACTGGAAGTCTTTAGCAAATGCTTCATCAGTTGCATTCGTTACAGTCATTGCATAATCAGCGGTACCATCGTTATTTGTGTCAACAAAGCTGAAGTCACCGTATACAGTGTAAGATACTTTATTTACATCTGCACCAAGAGTAACAGCAGCATCGTCTGTTGTTTCAACAGTTAAAATATCTAGTACTTTTGTAGAGTTAGCTTCAACAAAAAGTTTACGCTCAGCATTCACGTCAACAACAGCATCGAATTTAGTTGTAACTTTAGATTCAATCTGATTTGCTACTTCAACAATAGTTGCAGACTTAGCTTCATAATCAGAGTTATTTACACTTGAAATAACTTTAAAATCTACGTTAACTTTACCACCAGCGAGTAAGTTAGCTTTTTCTAACTTAATACCGCCAAGTGTTAACTTGTCGCCTACAGCCATAGCTACAGTTTGTGCGGTAACAGTGAATGTTACAGTATTGCCATCCGAATATGCAGGGCCGCTAAAAGTAAGGTCAGGTGTAGAATCGCCTGCTACTGCTCCGTCCTTTTGTGCTTCTACTAAAGTTGCAGCTGTAGAAATATCAAACTTATCGTTAGTGAAAGTGAAAACAAGCTTGTCACCAACTGAGTATCCATTTGCAATACCAGCGCGAACTACAACGGGCGCCAATGTGAACATAGCTTCATTAACGCTACCTTCTTGTGAGATCTTGACAGAAGCGCCACCATCGTTAATTGTTGCCGCAGATGCTACACCAGCAAAACCAGTTATAGCTAGAGCAAGTAATGTTTTTTTGAACATGTTTTCCATTCTCCAAAGTTTCATGAAACAGGAACGCAAAAATTTAGGTTCCAATTTTTATAATATGACTTTCACCTAGGCCGTCACCTAAAGTGACATCTAGTCAAATCAATGCCTAGTCTAATCTATGAATTTTAGTTGTCAACTATTTATATTTACTAAGATTGTTCAGTTTTAATACAAAACAAAACAGTTACCATCGACAACTGCTTAAAAACAGCCAGAAACAGTATAGCTATCTTAACTTAGTTACCAAGATTTAATTCCGTTAACCGAGATTTAAAGCCTTGATATAAAGGCTGCCATTCTACAGTAGACTCTATAATTCTAGGTGTAACTAATACGACTAACTCAGTTTTTGACGTTGAATCGTCAACGCCTTTAAATAAGTTTCCCAATATAGGAATGCTTGAGAAAAAAGGCACATTATTATCATTATCAGTGTTGTTCTCACTAATCATACCTCCTAACAAAATAGTTTGTCCGTTTCCAGCAATGACTTCTGTTGCAATATTCCTTTCAAGAATTGTTGGATTACCTGCAGTAGTACTGTCCCCGGGGATTTGATTACTAAATTTTTGCACTATATTCATTATAATTACCCCTTGAGCATTTACCGTTGGGGTCACTTCTAAATCAAGGCCTGTTCGTCTATATTCTGTAGAAGTACGAGAACCATTCACAGGATCCGTTACAATCTCTCCAACTATGGGAATAGAGTCACCAATATTTATTTTCGCCGTTACGCCATCTCGAACAGCTAACGTTGGCCTTGAAACAATATTAGACTTCTTATTCGTCTCCAATAAAGAGACAGCGTATTTACCATCTAATCCAGACAACGTATAGGTTAACCCATTTTTAAATGCTAAATTGTAAAAACCTGTAGAGGTTGCGCTATCCTTATTTGACAGTGCAAATTCAACTCCTTGTTTAAATTCATCTGTCAAAGTTACTTCCGCAATAAGCACTTCTAATACGACTTGCTTTGGCGAAACATCTAAACGCTTGATTAAAGGCAGTAGCTTTTTGTACGCCTGCCCTGTTGAGTGAAAAATAATTGAATTTGCTCGCTCATCCACCACCATTTTCAATTCTTTATTACTCGCTGAAACGCCTTGTGAAGATCTACTCCCATCCGAAGAACTATTAACCTCTTCAGTTCTTGCCGATGATGTATTCGATAGCCCACTGCTACTACCTATCAATGAACTTAAACTATGACCTAAATCTGTAGCTCGTGAAAATTCAGGCTGATACACATAATACTGTTTTTCATCACCGCTTACAGGCTGATCAATAGTCTTCACCCAGAGCATAATGCGTTCTAAAATCACTTCATTAGGAGCAAAAATAACCACACTTCCTGTTCTATTAAGTGAAATTAATGACACCGCTTTATCTTTTGCATTACCATTAGCAACAGTGATACCTTCTTGTTCCAAAATTTTTGGAAGCTTATCCGTAACTTCATCCACAGAAACGAAAACAGCTTTATAAATTCCTATAGTTCTACTACTCAAGCTGGGCCTATCAACTAATTTTACAAATTGTAGCGCCTTGATGATCTCATTTCTTTTCCCTCTCAATAGAAATGCATTTTGTTGGATCATTGGGATAACTTGAATTTGAGCTACACTTTGTAAAACCATACTTATCTGACTTTGCATGCCAAATTTGAATGGCACCATTTGCATGATATCTGCCGTGGTATCTGGTACATCCTCTATGCGACTACCAAAACCATACGCTATATTCCCTTGCGACCCGCTTTTATCTGAATAAATATAATAAACATCGTTATTATAGCGGATCTTTATGCCCTTACTTTCTAAAACACTTTCGCTTAATGTAAATAAGCGACGTTTTGAAATTAGCTCTTGTAGACTTAAGGTGATAGTATCTTCCGCAACCGCTAGCTCATCGCCTAAAACATAACTCACACCCAACAAGTCGCCAAAAACATAATGCAAATAATCATTTACGTGCAAAGCATTTACTGTAACCTTAAGTAATTCCTTGCTACTAAATTTCAAGGCTAAATTTTGCTCTTGAACGCTCGTATCACCTTTCGTTTCAAACCCTTTTACCCTTTGCAGTTCTGCTTTAATTGTTGGGCTTAACGGACCTGAGTCTGGCAGGACTTCAGCAGAAGAAGGGGTATTGCTTGTATTAAGGTAAGAGGATTCATTGACATTACTCACCTTCACTGAATTACACGCCGTTAATAACAGTAGCACTACATAAGGGATCAACTGTTTACAGTTCATTATTTTCCTCATAATTGACGACTTTCTTGGGTATGAAACATATTTAAAATCACTTTTCTATTACCATTAGTAAAAACAACCAACCTAGTATCAATATTAACTTCAAATTCAGATACAGTTTGCCCGTGAAACAATTTAATCATATTGACACTATTATCTTTATCATGGCGCTCGACCAATGCATACTTACTGGAATTACCAACAATAATAGCTTTTAAGATAAGTTTCGTGTCGTTAATAAAAAACTCATATAATTCGCCAGATTGCTGCTCTTGCTCCTTTCCTGTAGGCCAGTTAGAACTAGAATCATCTTCATTACGTTCATCGGACATCAAAGTTTGGAAATTAGCTTCAATTTTTTTTCGTAATTTATCAGACAAAACTGGCACAATATATTCAGAATTGACAACAAAGTCTTTAGGGGACTGTAAATTCGCTTTATCAATAGTTAGCCGGGTTACAGCATCTGAAAACAAAAAAAACATCCAGCCTATAATTATAAGTAGAACATATCGATTCATTTGTCTTCCTTCATAAAATATGAAATATGTACAACACCTCTAACTCTTATTGTGCCATCGCTGTCTGGCCGAGTTAAATCAACACTTAAATTATGTATCCCTCCCTTCGGTAAAGATGACTCTAAATAAGTGATAATATGCACAAAACCCACTAACGTTCCCGAAAAGCCCACAATAATTTGATGCTCGGTATACCCTGAGTCTCCGATAGGGAGGCTGGGTTGCCAACCAATGTTGCTAATATCAAGGCTGTGCTTTGAAAATTCAGATTCTAGCTTTTTTTGTTTTTCAACTCTGAATGTACTCTCGTCATTGTAATTAACAATCAAAGCTGAGTGCTCTTCAAATAATCGCTTATATTCTTTCAAGTTTTCTTTATATATTTCTTCTGCATCAACCACAGCCATGGTTTTTGCAAATTTCTCACCTAGCTGCTCAATGCTCTGTATTGTTGAAGCCTGCCAGGTCACTATGGGTATAATGATAAACCTTATAGCCCCCAAAATTAACACAACAGAAAGTAGTAAGGTGTGTTTCTGTAAAATTTTTTTCATTTTATACTCGTGTTCAATTGCTGTTTTGAACTTTCCAATACTAACAGTTTAAAACTGATCACAAATTCCTCTTTACTCTTATAGCGCCTTGACGGTAAATCAAACTTTGGGCCTTCAATATATGGGCTCGCAATTAAGAGTTCAAATACATTAAGCGCGCTCGCTGCTGTACCTTTTAGTACAAAGCGCCCATCAACTTGCTTAATAGAAGAAATTTCAGCAACATTAAACAGAGGCTTAACCACTAAAAACAATGGGGATATCAACGATAAACCACTAGTAACCTGTTCAATCTTGCTAACCTGAGCCTTTAAGTCATTGACGGACTGAAACAGCGTGAGTGAAGATTCAACATCAGCCTCCATTGTCTCTATTTTTGCTTCAACATTTGACCGTTCTACAATTAGAAACAGCGAAGAAATCAGAATGTAAAGTCCGGTAGTAGCTGATACGCCTAACAACAGCAACTTTAGCGAAGGTATAAATGTATTAATATAAGAAGAATTAAAAAAAGAAAATAACAATGGTTTTTTAATATTTAAGCTCGATGTGAACAGTTTTAAAGGCAGCTGCGCTTCATCGATAGTCTTTTCTTGGCTAAAACTTAGACCAATTGAAGCCCCGAAACGTTCAGGTTCGGTAATCAGCTCACTAAAAAATGTAGAGTAAGTAGTACCATTATGCTTAGCCAAGAAATAAGGGCGATTCGATTTAACCTCTAAGACTGTATGCTCAAATAAACCCGATGAAAGTACCTGTGTTTCAGGTATCAAAAAACAGGCATGGGGAACATCTGAATCCATAGAAAAAAAGTTTACTACTGTACTATCGGAGAGGTAACTAGCTTGATAGAAAGAAAGAGTACTCAGCTCAAACTTTTTTCTAAGCTTAATTATTTTATTTACCTCACTGCCAGAAGAGAGTGGAAACACCTCCTTTTTTTCTACTGTGTTTGCCCTTGCAATAATTTGAAATAAACTACCTACAGCTGATGACTTAAAAAGTACCTCTTCGTCTTTAAATACAAAACGATAATGGCGCGAGCAACTATAATAAGACACAAATCGGCTAAAAAACCATTTATAAAACTTAATTCGCAAATTATTAATCATATTTATAGACCACTTTCTCAACTACGTTTACGGGAGAATTTTTTGTTGGTTTTAGTTTGAATACTTCCTTTTTAGCAATAACAGCAGTGCCAACTTTAGCTTCAATATTGACCTGAAAGTTATTAGATGTGTATAAAACAACCCTATCGCTTTCAACTATACCAGTTATAATCGAAAACCTTCTCGTTGAGAAGTCACTAGTAGTACGTTCTGCAATCACCTGTTCGGCAACGTTACTTGGTAATATCCCCCTTAAAAGAGAATCGGGGGAATTCATTGGATTAAACCGCCCCCCTTTATGAACAGTACTATTACTCTTCATCATATTTACTAAATCCTCCCTTAAGTTAAGCCTGTAAAGCTCAGAGGTATCATGGATGGCACCATTTTTGTAATCTGGTTCAGGATGAAAATACAAAGATATGCGGTTTTCATCTTGCCAATCTTTAATTTTATTCAACGCCTCGAAGGCTTCATCTTCATTATACCCCAGTGACTCTAATAACTTCATAAACTTAGACTGATTAATGTAATGTATATCTAGCATACCGCTTAAATCTTGAACCCACACAGACGCATTTTTGGTCACAGAAAACGGTCGCCCATATACATTCCAATCGGGTATTTCCGTAGGCGCCGACGTTTCAGTCAATAATTTATATAAAACTTTTGACCTTGTATCACGATATAAAACTAATGCAGCGGTCTTATCATTGAATAAAGATGCATACGCAATCTGTTGCTTCGCCGTTTTAGTAATGAACAACGCAACAGTAGATAGTATCATTGTAATAATCAGTACTTGTAATAATGCTATGCCAAACTGTTGTTTCATATTTCTGACTGTATATAATAACGGAACCATTCATTCGAGTGCTTATCTAACACTGATGTAATCTGATATTCACCCAGCGATTTGTGCCTATTAAATAAAGTAGTAATTTTAAGGGGTATCATATCACTATTACTGCCAAAGTATTGCTCATGCCAATTCGGTTGAAAACTATTACTTCTAGCAACCTTATGGCTAACTTTATCCCATCCAAAGTAGAGAAAATTAATTCCTTCATACCCTTTTGCTAAAATTAATTTATTAGTGAAGTCAATTTCTTGATCTATCCTACTAAGCGTAATTTCCTTAAGGGGGATTGATTGGTAGATAAGTTCAAATGAACCATTATCAAGCTTAGAAACTGTAAGCCTAAACACTTCTGTATGACCTGTGGCTAATCCATTAGTTGAAACTGCTAATAGATTATACTTACCTCCGACAAAAAACATGCTAGGTTTGAGTTCTTCGTCTCTTACAATATATGGAATAACTCCGTCGATTAAGCTATCTACTTGAAAAATCAGTCGAGCATTTGCAGCTTCGAGCTCAAAATTATCTATTTGTCGATCCCAACGATTAGTCAACTGTAAGTAAGTAAAGCTTCCAGTAGCGAGAACTAAACTTAACAGCGATATTGTGATTAGCATTTCAATTAAGGTAAACCCCAGAAGCCTATTCATTTTCCCAAGTCACCTCGTGATATTGATAATTAGAACTTCTGTCGCTAATTGACACCTTTAAATCAATTAACCAAAGTTTATATGAGTTACTAGACGTTACGTGACCTGTGAATTCGGTAGATAAATCATTACTTACACGAGTCTCATCCACAACGCTCCCCTCCCAGCTAAATTCAACACTTCCGTTGCTTCCACTTCCAGATGCATTCATACTTTGAAAGTCTTGAAGCCTTAGCTGTTCAGTTACTAAGGGGAAAATCCCCACCATAGCAGCTGACATAACAACATAATTTGTTGCTTTCTCACTACTAATATAAGCACCTCGAAATACTTGAGAAACCATTAGTATAGAAGTAAATAAAATCACTACAGATATTAGTAACTCTATGAGCGTAAAACCTTTTCCATTACTCATAGGACTGTAATAGACTCAACTTTAATACCTTGCTACCATTTTGAACAGAAACGGTATTTAAGGAAGGAATTCCAAAATGATTAACTGTCAACCCTTGTTTTGGGAAAGTTAGGTAGCTGAATTTTTTTTCTTTTATCACATTTTCTTTATGAAAAACAAAAGCGGAGCGCCCTTCAAACATAATATTATAATTTTCACCCTTTAAAAAAGCTTCATTAGCGATGCCAACAAGCCAATTTTCAGTCTGTTGGAACTCTACTTTGGCCTCAGCTTTTTTAACTCCATGTATAGAAAGCGGCGCTACAATACCCATTAGTAAGCCTACGATCGTCAATACAACAAGAAGCTCAATCAAGGTGTAGCCTCTTTGTTCGCTTATATCGTAAATATCAAAAACCAACATCATTAATCGAAATCATACTTAGCATCATAACGACAACGACCCCTCCGACAAAAACACCCATGAAAAGAATCATCAAAGGTTCAAGTAATGAAGTTAATCTGGTTGTCCACGTGTCAAAATCATCCTTTGAACGGCTTGCTATTTCATCGAATACTCTTTCCAAATTGCCAGACTCTTCACCGACCTCAAGTAATGATACGTAGAAAGGTGGATAAATCGATGTCTGTTTAAGTGAGGATGTCAACTGCTCCCCTCTTTTTATCTTTTTCCTTGCTATATCCATCTCATTATTTAAAAAATGGTTTACTATACTACCGGTGGCGAGTTCAAGAGCCCTATCAATAGGTAGACCTGACTTTAGCATTAACGATAGCCCTGTATTAAACCTAATCCTTTCCGTTGTCTCAATTGCGACACTTAATAATGGCAATTTTAAGGATACCTGGTGCCACCATTTGACAAACTTGTCATTTTTCATACCCACCATTATAGCGCTGATGAATACACTCAATAACAATAATAAAAATAGTTGATTCGAAACCATCCACTCACTTGTACGCAACATGGCTTCTGTATACCAAGGTAAGCTTTTAGCTTGAGTAAACATCTCTGCCATTTTTGGAATAATGACATTAAAAATAAAAAATACACAAGAAAAACAGACAATTAAAATGACAAGAGGATAGGTTAACGCGCTAATTATTTTTTTCTTTAAGTCTCTTCTAAATTTTAAGTTATCTGCTAGTCGAGAAAAAACACCAGCTAAATCACCGGATGCTTCGCCTAACGCAACTAAATTACAATATAAACTATCAAATACCTGAGGGTGCTTTTTACATGCACTTGATAAGGTATTTCCTTGCTTTAGACTATTACTCAAGTCAGCTAAAAGCTTGGCTAACACAGGCTTCGCTTTTGTTTTCCGTATTATGTCTAACCCTCTGTCAATGCGCACACCTGTAGACAATAATAAACTTAACTCAGATGTCACAAATTCAAGATCAGCCAAAGTAACTTTTTCAGGGATAAGGTTGAATGGTTTATCTACACTAATATCTTTAATTTCATATGGAAAAAGCCCATCAGATACCAGTGCATTTTGAACATCAGATATAGAGTTTGCGTCAATTTCTCCACTGCATTTACCCCCTGATGCATCATAAGCCTTATAACTATATGTAGCCATTAACCAGCAACCCTTATGACTTCCTCTATAGTCGTTTCTCCAACAATAGCTTTGAAAAATCCGTCTTCCATTAATGTTCTTCTCTTCAGCGCTTTGTTGTGTTTTTGAGCGTTTAATATAAAGTCTGCATCTTTTCTAAATGCTTTAATATGGTCATCACACGCTAAGTATTCTGTGATAGCTAATCGCCCTTTATATCCCGTATTGTCGCAAATCGCACAACCGGCTCCTTTTTTCAGTTTTATAGTATCTACATTAAACTCTCTCGCAATTGAGCGTAAATTATACTTTTCGATTAAAGCGGCTTCCTCAGGATCAGGCCCTGAGCAATTGCTACACACCTTTCTAGCCAAACGTTGTGCAACAACTGATATTAAGGCGGCGTTGAGTAAAAACTCATCAACACCTAAATCTAGTAGTCTAGTGTAGGCACTTGCGGCATTGTTTGTATGTACCGTAGAGAATACTAAATGCCCAGTAAGCGCCGACTGGAGAGCAATTTGAGCTGTTTCTTTGTCGCGAATTTCACCTAACATAATAATATCAGGATCTTGACGAACCACAGATCTTAAACCAGCAGAGAAATCAAACCCAATATCACTATTCACCTGAACTTGATTGACACCATCTAGCTGATATTCCACAGGATCTTCAAGTGTTATAATTTTAACATCTTCATTATTTAATGAATTTAAGAATGTATATAGCGTGGTTGTTTTCCCTGAGCCTGTAGGGCCAGTCAATAAAACAACCCCTGCTGTTTTCTTTATATCCAATTGCAAGCATTGGTAGACGTCCTCTGATAGACCTAATATGGACATATCATATTGCACACTTTCCTTTTTCAAGAATCGCATTACAATCGATTCGCCCTCATTCACAGGTAAAGCTGAAACTCGAATATCAATTTCTTGATTTGCTATTCTCATCTCGATCTTACCATCTTGGGGACGCCTTTTTTCAGCGATGTCCATCCCAGCCAATATTTTCAACCTTGTAACGATTGGCAACTGCATTGATGCAGCAAGCACTTCAGACTCGTGTAATACACCATCCACACGAAACCTAGCTCGGTACTTTCCTTTAAATGGTTCTAAATGCATATCAGAGGCCCCTGCTCGTAAAGAGCGACTAATCAATGAGTTTAATAAATTTACTACAGGAGCTTCGGAGGCTAGCTCCCGTAGTTTATTTTCTTCATCGGTCACTAAAGATGAGTTGTCTGAAGCCTCTTGCCTAATCAACTTATGATTTAACTCTTGGATCTCACTTTCTGTAGCTATTAGCAGTTCAACATCAACAGAACACTTACCAATCCAGTCTAACATCACACTATTTAATGGATCCTTCGTAGCAATCAGCCACCTATCACTATTAACTTCCAGAGGCACCCATTTATGTTCGGCAAAAAGTTTTAAGCTTTCACACTCTATGTTTTCATGAGGTGATAAGTTTGTATAGTCATCCATATTTAGTAGCGGTATATTGAGGTATCTAGATAATAAAGTGGGAATTTGTTCTTCAGGTAAGCTTCCCATATTTACCAATATATCTTCTAATCTGCCACTATATTTCTGCTGATAAGAGAGTGCTTTTTCTATATCGGTGCTCGATATATCAAACTGTTCCGTTAAAAGTTTTATTAAAGTCATTTTATTGATGCACTATATCTGCGCCGGCCTCTTCACCGCCTTTTTTTCCATCACTGCCAAAAGAAATTAAAGTATAATTTGCGCCATTCTCTCCTGGGGTTTTATAATAGTACGGATTATTCCAGGGATCGAGAGGTACAGCTTTCGGTAGGTATGGACCGTCCCAACGTGGTGATTCACTACTTCTTAGTTCTTCTAAAGACTTAGGGAAAGCACCTACGTCAAGTCTGAATGTGTCAATTGCCGTTTCTAAAGATGCCATTTGAGCTGCTGCAATTTTCCGCTCTGAAGAACTCAGCCTTTTAAAGAAATCGGGAGCCACAAGCGACATCAATAGTCCTAAAATAACGATAACAATCAATAGCTCCATCATCGTAAAGCCTGAATTCATACGACTATTTATTTTCATTTAGATCTACCTTACGTTTATTTTTTATAGATAAGTATTTACGAATAAACCTAGCGACTTTCCATGCATGTTGAATACACATAGAGTAACTAACAAAAAAAGCGATGAATAAAGCAAACATTATCCACTGTGGTACAAACAATAGCTCTCCGAGAACACCTATAGAAGCAAGCATTAACCCAAAAATGCAAATACTAATTAGCGCTTTGTGAGAGCTAAAGCCTATCCTCATGAATACATGATGTAAATGATCTCTATCTGCCTTAAAAGGTGATTGTCCTTTTTTCAGGCGACGAATAATAATTGCTAGCATATCCATTAATGGAACTGCAATTATCCATAATGCGGTAACTGGCCGGAAGGCACTGTTGCTCTCAGGCTGGGTCGATATCATGAGTAACCAGATGACACTCAAGCCAATAAACATTGAGCCTGCATCCCCCATAAATATCTTCTTTCCTCTATGCCCAGAAACACCCAAATTAAATGCTAAATAAGGCACAATTGTTGCTATGATGATTAGAGGTAAAACACTAAGTTCACCTCCATTGACGGCAATTAATAGTAAGATAGCGGAGAATGTAATGATGCTCATTGCTCCCGCCAACCCATCTATACCGTCAATCATATTAAATGCATTAATTGCAGCAATAACGGTAATCACGGTGAATGGGATGCCAAACCAACCTAACTCAATACTGCCAAGACCAAATATATTACCCAAATTATGGATATATAATTCAGACCCCCACATCATAATTAACGCTACAATACTCTGCACACATAACCTAATTTTCACACCTAATTGACGATAATCATCAACAACGCCTAATACAACAATGGCAGTCGCACACCCTAAATATATAAGTAACTTTTTTTCAAGTGGCACAAAAAACATTATTGAAATTAAAACAGCGCTAAAAATCGAAACCCCTCCAATCAATGGGATCGCGCCTACGTGCTTTTTTCGACTGTCAGGCAAATCGACTAAACCAATCTTTAATGCTAGCGGTTTAATCATAAAAATAGAACAATAAGATGCTAACAATGCAAAAACTATAACCATGTATCTAAACTCTACCCATCGGCTTTAAGTGTGAAACTTGAAATTATATCTGATCTCAAGCTAGGTTTATATAACACTACTGTAAACTATTACTTATTAAGCGTAGCAATTGACGCAGCAGCTAAACCTAATTGGTAAATAATCTGTGTCGCAGTGCTCCAAAGTGTTAAACTATCTAAGTGTTGTGAATCAAGAGGTACTACTATTGTATCCCCCGGCGACAATATATTTTTACCTTCATTAACAGCAAACCACGAACCGCGATTGTTCGGCAACTCAACGGAACCATTGGCTTTAATGATATAAATACGGTCTTCATCTGCTTTTTGCTTAAATCCACCGCTGGCTTTGATATACCCACTCACATCTTTATTCGCATCATAAATATGGGTTGATGCGAGGTTAACTTCACCAATCACACTGACCGAATCTTGAATAGCTGGAATATAGAGTGCATCTTGACCTTCCAGTTGCAGGCTTTGTGACGAAGGATTGTCTAAATCAATCACCAGTCGCCCCACAGCTACTACTTTTGATAAGTCTTTTAAAATTTGATCTAAATCGTCGTAAGGTAATTCAGCGCTAGAAGTCTTGCTTTGACGTTGAAAGCTATTGGTGACAATATCTCGTCTTAGCTCTTGAGTTAATCTCTGGATTTGTGACTTCTCTTTACGCTTGATTGATTCACGCGTAAAAATTGCGGCTTCTTTATGGGCAAATTCACTGAAACCGCCAGCACGCTTGACTAAGCTCTCTAGCGTCTCGCCTCTTTGAATTGTGTAAGTACCAGGGAACATCACTTCACCAACTACTTCTACTTCTAATCGCTCATGCCAATTTGGCTTAGGGAATATATTAACAGTATCTTTGCTTTGTAATGTGTGATTGGCAGCGCTAAGCTCAGCACGTGCATTAAATTGGATATGCTCAACTTGCTTCAGACCATTCGCGTGAACCCGCGTAAGCTCTACCTTTTCTAAATAGGCTGATTCTAAAAAGCCACCACCGGCTGCAACAGCCATGGTAAAGTTGGCATTATTTGGTAAAGGATACACACCAGGAAATTTAACCCTACCATTTACTGCAAACAATTTTGCTGGGTCTGAAGCAGTAGCTTGCTTTTGCAACTTCGCAATAATAGGCTTTAAAAGGTTATGACGACTAAAAACGGCATACTCTTCTTCTTTGACTTCGTCATCTTCTTCAAACAACGCATTTATACTGCTAATGACTTCTTCTTCCTCTTCGGAAAAGTCAAATTCATCATCTTCTTTTACGCCAATGAACTTAAGGAACTCGTCACGTTCGTATTGCTCCCATAACTCTATATTTTCTTTTAGCTTTAGCTGTTCTTGACTATAAGCCAAACTTTTCAACGTGGCTTCTTCATCGGCTTTTAGATCATATCGGCTAAATACAATGATCGTATCGTTACTTTTCAGTTCTAGATTAGATTCATTATCCACTAAGATGTTTTCTGGAGAAAACTGTAAAACCTCAACATCTCCTTCCAAGTTAACTTCACGAATAACCAGCGCATACGAGAAGTCAGCTATCGGTAAAATGTCATCTCTTGGACTGGTAAATACGTCACGTACTGTTTTACCTTTATGCCACTCATAATTACCAGGGCTTGTTACTGCGCCAATTAACGTGATGGTATTTTTCATCCGTTGAGAAGCTGGATTAACAACAATCTCATCACCATTCATTGGCTTATACTGTGTTGCATTATTAAAGTTCACATTCAATGTAACTCGAGAACCAAACCCATTAAAACGCGATACAACCACTTTATTCTTGTTTGCACTCGCTTTAAAGCCGCCCGACATCGCAATGACACTTTGTGCGTCATCCGTCTCAACAAGCTCGAAAATAGCTTTACGCGTTACCTCGCCCTTAATTTTAATCTTTTTCGCAGCAGGTGGGATAAATACCACATCCCCTGGTTTTAAGCTTACGTCTTTTGAGCTATCCCCAAACAACAATAAGTCATATAAATCAAATGTCGTGATCTCTTTACCTGCGCGCTTCACCTTAATCTTTCGCAAAGAACCCAATTCATTAACGCCTCCGGCGACAAACAACGCATGAGTTACCGTTGCCAAAGGAGATACTGTATAACTGCCTGGCTTATATGCTTCACCCACAACCATTATGCGCATGGCGTTAAGCTGCCCCATACTAACAAAGGCTCTAACACCTATCATTTCTTCAGATATTTTGCTCTTCACCAGTTCTTTTAACTCACGAAATGATAAACCAATTACATGTACCGGCGATAAATTAGGGATCGCTAAACGCCCTTCGCGATCAACTTGAACTTCATGCTCTTCACTGGTTTTACCATACAAATTAATTTTAACTTCATCACCAACACCAATTAAATAAGTATCAGGGATTGCGGCAAGCTCAGTCGGAATAAACGTGGTAGGTTCACCTTCAAAAAGCTCATAACCAAATGGTTTTAACTCATCTTCTTTTGGCTTAAACTTGTCTTCTAATTCATCCGCTTCAATTTCTTCTTTACTTCGCGGTTCAATCGTGGACTCAGGAAGCTCAGTATTTTTATCATCGCTTTGTTTTCCTTTCAAATCCTTTAGATTAAAGCCATATTTTTTTGCAAGTGCCTCTTGCTGGGCTTTTGGTAGCTTTTTGAATTGCTCCATTTGCTGGGCGCTCGGAGTCGCAGCCACAGCTTCTTCCATGTTTATATAAATTAATGAAAATAACAGCGTCGCAATAACGACTAATTTACTGAACTTCACAAATATACCCTTATAAATTAAGTGCGTGAGTTAACCGACGCATCATACCGTATTTTCACTATAAAAAAAATGGGGCCAATGGCCCCATTTATGTGTGAAATTGTAATAATTAAAAGCTATAAACTAAGGTCAATGACGTTTCTGTATCGGTATTCTCTTTACTATCATCAACGTCTGAATTGTGGATGATGTTATAGGCAACCTTCATCTGTAAAGAACCATTGATCTTAGTTAGCAACGCAGATTCCGAGATACTCTTCGTATTGGTGCTACCCGTTTCTACCGCAAATAATTGAGTAAACTTTGCATTCTCTGAAATTTGCCAATCGTAATTTGCTTTAGCTACGCCTACAAATTCACTTTCAGACTGGCCTTCGATCAAATTGCCTTCATCATCTGTAGTGTCTCTGCCGTACTCAAACCACTTCATACCCGGACCAATTTCAAAGCTCAAATTCATGTCATCACTATTAAGTAATGTAAGACCGTAACCGACCGATGCCAGTGCTTCGTTACGATATGCGCCAAAATAGTCTGACACATAAGAGCCTAGAACAAATAAATGACTGCCTTCAGTGCCTAACTTGTAGTTACCTTGTAACGACAATCCATACTTTTCATTTGTTCGTTTGTCTATTTTACGGCCGTCACTTTCAATTTCATCTTCTTTATAGATGCCATTAACTTTGTATTCGTTATGCCAATTCTCTAAGTGGTGCTTCGCCTTCAATCCACCTTTTAGTGTCGTAGTCTCTGTGTTACCGCTGGTAATAATCGCACCAACTTCACTGGTCACATCCCATGTTTTTTGCTCTTTTGTATCCGCAGCTTGTGCCGATGTCACAATGGCCGTACAAACACACATAGATAACAATTTAACTTTCATTACTAAATAACCTTACTGTTGAGAATCTTTATGAAGATGAACATCCATTTGCGGAAATGGAATGGCAATACCCGCATCATCAAGGGCGAGTTTAATATTTTCTACCAAACTAAAATACGTTGGCCAATAATCTGATGTATTAACCCAAGGGCGTACTACAAAATTAACACTTGAATCGGCAAGTTCTGATACGGCTACGGTATATGCGGGGGTTTTCAATAGTCTAGACTCTGCATCTAATACATTTTGTAGAACCTGCTTCGCTTGTTTTAAATCAGCCTCATAACTCACACCAATGACTAAATCGATACGACGTGTTTTCTCTCTCGAATAATTAACAATGGCACCAGACATAATCGCTGAATTAGGCATGATGATCACTTTGTTATCTGGTGTACGTAATTCAGTTGAGAATATCTCTATCTTTTCAACACTGCCAGATTTACCGCCGGCCTCAATAAAATCCCCTGATTTAAACGGTCGCAGCATAATGATTAATACACCTGAAGCAAAGTTCGATAGTGAGCCTTGTAATGCTAGGCCGACAGCTAAGCCCGCAGCACCTAAAATAGCAACAAATGAAGTCGTTTGTATTCCTACCTGAGAAAGCGCCATCAATATGGTTGCAGCGAATACCAAAGCATAAATAATATTGGCTACAAAGCCACCAACGGCTTTGTCGATATTACGTTTTGAGAAGGCCTTTTCAGTGAGGCCCGCACAGAACTTGGCAACTTTTACACCGATTAATAGAATGATAACTGCGAGAATAATTTGAATCCCGTAGTGTAACAACACATCAGAGTTTTCATTTATCCAGTTGACGATGGTTTCCATAGAGCCTCCTTGAGAGCGCTTATAATAGTTTTGTTGGATCATACATAGCCTATATGAATATTTGCTGTATGGGATGACTTTTTTGGTTTTTTCCTTTTTTGGAAAAAATTGCATTTTTCTCTTTGCAAGACTCAAAATATTATGTATTATGCGCGCCACACCAAACGAGGTGTGTTGTGGCGGCTGTAGCTCAGTTGGTAGAGCCCTGGATTGTGATTCCGGTTGTCGTGGGTTCGAGCCCCATCAGTCGCCCCATCTTCTCCTTTTATTAGAGTTCACTCTAATAAAAATTAAATACTGTTCTTAATCTTCATGATATCCCTTTTAATTACTACGAATTAAACATCACAAAATATTGATGTAATTAGTTTTATTTTCTCATACCTTTATTTTTTACAACTTACCCTATAATGAATGCCTTGGGCAGGTATAAATATGCTTCATGAAAAGCTACACAACGGTTCAAACAAGCTATGTAACAAAAACTCTATTAGTTTTGTGTTCTAGTTAACTCCCTTGCTTCTTTTTATAAAAAGCGTGTAACTCCCCCTAAAAATACAAAAGCTCAGAAACGTTGGTTTGAGATCTCAGATCGATGAAGGACACATACTTCAATACACTTAAGCTTAACAGCATTAAAACAGGTTAAGAAAAGAGCAAACAAAATACAGTCGTTCACTATTTTTATCCGATTCGTCATATGGTTACATCAATAAGCATAACAAATAGTGTAGTACGATTGCTCTGGATCCTGACCTTCGTCAGGAAGACAAAAGTAAAAAGGATGGAGGGCGCAGCTACGCAAGTTCCTGACCTACATCACGAAGATAAGAATGACGAACCTAAAAAT
The DNA here is from genome assembly GCF_003590335.1 of Pseudoalteromonas sp. MSK9-3. GTDB lineage: Bacteria > Pseudomonadota > Gammaproteobacteria > Enterobacterales > Alteromonadaceae > Pseudoalteromonas. The sequence goes on along the minus strand of NZ_MIET01000023.1, from coordinate 128,894 downwards.
ATAAAGATGAAAAGTGGTGAGCATAGTTACTCTTGTTCCTAACCTGCATCAGGAAGACAAAGTGATGGTACTGAAAATATAAAGATGGAAAGTGGTGAATATAGTTGCTCTTGTTCCTACCTAGATCAGAAAGACAAAAATGAAAACAGTGAAGAATGTAAGGATTAAAAAACGGTGAGCGCAGCTGCACTAGCTCTGGACCTACATCAGAAGCTTAATGCCTCATTTAAGTCGTTTCGGGTAAAAATAGCTCCCTCTGATAGATCCGTCTGATAGCGGTATCTGAGCCTTTAACAAAGGCTGGGCAGTAACAGTTCCTGTGTGACTGCCATTTAACTAAATCTCATGCCTAAATAAGTCTCATGCCTAAATAACCACACAGTCTCCCTGAACTGGTTTCAGGGTCCATAGCTTTCACACCAATTCCATACATCTAAACTCACTGTCATTTGAACAGTAAGCGTCAGACACTTGCCAATAGCGACCTTAAAGCCTTTAACCCTGTTGTTGAGAGCGGCGGTCTAACTTAGAACACATTGATTGAAAGTATTAATAGCATTAGAAGTCTACACACGCAAAGCTTACCCCAAAGGCTAGTTTCAACTAATGTAATTGGTATAAAGCAAGGATGTAAAAAAATACACTTTCTAGAAATTTAATCAATTGTCTTAATTAAAAAGAAAGACCATCATTGCCTCAGCAAAACCGACTTGAATAGTTACTTTATATTTGTCAAAAAAAATGCCACCTAAAAGGTGGCATTACACACGGGATTATTTCTATTTACAGATAGAAATTCAGTTATTTCCAGCTCGTCATTTTATGACCTTTAAGAGCATAGAATAAAATAAATAGGTAACTAGGTATCATTAAGCTATAAGCACCTTGTGCGCCTAAGCCTGCGACATTACCTAGACCAATCAATAATGGACCTAGCGCACCACCGGCAATACCCATGATAAGTAAACCAGATGCAGTGCCAGTTAAGCGACCTAACCCATTTAGCGCCAGTGGCCAAATTGCAGGCCAAACCATTGCATTAGCAAAACCAAGTAATGCTATACACAATAACGGATCTGGTAATTGAGGTCCACCAAATGGAACAAGTAATATGTTCGAAATTGCAAACGACTCGTTACTGCCCATCACAACCGCTAATACAGTAACGATGCCTGCAATACCCGACATAACCAATGCGTTTTGTTGCGACATAAAGCGTGGAATAAGTGCAATACCAATGGCATAACCAATTAACATACATGCCATAGTATAAGAGGTCATTACAGAATAATCAGCAATACCAAGCTGCAATGCATAAGAACCAATGGTATCTGCAGCAATAACTTCAACCGCAACATACAATGCAATACCAATAACACCCAGTACTAAATGAGGGTGGCTCAATGCTTCTTTTAATTCGCCTTTACCATTACTGCCTGATTCTTCAAAAACCAAGTCAGGAAGAGGGGCTATTTTAGCAAAAACAGCAAATAAGAAAATAAGACCAGCAACGCCGATGTAAGGCATAATCAAACTATTTGCCATCGCATCTTTTTGTTCTTGAGATAATTGTGCACCAGGCTCTACTACACCACTTACCACAACCGCCGCAAAGATAATTGGCACTATTACACCCGCAGACTTATTCAGCAGCCCCATAATACATACACGCACTGCAGCTGACTTTTCTGAGCCCATTTTAACAACATATGGGTTAACTGCCGTTTGCAAAATAGTTTGTCCAACGCCAATCATCAGCTGCGCGAACAAAAAGATTTCTATCATTTGCAATTTTGCAGCAGGAATATACATAAGCGCTGATGCAGCCATTACAATACAGCCAAGCGCCATACCATTTTTATAACCTACACGCTTAATTAGCATAGCCGAAGGAATACCTGCGACAGTCACAGCAATATAAAAAGAGGAAATGATGAAAGAAGCCTGTAACGGCGTTAATTCAAGCATTTGCTGTAAAAATGGGGTAATCGCACCGTTAAGCCAGGTTATACACCCTAGAATAAAAAACATTGACCCAGCGAGCACCATAGGGAGCCAGATACTCTGCTTCACTTTATCTTCAATTTCCACTGTCGCTTCCATAAGTTTCTTCTTGTTGCTAATTAATATACTACAGATCTACCTTGTGGCAGATCTAGGAATAAGTTCAGAATATTTTCTGTATAGTTATTAGGCACCCATATTTCAGTCAACCAAAATTGATGCATTTTAAGGCTGCCACGAAAAATGACAGCGCTGACATTTAACTTTACGTTAAAATTTAACTTTTGACTAGCTAGAATTTAACCACTCAGTTCACTAAAAAAGGACCAAGCGGTCCTTTTTTAGTGAAAACCAGCTTGGATTTAATTTAACTCTGTGATTCTACTTGCATTTTTATCATCTAATCGGGTTCTTAATAACACCGCAGCGTTATTGCTTACACTGATCGGATCTGCATAATTTGCCCAAGTAGTCCCGTTATCTAGGCTATATTCGATGCTTAAGTAAGGAAATGCACTATTTGCATAGACTGTATTACCTTTTCGAATCGCACCTGGGACAGGTAAATTCACATCAACCCCAGCTGAAACTAACTTCGGGACTTCTTTCACAGCTAACGCCGCAGAAAAACTCTGCCAATCCTTCGCAAAAGGCTTTGCAGCGATCTTATCACCTTCCCAACTCGCTTTATGCCAAGCACGCTCCGCCACTGAAAGAATGCGTGGGAAGATCATCGCTAACACCTGCTCTTCAGTACGAATGGTTTCACTCCATAATTGACCTTGCATACCCAAGATATTTTCTGGTTTTTCAAGCTTTGGCATAGCTCTGCCAACCAAGGCTTCAAGGTTCACAATCGGCTCTCGTGTGCGAGTAAAGTCTGCATTGGCGTATACGTCATCTGGCATATAGCTAAATGCTTTTTTGGTGTCGATAAAACGCGTTGCCCAGTAATAACCGCGTTCTTCAGGGTGAGCTTCATAAGGGTGATCAAAATAAAGGTGTGTACCGTGTGACAAAATAACCTGATAGCCATCATTAGCTAAACGGTAAGCGCGATCAGCAACACCCCATTCCCAAATGTTATCCCATACGTTTGCTGTAAAAGTTTGATTTGGAAACTCATCTCGTTTGAATGGATTAACTCGGTCGTACATTAACCCATCTTCCCAAGCCCCAGGAGAGATCCCGCGCTTGGCTAAGATATGCGCCACTTTTTGCGTAAAGTAAGGTTTTAAGTCTGCCGCTCCTGCAATGCCGTTATTTGCATCGCTAAACAATGCATCACACGCAGGAGATTTTGTCCACGACCCACTGCCGACTTCATCACCACCAAAGTGTAAATTAGTCAGGCGAGTGCCTGCATCTCGATACATAGCTTGCAGCTCGTAAGTTACTTTTTCAATAAAGGCATACGTTGAGTCTAAACAGACATTAAATGAATTATCGGTGTAATTTTGCACCGTGATGTATTTTGATTCATCTTTTGGATCTGTCAGTAAATATGCTTTAGCTTCATCAAGTTTACCCTGTGCTTTTAATTTATTATAACGAGCTTCCATCGATTTAATTGCAGCACGCGCGTGACCAGGGCCTTCAATTTCAGGAATGATCTGAATATGACGGGCATTGGCAAACTTAAGTAACTCAACAAAATCTTCTCTTGATAAATAACCATTACCTGAACCAGATTTGAACGGACCAGTGCCGAGTTGAGTGAGTAAGCATCGCTGCTCCTCTAAGTCAAAACAACGATGAGCGCCAATTTCAGTTAACTCTGGTAAGCCTGGGATCTCAACACGCCAACCTTCATCATCTGAAAAATGCCAATGAAACTTGTTCAGCTTATAACGTGCCATTTGCTCTACTAATTTAAACAGTGCATCTTTGCCATGATAATTACGTGCGTTGTCATAGTGCATGCCACGCCATACAAACCTTGGCGTATCTTCAATCTCAACATTAGGCACAGTGATGGTATTTTTGCTGCCTGCAGGGAAGAGCGCTAATAAGCTTTGAATACCGTAAAATACGCCAGCGTTATCGCTACCAACGATCTCGATTTTATCATCATCTATTTCTAGCTGATAACTTTCAGCTGCACCGTCAGCTAAGCTTTCATCTACTTTTAAGTAAATGGTAGGCGCTTTAGAGGCTTTAATATGGTCTGCTTTACTCTCTAGCTCTAACCCATAATCGGCTAAATCATCCTTGAAAACAGCTACCTCAGACGTTAAGCGACCTGCAAAACGCAACTCCCACGTTGAATCTAGCACCGCACTGCCACGATTAAAGTCTACTTTTTGCGGTTGAGGAATAATACGTTTTAACGCATCTTCTTTTGTTATCGACACTGATGAAAGGTTTCTTTCGTAGCGTAATTCAGCAGACGCTAACTGAGTTTTATCAACAGGATCATTATATCGTCTGAGCTGGTTTTCTCGCTCAAATGGCGCAATATATTGCTTAAAATCTTCTGTGTCTGTATTTGCAAAAATAGCTGGGGTATTTTGCTGTGACACCATAAATGCGCGAGGCATAAAGTCACTATATGCTGCAACCCACACAGCAGCTTCAAATTCTATTTTGATGCTCTCGCCAACCGCTAAACCCGCAAAATTATCATTGGGAACAAATCGATGTAAATCACCATTAATGTGCTCAATGTCAAACCCTGCTGCAGACTTACTGTGTATTTTACGCACAGAGTGTATATAGATTTGCCAGTCAGACTTGCCTTTACCAAGCGCAATATCCGATTCATTGGTCAAAGTCATTGATGCAATAAGACTCGAGGCACCATTATGAAAATTATCTTCTGCGGCAAATACAAGTTTTGTGCCTTGTGTAAAAGAGTCTAATTGAGATTGTGATAAGTTAGCGTTGGCGAACAACGGCGTCGTTATCAATAGACTCGCTAGCATGTGTTGCTTAAAGGTCATTGGTTTGCTCCTTGGTAAACACCTTTACACTCAATTATTCGATATTAAAATATGAGCGTAAAGTGTTCAGTCACTATTAACATTAGCTTCATCATATAAAAACAAAAATGACAGCGCTATCAATATTTACTGAACAAAGCTGTAACTACAAAATAATTAAAAAAAAGCCCACTAAACAGTGGGCTATGGCAATTAAATTTTATTAAAGTATGGAAGCTACCAAATTTTAACGCGCTCTTCTGGCGTGATATACATTTGGTCGCCCGCTTTTACATCAAACGCTTTATAAAACTCAGGCATATTAGGTAACACTCCGATGACACGATAATGGCTCGGAGAATGAGAGTCCGTCATCAGCCTAGAGCGAAGCTCTTCCTCTCTATATTGACGACGCCATATTTGTGCCCAGCCCATAAAGAAGCGCTGCTCCCCCGTGTAACCATCAATCACAGGTGAAGCTTTACCAGCTAAAGCTAACTGATACGCTTTGTACGATACAGTCAAACCGCCCAAATCACCTATATTCTCACCTAATGTCAACTCGCCATTGACATGGGCATCTTCGAATGGTTTGAACTGTGCATATTGTGCAACCAGTTTATTGCCACGCTTTTCAAACTGACTTAAATCAGACTCACTCCACCAATTACGAAGATTTCCTTCACCGTCATATTTTGCACCTTGGTCATCAAACCCATGCCCTAGTTCATGACCTATTACAGCGCCAATAGCACCATAGTTAACGGCATCATCGGCTTCAAGATTGAAAAAAGGAGGTTGCAAAATAGCAGCAGGAAAAACAATTTCGTTATTTACAGGGTTGTAGTAAGCATTCACTGTTTGCGGTGTCATAAACCACTCAGAGCGGTCTACTGGTTTGCCAATTTTAGCGGCCATATCAGCATAAGCCCACTGTGTATAACGAACATAATTCCCCAGTAAATCATCAGCATCAATATGCAATTGAGAATAATCTCGCCACTTATCTGGATAGCCAATCTTAGGGGTAAATTTACTTAACTTCTCTTTGGCCGCAACTTTTGTTTCTGCGCTCATCCACTCAAGGTCATCAATCGCATAGTCGAACCCCTTAATGACATTATCGACTAACTCAGTCATACGCGCTTTTGCTTCAGGGGGAAAGTAAGTTTCTACATATATTTTCCCCAGTAGCTCACCCAACACTTCATTACTGGCGTCTACGGCTTTTTTCCATGTAGGCGCTTGTGCCTGCACACCGCGTAATGTTTTACCAAAAAAGTCAAACTTCAGGTCCACCATCTCCTTATTTAATAACTCGGCATGGTTGTTTACAAAGTGGAAAGTCAGGTACTGCTGCCATGTAGTCAGAGAATACTCACCCACAACTTGCGATAACTGCTCAATATACGACGGTTGGTTTACGACCAACTCATTCACCTTTAAACCTGCAGCTGAGAAATAGGCTTGTAAATCAAATGCGGGGATCAATGCATTGGCGTCATTTAACGACAGCTTATTATAGCTTTTTGTGGCATCACGACTTGCTACTCTCGACCACTGTGCAGTCGCTATTGCCGTTTCCAGCTTTAGGATGCGCGCAGCAGCGGCTTTGGGCTTTTGTTCACCGGTGCGAAGTAATACTTGTTCTATATATTGCGCGTACTGCGCTCTAATATTGGTAAACTTGTCACTGTCTTTTAAATAATAATCACGGTCAGGTAACCCTAAACCGCTTTGATATAAATAGAGCGCATTCTCACTAGAATTCTTTGCGTCATTATTTACATACCAAGCAAATGGGTTGGTTCCACCTTGAAGTAGCAACTTGGCCATAACATTAGGCAATTGGGCTTTATCTTTCAGCGTTTTTACCGGCTCTAAGTAAGGCTTTAAGGGCGCTAATGCCAACTCTTCTCTGGCCGTTTCATCAAGATAACTACTATAAAAACCTGCAAGCTTACGCTCATCATCACTTTGTTCCATAGAAGCATTCTGAACGGCGCTCTCTAAAACAGTACGTAACGCTTTTTGCGAGTCATCATACAACGCAGTAAATGACCCATAGTTTGATTTATCAGCCGGTATTTCTGTCGTTTTAAGCCAATTGCCATTTACATGGTAATAAAAGTCATCTTGTGCGCGTACCGACTTGTCCATATTGGCTAATTCAATGCCAGAAATGAGCGTAGGTTGTGGCTGTTCAGCCACAGCTTTTGATGCATTATTTTCAACAGGGGGCTCACTACAGCCGCTCAAACCTAATGCGAGTGCAACACCCAGCGCCGCTAACGAGGCATTTTTCATAAAATCATTCCATTTAACATTTTTATTAATAATAAACCCCGACACTCATAATAAACAACCTTCTCATTGTAAAACCGACTATCAGTGGCAAAAAATATATGTTCATTAGCATTTATTTTAAATAGTAGTGTGGAGGCGGCTGATAATCTCCTGATTTGCTTCTGGAAAGTCATAATTAGTCAATTCGTTAATATCTACCCATTGGCAAACTTGTGACTCTAACCCTTTCGCTTCGCCAGTGAAATCTTCGACTATATGCACCATCAATCGCACTGACTTATCAGTATAATCATGCTCTATTACTTGTAGCTCAATAGAGCTTACGACATTAATATTAACTTCTTCTTTTAACTCTCTCTTTAGCGCATCAAATACCGTTTCGCCCGCTTCGATTTTACCACCAGGGAATTCCCATAAACCACCTTGGTGCTGCCCGTCATGACGTTTACTAATAAAGATTTTATTGTTTGCCTTTATAACCCCAACAGCAACTTCAACAACTTTTTTCATGCTAATAATTCTCCGATAAAAAAAGCGACTCGAGAGTCGCTTTTTCCTAAAACAATAATGTATATGGCTACTTTAATTTACCACAACATTGTTTAAATTTTTTGCCTGATTTACAAGGACACGCTTCGTTTCTGCCCACCTTAACATCCGTTCTTGCAGCAACAGCCACACCTTCAGGTACTTCGCCACCAACATGTTCCGCTTCAGCATGTTGATACTCTTTAGGTGCTTGCTCACTGCGACGATGTTGCTGTTCAACTTTCTCAACATCTTCTTCAGCACGCACCTGTACTTTACTAAGGATCCCGACAACATCTACTTTCAAGTTTTCAAGCATTTCAGAAAATAGCTCAAAAGACTCACGCTTATATTCTTGTTTAGGGTTTTTCTGTGCATAGCCGCGTAAATGAATACCTTGACGCAGATGATCCATCGCCGCTAAGTGATCTTTCCAGTGTTGATCAAGGCTTTGTAGCATGATTGCCTTTTCAAACTGACGTAACACATCAGGGCCAACCATTTGCTCTTTATCTTTGTATGATTGCTCGACTTCTTCATTTATGCGGTCACGCAGCTTCTCTTCATACAGTTTCTCATCATCAGCCAACCACTTTTCAATTGGCAGCTCGATAAGAAAATCACCTTTAATACGCTCTTCCAGCCCTTTAATATCCCACATCTCCGCAAGACTCTGCGGTGGAATAAACTGATCGATGGTGCCATTGAGCACATCGCTGCGAATAGCATTAATGGTTTCTGAAATGTCGCCTTCTTCAAGCAATTCATTTCGCTGCTCGTACACTACACGACGCTGATCATTCGCAACATCATCGTATTCAAGTAATTGCTTACGAATATCAAAGTTACGCGCTTCCACTTTGCGTTGTGCGTTTTCAATTGCACGATTCACCCAAGGGTGTTCAATGGCTTCACCACGCTGCATCCCTAGCTTACGCATCATGTTTGTCATGCGCTCACCAGCGAAAATACGCATCAGCGCATCATCCATTGATAAATAGAAACGGCTTGAACCCGCATCACCTTGACGACCCGAACGGCCTCGAAGCTGATTATCTATACGGCGTGATTCATGACGCTCAGTACCTATAATGTGTAAACCGCCAGCGGCTAATACAGCATCGTGCGTTTCTTGCCACTTGCTTTTCACTTGCGCAATTTTGTCTTCTGATGGATTGTCTAATTTAGCAAGATCACTCTGCCAATTACCACCGAGTACAATATCGGTACCACGACCGGCCATGTTAGTTGCAATAGTCACTTTACCCGGTAAACCCGCATCTGCAACAATATCGGCTTCTTGTTCATGGAACTTAGCATTTAGAACATTATGCTCAATTTTCTCTTTACGTAAGAAATGCGATAAGTACTCAGAGCTTTCAATCGAAACGGTACCAACAAGAACAGGTTGACCACGCTCCTGACATCCTTTGATATCCTCAAGAATGGCTTCAAATTTCTCTTCTTGTGTCAGATAAACTAAATCAGCTCTATCATCACGAACCATCGGTTTGTTTGTAGGAATAACAACCGTGTCTAAGCCATAAATTGATTGAAATTCGAATGCTTCAGTATCCGCGGTACCTGTCATACCCGCTAACTTGTCATAAATTCTGAAGTAGTTCTGGAAAGTAATAGAGGCCAGCGTTTGGTTTTCGTTTTGAATACGAACACCTTCTTTCGCTTCTACCGCCTGATGTAGGCCTTCAGACCAGCGACGCCCTTCCATTGTACGACCGGTATGTTCATCAACAATAATGACTTCATTGTCTTTGACTACATAATCAACGTCTTTTTGATACAACTTGTGCGCGCGAAGTGCGGCGTAGACATGGCTTAATAACGTGATGCTTGCTGCTGAATAAAGTGAATCACCTTCTTCAATAAGCTTATGTTCAAGCAATAATTCTTCGACATTGACTTGACCACGTTCCGTTAAATGAACTTGCTTTGATTTTTCATCAATTGTGAAATCGCCATCGCCTTCAATGCCTTCTTCATCTTCTTTATCTTGTAAAATAAGAGAAGGGACAATTTTATTTATTTGCGTATAGAGCGCTGAGCTGTCTTCAGCTGGGCCTGAAATAATGAGCGGTGTACGCGCTTCATCAATCAAAATTGAATCCACTTCATCCACGACCGCATAATAAAGAGGACGTTGAACTCGCTCTTCTATACTGAATGCCATGTTGTCACGTAAGTAATCAAAACCAAATTCATTGTTGGTTCCGTACGTGATATCCGCTGAGTAAGCTTGCTTTTTTTGCTCCGGCATCATGCCAGGTACATTACAGCCAACACTCAACCCTAAAAATTCAAATAATGAACGGTTTGTTTCTGCATCACGCTTAGCTAAGTAGTCGTTTACAGTGATGACGTGAACGCCCTTCCCCGTTAAACCATTTAGATAAGCGGGTAACGTCGCGGTTAGCGTTTTACCTTCACCGGTACGCATTTCAGAGATTCGGCCTTGGTGAAGCACAATACCACCAATCATTTGCACATCGAAATGACGCATTTTATAAACACGCTTTGATGCTTCACGCACTGTTGCAAATGCTTCAGGTAGAATATCATCTAAACTAGTGCCTTGCTCGAAACGCGTTCTGAACTCCGCTGTTTTAGCTTTTAGTTGTTCGTCGGTCAGAGCTGCATATTGCTCTTCCAAGGCATTAATTAAAGCAACTGTCTTTCTTAAGTTTTTAATAGTGCGGTCATTGCGACTACCAAAAATCTTGGTAAAAATATTAGCTATCATGTTAAAACCGTTTTCACTCTATTGATGGCAGACCTTACCTATGCGTATACGTCATTGGGTACTGAGGCCGCACTGCTTCCTGTCGGCGACAAATGCTTAATTGCGTTTGCTGTATGCCAAATTCAATTTATTACCCCTATCATACCAGACTCTACGTAGCTGCAAACCATTGAAGTCAAAACAGCGAGGTTTTCCTGATAAAAAGCGGCTTTACGTAAACCAATGCTGCTATTTCTATTAGCAACAAATACCCAATGTAGCAACAAATTGAAACATAATCGAGATTAACCTTAGATATGGTGATATTTAGCGATAAATCAAGCTTCCTGCTTTTATTTAACTGTTGTTCATTTTCCGGCACCGCTATACTAGGAGATGTGTTTCGTAGACTTTGAAAAATAACAATGGCAAAGAATCGGTATGCTCCTAAGCAACTCAATGAGTTAATGGGAAAGTGGTCTAACAAAATGGTCAGTTATACAGAAAAGTCGCAAGCGATGGCGCAGTGGCAAAGCTGTTTAGAGAGTGCCGTAGGCCCAGTTTTAATTAAGAAGTGCCGTGTTGGTAACTATCGAGAAGGAACATTGGTCATTGAAGCCGCATCAGCCACCCTTGCTACTCGTTTAAACTTCTTAAAAATGGAGATTTTATCTCAATTCAGAGCTGCTGGAATGATAGAGTGCGCACAAGTAAAAGTCGTCACAAACCCCGAAGCACAGCAACGATTAACGCCTAAACGAGATGACCAAATTCGCCCTGAAAAACAGAGCGAGGGTCGAGTTATGAGCGCACAAACAGCACAGCAGCTAACTGAAATCGCAGGGAATGCCCCACCCAGCCTACAAGCTAAATTATTAAAACTCGCTCAACACGCGCAGAAAAATAAGCAAAAAAAATGACGCTATCGCGTCATTTTTTAGAATTTTTTTCCGTTCATGCAGTGGTCACTTCCATACCAGGTGCTGGCATGCTAATAGGCTCTTCAAAGGTAGCCCATTCCCACGCGGTTTCTGATGCCATAATCTCACGTAACAGCTTATTATTAAGGCCATGACCTGACTTGTAGCAAGTGATTTTACCTAAAATGTTATGGCCAGCCATAAACATATCACCAACACAATCGAGTATTTTATGCTTCACAAATTCATCTGAATAGCGCAGCCCGTTTGGATTTAATACTTTATATTCATCCAATACAACCGCGTTATCCATACTACCGCCCAGCGCTAGATTATTGGCATGCATGTATTCGATGTCTTTCATAAACCCAAAGGTGCGTGCTCTACTAATTTCTTCAGTAAAACTTTGCGCTGTAATATCAAGGCCTATACGCTGACGACTGTCATTAATTGCTGGGTGGTCAAACGCAATTTCAAAGTCAATATGGAAACCATCATAAGGGGTGATCTCAGCCCACTTATCACCGTCTTCCACACGGACCTTTTCTTTGATACGAATAAAACGCTTCGCGACGTTTTGCTCTTTAATGCCGCCTTTTTGCAATAAATAAATAAACGGTAATGCACTCCCGTCCATTATCGGCACTTCAGCACTGTCTAACTCTACCACTAGGTTATCAATACCCAGTGCAGCAACAGCCGCGATCAAATGCTCAGTAGTCGAAAGACGAATTCCGTCTTTGTTTGTTAAACACGTACATAATTGCGTATCACCAACAGCATCAGGTGTGGTTTCAAAATCCACCACAGGGTCAAGATCAACGCGGCGAAATACCACTCCGGTATTTTCGCTCGCGGGTCGGAGAGTGATCGTAACTTTTTCACCCTTGTGAAGCCCGACACCTGTTGCTTTAACAACTTCAGCAATTGTACGTTGTTTAATCATAGCTTCGCCTACTTCAAATTACACTTAGACGGAGGATTGTATCACAGATACGACCACCTGCCAATTGTTTAATTAACAGCCAGTTTAGTCTGACTGTTTGCGTAAAAATGCAGGGATGTCAAAGTAATCCCCTTTCTCTTTGTCCTGCTCAGCAGGTTTCGCTGTAGCTTGACTTTCTGGCGCAGGCACATTGCTCGTTTGTGCTGTACTTACAGTACTCGGTGCCGTTTCTTGTGCCGCGTCTGACTGTGTAAAGCTCGGTACAAACATCCCTGCAGATTGACTGGTTGCAGTACTTGCTGTGTCGCCACCCGCAGCTTTTTTAAAGCCATTATCTACAATACCAAACTGAGGTCTGCGCTCACCACCCAGACCTGTCGCAACCACAGTCACTCGTAGTTCGTCGCTCATTTCAGGATCAATGACAGCACCCACAACAACCGTTGCGTTTTCTGATGCCAAAGCCTTTACATGATTACCGACAATCTCAAATTCTTCTATAGTGATATCCATACCCGCTGTGATATTAACCAAGATACCTTTTGCACCTGTTAAATCAACATCTTCTAATAATGGGCTTGAAATAGCTGCTTCAGCGGCTTCTTGAGCACGATCTGGACCAGACGCAGAAGCTGTTCCCATCATTGCGGTACCCATTGCTGACATAACTGTTCTTACGTCGGCGAAATCCACATTGATCAATCCTGAACGCGTTATTAATTCAGCAATACCTTGCACCGCACCGTAAAGTACGTCATTTGCCTTTGCAAAGGCATCTAGTAATGTAGTGCCTTTACCTAATACTTTCAGTAATTTATTGTTTGGAATTGTAATGAGTGAATCTACAATTTCTGACAATTCACCAATACCTTGATCCGCAGCAGCCATACGCTTTTTGCCTTCAAGATCAAAAGGTCGAGTCACTACCGCAACCGTTAAAATACCAAGCTCTTTGGCTACGCGAGCAACAACAGGTGCTGCACCTGTACCTGTACCACCGCCCATACCAGCAGCAATAAAGATCATATCAGCACCTTCTAATGCTGTTTTAATCGTTTCGATGTCTTCTTCAGCAGATTTACGACCCACTTCAGGGTTCGCACCTGCACCTAAACCAGAAGTGATCTGTGTACCAAGCTGCACTGTAATATCTGCAGATGATTTACGTAATGCTTGTGCATCCGTATTCGCAGCAACAAATCGCACACCTTCGATCTCTTGTTTAACCATGTGCTCAACGGCATTACCACCACCGCCACCTACACCAATAACTTTAATAACAGCTTCTTCGCTGTGTTGTTCCATTATATCAAACATCTTTCACTCTCCGACTTGAGCTTAAAACTCGCCTTGGAACCATTTTGTAACGCGGTTCCACCAATTTCCTTCCGACTCTGATTTCGACTTCTGTGCATTCATCGACTGCAGAGTACGGCCATATTGTAACAAACCTACTGCGGTTGCGTATGCAGGATCGTTCACATAATCTGTTAATCCAGTAATTCCGATGGGTTTTCCCACTCTCACTGGCATTTGGCAAATATCTTCGGCCACTTCTAATGCGCCGGCCATTTTACCACTCCCTCCGGTTATAACCAGTCCAGCGGCGATTTGATCTTCAAACCCTGAGCGACGTATTTCTTCCAACGTCAATTCAAGTAATTCTCTATACCGTGGTTCAACAACCTCAGAGAGAGTATGGCGTGACATTAGCCTCGCCGGTCGACCACCCACACTTGGCACTTCAATGGTTTCTTCACTACTGGCCATTTGGCTACTTGCGCAGGCATATTGCACTTTTAATGACTCAGCGTGAGATATCGGCGTACGGAATATTTTTGCAATATCACCTGTCACTTGGTTGCCTGCAACGGGGATCACTGCAGAATGGCGCAAAGCACCATTTAAATAAATGGCGATATCCATGGTGCCGCCGCCAATATCAACAACGGCAACCCCTAATTCTTTTTCATCTTCTGTCAACACTGAATAGCAAGATGCCAAGGCACTGAACGTCAACTGATCTACATTAAGACCACATCGCTCAACGCATTTTTCGATATTTTTTGCCATATCATTTGAGCACGTGATGATATGTGCTTTTGCTTCCATTCGCACACCGCTCATACCCAACGGGTTTTTTATTCCTTCTTGCATATCAATGCTATATTCTTGTGGCAATGAATGCAGCATTTTACGCTCAGCAGAAATCGGCACAGAGCGTGCAATATGGATCACATTGGCTATGTCGTCATCTGTGACTTCTGAGTTATTAATAGCAACTACGCCACTTTCGTTTTGGCATTGAATGTGTTTACCCGAGATACCAAGATAAACTGAACTAATACGGCAATCTGCCATCAATTCAGCTTCATCAATTGCACGACGAATTGACTCAGAAACCAAGTTCAAATCATTCACGCCACCTTTGTCCATACCGTGAGAGACTTGGTTACCGACACCCACAATACTAAGCTGATTATCTGCGGTGATCTCACCCACAGTTGCTACCACTTTAGAGGTACCAACATCGAGCCCTATCACTAAGTTTCTTTCTGCTGACTTCGTCATGCTTTACTCTTATTTTGTTGTGCTTCAACTTGCGGATACTTCCAGCTCACCGCAAGCCCTGTGTCGTAGCGTAAATCTATCGCGTCAATTAACGCACCTTCCGGCCTTTGCATTTGCGGATATACATCAATAAAACGCTGTACTCGCTTTGCTTTTTCTTCGCGCCCTAAATTTAAGCGCATGCCATTGTCTAACCACAACTGCCATGCAAATCGCTCTGATAAAGCCAAGCTGACTAAATGAAATTGATTAACTTCCAGCATGGCCTTCAACTGCAAAAAAGTTTGCCATGCCTCTGTTTCACTGCCTTCAGGGCCATATAATTGCGGCAATTTATTGGTTAAACTTTCATTTGGCGCTTGAAAAACCTCACCTTCTTCATTCAATAATAAGTCGCTATTCCATATTGCCACGGGTTGGTGTTCAACCACATATACATGCAGTTGATCTGGCCACTGCTTACGCACCGATACACTCGCAACCCAAGGCAGTGACATAACCGACTGCTGAACCGCTTTTACATCCAGTTCAAAATAACTACTTAAATCAACTCGTTTAATGGCAGATATAATTTCTTGCTCACTACTGTAATAAGGTTGACCTAATACGGTTAACTTTTTTAACTGAGCATCTTGGTGCTCTACTAGCCAATCACTGACCCAAAATGTGCTCTTTGTCAGTGATATAATGACAGCAATGAAAAAACCAACACCAAATATAAAAGACCAATTGCATCTTTTATTTAGTATTTGGACTTTTTCAAAAAGCGCACGCATCTTAAAGCGTTTGCTCCAAAATGCGAACAACTAATTGCTCAAAACTCACACCTTGTGCCTTGGCTGCCATTGGCACCAAAGACTTTTCGGTCATGCCCGGAACCGTATTCACTTCAAGTAAATAAAATTGGCCATGCTCATCTTGCATCGCATCAACTCGACCCCAGCCTGTAGCACCAACCAGTTCAAACGCATGTTTCGCCATGATCTGTAGCTGTGCTGTATGTGCTTCACTTATCTCTGCCGGGCAATAATATTCTGTGCTATTAACCTGATATTTCGCTTCATAATCATAAAAACCACGCGGCGTTTTCATCTCTATCACAGGTAAAGCCTTGTCTGCGAGCATAGCCACAGTAAATTCCCGACCAGTGACCCATTGCTCAATGAGTACTTCATCATCAAATGCAAATGCTGCGGTAAGTGCATCAGTTAACTCTTGTGCCGTACTGGCTTGCGCCATACCAATACTTGAGCCTTCATGGCTTGGTTTAACCATGACTTTACCAAAATCGGCAATGATTGCTGCGGCATCAAAGCCCTCTTTTGCATTCGCAACCGTATACGCTGCGGTACTCAGCTGCGCTGCGCGAAATAAGTGCTTACTGCGAATTTTATCCATAGCCAGCGCACTGCCCAAAACCTGACTGCCAGTATAAGGTAATGACATAAACTCAAGTGCCCCTTGAATCGTACCATCTTCACCACCTCGGCCGTGTAGCGCAATAAACACCCGGTCGACATTAAGCGTATTAAGCTCAAGGATATTGCGCTGCGCAGGGTCAAAAGCAAAAGCATCTATGCCGGCCTTGATCAATCCATTAAGCACTGCTGCACCAGATTTTAATGACACTTCACGCTCTGCAGAGTTTCCGCCTAACAAAACGGCGACTTTACCAAACTGCTTCATGCATCACCTTGCTTTAACGTATTAATCGACATATTTGTCGCCGCTATTTTTTTCACTATTTGACCTATATTTCCCGCACCCTGGGTGATCACTAAATCATTATCTGCCAGCGTATCGGCCAAAATACCAAATAACTCATCTTGGTTTGCAACATGAATGGGCTCTATCCCTCTTTGGCGCAAGCTGCGGCACAAGCTTTTACTATCCGCGCCAACAATGGGACTTTCACCCGCACTATATACATCTAATAAGATTAACTGATCAACTTCAGCTAACACTTTCACAAAGTCTTCATATAAGTCTCGGGTACGAGTGAATCTATGCGGCTGATAAATCATCACTAAGCGCTTATCTTGCCAACCAGCTCTCGCAGCTTCAATGGTCACTTGAACCTCTGATGGATGATGCCCGTAATCATCGACTAACATCACCGCACCACATTCATTTTCAAATTCGCCATAGTGTTGAAAACGACGTCCAATTCCTTCAAATTCAGCCAAAGCCTTTAAAATAAAGTGGTTTTCAATATCATGATCTTTGGCAACCGCAATCGCAGCGGTAGCATTGAGTGCGTTATGCCTACCAGGCATGTTTAACTCCACGTCAATACATTCACCTTGTTTGGTGGTCACAGAGAACTTGCTGCTATTCACTGACTGAGTAAAATTCACCATTTTATAATCAGCCGCAGCGGCCTCTCCATAGGTGATCGTAGGACGAGCAAAGCGCGGAATTAACTCAAGTGCGACAGGTGAGTCTATACACACAACAGCTAAACCATGAAAAGGCAGATTATGAACAAACTCAACATACGTGTCTTTTAACTTTTCAAAATCACCACCGTAAGTATCCATATGATCCGCTTCAACATTCGTAATTACTGACACCATGGGCTGTAAATGTAAGAATGATGCATCACTTTCATCTGCCTCAGCGATCAGTACATCACTTTTCCCCAACTTAGCGTTGGTACCGGCACTATTTAATAAGCCACCAATCACAAAAGTCGGATCTAATTGAGCTTGTGCAAAAATACTGGCAATTAAGCTCGTGGTCGTGGTTTTACCATGTGTACCTGCCACAGCAATACCATGGCGAAAACGCATTAGCTCAGCAAGCATTTCAGCACGCCTAACAACTGGAGTTCTTGCCGCCTTAGCAGCAATGATCTCTGGATTAGTTTCATCAATTGCCGTTGATACAACTACCACATCAGCATCTTTTACATTACTTTCATGATGTCCAATAAATACTTCGGCACCCGCCTTTATGAGTCGCTCTGTCATCGCATTATTGGCAATGTCTGAACCGGTAATTCGATAGCCTTCAAACGCAAGTACTTCAGCAATTCCACCCATACCAGCACCACCAATACCAATAAAGTGAATGGTGTTAATTCTTCTCATCGCTCGGCGTTTACTTGATTCTTTCACTACACACTCTTTAATCATTTATTTATTCAATACACTATCGGCTTATCTGTGCACATACTTGGGCAACTGAACGTGTTGCATCTAATCTGGCTAAACTTTTGGCTTTCACTGCTATCTCAGTGATAAGCTCCGGCTGCAACATAAATGGCCGTAATAAGTCGACAATGGCGTCTAATTCAAATTGGGATTGCGGCATGATCAATGCTGCTTTATCTTTTACTAAATAATCAGCATTCGCAGTTTGATGATCATCAACAGCATGCGGATAAGGCACAAACAAGGCCATTTTCCCCGCAGCAGCAATTTCACTCACCGTAAGTGCACCAGAACGGCAAATCACGATATCAGCCCACGCATATGCTTTATCCATGTCATTAATAAAGTCGCTAACAGAGGCCTGTACACCCAAATCGAGATAACGCTTATCCAAGTGTTCACTTTGACCTTTTCCGCTTTGATGCCTCACAGCCAAGGGCACTTCAACGTCGCTTTGCAACTTCGCGAATACCTCTGGTAGTGTGTCGTTCAACACTTTTGCACCTAACGAGCCACCAACAATTAAGCAGTTGATCGTTTGCTTTGTCTGCTTAGGCTGTAAGAGGGCAACCGATTCACGTACCGGATTACCAACAACCTGGAAACGTTTATCAGAAAAAGCGCTTGGAAAAGCGCCCAATACCGCATTGGCTACTTTCGCCAATAAACGATTACTCATACCTGCCACTGCATTTTGTTCGTGGATCACCAAAGGAACAGACGACAACTTAGCTGCAATACCTACCGGCCCTGTAACATAGCCGCCCATCGCCAAAATTACATTGGGCTTGCGGCGTTTTATAATTTTTCTTGCTGCAAGTATGGCCTTTAACACCGTCACTGGGGCTGTAATTAACCTTTTTATGCCATTACCACGCACACCTTGAACATGAATAAAGTCAATATCGATATTGTGCTTTGGTACGACCTCAGACTCCATACGATCGGGCGTTCCTATCCATGATACATCCCAACCTTGTGATTTAAGATCATTTGCAACGGCGATCCCGGGAAATATATGCCCCCCAGTTCCCCCTGCAACGACTAATAAACGTTTGTTCATCGCTTCCCACCTCGCGACGTTGCTTGTTTAGTCGACATCTTTGTTTCAAAGTCAACTCGCTGCAACACACCAGCAGCAACAATCATCACTAACAAACTGGAACCCCCATAAGATACAAATGGCAATGTTAACCCTTTCGTCGGCAGTATTCCGGCACTCGCACCAATATTTACCATGGTTTGAAAAGCAAACCATATCCCTATCGCAAGGGCAAAGTAACCTTCGTATTCTTTACCGTGCTTCAGCGCTTTTTGACCAATAAGAAGCGCTCTAAACACTAGGCACCCTAATAGCAGAATAATACTGACCACTCCGATAAAGCCGAGTTCTTCAGCTATTACCGCAAAAATAAAATCATTATGGGCTTCTGGCAGATACTGTAATTTCTGTACGCTGTTGCCTAGACCTTGTCCAAACCAACCACCTTGCCCATAAGCCATAAGTGACTGAACTAATTGGTAGCCCTTGCCAAAAGGGTCATCCCATGGTTCTAAAAACCCCACAACGCGCGCCATACGATATGGCTCAAAAATAATAAGTAACACCACTAAAAAAATACCCGTTAGGATCAAGGCAAAAAACTGCCATAATTTAGCGCCCGCCAGAAAAAGTAAACCCACAGTGGTCACAAACATCACCACCACAGTGCCTAAATCGGGCTGCATTAAGATAAGGAAAGCATAAACAGCAAACACCGCAATCGGTTTTGCAAACCCCTTTAGGTTCTCTTGTACTTCTTCTTTTTTACGCACCAAATAACCAGCGATATAACTGAAAAAGAATAACTTCGCTAGCTCAGCCGCTTGCACGCCAACTGGACCAACAGGGATCCAACGTTTTGAGCCATTAACTTCACGACCAACCAGTAGCACTAAAATGAGTAGCCCAAAGCCAAGTAACAGTAAATAAGGGTTACATCGTTTCCACCATGCCATAGGCGCACTTGTGCTGGCCCAAAACAAAAAGAGCCCCATCCCTAAGAACATGCCATGGCGGATACTAATATGGTAAGGGTTGTTAAATAACCGCTCAGCAACTGGCATAGACGCACTCGTTACCATAACAAAGCCGACGCCAATCAAACACAGCATACAGTAGAATAAAGGCACATCGAATAACGCATCAGATTGACGAGGCGTTAAAGTCAGCTTGAGCTGAGCGAAGCTGGTCACCCTTCTAGCTCCGCAACCAATTTACAAAAAGCTTCACCACGCACCATATAATTGGCATACATATCAATACTTGCACACGCAGGGGCAAGTAAGACACTATCGCCATTACATGATAATGCCGCCGCCTGTTGCACTGCTGCATCTAAATTGTCTACTAAAAAAGCCTGTTCATGCAGAGCTACAAACTGCTCTCCATCTTGACCAAAACAAAAAATTGCTTTGCAATAGCGTTGGAGTGGTGCAATTAAAGGCTGTAAATCAGCGCCTTTTGCATCACCACCAAGAATGAGTAAAATTTTGCCTTGCTCACGCGCTAGGCTTTCTAATGCGGCAACCGTTGCACCGACATTGGTTGCTTTAGAATCGTTGAAATACCTAACGCCTTGAAATTCAGCGACCAACTGACAGCGATGTTCAAGCCCTTTAAATGACTTAAATGCGTGTTTAAAACTCTCTAGTGGTAGATTAAAAGGCGCTAGTAATGCCATCACTGCTAAGGCATTAAACTGATTATGTCGGCCAACAACACGCAACGAGTCCACAGGCAGCAAGACCTCATCATGAGCAGCAAAATACGCGGTATCATTGTCAGTCAACACCCGATAATCCCCCGAATCAACTGACACGCTTATTCCTTGTTTACTATCAGAAAAAGTATGTTCATCATCCGCATTAAACACTAACTGCTCTACATGTTTATAAATCCGTTGTTTGGCCGCGCAGTACCCTGCAAAATCAGGGTACCTATCCATATGATCTTCGGTAACATTCAAGATCATCGCCGAGCGACACACTAAACTTTCTGTGGTCTCTAATTGAAAGCTTGATAACTCTAAGACATAAACATCATAGGGCTCATCAAGTAATGCCAAAACGGATGTGCCAATATTGCCACCTAGCCCAACTTTTAATCCAGCGGCTTTACACACCTCAGTAGCAAGGCTCACCACTGTTGATTTACCATTTGACCCTGTTACTGCAACAACCGGCGTGGTATTTAAGCGTGCAAATACCTCAATGTCCCCAATGACTTCGACCCCTTTAGCAATTGCGTGCGCAACACTGCTTTCATACAGGGCGATACCTGGGCTAATGATCACCATCTCGGCATAAGATAAGCCAGCTTCCGCTAATGGACCAAACACAGCCTCACATTCTGGGGCATTATCTGCTAACCAGTCGGCGCCAGGTGGAACTGCACGACTATCAACCACTTTAGGCACAATCTGATGCGACAATAAAAAACGCACAATGCCCAGACCGGTTACACCGAGTCCGAGCACTGTTATCTTTTTATTTTTAAGCGCTTCTAAATATTGCATTTATCTGATCTTTAACGTCGCTAATCCAGCTAAAACTAAAATAATAGAAATGATCCAAAACCTGACTATCACTCTAGGCTCTGGCCAACCCTTTAGTTCATAGTGATGATGAATCGGTGCCATTCTAAAAATGCGCTGCCCTCGTAATTTATAAGAACCAACTTGTAAAATAACCGAAAGAGCTTCCATCACAAAAACACCGCCCATGATAAGTAACACCAGCTCTTGGCGTACTAAAATAGCAATGATCCCTAAAGCCCCCCCTAAAGCTAACGAGCCGACATCGCCCATAAAAACTTGTGCAGGATACGTGTTAAACCATAAAAAGCCTAAGCCAGCTCCAACAATGGCTGTACACACAACCACTAATTCAGATGCCAAGGGTATATGAGGAATATGGAGGTAATTTGAAAAGTTCACGTTGCCAGTAACATACGCAATAATTGCCAGTGCCGCCGCAACTAAAATGGTTGGCACAATAGCTAAACCATCCAAACCATCCGTTAGATTCACCGCATTTGACGTACCAACAATGACAAAGTAGCTCATCACCAAATAGAACAAACCTAACTGAGGCATCACATCTTTTAAAAATGGTACGACTAAGACAGTTTCTGATGCAGAATGAGAAGTAAAATACATCAAACTGGCAACACTGATTGCAATAACAGACTGCCAAAAGTACTTCCAACGTGCGATCAGGCCCTTACTGTCTTTTCGGATCACCTTACGGTAATCATCTACAAAGCCAACAATGCCTAAACTACCAATCACAAATAGGGTGACCCACACATATTTATTATCCAAATCCCCCCACATCAACGTACTCACAAAGATGGCTGCTAAAATGAGTAACCCACCCATGGTGGGTGTGCCTGACTTAGATAAGTGAGATTCAGGACCATCATCTCGTATTGTTTGTCCTATTTGCATACGTTGCAATGCACGTATTAACTTGGGTCCAAAATATAATGATATAAATAATGCCGTTAAAATACCTAAAATAGCGCGCAAGGTTAAATATGAAAAAACATTAAAACCACTATAATATTGGGTTAAATACTCAGCTAACCAAACTAACATACTGATGCTCCATCAGTGCCTGTTTCACGGCCACTGTCGACTAAATCTGCTACTAATAATTCCATACGAGAACTGCGCGATCCTTTTACTACCACAGTACAATGCCCTAACTGCTTAGAAAGGCTTAACTTTACAGCTTCTAATAAATGCTCTCTTGTTGAAAAGTGTTGCCCTGACTGCTCAAATACATCACTGGCATAACGGCTTAATACCCCTAAGGTAAATAGCTCGTCAATGCCTTTCTCACGCGCATACTCTCCAACTTCTTCATGATATTCTCGTGCTTGCTCACCAAGCTCCCCCATATCGCCTAACGCAAAGATATGGTGTCCCGGCATCTTAGTTAAAAGATCAATTGCAGCCTTTACTGATCTAACGTTCGCGTTGTACGTATCATCAACCACCGTCAATGATTCATGTACCTTAATTAAATTTACTCGGCCTTTTGGAGCGTTCATTTGTGACACTCCCTCGGCTACATCCTGTAAGCTTGCACCTAATTGCGTGGTTAATGCAGCGCAAATAAGCGTATTCATCACATTGTGCTCACCGGGTAATGGCAATGATACCGAAACTCGCTCATTCTCAGTGCATAATTCGAAACTGGCGTACGCCATGTGATCGAGTACAACGTTTTCAACCCAAATGTCTAACTTTTCTGTTAGAGAAAAGCGCACTTGCGATTTATCGCCCAACCCACTTTGCCACATACCAGCAAATTCACTATCGCTGTTAATAACCGCTACACCGCTGGCTTTTAATCCAGAAAAGATCTCGCCTTTCGCTTGGCCAACTCCCTCAATTGAGCCAAACCCTTCAATATGCGCTGGCGCAACATTGCATACCACTGCAACATCAGGTTGTGTTAATGCGGCTGTATACGCAATCTCACCGATATGATTAGCCCCTAATTCAATCACCGCATACTCATGATGCTCTTCTAATCTCATTAAGGTTAAAGGGACACCAATATCATTGTTAAAATTGCCGTTAGTTGCGAGTACATGACCTCTGCGAGCAAGCACTGCTGCGCACATTTCCTTTACCGTCGTTTTGCCAACACTGCCTGTTATCGCGATAGTTTTTGGCGCAACTTGGGCCATGATCGCTTTACCGATTTCGCCCAATGCTAAACGAGTGTCTCCTACGACAAATTGCGGAATATCACAATCAACTTTGCTCTCAACAATTGCTGCAATGGCCCCTCTTTCTTGTGCCTGTTGGACGAACTTGTGACCATCAAAATTAGGGCCCTTGAGTGCAAGAAACACCTCATTTGTTGTTATTGTTCTTGTATCGGTATTAATATTACCGACCAGTCTACTTTCCCCATTAAAAGAGGTATTTAGTACATCAGCAAGCCAAGTGAAATCCACTTTGATCATGCTCCTTTCCCCTCTAAAATTGTTTTAACCCATTGTCTATCGCAAAATGCGATACGCTGCTGACCGATGATCTGGTAATCTTCATGACCTTTACCGGCGATGAGAATAACGCTGTTATTCGGTGACTGCTCAATCGCATATTTAATTGCTAATGCACGATCTGATTGGCAGTAAGCATACTGAGGTTGACTGAGCCCAGCCTTAACATCTGCAATGATTTTGTCTGGATCTTCGCTACGCGGGTTATCACTGGTGATAATCACTTTATTGGCATATTTTTCTGCCGCTTGTGCCATTAATGCCCGTTTGCCAACATCCCGATCACCACCACATCCAAAAACACAAACCACATTACCGGGAACATGCTGTTGCAATGCTTTTAACGCTAATTCCAGCGCATCTGGTGTATGGGCATAATCTACAACGCAGGTCGGTTTGTTTACGGTAAACGTCGCCTCCATTCGCCCTGCAACGGGCTTTAGCTTACTAGCCGCTCGTAGCAGTGCTTTCAGGTCATAACCTAACATCAATAAGGTCGCTAATGACGCCGCTAAATTGTATAAATTAAATAAGCCAAATAGTGGCAATTCAACGTCTTTATCGCCCCAACTGGTATGAATTTTTGCACGAATGCCATATTGAGAGCAGTGCACGTCATCAAACCAAACATACTGACTAAAATTGTGCTGTGCTGGCTTCAAACCATACACAACTAAATGATCGAAGGTGTGTTCATCCAACCACTGCAGTGCATATTCATCATCAATATTCAGTACACTGACTCTTGGATGGCACGTCTTAAAAAGCTTAAGTTTCGCATTTGCATACGCTTGCATGGAACCATGATAATCTAGATGGTCACGCGAAAGGTTTGTAAAAACGGCAGCTTCAAATCGACTCTGGCCTACTCTATCTTGCTCTAAACCGTGAGACGATACTTCCATTGCAACGAGTTGCGCCGTTTCTCTTAACGTTGCCAAAATACGCTGTAAGTCAATCGAGGATGGCGTGGTATTCGCTAAAGGCGTTAATTGCTCAACAGGCCCATAACCCAAGGTACCAATCACCGCGGATGGGGTATCACATAGTTGCGCTAAATTAGCAATCATCGCTGTGGTGGTTGACTTGCCGTTAGTCCCTGTTACCCCCACCAATTTCATTTGTTCACTGGGCCGCCCATAAAAATCAGCCGCAATGTGCGCTATGCGCTTTTTAAGATCCGTGACTTTAATAACACGGCTATCTTCTGGCAACACATCACTTTCTCTGTCAACCAAAACACATTTTGCACCTTGTTCAAATGCTGCATGCACATATTTCTCACCATTTTGAATATGGCCTCGCAGCGCAATAAAAGCATCTCCAGGCTGAATTTCTCGACTGTCTATGCGTAAGTGCTCAACGAACAGAGTCGAACATGTAACGCCTAACGGGGTGAGTATATTTGCGAGATCACGCATCGTTCTTACCCTCCGATACGCGTGCTACACGGCCTTTATCTGGTGCAACATTGAGAATACGTAATGAGTTTGACATGATCTCTGCAAAAGCGGGGCCTGATGTTTGACCCCCATAATAAATATCATCACCAGGCTCATTCACCATAACAACAACGGCAAGCCTAGGATCACTTGCTGGTGCAACACCCGCAAAGTAGCCAACATATTCATCCCCATAGCCACCAGCAACCGCTTTTTTTGATGTACCTGTTTTTCCAGCAGCACGGTAGCCATCCACTTTTACATTGGCCGCAGTGCCCTCTTTTTCAAACACAGATTCCATCATAGCAACGACCGCTTTTACATGTGCCTCTTCAAACACACGTTGACCGTCTTGGGGTTTTTTTTGTTTTAATATCGTTAGCGGGCGTGAAATACCGCCGGCACCAAATGTAGCGTACAAACGCGCAATTTGCGCAGTACTTGCTGACACTGCGTAGCCGTATGCTAATGTGGCAATCTCAAAATCTGACCAACGGCGATTAGGATAAAATAGTCCACTACTTTCCCCGACCATCAATGTGCCCGTGTCCTGTCCAAAACCAACTTTTTGATACAACCCAACTAAGTACTCTTTAGGTAACATCTGACTAATTTTGGCAACCCCCATGTTAGATGATACTTTCAGGATTTCTCTTAAAGACATTTCACCGTGATTACGCGTATCCTTGACCAAGCTGCCACCTAACCGCATCCAGCCAGGAAAAGTATTAATTGTATCATCCACTTCAATTGCACCGTAATTCAGCCCTGCCAATATCGCTAACGGCTTGAGTGTTGAACCAGGTTCAAATAAATCTGTGATCGCGCGGTTTCTGCGTTTATAGGGCGCCGCATCTCGCATATCATTGGGATTAAAGCTCGGACTATTTACCATTGCCAAGACTTCACCTGTCGTCACGTCCACAACCATCGCAGAACCCGATGTTGCTTTATAACTGAGCACCGCACTTTTTAATGCTTTATACGCGATGGCCTGAATTCTTAAATCAATACTGAGCTCAATATTTTCTGGCTCTACTCGCTGCTCTTCAGATAAAACTTGTACTTCTCGCCCTTGCGCATCTTTACGAATAGTGCGGCGACCTTCTGCGCCTGTTAAAGCATTTTCAAATAGTTTTTCAATGCCTTCAATGCCCACACCATCAATATTGGTGAAACCTAAAACATGCGCAGTGACTTCACCGCTAGGGTAAAATCTTTTTGATTCATCAAGTAAGTGAATACCAGGCAGCTTAAGTTGGCGAATGTAATTTGCAACTGCTGGGGTCACTTGACGCTTTAAATAAACAAAACGACGACTGGTATTCCCCCGTAGACGCGAATCTACTTTGTCATTGTCGATTTGTAATACATCAGCAAGCTCTCGCCAACGTAAATCTTGCGCGTACCATTGTATCTTCCTCTCATTCAAAGTGGCTTCGTCTAGCGCAAGTGCTTTATGGTCTTCACCATTTTTACGTGCAGCTCGAAGTACTTTTTTAGCAATCGACTTGTCTAATGCCAGAGGATCGGCATACACACTTACAACCGGAACACTTACCGCTAACTCCTTACCATTTCGGTCAAAAATCATACCACGCTGAACTGTTAACGTTTCCACGCGAACAGTCCGTTTGGCGTTTTCAGCACGGGCTTTATCTGGCTCGATGACTTGTAAATAAGCCGCTCTGGCCATTAAGGTAACAAAGACTAATACTAGCACCACACACACAAGCGCAAATCGCCAAGTGATCAGATTTACGGGAGCGTTTTTAGGTTTCATCATGGTAATACCACCACTTGCTCATCTTTGCTGGTTGGGCGTTTCATTTTAAGCTGGGTTTTGGCAACTTCTTCGATGCGGGCATGTTGCGAGTAAAACTCTTCCTCAACTAATAAGTATCGCCACTGGAGGTCAAGTTCGTCGCGCTGTTGTAGTAAGACATCCTGATCAATTAATTGTTGTCGAGCAAAATGCGTGACTTGTACCACGACCAACGCGGAGACAAAAATCAACAGCAATAGCAGAAGCGTTAGCTTATTGGCGAACAAGCCAGCTAACATTTCTGAAAACAATTTAGGTTGTCTATCTACAACTTTGTTCATTACAGCTTTTGCGCCACCCTGAGTACTGAACTTCGAGATCTCGGATTTTCGTTAATCTCTTCAATGCTTGGCTTAATCGCTTTACCTACCGCTTTTAATGTTAAATTCTGTTTAAGCTGCGCGTCGGTTAAAGGTAACCCACGAGGAAGTGCCTCTCCCTTACTTTGCTTTTTAATAAACTGCTTAACAATGCGATCTTCCAACGAATGAAAAGAAATAACAACCAGTCGTCCACCAGGCTTTAAAACATCCAAAGATGCTTGTAGAGCCGTTTGAATTTCTTCTAGTTCACTATTTATGTAAATTCGAATAGCTTGAAATGTGCGGGTTGCAGGGTGCTTATGCTTGTCTTTAACTGGAACCGCTTCATCAACTAAATCAGCAAGTTGCTTTGTAGTTAAAATAGGTGTTTCGTCACGCGTTTCTAAAATCTTATGTGCGATTCTACGACCAAACTTCTCTTCACCATACTTTTTGATAACAAACGTAATATCTTCAAGTTCAGCTTCGGCTAACCACTGCGCCGCACTGCGCCCAGATGTCGGGTCCATTCTCATATCTAATGGGCCATCTTTCATAAAACTAAAGCCACGGTCAGCATCGTCAAGTTGAGGAGACGACACGCCTATATCGAGTAGAATACCATCGACTTTACCCAACAAATCGGCATCTTGCGCCACTGTATGAATATTTGAAAATCGGGTATGTGCTATCGCAAAGCGTTTATCATCAGCAAACTTTTCTGCCGCAGCAATGGCTTGGGGATCTTGATCTATCGCTTGCAAGCGGCCTTGCTCACTTAATCGTGCAAGTATTTGGCCTGAGTGACCACCCCGTCCAAACGTCCCATCAATATAGGTGCCATTTGGATCGATATCTAATGCATCAAGTGTTTCTTGCATCAACACTGATACATGTTGAAATTGTGCAGTCATGCTCACATTTTGCCTTTCAGTTTTTACAGCGAAAAATTATCAAGTTCAGGACCAGACTCAAACTCTCCACTGCGCTCTAATTCAGTATCAAGCTGCATCTGTTGATGCCATCGTTGTTCATCCCAAATCTCAAACTTATTTAGTAGACCTACCAGCATTATTTTTTTACTCAACCCTGCGTGAGTACGCAGTGCCGGCGCCAGTAAGATACGACCATTTTTGTCTAATTGATATTCAGTAGCGTGGCCCAATAACATACGCTGTAAGCGCCTTGCTCTTGGGTTCATATTGGAGAGTTTTTGTAAACGGGCTTCAATTTCATACCATTCACTCATTGGATAAAGCCACAAGCAAGGCTCATTAATGGCAATAGTGCAAATAAGTGAACCTTGTTCTTCAGACAGGAGTGGCTGACGGTATTTAGTTGGTACCGCAAAACGCCCCTTTTCATCCAGACTCAGTGAACTCGCACCTTTAAACATTTTCGCCTCTATCCACGAACCTCTATTGTGCTCTAAGATCCAATATGATCCACTAAAAACCACTTTTTACCACGATAGTACAGTTTAGGGCTTGACAGCTGTTTTTGTCAAGTGAAAGGCACCCTGATAAGCCCCTAAAAACCCAGAAAAAATGCGGCTTTGATGAAAGCCTATGAATTCGGTGGGGAAAAGTGGAATTGCTGTATATTTATTAAGAGATCACAGAAAAATTACAAATTAACACGAGACAACAAATAATAAATTATGCGTTTGTGGAGATAGGAATAAGCCATAACTCCGCACTGAATTAACATATTTAGTGATTATTTAGCAGTATTTGTTTGCTCACCTGCCGTAGGTTTTTGTATTATGTTGCACCATAGTCAAGACACGCGCAGGTGTGATTATTACTAATTTATCAATACCGTACCGGTTTTACCGATTATTAATCATAATATGTGTGCCCGGGCTATTAGTAATTTTGGCGCAATTGCTGGATGAACACTCAGAAATATTGCAACAAAGTGAATTTAAAGCACTACTGCTCGCTGAACAAATCGCAACGGTACAACAAAGTGATATTAATGAGACTAAAGAGCTTCTGACTCTTTTAGCACATCACCCTGAGCTTAAAACAATCAGCCTAGGTGAATGCCCTGCTATTCTAATCTACGCACAAGCCCTTGCACCAAGAATTGCGAATATTGGTATAGCTTCCCCAAATGGTCATGTTCTGTGCACTGTTTTAAATTCAGCTAAACCCATTGATATAAGCGACCGACTTTACTTCCAAGACGCGAATCGCACTAAAAAATTCAGCGTTGGTCAATTTCAACATGATCGCTCAATTAATAAAGCAACCGTTAACTTTGCTATTCCTGTATTAAACGATGATAAACAAGTACTGCATACCCTTGTTGTCGCTCAGTCTCTTACTAAATGGAGCTATGCACTTGCGAAACTCCCTTTGCCCGCAGGGAGCAAAGTCATGATC
This sequence comes from Pseudoalteromonas sp. MSK9-3, assembly GCF_003590335.1. Taxonomy (GTDB): domain Bacteria; phylum Pseudomonadota; class Gammaproteobacteria; order Enterobacterales; family Alteromonadaceae; genus Pseudoalteromonas. The sequence continues at coordinate 98,782 of NZ_MIET01000023.1, read as the reverse complement.
AGTGATAAACAGCACAATATTATCGCGCAATACCCCTTTAAACCTGAGCAACTCGGCCAACCTCTTAACCTCTCATGGCCAAGTTCATCACACAAAGCAGAAGTTGCCGAAGATCGATTTGGTCAGAATAGGATATATCTGCAGCTTCCCCTTGAGCCAAATAAACCACGTACCAGCTTACAGATTCATTTTTCATTGCCATTTGAACAGGCCATTAACGCGGCAAATCAAAAAGTGGCAACCACCCTTTCTTTATTTATTTTGGCGATTGTGATCATAATCTGGCAAGCAAGATGGCAACTTAATCGCGTTTTACTCAAGCCGCTTAAGTCGTTGCAAAATGCTATGTCACAATTTACCAATTCAGAGCCAGTAAATTGGGGAAAGGAGCAATCAAGTCCTGAATTTTTAGCTATCACGCAACAATTTGAATTTATGGCGAATACGCGGCTGAATGCTGAGCAAGCACTCACACATAAACATGCTGAACTCATCGCACTCCTTACAGCTTTACCCGACAGTTATTTGCGCATCAATCAATCAGGCGAGATATTAATGAGTCATGGCCCTTATTTTCAGGGGGCCAAAGCCATTCAAGATATTTTCCCAACCCATGTTTTTAAGCGTGTTCTCGCACAACTAGCGCTCTTAGAAGAGCAACCATACAGCCAGCTCGAATTCTCTCAGCTTGCTGATGACAACACCCAACATGTGTATGAATGTCGGATAAACCATATATCAGAGCATCAACAAGCCATCTTAATCATTCGAGATATTAGCCAACGTAAACAACATGAAGAAGCCATTAGCCTCGCTGCCCTCGTATACAAAAATAGCAGTGAAGGCATGGTTATTACCGACTCCAATGGCTTTATTCTTGATACTAACCCAGCATTTAGTGAGGTAACGGGGTTTAAACGCGAAGAAGTCATTGGTAAAACAACCAGTATATTAAGTTCAGGAAAGCACAATAAGCAGTTTTACTCGCAAATGTGGCAGCAACTTTCTGAACAAGGCAGATGGCAAGGCGAGATCATAAACCGCCGTAAAAATGGCGAGCTATATACCGAGTGGCTGACCATTAATAGTGTTTACAATGCACATAATGAAGCCTATCGTCGTGTCGCTATATTTACAGACATTACCGATCGTAAACGTAAAGACGAATTGATTTGGCATCAAGCACATTTTGACCAGCTTACAGAGCTTGCTAATCGCATTGAGTTAAAGCGACACTTAAAATGCCAATTAGAAGATGATCAAGCTAACGTCGGGATCTTATTGCTAGATCTTGATCACTTCAAAGATATCAACGATACACTCGGTCATTATTACGGAGATCAACTACTAACAGAGGTCGCAAGCCGCTTAATATCACTGCAATCTGAGTGTAGTTTGATATCCCGAATTGGTGGCGATGAGTTTGTGTTAGTCACCACGTACAATGACTGCGAGCAGCTCAGTAAGACCGCGGAAAAAGTCCTACAGTTACTGAAACCCAGCATTTCACTAGGGCAAGAACAGTGTCATATAAGTGCCAGTATTGGTATTGCACATGCGCCGCGTGATGGGGATACCAGTGAACTTTTACTAAAAGCCGCTGACCAAGCGATGTATCAAGCTAAACAGCATGGTCGAAATGGCTTTGCATTTTTTAGTGCTCATATGCGTGAACAAGCAGAACATCGTATGGCATTACTTAAAGACTTACGCGTCGCTTTAACTCAGCAGCAGTTTATTTTGTATTATCAACCAATCGTTGCCATGAAAGATCAGTCAATTGTTAAAGCTGAGGCCCTGATCCGGTGGCGTCACCCAGAAAAGGGGATTGTCAGTCCCGCTCTATTTATTCCTTTGGCAGAAGAAACCCAGCTCATACATGGGATCGGTGAATTTATATTTTCAACTGCCTGCGATACCCTATGCGCACTCAATCAATTGGGTCATCACTTGCAATTGAGTATTAATGTATCGCCCGTGCAATTTACAGCGAAACACAGTGCACTCAACGACTGGCATCAACAGCTAACAAATAAAGGTTTAACAACAGAACAATTTGTCATTGAAATAACCGAAGGTTTAATGATGAATGCGCTTCCACGCACTCAACAGCGTTTAACCACACTCACCAAACAAGGTTTTGCGCTTGCGCTCGATGATTTTGGGACTGGGTACTCTTCCCTCGCCTATCTAAAACAAATGGATACAGATTTCATTAAAATAGATAAACGCTTTGTGGATGGTATTGCTCATACCGCTGATGATTTAGCTTTATGCGAAGCCATGATAATGATGGCACATCAACTGGGTTTGAAAGTAATTGCTGAAGGAATAGAAACAGCCACGCAGCATCAATTGTTGCTGCAAGCTGGCTGTGATTTTGGACAAGGATTTTATTACGCAAAACCCATGCCCAAAGATGAACTAGTAAATTTGCTTAATACTGCCTAAGTAAGTATAGCCTCTATTACTCACTCAATAGTAAGCCTATTCGGCAAACCCGAATGCAGTCATCATTTTCTGAGAAATCTCAACATGATGCTGCATAGTAGAAAACTGTTTAGTGACACCTTCAGGCCCAACAGCATAGACTGGAACTGGCGCAGCCGTATGCGTGCCTGTACCCCATACTACATTTTGATCTGCCGCTAAAGCTCGTCCTACCTTTGCCGCATGATCTTCATCCGCATAGACATAAAACTCTTTAAAATCAGCAAACCTAGGTACTATATCCGCACTTTGGTATTTATGGTCAGCAACAAAGTAATCATTCACTTCCCGCTCACCAATCTCAGCAGCTTGATCGATGTTAATTTTGTACTGGCTATATTGGTTTACAGCATTCATCCAATCTTCAGGTGTCGTTGCCGCAAAATCCCAATCTGCATTTGCAGCATTCATCATGTCAAAAAATGTACCGGTCTGGTTATAAAGCTTGTCTAAATGAGATAATGCCCCGAAATTGAAATTTGGTTTATAATCTGCCCCCTGCATACCATCTCCTGACAAAGTTTGTGCTTCTGGAAGGTTTTTACGAGAATAACTAAACCCGAAGCTACCCGTTTCATGATCAGCAGTTACCACTACGAGCGTATCATTACGGTCTTTAACCCAATCATGTACTGCAGCCACCGCTTCATCAAACTTTAATAGCTCATTCAACATCCAGCCAGCATCATTAGCATGACCAGCCCAATCAATTTGGCCACCTTCGATCATCAAGAAAAAGCCATCTTCATCTTTTGATAAAATATCGAGTGCTTTAACCGTCATTTCTTTTAAAGAAGGCTGAGTACAGCTATTGCTTGCCTGACATGCTTTGTACGCGATGCCATCATCCATACCTGAATTAGCAAATAACCCAAGTAACTTGTCAGTGTCGCTTGCTAATAACTGTTCCTTATCAAAAGCCAGTGCATAACCGTATTGCTCTTTTGCCTCTAAAACGATATTTCTATCGTCACTTCGTTTTGACTTTTTATATACACTAGCAGGCATACCTAGATCAGTCAGTACCTTTTGATCGGCTTCATCTGTTTTTATATCTGATGGAATAAATACCCGTGCTCCACCCGATAATAAAACATCTACCATACCAGTATTCACTAACTGCTCTGCAATCTCAGGTTCCATAGAACGGTGTGGTTGGTGAGCAGCAAATGCAGCCGGTGTTGCATGTGTGATACGCGTATCAGAAACAAGCCCTGTGGCTTTTCCTGCTTTTTTTGCTTTTTCTAAAATGGTTTCTACAATATTACCTTGCTCATCAAGACCAATCATTTCAGAGCCTGCAGCCAGACCTGTTGCTAACTGGGTTGCTGAACACGCAGAATCTGTTACCAACATGCCATTTGCCCCATGTGGCGCGTTAAGCGAAAGGCCCATATGTCCAGCATCAGCAAGTTTTGACAAAGCGGTTTTATTGCCTCGTGTATTATATGTCGAGTTTGGTGCTCTTCGCGCATACTCTTCTAATAAGCCAACTTGCTGGGCACCCATGCCGTCACCAATCATTAAAATAACATTTTTTACCGAAGTCACTGGTGTTGGTGCAACTTCCTTAATGACCTCCTTTTCCACTTCTTTGATCACTTCGACCGTTTGTGTGTCGTCGTTGCAAGCACTCAACAAGACTGCTGATACTGCTAATGTTATTAATTTCTTTTTCATGGGATTCCCGTAACGTATGAGCTAATTAACTGTGTAATTAAAAATTAGAGGCTCATTTTAGGGACGAATAATGTCTTTTTTATTTCAATAAAATGACGTTTTGAGTACTCACTCTAATCACTTAAAGCTCAAAGAAATCGGGCGAGTCGACACGCCATGCATAAATATACTCAGCAACACAGTGTAAACCGCGGCCTCAATAATGAGGCTAACGTCACTGTCCATAGTTGGCATTAACATCAATATAAACACCACAGATGCAAGCCCCTTTGGCCCAAACCATGCTAAAGTCATACGCTCGTGTAATCGTGTGTCACTGCGCATCAAGCACAGTATAATCGGTAAAGTTCTAATCACAATAATGGCAAAGACAGCAAATATAAGTGCATCAATATTCATCCCTTGTGATAATAAGTTTAACGACATCATCCCAAATAATGTCCAAATAAGTAAGGTTGCAAAGTCAGCGATATGCTCACTATCTTTAAGTAAAGTATCTTTAATTGGGTCATCATAGAATCTATCAAACAACAAACCACACACAAATGCAGCGATAAAACCGCTTCCATGCAGAGCTTGTGTGAGTGAAAAAACCAAGGTAGCCACACTAATAAATAGAAAGGGACTCGTTGTTGTCGCAAATAAATGGTGCGTTTTAGCTTTTCTCATTAGCATAATGCTTATCCAAGTCACCACAATAGCAATAACGCACGCAATGCTTAATTCTCGAAAGAACAACCACGATAACGTCGACAGCGTCGCATTCTCACCATGAACTACAACAGGTAATAAAAACAAAAAAATTGGCACGCATAAGCCATCGTTCAAACCACTTTCAACATTAATGGCTTCTCGTAATCGAACAGGGACCCGCGGTTCGCTTAAAAAGCCTTTGCACAATGCCGCATCTGTGGGAGAAATGATCACCGCTAATAAGGTTGCACCTATCCAACTTAATGGTAATAGCCAATATGCAAATATGGCCCCGAATAAAATGGTTAATGGTAACCCAACTAGGAGAAGCCTTAAGGATAATTGATAAGAGTCATACAATACGCGAAGCCGTGTTCTGGCCGCATCGCTAAATAGCACCACAGCCAAAATGACTTCAACTACAGGTAACATGATATCGCTATCTAGTTCCATCACCACACCTTCTTTGCCTGCAAAGAAGCTAATGACAGCCCCTAACGTAACAAACAAAATAGGCGCCGTAATTTCAGCTTTTACAAGCTGGCGGACACTAATAGAGTATATAAACAGAACGAGGCCTGCACTGGCCAAGATGTAATAAATCATCATAATCCTTATCAAGCAGTCTGTTACTACTATTAATGAATTATGATGATAATCAAGTTAAATCACATATCTTTACTAGGATGTGATTTAAGACTGAAGGTTTACCTTTGAATACTACTGTGCTTTTGGCTTAGGCGCTGAAAAGCGACGGCGCTTAGGCTTGGCATTGGTCGGATTATCAATGGCAGCTTTAACCTGAGATTTCCCCTGATTGCCACCATTTCCTCGAGGTTTATGTTTCCCTTGACCTGGCTTCGCTTTTTTAGGCCCATTTGAGCCTTGATTTTGTTCACCTTGCGGCTTTGCACTTTTTGGTTTTTTCGCTTTCTTTGGCTTTACCGGTCGAGTATCTAATGCCACTTCAGGCACTGGATGTTGAGGTACAAATCCTTCTTCGTGTGCTCGTGGGATCAAAGCACCAATAAAACGCTCAATGCCATATAAATCTGCGGCATCATCCACGGTCACGAATGACACGGCTTGACCATCACTTCCAGCACGCCCAGTACGGCCAATGCGGTGTACATAATCTTCATAAATATTAGGCAAATCGTAGTTAACAACATACGGTAACTCAGCGATATCTAGTCCTCGCGCTACGATATCGGTGGCCACCAATACGTTTACGTCGCCGGTTTTAAAGCCATTCAAAGCTTTTACTCGCGCTGATTGTGACTTATTACCATGAATTGCTGCACCAGTAATTTTATCTCTTTCTAACTGTGTCACTAAACGGTTTGCACCATGTTTAGTGCGACAAAACACCAATACTTGCTGCCATTTTTTAGTGCGAATTAGATGACTCAACAACTTGGTTTTTTGTGGTTTATCGACAGCATAAGCAAACTGAGTAACGGTTTTTGATGCTGCATTTTTAGGCGTAACCGAAATCTCTATTGGAGACACAATAAGCCCTTTCGCTAAATCTCGAATTGGGTCTGAAAATGTGGCTGAAAACAGCAAGTTTTGACGTTCTTTTGGCAACACTTTAATAATGCGCTTAATGTCATGAATGAACCCCATATCCAACATACGATCGGCTTCATCAAGCACTAAGGTACGAAGTTGATTAAACTTCACGGCGTTTTGGCTATATAAATCAAGCAAGCGACCCGGTGTCGCAATCAAAATATCCACACCTTTGCGTAGCTGGATCATTTGAGGATTAATTTTTACGCCACCATACACCACCGCAGAACGTAGCCGAGTTCCTTGACTGTAGGCCTCAACATTTTCTGCTATTTGTAATGCAAGCTCACGTGTTGGTGCTAAAACGAGGGCCAACGCTTGGTTTGAACGGGGACGATCTTCTTTTAATAATTGCTCAATAAGCGGCAGAGTAAACGCCGCGGTTTTACCGGTACCTGTTTGTGCTGCAGCCATTACATCTTGGCCAGACAACACCGCAGGGATCCCTTTTTCTTGAATAGCCGTCGGTGTGGTGTAACCTTTATCTGTAATACTTTGCACGATTGATGGAGACAAACCCAAATCTGAAAACGTCATTTAAACTCTCATGTGTTGGGGCTTATCTTCAACAAATAGATAGGAAAACCACAGCGGCATAAGCCCTAGCAAATGACATTATGTTAACGACACTTGCTAAGCCGACTGCACTTACACAGGCTGCTAGGTGACACAATGCGCTGGTAAGACAATCAAGTATAACAGATCACCACCTGATCCCCTATTTTATAACCTTCTCGGTAATAAAAGCGCAACATGTACATAAAAATGTTACAAGAATACAATTGATCAACATTTACCTTACATATATGCTGGACTTTGCTTTTGAGCAAAAACAACACAACAGTAAAGGAAAATGACATGACATTAAAATTCACTAAGGGGCTGCATAGTGCAGTACTCGGGCTATGTGCCCTCCCCTTTTATGCACAGGCTTATGATTGCCAAGGCATTGACGCATGGTCAAGTGCTAATACCTATGTAACTGGCAACCTTGTTACACAAAATAATACCGCCTACCAAGCAAAGTGGTGGACGCAAGCACAATCTCCAGCAGATAACTCCACACCATATGCTGTATGGGATGATTTGGGCACCTGTGGTGGCAATCTGGCCCCTACAATTAACCTTATTACACCCGCTGATGGCTCTACTTTACCGACAAATGACAGCGCTGTTTTTAGTGCCCAAGCTAATGATGCAGACGGTAGTATCACTCAGGTCGAGTTTTTTTTAAGTGGTCAATCTGTGGGTATCGATACACAAGCTCCCTATGAAGTAACATGGCAAACCATTTCAGGGCAGTATCAAGTTAATGCAATTGCCACAGATAATAATGGTGCAAACACCACCAGCAATACCGCACAACTAACAGTTACTGATGGCATGCCGAATGTCAACCCAACCATAGAACTCACAGCACCGCTTAATAACAGTCAATATCAAGTGGGCGACCAAGTCAGCATTAGCGCAACCGCCGCCGACGCTGATGGCCAAGTCACCGAGGTCTCATTTTGGCTCAATGATACTTTACTCAGTACTGATACCAGCACACCGTATCAAACACTATGGAGTGCCACCGCTGGTAACCAGCAGATAAAAGCGATTGTTAAAGATGATAAAAATGCCACAGCGAGCGCAATTGCGAATATTGTCGTCTCAGAGCCTAACTCGGGCGGTTGTAAAAACGTTCCAAACTATCAAGCCGGTGGAAACTATAAAACGGGTGATGTTGTTGCTCATAACAATCATAAATATCGTTGTGATATAGGACCTTGGTGTAGCTCTGATGCATTATGGGCTTACGAACCTGGCGTGGGTCAATCATGGACTGATGCGTGGACAGATCAAGGTGTATGTGCCATTAAACCCATCGTGAACTTTACCGCGCCAGCGGCTAATAGCACCTTATTACAAGGCAATAGTTACGATATTGCACTCAATGCCACAGACGCTGACGGACAAATTAGTCAAGTGGACATTTATGCGGGTAACACGTTATTAAGCAGCTTAAACCAAGCGCCTTATCAAGTAAATTGGCTCGCTCAACAGTTAGGACCCATCGAGCTCAGCGCGATTGCCACTGATAACGAAGGAAACCAAAGCAGCAGCACCCAAGTCGTTACTGTTACAGATAAAGCAATTGTGAGCTCCGTAACATCACCAAGCGCAGGTAGCCAAATAACGTTAGGCAGTGCAACACAGCTGACGGCAGACGCATCAGCATTGCTTGGACAAATCACCGAGGTTAGCTTTACTGTTGATGGTGTCTTAGTCGCCACAGATACCAGCGCCCCTTACTCCACACTGTATACACCTGCAAGCTTAGGCACTAAAACCATCTCTGCGATTGCAAAAGACAACTTAGGCAATCAAGCAACCAGTGAAGGCGTTAGCATCAAAGTGATCGATGCCCCCATAGGGAAAACCCATAAACTAATTGGGTATTGGCACAACTTTGTTAATCCAGCCGGTTGCCCATTGCCATTGAATCAAATTTCGCCAGCATGGGATATTATCGATATCGCATTTGCCGATAACGACCGTAATTCAAACGGAACTGTACACTTTAATTTATTCGAAAAAGACATTCGTTCTACTTGTCCAGCAATTGACCCAGTTCAATTCAAACAAGATATGCAAGCCCTTCAAGCGCAAGGAAAGGTTTTTGTTTTAAGTCTTGGCGGTGCTGAGGGAACTATCACACTCAATACCGACTCAGATGAAGCTAATTTTGTCGCAAGCTTAACGGCTATTATTAATGAGTGGGGCTTCGATGGCTTAGACATTGATTTAGAAAGTGGCTCAAACCTTATGCATGGTACGCAAATTCAAGCGCGCTTGCCGCGTGCGATAAAACAAATAGAGCAAAATATCGGAGGCAATATGGTGTTGACGATGGCTCCTGAACACCCTTATGTGCATGGTGGTATGATAGCTTATACCGGTATTTGGGGTGCCTATATCCCGGTTATCGATCAACTGCGTGACACATTAGATCTGCTACATGTTCAGCTATATAATAATGGTGGATTACCCAATCCTTATGAGCCTGGCAGCGCACCAGAAGGATCTGTCAATATGATGGTCGCCCACGCTAAAATGTTGTTAGAAGGCTTTGATTTAGCGAACGGCACACGTTTTGCTCCGTTAAGAGACGACCAAGTCGCGATTGGCTTGCCATCGGGTCCTAAATCTGCGAACTCTGGACAAGCGCCCATCGCTAATATTACAGCGGCATTAGATTGCTTAATTAAAGGCACAAGCTGCTCAACCATTGCGCCAATTAAGACAGCCCCGAATTTCGGTGGGGTGATGACATGGTCAATAAACTGGGATAAATTTGATGGTTACAATTTCTCTAAACCAATTGGTGATAAACTGAATAGCTTAAACCAAGGTAAGTAGAATTCTCCCTCTATATGTATGAAAAAGGCTCCTTCAGTTCTTTGCGGAGCCTTTGCCACATAATACTGACAAGCCTAATATGCTTAGTAAGCAGGCTCACAGATACGAACACGACGAGTTTCAGTCGTCACGGTATGTCTATCAACTGAACCGACAACATTTTTCCCTTCACGCCACCAGTAATTGCACTGCTCGCCATTTACAGGGTAATAGCTTTCCCAAGTGTGTGACATCCAGCGCGTCCCACAGCTTGGCATGCTCCCTTCCTGCGTAAACGTTTTTGTTTTTGTTAAATCTTTTTCTAAAGACACTTTACGCCAGTACTTAGTCGGGCAATTTCTGCTTGGGTTATCATTAAAATGGAAATACGGTAAACCATAGTGCTCAAAAGCCACTTCGTATTCACATTCCACAGTATGTACGTCAACTTGTTGATTTTCATACCAGCAATACTCAGGTACACGCTCTTCAGTAACAGCCAAAGCTGTCGTTGACAATAATGCTGTAGCCAGCCCCATTAGCAATGTATTTTTTAACATGATCATTCCTTTTCTTATTTAAGTTAATTGAACAAAAATAATACTATCGGAACTTTATGTTATTAATATATTATAAATAATACACCAGTATGACTACCTCAAAATACGGTACAGGCACCTTACTTTTACTGACATATCAATCGCACTTTTTATAAGTGGTGCTCAGCTTATCGTGTATTACAAACCTGATGATATTGCAGAACCTTCACTGACAAAATAGAAGGTGGCAATCTCTTCATTAAAAAAATCACAATGTTCAGCATAAATGATCAAAAGACACGTTAATAACACTGGGAAAGGTAGGTGAAAGTCAGCCTGCCACATTCAACACACAGAATGCCCTCTGCGTCTTACTCGTTACACACCCTAGATAAAGGTGATGAAGTACACGATGAAATAGCAAACAACAGATTTAAAGAGGTATTAAATAATGCTCATGGCTCTAGTTTAGCTAAAAAACGGTTCTATTTAACGCAGGAATAGTTAAGGGGTAACACAGATATAATCTTGAGGGGTCAAGCGTAAGCACCTAAATAAAGTAGATGCTTACGCTTGAGTTTGAGTCAGCCTATAAGCCGGGTTCTGTAATAGATAATCATTCGTCTAGGCCTAGGATCGCTCCTAGGCTCAAGCAACCTACCCGGTTCCCACGTGGGCCACGCGTTCTTAGTTAAAAGATGGAACCCTATTTGGTCTTGCTCCGGGTGGAGTTTACCTTGCAACCAACTGTTACCAGTGGCCCGGTGCGCTCTTACCGCACCCTTTCACCCTTACCAACTCGAAAGCTGGCGGTCTTCTCTCTGCTGCACTTGTCGTAGGCTTTCGCCTCCCAGCCGTTAACTGGCACCCTGCCCTATGGAGCCCGGACTTTCCTCCCCCTGATCATTTTCGTCACAGGCAGCGATTATCCGGCTGACTCGCGGCGGATTATACGGTATATCTAGACAAAGCTCACGCTTTTTACTGCTCTTTTTCTGCGATTGCTGCTTTATACAGCGCATTTTTCTTTAAGCCAAAATAGTCAGCAACCACACCACATGCTTTTTTTAATGGCATCTCAGGTTCGAGTAATGACAACATACGTTTTGCATCGGCTGGGATCTCTTCTTGCTGCTTAGGCTTACCAGGTAACATCAATACTAACTCGCCCCGTTGTTTTTCAGGTTCTTCCGTTAAAAATTCAATGAGTGCCGTTACCGTGCCACTGAAAAATGTTTCGTATGTTTTTGTTAACTCTTTCGCAAAAACCACTTGCTGCTCTGCCCCTAACGCCACTTTCAAATCGTCTAGGCTGGCCATAATACGGTGCGTACTTTCATACATAATACTGGTGATATTGCTTTCATATGCGTCAATAAAAAACTGCTGCCTCGCTTGACTTTTTGCGGGTGTAAAGCCCACAAACTGAAAGCGATCAGTAGGCAAACCTGAACAGCTGACAGCCGTGATCGCGGCACACGCACCAGGTACCGGGGTAACATTCGCACCTTGCGCTCGACACAAGTTGACGACTGAGTAACCAGGATCACTGATCAGCGGAGTACCGGCATCAGACACTAGCGCAATATCAAGCCCTTCATTTAACCAATCAACCACTTGCTGTGCCTTTTGCTTTTCATTGTGGTCATGCAGCGCAAATGTTTTCGCTTTAATATTAAAATGACTCAACAATTTACCAGTGTGGCGCGTATCTTCAGCTGCGATTAAGTCCACTTCAGATAATGTTGTGAGCGCGCGTTCGCTAATATCACCGAGGTTACCTATTGGCGTCGCAACCACATATAGGGTGCCTATTTTATCTGTGTTGTGTGCTTTAATCATTGAGCTCTCCAGTTTCAGTCAGTAAGATAACCCTTCAACAACAAAATTAACCAAGGGTCCATAGTGCGACTGAAAGTAATTAGTCTTGTAATTGGTATATTGTCAGGTTTATCAGCCTGTAGCACAACCGAAAAAACGTCAAACACGTCGGTTAGAGAAAATAATAGCCAACAGCAGCCTACCGTTGATGTATTAAACGCGGCAGGGTTGTATAACAAAGCAATGTCAAAACAGAGCATCACTAAGATCCAGTTGTTGTATAGCGCGCGCGAAACCGCCATTGAAGAACAAGATTGGCGTACATTAGAGCTAGCATGTTTAGCTTTAGAGAGTAAAAGCAGCGTTGACCACGTCCAAAATAAGCTCTATATCGCACTCGCACGTAAAGAAATGGCGAACTACACAGCAGCATTAGCTATTCTTCATACCTTATCTGAGCAACTCAAACTCCCTGAACACCAAGCATGGCACCAATATTTAATGGGGAGTATCTATGCATCACAGCAATTGCCAAAAAAAGCCCTTGTGCATTATTTTAAGTCGGCCAACATTGCTTCGCAGCACACTCTCTCATTAGCAGGATTAAACGATGAAATCTGGCTCGCATTGCAACAGTTGTCTTCGTATGCATTAGAGCGCTTTGATACCGGTTCAGTTATTCAGCAAGGCTGGGTTAAACTCGCAAAATATCAGCAAATTTATTTAGGCGCAGGTGTTGAGCTCCATCAAGCGATGAACAATTGGCAACGCCGTTTTGTTAATCACCCTGCGAGCTATATTTTGCCACGAGAAGTCACTGAATCCGTATTACTTGCTCCCTATAAAACCAGCAAGCTCGCCATATTACTCCCCCAATCTGGCACAAGCGAGCGACTTGGCGTTGCATTAAAAAATGGCTTTTTAGCAGCCACCGACAGCATACCGCATACTGAAGTGTTTTTTATTGATGAAACGCTTACACAAGCAGACATTGAACAACAGTTACAAACTCATGAAGTCGACTTTGTAATTGGTCCGCTACTACGGTCTAACATAGAAAAGCTGCAAAGTAGCGATATCATTGCAGCGCTCCCGACTATTTATTTAAATACGCAAAATCATTCAACAAACTCAGTCCCACACCACTATTACTTCTCGCTTAACCCAGAGCATGAAGTTGAACAAGCAATGGTGCACTTTTTAGCTAAAAAATATCAAAAACCCATGTTGCTCGCGCCAGACAGTAACTCTGGTAACCGCCTTGTTGAACACTTTACTTCTCAATGGCACCGATATAGCAGCGCAGAGCCAGAAGTTGGGTTTTATACCGACAGCAAAAATATGGCAAAAATCATAGCGGAATTGTTAGAAGTCGAAGATTCAAAGCAACGTATTAAAACCATTGAAAGCTTATATAGAAAAACCGACATTGAGAGTGAAACACGTTCAAGACAAGATATCGATGTAATCTATATATTAGGTAATTCAGCTGAAACGCGCTTGTTAAAACCTTACCTTGATGTGAATGTGAGTACGTTTGCCCCTAAGATCCCTCTTTATGCCAGCTCTCGAAGTTATAGCAGGCGTATCGATATCACAGATAAAAACGATTTAGATGGGCTGTTCTTTACTGAGCAACCTTGGATGCTACCAAATGCAGTGGATAACAAAAATTTACGAGAAAAATATCAGCAGATGTTTCCAGAACAAGCAGATATTGAACAACGCTTATTTGCCATGGCATTTGATGCCGTTACGCTTATCAGCGAAATAAAACAGCTAGCAAAAATCCCCGGAAAAGAACTGGTTGGTTTAACAGGTAACCTTAGTATAAAAGGGAAGAATGTCATCCACCGAAGGCTGAAATGGGCACAATACAGTAAACAACAGATCCGCCTTGTGCAACTTAATGAACAAGCACCATTACCACTGTTTATGCAAAACTCGATGGAACTGGGGGAAGTACACAGTAATAGAAGCAACTAAAAAGGAACATTGCATGCTAAAAGGACTGTTTAGCAACACAAGAGAAAAAGGATCTTTCTATGAACAGCTTGCGCTTTCTTACTTAAAACGCCAAGGGCTAGTATTTGAGGCACAAAATTACTATTGCCGTTATGGTGAAATAGATCTTATCATGCGCGATGGTAATAAAATGGTATTTATTGAAGTAAAATACCGAAAATATAAAGGGTTTGGTGGAGCAGTCGCTGCTTTATCACACACAAAACAACAAAGACTCAAGCGAAGTATTTATCAGTATTTGACAGAGCATCAGTTGCATAATGCTGAAGTACGAGTAGACTTTGTAGCAATCGAGGGCCAAAATCCTCCAAATATACAATGGATTAAGAGCGTTTTTTAATATGCAAGAATCTATTAAGACGATTTTTACAGAAAGTATTCAAGCACAAATAGCTGCTGGAGAAGTATTACCTAGCTCATTAGAAGCAGCAGCATTTACAATTGTACAAAGCTTAATAAATGGCAATAAAGTAGTATGCTGCGGTGTACCAAGCTGTCATATGTTAGCAACACATATGGCCGGTCTCTTAGTGAACTTTTACGAAACCGAGCGACCTTGCCTACCAGCTGTAGCACTGACGCAAAATAGCATCAATTTGGGCACAGTCAGTGCAGAAGATGATACTGAACACTATGCTCGGCAAGTCAGGGCATTTGCTCAGCAAGGTGACTTATTATTGGTTATTGGTGTTAATGGCAATGAGAAAAGTATTGTCAGTGCCGCTGAGGCCGCACTTACCAAAGACATGAAGGTCATAGCGTTAATGGGTGATGATGGGGGAGAATTAACCGGACTACTTGGACCTAATGATGTCGAGATCAGAGTGCCGAGTAAGCGGCCTAGTCGCATTATAGAATCTCATCTATTTTCACTTCATTGTTTGAGTCAGCTCATCGATGACACATTATTCCCACAGGAAGAACAATAAATGCATGTTAAACCTATCGCCTTACTATTAAGCCTGACTCTGCTTCAAGGGTGCGCGGCTGCAGTTGTAGCAGGGACAGCGGGAGCCATGTCTGCAGCCAATGATCGCCGAACAATTGGAGTCCAAATCGATGACAATAATATCGAGATCAAAGGGACTCTGGCATTAAAAAGCATTGACCGTTTAGCCAATCATGCCAATATTAGCGTTGTCAGCGTCAATGGCGTGGTGTTATTAGTCGGTCAAGTCAGTAATGTTGAAATGCGCACCGAAGCTGAAGCCGCACTCAAAACGGTGCCTGCAATCCGTCGGGTTCACAATCAATTGCGAATTGGCAGTAATATTGGGATCACAACACAAACCCACGATACTTGGCTCACGTCAAAAGTAAAAACCAAGCTCCTCGCCGATGAAAATGTCAGTGGTAACAACATAAAGGTCGTGACTGAAAACGCAGAAGTCTTCCTGATGGGCCTCGTAGCTCCTATAGAGGCAGAGCAAGCAGTTGAGATCGCAAGAAACATAAGTGGTGTAGAGCGAGTCATTAAGGCATTTGAATACCTTTAATAACCTTCTCAAATAGATAATTTAAAACTGGTATAAAAAAACCCGCTTATTGCGGGTTTTTTCTATATTGAATGAGTCGTTATTTGACCACGCGTAAATGTGAACCTTTCTTTTTCTCAGGCTTTTCAACAGGCTCAGTTGATACTGTTTCTTCACTTTCTACAGGCTCAAAAGTCTCTTCTAGCTCAGCATCATCAAATGCTTCTTGCGTAAAGACGGTACCCTCACCATTTTCACGAGCATATATCGCAAGCACGGCACCAAGCGGCACGTAAACCTGCATAGGCTGGCCACCAAACCGGGCATTAAAGCTCAGTTGCTCGTTATCTAATGAAAAGGCAGTCACTGCCGAAGGACTAATATTCAATACAATTTGCCCATCCTGAACAAATTGCGTCGGTACTTGTACCGCAGGATAATCAGCATTAACCACCAAATGCGGCGTGCATTCATTATCAACAATCCAATCGAAAAAAGCTCTTAAGAGGTATGGGCGATTTGGCGTCATTATGATCTGATCTCACGCTCAGCTTCAGTCAATGATGCTTGGAACGAATCACGCTCAAACAAACGAAGCATATAATCTTTCATTTCTTTTGCACCCGCGCCATTAAGCTCAATACCAAGCTCTGGCAAACGCCATAATAATGGTGCTAGGTAACAATCAACTAAACTAAACTCTTCACTCATAAAGTAAGGCGCTTCAGTAAAGATTGCTGCAACCGCTAATAGTGCTTCAGTTAAATCTCTACGAGCAATAGCTGCATCAGAGCCGCCTTCTGAGATTTTTGCTGCAAGGCTATACCAGTCATTTTCGATGCGGTGCATCATTAAGCGACTGCGGCCACGCATAACTGGATATACAGGCATTAGTGGAGGGTGTGGAAAACGCTCATCAAGGTATTCCATGATGATGTCTGCACGGTAAAGACCAAGCTCACGATCAATTAAAGTTGGTACAGTGCCATAAGGGTTTATCTCATGAAGAGCTTCTGGCAGATTGTCCTTTTCTGCTAGGTGGATATCAACACTTACGCCTTTCTCTGCAAGTACAATACGTACTTGGTGACTGTACATACAGTTCGCACCAGAGAAAAGAGTCATTACAGGGCGCTTATTGGCAGCAACGGCCATGCCTACCTCCATTAATAATTACAAAAGTAATAAATCACTTTAAACAGCAATAGGGGCAACAGCCCCTATTACATAATTACCTTAGATTTGCTCACTTTAGTGAACATCTCTCCAGTATTCTTTCTTCAAGAAGAATGCAAGGATAAATAGAATTAATAAAAATCCTAATACCTTAATACCTAACGACTCAGACTCAAGGCGAGAAGGCTCACCCACATAAGCTAAGAAGTTGGTAATGTCACGTGCAGCATGATCATATTCATCTGTGCTCATTTCACCTGAGCCATCAGTTTCTAGACCTACTACTTTAGTAACCATCTTACCATGCTCTTCAACTTCTTCAGTGATCGGCAATGGTAAACCTTGCAACTCTTGTAGTACGTGTGGCATACCCACTAAAGGGAATACCATATTATTTACACCAAATGGACGTGACTCATCTTTATAAAACGACTTTAAGTACGTATAGATGTAGTCAGGAGATTTAACACGAGAGATCAAGGTTAAATCTGGCGGCGCTGCGCCAAACCATTTAGCGGCATCATCTTGCTCCATTGCATTCAAAATGTGGCCACCCACTTTTGAACCATCAAAAATTAGCTGTTCTTGGCCAATATCTGTTGGAATACCAATGTCACGGAACGTACGTTCATAACGTTGGTACTGCATTTGGTGACAACCTAAGCAGTAATTCATGAATAACTGAGCACCGCGTTGAAGTGACGCTTTGTCAGTTAGATCATTATTAGCATCCATCAACGGTACTGATGGACCTGCTGCCATAACAAACGTTGGCAACAATGCGAATAAACCGATAATTAGTTTTTTCATCATTTGGTTACCCTCGTCGGCAATGGCTTAGTCGTCTCATTCTTTGAGTATACAAATAGTAATACAAAGAACATGAAGTAAGTCACAGTGGTAATTTGCGATAAGATTGTTTTGAAGTCTGTTTGTGGTGTAGCACCAACCCAGCCTAAAATAACAAATGTCACAACAAATTGCGCAATGTTCCATTTATGTAATGTACAACGGTAACGAATTGAGCGAACCGAACCACGGTCAAGCCACGGTAGTAACGCTAGCACAACAATCGATGCACCCATTGCCGCTACACCCATTAACTTATCAGGAATAGCACGTAATATCGCATAGAAAGGTGTGAAATACCAAACAGGGAAAATATGCTCTGGTGTTTTCAGTGGGTTAGCGGCTTCAAAGTTTGGCGCTTCTAAAAAGAAACCACCCATTTCTGGAGAGAAAAATACAACCCAACAGAATAGAATCAAGAAACCTGCAACGCCTAAAATATCTTTTACCGTGTAGTAAGGGTGGAAAGGGATCGCATCAACGATATCTTTCTTGTCAGTGTAGTATTCATGGAACTTAAACTTAGGCTTTTCATCTTCTGAAATAGTGCCTTTTTTATGTTTAATTTCAATGCCGTCTGGGTTGTTAGACCCGACTTCATGTAACGCTACAATGTGTAGGAATACTAAAATAACTAATACTAATGGTAATGCAATAACATGTAATGCAAAGAAACGGTTTAGCGTTGCTCCTGAGATAACATAGTCACCACGGATCCACTGCGTTAGGTCTTCACCTATCACCGGAATTGCACCAAATAGTGAGATAATTACCTGTGCGCCCCAGAAAGACATCTGTCCCCAAGGCAGTAAGTAACCCATGAATGCTTCTGCCATAAGGGCTAGGAAGATAAACATACCAAACAACCACAGTAATTCACGTGGTTTTTGATAAGAACCGTAAATCATGCCACGGAACATATGTAAGTACACGACAACAAAAAACGCAGATGCGCCTGTTGAGTGCAGATATCGGAGTAACCAACCATATTCTACATCACGCATGATGTACTCTACTGACGCAAATGCACCTTCAGCAGATGGTACATAGTTCATGGTTAACCAGATACCCGTAAGAATTTGGTTTACTAACACAAGGATTGCTAGTGATCCGAATAAATACCAAAAGTTAAAGTTTTTTGGCGCAGGATATTGAGCAATGTGCATATTCCAAACACGTGTCATTGGAATACGGTCATCGATCCAGTTTATGACGTTACCTACAACGCCAGAAGCTGCTTTAGAGTTTTCAGCCATTACGCTACCCCTTCTTCTTCACCAACGATAATCGTGGTGTCATCAATAAAGGTGTATGGAGGGATCTCAAGGTTTAACGGTGCAGGAACCGCTTGGAATACTCGACCAGCCATATCAAATTTAGAACCATGACATGGACAGAAGAAACCGTCCTCAGTACCTTCAACTTTTTCACCAAAGCCACCTTGAAGGAAGCTAGGAGAACAGCCTAGGTGCGTACAAATACCGACCGCAACAAAAATCTCAGGACGCTTAGAGCGGTATGGATTTTTAGCTGAATCGAGTTGTTGAGGTTCTTCAGAAGCAGGATCACGAAGTTGCCCTTCATGAGCTTTCATCTCTTCCAACATTTTTGGGGTACGAGAAATAACCCAAACAGGCTTACCTCGCCACTCAACACGAATTAATTGTCCGGGTTCAAGTTTGCTGATATCCACTTCTACAGGCGCACCTGCAGATTTAGCTCGCTCACTTGGATTCCAAGACGCAATAAAAGGAACAGCAGCCCCAGCCGCACCAACACCACCTACAACAGAGGTAGCTATGGTTAAAAAGCGACGTCGGCCATTGTCTACAGGCGCATTGCTCATCCACTTATCTCCACTATGAATCTCAACACTTGCTATATTGAGAACATCAGTTACAGCAGGTTAAATTTAAGAAACTACAAAATAGACGCGATCATAAATAAATCCCTTGATTAAAACAAGGTTATTCAAGCCCTCATACCCAATAAACCTAACACCCTCGCTGGATTTACTTTGTACAAAAAGCTAATTATTTATGATATCGCTTCAATAACAACAATTTACTGACCAAGATCAACCTCTGTATGAAAAATTGCCCTCTACAGAATACGGGTTGAAACTCGCTCACTTTACTTGCCCTGCAATTGTAGCAAAAAAAAGCGCTAAGTTATCGACAGATTTGCACTAAATGTAATAAATATTGCACTTTTTTTGTCAGTAAAAACGGGATATTACTAGATTGAGGATAATTTAAACGACAGATAGTGACGTAAAAAGAGGAGGTTAACTTTTTCAGCGAAAAATAAAGTAGCTAAAAACAAAAAACCCAGCATAAGCTGGGTTTTTGAATTCTTGAAACGTAAAAAATTAACGCTTTGAGAACTGTGGACGCTTACGCGCTTTGTGTAGACCCACTTTCTTACGCTCAACTTTACGAGCGTCGCGAGTAACAAAGCCAGCTTTACGAAGTGTAGGACGTAATGACTCGTCAAACTCCATAAGTGCACGTGTAATACCGTGACGGATTGCGCCTGCTTGACCAGTAGTACCACCACCTTCAACAGTGATGTATAGGTCAAACTTTTCAGTCATATCTACAAGCTCAAGAGCTTGACGAACAACCATGCGAGCCGTTTCACGACCAAAGTACTCATCTAAAGAGCGCTTATTGATTACGATGTTGCCAGTGCCTGGGCGTAAGAATACGCGAGCACTTGAACTTTTACGACGACCTGTACCGTAGTATTGATTTGCCATGATGTGCTCCTTAAATGTCTAAAACCTGCGGCTGTTGTGCCGCGTGGTTGTGCTCATTACCAACGTAAACTTTAAGCTTACGGTACATTTCACGACCTAGAGGACCGCGAGGTAACATGCCTTTAACCGCTTTCTCGATAATCATTTCAGGCTTAGCAGCTTGAAGCTTATCGAAAGTTACAGACTTAAGTCCACCTGGGAAACCAGAGTGTGCGTAGTACACTTTGTTTTTGAATTTGTTACCAGTTACAGTAACTTTTTCAGCGTTGATAACGATGATATAATCACCAGTATCTACGTGAGGAGTGTATTCAGCTTTATGCTTTCCGCGCAGGCGACTAGCGATTTCAGTAGCGATACGACCTAAAGTTTTACCTTCAGCGTCAACTACGTACCAGTCACGTTTTACTGTATCTGGTTTAGCAACAAACGTTTTCATCTAAAAAATCCAATGTTTTCAATTAAAACCACAGATAACCAAAATGGTTACCGCTTTACTATATCGTGCTTTAACCCCTTCGAGTTTAAGACTTTTTGCCGCTCAAGTCAGTGGCTAAGCCGACGAGGGCAATAGAACGCAACGTGGCAGGCCGCGGATTATAGCAACTCATAAAGAGATTGACTAGCGCACGGCTGTTTTTTCTACAAAATAATTGCATTTCTTTGGCTTTGCACGTTACGGGTGCTTGATTGAGTATTAAGCTAGGTGTTCCCTTGCTAAATAATCAAGCGATTGCATTTCTTGTAAACGACTAACACATCGTTTGAATTCAAATTCTAACGTCCCCGTAGAATATAATTCGGTGATAGGTGCTTCCGCAGAAATAATAAGGGTAACATTACGTTCATAAAACTCATCGACTAACGCGATGAAACGACGAGCTGCATCATCATTTTGCTGACTTAAGCGTTTTACGTTGGATAAAATAACCGTGTTGTAGAGGCGACTTATTTCCATATAATCCACTTGTGAGCGCGCTGTTTCACACAACTGTGTAAAATCGAACATCACAATACAGTCCGACACTTTACGTGTCTTAATTAAGCGCCCTTCTATTTCAATAGCTTCATCAACCCGCCCAGGCTCCGGCGACAACTTATCAAAATAAGCGAATAAATTCTTATCTGCTTGCTCATCTAATGGGCTATGAAAGATTTCAGCTTGCTCTAAGGTACGCAAACGGTAGTCAATACCAGAGTCAACATTCACAACTTCCGTGTTGGCATTAACCAAATCTATCGCAGGTACAAATCGCGCACGCTGCAAGCCGTTACGATACAAATCATCCGGTACAATATTAGAAGTCGCAACCAGCACGATGTCACGTGCAAACAGAGCCTGCATTAATCCACCTAACAACATCGCGTCGGTAATGTCTTGAACGAAGAATTCATCAAAACAAATAATATCGGTTTCTTTTTTAAATATATCAGCCACAACCTCAAGCGGATCTTTCACATCTTGGAGCTTTTTTAATTCGTCGTGAACACGATGCATAAATCGATGAAAGTGCACGCGCATTTTGCGTTCAGTTGGTAATGCATCAAAAAAAGTATCAACTAAATAGGTTTTGCCACGACCAACCCCACCCCAAAAGTACAACCCTTTAATTTTCTTTGGTTCGACCTTTTTGCTAAATAAACGCGACAGGAAACTACTTGGTTGCTCAACAGGCTTTGCACACAGATCATCATACAAGCGCTGTAAATGCTTAACCGCATTTTCTTGTGCGCTGTCGTATTGAAAGTCATCCGTTTGAAGATCTTGCTGATATTTTTGCCAAGGAGTCATCATTTTTTACACTGTTACCCATATTTATTGATTTTCTATATTAACACGCAACCATTCTCCGCGTATATTGACTGTAAGTTACATTTTATTCTTATCGCCATATTTTTACTGGCAACCCGATACCCACAGGAGAAATATATGACAACTATCGTTTGGTTGGGGCTTTTGATCATTACTGGTGTAATTGGTTTTTTTATCGGTGCGCAAGTCACCCGAAAGCAACTTAAACAAACTGAGTTAGAGCAGCAAGCCATACAAGCACAAAGTGAACTTGAGCAATATCGTCAAGATGTGTCAGATCACTTAGCAAGTACTAAAAAGCTGATGAGCAAAATGCAAGAAAGCTATACTCAACTCTTTAGCCATGTTGAGCGCACCGATCAAGTGCTTTTAACTGAAAAGCCAACACACCCCAGTGAACCGTTTTTCTCTAAAGAAACCACTGAGCAGCTGCATGCCTCTTTAAAAAGCCGCCCTGAACGCAGAAGAGATAACCAACGTTCTGACGATTCAGCACAACCTGTGGACTATGTTGAAGGTGAATCAGGTATTTTTACCGGGGAACGCTCAGAAAATAAGCAAGCAAACATATCTTGATGAACTTTTTTTTGACCCCATAGTCAGTAAATACAGATAAACAAATAGCGAATTGGCGTCTAGAACACATTTAGCAATAGATGCCTTTTCAATGACTAATTGCTTTTTTCGGAGTATTTACTACCTATGAAATTGAAATTCTCGTTATTATCAGCAGCACTTTTTTCTTCAACATTATTATTAAACCCTAGTGTTTCTGTCGCTAAATTACCCGTGGCCATTGATGGTCAAACTTTACCCACCCTAGCTCCCATGTTAGAGCGAGTCACTCCGGGGGTTGTAAGCATACAAGTATCTGGCGCTAAAGAAGTACGCCGTCGTGTTGATCCATTTGATTATTTCTTTGGTCAACCCAAACCTCGTAGTCAAAAGCGCCAGTTTAGTGGCTTGGGTTCAGGCGTTATTATCGACGCCTCAGAGGGCTACGTGGTAACAAATAACCACGTTATTGCCGACGCAGAAAAAATTATTGTGACCTTAGAAGATGGCAGAGAGTTCGATGCCAAACTAGTAGGTACTGACAAAGAGTCAGACATTGCACTACTCGAAATCGAATCAGATGATTTAACTGAAGTAAAACTCGCAAATTCTGATGCCCTGCGAGTAGGCGATTTTGCGGTTGCCATTGGTAATCCATTTGGACTAAGCCATACGGTGACTTCGGGTATTGTCAGCGCACTCGGTCGCAGCGGCCTTAATATTGAAGGCTATGAAGACTTTATTCAAACAGATGCCGCCATTAACCAAGGTAACTCTGGCGGAGCATTGGTTAACCTTCGCGGCGAACTCATTGGGATCAATACTGCAATTTTAGGTGCCTCGGGTGGTAACGTCGGTATCGGTTTTGCTATCCCATCAAATATGATGAAAAGCCTTGTCGATCAAATTGTCGAATTTGGTCAAGTTAGACGCGGCTCTTTAGGTATTCAAGGGCGTACTCTAGACGCTGGTATTGCTAAAGCACAAGGTTTTGATGTCAAACAAGGTGCCTATGTAGCACAAGTCGTTAAAGACTCAGCCGCCAGTGAAGCAGGTATTCAGGCCAATGATGTCATTGTCTCTGTTAATGGTGACGATATTCAAAGTTTTGCCGAACTCGCAAGCAAAATAGCCACCATTGGTGAAGGTCGCACAGTAAAGGTCGGCGTGTACCGAGAAGGAAAAGTTCGCACTATAAAAGTAACGCTCAAAGGCCAAGCTGAACTGCAAGCGCAAGCAGATAAAGTGCACCCTATGCTACGCGGTGCAGTACTCGAAAGTGGCGAACGCAACGGTAACAAAGGCGTTGTAGTTTCATCGGTAGAAGCGCGCTCTCCAGCGGCACGGGTTGGGCTAGAAGAAGGTGATGTTATCATGCAGGTGAATCGCCAGCGAATTGATAGCATTAGAGAAATGAGTAGCTTAATCGAAGATATTCAAGGCAATATCGTTTTGGGCGTAAAACGTGGTAGAGATTCTGTCTTCTTATTAATTCAGTAATAAATTAATTTGGATAAAAAAACACAGTGGTCCTTGCCGCTGTGTTTTTATTTGTGCCATCATAAACAATAAATAAATAATAATAGATCATCGTGTGATAAAACTTTTCCGCTTTTTAATTCCGCCATTATTCATTGGCCTAGGTATCGCATTTGTTGTGATTTGGTTTTCACCCAATCTACGTAGTGCCGTTCTACCAAATATTAAGGTGCCTAACCCGTATAGTACCAAACATATGAGCTTTGCTGACGCTGTTGAGAAAGCAGCGCCCGCGGTTGTTACTATCTTCTCCGAAGGGATCAGCTCTGTTCCTAGGTTTAAGCGCGCAAATACAACTCAGGAGTTAGGTTCAGGCGTAATAATGTCTAGTGATGGCTATATCCTAACCAATTATCATGTCGTCAATAATGCAGATCAAATCATGATCATATTGACCGATGGCCGCACCTTTAATGAAGTGCAGATCATTGGTTTTGACACCGTCACTGATTTAGCATTATTAAAAATTGATGCACAGCACCTCCCTGTTATTCCGGTAGATGATAGTTTTTCACCTAGGGTTGGTGATGTGGTATTAGCGATTGGAAACCCTTTAAATTTAGGGCAAACCATTACACAGGGTGTGATCAGCGCAACAGGCAAAAAACTCACCCCAGACAATTCATATAGTAGCTTGTTACAAATGGATGCTGCCGTAAACGTAGGCAATTCAGGAGGCGCGTTAATTAACTCTAACGGGACGCTTGTCGGACTCACATCAGCACAATTTAGAACCCGTTATAACATCGACATTCAAGGGATTTCATTTGCTATTCCTTACTCACTTGCCAACGAAGTGATGGAAAAGCTCAAACGCGACGGACGAGTAATTAGAGGCTATTTAGGCTTTACAGGAAGCCCTGTAGACAGCACAGGTAAAGTCATCACCGACTTGTATACTAAAATTGTGGGACTAAAGGTAAATAATATCGATCCGCTAGGCCCTGCATGGCAAGCGGGTATGCAAAACGACGATATAATCGTGCGGGTTGCCGGCAATGCGGTCAACAACCCGGAAACAACGCTTAAATTTATTGCCAATACCCAACCTGGTACGGTGGTTGAATTTGAGGCATACCGCAATACCAAGTTATTAACCTTTAAAGTTACTGTGGCCAAACTTGAAAGTCGCATGCAATAAAAAAGCGAGCAATGACATGCTGGTTTATTCCAGTATCCACATCACTCGCTTTTAAGACATTGCTGAGTTAGTTATGTTTACGCTTAATATTTGCGCCTAATTGACTTAGCTTGTCTTCAATACGTTGATAACCACGATCTACGTGATAGATCCGATCCACCACCGTTTCACCTGTTGCAACAATCCCGGTTAAAATAAGGCTTGCTGAGGCTCGCAGATCTGTTGCCATAACTTGGGCACCACTGAGCTTTTCTGTTTCACCACAAATCGCAGTGTTGCCTTCTAATCGAATATTGGCACCCATTCTCTGTAGTTCAGGAACATGCATAAAACGATTTTCAAAAATAGTTTCGGTGATGGTAGCACTGCCCTGAGCGACTACATTCAATGCAGTAAATTGCGCTTGCATATCTGTTGGAAAACCAGGATGCGGCATCGTTTTAATATTCACCGCTTGTAATGTTCGATTGCGCATATCAACATAAATCGTATCTGTATGCACTTCAACCAATGCATTAGCCGCACGCAACTTTTCAAGCACCGGCTCTAAGCTTGTATGGTCGGTGTTTTTACACAACACCTCACCATTAGCCATCGCAGCAGCCACCAAAAATGTACCTGTTTCAATTCTATCAGGCAAGATCCGGTGCTCACAGCCAGCCAGCTGTTCAACGCCTTGAATTTCAATACGACTTGTACCTGCACCTTTTATATTCGCCCCCATCGCAGTCAAACACTCTGCTAGGTTTACGATTTCAGGTTCTTGTGCTGCATTGTCCAGCACGGTGGTACCATCAGCTAAGGTTGCCGCCATTAATAAGTTTTCTGTCGCACCAACACTCACCATCTCCATATAAATCTCGGCACCTTTAAGTCGCCCAGAAGATGTGGCATTAATATAGCCATTTTCAACGTTGATTTCAGCACCCATTCGCTCAAGGCCTTTGATGTGAATATCAACGGGTCTTGCACCAATAGCACAGCCGCCGGGTAACGATACCTGAGCTTCACCAAAACGCGCAAGCAGTGGCCCTAATGCTAATACCGACGCACGCATTTGTTTTACTAACTCATAAGGCGCTAAAACCTTATCAACACAGCTTCCGTCTATTTCTAAAACATCACCCTGCCACGCAACCCCGGCGCCCAATGTTTTTAATAAAGCTTCGGTAGTGCCTATATCTCGTAACTGAGGGACATTAGAAAAGCGACTCTTGCCGTTGGGTAATAGTGCAGCAAATAATATCGGTAATGCGGCGTTCTTAGCACCTGAGATGGTCACTTCACCGGCAAGGGTCGTACCACCTTGAATAACAAACTGATCCATATCAGCCCCCTATTGCGGAAGCATAAATTTGCGTTCTCTTTGCCACTCTGTTGGCGTAAAAGCTTTAATACTGACAGCATGAATGGTGCCATCGGAAATAGTTTCCATTAATGGCCCATAAACCAATTGCTGCTTTTTGACTCGGCTTAATCCATCAAAACAGTCTCCAACGGCAATCACTTCATAATGACTGCCATTTGCTTTTACTATCACTTCATCTAAAGCCAGTGACTCTTTTAATAATGTTTCGACTTGGTTTATTTCCATTATATTCACTCAAATAAGGTTGAAACCTGACCCAATGCCATCAAATTGCGCAATTGTTCAGGTATATTCTTAAGCTCAAGACGTTTATCTTGCTGCTGCAATTTACCTAAAGAGTGAATTAACCAAGCTAAGCCCGCTGTGTCAACCCTTGATACGCTAGAAAGGTCAAAATAGGTGACTGATTGCGTACTTTCTAGCTGTTGATTAAGAAGTCGTTCATTTGTGAGGCTATTTCGTGTTAGTTCCCCGCTGATAAAAACAACGCCCTCTTCGTTGCGTTTAAAGTGAACTTTAGCTGTTGCCATCATCCCCCCTAAATTGCACTGGTAATCGGCTTTTCTTATCAAGTAACTTGATCACATGCTCAATTCCTTGCTGGCGTAAAATACCGTGTAATTCGGTTTGCTTTGCATCCAACAAACTGATCCCTTCCGCCATCATATCGTAAGCACGCCATTCATTATTCTTGCCTTTACGCACTTTAAAGTCGATGCGAATATCCGGCTTACCCGCTTCAACAATTTTAGTATTCACGATGGCCACGTCATCAGCAGCAAAACTCTTAGCGGCACCAAACTCAACTTTTTGGTTTGTATATTGTGTAAATACCCCCGCATACGTCGCCACTAAGTAACGTTGGAATACATCAATAAAAGTACGTACATGCGCAATTGCTTGTGCTTTTTCTTGCTTATCTTCCATCGTGCGAATTTTTTGTATATAGCTTCCGAGTACTCGATACGCTGCATATTTATAATCAATATATGGCATCAACTCTTCTTCTACGATAACTCTTAGGTGCTCTCTACTTTTTTGAACCTTGTCTTGGTCTCTAGCAACGCGTTGAAAGGTATTATCTGCCACTTGCTGTACCATTTTATACGGGTCTTTCAAATCAACTTCAGCGGCGACTTGTACACTAAAAATTGATAATGCCAATACAAGCATATTCAGTAAATTACGATAAACCATCATGATTATTCACCGCCTTGATTAAATAAGAACTGACCAATAAGCTCTTCTAGTACAAGTGCAGACTTCGTATCAGCAATCATGTCACCATTTTTCAGCGCTTTACTTTCAACCCCAAAGAGATCATCAAGTTCATCTGCTTCACTATTACCCACGGTATCATTGCCCAAACAAGACTGACGCGCCGACTCTGAAGCAATAACAGGAGAGATCCCTAAATATTGCTCCCCTAAAATACCCGAGGTTAAAATAGACACTGATGTTGTGTCTGAAAACTGACATTCATAGTTTGCATCTATTTTCATATTCACCACAGGCACAAATTCTTGTGGGTGAATACTGATCCCCTCAACGCGACCAATCACCACCCCACCGACTTTAATGGGCGCTCTGGCTTTTAACGATCCAATATTTTCAAATTTCGCGTTTAATAAATAAGACTCACCACTACCGCTAATGCCTGAATTCGCTACTTTTAGCGCGAGTACAGCAAATGCGATAACGCCTAACGCAACAAACAAACCTACTAAAATCTCTATTTTCCGTGTATTCATGACTTTAAAACCTTTTAACCTGAAAACATCACAGCAGTTAGTAAGAAATCAAATCCTAACACTGCCAATGAAGAATGTACTACTGTCTCTGTTGTTGCCTTACTTATACCTTCCGAGGTCGGAATACAATCATACCCTTTGTAAAGCGCAATCCACGTCACGACCAAAGCAAACACAAAGCTTTTGATAATGCCGTTAAGAATATCTTTTTCGAATGACACTTGCGCTTGCATAATTGACCAAAAACTTCCTGAATCAACACCCAGCCAATCAACACCCACTAAATGAGCACCTAAAATAGCCACCGCTGAAAAAATAAGTGCCAAAATCGGCATACTGATAAAGCCAGCCCAAAAACGCGGCGCAATCACTCGCTTTAAAGGGTCAATCGCCATCATCTCCAAACTTGAAAGCTGTTCCGTTGCTTTCATGAGGCCAATTTCCGCCGTGAGTGCGCTGCCAGCTCGACCAGCGAAGAGCAACGCTGTTACAACAGGGCCTAATTCACGTAATAAACTTAATGCAACCAAGGGTCCCAAACTGTCTTCTGCGCCATACCCGACGAGTACTGTATACCCTTGTAACGCCAGCACCATACCTATAAACAACCCAGACACCATAATAATAAGCAATGACTGATGACCTATCATGTACAACTGGCGGATCAGTAAAGGTGTGCCCTTTCTTGGGTTAGGAATGTTTACTAGCGCACCAATTAACATGCGGGTCGAACGTCCTAATGCCGCAAATCGACTGAGTGTTTTGTGGCCCAACTTTTGTAAAAAATCCATCACCTAGCTCCTTGAGTTAATAACGCATCTTCATAAGGGCTCGCGGGTTGGTGAAATGGAACAGGTCCGTCAGATAGACCTTGTAGAAATTGCTGCACTAGTGGGGAGCTATGCGCCAACATTTCTTCAGCTGTGCCACTGCCAATCACACCTTGCTCTGCAATAATGACAACATGCTCCGCAATACTAAGGACCTCTGTCACATCGTGAGTAACAATCAAGGATGACAAACCTAACACTTCATTCAATGATTTTATCAATTTAACCAAAACCCCCATAGAAATTGGGTCTTGGCCAGCAAATGGTTCATCATACATAATAAGTTCAGGGTCCAGTGCAATGGCTCTGGCTAACGCGGCACGACGTGCCATACCACCAGACAGCTCCGACGGCATTAACTCACTAGCCCCTCGTAATCCTACGGCTTGCAACTTCATTAGCACCACTAAGCGAATTAACTCCTCACTTAGTTTTGTATGTTCTCTCAGTGGGAACGCAACATTATCGAACACCGACATATCAGTAAAAAGTGCACCACTTTGGAACAGCATACTCATATTTTTTCGTGCATCATATAACGCACTACGCGTCATACTTGGAATACTGGCGCCTTCGAATAATATATCACCGCTATCGGGTTTAAGTTGGCCCCCGATAAGGCGTAGCATCGTTGTTTTACCTATACCACTGGGGCCCATAATAGCGGTGATTTTTCCCTTCGGAACAGAAAAGCTCATGTTTTTATAGATGGTCTTTTCACCGCGTGAAAATGTCACATCCTTGATTTCAACTATTGCTTGCGACAAGTCGCTCTCCACATCTAGTTCGGCTAATATTGTCATAATACGATTTTTTATCTCTTGAGGGAAAATACATTTCGTAAAATTTTGTAATATTAACGCCTTAATTTAATCCGTAGTATCAACAAACTTACCCGAACCTTCCAATCAACCAGCCCCTTTTATTTATACTTTTTTTCTGGGTTTTGGTACTATTTACGCCAATGACGTTTTATTACTTGGCATAACTTTTAATGGTTTTATCTTTCATCGTTCTAATATTAGGTTTTGCAGCGCTTGTTTGGAGCGCAGATCGTTTTGTTTTTGGCGCAGCTGCATTGGCTCGAAATTTTGGTGTTCCCACACTCATCGTTGGTTTAACAATTGTCGCAATGGGATCATCAGCTCCTGAAATGATGGTTGCAGCTCAAGCTGCCTTAGCGGACAAAACAGATACCGCAGTTGGTAATGCTGTAGGTTCAAATATTGCCAACATATTGCTCGTTTTAGGTATTACCGCTTTATTACGCCCATTATCTGTGAGCTCAGGAATTTTAAAGCGAGAAATGCCTTTATTGGTCATTGTGTCTCTTGGCGCTTGGCTAATTATTAGTGATAACTACTTCAGTGCTACGGAAGGTACGCTATTACTTGTCGGCTTTGTATTATTTTTATTGGCGCTTATCGTTATCACCAAACAAACCGGCAATCAGGACGATCCTCTTGTTAGCGAAGCTTGTGATGAGGTGCCAAACAATGTTCCGACCAAAAAAGCCGTATTATGGCTCGTTGTAGGTATGGTGCTACTCCCTATAAGCTCTCATTACCTGATAGGTTCTGCAGTTGATATTGCCAAGTTCTTTGGCATGAGTGATTTGCTTATTGGCTTAACCATCATCGCCATTGGTACCAGCCTGCCTGAGCTTGCAGCCTGTATTGCTGGTGTACTCAAAAAAGAAGATGATTTAGCCTTGGGTAATATTATCGGTTCAAACATTTTCAACATTTTAGCTGTACTCTCTATCGCTGGTATTTTAAACCCTGCCACATTAGATGCAAATATCGCTCAACGAGATATTTTTGTTATGCTTGCTGCAACACTTGCGTTAATCATCATGAGCTTGAGTCTCACAGGTACACGCAGAATTAATCGTCTTGAAGGTGGGCTATTATTAGCAGCATTCATCGGCTACATGTATTACATTATTTAAACAATGGACTGCCTATATGACCCAAATTAACTTTTCAAAAACGGCTAGAGCTGTTATCGATATCGAGCGCCAAGCCATTGATGAAATAACGCAATATATAGACGAGCACTTTGAAAAAAGTTGCCAAACAATATTTGACTGTATTGGTAGAACCATCGTTATTGGCATGGGTAAATCTGGACATATCGGTAATAAAATCGCCGCAACTTTGGCAAGTACAGGTACGCCCGCATTTTTTGTTCACCCAGGTGAGGCCAGCCATGGTGATTTAGGCATGATCACCAAGCATGATGTTGTGCTGCTTATTTCTAACTCTGGTGAAACAGTAGAAATAATGAGCATTATTCCAGTCATAAAGCGAATTGGCGCTAAAACCATCGCCATGACAGGAAACCCACAATCAAGTATTGCACAATTAGCCGATATTCATTTGTGTATTACAGTTTCTAAAGAAGCATGCCCGCTTGGCTTAGCACCCACAGCGAGTACAACAGCAACCCTAGTAATGGGTGATGCACTCGCAGTTGCTTTACTCGAAGCACGAGGCTTTACTGCTGATGATTTTGCATTATCACATCCTGGAGGCGCATTAGGTAAACGTTTATTGCTAACCATTGCAGATATCATGCATAAAGGCGAGCAAGTGCCTATAGTCACTAATGATGATACGGTAAAAACGGCACTCTTTGAAATGTCAGCAAAAGGGTTAGGTATGACTGCTGTTGTTGATGCAGACTCACGATTATGTGGTATTTTTACTGATGGTGACTTGCGACGTATTATAGAACAGCGAGTAGATTTACATAACGCCGTTATTAATGATGTTATGACCAAAGGCTGTGCCACCATTCACCCGAATATACTTGCAGCTGAAGCATTAAATATTATGGAAACGAAACGAATCAATGGCTTAATTGTCATAGACGATGAACAACGCCCGATTGGTGCACTTAATACGCAAGATTTATTAAAAGCGGGAGTACTGTAAATGCAGTTTGCTGATTTATACCAACCAATTTCCCCCCTCGTAGAAAGCAAAGCCGCTGCTGTGAAATTACTTATTTGTGATATCGATGGCGTCTTCTCGGATGGCCGTATTTATTTAGGTAACAATGGAGAAGAGTTAAAAGCATTCAATACAAAGGATGGGTTTGGCATAAAAGCCCTCATAAATAGCGGCGTACAAGTTGCGGTGATCACGGGCCGACATTCACAGATTGTTCAGCAAAGAATGACTAGTTTAACGGTACCGTATATCTATCAAGGACAAGAAAATAAGCTAATAGCCTATGATGAATTAAAACACGAGTTAAATTTATCTGATGATGAAATTGCTTATATTGGTGATGATGGTCCAGACCTGCCAGTCATGGAGAAAGTGGGTTTCGCAGTCGCCGTAAACGATGCACACCCCCTTATTAAACGCCTATCACACTATACAACGCAATTACCAGGTGGCTTTGGCGCGGTCCGCGAGTTAACCGATTTACTCATGCTGGCACAAGGACATAGTCTTGGTAGCGAAGGAACAAGCGCATGACCACAAATCGCATTGCAGTATTGGGATTATTTTTACTAACTATGGGCTGGCTGTGGTACCCCTATTTATCTCAGCCATCTACCTCTCAAAACAATACCCAAGATGTAATAGCGAAACCAGATTATATTGCCACTGAGTTACAGCAAACAATTTATAATGAAACCGGTGTACGCAGCCATACTGTTACAGCAAAAAAAATGGAGCTATACCAAGAGCTTGGATTTAGTCATTTCGAAGCGCCCATTTTCACCTTATATAATGGCACTATGAATTGGAAAATCACGGCAAAAGAAGCCACTTTATATGAAAACAACACACTGATTTTAGAAGGTGATGTAGTGGCAAAAAATTTAACCGACAAAGCCATGATCACGCACATAAATGCCGATCATATTCGTGTCGAAATTACCAAACGATTAATGCAGTCAGAACAGCCCGTAAAAATCTCTGGGCCTGACTTAATGATAACAGGGAAAGGCTTGCTCGCCGACTTAAACACCGAGGTGATTGAGCTCATTAACCATACAAGAACCGTTTACTATGATCAATAAATTGAAAGTTACTGTCGCCTTTATAGGATTAACACTGAGTCAAATAGCCCTAGCTCAAAGCGACTCCTTTGCATCCGAAGTATCGATAAAAGCAGGTAAACAACAAGCACAATTAAAAACCAACATCGGTATTTTTGAACAGAACGTCGAAATTATTCATGGCAATAGACAAATAAACGCAGACCGCTTGGAAGTTCACCGCAGAGCAGAGCTCGGTGAAAACAAACAACTGCTTGTTGCGACCGGCAGCCCCGCACTTTTCAGTGAAAAACAAGCTGACGGCACTTTATTAAGTGCCAGTGCACAAGAAGTACGCTATGACGTTGCAAATAAAATGCTCATTATAAAAGGCGATGCTGAAATTAATCAGGCGGGGCAAATTATCAAAGCACAATCCATAACCTATGATATGGAAAAGCAACTAATTAATGCCGACAGAGGCAATCAAAATACCGGCCGTGTTCATACCATCTTAGTGCCAGAAAAAAAATCAGATAAAGATCAAGGCAAATAACTATGAGCACACTCACTGCACAAGCTTTGGCTAAAAGCTATAAAGGCCGTCAGGTCGTCAAAAATGTCAGTCTCAGTGTTGAAGCGGGCAGTATCGTTGGCCTATTAGGCCCCAATGGCGCAGGTAAAACCACCAGCTTTTACATG
The DNA here is from genome assembly GCF_003590335.1 of Pseudoalteromonas sp. MSK9-3. Taxonomy (GTDB): domain Bacteria; phylum Pseudomonadota; class Gammaproteobacteria; order Enterobacterales; family Alteromonadaceae; genus Pseudoalteromonas. Next base: position 64,614 of record NZ_MIET01000023.1, on the reverse strand, counting down.
ATTGTGGGGCTCGTACCAAGCGACAATGGTACCGTTACCATCGATGATCAAGACATTACTTTATTACCCATGCATAGCCGAGCACGGCTTGGCATTGGCTATTTACCACAAGAGTCATCTATCTTTCGTAAACTCACTGTTTATCAAAATTTAATGGCAATCTTGGAAACACGTAAAGATCTCAGCAAGGCAGATCGAGAACAGCTGCTTAACGAACTCTTAGACGAGTTTAATATTCAACACATACGTGCCAGTCAGGGCATGGCATTATCTGGTGGCGAACGCCGCAGGGTAGAAATTGCTCGCGCTTTAGCCGCAAATCCAAAATTTATCCTATTAGATGAGCCTTTTGCTGGTGTTGATCCTATTTCAGTGTTAGATATAAAGAAAATTATCGAACATTTAAAAAAACGCGGTATAGGTGTTCTTATCACAGACCATAATGTACGTGAAACACTCGATGTGTGTGAAAAGGCGTACATTGTTTCACATGGTGAATTAATTGCATCTGGCACACCTGAACATGTGCTCGCCGATCAAACTGTTCGAGATGTCTACCTTGGTGAGCAATTCAGGCTATAGTTAATACACCTAGGTAATTTTAATAATTGAACAATGAAAAGGATTGTTAGAGATACATGAGGCAATCGCTACAGCTGCGCATGGGCCAGCAATTAACCATGACACCACAGTTACAGCAGGCTATTCGCTTGCTGCAACTGAGCACGCTCGATCTTCAGCAAGAAATTCAAGAAGCACTAGACAGTAATCCCTTGCTAGAAGTTGAAGAATCAGAGCATGACAACGACAGTGATAATAGAGAAAAAGAACACAAAGAACTAAGTAAAGATGAGACAGGTTCAGATACCACTGACGAGGCGCCGGTTAGCGATTACGAACTAGATTCTGACGCTGCTATGAGTAAAGACACTGTCAGCGAAGAACTTGCCATGGACGTTACTTGGGACGAGTACATGAGTGCAGCCCCGGCGGCCAGCAGTGGCCCTATGCCTGAAGATGAGAACATGTACCAAGGGGAAACCAGTGAAACCCTACATGAATATCTCATGTGGCAGCTAGAGCTTACCCCTTTTAGCGATACCGATAGAGGCATCGCAGTCGCAATTGTCGAAGCGGTTGATGATGGCGGCTTGTTAACCTTATCTACAGAAGAAATTTTAGATAGCTTAAACGACGGCAGTTCCGAAGAAGGCATTGAGCTCGATGAAATAGAAGCCGTACTCAAACGCATTCAGCTATTTGATCCTGTCGGTATTGCAGCTAGAAGTTTACAAGAGTGTTTATGTATTCAGTTGAACCAGTTTGATAAAGCGACACCTTGGTTAGAGCAAACAAAACAAATATTAACAGATCATATCGATTTACTTGCTAGTCGTGACTACCGAACTTTGATGAAGAAGACTAAACTCAAAGAATCGGATTTAAAAGATGTCATGACCCTGATCCACAGCTTAAATCCAAAACCAGCTGCCAGTATTATTCGTGAAGAGTCAGAATATGTGATCCCTGATGTGTCGGTTAAAAAAGTAAAAGGTCGTTGGTTGGTAGAGCTAAATCCTGATTCAATGCCTAAAATCAGGGTTAATGATCATTATGCTGCGATGTCGCGATCAGTAAAATCGAGTACGGATAGCCAATTTATCCGCTCACATTTACAAGAAGCGAAATGGTTTATTAAAAGTTTAGAGAGCCGCAATGACACTTTAATGAAAGTTACTAATTGCATTGTGCAGCAACAACAGGCATTCTTTGAACATGGCCCTGAAGCAATGAAACCCATGGTGCTTAATGATGTGGCTGAAATGGTAGAGATGCATGAGTCGACCATTTCTCGAGTCACTACACAAAAATATATGCACACACCTAGGGGTATTTTTGAGTTGAAGTATTTCTTCTCAAGCCATGTTAGTACTGAAAACGGAGGTGAATGCTCTTCCACTGCGATTAGAGCATTGATCAAAAAGCTCATTGCCGCCGAAAATACAGCTAAGCCGTTAAGTGATAGCAAAATTGCGGATATATTGGCAGAGCAAGGAATCAAAGTGGCCCGACGTACCATAGCAAAATATCGGGAGTCGTTAGCCATTCCACCGTCAAATCAGCGTAAAAGCTTGATATAAGACGTATTACCAAAGAAGGAAAATGCTTATGCAACTAAATTTAACTGGTCGTCACGTAGAAGTTACAGAATCACTAAGAGACTATGTCAACACCAAGTTTGCGAAGCTAGAAAGGCACTTTGATCATATTAATAACGTTCATGTGATCTTAGATGTTGAAAAGCTGGTACAGAAAGCCGAAGCTACCTTACATCTCAGTGGCGCTGAAGTCTTTGCCTCTACTGAGCATCAAGATATGTATGCCGCTATCGATGGTTTGGTTGATAAGCTAGACAGACAAGTAATTAAACATAAAGAGAAGCTTACTCGACACTAATCATGAAATTAAGCTCAATAATCAACAAGGACTGCAGTAAAGCTGCGGTCCTTTTTAATAGTAAAAAACGGATTTTAGAATACGTTAGCGAGCTAGCGCATGAGCAATTACCACAATTAGAGCAGCATCATATTCTGTCGGCCTTAATGAATCGTGAAAAACTAGGCAGTACCGGAATAGGGAAAGGAATTGCACTCCCTCATGGTCGTATGGAGGGTATAGAACAGGTTTTTGCTATACTCTTAGTCAGCGAGCAAACCATTCCATTTGATGCAATAGACAATCGCCCTGTTGATATTTTTGTTGCGCTAATTGTACCTGAAGGAGATAATCAGCAACACTTAAAGACACTATCTGCAATTGCAGATAAGTTGAAAAATAAAGAGTTTTGCAAACAATTAAGACATGCAAGTAGTGATTCCGAGCTTTATAATATTATTGCTGCACAGGATTAATAAATAGGGGAAAGTCGTGGAATTAATCATCATCAGTGGTCGGTCAGGATCAGGAAAGTCGGTAGCGCTAAGGGTATTAGAAGACCTTGGCTACTATTGTGTTGATAATATCCCCGTGAACTTACTGCCATCATTAGTAAGAAGTGTTTCCGAAAACTACGACAAAATAGCCGTCAGTATTGATGTTAGAAACTTGCCTAAACAGCAAGAAGAGTTTAACGATATTCTTGAGTACTTACCCGGTTTCGCGAATCCAACCCTATTTTATTTAGACAGTGATGACCAAACGCTAATCAAGCGCTTTTCTGAAACCCGCCGCTTACACCCATTATCTATCAATAACTTGCCTTTAGATTTAGCGATTAAAGAAGAAAAGCAACTGCTTGATGTACTCAATACCAGCGCAGATATGGTCATTGACACCACGGATCTAAGCGTACATCAATTAGCTGAGGCTATCCGTGAACGTATATTAGGTAAAAAAGACAAACAGCTGATCATCACCTTTTTATCTTTTGGATTTAAACACGGCATGCCCAAAGATGCTGATTATGTATTTGATGCTCGATTCCTACCCAACCCTCATTGGGAGCCTGATTTAAAACCACTCACAGGTTTAGATAAACCTGTACAAGAATATTTAGCTGGACATAGCATAGTACAAAAATTTACTTGGCAAATTCAGACGTTCGTGCAAACTTGGTTACCTCACCTTGAACGCAATAACCGCAGCTATCTTACTATTGCTATCGGCTGTACTGGTGGACAGCATCGTTCTGTTTATCTGGCGCAAACCATTGGAGAAAGCTTTCAACGTTCTCACCCTAATGTACAGATCCGACATCGTGAACAAAATAGCTAATACCATGCGTTGTGAGGGGACTTTTTTAATTCAAAACAAATGTGGCTTACATGCAAGAGCTGCTACTGTACTGGCGCAACTAGCGGTGAAGTTCGATGCAGATATTACCTTATACCAAGATGAAAAAGAGGCAGCAGGCGACAGCGTATTAGCACTGCTTTTACTAGAAAGTAGTCAAGGAAAGTACGTAAAAATCCGCTGTGAAGGGCCAGATGCAAAATCAGCCTTATCTGCTATTGGCGATTTAATAGAACAAAAATTTCACGAACAAGAGTAACTTGCCGACAACAAGTTACGATAAATACGCCTATCCTACGTGGCAACACGCTCTAAAGTACGTTAAACTCTCAAGCCAAGGCCCGCGCACCTCAGCATCATTCGCTGCATATTATCCAACATATATTCACTAGGTACGCGTAAAAAGACTAACAATACGACATTAATTAGGAAGCCTATGCCTGAAGCGCTTGAACAAGATTATACTTTACAACAACTCCAGCAAGTTACCCTTGCGCTTAATAGTGGGCAGTTTGTTCAAGTCAGGCGAATTTTAGCAGAAACAGCACCATGTGATACCGCACTCTTACTCGAATCTTCACCTCATAAAGTCAGAACGCAACTTTGGAAACTCGTAGACCCTGATATTCAAGGCGATGTACTTGAAGAGTTATCAGAAGATGTTCGTCTTGGCATTATCGCTAAAATGAAGCCTGAACTCATTGCAGCTGCAACAGAGGATATGGACGATGATGATTTAGGTGAAGTATTACGAAGCTTGCCTGATACGGTATATCACGATGTTGTTAGCAGCATGGACACACAAGACCGTGAACGTGCGACCCAAGCCCTGTCTTATCAAGAGCGTTCGGCTGGCGCATTGATGAACAGTGACACCGTCACTATTCGTGCTGATGTATCATTAGATGTTGTACTACGCTACTTACGTTTGCGTGGCAACCTACCTGATGGCACAGATGACTTATATGTTGTTGATAAAGATAACTGCTTTATTGGCGCGCTCCCTTTGAGTACCTTATTGACGAATCCACCAGATCATTTAGTTCAAGCGTTGATGGATGAAGACAAAGAGTCAATTCCCATTTCAATGGATGAAACTGAAGTCGCCCAACTTTTTGAGCGTCATAATTGGATTTCCGCCGCGGTTGTCGATGATAATAACCACTTACTAGGCAGGATCACCATTGACGATATTGTTGATGTTATTCGAGAAGATGCTGAGCATAGCTTACTCAGCATGGCGGGTCTTGATGATGAAGAAGACACCTTTGCACCCGTTCTAAAAAGTAGCCGCCGTCGTTCAATTTGGCTAGGGATCAACTTATTGACTGCGCTACTCGCAGCATTTGTCGCGAGCTTTTTTGAAAATACCCTCGATATTCTCCCCGTGCTTGCCGTACTCAACGGCATAGTACCCAGCATGGGTGGGGTGGCTGGTAGCCAAACACTGACCTTGGTGATCCGAGGTATTGCACTTGGCCATATAAATCAAACTAACCAGCGATTTATACTCGGTAAAGAGTTAGCTATTGGGGCGCTAAATGGTTTGCTGTGGTCTTTACTCATCGCTGGCGTTGTAGCGCTTTGGAAATGGGACTTTACTTTAGGAGCAGTGATTGCCTTTGCGATGTTTATGAATTTACTCGCGGCAGGTATTGCGGGGGCTAGTATTCCTATTATTCTCAAAAGAATGAAAATTGACCCTGCGCTTGCGGGTAGCGTGGTTTTGACAACCGTTACTGATATTGTTGGCATATTTGCCTTTTTAGGCACCGCAACATGGTTTTTAACTTAGCGCTGTCAAAGTAATAGCCTGAAGTAAAGGCATAGCACCCCGTTTACTTCAGGCAGAGAGTATTACTCGCCGGCAACTTGCATTGAGTCAATCAATACAGAGCCTGTCTGTACACTTCCACGCGGCTCGACATCGCCTCCAATGGCTTGAATACCTTTAAACATGTCCTGTAAATTACCCGCTATGGTTATCTCACTTACCGGATATTGAATTTCACCATTTTCTACCCAAAAGCCAGCAGCACCACGTGAGTAATCACCGGTGACAGTGTTAACACCTTGGCCCATTAATTCGGTTACTAACAAGCCAGTTCCCATCGTCTGTAGTACTGCATGTAGATCATCATGCGTTTGTTGTACCAACCAGTTATGAATGCCCCCAGCATGACCTGTCGCTGTCATCCCCAATTTACGGGCTGCGTAGCTCGCAAGTAAATATGTTTGTAGTTCTCCACCACTGATAATATCTCGGTCACGGGTTTTTACGCCTTCGCTATCAAATGGGCTAGATGCTAACCCTTTTAATAAATGTGGCCTCTCTATAATAGAGACGCATGGGTTAAAAACTTGTGTATGAAGGCTATCAAGCAAAAATGTCGATTTACGGTATAGGGCCCCACCGCCAATCGCCGATACCAAATGTCCAAACAAGCTATTTGCAATATCAGCTCTAAAAACAACCGGGGTTTTCATGGTTTTTATTTTTTGACTATTTAATTTCGCAAGCGTTGATTCTGCGGCTTCAACACCCACTAAGCTAGCCCCTTTTAGCCCACCTTGTTCACGAGAAATTGTGTAGGCAGAGTCGCGTTGCATATGCTCGCCATCTTGACCAATTACCATGGTACTTAACGTATGTCGTGTGCGAGGAAAACCAGCAACTAAGCCATGACTGTTACCATACACTCGCAAACCTTGATGACTTGCAAAACTGGCCCCATCAGAATTGACGATACGTGGGTCAAATTCTAATGCCGCTTTTTCCGCTTCAAGACAAAACTCAATGCCTTGTTCAGGAGAAACGTCCCACGGATGATAAAGATCTAAATCAGGAGGTGACATCTCTAAAAGCTGCTCATCAGCTACCCCATTACATGGGTCATCAGATGTAAACTTGGCAATATCAATGGCTTTCTCTACCACCGAGCGCAAAGCCTTCGGGCTCAAATCTGCAGTAGATGCACTCCCTTTATGATTACCAACATACACACTGATCCCCAAACCACCATCTTGGTTAAACTCAATGGTATCAACCTCGCCCATTCGTGTACTCACAGAAAGGCCCGAAGTGCTAGACATAGCAGCTTCTGAGGCTGTGGCGCCCAACTTCTTCGCATGGGCCAGTACATCAGAAACGGCTTTCTTCACGTCATCAATTTGTTGATAAATAGGGTCTTGTTGGGCTCTGCTCATGGGCATCTTCTCTAATAATTTATGTCTTCATATTAATGCTAACACACATCACGATTATCGCCCTATTCAAGCAAAGCTTTTCCTACGTATAATTGGTATACTTAGCACAAATAGATTACTACTAGTTTGAATCATGGCTAAGAAAAAGAAACCCGTAATTGAAGAAGACATCATTTATGTCTCTAAAAGTGAACTGAAACGTGATGCGCAACAGTATCAGCAACTTGCGCTCGACTTAGCCAGTATGGCAAAAAAGCAACGTGATAAATTGCCGCTTACTGATGATTTATTACAAGCAATGATCGTCGCAGATAAAATACGTGCCAAAAGTGAAGCTTATCGTAGGCATATGAACTACATCACAAAAACACTTCGCACTACAGAGAATATTGCCGAAATAGAAGCGGCTATCGACTTGATGTTAAATAAAAATAATCAAGCTGACGTGCTCCTAAATAAAATTGAAATAATCAGAGATGAATTAATTCAACAAGGTGATGACAAAGTAAATGAGTTGCTTGCTGAGTACCCAGAGTTAGAACGTCAAAAAATGCGACAACTCGTCCGCCAAGCCAAAAAAGAAGCCTCTGTAGAAAAGCCAGCAAAGGGCTATAAAGAGCTTTTTCAGTATTTAAAAGAAGCGATGATGCCATAATTACCAGGTTGAAGAGCTAAAGACATAAAAAAACCAGCTAATGCTGGTTTTTTTATGAATACGAACTTAAGCCGTACCACCCACGGTGATTTCATCAATTTTTAAACTCGGTTGCCCGACTCCAACAGGGACACTTTGGCCGTCTTTGCCACATACACCCACCCCTCTATCGAGCTTAAGATCATTACCCACCATCGAGATTTTATGCATAACATCAGGTCCATTCCCGATAAGTGTAGCCCCTTTAATAGGCTGAGTGATTTTTCCATCTTCAATAAGGTATGCCTCTGACGCAGAAAATACAAACTTACCTGAAGTAATATCTACCTGACCGCCGCCAAAGTTTGATGCAAAAATACCCTTTTTAACACTACTGATAATATCCGCTTGAGTATCTTGCCCTGGCAACATGTACGTATTTGTCATTCTTGGCATAGGTAAGTGTGCGTATGACTCACGACGCCCGTTACCGGTAGGCGTAACCCCCATTAAACGGGCATTTAACTTATCTTGCATATAACCTTGCAAAATACCCTTTTCAATCAGTATATTATATGCTGCAGGCGTCCCCTCATCATCTACGTTTAGAGACCCTCTTCGGTCAACCAAAGTGCCATCGTCAACGACAGTACAAAGTTCTGATGCAACCTGTTGCCCTACTTTTCCACTAAATGCAGAAGCTTCTTTTCGGTTAAAGTCACCTTCTAAACCATGTCCTACCGCTTCGTGTAATAGCACACCAGGCCACCCAGCGCCCAACACTACAGGCATTGCTCCAGCTGGGGCATCTACTGCTTCTAAATTAACTTTAGCTAAGCGTACCGCTTCTTCTGCATACTCTACCCAACGCGGTTTGCCCGCAACCAATTCTTTAAAGTATCCATAATCTAAACGCGCACCACCACCAGCACCGCCTCGTTCGCGTCGACCATTTTTTTCAAGTAATACAGAGCAATTTAGGCGAATTAAAGGGCGAATATCCGTGGCAAAAGTCCCATCACTGGCTGCAATCAGTACTTCTTCATACACAGCTGAAATTGAGCTTACAACCTGTTGAGCATCAGGTGCTATGTCTCGAATATGTGCTTCAATTTCTCGTAATAACGCAACTTTGTCAGCATCCGCCATTTTAGTAATTGGTTGCACTGGCGCAAATTGCTGTTTTGCTGTCACATCACTGAATACTTGCACTTTTTGCGCTTGACCTGACTGAGCAATACTGCGTGCAGCCATCGCAGCTTTGTTTAACGCATCAAAATTGATAGCATCTGAATATGAGAAGCCCGTTTTCTCACCTGATAAGGCTCTAACACCAACGCCTCTCTCAATGTTATAGCTGCCATCTTTAACAATACCGTCTTCAAGCACCCACGTTTCGTTGTAGCATGACTGGAAATAGAGATCTGCATAATCCACTTGATGTTGGTGAATATAACTTAGCGTTTGCTCTAGCTGCTCTCGAGTCAATTGACTATCAGCTAATAAATGTTGTTCAACATTATTCATAAAATTCACTCTTAAAACGATTGTGTGCCTGTACTGGCATTTTAGTTCTGATCTGCATAAGTTCTGCCAAATCAATGTCACCTTGGACCGCACCACATGTGTCTTTGGCATCCGCAATTACAGTGCCCCATGGTGATAATATTAGGCTATGTCCGAAGGTTTTGCGGCCATTTTCATGTGTACCGACTTGAGCTGCGGCGATCACATAACACTGCGTCTCTATGGCACGCGCCTGTAATAATGGCCGCCAGTGTGCTGCACCTGTTACCGTAGTAAACGCACTCGGGATCAATAGTAGCTGGGCCCCTTGGTCAACCATTGCCTGATAAAGGCCAGGAAAACGTATATCATAACATACGCTTAATCCTATTTTCCCAAACGGGCTATCAACCACTTCTATAGCCGTTCCTGCCGCACAGTGCGTTGACTCTCGATAACCTTGTGTATTGTCATCCACTTCGACGTCGAACAAATGCATTTTATTATATTGTGCGACAATATCACCCACGTCATTAAACAATAAACTGGCGGCAACATAACGATCATTATCATAAGGTAACGCAATCGTGCCGGCAGCAAGCCAAATACCGTACTCACGACACAATAATTTAAGCTTTTCTATCCAATACGTATTTGTCGCACTTAATGTAACTGAGTCTTGGCTTGTATGACAAAATGCTAACCAAGTTTCTGGCAAACAGACCAACGCCGGTTGCTGTAAATTAAGTTGTTGCAACTGCTCAACCAAATATTGGAAGTTAACGCTTGGCTCTACGCCAGAGCACATTTGTATAGCAATAACCTTGGACGCTTGACGCATACTTAAACACCCGCCTCATTCAATGGGCTAGACTCTTTGTTTATTGATCGGCTCTGTGCGCCTTTAATCAACTCACTCGAAGGTAAAGTGTCTTGTGCCTTAGGTGGCGTGTTTTGTGCTGCTTGTGGTATTTCAACTTCGCGACTTTTTCTATTAATTTCAGTAACAATAGGCTGTTCCATAGTACCTGTTACTTTAAATTTAATTTCAGAAATCACTCTGGCCGAATGGATCACTTTATCTAACGCTAACGCAGCAAGCCCTGTCACAGGGTTAACCATCCATGCCACAATGACAGGTAAACTCGATGTCACTTGCGGTGCAACCGCTAAATCATAATTAATATCGTAGGTATTTAAATTCGCGTAGCCTTGAATGGTTAAATCCGCTGGAACTCCATCCATTTTAGTGTCTTTCGTGTAAGCAATGCCCTCTTCAAGCTGCACTGACCCTTGCATTTTGTTGTAAAAGAACCCTTTAGAGAATACGTCTCTAAAATCTAGTTTCAGTTTTCTTACCAATGAATCTAAGCTCAACAGTGAAAATACGCGCGCTCCTTGGTCGCTTATTTCAGCTAAATGCCCTTCACCAAGCTCCCAAGTAACTTCCCCAGCCAGACTCTGCATATTTATATCATACGGTGCACCATTCCATTGTAATTGGTATCCAATACTCGCTTTAGAATCTTTGATGGTAGATGTTAAGTCAAACTCATCAAACAACTCACCAATATCTTTGCTGTTCATGATCCCTTCTACACGTGTCACGCCTGCTTGCCACTGACCCTGTCCGCGTAACACATGCTCTTGTTTATCAACAACGAGTTCAGGGATCACTAACTTTTCCCCATCACCAAACAATGACATAGATACTCTGTCTAATTGATAATTATCAACTTTACAATCTGAGCAATTAAAGGCTATCGCTGGCATTCGCGCCAACCAACTTAAATCTTCTCCAGATAAGTTAACTTGAGAATCAACTTTTGCACTCGCACTCTCTTCAAGTTTAGGTAGATTAAGTCGTAAGTAATCTGCTTCGATTGCAATCGGACGACTCGACCCACTAGGCGGTAATACGACTTGCGCGCGTAGCTCTTTTGCATTCAACCGCATCGTCATGCCATCACTACTCGGCCGTAAGCGCATCTCAAGATCATTAAAGTGGATGCCCGACAGGTCAAGGTTACCAATTTGAGCATTAAGCGCTCTTAACTCGGGAAACAAAGAGACTTGTTCTTTTGCTGTTTTACTTGAATCAATAATTCGCTCAATAAAAGGGATCCAAGATTTCAAATCTAAGTCAGTATGATCAATTGAGACAACAAAGCGATCCTGTGCAAGCCCTTTATCTCGGTTGCCGGAAATCAAATGCGCATTACTTAATTGCACGCTGTCATTATCTAAGATGCCATTAAAAAATAATTTCTTATCAATATTAACCATGATTAAATTTGAAATATCATCACCTTGCACCACCCCTTGCAACGGCCAAGTGCTTGAAGCAATTTTCTTATAAGGGGCAGAAAAATCGCTTGATAGACCGACTAGATCAGATGAAAACTCAGCCGTATAATTAAATGCTTCATCGCTAAACACCAAACTCAATGCCGTATTCAATGCTGTTTGCCCCGCTAAATAATCATCAAGCAAACCATCGGTATAGGGCAGTAACTTATCGCTTTTTGCCATTAATTCGGCATTAATATCAACTTGATAGCTGTGATTGTCTCCGTCTCCTTTGACATCAAACCACATAGGCATACCTAACCAGGTCGCCGTTGCATTAGGTATAGTAATAGCGTCATCTTTAAAATGTAGAAGTGCATCGACTTGAGTCAGCTGCATACCCGGTTTCGATAAATAAACCGGTAAATTACGTAAATGTATATCCCCTTCAGCCAATACATCTAAGTCTCGTAAATCTATCTTAAGTGTAATATTCCCTTCAACTTCCCCTTGTCCCTGAACAATTTGTAATATATTGGAGAGTGGGTCATTAAGGGGCGTTGCCGCGAAAAAAGGCGCAAGGGAAGGCGCTTGTGTAATGTGGTTGATTCTTACCAGAAGATCATCAGCAGCATCTAAATTATCAATACTGACGACCACACTGTCTTCTATTTTTTGGTTAATTAAAGTACCCGAATGGGCATAAATATCCATGCGTTCATTTGAGAAATGTAACGTCGTTTCGGCGTTTTTTATCGCAGGCCAACCCGGTGCAAAAGCAAATTCCGCCTCTTCAATTTTTGACAATACATCAAACTGCCCTGCACCATTACTAAATGGAAAATCCGTTAACCGTCCAGAAAATAAAACTTGCGACTCACGATGTATACCGTCGAGGATCCCTTCATTTAAATATTTTATGAGGCTCGCTTTCATCAACGTCTGAGGAAAGTAATGACCTGCCACTTTTGCATCGCCGCCAAGTACCTCAACATATAAATCTAACTCGGGTTCATCTGCTAAATTTAAGTGCATCTCCCCAGCAACCGTTAAATCTTCATTGTCAAACCACAACGAATCACTTACCACTTGCCAATCATTACCCCGCTTAAAAAACTGAAGTTCTAAATTCAGTTGATTGTAAGCAAGCGGTCGGTCAAACAACCCCGCGGTGTGAAACTGTGCATTTTCAGAAAAAAGAGACACAGCCCCCATATTATTTTGCAGTGTTGCTTCAAGTCTTACATTGTCAGCGCCCGGTATCCCCCCGACCTGACGCCATGACAAATCACGTCCTCCTAACCACGCAGACACCGCTTTCTCTGGTCCAATACTCACTCGGCCTCGCAGAGCACCTTGTAAGTCATGCGCAGCTACTTGTTTTGCGAATTCCATATTGCTTAAAGTACTGAGGTCTGACAATAGGCTTACACTCAGTTCATCGAACCAAACTTGTTGTTGCGCTGCAGAGAATTCACCGCGTAATTGCGTCTGTGAATACGGTATATCATTGTGAGATAGGTGTAATGGAGTCGTCGATAACTCCCAAAACTGCCCCTGCTTCGAAGGCGTGAATAATACCTGCCCAGAAGTCAGTGATATACGCTCACTTTGGCCATTTTCCAACCATTTAATATAACTAGGTAACCAATTTAGGTGAACATTTTCCAGTTTACCATTTTGCATTGAAACCCACGCTTCACCATTGAGTTCAGTGTGGATCCCCAGTTTATCTTCATTTAGATCTTGAGTGAGCCAATCGGATACATCCACTTTTGATGCATGTAGGTAAATTTGCCCATTTAAATCACGCAAACGCTCACCAGTGAAAGACAATCGAGCTGAGTAATGACCCTGAGAAAAACCTGGAATGCTTATTTCACCAACACCTTGGTGAATTTGCTCGCTATTTTGCCAAGTAATGTCATCTAACAGTAGAGAGTGTCGTCTTCCCAAGTGAGTGATTAAATTTAATTGGCTTTTTTGAATAGAAAAGTGGCCTGTTGCACCTAAAAACAGGCTTTCAATCAAAGACTGTTGCTCAAAGTTACTGTCACTGTCTGTTTGCAGGTTGCTAAGCTCTTCAAGATTAACATCAGCCACAAAACCTTGTAGTACAAAATAATCTGAACGCAGCTGCCAATTTTTTAGTGATTCAACCACATTTAATTGCAAACTTGTATTGGCAATACTCAACGCAATAGGCGCATTTTTGTTATCTGCAAACGTCAGGTTTTCTAACACCAGAGAGGGTCCGGAGCCTTGCCAACTAGCGCTAATGGCACCAATAGTTAAATCAACGCCAAACTGCTTATTGATCAGTGTTTCAATATCGTACTTATAGTCATTGGCATACGGTAAAGCATATTTCAGCACCGACACAAAAACCGCCAAAACGACCAGCGCTACAGCAAAAGTTTGCCAGACTTTTCTAAAACAAAAAAAGCAGATTTTTTTAGCTTGCATTAACCCTGTAACGCCTTACATCATGACAACATCAAATTGTTCTTGACTGTATAAACTCTCTGTTTGAATATTGACTTGCTTTCCAATGAATAGTTCCAATTCAGCTAAGTTATGATATTCATCGTTAGTGAGTGCTTCACTCACTGCAGCAGACGCATACACCATAAACTTATCCGCATCATAGGCACGATTCACTCTGACAATCTCACGCAGTATTTCATAGCAGACAGTTTCAACCGTTTTTAGCGATCCTCGCCCAGAACACGATGGACAAACACCACATAAAATATGCTCTAAGCTTTCACGAGTACGCTTTCGCGTCATTTCAACTAAGCCCAATGCTGACAAACCATTGATGTTGGCTTTTGCACGGTCTTTTGACAATGCCGTTTCTAGAGAGTGAAGCACTCTGCGTTTGTGATCATCAGATATCATATCGATGAAATCAATAATAATGATCCCACCCAAATTTCTCAGTCTTAATTGACGAGCAATAGCGGATGTAGCTTCAACATTGGTATTAAAAATGGTTTCCTCTAAATTCCTATGCCCAACAAAAGCCCCTGTATTTACATCAACGGTTGTCATTGCTTCTGTCTGATCAATGATCAAATACCCACCCGACTTCAATTCAACTTTACGGTGCAGTGCTTTTTGGATCTCACTCTCAACATCGAATAAATCAAAAATCGGTCGCTCACCAGGGTAATACTCCAGCACCTGAGCAAGTAAAGGGACAAATTCTTCCGTAAACTCTTTTAACTCTTGATGAGTTAGCTTTGAGTCAACCCGGATCCGCTCCATGTCTTCACCAACGTAATCACGAAGCGTTCTAAAAGCGAGTGTTAAATCTTCATGCAAAATGCTGGCTTTACTGGCTTTTTTTCGACGGCTGACGATTTTTTGCCACAATTTTTTCAAAAACTCTGCGTCATGCTGTAACTCGGCTTCGGACGCACCTTCTGCAGCGGTTCTAACAATAAAGCCACCATTTTCATCATTATACTGCGACACTATCTTTTTAAGTCTGGCTCGTTCTTCTTCTGTTTCTATTCGTTGACTGACCCCCACATGCGTAGCATCAGGCATGAACACGAGGTAACGAGAGGGAATAGTAATATCGGTGGTGAGCCTCGCGCCTTTAGTACCTAGCGGGTCTTTGACAACTTGTACCATAATAAATTGGCCTTGCTTGACCAACTCTCTAATATCTTGTACTTTTTTTACAGGCTGATCATCAACACCTTCTTCAAACGAAGCGCTATTAACAATATCTGATGCGTGCAAAAATGCGGCTTTATCCAAGCCAATATCAACAAAAGCAGCCTGCATACCAGGTAATACTCGACTTACCTTGCCGAAGTAAATATTACCCACAATGCCTAAATTGCCAATACGCTCTACTTGCACTTCTTGGAGTACACCATTTTCGATTAATGCGACACGACTCTCACTGGGTGTCACATTAATGAGTAGTTCACTGCTCATGCTGTCTCCGCTACAAATTGTTGAATTAATCTATCAGTCTCATATAAAGGTAAGCCGACAACGGCAAAATAGCTACCTGATATATGCGTTACAAATCGGCCACCAAGCCCTTGAATACCATAGCCACCAGCCTTATCTAGCGGCTCATCGGTATGCCAATAACTCGTTATTTCTTTATCCGACAATGTTTTGAAAGTCACCTCAGTGCACACAACCGTGCTAAGTACATGCTTCTCGGTTGCCAAAGCGACCGATGTTAAGACCTGGTGAGTGCGCCCTGATAAGCGCTTCATTGTCGCCGTAAAGTCATCTATATCTTTCGGTTTGCCTAACGCCTGCTCATCGATAACAACCACTGTATCGCTACCAAGGACAGGCCTATCTATATAGCCCATAGCAACACCCGATTGGGCTTTTAACCTAGCGAGCCGCTCAACATAGGCGTATACAGGCTCATTGAGCAACTGGCTTTCATCTGCATCTACACTAAACTGTTCAAACTCATAACCGAGCTGTGCCAGTAATTGTTTGCGACGAGCGGACGCTGACGCTAAATAAAGAGGGATCATTAACGTATCCTAAATTGACGTCGATACTTACGCAGTAATAAGAAGATCCATGGCCAACATAACATGCCAGTCACTGCCGGCCACAAATAATGCGGGCTAAAGTAAATATCGAGTAAAAAGTGGTTTAACCAAAATTGCAGCAAATGATAGAGCGTCAAAAATAAACCGATCATGACTGCCTGCTGCCAAATTGAAAAATTTCGTATTTTCTGAAAGTTGCTCACAGTAATGTAAATACACACAGAGTAAGTCAATGAATTTACACCTAAAGGTGACCCCATGGCTAAATCAATAATTAAACCTGTGATCCAAGCCCAGCCAATGTTAACTCGGTGGGGTACTGCCAGTGACCAATACATCAAGACCAATAATACCCAATCAGGTCTGAATGGTTCGGCAGAAATAGGTAACGGCATCAATGCCATTACTAACGCAAAGAAAATACTTAGCGCCACAAAAAAATAACTGCGCCTAATCATGGCTGAGTGTCTCTTGAGCTGACTTACCTAATATTACTAATAAGCGAATTCTGTCTAATTGTGCAATCGGCTCGGCATAAACCTTAGCAAAAGGCAGGCCTTCATCTCGGTTAATGTTTGTCACAACCGCCACAGGATAACCTTCTGGAAAAATACCGCCTAAACCCGATGTCACTAAAACATCTCCAATGCGAACATCTAAGCTATGTGGCACATGAGAAAGCTTTAAACGGTTTATCTTACCAATACCTTCAATAACTGTGCGAACGTCATTACGTAAAATGCGGACTGGAGTGGCATGTGTAATATCTGTCATCAATAAAACGCGTGATGTGGTTGTACCCACTTGAGTTAATTGGCCAACAACCCCCATTTCATCGATCACCGCCTGACTTTCTGTCACTCCGTCTATAGTACCGCGGTTGATCACTACTTGGTGGCTATAGGGATTCGAGTGAACAGACAAAACCTGAGCAATCAATCGGGTATTATTCTGCCTTGCTGACGCCCCGAGTAACGCTCTGAGCTCCTGATTCTCTTTTTTAAGAAACGCTAATTGTTGCAACTGCTCGCTTTGTAATAGCTGCTTTTCTTTGAGAGTATAATTTTCTTGCCTAAGTTGATCGCGCGTATGTAGGCTTTTCGCTCCGATATCAAACATTTCATAGGGCACATTGGCAAAATATAACAGCGGGCTGACTAACGTATGTAAGCTAGTTCTAACGAGTGTACCGCCTTGGGTATAACGATCGCCAAAAATTAAGAGCACACTCAACACAACTGCGACAGTAAGTCGCAGTTGTAATGAAATGGTACGGCCAAACAGTAAATTCATTAGTCGTAACTAAATACATCGCCACCATGCATATCTATCATCTCTAATGCTTTACCGCCGCCCCTTGCAACACATGTCAATGGATCATCCGCAACCACCACAGGGATCCCTGTTTCTTCCATTAATAGGCGGTCTAAATCTTTAAGTAATGCACCACCACCAGTCAACACCATACCATGAGCCGAAATATCCGACGCAAGTTCAGGGGGTGACTGCTCTAACGCCACCATCACCGCGCTGACGATACCCATCAAAGGTTCTTGTAATGCTTCTAAGATTTCATGTGAGTTCAAAGTGAAAGAGCGAGGTACACCTTCGGCTAAGTTTCGACCACGCACTTCTAACTCAATCGGTTCATCACTTTTAAAAGCAGATCCAATTTCATGTTTGATATGCTCAGCGGTTGCTTCACCAATCAAGCTACCAAAATTACGGCGTACATAATTGATAATACCTTCATCAAACTTATCTCCGCCAATACGTACTGAAGAGGAATATACAACACCGTTTAAAGAAATGATGGCAACTTCAGTGGTTCCTCCACCAATGTCGACTACCATAGAGCCTGTTGCTTCAGAGACTGGTAAGCCAGCACCAATTGCCGCAGCCATTGGTTCTTCAATTAAATACACTTCTCGAGCACCCGCCCCCATCGCTGACTCACGAATGGCACGCTTTTCTACCTGAGTTGCTCCACACGGAACACAGATTAAAACACGAGGACTTGGGCGCATAAAATTATTATTGTGCACCTGCTTTATAAAGTGCTGTAACATTTTTTCCGTAACATAAAAGTCTGCTATCACACCATCTTTCATCGGTCTGATCGCTTTAATGTTACCAGGAGTTCGGCCTAGCATTTGTTTGGCCGCGGTCCCTACAGAAGCAACGCTCTTCGGGCCTCCTGCACGTTCTTGGCGTATTGCGACCACTGACGGCTCATTCAACACAATACCTTCTTCTTTTACATATATAAGTGTATTGGCCGTACCAAGATCAATTGATAAGTCGTTAGAAAATAATCCACGTAATTTTTTAAACATGAGGCAGGGTAACCTTACAGAAATACTTTAAGTCAAGTGACGAGCAATGCCGCCACCCATCGTAATTGTTTTATTAACGCTCTCGAACTAAGCGAAAGCCAATATAATTTGCTCTAAAATCTGCTGCGAGTGCTAAACGCGTTGACACGCGTGCCAAACTCGGCGCAAAGTTCCATGCACCCCCTCTGACTGTCACATCATCTTGTGACGCTCGCTTTTGAGTCCATTCCCATACATTACCAACCGTGTCGTATAAACCATAGTTGTTAGGTGCAAATTCACCTACTGGCGCAGCACTTTTATTTGAGTATTCGCTACCACACCATCCACAGTTAGCGAGGTTCTTGCCAATTTCGTTACCCCATGGATACTCTGAAGTGGTACTTGCGCGTGCTGCATATTCCCATTCTACTTCATTTGGTAGACGAAACTGCTGACCCTTTTCACCTGATAACCAATTGGCATAAGCTTTGGCATCTTCATACGACACACACACAACTGGGAAGTTATCTGCTTGATTAAAGCCTGGGTTACTCCATTTATAGTCAAGTTCCCAAACTGGCTCGCCATTTTTATAATAGGCGCAGCCTTTGCCTTTTTCAGCTTCGGTTTGATATCCGGTGCTATTAATAAATTGTCTGTATTCTCCAACAGTCACTTCTTTGGACTGCATTGCGTAAGAATTACTCAGTACTTTTTCAACCACCGGACGTTCATTTGCCAAGCCATTACCAGTCAAATCGCCCATCTTAAAGCTGCCCGCTGGAATAATAACAATGGCATTATTATGTCTAGAGGGGGCTACAACTGTCGTACTTTTCTTCGCTATGACTTGTTTTTGCTCACTATTCGGTGTCGGTGCAGCAATCGACTCAGGCTTTTTTAATAGCCGAGCATTTATCGTTCGTGCTTTTCGAATATCAATTTGTGCTTTGTAAGGCTGATATCCTAACTTACGCACTTCAATATCATGAATACCTTTCGGTACAGTCACTGTCAGTTTTGTTGAGCCGTAGCTCACACCATTTATAAAGACTTCATCATCATATACATTCGAGCGTAAAGTCACGGCAACAGAGTTCACCTTCTGAATCTGTACTGGTGCAGCTTTCGTCACTCGTGGTGTGTCAATTTCAATAACCGGCTGCTGTTCTACCTTGGCAACTTCAACTTGACCCATGTTCTCAGAAACATCTTTAAAAGTTAGCTGCGTATCACTGAAGGTAGTTGGGTAACTTGCCTGGTACCCCATAGATAATGGGGTGCCGTATTCTGAGCAAAAGCGGTTATCTAAATTAAGCAAACTACATAAACGGCTGTTGTTCATATCACCGCGCATAGTAACACTTAAATTAACGCTGTAATTACCTTGCCCACTAAACGCACTGCCTACCACATGGCTATTCACAACTTGGACTTGGGCACCGGCTATATTTCGTTTTGGTTCAACAATACGCTGTTCTGTTAGATTTGCAAAAACTTGATCAATAAAACGTTTAGTGGCTTTTTGTAATCCTAACTGCTGACCACGTTGTTCGCACGCAGCAAGCGTTTCAGTGCGCTTACAATTTATCGTGTGCTCGACTTCTAACGTGCCCTCACGCGTAAATTCATTACGTAGCCGCTCCACACGTGCGGTACTGAGTTGATCTTTTAAACTCTCAAGCGTGTTCACTAAGGTATGCTTCGTAATGCGTATTTGTTCGATGTCTTTTCTATGTGATGCAATCGCCGCCAATTGCATAGAAATATCATCTTTATTTTGTTTATGCGTTGATACCGCCTGTTGGTAACGCGTTTGTGCTGCACTAATATCTATAGAAGGGTCGTCAATTAAGCGTCGATACAATTCATTCATTGCATCAAGCGCTTGATTCTTTTCCTTATCTAATTCCGAGGAGCGCGTTCGAAGTAGAGTCAATTGTGATTGTAGTCGAGCTTCTTCACTAATGTGCTTATCTAATATTTGCGTATAGTTATCTAACTCAGTTTGCTTTACAGCTAACTCAGATTCAACGGCATTAACCGTGGCTGTATCTTGGGCCAAAACACTGGCAGCCATCAAAGTGGCGGTAACAAAAAAAGACAAAGGAGCAATTCGCATATATTCCATTCCCAAAAGCGGCAATTATTTGGTCGTTGTTATTTTTTATAATTAAGGCTTTATGCTATGTACTTACAAGGTAAAACACAAGCTTTGAGCAATTAATATCTCAGTTTACCCCTATTGACTAGTGAGTTGCCAGTATTCAATTAAGATTTTCAATCTATTCGTCGTATTTGATACACTGATCTCATGCAATGTAAAAGGTACATTTATGCGTTCACTGCAATTTGATTGGCCAGAATCGCCAATGCAACGGATCGACTCACCCTCGATTAACAAACAAAAACTGACGGTATGCGTTAAACGAGATGATCTTTTGCATCCAACCATCAGCGGTAATAAATGGAGAAAGCTAAAATATAACCTTAAAGATATGCACGACAATAATAAAAACGCATTCGTTACTTTTTCAGGCGCCTTTTCAAACCACCTTTACGCATCAAGCATGGCCGCAAAACTGCATAATATTGAGGGCCATGTTATTTTGCGTGGTCCATATATTGATGAGCAAAACCCCACCATAAAAATGGCTCGAGCCTGTAAAATGAACTTGCATGTGGTCAATCGTATTACCTATCGCCAGCGCAATAACACAGATTATCAAGATGAAATACGCGAGCAATTGCCAAACTGTTATTTAATACCAGAAGGGGGAAGTAACCAAGCAGCTCTAAAAGGTGTTCAAGAACTCGCCCAAAGCTTACCTGACAGTGATTATATACTATGCCCAACAGGCAGCGGAGGGACACTTGCTGGGCTCATTGACGGAAGTGCTGAAACAAGTCAAATTTTGGGGATCGCAGTTTTAAAAAACGCAGAATATTTAAACCAAGATATTCTGGGGCTTAGCGCCAAAGCGACGACCCAAAAAAACTGGCAACTACTAGCACAATACCATGATGGGGGATATGGTAAATTTACTCCTGCACTGTGGCTGTTTTGTCAAAAAATGCGAAGTACCTATAATTTACCCTTAGAACCCATTTACAGTGGCAAAGCATTCTATGCGCTTTGGCAGCTCATAGATCAAGGTTACTTCCCTGCTCATAGTAAAATTACATTTGTACATACTGGCGGTTTACAAGGCCTTGATGGCTTAAGATATCGTAAGTTAATTTAATGCCTTTACCTTAGTTTAACCACTTAACCTCAAACTAAGCGCACTGCCTAGCCAATGAATTAATAGCCAACTAACTCTATCTGTTGCAGTAATTCAGCAAAGTAATACCCCTGAGCGCCCTGCACGCCAAGCTGCTGTAAACAATTTAACTCTGCCTGCGTTTCAACTCCCACTGCATAAACAGGGATCCCAATCCGCTCGGCCTGACGCACTATTTGCCTAACACTGCGTTGCTGAGACTGATTTGAATCAATATGATGCACTAACTCAAACGCTAACTTAATCGCCTCCATAGCTGGAATTGCCCTCAAAGTTTTGCCGGGCAAAACATCAGTGACTTGGTCGAGCAACACGCCCGCGCCTAATTTAGCCAATGCGCTAAATGCGCGTAACAAGGCTCTATGATGGTGATAATAATCATAAGCCGATACCTCAAACTGCACTCTACTAGCCACACCACAGTCTTTAATCTCGTTTACTAACCAACAAACAAACGTATCATCGCACCAATTAACATGATGTAAGTTAATGCTCACCTTCGCGTGATCAGCCTCTTTTTTAAGTACCTTAAGTGTATGTGCCACAACTGTTTTATCTAACGTATTAAGATGATTTTTGCTGTGAATTTGTGGAATAAATTGCTTAGCTGAAATAAGCCCAAGTTGACTATGCCGCACCCGTAATAATGCCTCACTTTGCTTAATATCTTGTTGTTTAAAGCAAAATAAAGGTTGAAAAAACAGCACAAACTGGCCTTTATTAATGTAAGCAATAAAATCATCTTCACTACTTTGCATCGTTGTGGCGTGAGTTTTATTAAGCGGTACCATATGAACATGTTGCCAAACGTTATTTACAGCCACTGCAAGTGCTGAACGCGCTAATTGATACACTTGAGTCTGGTCGGCTCTGGCTTGATAATAACAAGCGCCAATCTTAACCGTCTTACGAGATAGGTCAGGTCGCATAATTATCAGCGCCTGAAAGACGACCTCATGTAACTTTTTCTCTATTCGGCTCACATCACCCCAAGGGACTTGTTCAAAAGTGACCGCAAGTGCTCCCGAGCTTAAATACTTTACCGAACATTTTGCATAATCTGAAAAGTGCTTCGCTAATATAATCGAAAAATGTTGCTGGGGGTCTACTTTAGAATCAATTACATATCGCCATTTCACCAATGCAAATACATTAAAGAGTGACTCATCAGGCTTGCGAGGTTCAATCGACGTTGGCAAAGCCACATTATTCTCGACACAAATTTGGGTACTTCTAGAATACGGTGTTTTAGGCCTCACTCGGTAAATCAGCAACCACCGATAGCAAAACATTAAAAATCCTATAAACAACACGTTAAAAAAAACAAAAATTGCAAAGTACTGTTTCACAACTGTTGGGTGAGATAATGTTAAGCTCAAACCCTCATAAGAGAAAACGTCTTGTTCAACCCTACCACCAGCATTAGTATCACTCGCCGTACTAAATCCATGTATTCGTGCGATTTGGGTGATCTTCTCAGGCGTTCTAGCAGGTCCATCAAGCAGCTGTACCTGCTTTACTATTTCAACGCCTTGCTGATGAGTTTTTAAGTGCAATAAATGAACTAATAATGTGTTCAGTATCAGAACGGTTGCCACAGCAAAGCCAACAACATACAGCCGCACAATACGTGAGTTTAACTGCTCTAAAAACTGCTTCATCACACCACTTAATGCCGCTTTTTAATAGCCTAAGTGTTGTCTAGAAGTATATAAAACTCAAGGTTCAGTATGACAAAAAATAGTACCTAAAGTATCCTGTTGCTAATCGCTATTAAGTCGCTCCGCACAATAACCTTCGCTCTACCATATATCGCCTTGTAGCATTACGTGTATTCCCCTATAGCTCAAACTACTAGGCGTATCGTACTTTTCCATTGCTCCTCTCGCCAATTCTAGATCTTTATATAAGTTCATCTAAAGTGCTTTTTAGCTCTTTAATTTTATCTTCATATACTTTTTTGGTCTTACAAGCCAACTGTGCAGATCCCCCATAAAAGTATGTCCAGGTCTTTCCTACGGTTTCATTTTATTTACTACATTTTAGGCACAAGAAATAAGTATTCTTTTAGTCTTTTTTGTAATGTTACAGCAATCATCAGATGAATAAATAATCCACATTTATGATATCAATCAAACCACTTTTCATTCGCAGCTTTCACTACAGTAACTCAGCTAAACTTTCGACAAAGATGGCCTTGAGCTTATCAAACATCAATATAAGATTTTGATCGTTAGCTATCCACCTCCAACTCCTGAAACCAAATAAATAAAAAGAAACCCTTAATCACATACGTACGATTAGCAAGAAGTGATGTCAACTCAAAAAATTAAACCTTCATACTACCATGAGAAATCTTCTTTATACCTTGAAGCCGTTAGAACAACTTACCGTATGTAGTGGTACATTGAATTTGGCCACCTGATTAGAGGTGATAGAATCACCATAACTTAATTAGGTGTAATAATGGCAAATCAAACACGACCAAAATACTCTCCCGAGTTCCGCTTAGAAGTAGCGCGGCAAGTAGTGGATGAACATCGCTCCGTTAAAGGTGCCGCTGAAGCCATGGGCCTTGGAAAATCTACCGTTGATAAATGGGCTCGGCAGATTCGTCAAGAGCGTCAAGGTAACTTATCTAGCGCAACACCATTGACGCCTGACCAACTGAAGGTTCGTGAGTTAGAACGAAAGCTAAAACGACTTGAAGAGGATAATGAAATATTAAAAAAAGGCTTCAGCTCTCTTGATGCAGGACTCCATAAAAGGTTTGCGCTAATACGGTCACTTCAAGAGAGTTGGCCGGTGAAACGCCTCTGCCATCTATTTCACGTTCAGCGTAGTCGCTTTCGTTATTGGCGTAAAAGACCGATGCATATAGAGCCAGAACGTCTGCGTTTGATTGCGCAACTTAAGCGTTGGTTTGGGATAAGTCATGGCTCGGCAGGCCAACGCACGTTAGTTCAGTTGCTAAAGGACTCTGGATTTAAAGTTAGTCGTTGGCTCGTGCGTAAGTTAATGAAACAGAATGGCTTAGTGAGTCGCCAGCTGCCTTCGCACAAGTATGCAAAAGCTGAAAAGCTTCATTTAAGCATTCCTAACTTGCTTGAGCGTGAGTTTAACGTATCGACGCCAAATCAAGTCTGGTGTGGCGACGTGACCTATGTTTGGTGCGGTTCTCGCTGGGTTTACCTAGCTGTCGTTATTGACCTTTATGCCCGTAGAGTTGTAGGTTGGGCAACACCAATAAGGCCTGATAGTGAGCTGACGAAAAAGGCATTAAGAATGGCTTATGAAAGCCGCGGAAACCCAAAAAGAATTATGTTTCATAGTGACCAAGGCTGTCATTACACGAGTAAAGCGTTTAGGCAATTAATCTGGCTCTATGGTATGAAACAAAGTTTATCTCGTCGTGGAAATTGCTGGGATAATGCGCCAATGGAACGCTTTTTTAGAAGCTTTAAAACAGAGTGGATGCCAAGAGCAGGCTATAAAATATAACAGAAGCAACAGGCGAAATATCACAATATATTGTGGGCTACTACAACCGTTACCGACCTCATCGTCATAATCAAGGAAGCTCGCCTATAGCAAAAGAAAAACAGTATTGGAAAACTTAAAACGAGGTGGCCAAAAACGGTTGACCACTACAGACAGTGCTGAATTAATTAGAATAAGATGTTAGACTATTTTTAAATTAGCATATTAATAGTTAATAAACACTGATTAAAATTGATACGCTTGGAAAAGTGTTTTACGGCTGTAAGCCTATAACTGATGACGTTATTTAAATCCTGGTAGTAAATATAGCCCTTAATTAACTACTACTGACTGGTAGCTCAGAGCAAGTATCCGTTGTCTGTAACTATGGCAATACATGTTTATTTATCCTAATAACGGAGCTACTATTTGCTGTATTTATAAAGGTAGGAAATTAGCTGTCGGTAATATGGACTAAGGATCTGTAACTGAGGTTTGGTAACACGAAACTTAGAATAAAGTAAGGAAGTTACATAAACCGACTGTTCTAATGAAACAGCCAGTTACGTAGAGAGACCCCCTACTCGTATAACTATTAACTCAAATAGCAAATATTAGATGAAAGCTTCGGAGTAAGAATTGGAAAAAATTATACTTTATGGTCTTGGCTCGGGAGGAAGGTGTGCTTTTGATATGCTTTCTACAGATAAGAATATCGATATCGTGGCGATTTGTGATTCATTCAGTGACGAGAAGCGCGAATATATGGGGGTGCCGATTATCCCCCCACATGAACTATCTAGCTATATATTTAATCGTATTCTTATTACCAGTATCTATGTTACCGAAATAGTGGATGTTCTGAGAAATGAAGGTATCAATGAAGACGTAATTACTGTATATCAGGCACCTAAGATATTAGCTGATTACTTTATTTTTCAAGTAGAAAAATGGCTATCCGATCATGGAGAACACACTGATCTGGTTAAACAATCTGTTTATTTGGCTCAAAAACCTCCAGAGTTATTTTCATATGAGCGATGGAAGAACATTTATTCATATTTAGTGGCTAAGGGAATGTTTCGAGATTGTTCAAATAGCCGGGTCAAATTACAAAAAAGTCTTTTGGCCTCACCAACAAACGATAGAGATACTTACATGCAACAGTTTCTTTGTCTATTAGATAAAGGTGATTGTGCGGCTGCCCAAAGAAAGTTAGATTCCATACATCACCACTTTCCTGATAAAGATATTGATTCTATTTATATGAAAAGCCTTTTACAGCTATACATTGGAGGCACTTATAACAGGCAATATGTTTCTGAGCTTTTAAACAAAAAAGACGAACAGTTTTTTGAGCTAGTCAAAGGTAAAAGTATCGCGATTGTTGGCCCCTGCGTTTCCAAGGAGAAGCTTGGCGAAGAGATTGATAGTCATGATTTAGTTATTCGTATGCTTCCCTCGCTTAAGGATAACTCTGATAGTCAAGAAATAGGTTCAAAGACTAATATTGTCTACCTTTCTGCATATCGATTAGAAATGATGAAGGCAGAGGACAAAGAGTTGCTTAGACTTAAAGATATTTTCTATGTATTTGAACTACAAAAAGAAGAGTCTGAATTTGAGTCAATTACTAACGGAAAATCTCGCACAATGTTGTTTGAAGCAAAAATGAAGTTATTTAATGGTTTTCCGACATTTTTACAAAGAATCCTGATTGACTTACTTACTATGCAGGCTAAAAGTGTGAAAATTTTCAATTTTGATTTTTATACAACTAAAGCTGCTTATAAAAGTAGTTACTCGAACTTTTCAGACTCTGAAAAATTAGCTGGAGTTGGGGATAACCTTTTACTTAACCATGCTGTATTCCATGATATAGCCTCTCAACAGGTTTTTTGTAAAAGGCTACTGGAAAATGGCTTGATAGAAGCAGATACAAAAACTCGGGAAGTATTAAAACTTGGTGTTGACGAGTATTTTGATAAATTACATTTAGCTTTTAACTAGGCTCTGTTGAATTTTAAAGATCAACTGACTCAAGCTAAATACTTGGATCGCAGTGTGTTTAATCTATTTGGATAAATGATGCATGGGAAAAATTAATTATTTAGACATCCACCCTAGCAAGTATAAATTATTATTAAAAAGAATGCTGCTGACTTCTTTAGCAGACGTGCACAGTAAGAGTAGTGCTCAGGAAAAATCGAGTTATTGCCCTGTTTGCCATGACAAAGAGATTTCTCATTATGAGATTAAAAATGGTTTTGAGTTAGATAAGTGTAAGCATTGTGGGCATGTATTTTGTAATCCTATGCCTACTATTGAGCAATTAGAAGCTTATTATAATGGAGAGATGAAGCTTTTAGAGAATCAAATATTTACGGATACTTTTGAAAAGCGAATTCCTATTTTCGATGCCAGAGTTGAAAAAATAAAGCAATACATGGAAAAGGGTAAGCTGCTTGATGTTGGTAGCGCTGTAGGGATCTTTGTTGAGTCTCTTGTTCGCAACCAGAATAGCTTGTCTATCAGTTGTTGTGACCCTAGTACAGATGCTTGCTCTAGCTTAAATAAACGTTTTGGTGATAACCCATCAATCAATATTTATAACTGCTGGTTACATGAAATGCCTGCAGAAAATAAGTTTGATGGAATATCATTATGGGATACATTGGAACACATTACTGATTTATCTCCTTTTTGTGAAAAGATATTCGAACTTCTTAAACCAGGAGGGTATTGGTTCTTCTCAACACCAAATTTGAATAGCCTCGAGTGGTCTATTGCAGGGCGTGACCATGAACAATTAGTTCCACCAGGCCACGTCAATCTATTTAATAAAAATAACATACTGATTTTACTAAAAACGTTTGGTTTTGAACTGATTGAGATAACTACTCCTAATGGCTCGATGGATGTTGGTTACATTGAAAAGTTGGCACATGGTTCTTCCGATTACGACTTAAAGTTAGGTACTTTCATAAAAGAAAATTTGTCAGATCCTAATTTTAAGAGTGCATTATCTGATGCAATAACTCACGCTAACCTCGGCGGAAATATGTTTGTAATCGCCAGAAAGCCAACTTAATTGATAGATTTATGTACCTGAATTCTAGGAAGTTCAAAGTTATATCACTCGATTTCTCAAGTTGGTTAATACTCTAACGACTTTCTTAGTTTAGTTAATGAAAAACTCTACTTTTGAACTTTTCATTTTGAGGAAGGCTAGAAAGTCCATAGTTCCTTATTTCATTACTTAAAAAGGTAAAAATAAAAAACCCACTAATAGCAGTGGGTTTAAGTAATTTTTGATACCTAACTTTACAACTATTAATTACCTATGTGCTAGAACGGAATATCATCATCAAAATCGATAGGCGGTTCCATTGGGTTTGATGCGCCACCAGTAGGTGCTGGCTTCGGTGCAAAACCACCTTGTTGCTGCGGAGCACTTTGCTGAGGCTGCGCTGGGGCAGCTTGCTGAGGTGCAAACCCACCTTGTTGAGGACTTGCAGGCTGTGGGGCATTTTGGTTTTGAGGCGCAAACCCACCTTGCTGCTGTCCACCTTGATATTGACCGCCACCTTGCTGAGGCGCTTGGTTATATTGCGCTTGTGGTTGTGAATAACCACCTTGCTGCTGTCCACCTTGATATTGACCGCCGCCTTGCTGATCGCCACGACCACCTAACATCTGCATTTGACCAGTAAAACCATCCACAACGATTTCTGTTGTATATTTGTCTTGGCCACTTTGATCGGTCCACTTACGTGTTTGCAATTTACCTTCTACGTAAATTTGCGAACCTTTACGACAGTATTCACCGACTATTTCAGCTAACTTGCCAAAAAATACCACACGATGCCATTCTGTCTTATCGATCATTTGGCCCGTGTTTTTGTCTTTATAACTATCAGAAGTTGCTAAAGTAATATTTGCGACGCCATTGCCGTTCGGCATATAACGTACTTCAGGATCTTGGCCTAAATTACCAACCAAAATAACTTTATTTACACCACGTGCCATGGCACCTTCTCCTCACTCTATTGCAAGCCAAGCACTTGCTTAGCCTGATTTAAATCAAAAATTTTGTCATCAATTTTAAGGTAACTGCGACTTTCTTCTCGCACCACTGTTGCCTCAATCACACCCGGTAACATCACTAACTTATCCGCTATGTCAGCCGCTTTTTCAACGTCAGATAAAGGCACTGATAAACTAATTATTTTACTCTTTGGCGGGATCTGCATGTTCCATGCTATTACCAACCATATTACCCCAATACAGGCTACCGCAGCAAATACTCCCTGCGGTTCTCCAAACTCAGCAATATAACCGCCTAACAAACCGCCAAGGAATGCCCCAAAAAACTGGCCAGATGAGAATACCCCCATTGCTGACCCTTTTTGGTTTGCCGGCGCAAGCCTTGCAACCAACGCAGGCATCGTCGCTTCTAGAAAATTAAACGCAACAAAATAAAGTAACATACACAGCGCGATAGCCATAATAGAATCAACGGCAATTACTAAGCTGATAGAACTGACTATTAATAATACAATGCTGGCTAAAAAGGCGGCTTTTTCTTTGCCTTTTTTAATCGCTACCATCATCAGCGGTGCCATAAAAACAAATGCCAGTAATAGCACTGGAATATATAACTGCCAGTGTTCAGCAGCAATAAGTCCACCGGTAATAAGCTGACCCGGTAGCACCACAAACAATGTCGTTAGTGTCAGGTGCAAGAACATCACGCCAATATCTAGTCGTACTAATTGTGGATCTTTTACCAAGCGTCGAATATCACTAAATGTGGCCATTGTGTCGCCTTTTGGTGCACGTTGTATGGCGCTGGGTACCACAAAAACAATAATCAATATGCCTAATAACGCCAGCATGGCTGTTAACCAAAATACACCCGCAATGCCAAATGATGCCGCAACCATAGGGCCCAATAACATGGCGATCGCGAAGCTGAGCCCAATACACATACCAATAACGGCCATGACTTTAGGCCGTTGCTCATCACGACTCAAATCCGATGCTAATGCAAGCAAAGCACTGGCTATTGCCCCCATACCTTGTAATGCGCGACCTACCGTTACCCAATAAATTGATTCAGCGGTCGCCGCAACAACCGACCCTAAAGCAAATACAATCAAACCTGCAATAATAATAGGCTTTCTGCCAAACTTATCTGATAGCCAGCCCATTGGGATTTGCAATAACGCTTGTGTGAGCCCGTATGCACCAATTGCCAAGCCTATCCACATAGGAGACACGTCCGCGAGTGACTGCCCATAAATAGCCAAAACAGGCATCAGCATGAACAAGCCAAGCATACGAAATGCAAAGACACTTGCCAGCGACACTGCGGCACGTTTTTCTAAAGGATTTAAAGAGTGATTGGACATATTTCTCGTTTTTGTCAGCCAGCTTTAACGCGCGACAGTCTAACAAAAAAACTCAGTCTAACTTATACTTTTTTAAGATTTGGGTTAATTTTCCGGAGTTTTTAATCGCAGCAAAGGCTTCTTTTAATTTATGGTACTGCGCTTTACTAATAGTTCGCTTACTAAACGCATAATATACGGGCTCTTCATTGACTACTAAAGGACTAAGTGTGATCGACATAAAGTCAGGATTATTTTGAGTCTGATATAAAATATTGTACTTTTCTTCTAAAAACCCTGAGATCCGGCCATGCCGTAATAGATTCAACTTAAGCTGATTATCTGGCACGTAAATAAAATGACTATCTACGTCTTGCTCTTGAACCATACGCTTTTCAAACGCTTCACCATAATAGGCATCTCGCTGAATCGCGACAGGTGATGATAACGTAAACAAAGCTTCAATATTGGGTACCTCAAAGATTCTGGCTGTATTCATTGCAAATACAATGGTCTCCATACGCTGAGGACCAATAAAATACGCATAATGCATCCGCTGTGCTGTTTTTGAAACACTCAACATCATGTCAATTTCGCCGATTTCTAGCATTTTAAGTGCACGCCCCCAAGGCACACTGACAAAGCGATAATTACATTGAACTTCATCCAACAAAGCTTTTGCAAAATCTACATCTAGCCCATGCCAATTAAGCGCTTTATCTAATTTAGATTGTGCACCATAATCTTCAAAACGTACGACATATTCACAATTAGAGTCAGCGGCCACAACGTAACCAGAAGCGAACGCTAACACGCTGATACAACACCACTGAGCAATATTCAAAACAACGACTCGAAAATTGATCCTATTGAATAGTTTAGTTCGTTTAGCAAAGATACGTTAATATTACGCAAATTATGCGATACTGTTTCGCTATCATCATCGCCATTAAACTTTGTAGTTAGGTCAGCATGGATAAAATAGAAGTCAGAGGCGCTCGCACGCACAATTTAAAAGATATATCGCTTACCATACCGCGCGATAAACTTATCGTGATCACTGGCCTTTCAGGCTCTGGAAAATCATCTTTAGCATTCGACACTTTATATGCTGAAGGTCAACGTCGTTATGTTGAATCACTCTCAGCCTATGCCAGACAGTTTTTGTCACTCATGGAAAAGCCCGATGTTGATCATATCGAGGGCTTGTCTCCTGCAATTTCTATCGAGCAAAAATCAACATCGCACAATCCGCGTTCTACCGTAGGTACCATTACTGAGATTTATGATTATCTTAGGCTATTATTTGCCCGAGTAGGTGAACCTCGATGCCCAACACATGACTTACCTTTGGCCGCTCAAACTGTCAGTCAAATGGTTGATACAGCGCTTGAATATCCTGAAGGCAGTAAAATGATGTTACTTGCTCCGGTCGTTAAAGACAGAAAAGGCGAGCATGTTAAACTTTTAGAACAATTAGCAAGTCAAGGGTACATTCGAGCGAGAATTGATGGTGAAGTATGCGATTTATCTGATCCTCCCACACTAGAACTACAGAAAAAACACACCATAGAAGTCGTTGTTGATCGTTTTAAAATTAAAGATGGTTTACAACAACGTTTAGCTGAATCATTTGAAACAGCACTTGAACTATCTGGTGGCATTGCTGTGGTCGCCAGTATGGATGATGCAGACTTCCAAGAGGTTATTTTCTCAGCTAACTTCGCTTGTCCCACGTGCGGCTACGCGATGATGGAGCTAGAGCCACGCTTATTCTCATTCAATAATCCAGCAGGCGCTTGTCAAAGCTGTGATGGGTTAGGTGTTCGTCAGTATTTTGACCCACAGCGAGTAGTACAAAATAAAGAACTAAGCCTCAGCGGCGGCGCAATCAAAGGGTGGGATAAACGCAGCTTTTACTATTTTCAAATGCTGCAATCTGTTGCAGAGCATTATAACTTTGACTTAGATGTCCCGTTTGGTGAACTTAGCCAAGAAGCGCAAACCATTGTGCTTGAAGGGTCAGGGCAAACCAAGATATCCTTCAATTATAGAAATGATCGTGGCGATCTCATAACCAGAAATCATGAATTTGAGGGCGTGTTAAACAACATGAACCGCCGCTATCGTGAAACTGAGTCAAGTTCAGTAAGAGAAGAGTTGGCAAAGTACCAAACTAATCAAGCTTGTCCGAGTTGTAATGGTTCTCGTCTTCGCGAAGAAGCTCGCAATGTATTTATTGGTCAAACAACGCTACCGATGATCACCAATATGAGTATTGGCGAATCTATGAACTTTTTTCAATCGGTAGAGCTCACAGGTCAACGCGCTAAAATTGCTGAAAAGATCTTAAAAGAGATCCGCGATCGTCTTTCTTTCTTAATAAATGTTGGTCTAAATTACCTATCACTTGATCGCAGCGCTGATACGCTATCTGGCGGTGAAGCACAACGCATACGCCTTGCAAGCCAAATCGGTGCAGGCTTAGTGGGCGTTATGTATGTACTAGATGAACCATCTATTGGACTGCACCAACGAGATAACGATCGTTTACTGAGTACACTCACGCATTTACGCGATTTAGGTAACACCGTGATTGTAGTAGAGCACGATGAAGATGCGATCAGAGCCGCAGATCATATTATTGATATCGGGCCAGGTGCCGGCGTGCATGGCGGTTATGTCATTGCACAAGGTAATCGCGATGATATTCTCAAGAACCCTGACTCAATCACAGGTCAATATTTGAGTGGCGCAAAGTGTATCGCAGTGCCAGAGAATCGACACCCAACCAATGAGAAGTGGCTGGAGTTATTCGGCGCATCAGGAAACAACCTTAAAGACGTAGATCTACAGATCCCATTTGGACTAATGACGTGTATTACTGGAGTATCTGGGTCGGGTAAATCTACTTTAATCAACGATACCTTGTTTAAGCTTGCACATACTGAGCTCAATGGTGCAACAACCGCAGAGCCTGCCGCACACAAAGCAATCAAAGGCCTTGACCATTTCGATAAAGTTATCGACATAGATCAAAGCCCTATTGGCCGTACCCCACGCTCTAACCCTGCGACCTATACCGGGATCTTTACCGCTATTCGAGAACTTTTTGCAGGCACGCAAGAAGCGCGTGCTCGCGGCTATAAAGTGGGCCGCTTCAGTTTTAACGTGAAGGGCGGACGCTGTGAAGCATGCCAAGGCGACGGAGTTATTAAAGTAGAAATGCACTTTTTACCTGATGTATACGTTCCGTGTGATGTGTGTACAGGCAAACGCTATAACCGTGAAACGCTCGAAGTGCTCTATAAAGACAAAAATATTCATGAAGTGCTAGAAATGACTGTTGAAGATGCGCATAGCTTCTTCGAAAAAATTCCAGCGATTAACCGCAAGCTACAAACATTAATGGATGTTGGTCTGTCTTACATTCGATTAGGGCAAGCTGCAACCACACTTTCAGGTGGTGAAGCGCAACGGGTAAAATTGGCGCGTGAATTATCAAAACGGGATACAGGTAAAACACTTTATATCTTAGATGAGCCAACTACAGGCTTACACTTCCATGATATTCAGCAGCTCTTGGTTGTTTTACATAGATTGCGTGACCACGGTAACACCGTAGTGGTCATTGAGCACAACCTAGATGTGATTAAAACGGCAGATTGGATTGTTGACCTTGGCCCTGAGGGCGGCGCTGGAGGCGGTCAAATATTGATTGCAGGTACTCCTGAGGAAGTCGCACAATGTGAAGCGTCTCATACAGGTAAATACTTGAAGCCTTTACTATAAGCACCTATCATTGGCGCATAATAACAATAACAAGGTCGTTATGCGCCAAATACCTCTCGTCAATACCTTCTCAATATCGTCTTTTATACGAGCTCATACTGAGCGTTTTCAAGCGTTTTGGCACAGTCTCACATTTGCACAACGTAGCTACTTTTTAGCCTGTACAACTTATATCACCTTAGCCATATCAGAGATTGACTCCACGAATGGATTTGCGTTATTCATCGTGTCTACTTTGGTGTTAGCCGGGTTAATCCATGAATTCTGGCCTAAATTCTTATACTTTTGGGACAGCTTACCAGGCAAGTCTCTGATATTTTTATTTTATGCGTTTATAGCCAACTTTGCGCTTGTGCAAGCCGCTGGCCACGTCAATGACATAACAGGAGTAAGTTCTGACCATTTTCCGTATACACATAATTTAAGTGTACTGCTTTCATTACCCACTTGGTTTATCACCACCAGCGTGGGTGCCTTGTTGTTACTGCAATTACTCATGCCACTGTATATTCTATTTTTGCTGTTAATTAAGCCATTTGGATTGGCTAAATTATGGCAATCGCCATGCTACAGGTTTCCTATTACAACAGGGATTGCTCGCTTCGCCTTAAGCTTTATGTTAACACTGAATATGGCATTATTTTTAAGTAGTTCTGGGTTAGCTCACGGCGTAAATCTCATCGTAAGTGACCTAGTCAATACGGTATCAAACAAACACATCGCAATTAATATAGATGAACCCTCAGATTCAACGCTCGTTACAATTACAGAAGAACAAGAAGCCCCCAAAATCAACACTTCCTCAATCGAAATAGATGATATAAATTCGCAAGAGACCGTAGACGACGTCCTTTCTACCATTAAAGACAATACAGCACGCTCAGAGCGCTTTTTCCAGTGGCGGCAGCAAGTGCTTGCTAACTTTATTTATGATCAAGAAGCCGACAGCAAATCTCGATGTCAGCTCACACCTGACAGTCGAGTTGTTGAGCTTAATGATTATGAAATACTGGAAATTATGAAACACACTAATACCCAAGGTTCAATCAGTTATACCTTCACGGTAAAACCGTGTATATCTCCGGCAATTGGCCATCAGTTTAAGGTGACATCAACTAAATGATGGCACCTCTATCGTATGGCTGAAAATTTATAACAGTGCGGATAAAGCGTCGCGCTCATCTGTACTTAGGGCCTGCGCTGACTTACGTGCAAAATCGTAACGCACCATAACCGTTTTACCTTGCGCACAGCATTCGTCATGTTGCCAAGCTTGCTGTAAAATGACAAAAGAGCTAGTCCCAATCTTCTCAATATGCGTTTTAATCTCCACTGGTTGGCCGTAAAATAACTCACCTTTGAACGTGACTTCAATTTTGGCAACAATCAGCTTCCATGCATGTGGGTTTAAGTCTGGGGTAAATATTTTAAAAATTGGCACTCGTGCGGCTTCAAACCAAACGGGGAGTACGGTATTGTTGATATGTCCTAAAACGTCGGTTTCACTAAACCGAGGCATTAATACTTCTGACAGCATAATAATTCCAATAACATGTAGGTACAGTCATGACTGATTTTATTCGCGTTTATGAAAACGCGCTAAGTACTGAGTTTTGTGATCAATTTATCACTACATTTGAGCAGAGCCCACACTTACAACAAGGGACCACATCAGGTGGTGTCGACCTTAGCAAAAAAGTAAGCCAAGATCTGTACTTAAATTCACACCCTGAATATGCCGAACATTTACAACATATTCAACAAGTCACAGCACAACACGTATTCCAATACATTGAAGAGCATTTTTTTATGTTGATTGGTGCATTTGGTTTAAAGGTATATCATCCAAATACAGGCCAACCCGTTGATTTAACCGTTGATAACTTTGATGAAGTTGGCAAACCGCAAATACACCTGCTTACCCAACAGCTATTCCGCTTAGGTTCCATTCAGGCACAAAAATATGAGGTTAATAAAGGAGGTTATCCGTACTGGCATAGTGAAGTTTACCCCCAGCTTGGGCATAACGAAGCATTACATCGTGTTCTGTTGTTTATGTTTTACTTGAATGATGTGCAAGACGGTGGCGAAACTGAGTTTGTATATCAAAACAAAAAAATCGCGCCTAAAAAAGGCACAATGGTGATAGCACCAGGTTACTTCACGCATACACACCGTGGCAACAAACCCGTTTCTAACGATAAGTATATTTTAACTTCTTGGGTGCTATTTAATCGAGCGGAACAAATTTATGGACAACCCACATCGTAATATGTGGGTTATGACTTTTAGGCTAACGACCAGTAATAAATTGCTGCCATGCGGTCAATAGATCAACAAAATCTTCAAAGCCACATCCCGCAACTAGACCATGATCATCCAGCGCTAGCGCATCATCTGCGTACTGGCTAATATCATCACCCTCTTGAAATAACGCATGCGCTTCAAATAACGCTTCCTCTGTATTTAACGTAAAGCGTATTTCACTGCCTAATCGAACCCAAGCAGCTTGGCCTTTTGTCATTGCTGCACATCGCGCCAATAAATCAGCTACTTCACTGTTATCAAGCTCTTCATTTAACCAACGCGCAATAAGTGCTTGCTCATCGCTAATCTTGACTTTAAACCCCGTAATGGGGTCGCGGATAAATTGATACTCCAAAATTCAACCTTATTTACCTATTAACCCTGTTATTATACTGTGCAAGTGCTTGTTCTGTACAACTAGAGCGCGGATAATAGTGTTTTCATTTTCACCTAGATTGTTTATGCAACCGTTAAGTATTTTGTTTCCATTGGTCTTTGTTGCCCTTATCGGGTTTATATGTGCAAAGTTAAAACTGCTATCAACTGAACATTTTAACGGGCTTCGTCACTTTTTTTTCAACATCGCTATTCCAACTTATTTATTTATCAGTATGTATCAAGCTGATTTAAGCCAAGTGCTTTCTGCTAACGTC
Organism: Pseudoalteromonas sp. MSK9-3; assembly: GCF_003590335.1. Lineage (GTDB taxonomy): Bacteria > Pseudomonadota > Gammaproteobacteria > Enterobacterales > Alteromonadaceae > Pseudoalteromonas. The sequence goes on along the minus strand of NZ_MIET01000023.1, from coordinate 27,415 downwards.
ATGCTCAGTTTTTATGGTCCTGTATTTCTCATTTATGTTCTATGTGTTGTGTTATTTAAAATACTAAAAAATATGACACTCTCAGACTCGGCTGTATTGGCACTCGGTTGCACGTACTCCAATACTGTTCTCGTTGGTTTGCCTATTATTATCACAAGTTTAGGGGCCCAATATGGTGCGCTAGTATTTATTATTATCACATTCCATAGCGCCTTGTTATTCGCACTCACCTTTGCCTGCTCCACTAAACAAGAGCGTCGCTTTATTGATTTAATTAAGCCGTTATTTGTTAATCCTATTGTACTTAGTATCAGTGCCGGTTTATTGGCTAATTCGCTCAGTATCCCAATGCCAGACCCACTACAGTCCGCACTGTCATTACTTGCCCAACCCGCTATAGCTGGCGCATTATTTGTACTAGGTGGCAGCCTTGTTAACTACGCCATAAAACAAGCTTGGCAACAAGCTCTCGTGCTGAGCATGACTAAGCTCGTCGTTTTACCTTGTGGTGTATATGCATTAGCAAGATGGGGATTTGAATTAGATATAAAAATAGTCGCAGTTGTCACGCTTATGAGTGCGTCACCTTTGGGGGTTAATGCTTATTTAGTTGCTCGCCAACTAGGCACACAGCAAGCAGTGATGGCAAGCAGTGTTGCGCTTTCAACACTGCTTAGTGTTTTTACACTCAGTGTATGGCTAACGGCGCTCATACCCTGAATAATCTCTATATTTAGCCGCATCAATAATTGCCCAAATATAAACAATTGGTAACATTACCCAACCGATAAGGATCCACGTTAACGCACCCGAAATAACCCAAAAAACAAAAAATAGAATAGCCGAAAAAATACGCCCTTGTACTAATTGTCCTAAACCTGGGAAGAAAATATTACATATTGCGGCGATCACATTGCCGCCTGAACCTTGTCCTGCCATGGCAACCTCTTATAAATAAAAATAATAACCTATCTCTGATAATACAGCTTTCGTGCCAATATAATTTTATATAATAATCAGAAACTTAGAAAGTAAAAAACTTAACTCAATCTTATGAATTAGTGTATTACACTAACTTTTGGTTAAAAAGTTAGTTAAGATAAAACAAAAAACTAGGATGTTCTGCCATGTTTTACCGACTCACTCGTCCCTTGACCAATTTGGTTGAGCGCTACTTACCCGATCCATATGTGTTTGTATTACTCCTCACGCTTATCGTACTCATTTTAGCCAGTACCGTCACGCCTTTTACACCGATAGATGCCATCAATGCCTGGGGTAAAGGACTGTGGACATTGCTCACATTCGCCATGCAAATGCTGCTGGTGCTACTTTCAGGATATATGTTAGCAAGCACTCCAGTATGTATTCGTGCCCTTGATAAACTGGCTCAAAAAGCTAAAACCCCCACGGTTGCAATCATTCTCATCACCGTAATATATATGTTAGCAAGCTGGATAAACTGGGGGTTTGGGCTGGTAGTTGGTGCACTGTTTGCCAAGGCTCTTGCAAAACACATTAATGTAGATTATCGGGTGTTAGTTGCTAGCGCATACTCTGGATTCATCGTATGGCATGGCGGGTTATCTGGCTCAGTACCTTTAACAATCGCTACAGCTGGGCACTTCTCTGTGGCGGATATTGGCGTGGTTGAAACAGCGCATACACTATTTGCACCGTTTAATATCATATTGTTGATCGCTATGCTGATCATCATGCCCATTTTAAATGCTTGCTTACTGCCACCGTCAGAGAAGCAAGTCATTATAGATAAACATAAATTAGCAGATACAAACCCCGATACCACCTCACCAACAACACACATGACACCTGCACAAAAGCTTGAACATAACCCTTGGCTTGGCAGCACAGTTGGTCTGCTCGGCTGCACGTATTTAGCGTACTACTTCTTTATTGAAAATAATGACCTTAATTTAAATAGCGTCATTGGCATATTTTTATTCTTAGCGATTCTATTGCATAAAACTCCCGCAAACTTATTAAACAGTTTACAAAACGCGATGCCCGGCGGTGCAGGGATCGTTATTCAATTTCCATTTTACGCTGGTATCATGGCGGTCATGGTCGACTCAGGCTTAGCACAACAAATTTCACGTGCCTTTGTCGCGATCAGCACCGCTGATACATTGCCCTTTTGGAGCTTTATGAGTGCGGGGCTAGTCAATATTTTCATTCCCTCCGGCGGCGGACAATGGGCAATTCAAGCCCCGATCGTATTACCTGCAGCAGAAATGTTGGGCGCTGAGATCCCGCGTGTTGCCATGGCAGTTGCTTGGGGTGATGCATGGACTAATTTGATTCAACCATTTTGGGCATTGCCAGTGTTGGCAATCGCCGGGTTGAAGGCGAGAGATATTATGGGTTTTTGCTTGTTACAACTGCTTGTTTCTGGTGTGGTCATTGCCGCCATACTGACATGGGTATGACGGCTACATATTTGTATGCTAAAGAAGCTTAATTAGCTTGATAGAATCTTCATTGGCAGACTCAGAATGGCACTTTCTGAGTCTGCAAAATGCATCATAACGGCAACGTGCCCAGCCACCACAACCACATACATAACCGCCGAAAATACCTGCCCATAGCGATCTAGCGGCACTAAATGAGATTGATGACGACCACGCCATTCAAACATAATTTCAAGTGTGCCTATGAATAAGAAAAAGACCAGTAACATTAATCCAAAGGTATAGCTGACCCATAAACCAAATAATACGCCACCTAAACAAACCAATAACCCAACCCAAGAACGCATTGAAAAGCTGATACTTTTTAGAACATGTCCACCATCTAATGGTAACATTGGCAATAAATTAAACAAATTCAGTAAAGCGCTGAGTACTGCTACGCCAGCAAAAATCTCCATTTCAGTGGCGTAATACAACACCACCCCGAGTACCGAAGTGATAAGGCCAAATGCGGGGCCCATTAACGAAATCACCACATCTTGCCAACGAGTCGTGATTTTGTCGTCACTGACCGCCAAGCCACCTACAAATGGGATCAAATAAATGCCTTTGGTTTTTATTTTAAAGTATTGCATAGCACGAACATGACCATATTCATGGATCACCAAGCACACGATCAACATAATGGCGAACTGCCATGAAAATAACCATGCGTAACCTGCTACTGATGCACCCGCCAATGCAGCTTTAACCACCTTTGCACTTTTAAATAATTTAAACCCTAACGCAGCTAACCCCATAAAGCTAAAGCCGCTCTTTTTTTCAGGAGCCGGCAGTTCAATCCACTGCCATGCTTGGCCATTAATCGCAATGGCAATTTGGCCTTCAAATAACTTCTCTGTATTAAACTGAAACTGGTGCCCATGTGCGTCGGCATGGTAAATATTGTTACCACCGTCTTCCAGCGCAAGTGCTTGCTTATCACAAAATACTTGTACTATTTGTTCTGCTGACGCATGAACCACAAATTGGAGATCAGCAAGGGTAAATTCAACTTTTGTCATATCAATATTACACTGATTTTTTCTTTATTATCCCAACAAATCCAGATGCATACAAACCTACTTTTCACCTAAATTAATTTTAATTTCCTAAGGCTGTACTAAACTCATAGCAGCAATGTTTTCAAAGGAAATGCTATGACGGTCAAAGTAAATAAAATAATGGTTGTCGATGATTCTCAGGCGATTTTGATGGTAATGAAAGCCATTTTGACTGAATTGGGAGTGACGCATATTAGCTGCTGTAGCGATGCTACCCAAGCGCTGCAAAAAATACGACAAGCCCCCCATCAGTATGATGCCGTATTTACCGATTTAAACATGCCAGAGATGGATGGTATGGAGTTGATCCGGCAACTCGGCGAATTAAAGTATGCTGGAGGCGTTGCGATTATTTCTGAAATGGATAATAAAGTCATTGATCTAGCAGCTAATTTAGCAAGGCAATGTAATGCACATTTGATTGGCAATATAACCAAACCCGTACAATTATCAGAGGTGGATAGATTACTTCACAAGTTAGAGTCATTTATTTCCCCTCTAAATCATACAGAAGTTCCTTTAAATGAAAGTGAGTTATTACATGCAATTAGCCATAATCAAGTCACGCCTTTTTATCAACCAAAGGTAAATCGAGCGACAAAACAAGTCACCAGCATAGAAGTACTAGCGCGCATTGTTTCTGAAGATGAAGGAACAACGCTTTTACCCCATCGTTTTATTGGCCCTGCTGAAGATCTTGATTTGATCAACCTGATAACTTTTCAGTTATTTGAAAAAGCCACCGAAGAATTTAAAAGTATTCGCTCAGAACTATGCCACCCTGCAAGATTGGCTTTTAATTTATCGCCCAGCCAATTAAATGACCCGAGTTGCCCTGATAAGCTGGCACTTATTTTGGAGCTTAATCGTTTAACACCGCAGGATATTATTCTAGAGATCACCGAGCACTTGCCATTAGAAAGTAACACACAATTAGAAACGATGAACCGCCTAAGGATCCGCGGATTTGAGATTTCATTAGATGACTTTGGTACTGGCTTTACTAATTTGCATCAGCTTAAATCTTTGCCATTCACCGAGATAAAAATAGACCGTTCGTTGATCACTCATGTCGAATCTGACCGATTTTCACAAGTGATCATTGATAGCTTAGTTGATATCGCGCAAAACGAACGCCTGAGCATTGTAGCTGAAGGCGTTGAACGTATCGAGGAGTTACAATACCTAGATAGATACAAACATAACCTACTTATGCAAGGCTTCTTAATTTGTCGACCAAAACCAAAACAAGAGTTTATCCGTTGGATCCACTCTTGGCTCAGAATGACAAACTCTAACTCTTAGGTTTACTTTCTAACTGCTCTTCATCAGCTTCAATCAGGTGCGAGTGATTATCAACCCTATCGCGCCACTTTTGTTTTGCCGCAAGTTGCATGTTTGAAGACTGATCTCGCTCATCGACAATATCCATGCCCATTAAAGACTCCAACATATCTTCAAGGGTAACTATACCTTGAATATCACCGTATTCATCTATTACTAAAGCAATATGAATTCGCTTTTCCAGTAGTGTTTGGAACAATTCAGGAGCTGCCAACGTTTCTGGAACGGTATACAGATCAATCGCCAATTTACCAATTTTATAATTCTCACCCAAACGATGGTACGCCAGCATAATATCGTTTTTATGCACAAAGCCAATAATGTCATCGGTATTTTTGTCGTAAATTAATACACGAGAAAATGAAATAGCGCCGTGTTCAGATAAATACTCATGCACCGTCATGTCTTTATGAACTTTAAACAACACCGTTCGAGGTGTCATAACCTTCTCTAACTTCGCGTGCTTAAACCGTAACAAACTGCGGATCGTTTGGGTTTCATCTTCATCTAATGCCCCCGCCTCAGATCCCATTTCAGCCATTGCTTCAATTTCTTGTCGAATATACTGTGCTTCGTTTTCTTTGCTGCCCATCAATTTTGTTAACTGATCAGATAACCAAACAAACGGTTTTAGAATTCTGATCAACCATACCAAACATAAAGAGACGACAGGTGTTAATGTACGCCAATAGGTTGCACCGAGTGTCTTTGGAATGATTTCAGATAGCACCAACACCAACAATGTCATTACCGCAGAGGCAATCCCCACCGCCGCATCAGAAAATACCACAGCAGCTTGAGCCCCCACGCCAGCCGCACCAGCGGTATGGGCCACAGTGTTCAAGGTTAAAATAGCCGCCAATGGCTTATCTATATTGTTCTTTAAAGCTTGCACCCGCAGTGCTAACGTCAAACGCGTTTTTTTCAAAATAGCAATATGGCTTGGCGTAATACTTAATAGCACCGCCTCCATCACAGAGCATAAAAATGAAATAGTGATGGCAATTAGCATATAACTAACTAATAGAAACAACGGGTAACTCCTTACAATTGGGCTGGCGACAGTTAGTCGCATGACCGCTTATTAATAGTGATATATATGGTATATTGGGCCAATATTATTACCTACAATAGGCTCAACTATGATTTTCCGTACTGCGGTTACATTATTGCTCTCAGCTGTAGCAACACAGCTGGTCGCTGCACCTCTCGATGAGAGTAAAATACAGTTTATCGGTCCATTAGGTACACAAAGTACCATAAAACCTCATAATACACCGCATCAAAAAAGCATAATTAATAATTTGCTACCTCAGCTACAAAAGCCTAACCAAAAGCCTAACCAAAAGCTGGAAGTATTTGGTAATACCCGCTCATGGCAAAGCCTTGAGCAAGTGAATGCACTCACCGTTAATGGTATGCAAGCACTGCGTTTCAATTTTAGCACGACACGTTTTGTTGAAGGCACCCTTGCCCTATCGGGGATCGAAAAAGCCCATGTATTTCTCAATGGCGAGCCATTAACAGGGAAAAGTGAATTCTCCATTCATGCGGTCACAGGCGACCATCAAGTGATTATTATCACTGAACAAGTAGATGACTGGAAAAAGGTGGTAATTGATTACACACCAAAAGCTGAGCATGATGAGATTGTTTTGACACAAAAAACGACGACTGCACTATCGGCAAAACAACTTTATGATGCGCCAACAATCAGTGCAATCTCACTTTCACCAAACGGAAAATTTTACGCAGCGACAGAACGCCACTATCAAGCAAACCGTAAAAATACCGCAATTAGCAATACCAGTCTGAGAAACATCGAGGGGGATGTATTATATCGCCTTTCAGGCGTATCAGCGTCACAAGTATCATGGTCACCAGACTCAAATGCCATTGTGTTTACGCAAGATAAGCGTGTCTCTATACTCAATATTAAAGATTTCAGTATAAAAACCGTTGCAGAACATTTTACAGGCGCATCAGGTTATCAATTTTTCGACGAAGATACGCTTATTTTCTCGTGGTCAAATACACCTGATGACAAACATACGCTCGTAAAACATTACTCAGGCCTTGAAGATCGTTGGTCATATGCACGCTCAATAAGCCAACCTTTTTTACTCGATGTAAAGTCTGGACTAGTCAGTACCATTTCTGAAAGTAAGCTTAGTACTCGCATAGCTGATTTTGATAATGAACGTAATACCGTACTAGTCACTCGCAACCCAGTTGATTACGCAGCGCCTCCACATATGCTCACCCAGTTAGTGGAAATAGACTTATCGAACCACACAGAAAAAGTGCTTGGTGAATATAGAACATTTAACCGAGCTAAATACACAGACAAAGGCATTTACGTTATAGCGGGCCCCGACTTTAGCCAAGGCCTTGGTAGAAACCTGCCAAAAGACATGCTAGCCAACAATTACGATGGTCAGCTCTACCTATTGAATAATGATGGCGAAAAACCGCAAGCTCTCAGTAAAAAATTCGACCCTGCAATTGGAGGCCTACAGGTACTCAGCAATGGCGATGCAGTGCTGAATGTTACGGACAAAGATACAAAACAGCTTTATTTATATGACGAAAGTAAGCGTCGCTTCAAAAAGCTCAACACAGGCTTTGATGTTGTAGAGCGGTATAGCGTATCGGATAGTAAGAAAGGGCAAGTTCTTGTCACAGGCAGTCAAGCTTCATCACCACAAGCACTGAGCTTAGTTACCGTAAAACGTAACAAAACGAAAGTGCTATGGGATTCGAAACCTGTTGCTTATGATAATAGCGAAATCGCCGCCTTGGAGGAGTTTAACTTTACCAATGAGTCTGGCACGCAGATCAGTGGCCGCGTTTACTTACCACATAACCTAGATACTTCGAAAAAGCACCCGGCATTAATTTACTATTATGGCGGTACATCACCTGTATCAAGAGGCTTTACGGGTCGCTATCCATTTAATCTATGGGCAGCACAAGGCTATGTGGTTTATGTAGTGCAGCCAACAGGCGCGACAGGGTTTGGACAAGAATTTTCAGCCAAACATGTTAATGCGTGGGGCGAACATACTGCAGATGATATTATTCAAGGTACTAATGAGTTTTTAAAAGCCTACCCATTTGTCGATAAGAACCGTTTAGGTAACTTAGGTGCATCTTATGGTGGTTTTATGACGATGCTACTGGCGACCAAAACCGACTTATTTAGTGCATCTATTGCTCATGCCGGTATTTCTAATATTACCTCATACTGGGGCCAAGGTTGGTGGGGCTACTTATACTCAGGCGAAGCGTCTAAAAACAGCTTCCCATGGAATAACCCATCTCTTTACTCGCAACATAGTCCAGTATTTCATGCCGATAAAGTAACAACGCCTTTATTGCTAGTTCATGGTGATGCGGATACTAACGTGCCCCCTGGTGAGAGCCATAATATGTACACAGCACTCAAGCTACTTGGTCAAGATGTTGAACTGATCGAGTACAAAGGAGCAGATCATCAAATTATTGTACGCGACCGTCGCTTCCATTGGTGGGACACAATGCTTGCCTATTTTGATATGCACCTAAAAGATCAACCTCAGTGGTGGGATCACATTTATAGCAAATAACTTTATTGGGTGAGAGGGCTACGCTCTTTCACCCTACTTTTAATATGGGCAATACCTCCATTACCTTTAAGCATATGACCCTCCTACTTTTTCTATTCAAGGCACTAATTAACAATAAAAACGTGTTGTTCTGAAAGTATTATCGCTATTCAGCACTTTTTATCACAAAATAGTCGTGTTCGACTTCTCAGCTGACTTTTCTCAATGCTAATATAGGGGTAATTATTGATTAGATAGCGATACTATGAGCATCCACGTATTATTAGTAGAAGATGATGAACTGTTGGCTAAGCGTATTTTAAATCACTTTGCCAATACAGAGTTTTCGATCGACGTCGATAATACCGGCGCAAGTGCGTTAGAAAAGGTACAAAGTAGCCAGCAAGAACCGAATAAAATTACCCTCGCTATTGTCGATATTGTATTACCTGCAACTGATGGGCTAGAGCTTGCCAAAGAGCTTAATACATTGACAGATATTGGGGTGATCATGCTCTCAAGCAGAGACTCTCAAGCTGACCGTATAGCAGGGTTAGCACAGGGCGCTGATGACTACATCTGTAAACCCGTTGATCTATTAGAACTTGAGCTAAGAATGCGAGCGTTATGTAAACGCCTAACCATAGCCGATGATCAAGATGAGTCTGAAGAGTTTATCGAATACGCAGACTTTAAGCTTCATCCAGATAATCGAACATTGATCAACGGCCAAGCTGAAGAATCTCGACTCACAGAAGCTGAGCATAAGGTACTCATTTGCTTAATCGCCAACGCAGGCAAAGCCACTTCAAGAGAGAAAATATCAGAAGATATCGGCCAACCTGATTGGAGCCCTAGCGATAGAACCGTTGATGTGTTGATTGGTCGGTTAAGAAAAAAGCTTGGTGACGAAAAAGAACAAAAAAGAATTGTCACAGTGCGTGGTAAAGGCTACATGCTTTCTGCTTAACACTATAGCCTTCAATACCGAGTGAGTTGAGACAATAGCCGCTCAAACGCTCGGTAACTTAACGCTTCTTTGATATCTACTAAGTCTATTTGCGCTCTTCCGGCCATGTCTGCAATGGTACGTGCCACCTTTAATATACGATGATATGAACGCGGTGATAAGTTAAGCTTCTCGGTCGCAGCACCTAAAAACTGTGATTCTGCATGACCTAATTTGCAAAACTGACTAAGCGCTTTGTTACCTAACAATGCATTACACATACCTTGACGCTCAATGGCAATACGGTGCGCAGTGTTCACCCTATCTCTTATGGTTTCACTTGATTCTGCACAAGTTTCAGTTTGTAGCTCTTGTGTGGTTAACCTTGGTAGTTCAATTTGCAAATCAATTCGGTCTAAAAATGGGCCTGATATTTTTGATAAATATCGAAGCACTTGATCTGGTGTGGCCCGCTTATCTGAAATAGACCCGGTCGGACTAGGGTTTAATGCTGCGATCAGCTGAAACCGAGCAGGAAAATCCACTTGGCGAGCGGCTCTAGATATTGTCACCAAACCGGTTTCCATCGGTTCACGTAGCGAGTCGAGCACCTTACGCTCAAACTGACACTTATCATTCTATTTGATAATCTAACAATAGATTATCACCATTTTTGAATGGGGAGAGTCACTTTACGTGATAACATGATTCACATTTAATGATAGTAGACTTTAATTTTCTAATTAGCATGAGAGGGAGTTATGCCAGTAAGAAAAATACAGGCTGGATATTGTAATCTAACCGCTAGAGTTCCAAGTAAAAAGCTCGATAGAATGGCTGATGCTGAATCATCGCTTGAGCGAGACTTTCTATTCTTGTTGGAGCACAATGATAAAGTTTTGCATTTTGAAGAACAGCCATTAACTATACACTTTGGCAATCAGTATTATACGCCTGATGTGTTAGTTGAATTTACTGATAGCACCAAGACTCTTTACGAAGTTAAATACCGAGATGAACTTAGGAAAAACTGGACAAAGCTTAAACCTAAGTATAAGGCGGCCATCAATTATTGTCATAATAACAACTTTAGATTTAAGCTTATCACTGATAAAGAGATCAGAACGCCTTTGCTTAAAAATATCGAATTCCTCTCTCATTTTTCTCGAACAGTATCTCCCGTTGAAAGTGCTATTGGCAAAGCCTTACTTGATACACTTATTGACCTAGGCTCTTCATCACCAAGGGAGCTACTTGCCGCATGCTTTTGTTGTCGCATGAAACGTGCTGAAGCGGCACCAATTCTATGGCGGTTAATATCCAATGGTTCTGTTCACACAAATCTAGAACACCCACTTTCAATGCACTCATCACTTACAATATCAAATGATATTTGGGAGACTATATGACTACTATTCCCTTGAGAGTCGGCTCATTAGTTCTATGGCGTGGTGAAAAGCACAAAATAACTAGGATACTTAACCTACAGTACGTGCTTTGTATCAACCAAACGTCTAGGGAACTAGATAAAATCCCTGTTAGCGAGATAAAGCCATTCGTCGCCAAACAACTAGATACGACTCCTAAAATTGATCTATCAGATTTAACAGAAAAAGAATGGGAAACGGCTAACAATCGACTACGTATCATCCAGTCTCTATTAGATCTTGGCCCAAATTGCACTGAGCAAAATGTCGCTAACACAGCTCAAAAGCATAATACTTCACAGGCAACCCTTTATCGTTGGCTTAAAAGATATCGGGACTCAGGCAAACTTTCATCTCTAATAAATAGAAGAAGAGCAGATAAAGGTGAATCAAGGCTATCAAAGGAACAAGATAAGCTGCTAGACCTATGTATTCAGAGAGACTTCCTAAAACTTGAAAGACCCAATGTTAGACAAGCTTATGATGACTATCTATTCAATTGTAAAAAAGCAGATCTTCAACCTTGTTCTCTTGCCTCATTTACAAGAAGGGTTAATAAAATCGCCCCACAAGCAATAGCTTTACATCGCTATGGAAATAAACAGCTTATCGGCAAACATAGCCCAGCAACAGGCAGGTTTCCTGGTGGTACATTCCCGTTAGACTGTATTCAAATTGACCACACTAAACCTAATGTGATCCTTGTAGATGATAGAGATAGACAGCCTATTGGCAGGCCATGGGTGACATTTGCTATTGATATATACAGCCGGATTATTACGGGATTTTATCTATCTCTAGAAGCACCTAGCGCAACTTCTGTCGCTCTATGTTTAACACAGAGCATTTGTAGAAAAGAAAAGTTTTTATTCAATATTGGCGTTGATGCATCATGGCCATGTTGGGGGTTAATGAGAACAGTGCACGCAGACAACGGGCCTGATTTTAGGAGCAAATCAGTTGACCGAGCATGTCATGAGTATTCTATCGCATTGAATTGGAGACCTCTTGGCCGTCCTGACTACGGTGGGCATGTTGAACGATTGATGAGAACGGTCAAAACCGACATATCTAACCTTAAAGGAAGCACGTTCCGAAACCCTGAAGATCGGGGGGAGTATGATTCGGAAGGAAGAGCTGTGTTTACTTTCGATGAGTTTCATAAATGGTTAACGGTCTACATAACAAAGTACTATCACATGCGTACACACTCAGATTTAAATATGTCGCCACTTGCAAAGTGGGAAGAAGGTCTATTTTTTGGTGATGAAATGCCCATGCATGGGTTGCCAGATATAATTGAAGATGAGCGCAGACTGTATCTTGATTTCTTACCTTTTAAAAAACGAACTGTGCAACGATATGGCATTACGATTGACAACGTTACTTATTTCCACCCCTCTATTGCTCGCTGGATTGGGGTAAATGCGCCTACCGATGACAATAAGTTTATTGTTAAATATGAATTACATCAAATTCAATACATATACTTTTTAGATCCCGATACTCAAGAATATTTAGAAATACCGAGGGTTTATCGTGATGCTCCCAACATGACTCGATTTGAGCTATCAAAAATTCAAAAACATCTCAAAAGAAAAGGGGTTCAATCTATTGATGAACAGGCAATTATTCTTGCTCAGCGGGAACTAAAAGAATTAGAAGAGTCTGCAAACAAAGAAACCACTGCAACCCGTCGAATGCGTCAGAGAAAGGCACAAGCTCCAAAAGCAGTTGCACATGTTTCACCAACCAACAACACAGATACCTCTCCTGAGAGTACAGAGCCTGACGACTGGGAGACGGTGAATGCCTACGATGATATTGAATTGGATATGTGAAGATGAACCATTTAGAACCTAAAGTCGCACAAATGCTTAGTTTACCAAAAGAAGCGCGTATCGCTGAGCTGAAGAAAAAAAAATGGATAGGTTACAATGCTGCAAATAAAGTTCTCGCAAAAATGGAAGATTTACTAAACCACCCAAAAACGCATAGAATGCCAAACCTCTTAATTAAGTCTGACACAAACAATGGTAAATCATTCTTGTTAAAAAGGTTTATCAAGTCTCACCCATCCTATGAAAACCATGATTCTGAAAGTTTGGTTATCCCTGTAGTCAGTATAGAAATCCCTTCGGAGCCAACTCCCGATGTGATTTACTCTTTAATACTTCAGGCCATGCACATCCCTTACCGAGATAGCTATAAGAAAGAAGTTAAATCTCGTAAAGTATTTGATGCTTTTGAGAGGTTTGGGGTTAAGATGCTGATTATTGATGAACTTCATGTGCTAATGAACACAACCAAGCTAAAGAAAGCACAGCTTTTAGATACACTAAAGTACATTGGTAATACGACACAAGTTGTTATTGTCGGTGCTGGTACGATGGAAGCGCACACAGCAATTGTCTCTGATGGACAACTAGCAAACCGTTTCGAGCCTGTTGTTTTACCTCAATGGAAACTAAACACTGACTATAGAAAGCTGCTAGCGACTTTTGAATTAATTATACCTCTAGAGCAACCTTCGGATTTGCAGTCACAACTTATTGCAACCGAAATATTTTCAATGAGCTCTGGTTGGATTGGTGAGATAAATGAAATCCTCACCCGCTCCGCGATTAAAGCCATTAGTTCTGGAGAGGAGCGGATCACTCTAGATGTATTGAGAAGTATTGATTGGCTAACGCCTGAGCGTAGGCGTTATACTGGTATTTCTAGTTAGCCAAGTGTCTTTTCATGGATTGTTACCAGCGCGACCAAAACCTTGTGAGAACGAGCATTTTTTATCTTGGCTAACAAGAGTTGCACGTGCCAATCAATGCGATCCAACTCAATTTACACAGGTAGTTTTATCAGGGCTTGATGTTTGGGGTGGTTGTGTCAATGGTAGTTCATCTCTCCACCCTGAAACAATTCTCAGTCAACTAACAAATATAGATGCAGAGTTAATATCAAACCTATATACAGCAAACTACGCTCGTCGCCATTTTATCGAATTAAATCAATTATTCGCATCTCATTATTTACTACCAGCCAATTGTGCTGGCCGATTATTTACATGCAATTGGATACAGTTTTGTCCGTCTTGTCTACGTGAGCAAAAAATTGCACACTTTAAAAACCTTTGGCGTATTAGTTTCATGCCTGTGTGCTTGATCCATAAGTGCACACTTCATGCTTGCTGTCCAAAATGCTATAAACCTGTAAATTTCCATCGAGTATCTTACAGTACTGAAGATTGTGCTGAATGCTATAACTGTCGATTTCCACTTTCATCTGCTGAGAACCACACTGTAACAGATGATAAACACCTACTTTATGTATGTAATCTCATAAGTGCGGGTATAGAATCGCGCTGGGTCCGCTTATCACAAAACAGCTCAGTCCTGATGCCTCTTTTCATAGCAGGAATCTGGACTCTACTAAAACCATTTTTTCGCCACAAAACAGCGCCAAGAGTAAGAGAGTACTTTGGGCTACAACTTTCACATCAAGGGAACAACATAAAGAACTTTTGTCACTTCACGCCAACAGAAAGGTGCCAGCTTTTATCTTCCATCGGAATACTTCTCAGGCATTGGCCTGAAACCTTCTTATCCACTTGCTCAGCTCTAGAGCTAAATAAAATAGCGTTCAACATTAACGAGAAAGATGTGCCTTTTTGGGTTGATAAAATTCTTCGTTATAAGGTGAAGAGACAACCTTATTGGACTAGTGACGCAGAATTTAAGTCTGCTGCGATGTTTTTGAAACGCAGAGGCTATAAAGTAAGTTACCCCAATATTGCTGAAACGCTTGGTTTAGCGCGTTCATGCCAACATAACAAATGTAGAACCAAAATCATCAAATCCATTAATGAAAATTATCATTCAACCAAAAAATTTCATTGGAAATGATCTGTTTGGAATTAGGGTATAGCTCTGAAAGTTCAAAGCTGCATAATGATTTGATCAAACTAGAAAAGGATTTTCCAGAATATAGTGGGTATTTTAGTGCGGTAAAGTTTCTAGGCAATGAAGCGGTTCATGGCTCTAATATAGGAAAAAGTGACTTATTAGATTCAATGGAAGTTTTGTTACATACGCTTGAACTCTTCGATAAGAAAGTTGTGAAGCAAAGACTATCGGAACTTGCTCGCAATTTAGAAAAAAAATACGATCGAAAGCGTAAATCTATCAGCTGAACAGAATAACTTTATTAAGAGTTTGGTTGTATTTCTTTGGTGACTTTTTTGATTGTTTTGTGTTAATTTTATGTGTTCTCTAAAGCTAATAAATGGGTGACTAATGCCAAGTATAAAATGTAAATGTTGTGGGTATAAAGAAGAAGCTAATAAAGAGTTTTTTTTTAAAGTACTCGGTAGCGGTATGGTTGGATTTGGAGGGGATGCTTGGGTTACGTATTTGTTTGCAGGTACTGAGTTTGCATTTGCACTATGTGTCGCGATAGTAAGTGGAGGGGTGATTGTCTTAGCATTTTCAGATCAGATTACTAAATGGGTGTCAGAGAATTTAGACCGCCGAAAGTGTATTAAAAAATCAATGGGTTCCGATCAAATGGGGAATTAAACCATTGGTTTGTTATATTAGTGCGTTTTTTATCAGAACAAACCTGTTCACTCCTCCATTTCAAGGTTCATATATCATCAATATCCAAAGCTTTAGATATTGAGTTAAAAGTAAGTAAATAGTCTTTAACTATTACTCATCAGGAATATGAATTTATTAATTTTTAGAGACAGAATAGCATTTCAATTCGTGATTTAAAGGGGTAAGAAGTATGTCCGAACAGTATAACGAAGAAAACTCAGTAGCTGCAGGGCCAGTCAAATTAACAGGCAAATGGACTATAGGGCTCGCGTGTGTTGTCATTATTCCAAGTTTAATGATATACGCTTTGGCTGGGGAAAAGGTTGGGAAAGAAGTCGCGCGCTGGAAAAACCCAGAGATCTACGAGCAGCTTGATACCTACATGATTCAATATACGTCGGTTATAGAAATTATTGAAGCTTGGAATAATGTTGAGTCGTTGGAAAACTTTAAAGACAATCGAGTGATGCTAATTCGGAGTGGTATAGATGACGCTATAGCTAGATATTCAACTCTACCAATAGACAAACTAGGCAAAGGCAACGAAGCAGTAAGAGATTTGAACTTAGCCAAGCTGCATATGATTAGGTATGATTTTACGCCTAATAAAGAGGATTTTTATGAATCAAGAAAGCGAGTAGGATCTGCTTTGGCCATCGTTTCCGATAGCTCTTTGTTGAACGATAAGGAAATTGAGCAATTTAAAAAGCGTCCAATTATTGATGAGCTAGAGTGGGTGAAATTGGCACTATATAGCTTACATGTGTTTAATGGGCATGGTACCTATAAAGATGATTTAATGAAGATAAAAAATAAAATGGGTGGGTGTGAATATTTTCGACATACGATGTTGAGGCATATAAAAATGAATAAAGCTCTTGGGTGCTCTGAGTAAGCTTTGTATTGGCCGCGTTGTTCAATACATCTAAGAACGCGGCCAATCCAACTTCTAAGCCGTGATTTTACCCCAGATAATATCTATAAGAGGTTTAGTTTCTTTAGGCTCGATAGGTGGGTAAGCTGGCTTACCGTTGCTGACATGGCCATTATTTAAGCTGGTAGCTTTTACTTCGCTTTTTGCAACAGCTAGACCTGCGACCAGCGCAAGTGAGATAACTAGCGCAGACGTTTTTGTCTTCGAGACTAGTTTATCACGCTTGTTTAGTCTTGTGTCCATAGGGATATCCTTAATCTATGTTTAAAGTCAAACTTGAACTGTTGATTAATTTTAAGTACCACAAATCTAACAGCTATGTAACTTTACAAAGATATAACATTTTTGTCAAGTTTTCGACGCTTTTGAAGCGAGCTGTAGAGTGGGTGGGATTGCAAATTAATACACCACCATAGTAAGCGTAGACCAATTTCACGCATGTAGCCTTAAGTAAAATACATTACTCTGCTCCCTATAGTTCAACGTAGGAGAATGAATTTTGTGAATTCTCGCCTTTACTTTGTTTACTTTTTCCTTTCTTTTTGTTTTCGTTTACATTTACGTTGGTCGCGTTTGTGTATAAGTATGATTGATACGTATTAAGTCTATGCGTGGATTAGAGTACATGTAATTTATTAGGTTAAGCTCAATGGACTTCCCTACCTTCAGATAGTTAAGTCATTTGGAAAGTATATAACTTGATTTTGACGTGCTTGCATATTTAGCCGATAAGGAGGTTTAAATTAAATAATTGAAACCTGACTGCCACATGAATCTGTAAAGTTTGGTTAAGGTTAAAAGCCAGCAGTAATAGCCAATACTGGCACTGGGTTGGGTGTCTTACCTCAGATAGTAATTAACCTCCTATGGCTTAAGCTTGTAAGGAACCCCCTCTTTATGGGATGTTCTTTGCCCCTCAAAAATAGCATAAGTTCGCATTAACCACCTGCTATCACCAGCTGAATCAGGACCCGGAGTTTTTCGTCCGTGAATAGCAGTACGGTTGTTCACAAGAATTATATCTCCAGGGTTACCGAACACCTCGGAAGAAGAGGTAATAATTGCCTCGTTTAATTCTGATATAGCTCTTTTCACTTTATCGATATTCGCTCCCTCTAGGTCATAGCTGACCTTGCCATGACTATATCTGATTGAGAGTGGCTGCAGAAATAAAATTGGAACGTTATGTAGAATTCGATCTATATTAAAAGTGGCTTGTGGGTGAATAATAAATTGAGGTAAGGCTAACTGATCCATCGCAGAAATGCTGATGTTCTCTAATATATCGCTAAGTGAGGCTACGACAGTGGGAACCTTGTTAGGGTTTCTTAGAACAATAAGCATTACATAGTCTGGACTAGGGCTCTCATTTAAAAACTTGATTTCTTGAGGCATATGGTGAGCAACTGCGTCAGTATGTCCACGCATAGAGCTTTGTGATTTTTTATTGCTTGGATTTGTGACTAAATTAACAAACAATTCACCATCATTCTCACTATAATAACTACAAAGCTTTAGTCCAAATTTACTAGCTAAACCATTAGCAGTATTGGCGGCTGACCACCAATATTTTTCATCTGAAGTTTGGAACTCTGTTGGAGTTAAAGGGTATTTTTTAGTTTCAAATGCCTCCTTTAATACAATAACAGGTTCTCGTGATTGGATTGCTGATTCAATACCTAATGTTAACTCCTCTGAAAGAAAATGACTATCAGCGAACAATGGCCCATTGATATGTGGATCTTCCCTTGGGTCAATTTCATTTTGTTTATCTCCATCTAAACGAAAGTTACTTAAATCAAATTCGATCACTGTCTACTCCTTATCCAAGTAATTTTTCATTTCTCTTTGCTTTCTATCATTTATAGGCTAATCTGTGATAGAAAACAAGGCAAAAGTATTATAATCTTGACGATAAAGTATATATGCATGAAAAGAATAGTGATTTTAAAAGTTAACGGTGAAAGGGTCTTCTTTTCGCCGTTTTCTCGTTTGTCTGATATCTCTATTTTGAGGAATCAAAAGTGAAAACTATGCATAGTTAACCACCAATAGCAGTTTTCAGAGAGAGATTGTGAAGAGGAGTTTATTATGAATCAACCAATGGAAGTAGATAAATCAATTACAGCAAGGAATGCTAAAGCGCCTAAAGGGAATCGTCATAAGTTTCCAATAGGCGCTAAAAGCATTTTACCGGGTAGAGAACAAGCCATGCTTTTTTCTAGCGTTACACCTGCTGAACTGAAAGAACAAAGGAAAACAACGGTAAATAAGCGAGTATCTGCAAAACTAGAAGCTCAGACCAGTGGAAACTTCGTAAGAAAGGCTTTCCATCAGAACTTTAAGCTTTATTATCCTAAGCACCAATTACAACAAAGCGTAAGTACTGTTGAAAAGCTAGAGAAGTATCATAGGTTCATTCTTAACGCTAGGAAGTGCATAAAGCGGGATTATCATGCAGACAGCAATAGCTATATTGTTTGGGTGTCGGAAGTAGGAAAGTTTGGTTTAGTTTGCACAAGCCCTTTCAGTCATCAGGCTGAAGAGTATTTGCTAAAAAAAATTGAAGCCCTAGTTGTGGAATCATCAGAAGAAGATTTGGTTATTTGGGGTAATAGACTCCATAAGAAAGAATATGAGAAAGAAGTTGAACAAAAAGTTGAAGAAATCAGGGCTACGTCTTGCTCTGGCAATATAGGTATGTATACGGATAAGGTATTTAAAGATTTGTTACAACAAAAAGCAGATTCGGCTGATGTTTCATTTAATGAGTACTGTAGCGATAGAGTAAGAGGTTATATATTGGGATATTCTGGATTTTTTGATGTAAATTTGGATGAAGTCAAAGAAGAAATTTTGAACGTTAATCGTAAAAATAATACAGGTGATAAATGCAAGTGGGTGCTCAGGCTTCCTAAAAAGATACATGCACACCTTATTTATATGTCAAACGAAGTTGGTTTGACAGTTCAAAATCTTATATATGCAGCACTCAAAAAATAATGATAGCCAAAACGTGTATTGACTAAGAGCCTTAGGCAATACACGCTGTCCAGAAAGTATTTTAAACTTTATCCTTTAAATCTATGTGGACTTCCCAAGCTTTGCTAGAGACTAAATTAGTTACTGTAGTCGTACATTGTAACTTCCACTAGAGAGGTGTTTATTGAAGTAAGGATACTTGTGCCAGCTTTAGTGTATTTCGGTAGGATTTTTGTATTTGTAAAACACTATATCGATGTGGTTTTATTTTATCGGTGTACATTTTGATTGTTCGATGTAATTGTCAAAAATGCCTCCATTAACCTGCTCTAATTGAGGCACAAAAACAATTACCTCACTTTGATTTTTACGACTTTTCCTCGCTGCTAACTTCATCCCCATAAGAATTGCCTGGGGGCTTTGTTTGTCGCAATCAAAGTAATAAATTGATTTCATACATTTCCTATTTGTTTTTAATCTAATTCGATAATTCAGACTCAAACTTATTTTCTAAGCTTTCCAAAGTACCCCAAACATTAAAAGCCTTATTAGCTTTTCGGTGAAGTTTATCCGCAAACTTCTCAACATCGTCGTTATGCTGTAAGCGAAAGCGTGTCTTACTATCTGGCCACCCAGAACGATCTCCAGCAAAACCCAAAATTACTTTCTTAAGTTGCTGATTGCTAAGATAATCACCATCGGTATCGTAGAAGAATAAAACCGAAGTGCTATCTCGTTTGCTACCAGTCCCATCACGGGCATTCATCTTCTTCTTTTCAAAATCAACAAAGTAGACATGTTTATCATCGAATGACAATTCCGCGATAACAAACTTGCGAGACAATTCAAACTTTCGCTCTGGTCCGCTTTGCTCAAAGTCTCTTTTCCCTAACATCAGAAAATCATTATCCCCAATCTCTTTCGGTAAAAACGCATTCAAATAAAAGCTACTTTTTGTTGGTATGCGCCATACAGAAGCTTTTCGCCAAGAGATATGATATTCATCTTTCAGTGAGTGAATTGCGTTTTGAAAAACGTCAAATGCATCGAAAAAACTTGCGCTTCGCTTTTCTAAATCGACTGAGCTTTTTTTGACAGTGCCCATCGATATTTCTGCTTTTGCAAATTTATCTTGGTTATCATTTCTTAAATACCCCGAAGCTACTACACCGGCAACCGCTTTTTCCCCCACATATACTTGGATATTCATTACTTCAGGGTCTTTAACTGCCATTTTTTCTATCTTCTTAACCGATAAGCCTAATAGCCCTTCAAAATTAGGGGTATCTTGCTCAAAGTCAAACTCTATATCTAGTGTTTCAATTTGAACATCAGCCATACCTCCAAGTGAAAGTGGCAACGGGGAATTTGGGTTACCTAAGTCTGTATCTGAGGGAAATGTTGGTTTGTGAACAGGAAAAGGGGTCAAGTAGTCAGGCTGTTTTCGCCCCTCAGGTGTACGACCGTCATTGTCCCGTCCAAACATAAGTTCGTTGAACGGAAATGCACCATTACATTGGTATATTCCGCTAATCAAGAGAGACCCACATTCAAGCTCATTGGCTTCAACAAGCCAGTCCACCTCACCTTGTAGTGGAGGGTAAACCTTCAATAATCTGTGTGCGTTATCAGTTAGGGGAACACTATGGATTGAGTCCGTATAAATTCTTTCAAATACTTTTTCAGCAAAGTCAGAATGTCTTATTCTGGCAACATGAGGAGCACATACGTCTGGGATTTTTTTGCGCAGTTGGACGAAAGGCCTATCATCTTTATTTAACTCTATATCAGGATTATAAAGCGCCTGTCTTGCTTGCCTTCCTGTAAATGCTGCTTCAACAAGAGAAGTATGTGGATAATAAAACCTCAATATCTCTGAGCAAGGTATAAATACCTTAATGTTCTGTTTTGTATCAAGCCTTATCGCTTCGGCTGTTAAATAAAATGCCCCAAAAATATCGCTAAACTTATCTCTAAATGAACAGGAATACCATTTATCATCTATTGGTAACTCTGCAAAAGAGCAAAGTTGAGGTTTATAGTTACGCAATAAATCCACTCTTATGGAAAATTGATTCTTAACCTCACGCCCTCTCAGCTTTCCGTTAATAATGGGCATTCTTGATGCTAAAAAGCCAAGATTAGAAATATTCACTGGTAAACGATAAGCATGCTCTAAACTTCTTTTACCTTCAATAATCGGCGCTATGATGGTGTCAATTGAAAACTTTTCGTCAGACACATTATCAATGCCTATCTTACCAAAACCTAAAATTGTTGACTGTTCAAACAGGTGCTGAGGCAAATGACTAAATGCAAATTCGTATAAAGCCGCAACTTTTTTCCTATACATCATTCTCAGCACTTCCTTTTAATGACTTTTCTAACCGCGCAATCTGCGAAAGTTAAGTGCGACTCTGGGCTGGAGAGCTTTTGGCCAGTGAGCCTTAAGTAGCTTTTCATTAACTAAAGCGTTTCCTCGCCAGCAATATCTCCATTTGAATAATTGTGAAAAGCTATCGATTAGATAGATTTTTTGGTTAAAATTTTCTCGAACCAAATCCAAAACGAGTTCGCCCTTGACAGCATCAGTACTACGGAGCTCATAACCATCTTTGCTCCACCCTTCCCATTTGGAAAAAAAGTACAAATGCTCTTTCTGGTTGATACTTAAAAAGTAGTAATCTTCATCCCCAAAATCGGAGTTCAATGAGCAATATAATTGCTCAATACAAGCGCCATGTTGTTTCTTATTAGAGACAATATTGTCTACTTCGCGCCAATTTTGCAGGTCAAAATCTTCCGCTGCTTTATGCAAATAGTAGCGCCAACCTTTAGTCCCTCTATCCTTTTCACGTAAAGCTTTTGCATACTCTTTCAGTATGGTTTTTAACAGGCCTTCTTCAGATAAGTTACCGTGAGCAATATTTAATGTGAAACTCTGTGCTGCATGTTTCATATGATTATCCTTCTTTTTGTTGGCACCCACCGCCAGAACAAAACTCATAATGAAAATTAGCATTTGATAATAATTGGGCAAATTTTATTGTGGGTCTCAAGGAATTGCCTTACCTACAGTTCTTATACAATGAAATTGCACACAATTTCAATACATAAATCTAATTATTTGATAACAAATAACGCTATTATCACTTTAAAGGTTGGTTGGACCCGTGTTTCCATAAAGGAAAAAAACTTGCACTTGACTTGGATAACTTTTAGCCTGCTAATATAAACATATGAATGGAAGGACCTCTCATGTTTAAAATCATACCAATGACCGCACTGTTACTGTTGCTACAAAGTTATAGCTCTACTGCCCACATTCCTTTCAATTATTACGCTCAAGCACAGGGTTTAACTGGTGAATCATTAAAAGGTGCATTGCACAAAATCATAGATAATCACAAAGTACTGCCATATACGGACTCAAATAATCAAGACTGGTTTGATGGCAAAAATCTAGATGTGTGGGAGGCGCTACTCATTACAGATTCATCTTGCGCTCCGATAAACCCGAAGTGTGGAGAGGTGCATATGCTTTATCTTGATGAAACTCGCCACTTCACAAAAGCGAATAGAGGCTCAGGGAAAAATGATTCATGGGATCGTGAGCATGTCTGGCCAAAATCTAGAGGGTTTTCGAAAAAGTCCCAAGCTGGTTATACAGATTTACATCATCTCAGACCTGCGGACCGAAACATAAATGGGCGACATAGCAACTATGGGTACGATATCGGCGGAGAAATAATAAATGATAAATTAGCTGATGGATCGGAAGCGCCTACAACTATGAGACTAGATAAAGCTAACGATTCATTTGAACCCTCCGATAGAGCTAAAGGCCAAACAGCACGCATGCTGTTTTATATGGCTGTCAGATATGAAGTTAATGAGCTGAACGGATATGAAAAAATGCCGGACCTTGTATTAGAAGATAAGAATGAAAAAGCTTCAGAGCCTTGGATTGGCGACCTTTGCACCCTTCTTAAATGGCACACAGAATTTCCAGTTTCAAACTTTGAAATTGAAAGAAATAATAAGGTGATGGCTATACAAGGAAACAGAAATCCATTTATCGACAACCCTTCATGGGCACAAAGTATTTGGGGGCCTGAATGCGCACCAGATTAACTCCTTTCCTTGGATAAAAGATATGGGGAGCAAAGAGCTCAGCAATTTAGAAGTTAATGAAAGCGCCCAGATGAGCGCTTTTATAGCACACCACTATCAACGAGGATCGTTACTAGCGTGATGTACCCCTACTTTAACTACAGGCGCATGAATTAGATACCACTGATGCACGTCCTGAGTTTTGCCTTTTCCTTTCTGAGGTTGACATACAATCAAAAGCCCTACATTAAGCAAACGTTTATTTGCGTTACGAAAGGCCTCGGAAATATTACTACATTCAGATTGACTACGAACGGTATGTGTAAGCTCCCCAGGATGATGGGCCACATACTCAATAGCGCGTCTCATCTTAGTTTTTCCAAAACCACTAAGAACTTTTTTAAGCTCAAGCTTTGACAATCGTGCAATATCAGAAAGTTTAACATTTGGGGTTTGATTGGCGGTTTTTTTTAAAAAAATTTCTTTTATCAATATGATGGCTCCTTTGAATATATTTGTAAATTTTGTTTTGGGCTTATACAGCCCAAAAGCTTTATCTAACCCGATATATCAGGAAGATAAATTAATAGTAAAAAATAAATTTATTTATGTCAACAGAAAAACCCCACCAAACAAATGTAAGGCAGGCTGTATAGGTAACTGATTCTGTTTTACAAACGCGGAGGATAAGTACCCCCCGCGCTGAGTGTTGTCATATTAACAACGAAATTTTTTTAGAATCAAACCGCCAAGTAAGATTCAAACGAATAATATGTAAATTTGAATTATGCGTCAAGTAGAGGGAGAACTGAACCTGAGTTAAAAGCTATTATGTACTATAAATCACTATAAGACCTCCAAAACACTATTATAATACCATCATATATGACTTATATGGACTCATATGGACTTATTACGACCTATTGAAGGGTAAACGCTGGGTTTTTTTAGTTATCACATTTTGTGATGTTTTGTGGTGTTTTGTGATGTTTTCAAATTTTTTCAAATTTTTTCAAATTTTTAAAGTGAATTTATAGACAAACTTAAAAATTAACAATTTCGTTCGAATGTAAAGGTAAGCTCACCAAAAAACTCAAGGCGTTACTAGGTGCGCTGAAAAATCAACTTTTAAAGCGCACCTTTCTATAGTTTTATTAAAGCAAAGTTGGTCCCTCTCACGATAAGTGAAAATAACACAATTAAAACAGCAAAATGACAATGAAATATAAACACCTATAACTACTTGGATTAATGCTAGCGCTTGAAAATGGCTATCACTTTATTTGATTCATTATCAAATAAAGTGATTTCTTACACAAACTCAGGCAACTCATCAAGAAATAACACACCATTATGCGCCAGAGAAATCTCTCCCGGCTTAGGATTAGACGACCCCCCCACTAAAGCAACAGCCGAACAAGTATGGTGAGGGCTTCTAAATGGCCGGTTTCGCCAATTCTCTATATCAATAGCTTTTCCAATTAATGAATATATTGCGGCGGTCTCAAGTGCTTCATTGTTTAGTAGTGTGGGCATAATCGACGGCATACGCTGTGCAAGCATCGACTTACCAGTACCTGGCGGCCCTAAAAATAGCGTATTGTGGCCCCCTGCCGCAGCAATTTCTAATACACGCTTTGCTGCACTTTGACCTTTGACTTCACTCATATCTAAATGTGAGCTAATTGAATGTGTTTTTACCGCAGGGTACTGCATGTTTAATGGCAGAGCGTCTTGACCTTGTAAATCTAACCATAGTGACTGTAGAGAGCTTACCGCCTTTCTATTACAGTGTTGCGCTAAACTGGCAACCTGATCGTTGCCTTGTGGGATATAACAACACCTTTGCGCTTTTTCTGCCGCAAGTACTGCTGGCAAAATAGCATGGACCGAATGCACCTCACCACTTAAAGTCAGCTCGCCATAAAATTCGTAGTCGTGTGACTGAAATGCCTGTAACTGGTTGGAAGCCACTAAAATACCCACTGCAATCGCCAGATCATAGCGTCCGCCCTCTTTCGGTAAATCAGCGGGGGCCAAGTTAACGGTGATCCGTTGCTCAGGAAACAAAAACTTTGAATTGGTTAACGCAGAGCGTACCCGCTCTCGTGCTTCTTTTACCGAGGTCTCAGGTAACCCGACAATATGAAACGCTGGTAGTCCATTGCTTAAATGTACTTCAACGGTGACTTCCGGTGCCGAGATCCCAACTTGGGCACGTGTATAAACTTTAGCAAGTGACATATCCTTGTCCCTTTGATTACTGAACTATTCTGGGTATTTAAATATATGGATCACCCATCTATGATGCATTGCCAACAAGCGCAGCCCAAGAGTTGCAGACATAGCACACACCATAATGACTTCAACAGGTAACGCCCAGTGTGATAATTGAGTATATACTATCCCACCGAATATACACGTGATGGCATACAGCTCACCCTTTAATAAAAGGGGCATATCCCCCGCTAGCACATCTCGAATAACCCCACCAAAGCACCCGGTCATAACCCCCATTATGATAGCAGTTGTATCCGGCATCCCAATAGAGAGCGCTTTTTGCACCCCCATTACGGCAAAAAATGCCAGTCCAAACGCATCTGCTATTTGTAACATCTGCTGTGGAATTTGCTTATGCCGATTTAAAAAATAAACGCTGATCATGATGGCGACACCAATCGCAATAAAATAACTTGCATCATGTAACCAAAATACCGGCACATCTAAAATAATATCCCGAAGGGTTCCGCCCCCGATTGCTGTAACAGTAGCCAGCACCACCACCCCAAATCCATCCATGTGTTTACTGTGCGCAATCAAAGTACCTGAAATAGCAAATACCATTACACCAAGCAAATCAAACCAATGAAATAACTCAGTCATATAAAATTTCTTCCTAAAAATAGCTTATCAAAGAGCAACTCTCTCTAACACTGGCAGCTCGTTATTATAAAAACAACATATCAAAAATAAAAAACCTTCATTACCTACACTACATTACTAAAAACCAAAATCATTCTTATAAACTAAATTAAAGTCGCTCAAACAACGGCCATTCCATGACTTTGCTTTAATAGCTATAACGGAATTATTGAAAGTTGTAGTAAAGCTTGGAACACATTAATCAAAGATATTGATAGAACCAAAAGCCTAAGTGCTAGAAACTGAACAATAGTGTAGTTTTTAATTAATGTAATTGGTATAAGACAGATTGGCACGGTTATTCAAGGTTGTTCTGGATCCTGACCTTCGTCAGGAAGACAAAGAAGTGAGGTGAGTTCGCTTCTCTGGATCCTGACCTACGTCAGGAGGACAAAGAAGTGAGGTGAATTCGCTTCTCTGGATCCTGACCTGCGTCAGGAAGACAACTAGGTGAGTGTAATAAAAACCCCATCTCTAAATAAATATCTCCGTCTCCCTGAATTCATTTCAGGGTCCATTGTCTTTAACTATCCTTCATGCATCGCGACCTGAAATCCCTTCCTAGTCCCATTTTCTCAAGTCCCTTTCCTAAACCCCAAAAAGCAAAAAACCCGTCGCATCTCTGCAACGGGTTTCTCTAATTTAATGCCTGGCAATGTTCTACTTTCACATGGCAACTGCCACACTATCATCGACGCTGTTTCGTTTCACTTCTGAGTTCGGCATGGGGTCAGGTGGGTCCAAAACGCTATTGTCACCAAGCAAATCTGGTGTGTTAACTCGCTGTCGCAAGCCAACTAAATCTGGAATTCTGATAAATATTAGTCAATCTATGACCAATTCTGTAAAACGCTACTTTAGTAACACTAACTTCTGTCGCTTAAACCACTTTGGCGTTGTATGGTTAAGCCTCACGGGTAATTAGTACTGGTTAGCTTAACATGTCACCATGCTTCCACACCCAGCCTATCAACGTTGTAGTCTCCAACGGCCCTTCAGAGAGCTTATAGCTCTAGTGAGAACTCATCTC
>NZ_MIET01000022.1 GCF_003590335.1 Pseudoalteromonas sp. MSK9-3 | reverse complement strand
GCTTTTAATCACCTAAAAGCTGAAACGAGCTTTAAGAAAGGTATGCCCGCAAAGCAAAAGAAAGCGATGCGCAGTACAGATTACCTTGAAAAGGTCTTGAATTTATAATGTCTTTTCATGCTCTTGCCCTGAATATGTACGTCTTTAACACCGTAATTTACGTATGTACTAGGAACAGCACAAAGAACTAAAACCATAGGAAGATATATACATACGTTCATCAATATTAAAGAAAATTCTGGAGCGACTTCTAATTTTTTCATAATAATTGAACCGATTAGAAGAAAAGCAAACGCCATAAAAGCCCAAATTGATGCTGGTTTAAAAAATTCCCCCAAACCCAAAAGAAGGTATTTAATAGGAAACACAAGATATCTAGTGATATTGCTCCATAGTTTTTTCTCTACAGGTAAATTCAAGAGAAACAGTGACACCCATTCAAAAAAATAAAACCAATAAGCAGGCAATATTCACCTGAGATATCATCAAGTTAATAAAACTAAATTAACTACATGTACTATAAGCTCCAAAATAGAGAAAAACTGAACTCATGCCCAGTAATAAGGTACGGCTAAGCCACCAAGCTATGGCGTGTTGATTATATAGAGATTAGCTTGATGGTATAATAATTAAGCCAGTAACTTTTCACACTGCTTATAATTAGCTCGCCGTTTTATTTCTAGACTCGCGCAATAATTATCAAGCTTTTGAGGTCGCCCTACTGCGCCATGAAATACTTTGGTAAATTGTGAGGTGAGTTTTAACCAGTTTTCTGGGGCTATGTTAAGTCTGTCTAAAATTGGGGAGCTGATTGG
The DNA here is from genome assembly GCF_003590335.1 of Pseudoalteromonas sp. MSK9-3. Classification (GTDB taxonomy): domain Bacteria; phylum Pseudomonadota; class Gammaproteobacteria; order Enterobacterales; family Alteromonadaceae; genus Pseudoalteromonas. The sequence goes on along the minus strand of NZ_MIET01000022.1, from coordinate 158,572 downwards.
GCTTATAGCGCCTCGCTTATCTGCTCGCATACATCTGCCTGTTAGCTCTACCAGCTCTAAGTACGACTTTAATTCAAACGGTATACCTTTGGGAATGTGTTTTCTGGTGCTGCCTGCAAAACGTGCTAAGTGTTTAGGTTGTTTGCCTTCTGTGGCATGTTCACAGCGTGTTTTAACGCTTGTGTACTCTGAGGTTTCTGGCGTGTCAGCCATTTTGGCTCTAATTGGGTTTAAATCAACATACGCCATACAGGCCGCCAGTGCCGCTTCATCAAGTAAAGCTTGTGATTTAAAACGGCCTTCCCAGAATCGACCCGTACAACCATCTTCTTTATTCGCTTTTCGGGCTATGCTTTCATTCAGTACCCGCATGAACCAACTGATACTTGCTAAACGTTCTCTAAATTGTTCAATGTCTTTATTTAAAAAGTATTGCTGCGCTGAGTCTAATCGCTCACCTTGAAGGTACTTGTGAGACAGTATGGTACCTTTAAACAGCTTATGCCACCTGATAATAACCGCTTTATCACTCAGTCTTTTAGCTTTTATATCATCTACATAAAGTACAGTGTGAGTATGATTACTCATCACCGCATACGCACACACATCAATACAAAATACTTTGGCAAGTTCCAGCAGTTTATCCTCTATCCAGCCTCTTCTATGTTCATACGATTGCCCTGTTACTTTATCTTCACCACACAAATATGCACGACGAACGCACCGTGAAATACAATGGTAGTATTTGGTGTCAGCTAAACTCACTTGTCTTTTTCGTGCTGTTGCCATGAGGTAAAACGCCTATCTTTTAAGCTGAATTTAAAAGATAGGCAATGAATGAAAAATCGTCAATTTTGGGTGGGTGTCTTCTAAATTTCTTTACTTAACAAGGCCAATGTGGAGAATATGACGCTGCTTCAGACTTTTTCTTTATATCAATAAGTGACATTTATTCAAAATGTTAATGCTGGTCATCGGGTCACAATCAATTTACGTTGGGTGTCTTCTAAAATGTTCCTCAAATAACACAAAGCATGAGCCGCAGAGGTAATTGTTGGGATAATTCCCCGATGGAGCGCGTATTCAGAAGCCTCAAAACAGAATGGGTTCCAAGTACGGGCTACAACTCATTTAAGGAAGCAGAGCAAGATATTAGCTTTTATTTGATGAACTATTACAACTGGAGCAGGCCGCATAGTCATAATGATATGAAAGCCCCTGCAGTAGCAGAAGAAAAACTTAATTCACTGTCCGGAATTAGTTGACCACAACAGTTTATAACGATAGTTAGTAGGAGCATCCATCATGAATAACGTTAGTATATTAAGCATCGATTTAGCAAAAAATGTATTTCAACTTCTTGGAATTGATGAACACGGAAAACCTTGTTTCTCAAAGCGGGTTTCTAGAGTAAAACTCCATAAAATAATCCTTAATTTACCGCCTTGTGAAGTCGTTATGGAGGCTTGTTCGTCCTCTCACTACTGGGGCAGAGCATGTTTAAATTCTGGTCATCAAGTTAATTTAATTCCTGCACAACATGTCACCCCATTTGTACGTGGTAACAAAAATGATAAGAATGATTGTTTGGCAATATATGAAGCGAGTAGAAGGCCTAGCATTCGCTTTGTTCCCGTTAAAAGTGAACAGCAACAAGCCGTACTTTGTTTACATAGAATACGAGAAAGGCTACTCGGTACTCGCACAGCTTGTATAAATCAAACTCGAAGTCTACTTCTTGAATTTGGGTTCCACATTCCCAAAGCATACTCTGTATTCAAAAAGCATATTCATGAACTTTTATCACAAGATGTTCAGCCTGTTATTCGCCTCATGTTGTTAGAGGTGCAACAAGAGTTAGAAAGCTATGATAAAAAAATTAAACTCATGGATACCTTGTTTCAACAAACTAACACCCACAACACCAGTGCAGAAATTATGCAATCCATTCCAGGGATTGGCCCTATCATTGCCTCCGCGTTCAGCGCCAGCATCGATAAAGGCCAAGCATTTAAAAGTGCGAAAGACTTTAGCGTCTGGCTTGGCCTTACGCCTAGGCAATATGCGTCTGGAGAAACAAATCGTTTGGGCACAATTACTAAACGTGGAGATAAATACCTCAGAAAGCAACTTATTCATGGTGCTCGAACTGTTGTAAACCACGCACATAAAAAAGACGATGACCTGAACCTATGGGTCACTGCCATCAAGCAAAGGCGTGGGGTAAATAAAGCAGCGGTTGCAATGGCACATCGTCTGGCAAGGTTAATGTGGATATTACTTCAAAAAAATGAATATTACCGCCCGATACGTTCATGCAACCAGGTTCAAGGTAATGCTTAAACACCAAGTTAGATTGGCAGGCAGCTCGTAAATGACAAGGGTAACTTAACCCGCGTGGGTGTTGAGAGCACTTGCCAATCGCCTATCATTGTTCGCTACAGTTAGATGAAAAAAGGCCTAGCCTGCCTATACAAAACCCGGCAAAGGCACGGTATATAAACCGGTTGGGTGTATTCAAATTAGGGTGTATAGGCTCGAAGCTCATTAGGGGCACTGAAATAACAGTTAAGCCCGGATATATGTCAGAGCAACGCTTTATTGCAAATGGGTCAAACGTCAAACAGTGGCAGCGAAGAAATGAAAAAACGAGGTAGTTTATTCTACCCCGCCAGAGTTATTTTGTTTGACATACCGGGAGTGTCCATATATGTCAGTTAAAATCTCATTGGTGTCTTGTTAAATAGTGTGTTAAATATCGTTAATTAATTTAATTCCTGCTCGAAATGGCGTTGTACTTGTTTAAATACAGGAAACCCCATAATAAAAACAGCCACATATATCCAAATACTTACACTGTCATCGTAGCCTTTGAAGGCTACAAGCCAACATCCAGTAAAATTAATTATATAACTTAGAAAAACAAAAGGATCTAGTATTTTAATCGACTTTCTTAAGGTTTTAGCTGTGGTAGTTAGCATATATGTCAACAAAAATGCCGCAGTACCAAGAAAACCGAGCCCCCATTCTTCCATACCTATTAAGGTAATAGGTATGCCATATGCCAACAAACACATCGTTAAAGCTCTATCAACTTTCGTTCTCAATTTAATCTCTCTAATTACATTCCCGAATTCAACAAACTGATAACTGACATCCACTTAAAAATGAGTGCAAATGAACAGGCAATGTTCAATCTGAAATATCGTCTAGTTAATAAAATTGAATTAACCACATGTGCTATAAGCTCAAAAATAGAGAATACTTAACTCATCCCCAGCGATAAGGCACGGCCAACCCGCCAAACCATGGTGTATTAGTTATCTAGAGATTACCTTGATAGCCAAAATCAAGCCAGTAACTTTTCACACTGCTTGTAATTAGCTCGCCGTTTTATTTCTAGACTCGCGCAATAATTATCAAGCTTGTGAGGCCGCCCTACTGCGCCATGAAATACTTTGGTAAATTGGGTGGTGAGTTTTAACCAGTTTTCTGGGGCTATGTTGAGTCTATCTAAAATTGAAGAGTTGATTGGGCTTATAGCGCCTCGTTTATCTACTCGCATGCATCTGCCTGTTAGCTCGACTAATTCTAAATAGGACTTTAATTCAAAGGGTAAACCTTTTGGCATGTGCTTTCGGGGGCTACCTGCAAAACGTGCTAAGTGTTTAGGTTGTTTGCCCTCTTTGGCATGTTCACAGCGTGTTTTAACACTCGTGTAGTCTGACGTTTCGGGTGTGTCAGCCATTTTGGCTCTAATTGGGTTTAAATCAACATACGCCATACAGGCCGCCAGTGCCGCTTCATCAAGTAAAGCTTGTGATTTAAAACGGCCTTCCCAGAATCGACCCGTACAACCATCTTCTTTATTCGCTTTTCGGGCAATGCTTTCATTCAGTACCCGCATAAACCAACTGATACTCGATAAGCGCTCTCTAAATTGTTCAATGTCTTTATTTAAAAAGTATTGCTGCGCTGAGTCTAACCTTTCACCCTGAAGGTACTTATGAGACAGTCTGGTGCCTTTAAATAGCTTATGCCATCTGATAATAATCGCTTTTTCACTCAATCTTTTAGCTTTTATATCATCTACATAAAGTACAGTATGCGTATGATTACTCATCACCGCATACGCACACACATCAATACAAAACACTTTGGCAAGTTCAAGTAGCTTTGCTTCTATCCAACCTCTTCTATGTTCATACGATTGCCCTGTTACCTTATCTTCACCACACAAATACGCACGACGAACGCACAGTGAAATACAATGGTAGTATTTGGTATCAGTTAAACTCACTTGCCTTTTCCGTGCTGTAGCCATGAGGTAAAACACCTATCTTTTAAGCTGAATTTAAAAGATAAGTAATGAATGAAAAACAGTCAATTTGGGGTGGGTGTCAGTTAAAATTGTGCGTTGTTTGTGCTGCATAATCGCTTGTTGGACTGAGCCGCTACCTGCTCGGTGTGTCAGAGTTGGTGTTATTTATGCTATGGGAATTTGCTTTTAGTGGCGTAACTTGTCTCGAGCCTATTTTATCGGCTTATCTTTCGTGATTAAGCCATCCCTGCATTACTCAGTACGTTTTATCCTGCCATTAGAGCTAATTTTCGCTGATTTATCAATGATATTTTCATCGCGCACGCATTTTCATAGCTCGAACACTTAAGCCGGTTAACGCGTTGATTTAATTCAGCAAGCTCTGCTGCTAACTCGTTTGTGCTAATTTCATGGTCTCTTCACTTGAATTAACCCTTTCGCTAAATCGTAAGACCCCGATTTTGCATACTTAACAAGGCCAATGTGGAGAAGATGACGCTGCTTCAGACTTTTTCCTTTTATCAATAAGTGACATTTATTCAAAAGTTAATGCTGGTCATCGTGTCACAATCAATTTACGTTGGGTGTCTTCTAAAATGTTCGTATTGATACCCGTTAATCCAAGATTACGTTTAGCACGCGTACCAGCTTAAAATGAACGAATTAGAGTTAATGCATTGGGTCAAGCATCGGGTGTGGCACAACTACCGACGGCGTTAGGATAGCAATGCTGCAAACGCAGCATTGAACCACGAACATAGACTGAAGACAGGTGCCACGTCGAACTAAGTAAGGTCTGCTCTGCTCACGAAAGTGAGCAACCAACGAATATCAGCATGAAAACCGACGAAATCACTTGCTTCATCCTATGTATTAGCTCGCTCTAATTCGAGTTGAGAGATTATGGCTTAAAGTTAAGCAGGGATCAGTGTGTTTAACTTGACAGTGGGAGTCATACCAACGCCCGCATAACGGGCTAATAAAGCTTGGCTAAAATTGGTGAGGTACGAACCAAGCCAAGCTTTATTAGTCCATGCGTTGATGCGTTTGTTATATTTATTTACTAACTTCTTTGTTAGATAAATATGACCAACCTGCTTTTTTCACACATTCAAGAGTTTTTCTTTTTAACTCTCTTATTTGCTCTAAGTTACTTTTAAATCGAGGATCATCAAAAACTGGTTTAATACTCACATCTTTTCTTTTAGCTAAAATAAACTTTAAGTCTCGAATTAAGCTATCGTCAGAATATTGGGATAGTTTCTTAGGGTTTGTTACTTCAACAGTACCGAACGTAAAAACTTTCCCTGCAAAAGCTTCATTTTGACATTCATTGTACTCTGTAGCATACGGTTCTTCAGTTGCTTTTATTTGCCCAAATTTAATATGCTTCACAGAACCATTTTGTGGCTTTATTTCTAAATTTTGAAAATACTTTTGAACTTCCGAATCTGATGCCTGATTGATAGGTGTTGTTTTACAAGCTGAAACCATAGCCACGGCACTAAGTATAATTAATGTTTTTTTCACAAAAACTCCGATGTATCTTTATAAATATAACTTTTCGCTTATGGGGCAATGATACGCGCTTTGGGCGCAGCCCAGCGTATTATTGTCCTAGTCAGCTTTGCTGGCGAACCATGAAGCGTTTGTTATATTTTTTTAAACGTTGAACTCTCAAATGCTTGTTTTACGGTTTTACATTCACTTGAGCCATGTATGCAAGTGTAGCTAGCTAATAATATATTACTATTTACATTACCCATATAAACTTGCATGTAGAAATAATCGTTTTTACTTTTTACGAATTTAAATTTTGTTTCAAACACACTAAATTTTTGACCATCAATCGATATTTCATTTACGTCACCAACGTTAATTTCTGCTTCTGGAGAAATTCCTTTCAATTGTGACATCAATTGATTTTTGTATGCTGCAATTCCATTTTCGAATTCTAATTCTGAGCCTGAAAATGATGAAACTTCAGAAGTAAATTTATTAAACCCACTACTTGTTTCCATCATGAAAACTTGCTGATTACGAAATTTTTCCATTTGAGCATCATCAATACGTAATTTATCGCCGTATTTTTCTAGTGTTTTTTCAATATTTGAGCCTTTCTGGGGGATCCAATAGTCAGGTAAATGAAACTTCCAACCAATTGGTGAGAAAAAGTACTCCTTTTGTTTAGTTGCGTTCGCATCACTATTACAACCAGAAAGAAGTACTATAACTAATAGAAAATTGAGCTTTTTCAACACCGAGCTTTCCTTAAAATATAACAATTTAATATCGACCCATTGGGTCGTTTTTCTACCGAGCCACGGGTCATTTTTATCATTGTACCAGTTCTATCACACTAACTAACTAACTAACTTGTTGCTACAGATATATTTTTAATCATTATAGAAATTACGGAAAGGATAAAAACGACCCAATGGGTCGTTTTCTTGACTATAGAAGAAACACAAAGCAACTGGACATAAGGTCAGTGCTTTAAAAATAATTTTCTGACGGCCGCTATTCTTTTGAGGCATTCGACTAAACACGTTTTAGAGCAGAAACGTGTAACCATTAAGGTTCGCTTTTGGCACATACACAACTGGCAGATTTGATTGAATCCTGTTAATCGAATCAGACAGTTCAAATTAAGACTTATTCAGCCGAATAGTCTCTTTTTTAATCATGAGCGTTTTTCCCCGCGATTTCTGCTCAATCTGGCTTTTACTTTTTCATCAGCACAGTACAATGTCGGCATTTAAGATGATGTGTATAAAAATATGACTCCCTCTGCTTTAGTTACGCTTGACCAACATGTTCGCCAAATCGATAGTTTTGGAGATGAAGTTTTTCGCTTGTTCCATGGTCGAGGGCAATGCTTTGAAGGGCTAGAGCAGATCACAATTGATTGGTTAAATGGACAGATTTTAATTTCTTTGTTTAAAGAGCATTCCGAAGATTTTCTATCAGCATTAACTTTACACGTTGAGCAATGGCTTCAATTAGAAATATGGCAAAATAATGTGCATAGTGTGTTACTGCATCACCGAAGTAGAGCGGGCGCACCAATGGACGTATTATTTGGTACGCTTGCGCATACTCAAGTTGTGACTGAAAATGGCTTAAAGTTTCTACTGGATTTAGGCCAAAAGCAAAATAATGGCTTGTTTCTCGATATGAAAAATGGTCGAAAATGGGTTATGGAGCATGCGCAGCAAAAAAATGTGTTGAACTTATTTGCGTATACTTGTGGCTTTTCGGTAGCGGCCATTGCGGGTGGCGCATCTCAAGTTGTAAATTTAGATATGGCAAAAGCGGCTCTGAGTAAAGGCAGAGAAAACCACCGACTTAATGAACATGATACCAATAAGGTTAAGTTTTTGGGCCATGATTTATTTAAATCATGGGGTAAGTTACGTAAGTTTGGACCCTATGACTTAGTCATTATTGACCCGCCCACCTTTCAAAAAGGGAGCTTTGCTTTAACTAAGGATTATAAAAAAATATTACGCCGGCTACCTGAGTTACTCCAGGATGGCGCACATGTTTTGGCTTGTGTGAATGACCCTAGTTTAGAGTCGCAATTTTTAATTGACGAAATGCAAGCGCAAGCACCTGATGTGCAATTTATTGAACGCTTGAAAAACCCTTCTGCTTTTGTAGATATTAATCCAGAGGGGGGATTGAAAAGCTTGTTATTTAACTACTCACAGAGCGATAGCGACATTCATCTCTAACTATGTGCAGAAGGGGTTATTGTCGGCCCCTTCATTACTATGTCCTGTTCCTAGTGCTTTCCTTGCAGGTAGTATGTGATGGAATAAGGAATTTGCCGGGTCTATAGGTGCCAGCCAAAGGTGCTTGTCACCCATTGTTGCTTTTATCGCTGCCCTTGCTGTATCGCCACCCTTGTTTTATCTCTGAACCTCTGTTCGTCAACCAATTAACGTTACTTTTAAAAAATACATAACACTTAGCCTATGTCAGACACTCGGCTATTAAGGGGTTATTCTAGGCACAACAAGGCATAGTTAATGACTTTGTATTGGAAATGTTCTGCTGATTAAGTTGTAAATTGATCTATTTATTCTAAAGTGTAAGAACAGTCATGTTAGTACGCTGTTTGCATGACACATTCAAAGTTAACAAGGACGCGTAAGCGTATTGAAGGAACACCATGCATAAGAGCGTAACTATGCTTGTTAGACAGTTATCGATCCCCTTTCTTTTGGTCATGCTTACTTTCGCATTGGTAGCATCGCTTTTCTTTTTTGAACAAAAAATTCAACGTGAAGCACAAGTAAACGTTAATGACTCTTTATCGGAGTTGCTAGAAAATAAAAAGCAGCATTTATCTGAGTACATTCAAAATAATAGTGATTTTTTATATTTTTTATTAGAAACACCGCCGATACAAGGGATCTCTAGAGCGCAACTGAATGGCAATATAGACCCTCTTGATGGCACGTCGCTGGCCTTATGGAAAGAGCGATTAAATACGACATTTCAATCCATGATGCATACCTACACTGACATTCGTCAGTTACGACTGATTGATAGTGGCACGGGGGATGAGCTAGTACGCGTTGACCGCTTTGGTGGTGTTGTAAAAGTGCAGCCCAAAGCAAAATTACAAAATAAGGCAAGTAAGGAGTATTTTTTAGAGACCCTTGAACTCAATGAGCGCAGTTTGTACGTATCTGAAATCGATTTAAATAAAGAAAGAGGAAAAATAGTACATCCTATTGAGCCGACCTTGCGCTTTGCTTTACCTGTATACAATGACGACAATGTTTTATTTTCAATTTTAGTATTAAACCTTAACGCAGACGTATTGCTTACGGATTTGTATAGCGATATCGACCCGGCGCTGCAATTGCTACTTTTGAATCAAAGCGGGCACTTTATTTATCATTCGAATACAACCATGCGTTTCACCAAAGATCTTAGTTCTGACATGACTTGGCAGGCGCTATATTCTCACGCTCCATGGTTATCTGGGGATTTACTTCTGACGACTTTGAACAAAGATGTTGAGCAACAATTCATTGTAAAAGAAGATTTTTTAAGAACGTCTTCCAGTGCGCAACATGGGCTGATAAAAATAGCCGCTACGATGCCAGTGGCCCAATATGCTGAAATTTTATTCGAGAAGCGTGTGAGCACCTATGGCTTACTCTTTGTCTTTAGCATTATTTTTATCACTGTGTTGGCCATTATTTGGTTTTATTTCAAAAGTTCACAAAAACTCATAGCGACTCAGTCTGAGTTTGCTGACATTATCGATGGTGCTGCGGGTGGGATAATTGGCTTTAATACAAAGTTACAAATAACCAGTTTTAACCGTGCTGCGCAAAGGTTTTTTCCTGAACTAAAGCGTAATATTGGTTTGGGTTATCATGCCTTAGAACATTATGTGTCGGACAATTATTTTACTGATACCTTAGAGTTAGTCAGTCAAAATCATACAGTTAAACCACTTGAGATCAGTTTGCCGCAAGAGGATGAAAGAGCCATTGCGTTGGAGCTAACCGTATCGCCAATACGTGGCAGCGATGCAAGCTCGCAAGGGTTTGCTTTATTTGTCACAGATATAACAGCGCAAAATAAAGCCAAAGAAAAAATCAAACATAACAATGCTTACTTAGAGCAACAAGTTGCTGAGCGCACCGCAGAGTTACAGAATGCTAAAAAGCGAGCGGAAGAGGCATCTAATATTAAGAGTTCTTTTATTTCTAGTATTAGCCATGAGATGCGCACACCATTAAATGGAATATTAGGTACGCTGAATCTGGTGAGCCGAGAGGCTGTATCGAAACAGCAGCAAAATTATTTAGGCATGATGAAGACCAGTGCTCAAACATTAACAAGCTTAATTAATGATATTCTCGATTTATCAAAAATAGAAGCGGGTAAATTAGAACTAGACTGTGAGTTGTTTGATCCAATCACGCTATTAGAGCATGTAACTTCCTCCATTGGCGTTAAAGCACACGAAAAGCGTTTGGATTATCAGCTTGATGCATTGGAGGTTGAATATTTAGGGTTATTTGGTGACTCAAGTCGACTTAAACAGGTTTTATATAATTTGCTCAGCAATGCAATTAAATTTACTGACAAAGGTGGTGTATATGTTGTTGCAAAAACGGTGACTGACAATGAACATATTTGGTTAGAAGTAAGTGTTCGCGATACCGGCGTGGGAATTTCAAAAAGTAATTATGACAAGTTATTCCAAGCATTTTCGCAAGAGTCAGCCAACGTGACGAGTCAATATGGCGGGACTGGGCTTGGGTTATCTATTTGCAAACAGCTGTGTAAACTTATGGGAGGCGACATTTCATTCTCATCAGTTAAAAGTCGAGGGAGTGAATTTACACTGCGATTGCCTTACCCGGTAAGCAGTGCGAAACCTTTGCATATTATGCCTGTGTTATCAGGGTCTAGAATATATATTGAAAGTCCCTCAAGTGAATTTTTTCAGTTGCTAGAAAAGCTGGTTGAGCGCTTTTCTGGTGAGTTAACAACCAAGATGGATGCAAAATATTGGCTTATTGATGCAGACAGTAGCCATTTAGACTTACATTTGCAGAGCGAAGAAGCGGAACAACGGTGTTGTATTTTTTATGATGCGCTTCAGGGGGAGCTGCCTAAAAATATACTTTGTAGCATTGCAAAGCCGATACGTTATTTAGATGTGCTTGCACTTATTAATCAAGAACAGACACACATTATGTTTGACTTGGTTGATGAAAATGAGCAACCGAACCAACACTCTGAGCAATATAGTGCTTTATCCGGAAAAATTGTGATGGTGGTAGATGATAACCAGATAAACTTAGAGGTAGCGAAGGGCATGCTGAGCTCGCAAGGTATCGACGTATTAACGGCGAAATCTGGGATAGACCTATTAGAGAAGCTCAACATTGCAGCTGAGCAATCGTTAGATATTATGGCAATCTTAATGGATTGTAATATGCCATTGATGGACGGTTATGAAGCAACTGAGGCGGTTCGAGCAGGCAAAGGGACAGAACACTATAAAGCGATCCCAATTATAGCGATGACTGCAGGGACTATGTCAGGAGAAAGAGAGCGCTGTTTCGCAATTGGAATGAATGACTATATTACCAAACCCGTAAATCCTGATAGTTTGTTTGGCACATTAATAAACTTCAGCTTAGTATCTGAATATAACGAGCTAGAAAATGATTCTGCGACGCTCTTGGCTGTACCTGAAGAAGAAAACTCTTTTAATATTGATGATGCATTAGATCGTATGCAAGGAGATCGCGCGTTATACGCGATGATCTGTGAGTTATTTATCGCGGATGCACCGAGCAAATTTACGGACTTGCATGCGTCGATTGAATCCACTGATCATGATAGAACAAAACACATTGCCCATGCTATTCGCGGCCAAGCCGGAGACATTGGTGCTGAAAAGCTTTATTCACTGGCTGCTGAATTGGAAGAATCTGCGTTAGCACAACAAGGTGTAACTCGATATACCTCTCTTTATAAAAAGATGGAAAAAGAGCTTGCCTATGTTAATGAGTGCATTAAAGACATGCAGCATGTCCAAGCAAGTTAGTCTTTCTTGATTGGACTATTTTGTTAATTTAGCGCCAATATTACAGCTGCGTATTATAGTCCATATATTGGGCTACCTTGGTGGCAACAGGCTTGCCAAATCGGGATTGAATAATGGATAAACTCATATCTATTCCAGCAGTAATACCCGCTGAACTAATAAAGTTATTGTCGATTACAAACCTTTTTTCTTTAATGACGTGGAGCTGTGGAAACTGAGTTTGTAAGGTTTGAATATCGTTCCAGTGAGTCGTAACTTGTTTACCGTCGATAATACCCGCTTGAGCATAAATAAATACCCCAGTGCATACAGAAGCACATTCTGGAGTATGCCTTGCTGTTTCTGCTAGCCAACGCAGTACCGTTGGGTTATTTATCACTTCTTTATATTGTCCGCCAGCGACGAGCAATAGATCAAATTTAGGGTGCCCATGAATACTGTAATGGGGGTTTACACTCAGTCCGCCTCTTGTTTTTACTGGGGAGTGAGTTGGGGCGACAAGACTGACATTGATATGTTGGTTGGTGAAACGATTTGCTGTGCAAAAAACGTCAAAAGGACCGCAAAAATCGAGTACTTCGACGTTATTATAAATAAAAATACCAATTTCCATTGCACTGGCCAGAGTGGTTTTTTACTAACTTGCACCAATCGCTCTTCAATTGCAACTGTGCTTTTTTAATTAAACGCACTATTTAGCTTTTTGCCGCGAATCAATTGCATGTTTTACCGCCCCGATTAAAATGAGCGAGTATATAAATAAGCATTCAAAAATTTAAAGAGACAACAATGATTAAAACAACAATGACTGCGCTCGGCTTTGCCGTTGTGGTTGCGTTAAGTGGGTGTACTTCTACCACTGAATTGACGCAAGCATCTAATATTCAGGTATCACAAGAAAATGTGCTACTACAGCCTTTTTCAGGGCCATTTCAAGGTGTACCACAATTCGATAAAATGAATTTGGCTGATTTAACACCTGCATTTGAAGCGGGGATTGCTGAGCACTTAGCTGATGTTGATAAAGTGGCTAACAACCCTGAGTCTGCCACATTTGAAAATACCATTGTTGAGTTAGAGCGTGCTGGCAAAAGTTTAGATCGTGTCTTTACGTACTATGGAATTTGGCGAAATAATAAATCATCAGAAGAATCGCGAGCATTAGCGAAAGAGTTGGCGCCAAAACTTTCGGTATTTTCATCTAAGGTGACACAAAATAGTAAATTGTTTGACCGAGTTAAAGCGGTTTACCAAAGTGAGGAATATAAAACGCTAACGCCAGAGCAACAACGAGTGACTTGGCTGACGTATAACAGCTTTGCGCGTAATGGGGCGACGTTGACAGGTGAAGCCAAGGCCCGCTATGCAGAAATTAATCAGCAATTGGCTACGCTACATACTAAATTTTCCAGCAATGTATTGGCTGATGAAGAAGGCTATGTGGTATTTTTAGATAAATCACAATTGTCAGGTTTACCTGAATCATTTATTGCGGGTGCCGCGTCGGCCGCAGCTGAACGAGGTAAAGCGGGTCAATTCGCAATTACCAACTCTCGTTCTTCAATGGATCCGTTTTTAACTTACTCGACTGAACGTGCGTTACGCGAGCAGGTTTGGAAAAACTATTATAACCGTGGTGGTAACGGTGACCAATATGATAATAATGCGACGATTAAACAGATTTTGACGCTACGTCATGAACGTGTTCAGCTTTTAGGTTATGAAAACTATGCTCAGTGGCGCCTTGAAGATCGTATGGCAAAATCTCCCGCGAATGCAAAAGCATTGATGGATAAAGTATGGCCTGCTGCCATTGCACGTGTAGAAGAAGAAGTTGCGGATATGCAGGCGATAGCAGATAAAGACGGTGCAAATATTACTATCGCACCATGGGATTATCGTTTTTATTCAGAGAAAGTTCGCAAAGATAAATACGACTTAGATTCGAATGAGATCAAACAGTATCTTCAGTTAGATAAACTACGAGAAGCGATGTTCTATGTTGCTAAACGGTTATTTAACTTTGAGTTTTCAGAGGTAACAGATGGTTCAGTGCCTGTTTACCATGATGATGTTCGCGTATGGGAAGTAAAAGACTCCGTAACAGGTAAGCACGTTGGTTTATGGTATTTAGACCCGTTTGCAAGAAAAGGAAAACGCTCTGGTGCCTGGGCTAATACGTTCCGTAGTTATACAACAATGGATGGTGAAACGAATGTTCTAAGCACCAATAACTCAAATTTTGTGAAAGGCCCAGAAGGTAAAGCGACGCTTATTTCTTGGTCGGATGCAGAGACTTACTTCCATGAATTTGGTCATGCATTACACTTCTTATCCGCTGATGTGGTTTACCCTCAATCACATACCGGTGTGCGTGATTATACAGAATTTCAGTCTCAGTTATTAGAGCGTTGGTTAACGACAGATGAGGTGATAAATCAATTTTTAGTTCACCATGAAACAGGTGAGGCAATTCCAAAGTCATTGGTTGATAAAATTAAAAAATCATCAACATTTAACCAGGGCTTTTCGACCACAGAATACATGGCTTCCGCAATGATGGATTTGTTGTATCACACTACTGATCCTGCCAAAATTGACCCTGCTAAGTTTGAAAAAGAGCAATTAACTAAATTAGGTATGCCAACAGAGTTAGTAATGCGTCACCGTAGTACGCACTTTGGTCATATCTTTTCAGGTGAAGGTTATGCGGCGGCATATTATGGCTATTTGTGGGCGGAAGTGCTGACTTCAGACGCCGCAGAAGCATTTGCTGATGCACCAGGTGGTTTTTATGACAAAGCACTTGCTGACAAATTAGTTGAACATTTATTCTCTGTGAGAAATGCGATGGATCCAGCACAAGCCTATCGCTTATTCCGTGGCAGAGATGCGGATGTAAGTGCATTAATGCGTGACAGAGGTTTTCCTGTAACAAAATAATGTAGTCACTGAAATGAACTCACTCGATAAAGAGTGAGTTCATTCTAGAGCTTTTGTAGATTTTCTCAGAAGTCATTGCCACTAAAGACAAATTTTAAACCCACCCCTCACGCTGTAAATATAAACACCTTATCGTGTTCATCAAAGCTGTGGCTGACGATTGCGACGATGAGTAATATACCGCAGAGCAAGACGTTTAGCGTGCCTTTTATGATGTCGCTTGTTTAAGGTTTAGCCTGCTAGGCGCTAAACTTCAGCGCTTAAACAAACACCGTGTATTTATTTCTCCCAGTGTCTTTTGCATTATATAATGCACTGTCAGCACGATGGAGTAACTGGGTTGTGTCGCAGTATTCACCTTCTGCCAGAAACGCAAGCCCCACACTTACAGTGACGACTTCAAGGGGTGAACCGCGGTTTTCAATACAGAGGTTCTTTACTGCTGCAACAAGTTGTTCTGCAATAATTTTAGCCCCTTCTTTGGCTGTATTAGGTAATAAAACGACGAATTCCTCACCACCATAACGAAATACGGTATCAATGGGGCGCTTCACTTGTTGTTTGAGCGCGGTAGCGACTTGCCTTAGTACATCATCGCCTTTTAAGTGACCATATTCATCGTTATATTTTTTGAAAAAGTCGATATCTAACATCATGGTGGCAAAAGGCTGTTGAAGTCGACTTGCTTGTTTAAGTAATCGTACAATTTCTAAGTCAAAAAAGCGACGATTATAGATGCCGGTCAGACCATCAACAAAAGAGTATTGTTTTAATAAGTCGGTTTGGCGTTTATATTTTAGGTGCGTTTTTACGCGATTTTGCAACGTTTTAGGAACGATTGGCTTGGGAACAAAGTCAACGGCACCCGCTTCCCAACACAGCTCTTGGTTTGCTTCACTGGTGTTCGAGGTGACGAAAATAACAGGGATCTCAGATAGCTCAGGAATACTTTGCATTTTTTTGCACGCTTCTATTCCAGACATCCCCTCTAGTACCCAGTCCATCAATACTAAATCGGGTTGAGCATCTCGACAAACGTCAATGGCTTGCTCGGCGGACTCTACCGCTGAGACCTTACATACTTGTTTTAAACTACTGAGCAGCAACTGTCGCATTAATGACGAGTCATCGACAACCAACACCCAACAGTCGTCCATTTTGTCTAAACCTTGAAACATAATCCTTTTGCACCTTTGTTGTGCGTTATGCACATGACGTAAATGTAAACTAAAACAGCAAAAAGATCACGCACGGGAAAGTGGTAAATACGGTTAATTTTATTCAGCTAAGTGCGAAAGTTACATTGCCATAAGGGGTAAAAATACTTTTAGAATGAAGTTGCAAATAAGCGCAACTTCATTCGTTATGATTTAATTGACAATTAAAGGAAGTAAGTTGAGCTGACTAGCCTGATTGTATTTGATGCCAGTCAGAGATAAAAAGCTGACTTTATTCGCCTGTGTATAGTGATGTTGAGAAGCGCCTTGTGTTAGTGCCTGATTTTCTGGTCCCATTTCGTTGGTAGTAAAAGCAAAGTTCATCATCCAATAGATCTCATGGCTTCTTTGTAAATGGTTATTACCTTGAAACTCGCCGTGTTGTAGCGGAATGTCCCAGCTTATTGTGGTTTGATATTTACCTGTTTGTGGGTGCATTGAATGCGTTAAAGTAAAAAACTGCGAGAGAAACGCTCTGGCATTTTGACGCGACGCGCCCAGTTCATAAAATGAATTATGGGGGTACCAAACACCAAAGTCGGTCGGAATGATATTTTTATGAGCCGTTAAATCTTCACGAAATAGCATGTTTACAACATGAGCATCTATCGTGAATTGCCCTTTAATTGGAAGCGCCAAATGCCACGAATGTTGATCGTGCACGTCTAAAAAATCTAATAGAGAGTAATCACAATTATGATATCGCTCTAGCGCGCAATAAATCATTTTATTATTGCGGTGAGGATCGTTGTGGTAATTACCGACCGTATCAGTAGGGTGCGTTACTGCGAGAGAATAGGGAGTGTTCTGGTCAGGCGTTAATCGTGTATTGATGAGGGAGTTCAGTGCTTGACGGTCGTAGTTATATATATTGGATGTTAAGTCGTTATTTGCATTAATAGTAAGCACTTCAATTTGTAAAGGTGAACTGCTGTTATCTAATCCTATGATGTCTTCTACAGGGATCATCACTTGCAGTGTTGTGCGCTCATTTTGCGTACCATATGTTGAAAATACACCAGAGCCACATATTGCATAATCTTCAGATATAAGTACATCAATGAACAGCATGTGTGCATTCATGCTTGCAGCACTCGCTTGTAAGTAAAGTGTGTCGTTTATTTCCAATATATCGAAGCCTAAAAATCGGGTTTGCTTATTAACAGGTAGTGGCTCATGCATATTTTCGTCAAACAACATATTTTTAGTTGAGGCGCTTTGTATATAGCTACCACATAGATTTTCTGTTGTTTCAATTGTTTGGGCATGAGCATAAGTGCACATTATTAATGCACATAGAAGCGCGATGACATCTATTTTTTTCATGATCTAATCCTTGTAGAAAAAGTTACGTTGCTGGCTTCGTGTTAAGTCAGCATGAACCAGAATACAGGATTAAGTATTGTTGTAAATATTATGTGAAATTTAGAGTTTTTTGTTTTTTCTTGATAGTGTGAGGAGCCGCGCTTTGGCAAAAGCGCGGCTGATAGCTATAGTGTGCTCGTGCCTGCAACTAGCTGAAACATCTTTTGAGGTTCAGGTGCAAGCAGTAACTCTTGAGTACTACTCACTTTAAAGGTCGAGACTTGCTGCAACAAATGTTGTGCTTGCTGCCGCATTAATTGTCCTGCTTGAGTAGATTGCTCTACCAGTTGCATATTCTTTTGCGTTAAATTGTCTAACTGAGCGACTGTAGATGATACCGCAGCAACGCCTTCTGACTGCTCTTGTCCTGCACGGGTTATATCCATAATCATACTGTTTACTTCTTGCACAACTTGAGTGAGTTCTGTAAATCGCTCTCCAGAGGTGGCAACGAGCTCACTGCCTTTTGCTACAGCTGAGCTACTGTCCTCGATTAAATGTTTGATTTCTTTGGCAGCAGATGCGCTACGCTGCGCAAGATTGCGCACCTCACTTGCCACCACAGCGAAGCCCCTACCCGCCTCCCCTGCTCTTGCGGCTTCAACAGATGCGTTCAGTGCAAGTAGATTTGTTTGAAAAGCAATTTCATTGATAACACCAATAATGTCTGAAATACGGTTGCTACATCCTTCAATATCCGACATGGCATTGACTGCATTGGAGACCGTTTGCTGACCTTGCGCTGCTTTACTCATTGCTTGATCTGCGTGCACAGAGACGTCTTCAGCACTTTTGGCATTTTGTTTTACTGTGGCAGTTAACTCTTCCATGGTTGAAGCTGTTTCCTCAAGGCTTGCGGCTTGTCGCTCTATGCGCTTGCTGAGCTCTTCGCTGTCTGTTGCAATGCTCTGTGAACCTTGATAAACATTGTTAGAGGTGTCTGTAATTTCATGCACCATACTATTTAAACTACGCGTCAGCCCATTCATTGCCTCTTTTAAAATATTAAACTCAGCACCAAGGTCGTTATCGATGTTGTGAGACAGGTGCCCTTCAGAGAGCGAGATAATGGCTTCTTTTATACAGCGCACGGCAAGTTTGCGTTGTGTAATGTCAGTGGCATATTTGACGACTTTAAAGGGGTTTCCGTTATTGTCTAAAATTGGGTTGTATGTGGCTTGGATCCAAACTTCTTTACCCCCTTTGCCCAGTCTTTTATATTCACCACTATCAAATTGCCCTAAGTTGAGCTTGTGCCAAAATTGATTATATTCATTACTTGCCGCATAGCCGGGTTCAGCAAATAAGCTATGGTGTTTCCCTTGGATTTCATCGAGGCGATAACCCATCGTGTTTAAAAAGTTATCATTGGCGTGTAAAATAATCCCATCCATACTGAACTCAATTACCGCTTGAGATTTGTTGATGGCACTGAGCTGACCTTCATAATTTGCACTTTGTTGTTTTTGCTCGGTTATGTCTGTCGCAAATTTGACTACTTTAACGGGTCGACCACTTGGGTCTAATATTGGGTTATAAGTCGCTTGGATCCAAACCTCTTTATTACCTTTACCTAATCGCTGGTATTCGCCAGAATGAAACTTGCCTTGCTGTAGTTTTTGCCAAAATTCTTTGTACTCATGGCTATTCGCATAATGTGCATCGGCAAAAAGCTGGTGGTGCTGCCCTTTGATTTCGTCAAGCGTGTAACCCATTACTTGCAAAAAGTTGTCATTTGCTGTGAGTATGGTGCCGTCCATATTAAACTCAATGACCGCTTGTGATTTGCCAATGGCTTGTAACTGGCCTTCATAGTTGGTGGATTGCTTTTTTTGCTCTGTGATATCGGATGCGTACTTGACTACTTTCACCGGGTTGCCATTGATATCAAATATTGGATTATACGACGCGTGTATCCATACTTCTCGGTGGCCTTTTGCTAAGCGCTTGTATTCACCAGAGCTGAATTCTCCAGCATTTAATTTAGCCCAAAACGTTTGGTACTCTACACTGGCTGCATAGTGCGGTTCAGCAAATAGGCTATGATGTTTGCCGACAAGTTCATTGAGCGAGTAACCCATCACGCTTAAAAAGTTGTCATTTGCTGAGATGATCGTCCCATCCATATTAAACTCTATGACTGCCAAAGACTTACTTATTGCATCGAGTTGGCCCTCATAGTCGGCAGCTTGTATTTTTGATTGGGTAATATCGGAGGCGTATTTGACGACTTTAAAAGGTTGATCATTGGTGTCAAAAATAGGGTTATAGGTTGCTTGGATCCAGACTTCTTTGGCATTTTTACCTACTCGTTTATATTCACCAGAATTAAACTCTCCTCTTTTTAGAGCGAGCCAAAAGTCTTTATATTCCTCACTTGCCGCGTATTCAGCATCAGCAAACATGCTATGATGCTGGCCAATAATCTCATGGCGTTCATAACCCATAGTCTTGAGAAAGTTATCATTTGCGAACAGAATAACCCCATTTAAATCAAACTCAATAATTGCTTGTGATTTACTGATCGCAGCGATTTGCCCAGAGTAATCCATATTTTGTGCTTTATGTTCACTGACATCGAATAACGTTAGAAGCGTATTTGCGCCCTCAGTTAACCCTTCAGCTTGATCAATGACGTCAACTGTAACCCATAAAATACGTTTGTTTTTGGTGTCGATTTTATAGTCAGTATTTGCTTCAATCGTAGCGTTACCTAGGCCTTTAAAGATACGATTGAGAGGTTGTCCAACTAACTCAGTTAATTGATAACCAATTTGGGATAAACAGTGTTGGCTAACATGTAATATCTTGCCACTACTCGATATTTCAAGTGTCGAAAGGTGTTGTTCAAATAGGTTAAGTTTGGATTGCATAGATGCTTTGGCTAGACGGTCAGTCCTTGATGTAAAAATCATAAGTTACCTAGTTGATAAACGAGTTATTTAATCAAAAAGATAGTCGAACATTTAAACTTCGTCACCACCGCGAGCAGGATATTTATTTGAAGATCATTTTTAATACCAGAAACATACTTGTACAGCCTTTATGACTTTTACCTTTAGTCCTTTATAACACCACTTACCTGGATCAGTACTCGTATTATTTATCCAAAATATGGCAAACATCCTACTACTCGCTTTACTGGTCAGCCCAGTCACTAACTTTATGAAACCACTGAATAATCACCATTTCTGGAACTAAAAAAGGTAAATAAAAACTAATACTAAAAAGTCATTTTTATTGTTTTTTGTAGAACAATAGGGTTTATTTTGATACTAATAATACAACTTTTGACATATTAAATAATTATAAACTAATACAAAGGATTGTTTTGCAAGCCGCACGGATCAGGAAAATTGCGACATGTCGTTTTTTGATTGCTAATTTAACCGTTCGGAGATGCTATGAGTTTGTATTCACCCTGTTCTTTTACGCCTTATGGAAGAAGTACACTATCAGTGACGGTATTGGTTACGCTGGTTTTACTGCTCGTCACTTTGCTGAGCTTTCCCAGTTATGCGACGACGATTATGTCGGGAGAACTGGCTAAACATCTCAAAGCGATTGACTATGGTAAAAAAGCAGACAATACCTGGGTCGCACCCAGCACAACAGAACAGCAGCAGTTTGAAGCGGTATTTGACGCATTTATTGCACAAGACTTTCCTCTTGCACAAGAACTAGCAACTCCTATTGGCTATATTGTTGCACAATTCTTTGATACCAACACACAATCCACCTATTATTTATTACAAGAACGTGCATCATTGCACAGTGTCGAATTTAAAGGCGGTGGTACCTATGTGTATAACCCCCTTGGGTTGAATGCCATATTACAGGCGCCGCATCCTAAAAGAGATACGTTTACGGGCACCCAAGCAATTGACGCTTTCTTATACACGCAAACTAGGCTACTGATGTTAGCAGGTACCCGTCGGGATAACAGCCATGCTCTAAGTACCTGTACCAATGGTCATTATGAGGCCAGTGATGTTGCGCATCAAACAGAATCATTTTTTAATGTAGCCCACAAGTATATGAGTGATTTTGATGATGCCTCTGTCTTTATCCAATATCATGGCTTTGGCAAGACAACGCTTGCTAAACTTCAAGCGCAGTGTGATGTGGATAACGATCTAATGCTAAATTTGAGTGAAAGTGTGCACTATAACACCGCTGACGCAGAGCATAGCATTTTACACTCGTTGCGCAGAGTCGTTGAAGACGAGGGGAAAATAGCGGCGTGTGTCTATGGGAACGACACTAAAAGTTTAGGAGGGACTTGGAATGTTCAAGCGCGCTATACCAATGGCTCGTCAAATATATGCTCAACGAGCTCCAGTGCTTCATCTAAACGCTTTATTCATTTAGAACAAAGCTATAATGTCCGCAAATATCACAGAGGATCCATGCAAAAGTATCTTAAGCAGGCGCTGGAAAATTACTTCCTTTAGTTAAGATTATGTTTTAAATGATGAATATATCAAACTTTTCGCTATCGTATTAAAAGGTTACAAATTTAAACGTATTTTACTTGTTACTCATGTGTATGTCGGTATAGTTTGACTCCACATTTAGAATGTTCCTAGAAACACTGAGTTGAGTGAATATATGCAATTAGTTGATTTAAACCCTGAAGATAGCCATGTTATTGAATTATTCTCAGAAATAGATCGATTAATGCATTCCCTTTACCCTGTTGCTAGCGCTCAATCATTAGAGCTTACAGAATTAAAACAACCAAACGTACATGCTATTGGCCTTATGAACGAAGATGGTATTGTGGCGTGTGGTGCGATTGTTAAACAGTTCGACAATACGCTTTATGGTGAACTAAAGCGTTTATATGTAAAACCTACATACCGTGGTAAAGGTTTATCAAGACGTATTATGCAAACCTTATTGCATTATGCTGGTGAAGCACAAATCCCATTGATGCGCTTGGAAACGGGTAATAAGCAGTCAGAAGCAATCAATTTATATGAAAGCCTCGGTTTTGCACGATGTGAACGCTTTGGTTTATACCGTGAGAACCCATTAAGCGTATTTATGGAGCTGCCACTAAATTCTTAAGTGGCTAAAGTAGGGGTTTGGGGTTAGAACATCCACGTTAACAATTGTATTGAGTTCAATCAGTTGTTTTCGCTCAGCATCTTTAATACATAAACATTGCTGCTTTTTTTCGTTATAAACCGTATTGATAGCGATCCCATGATGTTCTGTGCCTTTTTTGGTGCATACTTTTAGGGTGTAATGGTATAAGCAGGCAATTTCAATATAGTCATGTTGGCTACAATTCATTTTGGTTATTCTCCATAGGGTTTTTACGTGACTTATTTGCGTTGACACTTCTTAATCTTCCTTTATACAAGACCGCTTTATCGTATATTTCATTTCAATTACACAGATGCCTTTCATGATGCTAGATATAAGCTACACTCACTATTTACGAGCACTTGTTGCAAGTTTATATTTTTAGGTAAGGAGACCCAATGCGTATTCTCGTTGTTGATGATATGGCTTCTATGAGGCATGTGATGATAAATATGCTACGACACGTTGGGTTTGATGATATTGATGAAGCGGTTGATGGTTATCAAGCGATGGTGTTATTAAAAAGCAGGCCTTACGATTTAGTTATCTCAGATTTGAATATGCCGAAAATTGATGGCTTACAGCTACTCCAAGCAATTCGTCAAGACCGTATACTTGCGAAAACGCCTTTGCTTATGGTGACAGGCGAGAATGAAAAAGAAAAAGTACAACAAGCACTGCTTGCAAAGGTGAGTGGGTTTGTTATTAAGCCTTTTAATATGAACACCTTAGAGAAGCAACTTACCAGGTTACATTTACTTGAATAAGTGTAAAGGCCCTTTACAAGTTTAGATATTGTCGGGGGGTCAGCCCCAGAACAGTTTTAAACTCTTTAATAAGGTGCGCTTGGTCACTCAGCTTTAAATGTAAAATCACGTCATAAATATCATAGTCTTTATTATCCAGCAGTTTTATCGCGTAAATACATCGTTGTTTTCGCAACAGCCATTTTGGTGTTAAACCAATATGTGCTGTACATAATCTTTGTAGTGTCCGCACTGACAACTGGGCTAAATTGGCCCAGCTTTGCACGGTATCAATCTCTGGGTTATTTAATAAGGTTTGCCATGCATGATTTACTTTTTTAATTTGTGAGCTGGCCGGTGGTAAGTCATGAAATAACTGATTTAATATGCAAATACTGGCTTTGTGATTTTTAGGTACTAAACTTTTCTCTTTCTTTAAAGGTAATAGTACACCGTTACTAATGAAATGAAGGTTTTTTAGCGCGTTGTGGTCGCATGGTAAATATCTATTGAGTGCGCCAACTTTAAATTTAACACCAATAATAGCGTGCTCACCTGCTAGAGGTGTTTCATATGCTTGGGTCATTACGCCGGTGTAATAGGTGCTTAAATGGTCAAACACCAAGTGCATATTTGGGCTCGGTAAATTTCTTTGTATATGCGTGGTTGTGCCCTGTAGATCCCAATCAGCAAACCAATAGCAGTCTATAATAGAATCAAGGTGTTCTGCTGGTTGGTAGATATTGAGATTGTAATATTGTGCATTTTTTGATGGGTGAAATACACCGGAAGCATTGGCTAGATGAGTATGAGTTTGTCGCATTTATACAATTCCCCGAGCTGTGAATAAAGTAATTTTGTCATATTGATTCGAAGAAAGGAAAGGCGATGTCTAAGTTTACCATTGAGAGCTGGCAAGAAAGTGATGTTATGAAGGGTAAAAACACCCAAGCGTCAATTCGAAGTGCTGTAATTAAAAAGCACTATGTTGGTGTGTTACAAGGAACTTCTATAACACATTATAGTTTGTGTTATTTACCTAATGGGTCTGCAACTTTTACGGGTATTGAGGTTTTCACTGGCCAGTATCAAGCCTGTGAAGGGAGTATCTCGCTGTTACATGAGGGTTTATTTGAACGCGGAGAAGCTAAAGGAACATTGTCGATTATAGAAGGCAGTGGCACTGAGCAATTAAAAACTATATCAGGCACAGCCCACTTTTGCGCGGGAGAACAAAAGGAGCATGAATTACATACTCACTTTTCATTATAAGATAGGATTATTTGGGCGAATATGATTGATTTTGATTTTGATTTTGATTTTGCTTTTGCATAAAAATTGTAACCTCTGCCATTGTGATACCGAACTTGCGGATATAAGAGCGGTTTACAATGGTATTTTCATCAAAGGCCCACATCCAATCATCAAAATGTACGTTATATGTCGTATCGTCGACAGGTAGCTCCATATCATAGCTCCATTGCATGGCGTTTCCATACACTGTGCCTGTGGCTTCATTGAGTATATCGGGCGCAGTGCCTCGGTATTGGTTAATTCCGGTTTCGTTTATCGTCCATACTCTTGATGTTACACCCTCGCCTAAACCATAGCTAAATGTCTCATCTAATGTCAGTACATTGTTCGCATCAACTGAGCCGGCAATATTTACTTTAAATCTTTGTACCAGTTCGCCTGAGCGGTTTTGTACAATACCCCATGCTTTAACATTGCCGTTAAAAAAATCATATGGGTCAAACGAAGGCGTGATGTCTTTGTAAGCTTCACCTTGAATAGTCACGCCACAACCGCTCACTGCGGTACATATAGCTATAGCGAATAATGTGTTTTTCATGATTTATCCTGTATGGCGAGTAATTCTTTGCGCATTTCTGGTTCTGATGTTTTGTCGCTTAACCAAATATCAAAAAAGTGTTTGGTAAAACTTGGATCGGTAATTTTCCCTAGCAATTTACTTTCGCTATAGAAAACACTTTCACCCGCTTTATTTCTGACTCCGAGTAATTGCGTACCGTTGTTTACATTGGGGAATATACGTTTCATGTTGGCAAGCCATAGGGCTAACTTTATTTCATCAGTAAAGCCCTGCTTTCGCATCTCTTCGACAGATCGTTGGGCGATATCTTCCCCCTCTAAATCCCGTAAGTATTCGAGTTTCAGTACAAAAGGGCTATCAGCACTGTAGTTACCATTGGGCGCATATAAAGTTGCATCATATACATCCCAAAAAAGGTATGTCATGCGACTTGTTTCACCAACTTTTACTGGGTTGCTAACTAAATTGTCTATTGTGTTTGCGTGTGCAGCACCTATGTGACTCGATAATAAAATGATAAACGCCATAACCTTCATGATGGTTTCTCCTTATGTTGTGTTTATATAACAACATACGTACAGACTATCTAAGTTAGTTCACTTCTTCATAATAAGTCGTATTAAATATTTTCTGTAATATACCGCTGAACCAAATTATTTTTGGATCTTGTTGTCGAGTTTTATGTGAATACAGTTTGAGTTTGTAGTCTGGTATTGTAATCGGCGGTTGATGTATCTTTAAAGCAAGCTTGTCTGAAACGTATTGTGCATATTTTCGTGGTAAGGTCAGGATCCAGTGTGTATCGATCAGCATAAAAGGTGCACTTAAGCCAAATGGCGTTGTCAGGGCGATGTCACGTAACACTTTACGTTTAATCAATGCTTTATCAACGACTCCCCTCCCTTCGTTCCAAGGTGCAATTAATATGTGTTGGTAGCTGATAAAGTCTTCTATCGAGAGTGCAGTTTTAAAAGCTAATGGATGCTGCTTAGACGTAAGTGTGACGTAGCTATCAGTGAGCCAAGTTAAGCCAAATATACTTTGAGATTGCTCAGCTTGATGTGAAAAGCCGCAGGCAAAATCAATCTGGCCTGTTTTTAATTTTTCTTCTGGAATACGCTGCTCAAGTGTTATCAGGCGAATAGCAATGCGAGGATGGTGTTGGTGCATATATTCTATCAGGGGCTTTAGGCACCAAGCTGTATAGTCGGTTGCGGCAATAGTATAGGTTGTATCAGTATCAGGATTGAATTGCTCTCTCGGTTGTAAGCCTACTTGTAACAGTTCCATAGCAGGTAATATTTTGGCTGCTAATTGCTCTGAAAACTGTGTAGGTATCATTTTATTGTCGATACGAATGAATAAGTCGTTATCTAATTTATGCCTCAATCTAGTCAGTGCGTGGCTGCAAGCTGATTGACTGATATTGAGTGCATCGGCAGTTTCGCTTACAGAACCATTTTGATAAAGCACAGTAAACAATTTGAGTAAGTTTAAATCTATATTTAACATATTATGCATTATATTCATTCACTCAGTGCAATATATGCACTTAATACATGTGGGGATTTAGCATACACTGAGTACTGTGAATTTAAAAAGGAAAAACGACAATGACAATTGAAATACGCGCTGCTGTTAAATCCGATGCGGTTACTATTCTGCATTTTATAAATGAGTTAGCTGTTTATGAAAAAGAGCCTGACGCTGTATTTAATACAGTGGCAGATATAGAAAATAAACTATTTGGTGATGATGTTCGTGCGCATGCTTTGATCTGCGAAGAGCGAGGTGAAGCCATTGGGTTTGCGGTGTACTTTTTTAATTACTCTACTTGGCTAGGCAAATATGGCCTGTATTTAGAAGATCTTTATGTTTCTCAAAATAAAAGAGGTAATGGCGCTGGTAAAGCGATTATGAAGCACTTGGCGCGGCTGGCAATAGACAAAGATTGTGGGCGGTTTGAATGGGTTGTGCTAGATTGGAATCAACCTGCAATTGATTTTTATCATAGCATTGGTGCTAAACAGCAGAATGAATGGATCATAAATCGATTATCCGGTGATGAATTGCTTGCGTTCGCTTCAAAGTAAGCTTTTAAGCGGTATGAGCTGTCATCACGGAGACAATTTTTTTTGCGATGCCTCATATCGCTTTGGATTTAACTGATGGGTATCTTCCCTTCGGATCAAAAAGCTACATATACTCCCAACCACGATAAATATACCGTACATGGAGCCAATATAAACCCAATCGCTTTGCTCAATCAACAACATAAATCGTGTTCCATCATTAACGATGAAAACATTCATAAGTGCAATTAGAAAGACGGTTCGATAGTAAAAGTAGTGCCCTAAATGGCTGGCGAAGGCTCCTATCAATAACGAAAATAAACAAATATAGAAACCAATCACAGATAATGCACCGGTTTGGTAGCTTGGAAATAATGCAACGATGCTGAGGGCTATAGCCGCCCAACCAGTAATTCTATACAGCATATTCAAGTCCTTTGAAAATGTTAATGTGTTAGTACCTAAGTTAGAGTGAATTATGCGTAACAAATCCAAATTACGCAATGAGATCCCTGTAATTATTTAATTTTTGTTATAATTTTGTTTGTGTTAGTTTGCAAAATAGGTATAACGTCTTGCTCAAACCAGCTATTTTTCTGTAACCAGTGTCGGTTTCTTGGGCTCGGGTGTGGTAAAGCTATTATGTTTGGTAACTGCGTTTGCCACTGCTTAGTTTGTTCTGTGACGCTTGTAAAGTTTGCAAAATGATATTGTTGTGCATATTGCCCTATGACAAGTGTTAGTTCGACTTTATTGAAATACTGCAATAATGTTTTACGCCATTTTTGTGCACATATCGGAGGTGGTGGCAGATCACCGCTTTTTCCCTTGCCAGGGTAACAAAATGCCATGGGTACAATGGCGAATATATTTGGGTTATAGAATACGTCACTGGTGACATTTAACCATGACCTGAGCCTCACACCACTGGCATCATTAAACGGTTTATTTGTAAGGTGTACAGTTTTACTGGGTGCTTGCCCTGCAATGAGGATACGCGCGTTCTTGTTTCCTTGAATGGTTGGGTTCGCGCCTAAAGGTAAGTGGTCATGACATATTTTGCACTGTTTAATTTCATCTAAAATTGTCACACTAATCGACCGCTTCCTTCATATAACGAGCTTTAAAGTATACTTCTTTTTTCGTATCTGAACGAGATTTACGTCATTAATAGGTACATATTGGTTATTCATTTCCTTTTGCCTCATTTATATACAAATACAAATGAGAATGACTATCTTTTTTGTGTCTAATTTAGCATAATTTATTTTTCTGTATTTTATCCCCTAGGGTTTTATCGTGGTTATATCCCATATCGGTACTTGGTTTAAAAGTGCTCAGTTCTTAGTGTGTTCGCGTTTTTTCGCTGCCATTGTTGGTGGCTATGTTTTTTCTGCGATTGCGGTCTCTTTACTTGCGGCTGTGGTGCCATTACCAAAAACGGATTCTGTATTACTTGCCGTTAGTTTGAGTATTTTAGTTTATGTATGTGTATTTATTTGGGTATTCAGTGTGCGAACGCTACGAAAAGTATATGGGGTCTTAATATTATTAGGTACATGTCAGGCTTTATTGCTTGCATTCATTAAAGGTTGGTTATGAAAGATAGCTTTTTTCGTTCAATGACATGGTTACATACTTGGACAGGTCTTTTAGTATGTTGGTTGTTATTTCTTATTTTTTTCGCAGGTACCCTGAGTTTTTTTCGTCATGAAATTACGCTGTGGTCACAGCCTGCTATTCACGATGTAGCGCCACAAGAAAATCGAGTGTTGTCGCAACAGAGTCAAATTACCTCAGCGTTACAGCATTTAGAGGCTAACGCAGCGGATGCTGAAACTTGGTGGGTTGGTTTACCCACTGAACGTAGTCGCGCAATTGAAGTGTCGTATCAAGACAAAGGAAAAGAGGGGGAGCGCGGTCAATGGCACGATCAGTTTATGGATCCAAACACTGAGGAAACGCTAAACGAATATAGAGATAGCAAAGGTGGGTTATTCTTTTATCGACTCCACTTTGATTTACACTATATGGACCGCACTATTGCACGTTGGCTAGTATCTTTTGCTAGTTTATTTATGCTGATTGGCTTGATTTCAGGCGTCGTGATCCATAAACGCATTTTTAAAGATATGTTTCAGTTTAGAAAAGGAAAAGGTGTACGTACTTGGTTAGATGCACATAACCTGTCATCTGTATTGGCGTTGCCATTTCATATTATGATCACCTATACCGGTTTAGTCACTTTGATTTTCATGTTATTTCCCTACCCAGCGATGACGCAATATGAGGAGGGGAGAAAAGCTTTCTTTGCCGATCTAAACCCCGCAAGGCAGCACGTTGATATCACTGGGAATCGGGTTGAAATGTTACCTATGAAACAACTTGTAGATCAGTTTTATACTAACTGGCCAAACATAGATGTAAAGCGGGTTATTGTCGATCACCCGTCAGATGAAACTGCACAGCTTAAATTTTATGCTAATACGGGAACTAAAGTACAAGATGAAATGCCCGTATGGATATATAACACAGTCACGGGTGAGCTCGTGATGACGGCAAATACAGAGTTGAGTGCCAGTGAAACGTTATATGATGGCATGATAGCGTTACATACGGGACGTTTAGCATTACCCGGCCTGCGGTGGTTATTCTTTGTGTGTGGTATTGCTGGGTGCGTCATGATAGGCAGTGGCGCTGTTATGTGGGCGAAGCGTATTCGTGAACGTATGAAGGCAGATCAAACAGCAAGCTTTGGGCTCAGACTGGTAGAAGGCCTTAATTTGGCAACCATTATGGGCTTGCCAGTCGCGACGGCGGCATTTTTCTTTGCTAATCGCTTATTACCGGATAGTTTTACAGGTCGTGCTGAGGCTGAAATCCACCTTTTCTTTTTAGGATGGCTGGGTGTAGCGCTCATGGCTTTATACAAAGCGGGCACTGCCCAATGGCGTCAGTTAGCACAGTTTAATGCCGTATTATGGCTTTTATTACCTCTTTGTAATGCATTTACAACACAGGGGAATTTAGTAAGTTATATAGTAAAGCAGCAGTGGGTTTTAGCTGGGTTTGATATATTGTGTTTAATCACTGCCGCTGTGTTTTATATTCAAAGCCGTAAATTGGCGAACAAAGAAGCTGCAACTCCTGCAACTAGTAGAACATTAAAGGGGCAAGTGGTATGACGCAGCTCCTTGCATTTTTGCTTTGCTTTACCGGTTTTACAGGCTTTGCGTTGGCTAAAAGTAGTCATTACAGAGCCGTATTCGCTGTACGAATTGATACAAAGTCGAGCCGTCATATACTGATAATGTCGTGGGTTTGTTTATTAGCCAGTGCGGTGGTGAGCATGTGGCACCAATTTGGTTATGGCAGCGTATTATTCTGTGGCTATATGGCCGTCTCTGTGATGTGTTTGGCGTTAGTACTAAGTTATCAACCGGCAAAGCTGAGATCACTTATTTACGTACTTCCGGCATTATTAATCATAACAAGTATCTTAATGCTAATTTAATGACCTATTTATTAGCGTTTAAGCTTTAGTTTACGA
Source organism: Pseudoalteromonas sp. MSK9-3 (assembly GCF_003590335.1). GTDB lineage: Bacteria > Pseudomonadota > Gammaproteobacteria > Enterobacterales > Alteromonadaceae > Pseudoalteromonas. The sequence goes on along the minus strand of NZ_MIET01000022.1, from coordinate 127,836 downwards.
TTAAATAGGTAGTCACCCCCTTAGAGATCACGATATTACTAACATAACTTAGTAATATCGTGATCTCTATGACGCTTTTTCTCCTTCTAGTTAATAAAAATCTGATCTCAGCATGTTATCGCAGTGTCTTTGTTAGTAAAAATCTGATCTTAAGTTGTGATTTATACACTTTTAGTTAGTAAAATCTTGATCTCGTGATATCTCATATAGGGCTACTAAGGGAATGGAAGGGGTTTTTATGGACAAATCATTGTTTTTGCCATGATTAGTTAGTAAAACAATGATCTGTTTAATCGAGGTTAGTAAAATAACGATCTGGCTTGTACCTAGTTAGTAAAAGTGTGATCTCATCCATCTAGCTTGGTAAAATACTGATCTATAGCGGTAAAATAGAGTGTCGCAGGACTTACATACCATCAAGTAAGTAAAATAGTGAACCGATACAGATCACTATTTTACTTACTAGGTTACCATTTTTATCAATCAGCCCACGCTAACTGCATATCCCACACATAACGATGCTCTGGCTTAAGGGGTTGTTGGCTATCATTTACATGCTCTAAAACATTGTGTGCTTTAACCAAAGTAGCATCTCGACCAAATAAGTAGCTTTGTTCTTTGACAATTGATAGATACGCCTTATTTAAAGCCAGTGCGCGCTCAGGAGATGGTGTAATAAGATCATAGAGTGTGGATGTGGCTTTGACTTTTTCAGTATTAAGTTGGCCATCCTCATTGAACCAGCGCATAAGCATTTCTTGATTTTGTCTAAATTCATCTCCACCGCCAACACGGGTCATATAGGTTAAAAACTCTCCGTCTGTTTCACCTTTATTTGGTACATCCGTCATTGATTTTAAATCGATATAACCCCACCCTTTTTTACCAGTCACTTTACGAGCAAATGAAAATGTTTGGTCGTATGTTGCGCCAACTGTTTTGTGACACCCATTACAAAAAGCCAGTTCTTGTTTATGCTGAGGCCTTAATTTTCCTTGCGTATCTTCTATATAGCCATTGATGGTCCAGCCAAAACTGTTATTGATACCCTGATCTCCGAGATAGAGTGTTTGAGGTAGATTTTCAAATGATTTTTCTTTCGCTTCTCGATAATATGATGTACCAAGTTCTTGTTTAGACTTGAAGTTATGCTTTTTCATATAGCGCACTTCTTTCATGCGTGGCGCGTTAAATATGGTGCCGTTACTGTCTACGCCTATGTAGCGAACGGTATGCAAAAACTCGGTGCCTTCTGGATACAGCTGATATGCCAACGGTGAGGTCGCATCGCCAACATAGTGGGGTTGTTTGGTTATATGATTAACGGTAGAGAGTTTGCCATCAGAATTTAAATCGCTGCCTACTCGTTGCTCATTGATTGGCGGTGTTGAGATTGTTTCTAATCCTTTTAAAGCAAGCTCTACAAGGCTGAGGTTGGCAAGATAAGCGTCTTGGTTATACACGCCTTTCACTTCCCTAAATGCACTTGGCAGCCTGATCATGACGTCTCCAGTTGAGCCATTCGTAGGCCAAAAGGTACTAGGGAATGGCTTATAGTTGAATGCGACCCAGCCGCTGCCATCTTTCGCAAAACCCTGGGAGTTAAATGCTTTTTCTGGGTATGCCAAGTTTTTAATGGGGGTGATCTCACCTTGCCATTGTGAGTTGGCTTGCTGTTTTTTGATAAACTCACTGTAATTATCTTGGTTTATCCAATCGAGTATTGTTTTATCTGAAATGCCTTTGATTAAGTCAGTTCGGTCAACAAACAGGTTTTTCCAGTGGTTTTTTACTCCCAGATCTGAAAATTCATAGTCACCCTGTAAATTACCGTCAGCCATTTGATTTGGCCTATTTAGATCTGTACGGTCAGTTTGGTGGCATGCATAACACGGATTATTTACACCGTTTGTTTTGGTATAGCACTGCGGTGGGATCACCGATTCTGCATTGTACGTTTCGTTATGTTCAATATAAGCCAGTGCAGGAATGTCATCGCCTACTTGGTATGGCGGGGCACTGGGTGGTGCTGTATGGGTGTTTGCGTTAAGTTCAGTACCGAGGATGATGTTTTGTTCTGAGCAGCCAAGTAACACGGTGATAGATACAGGCAATAGTAATACTAAGAGAAGCTGTTTCATTTTTATGACTTCTATTTTTGTTGCTAAAAAAAGCGGCAATGCGATGAGTGCCGCTCAGACTAATAAAATGTTAACGGTTACTTTGATTGGGGATCATACATCCACAAAGTATTGTTTTCTTGAAAACCATCTTCACCGATAAGGATACGTCCATCACGCATAACAATGACGTTATCTGGTTGAGACAGCTGGTTTACATCACAGCGCTCTGAGCCGGTTAAACTTGAACGGTATGTGCCACCCATAACGACAGGCTCAATACGTGTCAGGTTGTAGTTACTGTCTATGCTTGCGCGATAAACACCGCCACAGTCTTTTACACGAGCAGACAATTGCATATCGCCTTCACCATCTGTCATGGTGCTGTCTAAATCAGCAATGCCAATATACATATAGGCTTTTTCTACAATTTCACCCGCGATAACATCTTGGCCCGTAATTGCTTCTAGTACACGGTCATGGTTTATGCTGATCCCTTCTAGTTTACGCCATTCAGCTGTTGCGCCTTTTAAGCGAGCTGCTTGGCGAGACTCTAAGAATGCCACTCGATCATCCATAGGCTTACCCGCTGTAATGGGACCACCACCTTGTGCAACGGTTGGGTAGGTCGCTTTACCATCAACCCATGCTTGTACATCAGCGACAGATAGGTAGCTTGTTTGTCCCTCTACGTAATCTGCACTGGTAACGTCATCATATTGTGCGATCCAAGTTTCTATCTGGGCATTGGTATTGGATGCTAATTCAACCCATTCAATATCAAACCCGGTGACTGCTGGGTCATTAAGGCCGGCATCTTGTGTTAACTTAGCGCCATATAATGTACCTGAGCTAAGGTCTTCAGGTTGATCGGCAATGAATTTAAATAGCACACCGCCGGTGTCATCTTGCGAGGAGTAGACGGTGCGACGGTCAGGCATAACCACTGAGTTTTCGTGCTCATATCGACCAATAGTAAAGTGTTTAACAACATCTGGCGTATCTGTTGCTGGGTTTTGTACCTCAGCAATATACCCGTAGCGATAAGGGTTTGGGAACTCTGGCGCAAGGAATTGTCGAAAGTTCTCTAAACGAGAACTGACATCTGTGGGCTTATTCCAAGCAGGGTTTGTTGTGGTATCTACTTTTGAGTCAACGATCCACTCTTCAGAAGTGAGCGGTGTACCCCAAGGTGATACGGAGCCAAAGCAATTTGCAGCGGTACCTTTTACTGAGTCAAAATCAACCATCATGGCTTCTTCTACAGACCAAGTTCCATTAGTTGCTTTACTCATTTTTAAGCGACTCATGCCTCCTGGGTAGTCTTCCCAGTTAGTAAATAAGTAACCTGAGTTTTCACCCGCAGGAACAAAGCCATTAAAGTCAGGCATGTTATTTTTAATTATTTCTTGCTTTGAACTGATCCCGTATATTACCCCTAATCCGCCAGGTAGACCTTGTTCATTTAATTGCGCGAAGGTGTCGCCAGTTTGACCCAAAATCTGATATTGGCCTACCGCAGAGACTACGGTTTGTTGCTCTAGAGCTGAATCACTATGTGGTACCGCAGAGCTGACAATATTTCTAGGTAAGTTATTGAAGTTCACACCACTTAATACACCAACAGTTCCTGTGTGATAGGTTTTTTGGTTAAAACTATCAACTTCAGTGTTGGCATCATTGGGGTGTTGGATATTGAAAAATAGGTCACCTTGTCGTGTTAAATGTAACCCCGTTACCTCTGCTCCTGCTGGCACGGTTGCAATACGGATCAAACCAGAACCGCCGTTTACACCGCTCTTTCCTGTAGTACCATCGACACCATTTTGGCCATTAGCGCCGTTTTGGCCATCACTGCCGTTTGTGCCATTGATACCTGCATCGCCTTGTTCGCCAGCAGCACCAGTGGCACCATCGTCGCCATTACAGGCGGTTAAAGCAAGTGCGACGGCACTTGCTAGTAGAGAATATGCTACACGATTCATCAGTTACTCCAGATTGCTATCATTGTTGTTTTTAAAACAGACAACAGTGTTGCGTGGACCGGTTACAAGTACCTGACACTAATATTAAATTTTTCAGACAGTTATAAGACTGCCTTATTGGGGCTTGGTGTTCGGGGCCTTCACTGTCAAGGGGCTTTACAGTAAAGCGTTAAGGTGTCTTTGTGTCATTATGCGTCATGAATATGAGCGCATCGGTGTCAAATCCATAGCGCGTGGCTGTGCTAATAAAGTGGGTTAGACGTTGCTCAGAGACGCTAGGCGTCCTTGAAAGCAGCCATAAATAGTCTTTGTTGTAGCTAGTAATGTAGGCATATTGATAGTTTTCTTTATCCAGTTCAAAAATAACGTACGATCCATAAAAAGGGCCAAAGAAAGACACTTTTAAATGGCCGTTTGGTTTATCTCCGACAAACTTAGCTTTGCCAATGGCTTGTTTCCAGTTTTGTTCTTCATCGACATAACCTCTGTTTATTACTTCTACATAGCCATCAGGTTTCAATGCATAGTTTGCGGTTACCCTGCTCATGCCCCGTTCAAACCGATGGTCTAACCGTGCAATCTCGTACCACTTTCCTTGATATTTTTCGATGTCGAGCTCGGTAACCGGTTTTATTCCTTCTGCTATGCCTGTGCATCCAGTGAAAAATAAAACACATACAAACGTCATAATTTTATGCATGGTGTTATGCCTACAGTCAAAATGTTTAATTAATTTAAATTATAGAGCGTTACGATTACAATGGTCGCCAAGATCATTATTTTACCTACCAATTCTACCAGAGGTTTTACTATGCAAATTTGGGTTGATGCAGATGCTTGTCCTACGCCAATAAAAGAAATTATTTTTCGTGCAGCACAGCGCACGCAAACACAAACAACACTTGTGGCAAATCACGCAATGCGAGTACCTGCAACTCAATTTGTGACGTTACTACGGGTTAATCAAGGGTTTGATATTGCAGACAATGAAATCGTAAAGCGGGTACAACCAGGCGACATCGTGATCACCTCAGACATTCCCCTAGCTGCTGAAGTGGTTGAGCTCAAGGTACATGCGATTAACCCCCGAGGCGAAGAATATACGGAGCATAATATTAAATCGATTCTCAATATGCGTGATTTCATGGATACAATGCGCAGTAGCGGTGTGGAAATGAGCGGAGGCCCAGCAAAGCTGTCAGCAACGGATAAACAAGCGTTTGGTAATGCGCTAGACCGTATTTTACAACGTGCTAAATCATGAAAATACTAACTCAGGGTTTTGGCGCTGACACGGGGCTAATTGCTGTTTATATTGAGCGCCCTCCCCCCATGTCCGAATATCATAATTTAAATGAAATACAGGCACTTATTGGTGGTGAAATTAACGCGATTAATATGGCATCTGGAAATGGGTGGCGTAAAGTGTTCAATGTTTATGCTAAGTTTATTGCGCAGCTAAATCATAGAGATCATAATTTTACTAAGTATGATACATGGCAAAAATATCGTGATAATTGTTTATTACAGCAGCATAGTCAGGAAGCTTTGTTGTTTAGCCCTCCTAAAATTGGTGAGAAACTCTACAAATATCACATTATTGCAGGGCGAACGTATGCCAAAAAGTTATTGCGAGATCAGATTTTTACTAACACACTAGAGTGGCTAGATGACGAGTTTGCAGTAGACAGAACCTTAAACTTAGTGGTGTGTCCGTACTTTGACTACCGACAGCTAAGTAATATTAAAATTAGCAAATTATGTGGCATTTTAGATAGCCTTGACTAATCTCTCACTAACAAGGTTGGTATAAGAGTTAGGTAAAGGATGAAGGTTTTAGTCGTCGATGATATGCCACTGATGCGGCATGTTCTAATCAATATGTTACGCAAGTTGAAATACACAGACATCACAGAAGCGACTGATGGCATGCAGGCTGTCTCTTATTTGAAAAAACAAAAGTTTGATCTGTTAGTGACGGATTTGAACATGCCAAAAATGGACGGCACCATGTTGATTGATAAAGTAAAACACGAGCTTGCTTGTCATAAAATGGCTATTTTGGTGGTGACGTGTGAAGACAACCGTCGTACGTTGCTAAAGCTGATCTCCGCCAGAGTTGATGGGATCATAGTGAAGCCGTTCTGCTTAAATACTTTAGAAAAACAGCTTCAGTGTATTGCTACAAAGCGTGGCAAACAACCCCTGAAAAGCCAAGTGCTTTGAAATAGTGATGTGGGTTTGAAAATCCTGATGTTTCAAGTAACTCAGCCAAGCGTATGCGATTAAGTGGGTAAAACTCATGGCTTAAGTTATGACGCATACGCTGCTCTCCTATTTCCGTTAGCCCTAATGTACGACACATTGCCAGTTGAGCTTCACGTTCAAACTTGGTTTCAGGCACAACTAAATCAGCTATAAAAACCGCCCCTGATGACACCATGTTGCGTCGGATTGAGTGTAGTAATGTGTCTTTATCCCCGTTGTCGGGTAAAAAATGCATCACCAGTAAACACAGTGCAGCATCAACGGGTGTATCTAATGTGGTGAGTTCACCATAATGAAACGTAACACGAGATAGCAGACCATGGTCGGTAAATTGTGTCTTTGCAATATCGAGCATATCAGCAGAGATATCTTGAGCAATAAAGTGCCAACTTTCATTTATACTGGCAAGTTCTATGATATCTCGACCGGTTCCCGCACCAACGACTAAAATAACAGAGTCATCAGGGAGCAAAGTGAGTAACTGTGCGCCAGTGAGCTGGTGTAATAGCTCATACCCAGGTACTAACTTTGTAATTTTTGCATCATAATTTACAGCTTCATCACCTTGAAAGTGCGGCATACATTATCCTTTTACCGTAAGACTTGAATAGCCACCGGGTTGCTTTTTAACCTGTATTTGCGTCGCTACGCGTTCGGTCATTTCACTTACGTGTGAAATCACCCCTACTTTGCGCCCTTGTGCTTGCAGAGAGTCTAGCGCATCTAGCGCGACACTCAATGTTTCTGGGTCTAAAGTACCAAAGCCTTCGTCAATAAAGAGTGAACCAATGTGTACTTTATTCGAAGATAAAGAAGCAAGTCCCAATGCCAAGGCCAGAGACACTAAAAATGACTCGCCACCAGATAAGGTATTCACAGAACGTTGCTCGTCAGCCATATCTTTATCAATAATGGCAATATCAAGTGAGTGGCCAATCACCGTTAACTTGTATCGTTTTGATAGGCTCTGAAGATGCTGATTTGCATATTGTAATAATATTTTTAAGGTCTGCGTTTGGGCAATGTTACGTAACTTTTTCCCTGTGGCGTCGCCTAGGAGTTTATCGAGTAAATGCCAGTGTTCGTAATCTGCCTGCAGAGCGGACAGCTGGGTTTGTTTTTCTTGTAATTGCGCCACATTCTTTTCGTGCTGGGTCAGCAAAGTATTACATTCAAGCCACAGCGTTTGAGTCGCTTGCTGTTGTTGATTTAGTTTATCAAGGCTTGCGTTAAGCTCAGTGACAGACTTATCAGTCATAGCATGTGCTTGATGCTGAGTATATTCAGCTTGCAGGTGCACCAAAGTCGCTTGTATTTGATCATGCTGTGTTGTTAGTTGCTTGTGCTGTGCATGCAGTGCCAAAAAGTGCGTTTGGTCTTGGCATAAAATTGAATCGATTAACTCAGCGTCTAACTGCGGGAAGACCGGCTGTTGCTGTGACAGCCACTGTGCAAAGCGCTGTTCTACGGTTTGAGTTTGCTGGTCGATTTGGCTCAGTTGCTGCTGCAAATTGGCTTGTTTCAAGGTTTTTTCTTGCAGAGCATGGGCAAGCGTTGCAAGCGTACTGTTTACTTCAACTACTTGTTGCTGCGCATTATCTACCGCCAATTGCAAAGCCTGTTGCCACTGTTCAGGGGTTTGCTCAAGGGGCAGCAATAATGCGCGTGCTTGATCAAGTTGCAGTGCACTGGCAGCTAAGGTATCAACGCGATGCTGTGCATTTCCACATTGCAGCGTTTGCTCTGCATGCTGCGCTAAAATAACATCTAATGCATTGCGCGCATTTTGTTGCGATGTGGCTAGGAGGTTTAGAGAGTGCTCAACATGTTGTAGCTGTTCAATTCGAGCCGTGAGAGATAACCGCGCTTGGTGATTTTGCTCTGAAAAAAGTGACCACCAATTCTCATCATTAAAAAGTTGCTGGGCTTGTCGCTCAATGTCGCAGATATCTTGGTTTAACTGTGTTAACTGGTGGTCACAGTGTTGTGTTGTGTGCTGGTGTTGTTGTAAAGCTTGTTCGGTATTTTTCAGCTCAGTTTGGACTGCTTGCAATGCGGTTTGCGCCTGTTGAAACTGTTGCCACGCATCCTGTTGTTGGGCTGATAGCGCACTATACTGTGTAAGCTGCGCTTGCAATGATGTTATCTGGCTATGGCACTGCTCATCAGATAAAGTAGCAACTTCGCCCAATTCATTTAACTGTGTGGTTAATTGCTGCGATTTGAGCCCTAGTTGCGCTTGCTGCTGCAACGTGACTTGTAGTTGGACATTAACGGCTTCGAGTGTGCTCAGGTGCTCAGTATAACGCGTTTGAGCTTGTTGCAATGCTTGCTCTGCTTGCGCTTTTTGCACTTTAAAGTCATCGAGCAAATTTTGCCAATGTTCATCGATATGCTCTACGCCGTAGGGATGCTCTGTTGCGCCACAGACGACACACTCTTTGCCTGGCTGAAGCGCACTGCGTAAGGCACTAATATTTTCACTGGCTCTCAGTTGTACTTGGTTATAATTATCCTGAGTGAGTGCAACACGCTGTTTTGCTAACTCGGTTTGTTGCTCAGTATCTTTTAGTTGTAGCGTTAAACTGTGCTGCTGGTGGCGAGTTTTATCTAATTCTACCTGTAATAGAGTTAACTCAGTATCGACATTACGCAGTGATTCTTTGCACGCTAACCCGCTCTGCAACGCAAAACGGCGCTGTTGAATGGCTTCATAGTCAAGCTGAGCAATCTCTTGTTTTAGGGCGTTTAATTGTGTCTCAATCTGTAAACTGTGTTGCTGTTGTTTGTCGACTTGCAGTGTGAGCGGTGCACACCGCTCAGCGAGCTGAGTGACTTGTTGAGTCGCTGCTTGGCGTTCATTGCTGAGCGTAGTTCGCTGAGTCGCTAATTGTTCTAACTTTAATAGCAATGCACTAAGGTGCTGCCAATGTGGTAATGCAGCAACACCCTGAGGATCGCTATTTAATGTGTCACGCAATTGTGTGGCTTTGGCATTATCGTCTGACAAATTTTTCTGCAGGGCTTGCTGCTCTGCTGCTGTTTTATCGAGCGTACATTGTATTGTCTCAACCTCGCGCTGTGCATTGTCTAATTGGGCTTTGTTTGCGGTGCGGTTTGTATCAAGTGTTCTCACTTGAATAATACTTGGCTGTTGTTGTTCAAAGGTTGCTTTAGTTTGTGATTCTATAGCAATGAAGTCGCGGTGCTGGACTTCTTTTTTTCTGATCTCTTCAGTGAGATCCACCTTATTAAGCTGCGCGTGCTCTAAAGTACATTCTTTGTGTTGTACTATGAGCTGCTTGGCTTGAGCCCTATTATCTGAGATTTGCGCTACAACGGTTGCCAATTGTGCTAACTCAAATTCTGCTGATTGTGTTGAAAGCTGCTCTGCAACATGATTTAACTGCGTGGTATGATCTTGTACTTTGCTTTGTATAGCTTGGCCAGTTTGCAGCCAGTTTTTTTGTTGTTCTATGTGCTTTTGCTGTTGCTTATACTCTTCTAATGCTGCGTGATGTTGCCTATTTTGTATCGTAATGTCATCAAGCTCTTCATCACTTAACAAAGAATAGGCTTCTAAGCTCAAACGCAATTGCTCTAATTCGACTTTTTTATTTTTATGTAGCTCGAATATTGTCTGTCCGATGCGGCTAAATTTATCAGTCCCCGTTAAGCACTCTAACAGTTGCGCCCTTTCATCACTGCTGGCTTTTAAAAAGGCTGAAAACTCATGCTGAGCAAGCAGTACAGCACGTGTGAATTGCTCAAAGTTTAAGCCAATGAGCTGCTCAGTGCACTTTACCGCAGCTGATTTTTGGGCAATGAGTGTCTCATCAGCTAAGGCGTATATTTCGTGTTCGGCTACTTTAAGCCGACCATCTACTTTGTTGCGTGCGCGTGCGACCTTCCAGCACGCTTTGTAGCGTTGATTGTCTTGTCCGATAAATAGCACTTCGGCGCTGCCTTGTGCGCATCCTCGGCGTAATAAATTACGAGGGTCATTCAGCTTTATTTCGTCACCATTAAAGGCAACTGTATTCTTTAAATCGTTTTTAAGGCGAGCGGTCTTTGCATATAACGCTAAGCAAATAGCATCGAGCAAGGTGCTTTTTCCTGCGCCAGTATCGCCAGTAATAGCAAATAAACCACTTTGTTGCAGTGGTGTTTGCTCAAAATCAATTGTTGCCTGGGTGATGGATGCGAGATTAGTCAGCGTGACGCTAATGAGCTTCATGATTGGTCTACCTCATCCAATGTAGTGAGTACGTGAGCTAAGCACTGTTGTATTGCGTCGGGCACTTGCTCAGCGCTCCCCATATGGTGTTTAAATGCCAAATCGAGTAACTGAGCGGGATCGAGCTGCTCCACACGGCCCAAATCGTCAAATTGTGCTTGTTGATCATGATCAGCATTGGTTCGCACACGTTCAATACCGCAAAAAAGCACATGTTTGCCAGCTAACGCCTCATCTATTTTTGCGCGAAACTGACTGTCTGTTTCTGTGGCGTTTAGCCGCAAGCGTACATAAAGAGGGGGGGTATCTTGCTCGCTCGGTAGTTGGCTTATTAACTTGCACAGTTCATCAAGGGTTGCACTGCCTTTTTCGGGTAATAAGCACACATCTTGATAGCGTGGTACCAGTAACGGTGTTACAGACGTGCAGGTTTGGGCATTAAATTGCGCTATGAGTACCTGATGTTGATAGTGCCGTTCTGAAAACGACATGGGCATTGGCGTGCCGCAATATCGTATGAATTCGCTTTTTGCGACGCGTTGTGATTTGTGTAAATGACCCAGTGCGACGTAATCTGCATGGTCTGAAAATATAGAGGCGTTGATAGAGTCAAACCCACCTATCGCGATATTGCGCTCTGAATCACTGGAGATATCCCCGCCTTTGGCATGCAGGTGTCCCATAACCAATAAAGGGCCTTGCTTAATCGACAGCGCATGGGAAATGCTCTCGTGATAGGCTGTACCAACCCCTTGCTGATAAGCATCTGGAAGTTGGTTATCAAGTGTTAAATCGCCAGCGCGTAAAAAGGGCATTGCGACAACTGTTAAAGGCCCTTGCTCGCTTGTAATGGATAACACAACATCCTCAGGTGCATGTTTGTTATATCTGCCAACAACGTGGGTATCAAACGCTTGCAATAGGGGTTTGGCTGTTTCGATGCGATTTGCTGAGTCATGATTACCGGCGATGATCACGACTTGCAAAGCTGGGCGACTCGCTTTGGCGTGTTTAATGAAGGTGTATAGTTGCTGCTCTGCGTAGGCTGGAGGGGTTGCAGTATGATATATATCCCCTGCAATCACCAATACATCAATTACTTGCTCAGCAAGCGTATTGCAAAGCCAAGAGAGAAAAGCGTTATGCTCTTGTGTCCGATTATGTTCATAAAATTGCTGACCAAGGTGCCAGTCGGAGGTGTGCAGTACTTTCATTAAGCGTCCCTATACTCATCGAGACGCTAATATAGCATTGCAAAGCAGATTTGTTTAACGGGTTATCTGTAACGAAGCAAAAATAATGATTGGTAAAACAAGCAATAACAATAAAGTAGGTGTTTTAAAAAACCTATTTTGTTTTGCCTGTTGCCTTTTTAATGCAGACTTTTCATTACAAGCAGCGATTTTATCTACATAAAAGTAGCCTTCATCTAAATATTGCTTGCAGCTTTGCTCATCTGCAGGGATGGCAACTAATTTTTCTTGTTTTTTTAGGATATAAAAATCCATACTGCTCACCACTTGTCTATGACTAAACGGGTATAAATTACAGAGCAAAACTAACGCCAACTTTTCAGGCCTCATTTTCTCTGAAATAAAAAAGAGCGCGATTTTAAAGATAAATTGGTCCAAATATCAATACTTTTTTTGCCCTTTCTTTATTTATTTCAAAAATGGGCATAATAACTTTCAAAAATATCACAATGGCACGCCTTTGAATGCTTGAATTAGCCCAGTAAAGTCGAGTTTTTAAACGTTTTCACTTGTACTTTAGTCTAAAGTAATTAATCACAGCTGAATAGCGTGTTATTTTCCATGTTTCTGTTATTGTTACATTATCTCATTAACTGTAATAAAATTAGACTATTTGCTGAGCGTTTTATTTGCTAGATTAGCTAAATTGGTCATCAATGAGCATGTCTTCAATGCTGGGCATGAACGGCTATTTATACGTCTATTTTGATGTTTTAACAGGCATATTTAAGGAAGCTATTTTGATAACCCCGCGGCAGCACAATTCAGTAAATATAAAACCTGCAATAAAGCGAGGCCGTTGCACAGTGCTCATTGGGGCTTTTTTACTGTGGTTGCCACTCAGTGGTCATGCTCACCAATTAAAAGCGGCACTCAGCACAGTCGTTTTGAATGAGACCAGTAGCGAGTTAGAATTGACACATCGTTACTATTTACATGATGTGGAACACGCCGTGGCACATTTATTTGGCGACGAGGCCGATATATTCTCCGATCGGACTGCGCAAAATAAGTTTGCAGAGTATGTCCACGCGCATATTCGGTTAAAGCAGCCTAATGGTCAGTTATTAACGTTACGCAATGCTGGGGCGCGTATTCATAAGCCGTTTTTCTTTGTTTATCAGCAGTCAACCTTACCTGATGATATCGCCCGGTTAAGTATGCAAAATACAGTGCTACGAGATGTATGGTGTGCGCAAGTTAATATGGTGAATTTTAAAGTGCACAATACGACGCGTTCATTACATTTTGATGGTAATGACGATTGGTTGTCGGTTAACCTTGAGCCCTAACTCGGCGGCTAATTGAATTCTGCCCTGCCATTGTTATAAATTCGAGTAAAAATGCCAGGTTACGGCCCAAAAAACAGGCCTAAAAGATCAACTGCCCCTAGTCAAATCGAACGAATATGTGGTGAGAAAATTTCATTGTTAGGTGATCTTTGCAAGCTAGGATATCGTAAACTAAGGTTATATCCACACACGCTTTTTGGGCAGGGAAACCATGGGACATGTAACGGCAATGCAACGAGATATTAAAGCAGTGATCCAACCACAAATAAAGGGCGTTATTTTCGACCTAGACGGCACGCTGGTTAGCTCGTCACTCGATTTTTCAATTATTAAAGCGCAAATTGGATGTCCGCATGACCAAGACCTATTAACATACATAGAGAACTTGCCGTCACCCTACATGCGCGAAGAAGCCATGCATATCGTACATCAGCATGAGCTAATGGACGCGCAGCATTCACAGGTACTGCCCGGTGTTCAAGAAAGCTTAGAGCAGCTTGATAAACTGGGTATTCCCATGGCCATTGTGACGCGAAATTATGGAAAAGCGGCAGAGCTTAAATTGAAACAATGCGCGATATCAATTTCACATTTGATCACGCGAGATGATGCTCCTGCAAAGCCAGATCCAACCGCTTTGCTAGATATTGCGAAGCAATGGGGCTTTAATGCAGAGCACTGTATTTATGTGGGCGACTACCTATACGACATTCAAGCAGCGCATAATGCGAGTATGCGAGCCTGTTTTTATGCCCCAGATGATGTACCAACCTATGCCACCGAAGCACAATACATTTTACGGCATTTTAATGAGTTACCAGAGCTCATTTTAGCCCATCGTTAATTTTATCGTCGGACAAAGTTACATCCGCTCTAGCTCATTTGACTCAGTCTTGTTAAAATCTTGGCAATTTAATTTATAAAACGAGAATTAAGATGGGCAGAGCATTTGAAGTCCGCAAGAACGCCATGGCAAAAACGGCGGCGGCAAAAACCAAAGTAAACTCAAAATACGGTAAAGAAATTTACGTTGTCGCGAAAAATGGTGGCTCTGATCCAGACACAAACCAGTCTTTACGTCGTTTAATAGAAAAAGCGAAAAAAGATCAAGTTCCAGCACATGTTATTGATAAAGCGTTAGAAAAAGCAGCTGGTGGTGCGGGTGAAGACTATTCACCAGCACGTTACGAAGGCTATGGCCCTGGCAACTGTATGGTCATTGTGGATTGTTTAACTGACAACCCTAATCGTACGATAAAAGACGTGCGTTTACCGTTTACAAAAACAGATTCAAAGATCGGCAGCCCAGGTTGTGTCGCGCATATGTTTGACCATTTTTCTATACTTGGTTTTGCTGGTGACGACGATGAAGCGGTTTTAGAAGCGCTTATGATGGCAGATGTTGATGTAACTGACGTGGAAGTTGAAGACGGAAAAGTTTCAGTGTTTGCACCTCATACAGAATATTTCAAAGCGAAAACAGCCCTTACAGACGCATTCCCTGACATCAACTTTGAAGTAGACGAGATCACTTTTGTTCCGCAGACTCAAGTTGAAATAACGAATGAAGATGATATCGCAAATTTCGAAAAGTTCATGGGTATGCTTGAAGATTGTGACGACGTACAAAACGTTTATCACAATGCGATTGTAAATGCATAATTGCAGTTAGTTAGATACGAAAAACCGAGCTGAATTAGCCCGGTTTTTTTATGGCTTGAGGATTATTTAATAGAATGTACAACAACGTGCGTTAGGTCTTTTTCTGGCTATTTAGCGCGCTCTTACTGTTATTGTAGCAATTGAGTGTAAAGGGGCTTTACGCCATTGAACTTGAAGAAGCGGCTTTATTTAATAAACCTCTGATCTCTTTGACTAGCGAGATACTGGCCTCATTATCACCGTGCACACATAAAGTATCTGCCATTAAAGACAGCTCATTGCCTGAGCTAGTTTGTACACTGTGCTGATTAATAAGTTGCGTTACTTGTGCCAGTAGAGCAGGAGTATCATGAACTGCATTGGCTTCACTGCGAGGGCTTAACAGTCCCTCATCGGTATACAATCGGTCTGCAAATGCTTCAAATAACAAAGCAACACCATATTTCTCTGCGAGTTTTCGATGTTCATTTTGTTTAGCGGTTGCGAGCATCATTAATTTTAGATCGCTTGGGTAAGTAGACACAGCCTCTAAAACCACATTTAAAATCGCGTTATCACGCATCATATCGTTGTAAAGCGCGCCATGGGGCTTTACATAATTGAGTGTTAACTGTTGTACTTTTGCCATGCCCTCAAGGGCTGCAATTTGGTAGTGTAAGCAGTTGATAAGCTCTAATGGCTGCATTTGCATTGAACGTCGTCCAAAGCCTTGTTTATCGGGGTAACTAGGATGCGCGCCAATCATGACATTATGTTTTTTTGCTAATTGCAGCGTTGCTGCGATGACATCTGGGTCTCCTCCGTGAAAACCACAGGCAATATTGGCACAATCAATTTCGGCCATCGCTTTATGGTCAAGCCCCATCGTCCACGCACCAAAGCTTTCACCTAAGTCACAATTTAACAGCATGCTCTTACCTTATTTTATTGCTAAGCTCACATCTTGCTGATCGGTTACCAACAAGTGTTCAGGGCTGTTAATAATACACAATTTTGGGGCGATTTTGGTAATAGCGAGTTGGGCGGACATGTTAGATGTCCAAAATACCGGTACTTTTTTGTCGGTGACTTCTATGGGTTCACCAAATGCGGGTTTAGCTAAATCAAAAATTCCAATATCGGAAGGCGTACCAAAGTGTACGGGAATACCATGAGGTGAGCGATTAATAGCCCCTACTTGTACTGCTTTTACAATTTCATCAGGCCTAAATGCGCGCATACTGACGACATTAAACCCTGAAAAAATGCCTGCCGACTGACAAGGTAACGTTGAAATATATAAGGGCAAGCCATGTAGAGGGTTGATTGAAGTGTGTTTTAATCCTGCACAATCGAGTGCATAGTCGTAGCTCAGGTAACTGGCTAAGGCAAATGTGACCAAATCAGATTGCCAGATAGGCGAAATATCATGTACATCCTCTATCAATTGACCTTGTTTGAACACGCGATAACGGGGGATGTCAGTACGAATGTCGATGTCTTTACCTAGGGTATCTAGGGTATAAGCACCGGGTGCTGGGCTGTAGGCCATCAGCGAACATGCATCTGAGTTTAAATGACAGAACTGCAAAAAATCATAGGCGTATTCTTTTGGTAAAATAATAATATTGCACTGTGTAAAACCAGGCACAAAGCCAATAGTGGGGCCAGAATAGTCACCTTCTCGGATCATTTTTCGTATCGCATGTGGTGCGGTTAATGATGCCGATGGATCCATAATTAAGGCCCCCAAAAGTGTTATTTAGGCAGTGGCACCGTGACAGGTAATTTACCGTGTGCAACGTCAAGGCCTAATATGACCCGAGCAAGCGCAGTAAATGCAGGGCCAGCTACCTGATTTTTATTGTCGATATCAATATTATAGGCATAGCTTGCCAAAATTGCGTCACTGAGTGGTGCATAGTCTGTAATTTCATAGGGAGCACGTAAGCTAATGAACAGTACAGGCTTTTGTAATTGTTTGGCATACTCAAGCTGTGCGCGAAGTGCTTTTGGTTGCTCGTGGCGAGATAAGCTGTGTGCTGACACCTCTGCGATGTCATCCATTCCGCCAATCTCTACGGCACTTTGCTGCGGGCTCGCATGCGCGGCAATTACTACATCGGCTTGCTTAATGATATTTTTACTCACTGAACTATCAAATCCCTGCAAACTGCTACACGTAATTGCAAAGGCATTATCGCTTAAGTTTTGCAGTGCTTGTTCTAAGGCAACACATTTACGTGTGTCGGGCATAATAAGGTGAATATGCTTGAGTGGCAGAGGCTTATTAGCTGGTTTGATGGGGAGTAATTGGTTATTTTTTACTTGCGTGATGGCAGCGAGTGCTAAATCAGCTTCTAGCTTACGATGACTCGGGTTACCAAGCGTTGCATGAGCAATATTGACAGATAACGTTGAAGGCTGGCTTAGAAAGCGCTGCTTTAACGCTGCAATGCGCTGTGCTGACTCTGCTAACTCATTTTTATCTAATGTATTTGCGTTCACTGCATTTACGAGTCTAGTGAACAGCTTATCAAGCTTTTTTATATCATCAGGTGTTCTGATCGCAATCGGCATCAGCGCAATATCAACGCCAGCTTTAAATGTTTCAACCACAGCTGTTTCAGGGTCAAAAAAATCGCTTATGCCCGCCATATCAAGCGCGTCTGTGACCACCACACCTTGGTAGTTCAGCTCTGTACGAAGCAAATCATGCATGATCGCCCGAGACATCGTTGCCGGTTTGAGCATTTTTTCTCCTTGTTTGTTTTCAAGCACAGAGTCATCAAGCGCGGGGTATTGAATGTGTGCCGTCATGATCATGCCAGGGGCATGCTTATCAATAATATATTTAAATGGCGCTAAATCATTTTGCCAAATCGTTTTTTTATCATGATCAACCCGAGGTAAACCTGTATGGCTATCAACATGGGTGTCGCCATGCCCTGGAAAGTGTTTTAGCGCAGAAATAACCTGTTCATTTTCAAATGCGACCACTTGCGCAGCCCCCAGTTTTGCGACTTCATCCGGGTTTTCCGAAAAAGAGCGCACGTTAATAACGGGGTTGGCGGCATTCATATTTACATCAACCGTGGGTGCAAAGTTGACGTTAATTCCCAAACTATTAAGTTCTTTACCAATTACCTTAGCGACTTGTGTCGCATAATAGGTACCCTGTTTTGGATAAGTTGCACCAATACTCATGTTGCCAGTAAATGACGTGGCAACTTCTCTATTTATTCTAGCAACCCGCCCTCCTTCTTGATCAATGGCGATAAACAAAGGTTGCGTAGCGGCATTTTGTAAAGCAGTGTTTAATGTGACAATTTGAGCGGTATCTTGTACATTTTCGGCAAATAAAATAACGCCGCCAATATGATATTTGGTGATCGCGTTCGCCAGTTCTTGAGGCAATTGGGTCATTGGGTTGCGACAGGCTTTACTGTTACCAGAGTCACAGTAGTAGCGAAAGTCGAGCATAAGCTTTTGGCCTAGCTGCTGGGTGACGGATGTGTTTGCGACTGCAAGGTGGTTAAATGCCATAGCGAATACGATACCTAAAGGGTTTAAAATTTTTGTGAGTGCCATACTAAACTTATCAAAGACATCAGATGATTAGGCGCTAATTTAGCATTGATAAGCCACTGTATATAGCAAAATTGATTACATGGTTATTGAACCCTTACTGTGATTAATAGGTGATGAATGATCCGTGTTACGACATACTGCTTTGTAAAGGTAGTTCAATGGTTAAAATGCAGCCTGTTCTTGAGGGGTTATTTTCCAAAGATAGCCGGCCTTGATGGGCTTCAATGATTTGTCGGCACAATACTAACCCAATCCCCGACCCTTGTGCTTTTGTACTGTAAAAAGGCACGAATAGGTTTTCAGCATTATTGACTCCCAACCCATTGTCAGTAAGGGTGATATGTATTTTCTTCGGGGTCTGATAACAGTGAATATCTATGTGTGTTTGTGTCTCTGTTGGTGTGGCTTCACAGGCATTTTTAAATACATTGATCAGCACTTGTTCAAACTGAATCACATCAATGTTTAGGGTGATATTGCAGCTTGGTGAGATATCACTGCGTATATCTGGAAACAAAGTAGTACACTTTTTCAGTAATGATGACAAAACACAAGGCGCTAAAGTAGGGTCTGGTAGTTTAGCAATTTGTTGATACCCTTCAATAAAAGTACCTAGCCCAGATGCCCGTTTTTCTATTAATTGTAGGCTACTAATAAGCTGGTTTTGTTGTGGGTATGGTGGCTGTTTGCCAATGACTTTGCATAACGTTTGACTGATTGAGCTGATGGGAGATAAAGAATTATTGATCTCATGGCTTATTACACGGATAAGGTGTTGCCATGCATGCTGTTGTTCGGTGCGAAGTATCGTGTGTACATTACTAATAAGTAATAGCTTGTTAGTCTGGCCACTGTCTTTGTACTGCTCGACCTGTAAGCTAAATTTGGTAAGTTGATCATGGACTTTAAGTTCAATTACTTCACGCGCTCCACACTTAAGTGATTTTGCAATATGCAGTGACTTTGGAAGCGATGCTTGTGCATGAGAAATACTCTGGCCAAATAGGTGTTCAGCAGCTGGGTTATAGAGGGTAATACAATGGTGCTTATCCAGTGCCAAAATAGCAATATCAATGTGTTCTAATATGGTTTGTACCAACAGCTGACTTTCTACAGATTGCCAACGTTGTTTGCTGAGGCGCTCAGCAAGTTGATTGATTGTATTAGTAAGAGGTGATACACCATGATCGTTGGGAAAGCGCCGAGCACGCAAGCTATAATCACCACAAATGAGTGCTTCCAGTAAGTTTGCTTGGCTTTTCGATTGATAGGTTAAGCGTTGTTTTATTTGTTGTGTTGTCCAGAGCACCAGCAAACTGCTTAATACACCGATAAGTAATATGAGCCACTGTGATATATCAGACACTAGCAGCGATATAATAAGTAAGCCCATGAGTATCAGGTTTGAAATCAGTGACAGGCGTGCAATATTACTTTCTATGCTGCGTTGTTTTGGCATGCTGCGCTCCCTTTAATCGTTGTTTGCTTTAGAGAGCCGTCTGTAAAACGTGCTTCTGCTTAACCCCAATGATGTGGCCGCGGCAACCGCATCACCATCAAAATAAGCGAGTCGGGTTTTTAAAATTTCATGTTCTAATTCTTCCAGTGGACGCAACGTGTCGTCACTATTTTGTATAGGCGTTATAGTTAGACTGTGTGTGGGTAAGTTCAAATCAGCTACTGTTACCGTCGGCTGCTGACCTAAAATATGTGCTCGCTCCATAACATGACTCAGCTCCCGCACATTACCTGGCCAACCATACTCTAACAGTGCTTGTTTGGCCTTGTTATCTAGTTCAACCGCAGGCCCTTTATATTTTTCGATGGCTTTGTGTAAAAACTTCCTAGCCAGTGGAATAATATCGAGTTGGCGTTCGCGTAAAGGGGGTATACAAACCTCTATGGTATTGATGCGATAGAGTAAATCTTGCCTAAAGGCCCCATCAGATACAGCCTGTTTCAAATCAGCATTGGTAGCGCATATGAGCCTTATATCGGCATGTTGGGTTTTGCTAGCCCCGACTTTTTCAAATTGCCTTTCTTCTAATACACGCAGTAGTTTTCCTTGCTGAGAAAGCGGCGTATTAGCGACTTCGTCTAAAAATAAGCTGCTTTTTTCAGCCAGTTCAAAGCGCCCTATCCGATGGTTTTTGGCATCGGTGAATGCCCCTTTAACATGGCCGAACATTTCACTTTCAAACAGATTGTCGGCAACTGCGCCCATATTAACACTTATCATCGGCAGTGTTTTTCTGCTTGATTGCGCATGTAAATATCGCGCAAACATACTTTTACCAGTGCCATTTTCTCCTGTGATTAATACATCTATGTCACTGAGAGCGACTCGGTTGAGTGTATTGAGTACATGTTGTATGGCGGGTGAATCAGACACCATCAAATCATTATCATCTATTTGTTGATTTAATAGCGCATTGCATTCGCGAAGTTTACGCGCGTTTAATGTGGTATTTGCTAGGGTGAGTTGATTCGTTATGATGCTTAATAGTCGTTCATTTTCCCATGGCTTTTTAATAAAATCATTGGCGCCATTTTGCATCGCTTGTACTGCAATCTCAACGCTACCCCAGCCAGTCATTACCAGTACAGGTAAGTGTTCATAAAGTTGTTTAATGCTTTTCAGTAACGATAAACCTTCAGCCCCTGAAGTGGTATCAAGTGAAAAGTTAAGGTCGATTATGACGAGATCAAATTCACATTGCCTAAGTTGTATGAGTGTGTCTGCTGGGGTAAGCACCGTCGTTGCAACATGACCTGCTTCAAGTAGCATCAGGCTGAGCGCATGAAGTATGCCCTCATCGTCATCTGCTATTAAAATTGATGCGCTCATAACTGACCTAACTTTAATAAAATCATAATAATATCATTGTATGCGAAATTGATATCCACCACACGAATAAATCAAACCTATTGTGAAAAATGGCCACTTAGTACGTCAAAAAAGCGGCCAATTGGTTGGTTCTATACTGTGTACTTGTGATTACTGATAGTGAAGTGCATGAGAGGGCTCCATGTCCAGCGCGCGTTTTGTCGGTATGTACGTGGCGATAAGCACGACTCCTGCAAGCCCCACAGTGAGTATGCCGGCTATGCTTAATAACTCCAACTGACTAACATTCAATGTCGTAGACATTGCAAATCCTAACGCAATGCCAATACCAAGACCGGGTATGAGTCCCCACAAGAGCTGCTTGGTACTTGAGTACATAAACTCACGCATAATATGATGCTCATTGGCTCCTAGAGCACGCTTTACCCCCATTTCTTGCAAACGCTGGGCAATGGTATTACTCATTACGCCATAAATTCCGCATCCAGCAAGGACAAACGATGCCAAGCCAAATAAACCCAGTATGTTGCTGACGAACGCAAGTGGTGCCATATGTCGAGCCAGGGCTGCGTTGTATAGTTCAACATGATAGATGGCAAGCTGTGGGTCGATGGTGTGTACGGCTTGGCGCAAAGTATTGGCAGTTGGTGTTATTTTGCCATTGATACGCGTTGCTATGACCATTGAGTCTCTTGGTGTTTGGCTATAGGGTTGAAATATCGATGGCATACTTGCTTCAATGCGGTTAGGTCGTGTCTGTATGGTGTGTTCAACCACTCCAACAATCGTTGCCCATTGTAAGGTGTTGGTGCTGTCATTGATCACCCGAACACGCTTGCCAATAGGTTGCTCAGTATTCATCAATTGCGTTACAAATGATTGCGTGACAATCACGGTGTGTATGTTCGGCTGGTCGTCAGCATGATTAAAATATCTGCCTGCTATTAACCCTATTTCTAAGTGTTTAAGAGATCCCGCACTGACCGCAATATGGTTTACCCGCGGATAACTCGCTTTACCCTGTTGGATATATTCTTTGCCTTCAACGGCGATACTCGGTCTATGGCTTATCATACCGGGCAAGGCTGATGCGATGATCAATTGTTTAAATTGGGGCGCACTGGCTAAACTGGCTTTAAGGGTGTTAACGAACGCCACTTTACGCTCAGCCGTATCATATTGGTTATCAGGCAACTGCACCCTACTGACCATGACATTGTCTATATTGGCACCATAATTGGCTTCTGTTGCCTTTTTACTTGCAATGATGATCACGGCAGCGACGAGTAAAATAGTGATAGATAAAAATATTTCGCCTATGACCAGCAGTTTGTTGAGTCTACCGGCATTTTTACCTAGCGCACCACGTGTGCCATCGCGTAGTACGGCATTAAAGTCGCCATTAACACTTTTTAAGGCAGGGAGTAATCCGGTGATCAAAATGGTGGCAAGTAAAAAAGCGAAAAACAACTTTAAAGTGTAAGCATCGATGCCAAACTGCCACCAAAATGGCGGGCGATCAGTATAAAATTGGTTGGTAATAACTTGTGTTACTTCAAGGCCCCAGCCAATCATGCATAGACCGATAAAACCACCGACAGAGCAAATGATAATACTCTCCCAAAGCAGCTGGCTAATTAACCGCCCTTTTGGCGCGCCCAGTGCGACACGAATTGCGGTTTCATGGCTGCGTTCTACCGCGCGTGACAAGAGTAAGTTACCTACATTCACCGAGGCCAATATTAAGATTAAAACTGCCGCAATATGCATGGTGTAAGCAACTGCCATACCACCATCAGCACTGATCATATTTGGCGTGAGCGCATAAGCCCCGATGCCATTGTTAGCAGTGGGGTAACGCGCTTCTAGTCGCTGCATGATAAGTTTTAATTGTTGATCAAGTTCTGTTATAGATGTGTCTTCATCTCTTAGTAGTAACCCCCTTACTTGGGCGTTTGCTTCGCGTGATACTTGCTCTACATTGTCGCGTAGTGGCCGCCATAAATTAGCGTTGTACGGAAAGAAATAGCCTTTAGGCATAACACCGATGATTTGATGTGGTTCATTATCAATGCGCAGAGACTGATTTAAAATAGTCGCTTGGCCGGCAAACATATTTTGCCAAAGTTCATAGCCTATCACCACCACGCGAGGTGCTCCAACTTTGTCTTCAGCTTCGCTAAAGGTACGGCCAAGAATCGGCTGGGTCTGCGTGAAAGAGAAAATATTTGCTCGGCTGTCGGTGGCCTCTACCCTGCGAGTTCCATCTTGCTGAGATACGGTGACTGTTTGGTTTCTATAAGCGCTTAATGTACTAACCCCCGTTAAGTTCTGCTTAATTTCGTGATAATCATGAAGGTTCAACGTCCCTTGGATCCGACTGCCGTTTTGTGAAGTGAATACTTGTATAAACCGCTCCCCGCCTTCAAACGGCATGGGTTTAAATAGCATGACATTCATGAAAGAAAATAAATAAACACTGAGACCAATGCCACTTGCCATCACGAGTATGGCCAGTGCACTAAAACCGGGCTTTTTAGCTAAGCCCCGTAGCGTGTATTTTATATCACTGTAAATATGCATGTTATATCCCTCAGGCGCTGACTGCGGCATTATTTAACGTCGTTGGCTGATCTAGTACGATGCGCCCATCAAGTACTTCAATGTTACGCTGAGCACGTTGGGCTGAACGAGGGTCGTGTGTGACCATACAAATGGTAGCCCCATCGCGATGAAGCTCATCAAGTAGCTGTAAAACATCATGGGCATTTTTGGAGTCAAGGTTACCGGTAGGTTCATCTGCTAGGATCAGCTTTGGGTCGCCAGCAATGGCTCTTGCAATGGCCACACGCTGCTGTTGGCCACCCGACAGCTGAGAGGGGTAATGGCTCACTCGGTGCAGCATATTGACTTTTTTTAGGGCATTAGTGACCTTGTCTTTACGTTGTGATTTGTTTAAGTCAGTACGATACGTCAAAGGTAACTCTACGTTTTCTTCAACGGTTAAATCACTAATTAAATTAAATGATTGAAAAATAAATCCGATTTCTCTATTTCGGATCCGAGCTCGCTCGGTTTTATTGATATTACTTACCAAGTGATCTGCTAAGTGATAGTGGCCATCTGTAGCGGTATCAAGCAAACCGAGCACCGATAACAAAGTTGATTTTCCTGATCCTGAGGGACCTGATATCGCTATATATTCTTGTTTTGCGACTTCTAATGAAATTTTGTTTAACGCGTGAGTTTCTAAATCATCAGCGAAAAATACTTTACTCATGTTGTCGAGTTTTATTATTAAATCAGACATAAGGGTTCCTAATTAATGCTAAATGTTGGGTAGCTATCGAAGCGGCTTGGATCAGAGGTAATGATGGTGTCGCCCTCTTCCAATCCATTGATTATTTGTATATGACTTGTAGAACCCTGCCCTACTTCTACCTTGACTCTGCGGGCAAGTCCACCGTCAGGATCCAATTTATAAAAGCTGGTGGCCGTTTGGCTTTGTGAAAATAGCGGTCGAGAGACAAACAGGGTGTTTTCTAGTTTGGCGACTTGAATATCTGCTTCAACACTCAAGTCAGGTCTGGCGTCTGTGGGGAGAGGTTCGCTAAACGCGATATCTACTTGCACATTACCTTGTGTCACAGCGGGGTTAATGCGAGACACACTGCCCATGAACTGACTGTTTTGCGTATTAATGCGCACAGTTTGGCCAATTTTAACTTGTTGGATTTGAATTTCTGGAACCTGTATTTCACCAATTAACGCTTTGTGATCCGCTAATTTAACAAGGTTACTGCCAGTGGTAACGTGTTGGCCAACCTCAATAGGCACTGTTAAAATAATGCTATCCATGCTGGCTTTTATCTGTAAGTCATCGACTTGTGATTGTATTTGTGCGACTTGGTTCTTAATTTGATTGAGCCTTGCAAAGCGAGCTTGTTGATTGGCTTGATGGGTTTTTTCTGTTTCTGAGAGTAATTCTTTAGATGCTAAATAACCTTGTTCAGCTTGATCTAACGTGATCTTAGCGCGTTGAAAGTCGAGCTTAGAGACAGCACCCGTTGCGATCAACTCCTGATGTGCTTGGTACTCATTTTGAGCACCTTGTAAGGCGAGCTTGTCACGCAATATTGTTGACTTGAGCTGTTTGATACGAGAGCTATCGCTGACCTTTTCGGCCATCAGTTGTGCTTCAATGGCTGAGAGGTCCCACTGAGCTTCTGTAAGGCTTTGCTTGAGACGAGGGTTGCTAAGCAAAACAATTAACTCACCCTGTTTCACATGATTGCCCGCTTTTAGGTATTGCTGGGCTACTTTTGCATCGCCGCCTGCGGATAGCCACTCCACTTTATCTGGTGCCAAAATGCCATTCCCGCGCACTGATACAGTAAAGTTGCCCTTTTGCACTTTACTCATGACGAGTTCAGAGGCTGAAAGCGTCACTTCTGAGCGCCCATACTGCCATACCTGTTTGATTGCCACAGCAACGCCGAGTAACACAATGAGCGCAATAACATAGTAGGGCAGTTTGCTTGCTCGTTGTGTGTTTACTTTTATATCCATGTGATATTTATCTTAGTTTTGCGAGTTATGCCACTCAGATTGCAGCATACATGCCAATCTTTAAGTTGTTGAAAATAATGTTGTTTAATGTTTTTATTTCCAATCAGTCTCAATTTTGGGACTGTCATTGAGATTATTCTTATTAATGAGACTTGTCTGCCGTCAGTATAATTGGTTGCTAAATGGGGACTGAGCATGCCGCGTTTTGTAATCTCGTGTAATCGATATTTATTCGTATTTGACTACACTCGTTACCTAGTTGCCCTACTTGGCATTAATTTTTGGGGTATACATTGGCATCAAGTCATCTATTAATAGATAAGGAAACACCATGTCTGAACAGTACACGTATAAAATTTACCCACCACTAGGCGTTGCGCGGGTAGGTAATGGCCCTGCTCAGCCTGAAACGGCTATTTTTACTCCTGAAATACCTTGGCAGCACCTTTACGATACCAGTGTTGAATATTTAGTGACGTTAGGCGACATAAAAGCGCTAGTCGATAGAGTGTTTGCAACCCAGTTGCATGATAGTCTTATTGAATTAGAGGAGAGTGTCAGCGCGCACTTGTCAGCGTCGCCAGCTGTTAAACTATCAGATGATCATCAAAGCCAGTTAACGACGCTTTTGAGCGAGTGTGAGCTGAGTAAAATGTTGACTAAAATTGAGCTAGAACGTCAGCTCGATGATGTTGCACTGCCGGTGCAAGTGGTTGATTTTTCATTATCAGACTTGGCGAAAGACATTGTCATTGCCGTACTTGCAGAGAAATACTTAGGCGCGGTTAAAAAGCAAGCGCAGCGCTTTTATGTGTACAAATGTGATGCACAAGGCAACCCCATTGAACAAGTGACTTTAGCTGAGGGCGACGCGTTAACATGGCAGGTGAATGTCGCGAATAAAAAAGCATTTTGGTACGACTATAACAATGCCTTAGATTTATCTTTGGTGTCTGAAGGAACCGGTAACTTAGCTAAAAATGTCAGCCTAGAAAAGCTAGCTCCTGCGCAAACCGCGAAACGACGCAACCCAAATGTATTGGGTAATAAATTACGACAGCAATTGGTTATTCGCAGCAGTGGCAGCGTATCTAGCAATAATAAAAACAGCGTTAAGCTTAGTGGTAAATTTCCTGCGAATGAAGCAGATCCTGCACATCGTTTAACGAATTTATTTGATATGACAGAGCGTCATACTGTGTTGCAAGGCTCGATCAGTTGCTCAAACACGGGTGTGTTGTCGTTTTTTGCTGGCGATGGTATTTCAAAAGCAATGACGCCTTCTTCGCTTAATACCGACTTTGCTGATAATTCTAATTGGTATGATGATATTTGTGATGGTCAAGTCAGCGCTATCTTGACGTTGAGCAATGGTGATGTAGTTAATATTGATCAAGCAGATAACAGTGCTTGGATTGCAACAGCCCCGCCTGATTTTGCCCCACAAATAGAGCCGCTCGTCACTTTGTACGATATGGTGTGCGGTGCGCAAATTAAAGAAGCACAGTTAAACCAAATCACCACACAATTTAGTGATGTGTTTCCTATTTTATATCGTTTATATCGGATGCAGTGGGTTAATCAGGCCGACTTCTCAGACAACCAAGTTAATACACGTTTGGGGGAGCTAAGTAATCAAAATGAATTTGCACAACTACTCGATAGCAGTACTGCAGCAAATGAATTACGCGAAGAGATTTTTAAGCAATTTAGAAACCCCATGTTTGATGAAGCGGTAGATAAGCAAGACCCAGGTCAAACCGACAGTGAATGGATAAACACCAGTCGAATAATTCCCAGTAAAGACACCACAGATATTAAAGGTCGCAAAGCAACCCATGAATTACAATTGCCGTTTTACCCGAATGACGGGGTAGATTACCCGGGCAGTCCAATGCAGTGGTTTGCAATTCCACCGTTTATGTATCAGCACTTGCTTAACTGGGCACAAGGCGACTTTACGGTGACTGTAGAAGAGCAAGCTCATGCTCAAACCATCGATTCACTGGCTCAGTTTTACATCAACACCTTTGCCGAGTCAGATCACCCTGCCTTATTATCAGCACGTGCCGCATTGGATGCGCTGTATGGCGGTGGGTTCCACCCAGGCGTTGAACTAACGTGGCCGATGCGCCATGACCATATTTATAAAACGAACGCGAGAAAGTCAGGGGTAAGTGAGTCAATCAGTTTACTTGGGTTAAGTGAATTTAGATTAAAACAAGCGTCTGATGCATCGAACATGTATCAAGATTTTGGCCATGTCATTCAAGTCTCAGATGTGGAAAAGTCGACGGTAGAAGGCACTGATGCAAGCTGGTTCTGGGAAAATACCCCGGGGGATTTAACCAAGTGGATGGGTATTCCTTGGCAGTCAGACGCAGCAAGTTGCCAAGCGGTTTATACGCCAGAGGACTTTCCAATACCGGCATGGTGGGCGGCAAACTTACCCGTACATATTGTGCCTTTGGCGCGTTATAACAAATTTAAAGACAGCAAAAATGCCGATACAGCAACGCCCAATGGCTTTGACCACACTGTTGCACAAGGTATGAGTGAAGCGTCGTTTAATCAATTAAGGCTAGAGCAATATGCACAGCGATTAGATTGGCTGCACACTGCTGATTTAGGCTTTGTGGGTTATCACGCGGAAGGGGGCTATACCAACGGGTTAGTTCAAATGGTCACGCAATGGAAAAATATGGGCATGGTCATGGCCAGACCGGTAGAACAAGATGCCAGTACGGGTATTCCAGAAGTGGTTTATGTGGCGTATAGCAAAGCGGATAAAAACTAGAATGCAGGTTGGCGCTCGAAAGAGCGCCATGCTTGATGAGAGACTGTATGATAAAAACATTTGATTGTGCTGTGATTGGCATGGGAATTAGTGGTGTATTGTTGGCAAAAATGTTGGCGCGTATTGGCTTACAAGTTGCGGTGTTTCACGATGATAAACCAATCAAAACCAGCTTTGCAGAAAGCTTACCTGCGTCAATCAATCCTTTGCTGGCACGGTTAGGCTTGCATCCGTATTTACACCATAGCGCGCACTTCCCATGTTCTGGCACTTATTCATCATGGGGATCTGCTGCGCTACAACAGCCCGATGTTGAGCGTGCATTGCAGCAAAAGCCGGGTTGGAAAGTTGATAAATCGTATTTAATATCTCAGCTAGTGGAGGATTTACCAGAAACCGTGGTGATGTTTGGTAAAGTCTCGGGACTTGAACAACAGCACACGCACTGGCAGATTAGCAGTAAAAATCACATGGGTGAGGCTGTTCAAGTGTCAGCGTGTTTTATTGCAGATGCCAGCGGGCGACAAGGTTATTTACCCCGGGCACTGAACATTCCTCGTCATTACTTCGATAAATTAATGGCCTTTGTGGTGAATGTACCAAGTGTAAAAATAGCCCAATTTCAGCACCCTGTGCTTGTGGAGGCACAGCAGCACTGCTGGTCACTGGTTTCGCAGGTAAGTGAAAAAAGCACCATGCTGGCTATTTTTAGCAATCAAACTTCACCAGATTTTGAGCGTTATAACTCATTTGAGAATTGGCACGAAGTCAGTGAAAAATCTATTTACTTTAAACAGTTTATTAAAAATAATATTCACGTTCCAGTGCGTAAAGTCAATGCGAGCAGTCATATTTGTAGCCAGCTAACAGGCCGCAATTGGCTAATGCTTGGCGACGCTGCGATGTCATTTGACCCATTGTCATCACATGGAATGACAACGGCCATGTATATGGCAGATAAAGCAGGCGAGGCAATCGCGCAATACTTTTCAGGGAAAAGCCAAGGGCTGGATGATTACTCTGAGCAAATGACCTCGATTTATAATACTTATTTAAATGAATTAGTTGAACGTTACAATGGGGAGCAACGTTGGAGTCGCTCCCCATTTTGGCAAAGTAAACAGGCGATACATGTCTCCAATGAAGGCGCTTTCGTTTGCTAGATTTTTGATTTAAATACGTGGGTCCTGACCTGCGTCAGGAAGACGGTGGGGCTTGTTTATTCAAGTAAATGGATCCTGACCTGCTTCAGGAAGACGATGGTGACTTCCCTAGACTTAAGAGTCTGTGAAGGCTATTGGTGATGACCACCACTTTGTCTCCCTGAATTCATTTCAGGGTCCATGTTGAGAGCATTGCTCTAGTGGAATAACACGCCCCTGTTTATTAATGGTACTTTTAAAACCTATGGATCCTGACCTGCGTCAGGAAGACGGTGGGGTGTGACTTCTCGTTAGCGACGGCCTCTATTTTGTTTCCTCATGTTTTGTCTCCCTGAATTCATTTCAGGGTCCATGTTGAGCGCAGTGCCCTAGTGAAATAATACGCACCTGTTTATTAATGGTACTTTTAAAACCTATGGATCCTGACCTGCGTCAGGAAGACGACGGAGGTTTATTTACGTCTTCGCCAACGTTTGATCTAAGAATGGCGTGATTTCAAAGCGTGTGAAGGCCATTGGCGGTAACCACCACTTTGTCTCCCTGAGTTCATTTCAGGGTCCATGTTGAGCGTAGTGCCCTAGTGGAGTAATACGCACCTGTTTATTAATGGTACTTTTAAAACCAATGGATCCTGACCTGCGTCAGGAAGACGACGGAGGTTTATTTACGTCTTCGCCAACGTTTGATCTAAGAATGGCGTGATTTCAAAGCGTGTGAAGGCCATTGGCGGTAACCCCCACTTTGTCTCCCTGAATTCATTTCAGGGTCCATGTTGAGCGCAGTGCCCTCGTGGAGTAACACGCCCCTGTTTAGCAATGATGCTCTAAACCCCATGGATCCTGACCTGCGTCAGGAAGACGGTGGGGCTTGTTTATTCAAGTAAGTGGATCCTGACTTGCATCAGGAAGACGGTGGGGCCTATTTATTCAAGTAAATGGATCCTGACCTACGTCAGGAAGACGACGGAGGTTTATGGGTTTATTTACGTCTTCGCCAACGTTTGATCTAAGAATGGCGTGATTTCAAAGCGTGTGAAGGCCATTGGCTGTAACCCCCACTTTGTCTCCCTGAATTTATTTCAGGGTCCATGTTACGCGCAGTGCCTGCATCAATTAATGAGTTCTGCTTGGCGATACTTGCTTAGCGTTCTCCTTGCACTTCAAATTCGTCATACACTAATACGGCTTTACCATCAGCTTGCACTTGCCAGTGCTCTTTGTGCACAACACCAAAGGCTTTGTTCATTTCCCAACTAGAAGTCAGTAAAAAGCCGTCATCGCCTTCTGGTTGCCAAATAACGTCACTGTATTGCACATTATTAAACCCTTGGTCGATGATTTGTTGCCATAGCGCCTGTATTTGCTCTGTGCCTTTGAATGTGCCAAATGGTTTGGCAACCATCGTACAGTCTTTTTGGTATTGCGCAGCACATCCCTGCGCATCTTGGTTATTGAATGCGGTTTGCCATTGTAAAATGCCAGCTTTACATGCTTCAAATACAGTTTGTGGTGCCATGCTCTTCTATCTCGATTGTTTACTTGCTGCAAAGTTTAGCGTTATGCTTTGGTAAGAAAAACAAAGTTAATAGAAAAGACTGTTTAGCTAGGTAGAACAATATGAACAAATTGCGGCATATGGCCATATTTATGCGCATCGTAGAAGCGGGCTCAATCACCAAAGCGGCTGAGAAAATGGCACTGTCAAAATCAGTATTAAGTCAGCATTTAAAGCTGCTTGAAAGCGAATTGGCAACCACACTTTTAAAACGAACGACGCGTCGCCAGTCGTTAACGCCATCGGGCGAACGCTTTTATGCCCATTGCGTGAAAATGCATCAAATTTCTGAGCAAGCGTGGGATGAAGTGATGGCGCAGCAAGCAGAACCTGCGGGTAAGTTCACGGTAACAGCGCCACACGCATTAATGGATACATTGGTTGTTCCTGCTTTAAAAGATGCTTTTTTACATTGCCCTAATGTACAGCTTTGTTTGATATGCCAAGATGACCAACTCGACCTGATGCATCATGATATTGATTTAGCTATTCGAGTCGGTGGCAGCAAAGACAGCCATTATAAACAACGCCGGCTTGGTTCATTGACAGATGTATTATGCAAAGCCACGGGGAGTACTGTGGATATAGATTCCGTCGCGTATATTGCTAACCACTGGCAAGGGACCCATATTAAACATACGCTAATACGTCACGGATCCGAATCGCAACAGTTAAGTTTTGAAGCAACTCATACCACAGATACTATTTCTCAAACGGTGTCTTTAATTTCTGCGGGGTTTGGCATTGGGTTGGTCCCAAATGTCCTTGTGGCGCAGTACCCTGAGTTAGCCCGTGTATTTACAGACCAATCGCTTGCCCCGACCACGGTTTTTACAGTTCACCCATATCAAGGGGCGGTGCCTGTGAGTGTGCAATTGGCGCAAGCAGCTATTCAGGCACAATTTGATACGCTTATGATTCGTGCTGTGAAATAACAAACATATGAACGTCATGAAAGCATCGTACATTTGTTATTGAGCACACATTATCCGCAATAAACTAAGCGGCTTGAATCAAAGAACAAGTACGGTTATAAATATAATCGTGTTTCGCATATAGATACTTTGTTACAATGAAAAGGTATTTATAAAGGATTGTTGAATAATTATGCGTATAGGTTTAACGCTAATATTACTGGCACTTTTAACGTTTTCCCTCGTGAGCACGTGCAGTTATGCCACTGATAGTGTGAGGTATAACGTGTCTCATACGTTTAGTGATCCAAAGCAGCGCTATTACATAGATTTATTGCGTTTGGCACTAGAAAAAAGCGTGCCCGAATATGGCGCATATACATTGCTTGAAAAAACGTTTGAAGATGCGCCGCAAGCACGTACATTGGAGTTGTTAGCAAACGCTGACTTAATTGATGTACATTGGAGTATGACGTCAATTACACGAGAGCATAAGCTCGGTACTGTTTATATTCCATTATTAAAAGGGATGATGGGCGCACGCGTATTTATTATTCATAAAGATTTTCAGGTGACTCTAAATGCGCAAACGCATGCTTCAGCTTTACTGAATTATCGCTTTGGTAGCGGCCATGACTGGCCAGACTCGCAAATTTATACTTATAACAATTTAAAAACTGAAACAGCGGGGGCACAAAATTTACTAAATATGGCAGCACAAAAGCGTTTTGACTTGTTTCCTCGGGCATTACATGAACCATGGTCTGAAGTTACCGATTATCCGAGCTTGCGTATTGATGATCAATTTGGCTTATGTTACCCATCAGCTATGTATTTCTTTGTGAAAAAAAGTAATCACCGATTAAGAAAGCGCCTAACACATGGGCTACACGCCGCTATGCTTGATGGTAGCTTTGATGCTTTGCTTAATGCACATCCCATCACGAAAGATGCAATTCAAAAAGGGCATTTCACTAAACGTAAACTTTTAAAGCTACGTAACCCCACCATGAGTATTCGCACCAGAGACACATTAAACGCAAAGCGATATACATGGGCGCCGTTACATAACTGTGTAAGGCCAACATTATAATTAGGATATTAAATAACGTTTTTTATTAATTAGTTAATAAAGTACACATACTTAAAACCTATTCCTTACATTATATATACTTTTCGTGGTTTTTATTTAAGCTTAATTGAGGTTTAATGGTTGTTTGGTATACAACTATTATTTTTAGGTCTTGATTATGGAAGAAATTAAGTTATACGGACATCCTCTGTCAGGTCACACTCACAAAGTGTCGTTATTTTTATCTATTCTACAATTAGAATATGAATTTATTATTATTGATTTAAAAAAACAACAACAAAAATCAGCCTCATTTTTGAATATTAACCCGCTTGGTCAAGTGCCTGTGTTAAAACATAACAGTCGTATTATTTGTGACTCGAATGCAATATTAATCTACTTGGCTAAAACATTTGATAAATCAGATTCTTGGTACCCTTCTAGCACAATGAAGCAAGCACAGGTTCAACGGTTGTTGTCGATTGCGGCAGGGCCTTTAGTGAACGGACCTGCAACAGCGAGAGCAATTAAAGTGCTGAACAAGCCAGGTAATTTTGACTTGGCACTTGAAACAACCATACAGCTATATCACTTTTTGGAGCAAAACTTAGCGAAGCAAAAATGGATGGCGAGCAACAAACCGAGCATCGCGGATATTGCGTTGTACAGTTACATCAAGCTGGCTGAGAGTGCCACTGATGTTGCTAAAGACTTTCCAAAAATTCTGACATGGCAAACTCAGGTTGAAGACCTCCCCGGTTTTATGGCGGTAACTTAATGCCATAGAGTGTGTATTAAAGGCGATATTTTCTATACAAACACCGATTTTAAAAGTAACTCGACCGAGCGTGACCATCGTGTAACGATTAGGTCGTGTTACTTGCCTTCTTTACCATAACCCCTCCTTATATTGTTAATTAATTGTGTGGCTTTTTCTGTCTGTTCCTTTTGTTGACTAATCAAATGGTATGTTTTTATAAACATTATTCGCAAAGTGTTGCATCTTTGCTATAAATTAAGCATTACCAACCTTTACGATATATCTTATGAATTTAACTGTGACGTGGAGAATATTTGGTGGCTTCGCGGTCGTTTTGTGCTTATCTGTGGTGCTTTTTATTGTTGCGATAATGGGTATCATGAATATTGGTAAAGGAATACAGCAAGTGTCGACCCAAAGTGTACCGACCTTAATTGCCGGTGCTGAGCTATCTGAGAGTGTACTCGCAACGGAGCTTGATTTGGTTTTATTGTTAGGCACTGACAGTGTTAGCAAAGCAAACAATTATAAATTGGATTTTGATAAACGATACGCCGATAACCAAAGTAGTTTACGAAAGTTAGATTCTCAGCTGCAAAGCTTACCAGAGCTTGCGCAGCTCTTCTCTGATATGGAAAAAACAAACGCTGCGTTGTACGACAAGGCTGTGCCGAGTGTGACCGATTATTTACTCATTTTAGGACAAATCGAAAAGACCAAGGAGCTGGCACGTGAATTTGGCGATATGGGGGATGAAAGTTTAAGTTTTGCATATGACTTAGAGGGCATGGCTGAGCAAGAATCGGTGATTGAAGACCTTGCGACGTTCGTTTCGTTAATTGAAAGTAGCGTCGATAGCGCAAACTCAGCACTAGGATCAAACATTGTTTTTGAAGTATTGAGTGTGCAATCAGAATTAAACGACGCAGTGGCAGAGTTAGATGAGTTGTTCAACAAAATTAAAGGGGCCAGTGAATTACAAGGCAGTGATGAGTTAGTCTCTATGAGTAATAACCTAGCGAGTTTTAAGTCGGCTTTAGTAGGCAATGGCAGTGCCATTAACTCGAAAGTGAATGTGCTTAAGCAAAGAAGTAAGGTTAAGAAAGAATTTGATGCCGCTGAACATCATGCCGTTGAAACACGTAAACTCATCAATGAACTTAACGAGCAGATCATTACCTACACAGGCAGTGTACAAGACGCCGCAGAAGCATCCGTTTCAAAAAATCAATTGATCATTTCAGTATTGGCAGGGCTTATAACGGTGTTGTCGTTGGTGGTGGCTTATGTTGTAACACGGTCAATTAAAGTACCTTTAGCTAAAGCGGTTGAGCAAATTCAAAGTGCCGCTACAGGCGATATGACGGTGCAGTTTGTAAAAGAACAAGAAGATGAGCTAGGCGATATGGCAGATAGCATGCAGCAATTAGTGAATAGCTTACGCCAAACCTTGAATGAAATAGCCGATAACTCTCAACTGCTAGCGAGTACGGCAGAACAAACCAGTGTAATTTCTGACCAAAGCTTTAACAGCGCCAATGAACAAAGTTCACAAATGCAGTCTATGAGCACCTCGATTAGTGAAATGACCGAAACCGTCGCATCGGTTGCTTCGAGCATTCATAGCACATTAGAAGAAGTTGAAAAAGCCAGCACTGAGGCGCAACAAGGTGAATTAGTGTTACTTAAAAATGTAGACAGCATTTCTGAACTGGGTAAAAGCATAGAAGGGTCTGCAAATGTTATTCAACAACTGAATAACGATACTGTGAGTATTAGCTCTGTACTTGCTGAAATTAAAGGCATTGCCGAACAGACTAATTTGTTGGCACTAAATGCTGCGATTGAAGCTGCGCGGGCGGGTGAGCAAGGGCGAGGCTTTGCTGTTGTGGCAGATGAGGTGCGTTCATTGGCGAGCCGTACGCAAGAGTCTACGCAAGAAATTCAATCTGCCATCGAAAACCTGATCAGTGGTGCTCAGCAAGCGGTTGAAAGCATGACCAGCTCACAGCAAGCATCACGAGAGTGCGTTGATGGTATTAACAGCGTTAAGAATATGCTGCACTCGATTGTTGAAAGCATTCAGACTATTCGAGATATGAGCCAACAAATAGCCGCTGCGTCTGAACAGCAAACAGTGGCCGCACAAACGCAACTAGATAGTGTATATAGTATTCGTGATATTACCGATATGACCACCAATCAAGCCAAGGAAAACCAACAGGCGAGTCAACAACTTGCGCAAATGGCCGAAACCCAGCGGGAGTTATTAACTAAGTTTAAAACCTAGTGACTAAGTATTTAGTTACTTTACTACATCGTCTAATTTGCTTGAGAGGAGCATTATATGAAATTGAAAATTGCTAGTTTATTTGTGGCATTTTTTGCCTACTTTTTCATGGAAGTTGCTATTGCGGGTACTTGTGAGATCCAGTACACCAGAACGTCATGCCCAGGAAAGGACAAAATTAGTTATAAAAAGTGTAAAGGTAAGCAGAGCTGCTCTAAATTTAAAGAGGCAGGAAGTGCAGCTGAATGCGGTGCAATGGCTGTTAAATCTTGCAAAAATAAGCGTTTAACCATCACTAAAAATAAAGTGATTAACGCTATTTTTGATGGCGGTAAAATTACCGCATCAAACGGCAGCGAGGACTTTTGTACAGTGTATGAAAAAGCGAGTGAAGAATTTAATAAATGTGGCGGCTAATGTTGCATCATTTAGGCAATAAGTAACATCAAGTTCGATCAATTAAGTAAACACAATGGCTATTGGAGTCGCTCTCAATAGCCATTTTTATAAAAGCTTTCAATAGCCCGAGAGAGCAACCTTCCTGATATGAGCGTGTTTACCTTTTTATTATGAATTTAGAGTAATAAATGAGAGACCGCACTTTCAATCAAGCTTTTTAACTCACAGTTTGCGATACTGCCTGTAGCCAGTCTTTTTTGAATGAGCAATTTAACCGTGAGCCATGTTTTACCGCTTCACCGCAGTATTAGACGAGTATGTGACTATATAGATCATAACCTTGATAAACAGATGACTGTGACACACTTAAGTGAGGTTGCCGCTTTATCGAAATACCATTTTCATCGGCTGTTTGTGGCTAGTACCAATGTTACTGTGAGCAAATATATATTACTCGGCAGATTGAAGCGTGCGTCGTTTGAACTGGCCTTTGAAACCGATATTAAAATTATAGATATTGCCCTTAAGGCGGGCTTTGACAGTGCAGAAGCATTTTCTCGTGCATTTAAGCGCACATTTAGCCAGACCCCATCCGAATTTAGAAAGCAACCACAATGGCCTCAATGGCATCGTGTATTTGAAGAGAAAGTACATAGCCAAATAGAAAAAACACTTGAGGTAGACATTGTGACATTTCCTAGAACTCAGGTTGCAGTGCTTGAACACCGAGGTGCGCCTGAACGGGTGTATGAAACCGCAGGGGAATTTGTAAATTGGCGTAAATCAAGCGGGTTGTCGCCGATCCGTTCAAGCCTTACATTTGGTCTTCCTAATGGAGATCCGAGTACGATGCCAACCAGTGAGTTTAGGTTTAAAATAGCAGGGTCGGTTGCAAAGTCCATTCCGAGTAATGACTTTGGTGTGAGTAATGCAGAGATCCCCGCTATGCGGTGTGCCAAGGTAACACATCGTGGCAGCCATAATACGCTTGAGCAAACTATTTATCTGTTTTATCAGCATTGGCTGGTGGATAGCGACGAACAACCAGCTGCTCACCCCTGCTTTTTTCAATACTTAAACCTGATCCACGAAGTAGATGAATGCGATTTACGCACAGACGTATTTTTACCACTTTGCTGATAAGCGGTAAAAATACGGCTGAGTCTATGCCAGTCAATTCAAGGGTTAGGCTGTGTGTAAAACCCCTTTACAAAATGGCAAAGCGCTAATGCGTTGATAGTATTTTACCAAATTTGGAAATTCAGCGAGTAAGTTGAGATCACCAGGCAACTGCATATGATAACTAAGCATGGGTAAAATGATGGCATCGGCTAAAGAAAACTGCTCGGTGATTAAAAAGTCACGCTCAGCGAGTTGAGTATTGATTGTTTGCAAAGTGTTCAAAACAGCCGGCTGCGCATTTTTAAGCTTTTCAAAATTAAGCTCTGCGTTAGGGCCGCTCGGGTTTTTAATTTCGATGATATAGTCAGTGATCAGCGCACGAAAAGCATAAATAGACAGCATACTGGCCCACGCATCTACGTGAGCATGTTTTTGTGGGTCAACATCAAATACTGTGGCTCCACCACAATGCTCTAAGTAACGTGCTATGGCATTCGACTCGGGCAAAATAAAGTCACCGTCAATTAAAATTGGCACCTTTTTATAAGGGTGCAATTGCAGCAAGCTATCATCTTTTATTGCTAATGGTTTCCCTTCATGTTCAAGGCTTAGTTGATAGCTTATACCTTTATAGTTGCACACGAGTTCAATGCTTTTTACAAAGGTTGAAAAGTCAGGGCCGATAAGTGTGATGGTGTTCATGGTATGTCCTTTTGTATGTTTAATGGTTGATCTCATCATAAAAAGCATGACAATATGTTCAAGAACATATTTTAATTTAAGAGAAAATAATGCCTTGGGATGCAAATCATAAACACCAATCTCGACAACGTATTTTAGAAGCAGCAGCTCAGTTATTTGTAGCAAGAGGGTTTGATGGGGTAGGTATTGACGACGTAATGCAGCAAGCGAATATGACCCGAGGGGCATTTTACAGCCACTTTAAATCTAAATCAGAGCTGTACCACGAGGCAATCCCCGTCGCGGGTTTTATAGCGAAAGAACAACTTGAAGCAGGATGCAGCAACTCGTTTAACGTATTAAAACATAACTATTTGAATCAGCATAAAGGCGCTGACGACACACAATTGTGCCCAATTGCCTTACTCATTTCAGATATTCGCCACCGAGATCCAGCCATTCGAGAAACGTATGAAAAAGTGTTTGCAGGGTTTGTAGAGTATATAAACAGCCATGTAAACGAGCGCAGCGCCGCATTAGCGCAAGCAGCCACCATGATAGGCGCAGTCGCACTGGCGCAAACCTTAACGGACGAAAGCTTAAAAGCGGAGTTACTCGCCGCATGTGAGGCTGCAACTCGGTGTGAACAAGATTGATATTATTGTACGTAAATTCCGATATAGCACTTCAGCGCACCTTATGTCATGATGGGTCTGGTTAGGCTAAAAAACACCCTTTAATTTTCGCTCTTTAAAAAATACTGCTAAATCAAAGTGTTAAATAATGGCGCATTTTATAAGGTAAAAACACCGATTTAAACGTAACACATTGATATACATTACCTTGGTGTAAAAATCGCATTGTCCACTGCCGCACAGGCAGCTTAGAAATTTGCAATTAGATTTTTTAACGCTATCAGCTAGTCCACTGCCGCACAGGCAGCTTAGAAAGACTCTAGCGCAGATGGTTTTGCGGGGGCATAGTCCACTGCCGCACAGGCAGCTTAGAAATGGCATGTTGGGTGATGTAATGAGCGTTGACTGTCCACTGCCGCACAGGCAGCTTAGAAATGATAAAACAGAGAGAGACTACAAAGAGCTTGGTCCACTGCCGCACAGGCAGCTTAGAAAGTTTTACGCAAACGGATCCAAGGTGCGACTTTGTCCACTGCCGCACAGGCAGCTTAGGTGATGAGTGACCGAAACGAAGTTTCGCAGCGCGAAGAAGTGAGGTCATGGATGACCGATGTAACCCAGCTCCAAGGACGGATTTAAAACGCTGAGGTTAGTTTTGTCTATTCACTGCCGCACAGGCAGCTTAGAAAAAACATATCAAGCGCTGCGGGTGCATACTTTTGTTCACTGCCGCACAGGCAGCTTAGAAATCGCTATCTTGTGGCGTGTGGTTGTTTCTGCTTGTTCACTGCCGCACAGGCAGCTTAGAAATAGCGCAACGAGAAAACGAACAATTTCTTAGATGTTCACTGCCGCACAGGCAGCTTAGAAAAAACATTTGCTAGCTCTGAATTTGGAATTAATGTCCACTGCCGCACAGGCAGCTTAGGCGATGAGTGACCGAAACGCAGTTTCGCAGCGCGAAGAGGTGAGGTCATGGATGACCGATGTAACCCAGCTCCAAGGACGGATTGTTCACGCTTAAGTGTCAATATTATGGACCCTGAAGCAAGTTCAGGGAGACGAATGGTGGTTATGTTATGCACTGTCGCAAAGGTAGTTTTATGTGTTTGGGTAAGGTGCAATGAGTTAAAGGGGTAAATACCCTTTAAAAACCTTTTATTTTTCTTTCTATAAAAATGACTATAAAACAATAAGTTAAAGTTGAACGTTTTTTATATGGTTAGAATGATATTTTAGCCGTAACGACTTGTTGTAACTTATTTTTATGATGATAGTCTATTGTTCACTGCCGTATAGGCAGCTTAGAAAATTCTAACGGCCATGACAACCACGCAATAGCGGTTCACTGCCGTATAGGCAGCTTAGAAAGTAATTATTGCGGTACGTCATTAATGTTTTGTGTTCACTGCCGTATAGGCAGCTTAGAAAACACAACGAACGCGCCGATAACAGCACCCGTGGTTCACTGCCGTATAGGCAGCTTAGAAATTTAAATAGCAACGCCACCCTTTGCTCCCTTTGTTCACTGCCGAATAGGCAGCTTTTATGACAGCTTGGCCGAAGTTCACTGCCGTATAGGCAGCTTAGAAAATTTAAGTTATCAAACATCTTAGCAGCAACTAGTTCACTGCCGCCAACGAAGCTTAGGTGATGAGTGACCGAAACGACGTGTTTTGCAGGGGGTGCAGCGCGAAGAAGTGAGGTTATGGCAGGTTTTTTGTTCCAGACAAACCTAAGTACCTGCATCCAAGCTGGCAACGACCGATTTACCCCAGCTCCAAGGACGGATTTAAAACGCTGAAGTTAGTTTTGTCTATTCACTGCCGCACAGGCAGCTTAGAAACTTGATGCTTCCAGTTCACCAACGCGCTTTTTGTTAACTGCCGCACAGGCTTTGGTAGTTGTTTTATGGACCCTGAATCAAGTTCAGGGAGACGAAAGGTGGTTATGTTAGTGTACTGCCGTCAACGTTGGCTCTTATTATGCGCGGTATAAAGCCCTGCCAACGAACGAGACCCCACACAACTTGTCTTTCTGACGAAGGTCAGAATCCATGGTTTGGTCACGAAAATACGGTATTTTGTCGTGGATCAATGATCTTATGAATATATTTTGATACATTAAATTAACTTAAAATTCACTAAAAGTGATTTATGCAAGCTAAGGAAGAGCAGTATTTTAGGTATATTGAAGCCGTGTTGTTTTGGCAAGCAGAAATTCAAACTGGTGTATTTCAAGATAAATTTAAACTTTCAAGGCCCAGTGCTCGGCGGTATTTAACCGACTATATTGAACGACATGATATTGCCGCAAAGTATGATGAGTCAGAAAAAGCGTATGTATTGGCAACCCCCTTTACACCGCGCTATATTTCTCAAGATTTTTCTGAATATGCGCATTTGATAGGGGAGCAGTATGTACACCAACTCAGTGCTTCACCGATCAGCGCTCTGGCTTTACCTCATCGCAAACTTAACCCCGTTATTTTAAGGCCAATTCTTAATGCCTGCCGTCGGCAAAGCGTGCTCGATATTTGCTACCAGTCAATAAAAGAGGGAGGAGAAACTGACCGGATAATCCGCCCACATACATTGATCAACTCAGGGTTACGTTACCATTTACGGGCGTATTGTGAAAAAGCGCAGGGATTTAGAGACTTTTCTTTGTCGCGAATAGTGTCTGCTGAGCCTGAATTCAAAAGCAAAGCGAAGCAATATAAAAAAGACGATATCGCTTGGCAGCAAGAAGTGACGTTAACGATTATGCCTGATCCAAGGTTAAGCGAATATGCACAGCACGTTATTGCACATGACTTTGATATGCAAAGCCATAAAAAACACCTTAAAACCAACGCGGCACTTGTTAATTACTTAATGAGTATTTTACGCCTAGACGTGCAACACCCAAACCCAGAAGCACAGCAAATTATTATGGAGCCAGATTGCTATCGAACTCTGAGAAAGCAAAAGTTACTGTGGAATTAAGCAACCTATAAAAAAATTAACTGGTCATATTAGCAGCATTGTAGACGTTACTTTTTATCAGTAAATTATTGCAACACCTAAGGAAGAGGGAAGGCAATGAACGACTTTAGCCCATCAGACTTAAAAACAATTTTGCACTCTAAACGAGCCAACATGTACTACCTCGAATATTGCCGAGTAATGCAAAAAGATGGCCGAGTGCTGTATTTAACGGAATCGCTTTCAAGTAAAGGGAATGAAAATCAGTATTTTAATATTCCCATTGCTAACACTACTGTTGTACTGCTTGGCAACGGCACCTCCATTACCCAAGCTGCAATGCGCATGCTTGCTCAAGCAGGTGTATTAGTCGGGTTTAGTGGCGGTGGTGGTACACCGTTACATATGGCCTGTGAAGTTGAGTGGTTTACGCCACACAGTGAATATCGGCCCACTGAATACTTACATGGTTGGATGCAGTTTTGGTTTGATGACAATAAGCGTTTGGCGGCTGCAAAGCAGTTTCAACAAGCACGCATTGCGTATTTACACACCGTATGGCAAAAAGATCGAGATTTAAAAGGTGAGGGGTTCGACTTTAACAGCGCACAAATACAAACCGCCCTCGACACGTTTCATACCAGAACCGATGCCGCCAAAAAGCAATCTGACTTATTACTTACAGAAGCCCAGTTAACCAAAGTGCTTTATAAATACGCGGCAAATAATACCAATGCGCAGGGGTTTACCCGTCAACATCAGCCCGATACAAACAGCACTAGTAAAGCCAATGACTTTTTAAACCATGGTAACTATTTGGCTTATGGCCTTGCTGCAAGTTGTTTATGGGTGCTCGGTATACCACATGGCTTTGCGGTTATGCACGGGAAAACTAGACGGGGAGCTTTGGTATTCGACGTCGCTGACTTAATTAAAGATGCGGTAGTTCTCCCCTGGGCTTTTGTATGTGCCAAAGAAAATGCCACAGAGCAAGAATTTCGTCAGCAAGTATTGCAAGCATTTACCGATCATAAATCGTTAGATTTTATGTTTGATACAGTAAAGCAAGTTGCACTACAAACATACACCAAAGAGCACATTGAGGCCAACCAATTATGATGGTGACGTTTGTATCACAGTGTGAAAAAAACGCGTTAAAAAAGACCCGACGCGTGCTCGACGCATTCGCTAACCGAATCGGTGACAACACATGGCAAACTTTGATCACAGAGGACGGCCTTTTAACGGTTAAAAAAATGCTGCGCAAAACAGCCAGTCGCAGCACTGCGGTGAGCTGTCATTGGCTGCGTTCACGTTCGAGAAGTCAGTTGCTGTGGGTGGTGGGGAATAAAAGTAAGTTTAATGCTGAGGGGTTAGTGCCGGTTAATTCAACGCGTAACAATTTACTGAGAAGCGAGCTAGAAAATGATTGGCATTATTTACCCTTGATAAAGGCGCTAGCTGCGGTAACGTCTTTATTGCATGACTGGGGGAAATCAACAACTCTTTTCCAAGAGAAACTAAAGCCCGACAGTAAACATAAATTTAAGGGTGATCCTATTCGTCATGAGTGGATATCTTTATTGCTATTGAGGGCATTAGTTTTTTCGTGTGGTAGTAAAAAGGACACACATTGGCTAGAAGCGCTCAGCAAGGGAGCTATTGATGAAACTATATTAAAAAATAGTGTATGTGAACCTGTAAAAAAACCGTTAGAAGGGTTACCGCCTATTGCAAAACTGGTCGCGTGGTTAGTTGTTTCCCATCACCGTCTGCCATTACCTACTAAAGATAATTGTAAAGATTATTTATCTGAAACAGCTGAGTCCTTAGATCAGGCTCTTGATAGGATAACTCAACACTGGGGCTATCAAAATCGCTTTGATGAAGAAGACTATCAAAAGCGTTTGTTACAGTGTTTCGATTTCCCCAATGGATTAATTAGTAACTCCAAGCTCTGGTTAATTCAAGTTAAAAAGTGGTCAGCTAGATTACTTTTAAATCATGAGCACGGAATTAAATGCATTGAGACGGGGAGTTACCGTCTGATCCTGCATCATACTCGATTGTGCGTGATGCTAGGTGACCATTATTATTCATCACAGCAGGCTGATAAAAAGTGGAAAAATACAACGGGGCTGTTTGCAAATACAGACAGTACAACTAATCAATTAAAACAGAAGCTCGATGAGCATCTTGTCGGAGTCATGTGCAGTGCATTACATACAGCTCATTTATTGCCAGCGTTCGAGATAGAGCCTCCGTTAGCACAAGACATAAAAAGCTTATATAAGAGAAGCCCTAAGCCGTTTCAATGGCAAGATAAAGCGGTTGATAAAATTACACTATGGCGTGCCCAAGAGGTTGCTGAAAGTCAAAAACAGTATGGCTTTTTTACTGTGAATATGGCAAGTACTGGGTGTGGTAAAACGTTTGCAAATGCCAAAGTTATGCGTGCGCTTTCTCGTGATGGGCAGAGTTTACGCTTTATTTTGGCACTAGGCTTACGCACATTAACTTTGCAAACAGGCGATGAATATCGTCAAAGAGTTGGGCTTGATAGTACTGAACTTGCTGTATTAATTGGGTCTAAAGCTGTTA
Source organism: Pseudoalteromonas sp. MSK9-3 (assembly GCF_003590335.1). Classification (GTDB taxonomy): domain Bacteria; phylum Pseudomonadota; class Gammaproteobacteria; order Enterobacterales; family Alteromonadaceae; genus Pseudoalteromonas. Next base: position 83,078 of record NZ_MIET01000022.1, on the reverse strand, counting down.
TGGAATTGCATAACAGCAAGTCGATAGTTGATGAAGGGCAAGTCTTTGAAAGTTCGGGATCAAGCTCACAAGATAGCTTGCTAACAGAGGAAGTTGACTTTGAATGTGATATTCCAGAAAAAGGGCTGGCGACTGTTTTAACTTGTGCTCGTGATAAGCAGTTTCTATATGCACCTGTTTTGGCTTGCACAATTGACCACATTATAGCGGCAACGGAAACAAAACGGGGTGGGCGGTACATTTTACCATCATTGAGATTAATGTCGTCAGATTTAGTAATAGACGAAATTGATGACTTTACAGGTGTTGATTTAATAGCGATTGGCCGCTTAATTCACTTGGCTGGAATGTTGGGCCGCAAGGTGATGATATCGTCTGCAACGATCCCACCATCATTAGCGGAAGGTTATTTTAAAGCCTATAGAGATGGCTGGCAGGTTTATTGTAAAACACGTAGTGCGAATGCGGTGATTGGTTGTGCATGGATAGATGAATTTACAACACAGGTAACCAGTAATAAAACACAGGAATTGCCAGATGCGATAAGCCAATACCGCAAAGAACACACTCAATTTATAGAAAATAGGGTAAAAAAATTAGCTCAACAGCCTTCTTTACGTAAAGCTGATATTAGTTATTGTCACGATATTATAGAGCGATATCGAGATCAGAATCAGCAACAAAAAAGTGTCATTGAGCATAAACAAGCGGCTTACTTTAATATCATTGCACAAAGTGCGCTTAACAAACATAGCAATCATCATTTTACTGATCCAGTTTCACAGCTGAATGTCTCTTTTGGTGTAGTGCGTATCGCTAATATTCAGCCATGTACTGAATTGACTAGATACTTGCTGGAACATAATTGGCCAAGCAATATCCAAGTTCGGGTTATGGCGTATCATAGTCAGCAGGTTTTACTGATGCGGTCGATACAAGAGGAGCATTTAGATAAGGTGCTAAAAAGAAAAGAATCTCCGCCACAAGCACTGGCAGACCCCGTTATCCGCAATCATTTGAATAATATCAAGCAAGATAATTCAACAGTTGAACATATCATGTTTATATTGGTTACAACGCCTGTTGAAGAAGTTGGTAGAGATCATGATTTTGATTGGGCCGTCATAGAGCCATCATCTTATCGCTCTATTATTCAACTATCAGGACGGGTGAGACGACATAGAAGTACTGAGGTAACCCAACCTAATATTGCGTTATTACAATATAACTGGAAGGCGATTAAAAATAGCCATAAAGAACGCTCACGAGTGTTTCACAGACCAGGCTTTGAAAGCTATTGTAATCTAACTAGTCATGATCTTGAGCAGTTAATTGATGTATCACAGGCTGCTGAGCGCTTAGATGCCATACCAAGAATTAAACAGCCTAGTCATATCAATGCAGGGTATGTATATAGAATGACAGTGGCTAATAATTTGGTTGATTTAGAGCATGCATCTACACTGCATACTTTGGCATATTATACCTCTAATAAAGATAAGGGAGCACAAACGAATCCTGCTTCTTTGCAAGGGTGGTTAAATAAAGAGTGGTTTTTAACTGCACTACCTCAGCAGCTTGCTCCATTTAGACAAAGTGAACCTACGTTAAAAATATTCTTAGTCTTTGATGAATACCAATCGGAAAGTCGATTTTGTGAAAAAGATGATAAAGGGTATACCGTTAATAGAGAAAGTATACTCAATATTAAGCGAGTGAAACTCAGCGAGTTAGCAACATCAAGGGTGTGGCTCGTGAGGGATTTTGATCAAACTTGCACTGAGTTTGCTGAGCGAATAAGTGACTCATACTCGCCGTTGAGTCAGCGATTGATCTCATTAAAATATGGAGAGTTGAGTTTTCAGTTTAATGAAAAGTACCAATACGCTTATAACGATCAACTAGGTTTAGTGAAGGTTTAATTGAGAAAGCCAAAGCAAATATGCTTTGGCTTGATAAGCTGCCTGTGCGGCAGTGAACATATTGTACTGTACTGCATTTTCTAAGCTGCCTTTGTGGCAGTGATAGCATGATATAGCTAAATTACAATCAATACAATTTTACCATATCACTTGAAAATAATATGTGCTGTACTGCATGGTGTTGATTTTTTGTTTTGTATTAGTTAGGATGGTTAAAAATCGAGCCGCTGAGAGTAATTCATTGTATGGATAAACGTTATGTGATTACCGAGACAGAAACTGAAACGATAACAAAGAGTACCATTAAAACTAAGGAAGTTACATTAAGTGACAAGAAAAATGGTGACGTAGGTATATCAAAACTGCAAGAGGTGGAGCGCTTACTGGGCGTTGGTGAGCGTATAAAAAAGTACTTACTTTCGTTAAAGCAGTTGTTTGTATTTAAGCAAATAGGAAGGAACGATGATTGATGAAGCAATAGATACTTTCTTTCAAGAAAGAAAAGCAGCTTGGCTTAAAAAGAATATAAAGGCGTCATTCTCTGATGATGAAATAAAAGATAAGCATATGGAGTGTGAGACTATTTTTAGTCTACGGGTATGGTTACCCAATGCAGCAAAAAGGGCGGGGCAAATATCGATTTCTACCCACCCTTGTACATTTAGTCACCCAAGTGCAAGGAAGAATAAAAATGGCTACGTCAGCTCAGTTATTGCTAAAAGTGAACGCTGTAACGATGGTTTTTTACGCTCAGGCAATGTGGCTGTGCAGGCTGATGCGTTAGGAAATGCAGCAGCTCTTGATGTATATAAGTTTTTAACGATTGTTACTGGAAATGGGCAAACGTTACTTCAACACTTAGAGCAAGATAGTAATTTAGCAAAAAATCTGTTTAGAAGTACGGCGATGAATGAACCTTCAGATTATGAAGTATTAAAAGAAGGTTTTCTAGCAATGATAGCACCGAGCGAAGAGGTTGTAACTAGTTCAAAAATAAAGCAAGTTTACTTTCCAATAACAGATGAAAGCAAGCATACTCAACCTTACCATCAACTTTCACTATTGACGGCTTCAGGTATTGTTTTTGAATTACGAAAGCGCTTGGATAACATGCGCTTTGGTGATGAGGTTAAGCAGGCGAGAGAGCAACGTAAAGCGAATCAAGTTCATCAATCACATCAAGAAATCATCGACTTGACAACTATTGGTTATGGAGGAACTAAGCCCCAAAATATCAGTGTGTTAAATAACCAGTATGGGGGGAGAGCACATTTATTGATGAGTATGCCACCAAAATTGAAAAGCAGAGACCTCCATTTTCCGACGAGTGATTTTTTCTCTCAAACGGTGCGTTATTCACAGTGCACAAAGCAGTTTCAAGCGCTTCATAAGCTGTACCTTTTACCAAATGAATATCATAACAATATGCACACCCGCTCAGAACGTGATGAATTGTACCAAGAGGTAATTGATCATGTTATTGAGCAAATGTTCACGATAAGAAGTGTTTCTATTGAACAGTTTAATAAGCTTACTTCGGCGTTGCCAGCAGCGCAAAGAATTTGGCTTTGCCATGACAAAGCAACGGAACGATTAACAACCGATAATTGGTTGGAAGCAATATGCAACTCAATTGTCAGTTTTTTATTTTATGGCTATGAACGTACGTTGGGTAAAAAAGCGATTAAATTCGGTGATGGTGAATACCTCAAAATACAAGAAATAGTGTTAAAAAATAAGGAGATTTTACGTTGATTGGAGAAGTTAAAAAATTACTGATCATCCCTCATGTGCATATACATAATGCGAACGCATTATCGAGCCCTTTTACAATTGGCTTTCCTGCAATGACTGCGTGGTTGGGTGCTGTACATGCGCTGCAGCGAAAGTTAAATGTAAAAAATATTCCTGTTAAGTTTAACGCGGTTGGTGTTGTTAGTCATGACATTGATTTGCAAACTTATAAAGGCGATAACGATTTTGTCCACTCGATTATAGGCACTGCAAACCCCTTAGATAAGACTGGAGCACGTTCAGCATTTATTGAAGAAGCGCGTTGTCACTTGGATGTTAGCCTACTGATTGAGTTTGAGAATATAAGTGTTGACGAACGAGAGCAGCTAATAACCGAGATGACACACTTGCTTCACGCAAAAATGAAAATTGCGGGGGGGGATATAAAGGACTTTCAGCCGCCATTTTGTTTAAATGCTACCGAAGGTAATGATGAGGAACTACAACGCGTACAACGCAGTTTAATGCCAGGTTTTGTGTTAATTGAACGCAGGGAATTAATGATGGCTGCGATGGAAGGTGGGCAGGATGCGTTAACCGCTTTAACTGAGTACCTAACGATTCATCATAGCTGTGAAGTCGACGGAAATGGTAACGTTACGTGGAAAAAACACCGAAAATTAGCTGATGAAAAGTCTGCAGGCTGGATTGTACCTATAGCTACAGGGTTTTATGGTATTAGTGCGCAAGCAGAGGCTAAAAACCAGAGGGATCCTGACACGCCGCACCGTTTTGCTGAAAGCTTAGTCACTTTAGGCGAATTTAAAATGCCGCATCGGATACATTTTGTTGAGCAAATGCTATGGCGCTACCATACCCAAGAGGATTACTACTTATGTCTGCAAAAGCACTTTATTGAAGCTGAGGGCCCAGATCTAAGCGAAGCAACAATTGAATCAGAATTTTAATCATTTACAGAAAGGATTATCACCATGGCTAAAAAAGAAAATATAGCATCAGTATTAGCGTTTGAAAAAAAATTGGTTACTAGTGACGGGTATATGTATGGCACTGCGTGGAATAAGCGTAATGAAGTACAGGCATTGAATTTAACTCCAAAGTCTGTCAGAGGTACAATTTCTAACCGTTTAAAAGCAGCTATTAAAGGCGACCCCGCGAAGTTGAATGCCGAAGTTGAAAAACCTAACTTGCAGAAGGTGGACGCGTGTGCTTTGTTGCCTGAGCAAGATACACTTAATTTAAAATTTACTATAAAAGTTTTGGGTGGTATTACTGAACCTGCTGCGTGCAACAATGTACAGTTTAAACAAAGTTATCGCAATGCCGCATTAGGGTATATTGAACAGCATAAATTTACTGAATTAGCACATCGATATGCGACCAATATTGCAAATGCTCGATTCTTATGGCGTAACCGAGTGGGTGCTGAAAATATTGAAGTTGTTGTATCTGCAAGAAATAAGTATGTAGAAAAAAAATGGACATTTGATGCAAAACAATTTAGCACCAAACATTTTGACCACAATGATGAAAAAGTAGCTGAACTAGCAAGTCATATAGCAGAGGCGCTAGGTAGTGAAGACGATTTTTTACTGCTTGATATTGATTGCTTTGCGCAAATAGGAAGAGCGCAAGAGGTGTACCCAAGTGAAGAGTTAATCCTTGATAAGGGGAAGGGTGAAAAAAGCAAGGAGTTATATGATGTAAAAGGCATTGCAGCAATGCACTCCCAAAAACTGGGCAATGCGTTGCGTACCATTGATACTTGGTACCCTGATTTTTCTGATCCAGATAGCAGCGCGGGTCCCATTGCGATGGAACCTTATGGTGCCGTAACGAATTTAGGAAGAGCCTATAGAACACCAGCAGCTAAACAAGACTTTTATACTTTCTTTGATGCATGGGCACGAGGTGAAAAGTTGCAATCAATTGAGCAAGAGCATTATGTTATGGCTATTTTAGTGCGTGGTGGTGTATTTGGTGAAAGTGATAAGTAAGGAGGAAAGATGAAATATTACCTCGATATTACTTTATTGCCAGATGCTGAAACTAACCTTGGTTTTTTGTGGCACAAGGTTTATCAACAAATACATATCATGCTGGTTGAACATAAAATCAGTGATAAAGATTCTGAGATTGCTTTGTCATTTCCAAAATACCGCCATTTAGGCTCATCAGATAAAGGTAGTAAAGTATTTCCATTAGGAAATAAGCTGAGAATGTTCGCACAAACATATGAGAAATTAGATGGCCTAAAGATAGCCCAGTGGTTAAATCGTTTAGATGATTATGTACATATCAAGGCTATAAAAGAAGTACCTAATGATGTAAAAGAGTATGCCTACTTTAAGCGTAAGAACTTTAAGTCACCGGCAAAATTAATAAAAGAAATAGATTCGCGAGCAGCAAAAATTGCCGCGAAGAATGGTTTTGATTTGGTAAAAGTTAAAGAGCGTTTAATGGAATCTATAACAAAGCTTGAAGAGCGTTCAACTTTACCTTATATCAACTTACGCAGTCTTTCATCTGATAAATTACTCAGTGCAGAAGATCGAAAAAAGTTTTTGTTGTTTATTGAATGCGAAATTGTCACACAACCACTTAATCAAATAGGCTTATTTACATGTCATGGCTTAAGCCGACGTTCTGAAGAGGATCAATCGGCAGTGCCTTGGTTTGAAGGGTAATAATATCCTTTAAAACCCCTTTATTTTTCGCTCTTTAAAAAGTAACTATAAAACAGTGAGTTACAATTAGTCGTTTTTTATATGGTTAAAAGGGCATTTTAGCCGTAACGACTTGTTGTAACTTATTTTTATGATGATAGTCTATTGTTCACTGCCGCACAGGCAGCTTAGAAAAGCTTGAAAAAGACATATACAGTGTATTGTATGTTCACTGCCGCACAGGCAGCTTAGAAAGCACCAGGCATTGAAAGCAACCAATCATGGGCGTTCACTGCCGCACAGGCAGCTTAGAAAATTAAATGGGTGACTGAAAACTTAACAAAGAAGTTCACTGCCGCACAGGCAGCTTAGAAACTGACCAACTAAACCACCCAGATACGCATCCTGTTCACTGCCGCACAGGCAGCTTAGAAAACCAGTTTGACCACCCAAGACGCCAGCGCCTTGTTCACTGCCGCACAGGCAGCTTAGAAATGCAATTTTTGCTTAGCCCATGCTTGTCCTGCGTTCACTGCCGCACAGGCAGCTTAGAAAACTAGCGCACGCATGATGTCAGCGAGTACACCGTTCACTGCCGCACAGGCAGCTTAGAAACAGCGCTGGGCGATAGTGTTTACGAGTACAACGTTCACTGCCGCACAGGCAGCTTAGAAACACAATCAGCCGGTGAGCTTGAAGCGTTACGAGTTCACTGCCGCACAGGCAGCTTAGAAAAATAGCGCTGCAGTGACTCGCTACACCAACGAGTTCACTGCCGCACAGGCAGCTTAGAAATTGACTGATTGCGTTAGCGAGTTTTGTTTCATGTTCACTGCCGCACAGGCAGCTTAGAAAAAGCTGTATATCATTGTTTGTATCGCCACCGAGTTCATTGCCGCACAGGCAGCTTAGAAACAGTTGTTCATTTAAAACTCTGCTCGCTTGCTGTTCACTGCCGCACAGGCAGCTTAGAAATCTCTGAATGTCTGCTCAACCGCGACATCATCGTTCACTGCCGCACAGGCAGCTTAGAAAATACCCGACAGCACATTACCCAGCCCAACCAAGTTCACTGCCGCACAGGCAGCTTAGAAAGTATTGCGCTGCAAGTTCTGCGTTTAGCCCTGGTTCACTGCCACACAGGCAGCTTAGAAAAAACCAGTACAACTCACGCTGCTTTGCTTTTTGTTCACTGCCACACAGGCAGCTTAGAAAGGCGCAAGCTCTTTTGCTTTTTCTATCAGCTTGTTCACTGCCACACAGGCAGCTTAGAAAACTGCCATTTGTCACATAACCGTTGTTATCGCGTTCACTGCCGCATAGGCAGCTTAGGTGATGAGTGACCGAAACGTAGTTTCGCAGCACGAAGAAGTGAGGTCATAGATGACCGATGTAACCCAGCTCCAAGGATGGATTTAAAACGCTGAGGTTAGTTTTATTTATTCACTGCCGCATAGGCTTTGGTAGTTGTTTTATGGACCCTGAAACAAGTTCAGGGAGACAAAAGGTGGTTATGTTAAGCACTGTCGTAAAGGTAGTTTGATGTGTTTGGGTAAGGTGCAATGAGTTAAAGGGGTAAATACCCTATAAAAACCTTTTATTTTTCGCTCTTTAAAAAGTAACTATAAAACAGTAAGTTACAATTGGTCGTTTTTTATATGGTTAAAATGGTATTTTAGCCGTAACGACTTGTTGTAACTTATTTTTATGATGATAGTCTATTGTCCACTGCCGCACAGGCAGCTTAGAAACGACAGAGCTATCAGGCAATAAATTCGGTGGTGTCCACTGCCGCACAGGCAGCTTAGAAATCGGCTTCGAGCTTCAATTAAAAGTGATATCGGTCCACTGCCGCACAGGCAGCTTAGAAAGCTAGGCATAGGTTTAGATGGGAGTTATACCCGTCCACTGCCGCACAGGCAGCTTAGAAAAGTGATGCGCTGGATCGATTTTCCCCAATAGCGTCCACTGCCGCACAGGCAGCTTAGAAATAGTGCTGGTTTATCGCCGTAACCCGTAACTAGTCCACTGCCGCACAGGCAGCTTAGAAAACATCAAAAGACTGTCTGAATAGTGCATCTCAAGTCCACTGCCGCACAGGCAGCTTAGAAAAATCGAGCGCCGATACTTTTTCAGCAATCAAAGTCCACTGCCGCACAGGCAGCTTAGAAAAACAAGTTAGTCAATGGGGCGGAGGCGGTGCCGTCCACTGCCGCACAGGCAGCTTAGAAAATCACGACACACTTTAAATTCATGCCAATCTGGTCCACTGCCGCACAGGCAGCTTAGAAACAAAGTTAAGGGCGCTGTTCACTGTGTCCCCGGTCCACTGCCGCACAGGCAGCTTAGAAAACAGACACGAATGGTAAAAAGAATACTAAAGCGTCCACTGCCGCACAGGCAGCTTAGAAAACCTAATGAAATAAGCGCCGCTTTTTGCTCGTGTCCACTGCCGCACAGGCAGCTTAGAAATTGATTTAACTAAAGGACCAACCGCGATGAATGTCCACTGCCGCACAGGCAGCTTAGAAATGTTTCATAGTCGATTTCATGTTCTATGTGACGTCCACTGCCGCACAGGCAGCTTAGAAATGTTCCTGATATTTACGAAACGGACGATGATTGTTCACTGCCGCACAGGCAGCTTAGAAACATTTAGACGGCTTTTGCTTTTCACCACAGCAACTTCACTGCCACGCAGGCAGCTTAGAAAAATTCCAAATTGCACAGCGCGAAGAAGTGAGGTCATGGATGACCGATGAAACCCAGCTCCAAGGATGGATTATTTACACTTTAGAGGCTTTTTTTTGGACCCTGAAACAAGTTCAGGGAGACGAAGGGGGGTTGCGTTGTATATGTGCGCGGCATGAAGCTTTTCCAACGAGTGAGGTCCTACACAGTTCGTCTTTCTGACGCAGGTCAGAATCCATGGTTTTAAGGTGCTTGCCTACATCGTATAGTTTAATTCATGCAGTGACCGATGTAACCCAGCTTCATGGACGGATTATTTACGCTGTAGTTGATGTTTTGTGGACCCTGAATCAAGTTTAGGGAGACGAGAGTGTGGCGTATTTTTATGGACCCTGAAACCAGTTCAGGGAGGCGAAGGGTGTGGCGTATTTTTATGGACCCTGAAACGAGTTCAGGGAGACAAAGGGGGGTTGCGTTGTGGCGCGCGGCATAGAGCCCCGCCAACGGGCTAAGTACCTGCATCCATGCAGGCAACGACCGATGTAACCCAGCTTCATGGATGTATTATTTACGCTGTAGTTGCTGTTTTATGGACCCTGAAACAAGTTCAGGGAGACAAAAGGTGGTTGCTTTGTGTATGTGCCCGGCATGAAGCTTTGCCAATGAGTGAGGTACCACACAACTCGTCTTTCTGACGTAGGTCAGAATCCATGGTTTTAAGGAGCTTGCCTACATCGTATAGTTTAATTCATGCAACGACCGATGTAACCTAGCTTCAAGGAGGGATTATTTAGGCTGTAGTTGATGTTTTGTGGACCCTGAATCAAGTTTAGGGAGACGAGAGTGTGGCGTATTTTTTGGACCCTGAAACCAGTTCAGGGAGACGAGGGTGTGGCGTATTTTTTTGACCCTGAAACCAGTTCAGGGAGACGAAGGGTGGTTATGTTAGCGTACTGTCGTGAACGTTAGCTCTTATTATGCGCGGCATAAAGCCCCGCCAACGGGCTTAGGGCACACAACAGGTCTTTCTGACGCAGCTCAGAATCCATGGTTTTATTGAATTATTATTCTGGTATGCGTTTTGCTTACATTTAACACAGGTTATTAACAATGGATGTGTAAAATGAAAATCGCTAACCAAGCTTATGATTATGCTCAATATCAAGTTAAATCACCAGTGGCATCTGATGCGCAAAAAAGCGGAAAGAGTGCGCCGCTTGAGGCGACAGCAGCGGAAAAAGTGGGCCAGCAAGAGTATGACTTTTCTAATATGACACTGAAAGAGTTGTCTTCTGCGTCACACGCTTTGTATGAAGACGGAACGTTGTCTTTAGGTCAGCATGCGGCGTTGTCTCTGAATTATGGTGCAACAAAAAATGGCTTAAATCAGGCAAGTGGTGAGGTGTCTTTGGCGCAGCTACAATCGGCAGAGAATACCAAGGTTGATGTGATCGCACTGCAAAAAGAGCGTTTGCAAACCCAGATGCAAAATGGCGCGTCGAGCACGCAAATACAATTTTCAAAAACACTGATAAATACTTTAGAGAGCTATCAATATGGTGGTGGTGGTCGCTTTCATGCAAGCGCTTAGCATGCAGCGACCTGAGGTGTTTATAGCTTTGCAAGCTGATTTTTTTTACTTGGCCGGCCCATTTCTACGTATTAGCGAATGAATAGACGGTCATCTTCTAAATTATTTGGAAAGTTTATTGACCGAGCACTGGCTGTTGCATTGCCTGATGTGAAGTTTGTAAGTGCATACTTCCATATTACCAAGTAGCCAACCACTAAATTACCTGAGGTAACGGGTTGTGTGTTTACAATAGACAGCGGTGAGCCATTAATTTTTGCGAGACGAGATGAGGGGTTAGCATAGCCAACTTCTCGGGTGAGTATATAGAGTTCATTGCCACCATGATTTTGAGTGGTAGAGAACGCGGTTTCTGTTACAAACTCCCATTGTGGGTAATTTGTTGAAATCGCGCCTCGGATCTCAAATGAACTGAGTGGTGCAGCCGGTGCCAAAGTACCTACTTGGCCTGACTCTGCGATAAAAGTTTGGTAGCTTTGGTGCGTGTCGATGATCTCTTGAGCTAATTGTTCTTTGTATTGTTGGAATTCCCAATTTTTTAATGTGCTATCTAATAGTTCTGAACTGTGTGCTGTGACAGACATACCTGCAAAAATTGCGGCGATCCCAAGTTTTTTAACCTTACTCATGTTTACGTCCTTTGTGTTGTAATTAAAATGTAACATACATGTTGAATTTGTAGCTGCCAAATGGTTTGTGTGATTTTTAAACGCTTATTGTCTAGGGTCGTAGGCGGGTATTTTTTAAGTTTATGAAAACTCATTCTTTTATTTATTTCAGTCTCGGAGGGTATAATCCTAAAGTATAAGCGCTGAATTGGCCGGTACGTATGTTCCCGGCCGTAAGTCAGCGTTAATTTTTGATGTTGACCACATGCTTGCTCTGGTTACTTCTGATGAGTAAACGCTGTCATTTTTGATCGTTATGCCGTTTCACCGCAATAAGGCGCTGTGGATTGCACGTTACGCTTTTTTATTTTAGTGACGACAGCTGCGGATTTAGTTGGCTCCGTATGGTGCTTTTTCCCCGTGTTTTTTACGCTTTGTGCGGGGGGGCTATTTTCGGTGTCGGTTACTGAGTCGGGAGTGCAACGGTGCTGTTGAGAATACATAAAAAACCAAATGTGTCTTCGTCTTTGTGTCATTCTTTTCATTGTGCAAACCCTTTGCATGATCTGTTTTATTGAGCATTTACAGCGCTTTTTATAAGCACGGTGAACACGCCATTTAACGCTTAATTAAATAGCATATAAGTGCACAGCCGTCACAGTATTTTGTATGAATTATTTTCTATCAAATGATGTAGCCAGCTTATGATGCTGGCTTTTGTAATAGAGTGTCTGTGGGTAACGTGACTTCGACTAAGGTACCTCGATTAAGCTCACTAAAACATTTTATAGTGCCGTTAAAGTGTTGGTGCACAATGTTGTAGGCAATACTTAGGCCAAGGCCAATTGCCCCATTCTCTATGGATGTAGTGAAAAAGGGATCAAATATTTTGTCGATGCGCTCGGGCGAAATGCCTTGGCCATTGTCTTGGCAGCGAATAATAAGGCGTTGGTCACTAATGTAGTAACTTAAGCGTATTTCTTTATTTGATTGACTTTTAAAGGCGTGTTGTAGCGCGTTATTGATCAAAATCAACAGCACTTGGTTTAACGAATTGGTATTTGCGTATATTACTTGCGGTGTTTGTGTGTCTAAACACAGTGTCACATTTTGTGACTTAGCCTGCGTTGCTGCGACCGCAATGACTTGGTTACACAGTTCAGGTAGGTTGATATGTGAAACCTGTGTGTCGTTGCTGCTGGCGGCAACTTGTTTAAATTGTTGGATCAACTCTGCGGTTTTATGCAAATTAGGGGTCATTAACGCATGGGCTTGCTGATAGCGGTCGATAAACCCTTCTAACGTCTGGCGCTTTAATTGATTGTTGTTAAAGTCATCTTCGAGGGCTTTAAAGCTCTCATCTAGCGTTGAAAGTGCTGTCATAGAAATACCCAATGGGGTATTTACCTGATGTGCCACACCCGCCACAAGGTGTCCAAGGCTGGCCATTTTTTCTTGCATCACGAGTTTTTCTTGGGTGGCTTTGAGTTGGTCAACACTGACCTTTAACTGGTCGTGTACTTCTATTAAGTTCTGATGAGATTTGGCATTTGCCAAGGCAATGGCTGCGTATGAAGCGAGTGTTTCAAGTATGGTAATGTCATTTTTAGAATAACTGTTTTCTCTGAAACTTTGCATTCCTATTACCCCAATTACTTGTTTTTGTATGCTCATGGGTACATAAATCATCGACACTGCTTGCGCGCCTGTTTGGCCGTTACTTAAGGTATGTTTGGCAGAATCTGGATTTGGGTGATACAAGTCGAATTGCTGATCATAGTTGCTAATTAAAATACTTTGGTTTTTTATGGCGCAATGCACGGCAAGCTGCCCACGATTATCCAATGAGCGTTTGTAGGTATCAAAACGTACCCCTTGCTCTGTAGCAAATTCAAATATTAGGTGCTCGCGGTCTGAGTCTATTAAGCCTATGCCAAAGGTGTCGGCACAGGCAATGCCTGCCATATGCTCATATATATCGTGAAATACTTCATCCAGCGTTAGGTGACTGGTAAATTGGCGACCAATCTTATTGATTGCGGCTAATTCTTGGGTACGTTGCCCGACTAACGTTTCTAGATATTTGGCTCGGGCCTTAACAATATCAATGCGCCATTTAAATAATGCGCTTATCAATAAAATAATACTCAATGCGACGAGCAGCTTGAACCATTGTGTTTGCCAAAATGCAGGCATCACGCGAATAGGCAGTGTTAATGGTGCAATGTTACCACTGACAACATTGTACTTGGCGCGCACTTCTAACTGGTAACGACCAGGGGTTAAATTGGTAAAGCTTATCCAACGGCTGTTCTCATCCAGTGTTTGCCACTCGGTGTCTAATCCATCGAGCCTATATTCGTAGGTAATGTGTTTTGCATATACCAAATCAATGGCGGCAATTTGCGCACTAAAAGCACGGCCGTTCGACTCAAGTATAGGCACGGTATTGGTGGGTACAGTCACCGTTTTGCCTCCTTGCAACCATTTACGGATCACAATTTTACTGTTATGAACGGGCGCTTCGTAGCCATTAGGCTCAACAACCAGCACGCCTCGGGTACCACCAAATAACATGGTGTTGTTATGGCTTTGTGCGAAAGACCCTAGCCAGGCAGTTCCGATATCTGCGCCTTCATCAGCACCATATTGATGCAGTTTGCGCTTATCAAACTCTAATATGGTTGCGCCACTCCACAGACGGCCGCTTTTGTCTACTAACGCGTTACCGCCGGGTTTGGCAGCCCCTAAATTCATGGTGTGCTGACGGTCTAAAAATTGCGGGGTATCGGCATTGGCGTCGAGTATTTCATCAAATCCTGTGGAGGTGATCACGTATAACCCGTCTTTTTTATTGGTGATCATACCCAGTACATAGTTATTACTAATATTGCTATTGTGTGCGCTGAATTGCTCAAACAACGTGGCTGAGGGTTTTAGCCTAAATAAGCCTAGGTGGCAGGCAACCCACAAGTTACCAAATTTGTCTTCGTATAAATTGGTGATGCTGTCGAGTAGGGGTTGGTTGTCGGGTTTGTTAATAAAATCACAGCGGGTGAGGTCTGCATCAATCACACAGGCACCTCGGTTGGCCCCTACCGCAATACGACCATCGCGCATAGCAAGTAAGCGAAACAGCGACACCGATTGTAGCCCTTCAATGTTTTGGGCAACCGCTACGTTGTTGGGGATATCAAGCTGCATGAGGCCTTGTGCATGGGTACCCGCCCATACTCTGCCGTTGCTGTCTTGCGTGAGCGAAATAACACTGGTGAGTTCTTCACCTGTGCTGGTATGAGAAATATGGGCAATTTTTCCTTTGCTTGGGTCAAATACATCTATGCCGCCATTTTTACTGCCAAATACCCAATGGCCGTTATCGAGTGTGGCCACCGCACGAATATTGCCATTGCTCAGCCCTATATCAGTCATTAGCGAGTGACGAATATGCGCAAAGTGGCCGGTGCTATTTAAATCTAACCGTTGTAGGCCTCCTCCCCAGCTACCCACCCATAATGAGTTATCTGGTCCTTTTATTATTTTACCTAAATCGTTAAAAGTTAGGCTGGAAATATTGGAAGGGTCGTGTACAAATTGGCGTAAAAAGGTCTGTGAATCTGCGTCAAATAACCAAATACCTTTGCCGTAATTTGACGCCCAAATAGTGCCGTCATCAGCCAGTACGGCATTTCTAAAATAAGATTTTTGGGCTGCTGGTGGAATATTTTTTGGAGCGATAACGCGTGTTTTTCCATCCCAGATCCACATGCCGCGATGTGTGCTTATCCAATAGTTACCTTGCTTATCTGCAATAATGTCTCTGACATTTAGGTGGGCGACGGCCTCTATGGGCTGGGCGATGTTGTTTTTAATCTCAACAATACCGTAAGTACCTGAAATCCAGATCACGTTAGGGCTTGGCTCAAAAATACTGTAAGTAACGCCTTTTAGGTTGTGTGGTAACGGATACTGTTGGCTGGTTTTCCCTGTGGGATCGAGCTTATTAACGCCTTTATCGTGGCCAACCCACACCGCTTGTTGCGAATCAACAAATACACTGCGCAATGAATCGCTGGAGAGTTTTGCGGGTAAGGTGGTGGTGTTGATACGGGTTATTTTACCATTTTTGGGATTTAAACTGGCGAGTCCGTTACTGCGCGTTGCAAGCCAAATTAAGCCACTGTGTTGTTCGGCAATGCTAAAAATATACATGCCCGGCAGGCTGTTAAGGTCGTCTTTTTTATGTTTGTAGCGGCTAAAATGGTAGCCGTCGTATTCAACTAAGCCGCTTTGTGTAGTGAGCCACAGCACGCCATTTTGACTCACTAACCCCGAGGTGACTACGCCATTTATGATTTGTTCTTCGTCGTCGATATTTTGAAATACAGGTTGGCTAAAGGGGTAATGTACCAAGGGGCTGGCAGAGGCATAGCCAAGTACGCCGACGGCCAGAGTGAACCTGAGCATCGCTGTTAGAACAATATTTACATAGCGGCTTTTCATCCATGCAAAAGAGCGAATATGCACTGGTTTTCTCTTCATAGTTGGTACCCTGTTAGGGATGATCAAAGTATAAGCTATCAGTGTCAAATGCCAATTGTTGCATCATTACAAATTGTATAAAGCAAATGAGGGGGAATTATGAAGGCTCACCTACTTATTGCTGCTTTTATCATAGTGACATTTGTCACGGTACGTTTATGACATATGCAACAGGTGCCCCGTTACGCAATTCGGTAAAGTCCATCCTATCAGCAGCAAACAACTAATAACTAATAGGATTTATTATGAATACTTTTACTCGTTTAACGACCGCAATGATCACTTTATCTAGTATGGCACTTTCAGCACAGGCTGCGCAGCTTAATATTAATTTAAATAATGTCAAAGAAAATCAGGGCACAATTAAGGTTGCTATCTATGATTCAGCCAAAGGTATGAAGCAATATCAAGCATTTGAAGTACTTGAACAAAAAGCAGATGCTGATCAGCTCACTTTTACAGTGATGGATTTAGCGCATGGAGATTACGCGGTGATGGTGTATCAAGATCTCAATGGTGATGGAAAGTTAGGGCGAAACTTAATGGGGATCCCGAACGAACCTTACGGATTTAGCAATAACCCGCGTTTGATGGGCCCGCCTAAATTTGCTCAGTTAGCGGTTAACGTGAGCGACACGCATATCAGTACCAATATTGAACTACGTTAATTTAGTGATTACTGCCCGATAGGAGAAACCTCATGGATCGTCGTCAATTTTTAAATGCTGCTTTATCATCAACGCTTGCCTCAACTGTTGCAGCAACAGCAATGGGTTTTAGCCCATCAAGTGTGGCATCTTCGGTTTTATCTAATAAAGGGCAGCGGTCATTAAGTCCCTATGCAAAAAAGTTCAATGACAAACTCAGTGAACATAGTCGTTTGAGATGTTATGAGGGGGTCAAAAATGATATTCCTGCGCATTTTCAAGCCTGGCACGGCAAGCTTCCAAAGCAGCTAATAGGGCATGACTTATATCGAAATGGGCCGGCGCTGCGCGCTCGGGGCAATGAGCGATATCAGCACTTTTTTGATGGTGATGGGATGGTTAATCACTTTGGGCTATCGCAGCAGGGCATGACACACAAGGGCAAATTTGTCCGTACGCAAAAATTTATGGAAGAGCATGCCGCCAATCAGTTTTTATATTCAGGGACTGGTACACGCTTTGAAAACGTGGCATTACCAACCAGCGCGCAAAGTGTAAGCCAAGCAAATACGGCGTTACTGCCCATTCAGGGCGAATTATGGGCTATGTGGGAAGCGGCATCGCCATATCGGGTTGATCGTTCGTCACTCGATACGCTCGGGCAAGTTAAGTTTAATGATGCCCTTGACGGCGTGCCTTTTTCTGCGCATCCCCATCATGATAAAGACGGCAGTATTTGGAACTTTGGTAACATTTCTTATTCTGGCAAGCCCACAATGGTGCTGTATCACTTACATGCGAATGGTGCGCTACGCGAGTTTAAATTGATTGAGCTATCGCAAAGTAGCTATATTCATGATTTTGCTATTACTGATAAATATTTGGTGTTTTATTTGTCACCTTTGGTTTTGGACCGGTTATCGGATGTGTATGTTGAGTCTTTTAAATGGCAGCCACATCTAGGCGGTGAGTTACTGGTGATTGATAAAAATACATTGACGGCGTCGCACCGTATTCCTTTTGAGGCAGGGTTTATCTTTCATTTTGGCAACAGCTGGCAGCAAGGTAATAACTTGGTATTAAACACCTGTTGGTATGACGATGCGTATGTCTATCATACTGGCATGGCCGATTTAATCGCAGAGAAGCAAAGCAATAAAAAAGCCAATGCCAGTCAAATCATCATTGATTTAACGACGCAGCGTGCGAAATTAGTGCGCACGTCACGTGATATGGAATTTCCAATGTTTGATGCACGTTATGCACAGCAAAAAAGTGAGTGGCAAACGGGAGTCACAACGGGGTCACAAGGGGCGCGCTCGCAGTTTAATGCGGTAGGACGGTACAATCAGGATAAAGATATATTTGAGCGGTTTGATTTTGGCCTTGATGTGATGGTTGAAGAGCCATTGTTTATTGCCAAAGACAATGCCACGCGTGAAGGTCAGGGGTATTTAATAAATAGCTATATTGACTTTGTAAAAGGGTCTACTGGTGTGGCTGTCTTTGACGCAGAACGTATTCCTGAAGGGCCAATTGCGTACGCAAATTTACCATATCATTTACCTTTGGGCTTACATGGGACATTTATTTAATGCACTTGGGTGAGTGATATCATCATTCAGCTTTATGAGTGTGCGGGTTGTTATCGGCGGATTATGAATCACGGAGTGTGCTTGTAAAGCTGGTGTAATACACGCCGTTTAAGTGCCCTTGGTTATGCGGTCGGCATGTATCCAGTGTTACTTTATTGGTTTTTTTCGGGTCTTTTCGCTTTATTTTTACCTGCATTTTTAGCTTGGTACATTGCTAAATCAGCAACCCGAATTAAGTCTTGAGCAGAATTGGCATCGTCAGGGTAGACGGCTATGCCGATGCTCGCGGTTACATGGGCGCTTTTGTTGTCTGTACTGTAGCTGAAGTCTACTTTTTGCAAGATGCGATTTGCTATCTCTAAATAGTCACTGTCGTGCGTGATAGGTGTAAGCACAACGACAAATTCATCGCCTCCTAGGCGAGCCACTAAATCACTCGCTCTGATGCTTTCTTGTAGTTTTTGCGCCGTTTTTATTAGTAGAGCGTCTCCTTCTGTATGACCTAAGCTGTCATTAACGGTTTTAAAGCCATCTAGGTCAATAAAAAGTAGGGCCAGTTTATTGTGTTTTAGAGCGCATTGCTTAACCATTTCAGATAAATGCCGGGTTCCATATTGCCGAGACGGTAAACCGGTTAATGGGTCGTGGTTGGCTAGGTACATTAATTGCTTTTGAAATTTGTCTCGCTCGATGGCATTTTTTTTAAAAATATTGAGCGCTTTTGCCATATAGCCCACTTCATCTTGGCGTTCAGATACACCAATATTTACCGCAAGGTTATTATCGGCCAACTGATTCATAATGTGGGTCATATTGACTATGGGACGAGCGATGTTGGCAGATAACAAATACCCAAATAAAAGGATCACACTGATCACAATACTTGTGCTAATAAATAAAAAGTAATTCATGTTATAAATTGGCTGCATGATCTCATGCTCGTCGACTTCTGCTGCAATCATCCATCTTAGCTGTGCAAAGTTAAATGGCGCGTATGCAGAGTAAACAGAGATGCCTCTGTAATCTGTAATAATATGAACACCGGAGTGACCTGCCAGCGCCATGTCAACTGAGGGGGTATCAACGCGGGTTTTTAAGATACTTTCACCGGTAAAAAAGCGAGAATCACTGCGCATTAGTTTATCTGGACCAACAATATACGTTTCGCCAGATTTACCCATCCCGGCGGTCACTTGCATCACGGTATTTAGCGGTGAGATGGGCATTTGTAAAATGAGCACACCAATAACCACATCATCTGCGTCTGTTATTTGAGTACCAATAAACCCTGCAGGCTCGTTGTTACTGGGCGGGTATAATTGAAAGTCTTCAAAGATGACTTTACTCGGTTGGGTGGTGTTCATGATAGCCATAAATGTACTGGCTAAATGCGTGTGGGCCCATGCTCCCGTCAAAATGTTAGTGGCAAAGTCAGATTCTTTTGCAACGGTATACACTAAGTTCCCTTTAGTATCGAAAAGAAACAAGTCGTGATAGTGATTTAGGGTCGTCAGGTTAAGAAAGGTGGGGTGATATTGTGCGTGGACCTGATCATAATGAGTATCGTTTTTGGCCTGTAAAAAAGCACTTTTTTGCCCATCGGCATATGGGTTTTGCTCAACATAGGCGCTTTGCAATTGCTCTGTTGGTGAATTTCCCAACTCAGTCCATGCTATAGAAAAGGCGGAAAGTGCATTTCTGATTGCGGGGCTTTGTGCATGGAAAAGCACGTCGTTGCTTATGTCATAAAAGTAGTGATGCAAGGTGGCTTTGCGCGACTCTAGTAATGAAAATAGTTTATCTTGCGCGGCTGTTTTTAGTTCGTCAGAGGTATTTGTATAGGCGATAATCCCTGTCACCAGTGCAGATAAAAGCGCAAAGCTGATCATGACAAAAGGGAGCTTTTTAGTGATGTTTAAATTTTCTAGCACTTAAGCCTCATACAGTGATTCTGTTTATAATTACATTAGCACCCTAGTTAAAATAGTGCGTAGATTTTTATGTTTTTGATACGCTGAGAATCTCGTCAGGTAGCGCTTAATGTCAGTATGCCGTTAGCATGGCCCTGTAGAGGGGGCGCGTAAATGATTGACCTGTTGTCGGATGAACATGTTAAACGGTGTTTAGTCACTTTATGCATTAAGCATTGTAATATGCCTATGGAGCAAGGGTCTTGGGCATGTAAAGGGGCTTTACATGCCTGCTGACTTTAAACGCACTTTTACTTAACGTACCTTGCGCGTGATTGACTTATTTTTTCGAGACCTTGCCATGATGCGCCTGATAATAGGCATCAACAACCTCTGGGCTGATATTATTGTTGCGGTGGTGAGCAACAATTCGGTTATACACAATTTTTTCTGATTTTAAGAACTCAATAAACTCTTTTTCAACATCTGCCATATGGGTTGGTAGCGTATTATCGAAGGGGATCTCTAAAAAGTCTCCCTGATAAATAATTTGGCTATCGATAAAATAGGCAAAGCTTTGGCCATGAGCATGGGAGTTTTTTGGTAAATAATATTTTACCCCATCCAGTGTTTGTCCATGTGTTAGTGTTTTAAAACGCCAATTCGCCGCATATTGACTGAACTTTGGATACGCTTTAATCGCAGCAATACTGTGCGAGTCAACGACAAGGGTTATACCGCGCTCACCATAGGCTGCTAATCCGCCCATATGATCACTATGTCCGTGTGTTATATATACTTGCGAAATAGGTTTTTGAGGAAGCTTTTTTTGTATTAGCGCGATCACTTGTTCAGAGACGTCACGCGAACTGGGCGCCCCAAATACCGTCAAGCCTTCTGGGTTTTCTTGCACAAGGACGTGGCGATTACCAGCAACGTAATTGATTAAATATATTTTTGGGGCAATTTGAGCCCATTGTAAGTTTTTTTCTTGATCGTCTATGAATGGTCCATAACCTTGTGGCACTTCTAATAGTTCAGGGTGTATGTGTGTAATAGGCGCGACCCGAGTAACGTGAACGGTTTCTTGTAAAGTGGTGTTATTAAAATGCTGTACCGCGCTTGCAAAGGTAAAGTTATGGCTGTGTTGGGGGGTGCTAAATACGGTTGAACTAGCAGAGTTTTTATAACTGATAGAAGACAAATTAATGGGGTTCAGTGTAAAACGATAGGTAATTTGTTCTTCTTCATCATCACGCTGAGTTAACTCGACCCAGTTATTAGCATGGTTAAACTGTGCTGTTTTCTCGGTGTCATCATGCAAAAAGGCATAGGCGGCCAAAAAGTCGATTTCTATGCTCATATCTTCTTTTAAGTCTTGCAAAGAGTAGTCGATAAAGCGCAATTGCTTTCCTTTGGTGAAGCCATTCACGTCGTACAAAATCGTTTTTCCTTGTTGGTGGACGATTTTTTCATCGAAGATGTAGTTACCAGGAAAAACGTGTTGATCATGAAAGAAGAACTGCTGTTTTGTGGTGTCTAATTGCATGTCATAGCGGCTATGGATGGTAAAAGGGGTACGAAAGTCGTTACTTTGAAAGCGCGTTTCACTTTGACTGGTATAGCTTATAGCGAGCTTATCGAGATTTTGTGCAAATGCATAATGGTGTTTGAGTTTACTAATGACGGTATGGGCGTCAGATGCATGAACAGTAAAAGCGGTAGCACACAGGCTCATGTAAAAATAAGCATTCAGGGTTTTCAAATCGTATCCTTGGGGTTTGACTGTTTCATTTAGATGTACAAAGGGTAGCGTGGAGCGCATAATTTAAGTAGCAGTAAATCGAGAAAGGACCTTTCTGTTGCAAAGAACAATAGATTTAATAAAAGCGATGCGGATTTTTTTAACCGTGGTTGAAGCACACAGCTTTAGCGGTGCATCGGGCAAGCTTAATTTAGCCACCTCGGCGGTAAGCAAACAGGTGTCGGACTTAGAAGCTTACTATGGCTGTAAATTATTATTACGTAGCACTCGTACTATGCACCTGACGGCTGAAGGTGAGCGGTTTGTGATTGAATTTAAGACTATTCTGAGTCAACTTTCAGTCCTTAAAGACAGCGTACAAAGTCGAAAAGAGCAGGTTGTTGGTCGTTTAAAGATAACCTCACCAGAAAATGCACGTGGACTGATGATTGATGAGAAAATAGCACGGTTTATGGCCGCTTACCCGCATGTAAAAGTGTGTTGGCAACAGCTAAATGATCAAGTCAATGTTATTGATGAAGGCGTTGATGTTGCGATTCGTATTGGGGCATTGGCTGACTCGACCTTGGTAGCACAGCGTTTTGCGCAGCAAGAGGTACTGATGGTGGCAAGCCCGCAGTTTTTAAAACAGCATGGTACGCCTGTGCACCCTAAAGATCTGACTAAATTACCGTGCATTATAGAAGTCTCTAATCGTCAACCTTGGCGCTGGCGTTACTGTGAGGGGGGAGAAGTTCATACTGTGACGGTCACGGGGGATCTCGAGCTTAACAACGGTGAAACAGTGGCATATTTTGCAGCGCAGGGCCACGGTGTGGCGAGGCTACCACGTTTTATGATGAAATCTTTTTTAGACAGTGGCCAGTTGGTGCCTATTTTAACTGAGTTTATTACACCACCTTTAGAAGTTTCTTTGGTGTATGCACAAGCTAGGTTAACAAACCCTGCATTGAATGCATTCATTCATTTTATTAAGCACAGTGCCAGTGACTAAAAATACGCTAACACCGTGCTAATTGGGTGAGAAATTATAGACAGTGCAATGATAGGTTGAGTGTACAATCAACTCCAACTTGCTCAATGAACATGGGGTCGTGACTGATTAATAATATAGCGCCTTTGTAATCATAGAGCGCTGCCGCTAAATGTTGTTTGCTGGCGGTGTCTAGGTGGTTATCGGGTTCGTCGAGTAATAGTATGGGCCGATTTGGCTGGTGGCTCACAATGAGCATGGCCAATTTCATTTTTTGGCCACCACTTATTTTGTCGGCCGTTATGTACACGTGCTCTGCCTTAAAGCCAATGCCAGCCAGCAGTGTGCGAGCCTCGCAGGTAGAGAGTGTCGGGCAAAAGTCGGTTAAGTTGTCTAATACGCTGCGGTTAAGTGCAAGTAGTTGATAATGTTGGTCGAGGCAAAAAACCGCTGAATTAAGCTGTAATGTACCTGATATGGCCGCTGTTTTACGTTGTAATATATTGAAAAGCGTTGTTTTACCCGTGCCATTTCCTCCGCTGATATGCCATTTCTCTCCTTCACATACAACGAGATCTATGGCGGCATTTGTACCATAAGGTAAGGTAAGTTGCAGAGCGCGTACGATGGCTTTTCTATTATGAGTAGCCTGTGTTTGTAGCGAAAAATGCGTATGCTCGGGTTGGATCTGTTTAGCCAGTAAGGTATTGGCTGTGTCTGACAACTTAACCTGCTGTTGTTGAACACTGGTTTTTTGGCGTTTACTGTTGGCGGTAGCTTGGTCTTTTTTGGCATCTAATAAGACTTTGGCTTGGCTACCTCGCTTACGTAGAGCCTTACCTTTTGCAGCACGTTGTTGTGCTTTTTCATGGTTTTTTTGAGTTTCTAATTGAAGTTTCCGTTGTTGTTTTTTTACGTGACTAATTTGTTGTGCTAACACCTGTGTGGCACGTTTGTTAGCGGCTATAAAGTCGTCATAATTACCGGAAAACGTGGTGAGGCCATGGGGTGTAAGCTCGTAAATATAGGGGATGTGTTTTAGTAGTTGTGGATCATGGCTAACAATCAATATTGGTCCATCAAAGGCATCTATTTGTTCATTAAGCCATTGTTTAGCTTGTAAGTCTAAATGGTTTGAGGGTTCATCTAAAATAAGCGCTGAGTAATTTGCATTGAACAGCTGCCAGAGCTTTAAACGGGCAAGTTGACCGCCGCTGAGTGTATTGCAGTGTTGCCAGTAGTCAGAGGGGATGTTGAGTGCTGAAAGCTGCGTACTTAAGTGCTGCGCTAAAAGCCAGTTGTCTCCTACGGTAGCAAAATCATCGGGATCGCAGCTGCCATTGGCAATGGCTTCTAGGGCTAACAAGGGCGTTGATAATCCCAAATAAGCTGCGATGCAGAGTGTTGAGTTTGGGGCAACTTCATCATGTTGTTGATCAAAGTACCCTATATTTTTATGGCAGGTGATACTGCCTTGCGTGGGTGAAAGTTTGCCTCGAATGAGGTTGACAAGCACTGACTTACCGACGCCATTACGCCCGATAAGCGCCGAACGATGAGCGTTTAAACTCCAAGATAGGTTATGAAAAAGCTGCTCACCTTGAGCTAAATTAAAGCTGATAGTGTGAATTTGAAATACTGGCATCTATTGCCTCCTGAAATAAAACAGGCGCAGTGAGGTAGCCAAAATGCGAAGTGCAGCGTACATGCCACACAAAAATATGAAAGGTATAGAGCTACGCCCACTAACCCTGTAGATCCAAAAAAAGAATGAAAATTCGGATAACAGGACTTAGTTGTTCATGACGGCGCATACTCCAAAATAAAAAGTGGGTAATAGTGTAAAGGGTTTTTCAAGGTCATTTCAAGGGGGTGATGAGAGAATGGTTTGCTTATGGTCTATATACGCTAGCCAAAAATATCAGCAGGTTGCGTGGGTAAACACAGTGATAATTTACCCACAGCTTGGATCTGTAACTTAATTGCGTGTTTTTGATTAACGGCTTAAGTCGCCAGACACACTGCCTTTGATATTGTCGATACTGACATCACCTGGGCCTGCGTCCGCAATATGCAGGCTGCCAGCGCCATTGATATAAATATCACCAGCACCATCGTCTATGGTTACTTTACCTGACACTTGCTCAATGGAAATACTGCCACTGTGATCTTCAATATCAACATTTTTACTGGTGTGCGCAATGTATAAATCACCGCTATCGTCATCAATTTTAATGTTGCCAAGTGCATTTTTAATTTCAAGGCTACCAGACCCATCTTCGATGGTTACTTCACCACGGGTATCGCGCACGGTTAAGTCGCCAGAGTCATCGACAATATTGATATCTCCTTGCGCATTTTTGATGAATAAGCCGCCTGAACCGTCGCTGATATTAACCGTCTGTACACCATAAATTTCAATGTCTCCAGAACCATCATCTATATTGATGTTTCCACCTTCATTGATGTCAATGTCGCCAGAGCCGTCGCTAATGCTAATGTGTTGAGCACCATTAACGGTAATATCACCCGAACCATCCTCAATCTTAATTTGGTTTTTCATACGCTGTATGTTGATATCGCCAGACTCATCTTCAATATCTAAAATTAAACTTTCAGGCACTGTGATTGCCAGATTAATACGGGGGCTTTGGCCACCCACCACCCATACATTACCGCTGCGTGAAGCTGTTTTTGCAACTAATTTAGCGGTGTCACCTGAGCTGTCTAAGGTCAAAGTATATTCTGAGTTCTCAAAGGTATAAATATCGGCATTTACTTTTATCTCGGTCGCTGTTGGTGAACCAATAATGGTTAATGAACCTGCTTCTAAGTTGGCGTTCAGGGTGGTTAATTGCGCCGCATCTAATACCAATTGCTGCTCTGTGTGCTGATCTGCATGTGCTGCCGAACCACCAATGTGGACAATACAGCCGCTTAACATGAATGCTGCGCATATTGGAGTAAGTAGTTTCATCATTGTGTTGTTCCTAGAATTTTTATACTTTTATTTGCTCATACTATAGCAATCATGATGCCAAAGTTTAAGTCATTGTAAAGTTTAGAGTTATTTTAAATTCGGAAGTGTGAAAATGATAAAATTGACCAATAAGTTGTGTTTTTGACTGCAAGGTTAAACATTTTGACTAATATCGTTTTTAACGAGCTTATGTGCTTATGATGCACATTCTAAGGCATACCACACTGTGTGCTCTTTGAACCATAGGCTTCATACTTCGTACATATTGTTTTGCTAGTTTTCAAGTACATCATATTTAAGGCCTTTATTATGAAAAAAAGCATTCAATCTTGCGTACTACTTGGCGCGTCTTTTATGGCTTTATCTGTACAAGCACAAGACCTTTATGATGTAAAAAAAGCCATACCGTCATTAGTGACTGATATTCGTTATTTTGGCACCGATAATTTTGTGGGTACCCGTATCACGGGTTATGCAGCCCCTAAGTGTCTATTATCGCTTGGTGCGCTCGCGGCACTCAAAGTCGCGCAAACATCGGTGCAGCAGTTTGGGCTAAGCCTTAAAGTATATGATTGCTATCGACCACAACGCGCGGTAGATCATTTTGTATCATGGGCTGAAGATTTAGATGATACAAAAAATAAAGCCAAATTCTATCCTGATGTCGATAAGTCTCAGCTATTTAAATTAGGGTATATCGCTGCCAAATCAGGTCATTCAAGAGGTAGCACATTAGATGTTACTTTAATTGATGCGCGTTCAGGCACTGAGCTTGATATGGGCACAACCTGGGATTATTTCTCGCCATTGTCTTGGCCTGCTTCGACTAAAGTTAGCTTACAGCAGCGTGCAAATCGCATGCTGTTAGCGAAAGTGATGCTTAATGCTGGCTTTAAAGGATTAAAAGAAGAGTGGTGGCACTTTACCTTGAACAATGAACCTTTTAAAGCGCAGTACTTTGATGTGGCGATCACTGATAAATAGAGATCGATATGCTTAAGGAGTTTGTCAATCGGGTTGGCAATATTTTGACAACAGAGCAATTTAAGCGAAAAATTGTGCTTTTTACATCATCATTTATGAGAGGCGGCTAAATATTTTTTGATTACACATGTTCAGTCTTATGGTTAGTGCGTGTTCTTCTCCTGCTTTTGATTACCTTCATTGGCTCTGTATTTGATTGTTGCGTTTATGCGCACTTTTTTGTGGTTATTTACAGAGCCCCTTATGTTCTCGTTAACATTTTTATGTTTTTTTATTCTTAAAAACAATGCCTAAATAAACGTCAACGTTTATCTTATAAATTTCTATCCTTGCGTTATCTACTCCTTCGTTTTGTTAATATAAATAATTTATGCTCGAAAGGCGTGCGCTGTAATAAGGCGTAATTGATCAAAGAGCCGTTTTAGATATACTGGCTCGCTGCAAGAAAAATAACAAAGTGACTATACCCTTATTTTTATAGAACTTTGCGTTTACATTTGTTATTCATTGGTATGTAAAATGCTAAATAATTATTTTCACATAATTATTTATTGAACGTCACTCCTCCGATATTTAAATATTAATCGGAGAAGTGATGTTAAATACCAGGAATTACTCGGCTGTCGATCCTCGCGCATTCAAAGGTCACAGTGACTTTTGGTTTATGTGGAGTGAGCATGAAGAGCGTATAGTAAGATGTTGCTATAAATGGTTATATAATGATGTGGATAAAGTAGAAGATGCTGTAGCTCAGTCATGTGAAAAAGCATATAAAGCATATACAAATCATAATGATAATATAGAGAATGCATTTGCTTGGCTTTGTAGAATTGCACATAATACATGCATGGATGTGCATCGAGTAAATACAAAACAACAAGAGTTAGTAAATCAAGTAACGGACCTCCCCCAAGAATTTTATTTTGCCGACAGTTATTCTCGAACGCTTGAATCAGATCTTATTCAAACAAATATCTACAATCGTTTAATGCAGCAAATAGCCCATTTACCTGCCGATTTGCGCCAGGTCGTAGAGTATAAATTTATGCATGACTTGGCCTATCCAGAAATTGCAAAAAAAATGCAACTGAGTCAAGAGAACGTCCGCAAGCGTGTTCAATTAGCAAGGCAAAAATTATCAAAAATAAGAGAAGAATATCACGCTTAGGTGGGGTTTTTATGATTTAGCGCAAGTTATGGTTAATACGTTGCGCTAATTTTTAATTTTCTTATTATTTTTACCTTATACGTGATGTGGGCATATAAAATGTGGTGTGTAACCTCCATATTCGATTTTACACATTAAGTATTTTAAATCGTGTTTCATAGTCTTTGCTTTATGTTTTCTTACTCATTAAATCAACTCACTTATATATAAAACAGCTTTTTATTTCACATATTTTGGACTGATACGTCAGCACTGTAATAGCAGTTAACACTGTTAGTAAATTCAGCAAAAACAGACTTTTGCTGTGATAACAATATTGTTCCACATTACACCATAGCGGGAGTGATGTGGCGGAGCTTATCAGGACTCAATATGATAAATGAAAGACAGTGGTATGTGGTATATACCAAATCCAACGCCGAAAAAAAGTTTACGCAACAAGTGCAGCGCTTGCAGGGCGGCTGTGAAGCTTATTTACCGCTTACAGTTGAAACTCGCAAATGGAGTGATAGAACAAAAACGATTACGGTACCATTGTTTAAATCATATGTGTTTGTTTATGTTAACGGTGATGAGTTTCAACAGCTCAAACGTATGGTGGGGTTTGTAAACTATGTGCGATTCAATAATCAACCAGCCACTGTATCAAATGCACATATACATCTAATTAAGCAGTCACTTCAATCAAGTTATGCGGTTTCATCATTAGCCAGCCGTTTAGTTCTAGGTGTAGAAGTTGAGATCATTGCTGGCAGCTTACAGGGCTATCGAGGCACGTTGATTGAACGGCAAAACAAGCAGTCTGTGGCAATAGAAGTGCGTGGCCTTGAACAAAGTATGTTGGTCACTATTCCGATAGAGTTACTTAAAGTGATAGGAGCACCGCAGTATGGCTAAATTATCGAAACATGCATTATATGCATTAAAAGCGCAGCTGATCTGCCATGAAGGGCTGCTATGTAAGCCTTACACATGCACAGCGGGTAAGTTAACGATTGGTGTTGGCCGTAACCTAGAAGACAGAGGGATCACTGAGCAAGAGGCTGAGTATCTATTGGATAACGACATACACAGTGTATTGAGTGAAGTGGCGAACGAAATCCCGATATTTAATAACGTCAGTGAAGTTCGGCAATTGGTGCTATTAAACATGGCCTTTAATTTGGGGGTAGGTGGATTAAAAAAATTCAAAAAAATGCTAGCGGCGTTATGTGTGGAAGAGTTTAACCTGGCAGCTCAAGAAATGTTGAACTCTAAATGGGCTAAACAAGTAGGCCATCGCGCTAACGAGCTTGCCGATATGATGGCACAAGGGTGATGAATGGTGAATACAACAACGCCAGATAGGAGTGCCATGGTTATTAGAGAGCGTGCGTTAGCGCTCAGTATTTATGAGCTCGGTCATGCTTTAAAAGCTGGTAGCGACGATATTGAGCAGCACACACAACGACTGCATTATGCATTGTCTGAATTGGCAGAAACGGATCGTTTCAGTGATCTGCAAACGTGGTTTAGATTGACGGACGCTGAGCTTGAACTCGTGGTACTCGTGTATATTCAAACGCTTGAACCAGATTGTTTGGCTCCATTTTTGGGGCTGAACTGGTTTGAACAAGGTCCTACATTAAGCTTAGATAAACTCCTTACACTGCAAAGCAGTGCACTTAATAAACGGGCACTTCTCGCCGATGGTATTGGTGCGTCTACGGTATTTAATTTAGGATTATTAAGGCAAGCGAGTACTCAGATAAGTATTTGTAGTTCAGTCGACATTGCACCGTATATACAGCAATACCTTCACTGCGGACATGTGCAGCAAAATGATGCATGTTTATTTTCTCTGCTTGAATGCATGGAGGTAGACCCTGCATTTCGTTGTCTTTATCCACAACAGAGTCGCATTGCTCAAAATACAGTTTTAAACAGTGCTGATGGACAGTTTTCACTTTGGTATGCCAGCCAGTTGGCCTCTGATGCACAGTATCAATTTAGTGTATTTCTTGACGAGACGGCCAACGATACCCTGAGCGATAAAAACGTGATACCAAACACAAACAAGTATTATGACTCTCAGACTATTTTGACAGAACTTGCTGAACTGATTGTAAAAAGTGAAGGGCAACCAGTAGTCGTTTACTGGCCTAACTGGGTGCAGTATTTACAGGCCTCTTATCATACATTGCTTAAGGTTTTAGCACAGTTCCCACAAATATTTATTGTTTCACATACCCATATATTGCCAAAGAATCGGTATACGGCGCGTGTAAAAGTATTAACCATTGAGGCACCTTCTAACGCAAACATTGTGACGGCATGGCACAAGCTGGCACCTGAGCCATATCGTACGGATATAGACAGCGCGAAGCTGTTAGCATCGCATTATCCAGTTGCGATGTGGCAGATGAATTTGCTTGCCCAGCAGGCGATTAAAACAAGCAGCGAGCCGCACACCTATTGGTCTGTATTGCAAGCTTTGTGTTTGGAATCGCAAAGTGAAGCATGTGAGGACTTAGCGAAACTATGTCAGCCCCGCTTTGTATTGGCGGATATGGTGTTATCTCCTCATATCGAAAATCCAATGAAAGAGTTGGTTGCAAGAGGGACGTTACAAGATGAATTAGAGTCTCGTTTACCGCGACTTAACACTGGGTGCAAAGCCTTGTTTTGGGGGAAGCCCGGGACTGGAAAATCTATGGCGGCAGAAGCGATTGCCGGTGAACTTAAGTTACCGTTATATGTGGTGAATTTGGCCAATATTGCCAGTAAGTGGATTGGTGAATCAGAGAAGCATTTAGCTCAGCTGTTTGACGCTGCTCAGCGCAATAATGCCGTACTGATGTTTGATGAAGCCGACGCTATTTTTGCCAAGCGCAGTGACGTGGAGTCAAGTCATGACAAGAATGCCAATATGGGCGTAAGTTATTTGTTGCAGCGCATGGAGCATTACACTGGATTATTGTTGTTAAGCACAAACTATAAGTCGAATTTAGACGATGCATTCTTGAGGCGTTTTCATAATGTGATTGAGTTTACTTTACCCAGTAAAAGAGAACGTGTTGAACTTTGGTCTCGGAGTTTATCAAATAATGCGGAGTATGACTTATTAGATGCAACAGCGGCGCTTGCGGAGCAATTTGAACTCAGTGGCTCACAAATAATGAATATAACAGAGACTGCATTATTACAAGCTTTAATGGCGAACCGCTCTTTAATTAGTCGAGATGATATTGCCTCTGCTTTGAAGCGAGAGCTAGAAAAGCAGCATGCAGGGTTTATGGCTCAACAAGATATTTCAACGTGGTTACAAGGAGATTCACATGGATCCAACGCTGGTCTTTAAACTACAAAAAGCATTAAAAACATTTATAAATGAACGTATTTTAGCACTTACGGATGGGCAGGTTGATCAAGATGTCCAATTGAGTTTTAGGGTGCCTGATAAGTCATTCTTTGACAAGGTAGTGAATAACGTCCCTACTGTAAATTGTTATTTAATTGGCGTAGGAGAAGACATAAATCGACGCCAAAGTGAGATCCCTCGTATGCAAGTAAATGATACGCAAACGGGCAGTATCTATTACAAGGAGCCAAAGTTTGTAACCTTGACTTACATGCTGACAGCGTGGAGTAAAGATGATGAAAAAAGTGCTGAAGTGGAACATTTGATATTGAGCTATCTGCTCTGTGGGTTAGGGCGTTATGACTTTTTGCCTTCGGAAATATTAAACGCTCATAATATTCAACTTAACCCTTATGGTATTCGAGCGCAGTTATTTGGTAATGAGCAAAGTGACAAAGTGAGTGGGCAAGTATGGCAAGCATTGGGGTCGTCACCTAAACCCACATTATTATATTCTCTTTCGTTGCCAATACCTGTCTTTGAGCCCATTGAACTGCCAATTGTTCGAGAAATTAATAACCTACTAGATCAACAATCATAAACCTCAGCTCTAGAGCGTTTAACTATCAAAAACCCTAAACTTTAATTTACCCGTAGGTGCATAGCTAACGCATGCCCCGCGTCTCACATCTGAGAGAACAACCCAAGGGACAAACATGAAACATTCAGATCTGAATACCAGTATTAGAGAGCATTTTTCACGCGGAGATATACCCACTCAAGAACAGTTTGCTGAACTGATTGATGCGGCAACGGATAATCGTGCCACGTTTAGTTTAATGGCACATTTGTTCGGTATAACAACAGATTGCGTTATTACAGACGAGCTAGATTCACTCTCTGGCAACTTACATGATGATAGCACTATACAAAGTTACCACTTAACAGAAGGAGAGTCGGTGCTGGTTTACTTGCAAGATGACTCTACTGTAAACGGGGTTTACAAAGTATTTGCTGCTGAGGACCCGCCAACGCTTGAATTGCACAAACAAAATCTTAACGTCGGCACGGGGATGCTTTTAAAAGCGAATCGTTCTAAAGAGGGATCAGCAAGCTTTTACGTTTACGCTCAAGTTGGCGAGGATAGCAGTGCTTACGCATGGCAGTTGCTAACAAACTTTGATATCCCAGAGTATATGGCTCCTTATTTGCGAAATGCACGGTTGCCAGAAAAGATTGATTTGACAAAAAATGGCATTGATTCGAAAGTCACGGCGAAGTTATTTTCCGGCCAATTTGAGGGAGATGGCAGTGACATTCATTCGTTAAATGCCGATGAACTGACATCAGGGAAAGTACCGTCAGCACGTTTTAGTTTTTCGAGCGTAGATGATATTCGTAATGGGGTAACCGATAAAGTATTTAACTCTGAACTGGGGACTTGGTTTAATCATAAACTAGAATCATTAGCGTGCCCGGTGTTAAAAAATACACCTGTGCGCTGCGTTGAAACCTCAGTATCGATAGATGTGTTGCAGCCGCCTACCCACATCGATAATGTCTTACTTGAGCATAATGATTACGTCCTGCTTAGTGCGCAACATACACCAAGTCAGAATGGGGTTTGGCAGCTTGATATGCATACTTCTCCGGCACGACTTAACGCGGTAACTGTCGGTGAACTCTCTACTCTATCGACAGGGGATGCGGTTGCAATAGAGCAAGGTAATACTCATCGAGGCAGTGTGTTTGTGGTGTCTGCAGAGTATATCAACGACGATATGACGGATTACTATTGGCAGCCAGTGTCTTCTTTATCAACAGTAGGTGGCGGATTAAATAGCGACAATAACCTGATCAGTGTCGACTTTGCGTCGGCACTTGATGTACAAAGCCGAGAAACTGAAAAAGTGGTCGATGCTGACGTATTGGGCTTAACCCTTCAACAGACATCAACCATATTGAGCGATGATTACACTGCTAAGATTGATACTGAGAAAGCACGCATTGATAGTATTCTTGCTGCAAGTGATGCCGATAAAGATTCTTTTGCTGAAATAGTGGCGTTAATTAACTCGGTAGACACTGAGTCAGACGAAGCTTTTGCCGGGTATGTACAAAGTAATGACTTACGCAGTACGCAAATTGAGCAAGGTTTGGCAATAGAGTCGCAGCACCGTAGCGAACAAGATACGACATTCACAGAATCCCTTGCAACGGAATCGCAAGCGCGCATAGATCAAGGGTTAGCCATCACTGAAGCATTACAAACTGAAACCGATACCCGAACGGCAGAAAGTGCAGCGCGTTACACCAAAGGTGAGTCAGATAGTCGGTATGTTCTGAAAACGGGTGACACACTCAGTGGACCATATAATGTGACTGCGGCGAGCTTGGTAGGCGACCTTAATGTACAAGGTGCAATTGTGGCGAGTAAAGACGTGACCGCGTTTTCAGATGCGCGCTTAAAAAGCGATGTGAGCAAGATAGAACGTGCCCTTGAAAAGCTGACGCAGTTAGACGGGGTGACATTTTCTCGAACCGATTTAGAGGATGGCCGTAGGTATTCAGGGGTTATCGCTCAGCAAGTTGAAGCTATTTTTCCTGAGGTTGTTCATCAAGAAGGGCTCTATCTATCGGTGGCATACGGCAATATGGTGGGGCTATTGATTGAGAGTATCAAAGAGCTCAATAGTAAAGTGACTCACTTAGAAAATAAGCTGAATAACGTTGATAATGTGTCAACGATGTAATTTAAGGAAACGAGTATGCCATTGCAAAATAGCGGACCTATTTCACTTGAGGACATTGCACTAGAGTACAGTGGTGAGCGCCCTCATGCGTTAAGTCTTTATAGCGAACACCTAGAGAAGACACAAGGACAGACCATTGCTATAAGTGAGTTTTATGGTCGTTCAGCAAACACCATTGTGTTATTAGATAAATCATATGATGTATATACTTATCGGCAGAGTACCATTCCCATTGCCAATATTCTTGCAGGGAGTTTTGATGAATATAGTGATGGTCAGGCTGCAATCAGGCTGGTCGCTGTATCTAATGCACAATTTGGCACAGTGAAAATTGAGGGTGTGAATGTGGTGTTTACGTCATCAAGCGACGCGGACAGCGCAGCCAGGTTTGATTACGTTGTTGAAAATAGTATTGGCGTAAGAAAAACACATTTTGTCACGATGAATGTGGTGGTCATTCCACCACTTATATGTAACCCGGACACGTTTAGTTTACAGCAGAGTGAATCATTGTTCATCAGTGCTTCAGAGCTGATTGCCAATGATGAAGATAGCTCAGGTTCTGGGATCACATTACAGGCGGTTAATGCAGCTGTTGGTGGCCATGTAAGCCTTTCAGGTAATACCATTACGT
Source organism: Pseudoalteromonas sp. MSK9-3 (assembly GCF_003590335.1). Classification (GTDB taxonomy): domain Bacteria; phylum Pseudomonadota; class Gammaproteobacteria; order Enterobacterales; family Alteromonadaceae; genus Pseudoalteromonas. Next base: position 48,554 of record NZ_MIET01000022.1, on the reverse strand, counting down.
TTGTCTCTACTGGGCTTGCGGAGCAACCCGCAGAATTTAAATATCAGGTCAAAAATGGCCTAAACCAGCAGCAAACAGGGACTGTGTTCATAAATGTTACCCCGCTTCCAGAGCTCGAAGCCTTTGTATATCGGACGCAATCCGAAGTGTCGAGTACCATTGCGAGTTACAGCCCTCCCACAATGGAAGATGTATTCAACAGTTGGGGCCGGTTTGCTGGCGCAGCTTATTTTCCTGATGCAAGTTCAGCAACCGGTGAAGCCGCAGATTGGCAATTTTTACGCTCTCCAGATCGGGTTTCTATGCCCACCAATACCGGCGCTGGCTGTGGCTTTATCTCACTTGATAAATTAGACAATTTCTCTTTTGAGGCAACGCTTACCTCGCCTGATTCAGACGACGATACGATTGGGCTAATTGTTGCTTTTGTGCGTGAAGGTAGCGTCAATAAGTTCTTAGCGTTGGTCAGAACCAAAGGGGGCATGGGGCCAAATCAAGGATATGGGTTGATTTATAGTGAAAATGGACCTTGGCCGCCCACTTGGGTCATTAACGATATCAATATTGATGGCGTTGCGGGCGGGTTTAGTGGCGCTCAAACGCGGGTGAAAATACAGCGTCAAGGCGATGTAATTACGTGTTATACCACTAACTGGAATGATGTAAACAATTACCAAGCCGCATCAAAAATAACGGTTGATTTAAATAGTGACAGTCGACTTAATGTATTTAAAGGGGCGCAACAATACGGCTATTACACTCATTCGCAAGCAGGCTCTACTTATTTAGATATTGAATTTAATGGTGGCCTAGATACAAGTAAAATCTATGATATGCAGAATAACCAGTGCTGGGAGTACAGCGATAATCGCTGGCAAGTAGTGCCGGGCACTATTCAAAGTCATTTAGGCTATATTCGCAAAGTGTTTAACCCCGAAACATTAGAGCGATACCTAATATCAAGCGGTTCGGTAACACGGTTAGGTCGCTTAGTTGACAATGCACAGTGGCAAGATGAAAAGTTACTTGATCAGCGTCAATATACACTTGGTGATCAAAATTTAGGGCAAAATGGCGCGGGAGTGGGTGCGCGAGTGTTAGGATTATATGCCCAAGGTACAGAAGAACGTAACGCGTTAATTGGAAAACCTACGCTCCTAACCACATCGGCACATAGCCATAATGTAAATACCCCCGGTGCTAATAATCTCGGCACACAAGATTGGTTCGCAGATAAGGGTATTGATTTAATTGGCACTAACTATGTGGGGGGGACGGTAGTGATTGAAGGCGGTATTGTTGGTCGTATTACTGCAATTGGTAACAACAATGGCACCAGTGCGTATGTTCACTATCAGGTTGTATCGTATCGTTTGTTCGATTTAACGGCTTAGCGTTGCGCTCATTCATTTTAAACATTGCATAGCTTTTCTATCTAATAAAGTGGATTGATGGCACTGTTATTATTTTAATCTACCTATTTTCAATTAGTTAATGCTTATTTTGCATTGGCTTGATCAGTCGTGCATATGTTTTGTTGACATTGTATGCACTCTATTTAATAAACAGGAGGCCTTTATGGCGAATACACTCTCTCTATCAGCTCGATTAGCGAGTTTACAAGGTAATGTACCAGGACGAGAAGACAAAATCATTGATAATGCGGTGCGCGCAAATTCGCTCTACCGTTATTTAGGCATTATTCAGCAGGTGGAGACTGTTGAAGAGGTTGATACGCCGCTACCAGCATACGCAAATCCACAGGTTGAAATTGGTCAATATGTATTATTAGCGGGCCAAGCTGCGAGTTTAGAAAATGGTATTTATAAACTCGATGTCACTGGTGATTTAATCAAAGTTGACCGTGCTTATGATGTAGGCAACATGGTCGATGACTTAAATCATAACAATGACGAACAAACGGTGCTTTGGCGATTAACCAGTAAGGACGATGTATCAGGGCAAGTTTGGAGCAAAGAAATTTACCACGATACACCCCCTGTAGCTGTGTAGCGTATATAGAGTAGCTCAATATAATTATGAGCTATTGATGCGTGTGCAGAGGCGTAATAATTCGTCTCTGTACATACCTTTTTTAAATACCCTCTATTTGTCATCAAATATTGAGCCGGGTCACAAGATACGAGTATCCATTTGGAGCGATTATGCCTTTAGACTATCTGAATCTTAACGATATGTTTGCAAGCGTCATCAGAAAAGCGCAGCACTTAGAGCGATATATAGGTGTTAAACAGGAAGTGGATGTTATTCATAATGAAAACGTCGATATTAACCAAATAGCTTCGCCAAAATATTGGCAAACCGTGCATTTATTAACTCAGCAACTCGATGCGGCTCAAAATGGCGTGTATCTCATTCGTGAGACAGGGCAATGGCAGGCGTTACGTGGCGATTTAGAAGTTGGCAATTTAGTGACCAGTAAACACCCTGATGAATTTGGGCAATATACCTATTATGAACTGGTAGCAAAACAAGGCGCAATACACACTTGGCAGCCATTTATATTGACGGATCTTTCATCAAGTTGATGATGAGAATTGCACTATACATTATGCAAATTCTGCCTTTGCAGCCCTGTTTAGTTCGACGGTGTAATGCATCGTCATGTTACCCACTTAGTTAGAGTAATAAGAATGATCGATACCGTGAGAACCAAATTAAAACGCTTCTTTTCAGCGGGAGCCAAGCCGACCGGGGCGCAATTTGCTGAGTTGATTGATCATTGTATGATTGGGGAAGATGATGGAATTCGAATCGACGAGCATGGCAATGCTGAGCTAACCGACAACCTAACAGTGCGAGGAGACTTAAGAGTCGATGGTACGGTTTGGCTCGCCAATAGATCAAATAATACCGCACCGAACGCAGCAAGTCACAGCAATGGCAGTGCACATAGCCTGCCTGTCGGGGCCATTATATTATGGTTTGGTGAAGACCTTCCCGATGGGTATGCGCTTTGCGATGGCTTGCAAGGTCGGCCCACAATGTTATACGAATATTCAGTTATGAATAATGTGCTTATTGACAAGCAAAACATCACTATGGAAAACCCAGCCAAAACAACGGCACTCACTGATGTGAAGTATATTATCAAAATTCGTTAGAGCAGCCTTGCGTGAATCAACTTAAAAGATCGAATGTAGAATAGAGGAACTAACATGCTCGAAATTGCCAACCTTTCGCCAGCACCCCAAGCAACCCTCATACCTGAAAACGCCAAATTAGTGGGGGAATATACAGCAACACTAGACGCCGATATTTGGCCTATAACGCCCATTGCGAGTGCTCAGGTTAGCTGGTTTAATCAGGCATGGCTAGAAGCTTATACGCAAACCATCGTTGCTTGGCTGTACGATGGTGTTAATAACCAGTTATTTAACTTAAATAATCCCATTTATATATTGCAAGCACAAGCAAGCGCTGGGCAATTTGGTTTGGCTTTGCTAGATAAACTGACTTCAGCACTGACGCAGCCTGAATTTAAAGATGTAAAGCTGTGTTATATTTTTGCCGACACAGAGCAAGCTCAGTTAGCCAAGCTTACTGAGCATCCATACTTTGTGCACTATAAACAGCACAACCAAGTGACAACGTTGCATTGGCAGCTAGAAAAAAACGATGTGTTGCCTGAACGTGATGAAGAAGGAGAGTTGCTAAATTTAGCTGCCAATCCTAGTGTATTTATTGCCAATGGTGTGTTGTCGCAGTTGCCACAAATGCTGCTGCAAGTGCATTATCAAGATCTCTATATAGCTCAAGTTGCCAAACTGGCTTTAGAAAGAAAACCACCTTTAACATTGCCTTTAGGTTGGCAAAAAGCAGGCACTCAAAAGTTTGAAAAACCTGAACCTAAAAATCACGCACAGTTGACTTATCGTTGGCAAGAAACGAGCGTAGAGAAGGTGTTATCACTACTGCCTGAACAAGTTCAAGGGCATTTTACTCAGACACTACACCGCTACTCACAACAAGGCATTTGTCAAACGTTCGCCCTACCTGTTGCTGCGCACAGCTTGCTGGCAGGGCTAGAGCAATCACTGTGCGATGGAAGCTTAACGCTAGTAAGTGATTTTTCGACAACCTCAGAGGTGGATATTACACTTCCCAATAATGACGATGACGCTGGCATAAGGTTTTCGCTTAACTTCTCGGCATTAATGGTAGAAAGCAGCCCATTTTTACAGTGGTTGGCCAGCAGCAGCCAATACAAAAAATCTACCCTGATGCATGTTAAATCGAGTCAAACACAGCAACTATATAGGCATACACAGCAGACGTTTTACCGCTACTTTGCTGAGCAATCGCCAGAAGATTGTGAACGCATTATACAAAGCCTAGCTGGGGCGACTAAGGCTCTGGGGGATACGCAAGTATTAGCGTTTATGCGCCAATATAATTATGAACCTAAGCTACTTGCTCTTTTTTTACCACGCCTACTAGAGCAGGGGGTTGCGGCCGACTTAAGGATAACGTGGCATCAAGTATTAGAGCAGGTTTGGCAAGCTTATGTACCTTCAAATAAGCGTGATGAATTTGTATTTCAATTGGGGTTATTTGCCATTGATTTAAGTTATTGGCCCCTAGCGCGGCAGTGTTTTTTGACTTTAACGGAATTGGATGGACCCATTACGGCTTGTTTACATAACTTAGCGCTTGTAGCACATGCAACAGGGCAAGAAGCACTCGCCAAACAGTGTATTGAGCTTGCGTTGGAATTAAACCCAGATGATAAAAAAGCACAACGGTTGCATAACGACATGACGGCATATCAAGCGCGCCAAGCACAGCTTACTTGGTTCGATGATGCAGTAAACCACAGCGTTGAGCTGAACGATGGTCAGCAACTGCAATTACTGCCATTAGGCCAACAAAATTTGGCTGAGTTTTATATGCAATACCGCCGTAAAGACGTTGCTCAGCGCCTTCGAGGTGTAAAACTTGAGAGCTTTTCACAACTTGAACAACTTTGGTTCCATTGGAAGCAAGAAGGTGATGAAGGGCAAAAAGCGCATTTTGCCATAATACACAGTGAATTGGGCTTTATCGGTGGTGTAGTTGTAGATTTAGAACCAGAACACAATCAAACCGAAGAGCTAGGTAGCCCGGCAAGGCACAGCCCAAACCCATCATTAAACAGCGCACAGTTATCATTTTGGATAGGTTGTGACTATCAAGGTCAAGGCTATGGAAAACTTGGTGTTAAGTTAGCCATTGACCATATTCAGCAACTCGCTGAGTGCTTAAATATCTGCCAAATAACTACTTCAGCTTGGGTCCATAACACTTCTTCAAGGCGTATTTTGAATCATATTGGTTTTGAAGAATATGGTCGTGTTAAAGGTGAAGGGGTTGAACAGGAGGTGTTTTATTGTTTGAGCTTCATAAAACTTTAGTTGTTGGAGTAGATAGGGGTAATGTTCACGAGTATTTATATGAAATTTGACTCAACTCATAAGGTCTATTCGAAATACAAAAAACGATTTGCAGCAAGAGAAAATATTGAAAGTATTGAGTAGATCTTGTTTTCTGCCTTTCTCAGTCGCTGTGTATTTGAATGTAATGGAAAGGTTTTATCTATTAAAAAAATAAATAATAGAGGTATAAGTGATGATTGGAAAAGATGAACAAAGGAAAATTGAACAATTACAACAATATCTCCCGCAGATTGTCGGGGCAGTTAACCAAGATTATCAGACTTTAATTGAACCGCCGAAATTCAAAGATAAGAACGAATATGTGGGAAATATACCCCCTTGGAGTATTGACTCTATTATAAGTAGATATAATGTAAAAAGTACTAGCAACCTATGGAAATTATTGTCTAAAGATAATCGTCCAAAAGATTATGAGACTTGGAAAAAAATTGAAATACAGGACGAAGATATAGACTTGACTGCAAAGCTAACGAGTAGATTGAATGATATAATTGCCGAGGTAAAAAAACAGGAGCAAGAACAGCAGGAAACATATGAGAGAGAAAATCTTGAAAAACATCAGCAGCACCTGGAAACTGGTTTGTGGGGACATGACCTGTGGAATTTGCGACTCACTCATCAAATCCAGCACATTTCTAAGAAACCATTAAATCAAATAAACGACTACCGCACCATAGGTGTAGAATATGAATTCGGGGAATTTGCAGCAGGATCACCGCTGCAAGGTCTTACGCATGTACAACTGACCACCCACAACGGAGGTTACGGCCCCGATGGTGACATGGGGTATGCCTTAGAAACAGATGCCAGCAACGAACTAGAGCTAGTAGGGCCCCCCCTTATATACCCTAATAAACACTATAAGCCGCATCTGAACGAACACGTGGCGGCAATGAAGGCCAATCTGAATAAGACTAGTGGGTATAAGCTACCAGATTTGGTTAATGCTTTTAACAAATACCTGTTCGGGCATAAGCACCTCACACTGAAAGAGAATGCCAACTATGGTCCGATGAATCTAAACAAGCAATCACTATCAAATAAGTACCTAACAGGTAAAGGCTCCGTGCCCATAAATAACATAGAACTATCGAGTTACAATAAAAAACACGGTGGTGGCACAATGACGCAGACGAACGCAATACTCGGGCGCGATGAAATAACTAAAATGATCACCGAACTCGGAATGAATAACAAAGGGGATATGTGGCTTCCAACAATCGAAATCACCTTAAAGCTAAATAGTGACAGGAGTAAAGATGAGAGGCTTGCGCTAAAACTGGTATGTGAAAATGTACTACGCCTCGCTGCAGCGCGGGCTTATGTGGATATTGACCGAAAGACAAGGAAGATGAGGGCCGCTAAAATTACCGGGAGAAAAATTCAAAACTCTACATCCAAGAACTTGCAGGGCGCTGGTATTAAGATGCATTCGCGCGTTAAAGATATAAATGGTTATTGGATTAAGGCCAGTTTTTCTCAAATATTGGAATTATTTGAAGTAACGGAACCAGAATTTAAAAATATAATATTGGCACTCACGACAAGTAAGCGTAATTACGCCGGCATAAATACAAACAAAGAAATAATATTGAACGCGGAACAATTAAAAAAAGTAATGGAAGAGCGGATAAAACAAGAGGTCCCTCTACTCGAACAGATGACACTACCTCCTCAAAGTGAAAGGCCCGACTTTATGGAAGACAGAGATGACCAAATAGGTGTGCGCCAGGACACCTATTTGCCAACGGGCACCATGAAGGAAGACGGGCAAACAAAAAAAGGACTGGTGGTTGAATTTAGAAATGTGGAAGCGAAAAATTGGATAAACAAGGGGATATAAATCCACATTATAAGTAGAACATATTGCCGAATTATAGACCCTGTAAATAATTCTGTGTAACTGCTCTTAGTTACAAGTATTCAGTTAGTCGGTCTTCAAACATAATCATAAAACGGTTTAGAGCTTGCTTCCAGTGATGAATAGGCATTGTCCACCTCTTGGAAGCATCCATTATCGCTAAGTACACCACCTTGCTAGCGGATTCATCTGTCGGGAACAGTTTACGTTTCTTGGTCGCTTTTCTGATCACACTGTTCAGAGATTCAATAGCATTTGTCGTGTAGATAGCTTTACGAATATCTTGAGGGTAGCTAAATAGAGTATTGAGATTATCCCAATGAGCCGTCCAGGAGCGGCTGATTTGAGGGTACTTTTCATCCCATTTATCACCAAAGTGCTCTAACGCCAACAGGGCTTCATCTTCCGTTGTTGCTTGATAGATTTCTTTTAAGTCAGTGGTAATTGCCTTGTAGTCTTTCCATGGGACGTATTTCATTGAGTTTCGCACCATGTGTACGATACAGAGCTGAATTTGAGTTTTTGGATAAACGGCATTGATGGCATCAGGAAAGCCCTTGAGGCCATCAACACACGCGATGAAGATATCATTCACACTTCGATTTTGAAGTTCGGTGAGTACGCTAAGCCAGAACTTCGCTCCTTCGGTTTCGGACATCCACATCCCAAGAAGTTCTTTCTGACCTTCCATATTTACGCCAAGTGCGAGATAAATGGCTTTGTTGATAACCTGCTTATTCTGGCGTACTTTCACGACGATACAATCGAGATAAACGATGGGGTAGACCGCATCAAGCGGGCGAGATTGCCACTCAACCACTTGTTCTAAAACAGCATCTGTAACTTTTGATATTAGACTGGCGGAGATATCCGCGTCGTACATTTCTTTGAATGTTGCGACGATTTCACGGGTAGTTATTCCTTTGGCATATAGGCTTAAGATCTTGTCGTCCATCGATTGAAATCGGGTTTGATGTTTACGAACAAGCTTAGGTTCAAAGGACGCGTCACGGTCACGAGGGACTTCTAACTGGATCTCACCATCGTCTGTAATTAGGCGTTTAGATGAGTAGCCATTTCGACTGTTACTATCGTTAGTTGGTGAGTTTTTTTCGTAACCAAGGTGCTCATTAAGTTCAGCATTTAAGGCTGTCTCAACCGTCACCTTGGTTAACATTTTCCTAAAGTCATCAAGATCAGAAGGAGTCTTAATCGACTTAGCTGCTTCGCGAGCGAAGGCTTCTAAAGCTTTCTTATCCATATTGCTTATCCTCAGCCATTACTGGCTTAATTATAAGCAGATACACAATTTAAATTACAGGCTCATGCCTACCCTGACAAACTTACTCGATGCTTTCTTACTAATCAAAATGTTTATTCATGGGCATTTGAAGTGTATAGACAACGTTTTCAAGTTGAGGCAGGTGCAATAGTTCAAGAGCTAACAACCCACCACTTATTAAAAGGAACCACAACATGCAAGAGCAAGAACAAACTGTTTACAGGGGAGATAAACGTTCTCCTGAAGTCGTATTCTCAGATGGTTTTAAGGCCCGAAAACCTAAAGATGGTAGTGTAACGTTACAAGAATTTTGGGACAATAACACGCCATCTAGGTGGATTAGTACAACAGTAGATTGGTTTACAGCCAGAAAGTTTTCAATACCAAAAGGTAATACTTACGAGATACGCACTGCTGATGAATTGATACCAGCAACTACGAGCAAGTTCAATGAAGCAGAGTTGACAGCGAAGGATATAATAAAAAACACAGATATCCGCTATAACTTAAATCTTTTTAGTGGATATAAGTTTAATCCATACTACAAAAATTATGACCTTCAACATGAAGCTCTAGAAAGAGCACGATTGTTGGCCAGAAACAAGTATCGACGTTTAGCTTGGTTTGTTTTTGTTCCGACAGCAATGTATTTCATATCGCAAAATTTCTCGCAGCCAACAGTGCTTAATGATAATGATGAGTAAAAATAGGAGATAATAAATATGATGAGAAATCTTTATAAAAAAGGTGTTGAGAAGGTTTTTGGTGCTCAAAGTGGGGTGATCCCAAAAGCTCTAAAAGATTATGGTTATTTGTATCGAGCCGATAGGCGTTCTTATGATGAAATCAAAAAAGCTGGAGGGTTTAACCCTTTATCACCTGATTACAGAGCTGTCTTGACGGGAGCTGAGCTTCGGCAATATCAATTTATGAAAGCGAATGGTGGAAATATTATAAGTACGGCTAAATCTGAATCTGCTGCGCGGGATTTTGCAAGCGCGAACCAAACTAAAGAACAATTTTATATATACAAAATAAGAGCCGCGGGTTTATTGGGGTACGACTTTAGTGAAACGAATGGCTTTCAAAACTTAGTATATGCAGAGCAGGAAGAAGTGGCGGTAGACCGTGAAATACCGATTGATAATATTGAACTTTTAAAATAAGGCGACTAGCCTTGGGGTCGGGTCTTGCCTTTTAGTCTTATCTCATCACACCAACTGCACTCAATACCCCAACTATCTGTGTTCATGGAATAACAATTGTGACCACTACGATTGGAGTTTGCTGGTGCGCGATATCATGCAATGTCGCGCGGTAATAAGAGAAAGCCGATTTATCTTGAACCGGCGGATTTTGACTTATTTTTAGCGCAGCTAGAACGAGTATGTGAACGGTTTAATTCGTGCATTCACGCTTATTGTTTAATGACCAACCACTATAATTTGCTTGTTGAAACACTTGAAGCCAACTTAAGTGCAGGTATGCGGCAGCTCAATGGGGTTTATACCCAGTCTTTTAATCGCGCTCATTGCCGAGTAGGGCATTTATTCCAAGGTAGATTTAAGTCTATATTGGTGGATAAAGATGCATACCTACTCGAATTAAATCGTTACATTGTACTTAATTCTATCAGAGCAAATATGGTCGAAACACTGGAGCAATGGCCTTGGAGTAGCTGGCATTGCGTGATGGGTTTAAGTGATGCGCCCAACTGGCTCGACGTTGATAGCCTTTTAAGGCATTTTTCGGCCAACCGCCAGTTGGCTCGGTCACGCTTTGCTGAGTTTGTTGCTAATGGAATAGGGATAAATCTGTGGCAAAACATTACTAACCAAGTGTTTTTAGGTAGTGATGCTTTTGTTCAGCGTTTTTTATCAAACGAAGAGGTGCTGAAGGCTGATTTATCAGAAGTCCCTAAAAAGCAAGTTCGGGCGAAAGCATTGACCTTACGACAATATGAGCAAACTAGCCGAAATCGCAATGAAGCGATACAACAAGCCTACTTATCAGGACACTATAGCCAAAAAGAGTTAGGAGAGTTCTTTAATCTTCATTATTCTCGGATCAGTCGAATAATAGCAAAAGGTAAGACCTGACCCCAAGTTTCCAAGTTTTAAGTATTTTATCTGTGATACCTAAAGACGCCGCTGCTTTTGGTACGCTGTAACCTTGCTCAGTTACCAATGCCACAGCTTCTTGCTTAAATTCAGCCGTATAATTTCTGTTTGTTCGTTTTGTCATTTAACACCTCAATAATTGGATTATATTCCATTATTAAAGTGTCCTACTTGATTAAAGTAGATCATTTTTTAAAGAATAAATGTATGGAGCAATAATCTTTTTTGTAGAAAAATATATGACTGGCCTTCATAGCTATTAATGCTATTTCTCAACCTTTGTGCAGGGTAAAAAATAAAAAGTACTTAATTGGTTTAAGTATTAGTATTGAATTAAATAAATCACGGGTGTGTTAAGTTTATTTTCATCACAAATTTTGATGGTTATCGTCATTATGTTTAGCTAATCAATGATGTTTAGCGTAAATAAATTAATAAATAAAGGATAACTTATGTCTGATAATACATGTGGATGCACACCTGAACAAACTTCAACTATTTTCAATCCATCTTTTTCAAACTTGGAAGTAAAAATTAATGCTATCGCTCCGGCTTCCGATGCGTGTTTGGGTGATTCAGAGGTTGTAACCTTTGCAATTGATACTTGTCTAGTCGATGATGTTAATTTAACAAAAGCAAAATTAAGTGCAGTTGTCGATACCGCATTTGTGGGTACCGTGTCAAAGTTACTTAACTCTGTTGCAGATTTGGCTGTGACGCCAGCTACTGCCATTATTGCGGGCACTTTCTATCAAAAAGAAGGTAAGATACTCGTTAATGTATCAAGTATGACTGATGTAGAAACTGCATAAATATTCTTTTATGGCTTGTGATTTTCTGGGCCGTAGAGAGAAAAGGAGTAAAGTGTTCTGGGTAGTCAAATCAGAGCACTTTTGACCCACTCTAGTATCGGTAGACACTTTTAAGATTTAAGCGCTCGATGTATTTCATCGGGCGCTTTGTATTTTTAGGCTGTGCGGATTTTACTGATTAAGAAAAAAAGGTGCTAAGTCGCTTGTTTCATAATATAACGCGACTTTTTTAAATAAGGAGACATAACCAAGGTCACACAAGATGCTAAGATCCCAGCAAATTTAGTAAGAACAAGCGTTTTATTATGTGATTAATGTGGTTGCAAATTATTATGGCTACTGCTGTTTTTTTACATTGTTTGTGTGATGAAAATTTGAAGTTACTGTGTGCTTTATAAAACCAACTTGGCCAGAAGTTCAATATTTATACTATTTTATTTAACCTTGTATCTAGTCGATTAGTGAGCGTTTTCCTTATATAACCATTTAAATTTTTAATGACGCTTTGTTATTTTTTGTAGGTGTCATAAAAAATTTCATCTCACCCCCTTATTCTGCGTTGGTTGCATAATGAACAACAATAAACCTGAGGTTTACAATCTGTGCCCAATTTATTCTTGCTTAATGGCACTCAAATAAAAATTTTCAATGCCAATTAAGCGTTAATTATATGACCCGTATCGGTACAGACGCTCGGTGGATTACTTGATTGCCTTGTCGTTAGTACCCCCTGCAGCACCGTTGGTATTTACTCAATGGCCAGCTTACTTTTAGTGAGCTTTTCAATTCGTTCACCAAAACTTGGGTGTGTACTTAACCAGCTAGGGCCATCTGGATGCTGCTTGTTTAACTTCTTAAATATCTCGGTCATAGCTTCGTGACTACCATACAAAGCTGTCAGTTGTTGTGCGGCGTACCTATCGGCTTCGAGTTCAGCATGCCTGGAATAGCTTTGGGTAACCCCTGTCATGGTGCCTTGCAATATCATGTCTGACAGGGCTGAAATATCGCCAAAAATGACGCTCAAGCCAGCAAATACAATTGATGAGCTGACAATCGACTCCATCACATGGTTATGTTTCACATGCCCTATTTCATGGAGCAAAATCGCACTTAATTCTTGTGGGTTAGCTGTTAAGTTGACCATGGCATCAGTAATGATTACGGAGCCGTTGGCTAACGCCATGGCATTGGCTTGGCCCTGCCAGTGGCGCAGTGCTAGAGTGAACTGCCTGTGAGCGGCTTTCTCATTTTCTACTAATTGCAAAAATAGCGTCTGGACTTCTTTTTGTTTATTCACATCTAATTGGGAGTGACTAAATTCAGACTCGTCTAACGCCTCAAGGCTGCTTTCATCAACAATACGGTAAATAGGCTCAGGAATAGCGGTTGCTATTTTTTCCGCTAAATACGGAATAGATTGCGTATAAAACTGATAGCCAGCAAAAAGCGTCACGACTAATGTGCTTGTGATCATCCATACTCGTTGCTTTTGTTTATCCTTTTGTACTCTACTCTCTAGACTTGAGTTCATTGATCACGTCTTCCATAACGGTAATATTATGCTCAGTAATTATTTTTTGACTGCGAAACAGCTGAGGCAACTCTATAACGATGACTAATAAGATAACAAAAATGCCAATGCTTGATAGGGTGGCAAGGCCAATAAGCATTAAAACGAGATTAATCATGCCCCGCAGGGTTTTTCCTAGGTAGAAATGATGTAACCCAGCTGCGAAAAAGTAGTTGAGTACAGCGTAGGTATCTGGGTCTTTTATCAGCTCAAGCTCTAATTGGTAGTATTGTTTTCTGGCGTCTTCAGGTAACTCTGAAACAGATTGACGCAGTGCGTCTTCTCGTGCTCTTAAAATTGAATCATCCATGCTGTACCTCCTAAGGTAGTGGGTCGGCTTTAACGTCAATACAATCCGGATCGTTACACCGTTTAATACGGTTGAAACTAAGGCGGGCGCCCCTACATAAGCCATACTTATCAATGGCTTGATAAGTATATTCAGAACATGAGGGGGTAAAATTACAAGACAAGTTAAAGTGTGCTTTTGCACCACCATTCGCTTGGTAAGCGCGAATGGCACGCAGCACAACACGTTTAAGCACGCTTTCGGCCAAGCGTCAGAATGACCGCTTCACGGCTCCAAAATAACAAAAATCGCTTATTCTCTATGACTTGAAATACGAGTTGCCAGCCATCTTGTGCTTCTCTGTTCAGCGTTGCCTCTAGCTTCTTCAATGGTAAACCACTTGAGCCTAATAACAAGGTACCACATCCACCTTCGACTACATGGATCACTTTATATTCATCATATTGAGTCATAATACTTCCCTGATTTATTATCGTAATTAAGTCTTTTATTATCTTATAGTTACTGACTGACTGATACAACCATTTAATTTGTAATTGAGGGACAATGAGATTGCTTACAATGGTGTTGTGTCAATATATGGGCTTAGTTCTTTCAATATTATAACTGTGTTGGACGAGATGAACGCCAGCGACAAATCCTGATTGGCAAAAAGGTATAGATGAGGCTGTGTGCGTTATACTTAAGGGAGAGAACGCAAACTAGGTGGTAAATTCTATGATTTATTTAATTGATGGATGTAGACCAAGCTAACGCCCCAGAGCTTAAAGCAAAATGTATTCGTTAGTATTGGCTGTTTTTAGTTTTTTAACATCACATTCTCTATCAGGTTAGGGAATAAAGCGCGCATCCTCATCATTAAGCGCATTTTGCCTATATGGATTTCTTTTTTGCCTTTTTCTGCACCTTCAAAAATCTCAAGCGCGGCCTGCGAAGAAGAAATTTTTCCTTTTTTGTGACTATGAGTTATATCAGTTTCTATGAAAGGTAAAATTGCCTCACAGACTTTAATGTTACTTTTATGCACTTTTATTTGACCATTAAATGACTTACAAAAAGCCCTGAGGCCGGCTTTGTTTGCACAGTAAATCGGAGAGCTTTGCTTTGGTGAAATGGCCAGCCCGGAAGTTGCAAAAACCCAAGTCCCCGCTACTCGGTCTACATTTTTAAATAACAAACGAGAGAGTAAAATAGGTGCTGTAAAGTTGATCATGGTTTCTTCTTCTATAGTGATCAGTTCTTCGCTGGCAACAAATAAATTGCGTGTTTGTTGCACACCTGCATTGTGGATCACCATATGCAACGGCTCACAGGCCAAAGCGTCGGCAAATGCTTTTACACTGTCTACGGATTTTAAGTTACATTCGTACCATCGCACCTCGGGGTAGACTATTTTACTTCGCTCCAGACTTTTCAGAGAACTGCCAGTTGCGATTACTTTATATCCACGGTCTACGTATTGTTTGACCAACGCCTTACCTATGCCGCGCGTTCCACCAGTAATTAACACGGTTTTATTCATGTACACATTCCTTGATAACGTTTACTTTTTCTTGCTAGCTCAGTTAATTTTATGTTGTTGCCGCTGGGCAAGTATAAAAATCCATACTCAGAGGCATGTGACATTTAAATACTGTCTGTGATTCTCCCATATTTATTTTTCCACAAAGTACAAAATTCATTCAAATCATACGGGTTAAATCTAAATGTGTATAGTTATACTGTGTCATTTTCTGGGTTACTAACCCTTTCTGACTTTATTATGAAAAAGTGTGTTGCTCATTCACTCCGTTGGTTTAATTTCCTTACTGGGAAGGCGTGAAAGTTTGCAATAAACGGGCTAAATCATATATTGGGCATTAATTTTGGTTATTGATATTCCGCAAGTTTTAGCCATATTATTAGTGAGTTGTGTTGAACTGCCAACCAGATATTAGCATGCACTATAGACGATGAAGTTATGGAGTACTTCACACCAGATGATGCCATTTAGACTTTAAAGCGGGATAAGCATTTAATGTAATGTCCCCGTATTCAATCGCACAACAAGTCTATTGTCATATCAGCTAGAGCTAAACTGTTAGGGCCTTTGTTTGGCTGAACACGTTCAATTGAAAGGTATTAACTGAGTTACTCACACACGGCTTTATTTGACATTTTAATGTTTTGAATTAACACCGCCATTTTAAAGATACCGCAATTCTTTCACAGATGTTTTTCTCGGTAGCGGGCACAGCGTCAGCGAAAGCAAAAGCGAGAATTGAAGCCGGCGCATTTGTGGGCGTGCCTTATTTGGCAAAAGTACAAGGCGGTTTGTTTGGTGAGATCCGTGGCGTTGTTAAAGGGGAGGCAGGCGTAACCGGTGGCTTAAAATACACCCACAGCCAAAAGCAAAACAGTTTTGGTCACTTTGGGATAGACAATGATTGGCCTATGACCGGTAATTTTAGCTTAACGGGAGCTTTAGAAGCGCAAGTGGGGGCGTCATTAAGAGCAAAAGTACTCACATTTGAAAAGGAGTTGGCGTCAGTCACCTAAGGAGATTGGACATTAGGTGAATACAAGCTTGCTGGTACTATGAGCAAAACAGCTGATGGTAACGGCTACAAAGTTGCTATTACCGATGGGGGGTTAGCGACCGTAAGCCGAAGCCGGTGGAAATCACTAAGCAACCGTTAGGTGTCGATAAATGGATTGCTCAATTAGAAAAAGGGGGTCGTCATATTAAATACTCCAGCTCAGAAGCGCGATATAAGCTAACGGAAGTGGCGAGAAAAACGGTGTATGGACACTTTAGCCCGGCGCTCAAGCAAAATGTGAGCGAACGTTATTCAGACTTACTTACTTCGATAAGCCAACGAAATGAATTTAATAAAATCTATCAAACACTGAAATCAGAACGAGAAAAGCTGCCAATAAGTGGTACCTATATTTGGACATCGAAAGTAGGGAATGTGGGCGCTTCCATGAATAAAATAGATGAAATGCAAGACAAAGTACCTGGTGAATTCGAAAAAGTTGTAGATAGGCGCTTAGCAGAGGTGCGTAAATAAAGTCTATGTAAAACCGTTAAGTTACCCCGTAAAGCCTATCAATAATTTCTGGAGCCTGTAACAGGTTTTGTGTAACACCCTAGGTTACTTTCTTATCCTTTATTCCAACATAGCCATTTTGCATCAGAAATAGACGTTGGCAAACAATATTCATGGCGTTTTTTAATTAGCAGCACGAATACTTTTCACACTCACGTGATTTTTACGTCAGCTGTATATTGAATGATTAAGCAAATTGTGAGTAAACCCATTATGCCCCTTGTATGTGTTGATGGCGCGGCGGTTAAAATTACTGTAAACGGCGCACAGCAGTTAGTAAAAACCACTGATAACATTCCTTCAGCGACAAAAAATAAACTCTCGCAAGGCAAGAAACCTGTTTTAGTGGTTGATGATGTCAAGCAATGGCTACAAAAATATCAGTCAAATTATGACAATACGGCATTTAAAGGGGGGATTGCGATGGGCAAGGCGGTCTCAGGGAAACCTAACCTAACTGTTAAGGGGAAATCTAAAACAGCGTTAGTGACTAAAGACACGGTAGTGATGGCGATATTACAAGTGTCAAAACCAGCTCAAGACCCACAAGGGGTGTCAGATCCGGTTGCGGTCATTAACATTACGGTTGAATTTACTGATCCTGGACAAACTAAATTGACCATTGCTTAGGGGGACAGTTTTTATAGGCACTAGAGGAGTTAATCGAGGAAGTTGTAAATAAATGGGTGAGTGCAGCATTTGATTTAACAGTGCGTGATTTAGGCATTATGAAACGATTAGTGCGTGCTCAGCAACACGCCTACTACTGTGACTCCACCTAATTTTCCAACCACAATGAGGGGTTTTCTATGGGACTTTTTTCTACTCTATTTTCATCAAATATACAGGCGCCTGTAGCAGCAATTGGGTCATTACTTGATGAGCTGTATACCAGTGACGAAGAGGCTGTCAATCTTGAGATATTGAAGCAACGGGTTGCACAGCAGCCAAACTTGGTACAAAGCAAAATTAATCAGGTTCAGGCGAGTCATCGAAGCTTGTTTGTCGCGGGTGCTCGACCGTTTTTAATGTGGGTATGTGGTTTGGGGTTTTTGTTCGCATTTGTAATTAACCCTATTTTACAGTGGATATGGCCTGATGTTGGCACACCGCAGTTACCATTGGCAGCTATGTTAGAGCTGACATTAGCCATGCTAGGGCTAGCCGGCTTGCGCACCGTCGAAAAAGTCAAAGGAGTGGCTAAATAACCTTACCACTAAAGTATTGAAAGTAGATATCTATCAATAAATTAAGTTAACACTCTCAATAAAACCAACGATTTCAGAGGGGTCTACCTCTATCAGTTGCAATTCAAATACATTTTTAAAGGGGATCGATATGATGAAGCCTACTAGGCTAACGTGCGTTATGTGCGCTTGCGTCACAATAGTGCTGCTTACGGGATGTTTTAAAGAAGGTGAAATTCGTGGTAGCAATGAATTGTTGTTAAACGGCTCGTTATTAAAAGGGACTATGGCCCACGCAGATATTTATATCGAAGATATTGATCACCACGTTATTTGGCAGGGAACAAGCGATGTAAACGGTCAGTTTCAAAGTCAGTTTAGTGCGCTTGAAAATAGTATTTACACTCTACGCAGCAAAGTTAACCACAGCACTATAATGCAATGTGATGCTGTATTTTGTTTTGATACGAATGATAACGTGATCGCACAATTTGGCGAGCCTATCATAGCGAGCGAAATAGCAGGCTTACAGCTGACTTCATTTATTTCTTCACACGCTCAGACACAAACGCGTCAACTTAATGTATTCACCACTTTGGTCCATGATTTAGTGGCAGCGCAGCTACTCGATGGCGTATACCAAAATGGGGTTGAGAAGGTGAGTGTCAGTGCCAGCAATTTAGTGTCATATGCGCTCAATTTGCCCATGGATTCAGGCAACTTTTTATCTAAGCCGCTACAAAACCTGACAATAGCAGATGAAGAGATTGACGCGATGAGCATAGTTAATGCAGCGATGTCAGCACATATCTCTTATTTACCAACTTTGTCGGCCACTATTGTTGCGGCATATCATGAGCCGAATAATCATCAATTACAGAGTGCTTTAGAGGCACAAAAAAACCAAATACTGGATACCGCATACGAGTTACTCGCCAGCGCCTATGTTGCCAATGTGTCACAGCAAGTGACAAATCAAATCAGTGTCGCCAGACAAAGACGTATTAACTTTGCTGCGTTTGCGCTGCAAAGCCGCCAATTACGCTCCGATATAAGCATGACTAATGCACAACGTAATATTACAGGGGCTTTTGGCCGCTCAGGAAATTAAGGACCGATGTATGAAGCAGTTAATTTACGGCTTAATTGGCTTTAGTGGATTACTTTTGACCCCATGCTTGGTGGTTGCAGAGTCTGCATGGTCAAGCAGTGACGCCTTTTCTGTGACCAAGCAAGCGCAACCATGGTATAAAAAAGTGAATTATTTCGCCCATGTATCGCAGCAAAAACAGGACTTAAGACTCTCACGTCAACCCTCGAATAGGGCAATACATACTGATAAGTTCTCAGGTGAGCATAGCGCATTAATCGCCACCGCCTCTGTGGGTGGGAAGTTGTTCAAGCGCAGTATTGTTTATGCTGATCTGCTGATAGATAAAACCCAGCTAAAGGGAGATATCAGACGCGAAGGTGAAAGTATGAGCACCGATTTTTTGGATTATCAGCGCTATAAATCACAGATTGAAATATTTTATGAATTTGCGCTTACCTCACAGTTGAGTATTGGTGCTGATCTGTATTTTGCCTCTGAGCAATACCGGCAGTCTATGGACTCGAAAACCCGCAAAGATAAATATGCTGGTGGTGCTGTTGTATTTAGCATGAAGCCACAGAGTATTAATAATCAATTTGATATTGATTATATTCTGAGTTATCGACATTTAAGCCCAGGTTCTGCGCAACTCGCTTCTCAAAGCCAAGTGTTTCATACCGTACTGCTAAATTATCAATTTTACAGTGCACATGCTTTGAATGCGTATTTGTCAGGGCGAGTGTCATATTTCCCTCAGTATGATCCAAACAGCTATTGGGAGAGTCACGCATTTTATGTTTTAAGTACGCACATTGAATACCGTTTAACTGACACCTCATTATTGAGCATGAGGTTAGAACGAGGGTTTAAAGGTCAAGGTCAATCAATGCAAACCTGGGCTGTAAATTACGAATACCGCTTTGGCGTGACAAAAACCAAACGGCGTAAACGTCGTTATAAAATGCCCAACTTATTGATCAAGTGAGCAGTGCATGAAAATATCATTCAATGATAAGTGTGCCTTGTTTGGCGGTGCTGGGATTGGGTTGCTATTCGGTGTGATCATGGGGACCAGTGTGACACCCACAGTCACAATGATGTTAGGGGCTTTAACGACATTATTAGCGGCTATTTTGGGGTTGAACGATCAACACTTTAATAGCAACAAAGCACTGCGCATTGGTGCATTTGGTTTCGCGTGTGTCGTGGGGGCTTATATGGGGCTATATGTTCGAGCACATAATGTTTTGGCCCCCGCTTTACTAACATTAAAAGCACAGTATCAGGGAGTGGGTTATACCGAACAACAAGCTTTGGAGCTCATTACCTTAAAAGCGTTTGGTTTTAGCTTACATACTCCCCCTAAACAGCATTCTGCGGCAATATCGTCAGCCTTAAGTACGAATATCGAGCCAAACATAGCGATGCATAAGCAACATAGCAGTGTACTATTTAGTGCGCCGGTAACACTCAGTGGATGTGATGAATTAGTTTATACCGACAGCAGTTTACCTTTGGATGAGGTGTTTAATAATTTTGCACTAACCGGGGGGATTTGGGAGCAGTTTGCGATTGAATTATCTGCTAATTTTTCAGGTTTACTCAGTAACAGCGAGCAAAAAGATATGCTGTTAGTGCTGCGCGATACGCTGTGCTCAACAGCGCCGAATGATCACCAAACCACAAGGAAAATAGTCGCTAGTGTGTGTGAAAATAAGCTTCATCAGTTTACTAATACAGACTTTGATTTTACGCGTTTAGCCTTGTCTGAAAGTTGGCAAAAAATCACCCAAGTGATAAAGGCTACTGAGCTATCACAACCCCAGAAGTGGCAATTATTACAGCTGATAAATCGTATTTTATGTCAGCCTGAATTATGACGTTAGCGCCCTATTAGGCAGAGAACCCTATGATACACCGACAACGCTCGTTAGGATTACGTGTGCTGAGATATGTTGCAGCACTATACGTTAGAGCTGTGACTGGCGCATTACTGACTGTTAATCTTGCCAGTGGCGCGCAATTTGATCCAGAAACACTCAGCATGAGCACCGTGAAAGTCGTCATAAAAAGTACGGAAGGTGTAAAGGGGGTTGCCACTGGGTTTGTATGGCAAACACCTAGCCAGATAGTGACATCATTACATGTACTTGGTAGTCACCCTAATGCTCAAATCATTATTGAATTTAACAAAAAGCGACGCAGAGCGTCAGTCAGTAAAATATTGCCAGAGGCAGATTTAGTACTGTTAACCGTGAGTCGGCCATTGAAAAACTGGCAGCCGCTACGCGCTTTTCAAACAGAAAAACCCACTTATCGAGCGTCAGTCACCGCCCTCGGCTTTAACCGTGGGGCACTCGCAATGAGCACCAGAGAGCTGTTAAAAGGGTATGCTAAACCGGAGGTTTTAAAACAGTTTTTACCCCCTAATGCGGTTGAAAAGTTGAGTGTATCTAATATTCCAGACATTAACTTACCTATTTACTACCTCGATGGGAGCTTGCTGCCAGGCTTTTCTGGGGCACCCGTATTTGATAGGGAAGGCCAATTAATTGGGATTGGCAATGGAGGGCTTGAAGATGGCGCTGCCAGTGTAAGCTGGGTGATCCCAGCTTATCACCTGACAAACTTAGTACACTCCCCAATAGTACAGCTCCCTAAGTTACTCAATATTAGTGCCAGCGTATTCACTTTGGATACTCAGGCCGTGCATGCTTATAAAGCGTATGTTCCACCATTTAAACCTCGGTTTAAAGATTTGTTTTTGCCCTCAGTCTACGCAAGTAACCCCCGTGAAATGCGACCGCTTATCTCTTCATCAGAGCCAATTCGTGTCACGCAGGTGAGGTATAAAAACTATCTGTTTACTAAGGTAAAAACGCGTAGCTTGGCGCAGTTGCTGGCAAGTTCTGCTAGACCTGCAGAAATTCATCGAGCGGTCGTGTTGTTTACAAAGATATTTAATGGCCGAGGTATAGACTTCAGTAACACACAATTTGATGTGTACACCGATGCATATTATGGCATTAATCTGGTTGTGCCTCATGGCGCTTCACTTATTGTGGATGATAACGGGTATTTAGTCACACAAAGTACGCATTTGTGTAGGCTATGCCCTTATGAATTACAGTTTCATGGTCAGACTCTCGATAAAGTAGACCGCCGAAATATGTTATCCCAGCCTCTGGTTTTTATGCGAGAACGTTTAAACGACCATGCTAAAGAGTTAAATGAGGAAGGTGAATTTTTCGAATATACGGACTTTCAAACCATCCGTCACTTCGGAGACAGACGCTACGTACTTAATAGTGTCTTTGCGAACTTCAATGAGCCTTTCGTCGAAAACTATGAGTTAAATTATTTACTAATAGCCACCAACCGAGATAACTGGTTTCAGGCGCAAGCTATCAATACGGCTTTCAGTGATGATTATTTAAAGAAACTGGTTCGTTATCAGGGGGTCAACTGTTCAGCAATATCACTCACCCAGGACCAAATCGCGTTTTGTAATTCAATTGACGTTGCATTTTCAACTTTCATGAGTGCCCATTTAATGGGTTTTTCTAACCGTTTTTACCCCTAGGCAGATAAGCCGGTATTAAAGGTTGTTAGGGTCGTTCGATTTAAATCATTAAAAGTATTCACAGCCGTCAAGCAATGGCGTCTTCCTTGTACAAACAGATTAATACGCACACATTGGCTGGGGCTGATGTGGCGGAGCCGTGGCAAAGGCTCAAAAGTCTTTTGGGGTGCAAGTTTAGCCTATTAGTTATGTTCCCAACCACAGCACTAATTGGTATGCCTTACAAATAATTAAGCTTGCACCCCATCTCAAAATTCTTGCCGACTCGGCGCTTAAGAATATGTTTATTCAACGAAAGGAAACATTATGTCTCAATACAAAACCCCTGACGTCTATGTTAGAGAAAAGTCTATTTTGCCGCCATCTGTGGCAGAAGTAGCGACGGCGATCCCTGCGTTTATTGGTTATACAACAAAAGTTTCAGAAACCGACCCTACAATGGCGGCACTGCAAAGTACACCAGTACGCATCACTAGTATGGTGGAGTTTGAAGCAAATTTCGGTGGCCCATATAAGGAAGGATTCACAGTCATACCCAAAGCAACTGGAGGGTATGATATTTATGCCAATGATGGTAATGAGGACAATACAGATGATACAAATAGCCCTTTAATGGCTGCAAAATTCTTCCTTCATCAATCGGTTAGTCACTTTTTTGCCAATGGTGGCGGTGCGTGTTTTGTCGTAAGTGTTGGCCTAGCTGGCGTGTTAGGTAAACCGGCACAAGCAGACTATGAGACGGCAATTGATTTGCTAAATAAAGTTGATGAAGTAACTTTAATTTCATGTCCTGAGTCGATTGGACTAGATGCGACAGCACATTATTCGGTACAGAACGAAGCATTGGACCATAGTAAAAGCCGCATGGATCGTATTGCTTTAGTTGATGTGTTAATGCAGCAACCACCTGCTGGTAGCTCTGCAAATACGAATGATGCGCTAGTTATGCGTAATAATGTGACTTCTGGGCTGCAATATGGTGCATCATATTACCCATATTTACGAACGACTATGGCGCGTAGCTATGATGAGAAAAAGGTAAGGGTTCACTTGTCAGTGCCGGTCGTAATTGGTGAAGGTGCGCCTTATGCACTAAAGGTCTTTTTGGGCGATGCTGATTTGACAGATATGGCAGATGATTACACGTATGTAGCGGGCTCTCTCACTCTTTCTGCATCCATTGATCAAGTTTATATCGAACACGCTAGTAAGCTATATGCTCTAAAAGGGCTTTATGAAGTTACATACAATGCGACCAAAAAGCAGCTAGATAAACAAGAAAACGGTGATGTATTTGATGCAGCTATGTTAACGTATGCAGAACCGTCAGGCGTTCATACACTGGACAAATTAGGCGATCCGAGTTACCCATTTTCTTCCGCGGAAATTTACAATGCGGTTAAATCTAGCTTGGCCAAAAACTATTTAGTACTTCCTCCTTCACCTGCTGTTGCTGGTGTGATGGCCAAAACTGACAAAGAGCGAGGTGTATGGAAAGCGCCAGCTAACGTTGCATTGTCTCAAGTCTTAGCTCCATCACTCGCTATTGATAATGCAGAGCAAGAAAACCTAAATGTGGACGCAATCTCAGGTAAATCAATTAATGCGATTCGTACGTTTGTGGGTAAAGGCACCTTAGTTTGGGGCGCACGCACACTGGCGGGTAACGACAACGAATGGCGTTATGTCTCTGTTCGTCGCTTATTCAACATGGTTGAAGAATCAATCCAAAAGACAACACAGTTTGCGGTTTTTGAGCCCAATACGCCTTTTACTTGGCTTAAGCTGAAAACCATGATTGAAAGCTACCTTGAGAACTTATGGCGTCAAGGTGCGTTCTTTGGTGAGTCTCCCGCACAAGCATTTTTCGTGAACGTTGGCCTTGGCCAGACGATGACCGAAGATGACATCAACAACGGCATTATGAATATTGAAATCGGTTTAGCGGCAGTACGCCCTGCTGAATTTATTGTGCTGACATTCTCGCATAAGAGCTTAGAAGGCTAATGAACCCAACCAAGATTGGTTGAGGTGTGCTTGTTCACGTTTCTTTGCCCCCTCAGCCAATCTTTCCATTTTTATTTTTCTTGGGTGTTATCCCACTCAGGTTTCTGAACTTATTATTTTTTGGAGTTTTTATGGCTACTACAGCAGCAGACATCGCAGCAGAATATCCGATCCCGGTCTATCGATTTGTGGTTAGTTTTGGGGAAGAGAGCATTCCGTTCTCTGAGGTTTCAGGATTAGACATTGGTGTTGAAACCATCACTTACAAAGATGGCTACGGCAAAAAACATATGCCTGGCCAGCCCGCAGACGTAAACATCACACTTAAACGTGGTTTAGTGCGTCAGAAGAGTCAGTTTTATGATTGGATTTCGTCTATCAGCCTTAATTTGGTTGATAAAAAAGACATCACCATTTCACTGACGAATGAAGACCGCTCTCAGCCATTAGTGACTTGGAAAGTGATCAACGCATTCCCTAAAAAGTTGACTGCACCGAGCATAAACGGTGGTTCTAACGAAGCGAGTGTTGAGTCATTAGAAATGATGGCGGACGACATTAAGATCGAATTTCACTAATTGATATTCTCCTTGTCTTGGGCACTTATGTGCCCTTTTTGGACATTATTATGATTCAAGAACTTACTACACCTATGGTGGGGTATCGCTTTGCGGCCTTAATCACTTCGGCAGCCATACCCAACCCGATTGATATTTTCTTCAAAGAGATAAGCGGTCTGAAAGTGAGTCGCAGCATTGATTACGAAGGCAACCGAGTCTCCATAAAAAATGAAAGGCAAACGCGCACGCTCACTTTCAAACGAGGCGTATTACGTACAGGTAGTACCCTTGAAATTACCAATTTTATTAGCCTGCCGCAATGGAACCAGTTTGCGGTTCGTAATGATATTTTGATCACTTTATTAAACGATAACAATTTGCCAACGAAAGCATGGTTAGTCACGCGTGCTTTTATGGAAAGTTGGGAGTGGGACAGTTTAGATGCAACGCGCAATGATGTGCTGATCGAATCAATCAGCTTTAGCTACCAAAGTTTGGTGACTGTGCCAATTCCTTTTACTTGATTTCCTATGGGAGGGCTTAAACGTGGAAATACAATGTGATGCCATTAGAGTGAAGGCGAAACTATCCGAAAAGTCTGGCAGCGAGCAAACCAATGAGGCGGGTGGTCAGCAAGCTTCATGTACCACCAGCGACACGGTCGCACAATTAGAAAAATCCTTGAAACGCTACGTAGATAGGCAATTTCAACAATTTATTAAACAAAGGAGGCCATAGATATGTCATTACTTGGTTCAATCTCACCAGGGGTGCCGATGTGTGATGTCACCTTTTTTAGTAAAATAGAGCGTGGTAATAGCAACCAGATTAAAAAGTTAACGCTACCGTATGACACAAAAACACTACAAACCACATACGCCAATGACATTGTAAAATCACAAGCGATCGGCGCCGAGAGTGGTGCAACGCGATATCAAAAGTCATCACCATCCAAGTTAAATATCACTTTTGTGTTAGACGATACCGTCATTGAAGACCCGACTTCATTAGCGGCTAAGCTTATGGGCAATATCGAAACGGAAGATAATATTCAGACACTACTGAAATATGGCACAGCGGTACAAAGTGAAACCCATGAACCGGCTTATGTGACTATTCAACCTTTGAATATGACTCTCAACGATGGGCCAAATATGAGCTTTAGTGGATTGATTTGTAGCACCTTGGTTGAGACGGAGCTGGTTGATAACAAAGGCCGTCGCCTGAAAGCGAAAGTCCATTGCTGTGTTGTTGAGTGTTTGTCAGAAAAAGAAATTAAGCTCAAATCAGGTAAAAGCTCTCCCGATTTAACCCATGTGATCCAGCACAAAGCTGGTCGCTCAGTGTTATCTCAAAGTGCCAGCATCTATGGTAACCCTCAATTTGTACATCAGGTTGCTAAGGTGAATCGACTTGCTTCAATCCGTGGTGCTGAGGTCGGTGCAGATATTTTATATCCGCCGCTGGAGCGATAATTATGGACTTAAGATATACCATTACGGTTGATGGTAGCCCTGTCAGTGACAAAATTGCTCTCATTGAAGCCCGAGTTAAAAATGGCGTAAACCAAATCTCACAGCTTTGCTTAAAGATTGAAGATGGAGATATGGCCAAAGAAACCTTCGACAAAATGGACGAAGGCCTATTTAAAATGGGTAAAGCGATTGAGCTAAAAGCAGGCTTTGGCGATGGCGAACAAACGTTACTATTCAGCGGCATCATTACTGGACAAAGCATCGGGTATGAAAAACAGCCCTTTATGCAAATTGAGGCCAGCGCAGATATCGTCAAGCTTTGTCAAAATGCGTTCAGCAAATTGTATGATGACAAAAGCAAAGATAGTGACATCTTGAGCGACTTGCTAACGACATTCGGCGCTACACCCGGAGAGGTTGCTACCAGCCAAATTGTACACCCGCAATTTTTAGTGGTTGATGAGCAGCCATGGTCCGTGTTTATGCGCCGAGTGCTAACGAACGGTTTTGCGTTTATTAATGATGGTAAAAACCATGTTTTAGACTTAGCTAAGCACACACCGACGGCCCATGAGTTTAATGTGGCGATGGATGGGTGTACTGACTTTGAACTGCATTGTGATGTGCGTGCCCATTTAAAAAAGCTTCAATACAGTAGTTGGGATATTCAAGAACAAAAACTCAATGATAATGCCGATCCCGTAGCGCCTGCGGCTAAGTTTAAAAGCCATGCTGATGCAGATGCCGCATTAGCCTTGCCCGATACCTTGCGCCTCGCTCAAGCGCCCATTGATAAAGTGGAGTTGGCTGCCAAGGCCAGTGCAGAGCAATACTATCGCATGTTGGATATGTATCAGGGGTATACGCGTATTGATATGTCCGCTGCGAAAGCGCCATTAAAAGTGAAGTTACTTGACTCGTTGACTTTATCTGGTGTGGGTAAAACCTATGCGGGGGACTATGTGGTGGGTGAGATACAGCATCATTTATCGAATGATGGCTGGTTTTGTGACTTTATGTTTGGTGTTCCTTTGAGCTTAAGCCTTTACTCTGAACATAATCAACATCCTGATACACCTATGCTCATAGGTAAAGTGGCGGCATTTAAGGCCGATGCACAAGCGCTTCATCGGATCCCCGTTCTGTTACCAAGTGCGGCGGGCGAAAAGCCAGTTTGGGCACGTTTAGCCAGCCCATTTGCAGGAAACGAAGAAGGGTTATTTTTACCACCGGATGTTGATACCGAAGTTGTTGTTGGTTTCATCGGCTCGGATAGTCGCTACCCAGTGATTTTAGGGGCATGTCATAACCCCAAAGCCAAGCCTCCTTTTGAATATGATGATAAGAATGAGCAACGTGGTTTGTTCTTTAAAAAGCAGGCACTTGCCTTGCAATTTACCCTCAAAGAGAAAGAAAACGAATCTCAATTTAAGGTGCAGGCGAGCAAAGATCATCGAGTCACCTTTGATGGTAAGAACGGCCTCAAGCTTGTTCAAAAAGGTATGACGACGATCGCAGCGGGTAAAGCGATGGCAATTATTACCAAAGATAAGCTCACATTGAAGGCTGATAAAGCCATTAATGTCACCTCTTCTGACAACATCACGCTCAAGGGCAAAGGGGTTGATGTGAAATAGTTTTAGGGCCAAACAATCTACGAACAAGGAGTAAGCATGTTTAATCAAGCATTTTTGGGCGCAGGCTGGCACTTTCCTGTGCGCTTTCGAAGCCCAACCAGTGGGCCTGCCATCGATAATGGTGAGTCGCTGTTGCAGCAGGCCATTCATTTAACGCTCAACACCCTGGTTGGTGAGCGCCCGTTATGGCCAGAGATGGGATCAGGTCTTGGGAGTTATTCATTTACTGATGCGAATGAGCAAAGTTTGGCGCAGCTTCGTCAGGAAATCGCCACTGTCATACTCAACCATGAACCACGTATTATTTTAGAGTCCATCGATTTTGATAGCAGTGAGCTGTATGAGGGAATATTACTGGTGCAGTTGAATTATGTCATTCGACAAACTAATAGCCGTAGCAATATGGTTTTCCCATTCTACTTAACAGAGCAATCGGTGTGACCCACCAACCCCTATTTTTTAAATACCTATGAGCATCTGGCCGACACGCTTTGCTCAAATTAACCTTCTATTTATCAAGGTACGATCATGACTGTAAAGTCTAACAACACAACCACCTTGGCGGCACAGCATGTCGTCAATCCAAGTGAAGTGGGGCGAAGTCAGCTTGGAAGACAGCTCAATGCCCTGTCGCGCTCATTTTTTAGTATTGAATCTCGCACAGTAAAGGCTTGGTTAGAGTATGTGTCTTCACTCGCCAAGCAAGTTAATTATATTGACGATCGAACGTTATCAGCACAAGGAACATGGCAAGGAATTTTACCCGAAGCGGAGAAGCTGGCGGGTCTTGCGAAGTTAGTTGAATCTGGTGAAGCGGATGAGGCCCTTGTTGAGATAGCCAGTCGTCCAGATATTGCATTACTGCTGACTTTTATTGATTTATTAGGACATAGTAATGCGCAGTTTAATGCGTTTGTTGCACGCCATTTAGATCACTTTTATAGGCAAGTATTAAAGTTTGAGCCATTGGGTGCATCAGCTGATAGCGCACATTTAGTGGTTGCATTGAATAATACTGATGCACTTACGTTGCCTGCGGGCACGCAGTTTGATGGTGGGAAAGACCAAGGTGGTAAGCCTTTGATTTATAGCACCACAGAGGTTGTGACCATTAACAAAGCAAACATTGACCATGTTGCAACGGTGAACAAGACAAAAAGCAGCGGGCAAATTGCACTGAATCATCAGGTTTTGCTGGATACTGAGCAAGGAATAGAGCTCACACAAGGCGAACCGAGTTTCGGTAATGGACTTGGAGCGACTCCAAACGCGGTTGACGTTGGGCTCAAGGTTGCTTCACAAGATTTATTTTTAAGCGGGGGGCAAAGAGAAATTGCGTTGCACTTTGGTGATCAAGCGCAGTTGAATGACTGGTTAGATTGGTTTAATTTTTCTGTTTCTACCAGTGACGGCGTGTTAGCGCTCGATAGCGCTCAAGTGAGTGTAGATGCGCTGCACCATCGGTTAGTCTTGACTGTGGATAGTCTGTTTCCAGCCATCACTCACATAGAGACGACGCCTATCGCTGCAGATAAAGCGTTGCCATTTATCACATTTGAACTGAAACCAGAGTATTACCATTTGTTGTACGGCGATGGTAGCGATGTGTATACACGTTTTAGCCGCTTTAGTATTACCCAAGTTAGTTTGACAACGAAAGTGACGGGGTTAAGCGGCGTTATTGCGAATAATGGTGAAGTTGATTTAGATACCAGTAAACCTTTTGAGCCTTTTGGTTTAGCCCCTAGGTTGGCAACCAAGCTACACTTTACGCATCCGGAACTAGTCACTAAGCGGATTATCAATGCACAGATTGAGTTTGCTTGGTTAGACAGGCCTGATAGCTTCCATGATTACTATCAAGCGTATAGCTATTTTTATAACCAAAAGTTAAACCGTACAAACTATTTTGACAGCACCGCAACGTGTACCTCATCGAAGTCGAGTGAGGAGGTTGGTGTAAGTATCAGTGATCTTATGTCGCCCGAATGCGATTGTCTCGTATGGCCAGACAGTGAGGTAAAAATATCACGCTCAGATGCATCAGATAGTGGGCAAAGCACGCAGCGCTTATTTTATAACCCCAGTGACAATACGTTGCCTAATTCAGAAAATAATGTTGCGCTCAACACCTTGCCCTTTGCGAGTGACGATAATAATGCCAAAAGTACATTTTTGGCATTGCCTTTTGATGAAACAAAAGCAACGCTGTGGCCTAAGTGGTATACCCTCGAATTATCAAAACAAGATTTTGGTCATCAAGATTACGCCAAAGTGATCGAATATTTTGCTTATAAAAATGCCACCGAGGATGAGCCGTTTTTAGTTAATCCGCCTTATACGCCTGTGCTTGACAGCTTGCGTGTGCATTATGAGAGTGAAAGTGTAACGTCATCAGGACAGATGCGCGGCAATCCGATTTTTGTTGAACATATCGCCCCCGTTGGTCGTCCTAGCGAACAAATGACAGAGCAAAGCTTGGTGTCTTTGTTACCTCGCATGGAAGAATTTGGTTATTTGTATATGGCAATCAGTCAAATGACGACGCCAGGGCAAGTACGGATGTATTTTCAAGTCGACCCTGTTGATGGTTATAACATGGGTGATAATCCGTTATTCGTTTGGGAGTACTTTGATCAAGGCAGGTGGCATCGCTTTAAACGAGAAGAGTCGCAAGGTCAATCTGGTGAAGGACGACTGCTCTCAGACAGCAGTTATGATCTATTAGACTCTGGTTTAGTGGTGTTTTACCTTCCTGAGTTATCTCAAGGCGGTTCATTCAATCATGATGGTAAGCTGTGGATCCGAGCGAAACTGAATCATGCAGCTAATGAAATGCCCAACCAGTTTAGCAATATGTCTCCGGTTTACTCAAAACTCAAGGGCGTGTTTACACAAGGTGTCAAAGTTACCTTAACGAGCCAAGACAATGATGCAACGCACTTTGAACAGCCGTTAGCGAGTGAGTCCATTGCCAAATTGCTGTTGCCTGATCCACGCGTTGATAAAGTGATACAGCCTTTTGCCTCGTTTGGTGCCAAAGTGGCTGAAGCCACTTCCCAGTTTGACCGTCGAGTCAGCGAGCGTCTAGCGCATAGACAAAGGCTGTTAACAGGCTGGGATTATGAACACTTCACATTACAGCGCTTTTCGCAGCTGCATTCGGTTCGCCCAGTTGTTAATCAACAAGGCATAAGCTTAGTGGTGGTTCCTGTGAATCACGATGTCTCGGTTTTACAACCAAAAGTGCCACGTTATTTGAAACGACAAATTCGTGACCAAGTGAATGCTTTGTCGGTGCCTAAACTGGTTGTTGAGGTCGATGATCCTAACTACGTTGAAGTGCAGTTGGAGCTCATTGTAAAAATTGACCCCTTGTATGATATTCAGAGCACGGTGATTGAGCTAAACGATATGGTGCTTGATACACTCACGCCATGGAACAAGTTAGATAAACCATTGGTGCGGACAATTTATTTGGCTTCTGTCGCGCAGGTGCTCGAAACACACCCAGCCGTCGATATGGTCCAAGTGATCCGCGCGACAAAGGGAGGAAATGCGCAAAAGCACTACAGTGTTATTCATGCAGATAACCCCCACGACATTTTAGTTCCGGCGCGTAATCATAAAATCTCGCTAGCCAATACCTTGGGCGATGTCTTCGAAGGCATCGGCAAGTGGGAAATTGAACTCGACTTCGTCGTTCAGTAACCGTTTTTATTTACTCCACTCAATTCTCGTAAAGACGCAACCAGCCTAGGTGAAATTTATTTTCACAACCTTGCTGCGCCTGCGTCTTGTCGTTATCAACACCATTAATTCAGGAAAGTTATGGACAATCAAGCTCAGCAGTTAACCAATGCTGTGCCAAATAATCTTGGCCAGGATTTGGCACAACTCCGTCAGCAAGGCATTGCGCGTATACAGCAATTTGCGCCTTCGACGTGGACCGATCATAACCGTTTTGATCCCGGTATCACATTGTTAGAAGCGTTGGTTTATGTGTTATCAGATCTCAGTTACAAGCTAGATTACCCAGTAGCGCAATTGTTAACTCAAGCGCAAGCGGGTGGTAGTACCAAATTCTATGAACCGGAGCAGGTACTATTTAGCCATTGTGTTACAGAAAGTGACTACCGCCGCCTTATTCTGGATTTACAAGACGTTAAAAATGTTCACGTCAACATACGGCAGTTGGCAGATTCAAACACCATAGCGGTCGATTTTAATGTGCTGCTGTATGTCGAAGATGATGGCAAGAAAGCCGCGGTGACTGAGCAAATAAATCAAGCTTTTGCACGGGGGCGCTGTGTCAATCATGTGCTGGGCGACATCGTGTTTTATGAGATTAGCAAAATAAACGTAGGGATGACCTTGGCATTGCGAGATGTCGACGCATTAGTACCTCTACTGATTGAGATCTATACGCTAATTGGTCGTGAAATCTCCCCCGATGTGACGAAATACACAGCGCAGCAATTAGTGAACAAGGGGCTAAGGGTTGGTGATATTTATCAAGGTCCTCGCTTAGAGCGTGGCTTTGTCTTGGACGAAGAGCTGAATAAATCTGCCTATAGCGTGCGTTTATTTAGCTCCAATATCCTCAGCACGCTGCATGAACACAAGCACATTGAGCAAGTGCAAGCATTCCATTTTTTGAATGGGGAAGGCGCACAAAATAACTACAACGCACAAGATGGTTATGAGTTTTGGCAAGTACAATTTGGCAGCGATGACAATGCACAAATTGTTAATATTGCTCAGTTGGGGTTTGAGGAGGCTGAGTTTTTTAAAGCGCTAAATCTTTACATTGATGGTCAACCCTATCAATTGAGCGACACGGAACAAGCTCAGATACGTGATGGACTGACGATATTAAATCGACCTTATTTGCCCCCGCAGTCGAGCTATTTAACAGCGTTGCCAGCAACGCCTCATATCGCATTGAGCGAGTATCACTCTTTACAGCATGAAATGCCAGACGTGTTTGCCCTGACTGAGCAAGTATTAAATGGCAGGATTGATAGTGAAAAAAAGGCGCAGTTACTGCAGTTTAAAGGCTACTTGCAGCTATTTGACCAAGTTTTAGCTGACCAACATAAACAGCTTGATATTTTACCGGATATTTTATCCTTGCCACAGCCATCGTTATTCGAAGTACTTGGCAAAATACAAGATAGCATGCTAGCCAGTGAATCACTGAACAGCGAGCAAGTGCAGCTGTTTTGGCAAAAGGCATTGGCCTTACCACACTCCCAGCTAAGTCAGGCATTGACGGGGCTCAGTGGCATTGAGCATCTGCTGGATACGGCGTCACATGCGTATTGGCAGCAGGGGATGCAACAAACCTTAGAAAGTGACTTTTCTATCGCGCAGCTGACACGCTTAAATCAAAGTTTAGATCATTTACTTGCTCGATTTTCTGAGCGGCCCTTAGATAGCAACCTATTAAAATATAAAGACGTTTTTTCTTTCTATGTTGCCAGCTTAGAAGACGAACAAGACCCATGCCCGAAAGAGCCTTTGTTAGAGCGATTAGTGTTGCTCCGTCAATATGTCGATAAATGTCGGCTACTAACGGAGTTAAGTGAGCTTGGTCAAAACCGATGTAGAGGCTATGACTATTTGGCGAGTAATATTCAGCACAGCCAATGTAGTTCCATGTCAAAAGGGATGATGCGCCGACTCGGTTTCTCTCATCCAGCTCATATGCCATTGGCAACGCACAACAGAGAAAGTTTTTACTTAGTGGAAGGCAGTTTGCTGAAGAGCAGCGCGCTAGATACACAGCAAAATGCGCAATTAGGGCGTAGCCTGTTTTTTGTATTGCCAAACTGGACGACGCGATTTGCCACTTCAGAGTTTCGTCAGCTTACAGAAGCCAAGCTTCGCGAACTTGCCCCTTTGCATATGCCTGTTTATTGCATGTGGCTAGATAGAGAAGCGATGAGTACTTTCGAGCGATTGTATTATGGTTGGTTGAATTACTTTTCTCAAACTCAAAAAGTGCGCTTTACACAACCTAGTAGCTCATCGAAAGCGATACAGCAGCAACTGAGTAAAATCTTAGGTGACTTTTTTACCGCACCCGCTGCTGCGCCAAGTTCACTCACTTGGCTTACGCTCTCTGTATGGGCCCGAGTTCGTAAAACATGGAGTCCAGTAAGGCAGGAAATTGAAAATGAACTAACAAAACAGTTAGGTGAAGACGTAGCGGTTGAGGTTGAAGGTGAGTCGCTCAACGAGATATACAGTAATGTTGATGGCATTATCAAAACAGTGAATACAGATGGCACCGCTCCTTTGTCGCCTGAGGTTAACGTCAATACGGTTTTAAAAGCCGCAGCTGGGGAATTTTATTTAGATTCTGAGAATGATGATGCACAGGCGTCGTGGCAAATTACAACCTTGATTCTAGCGCGCCAGGCAAAGCATGCTGACTCTTGGGGAGAAATTAAAGCCCTAATTGTCGACGCGCTCATCAAGTCACAGAAAAATGAGCCTCGGCGTCGTGACTTGGTGATTGAAGGCCAGTCGGTGCATGAAATCTATCAAAGCGTTGATGAAATCTTGGCTACGTTTGATGGTGGTGAAGAATCGCCCCTAAAAGAGGGCACGAGCGCTTATTCCATTATGCGTAACAGCGCGCAGTATTACTTCCCCGATTTTATCGAATCCCTCTGGCCGATAAGCCAAATTATCATGACGCATCAGGGAGAAACTGATGGCGATTGGGGGGATGTGAAAGCCACCATCGTAGAGCAATTAAAGCAGTATGCTGGGGGTCAGTATGATTTCGTGGTATCGGGCAACACCTTTAATGAAGTGTATGAAAGTGTGCTCAACACTATCTTTGTCAACATCAGTGAGGATACCAGTTTAGAAGAAAGGGGGTCTTTTCCGGACGGGTTCAGTGTAGATGATATCTGTTATCTCACTGCTCAGCATTATATCGATGAAATTTGCCGCCCTAGTATTTCTGATCATGTCGACCGCTCGAAGAGGCTGACAATAGGCTATACCCCGCTGCCTTATTTACGTCCCCTTTATCCTTTGTCGATTTCAACTATTAATCCGAGCTCGTCTGAACAGCCCAAGTTTATCGTTGCTCACAGCAAGCCCAATCGTATTTAATCAAGGAACAACTAATGAACACACTTAATGAGCAAGACGCTACGTTATCAGCCCAATCCAGTACTTTAGTGGAAAAAGCAGACCGTCAGGCTTTAATCGAGAAGTTTGATGATTTAAAAACGCCATCAGGTGATGACTTTGAGGCTATGATCCGCTCTGGTTTTAACCAAATTGATGACCCAATCCAGGTGGTGGAGCACGCGGGCCAAGATGAAATTGAAATTTCATCGGCGTTGAGTGTTAAAGGCACTGCGCCAGAAAGTGGGGAAGTCAGACTGACGCCATCACAACTGAGCATGACTCAACAAGGCACGCAAACTCTGACAGTCGATGCGGATGCATTACGCGTTTTTGAAGATGCTCTAACCGTATCAAAAGCTGATGAAACCGTGGCTGTTTCTCAAACCTTAACTGCTAATAGGCTTGAGCTTGACTCGATGTTGACAAGCCCAAATGTTGAGATAGAGTCACTCAATGTGACCCACAGTGGCCAAGACATTGTGCAAGCAAAGCTCAATGATGAAAATGAGCCAGAAGTTCATGTGATGGGTAAGCTAGAATTGGGCCAAGCACTGAATGTGGCGCAAACAACGACCACAAATGATCTTAGTGTCTCGGCAACTTCGTCTTTGCACCATGCAACAGCGCAAACATTAACGGTGAAAGAGATCGCCACATTAGAAGGCCTACTGGATGCTCAGAATGCGATATTTTCTGGCCATTTACATACCAGAGAAGCCATCAGTGTAGGTATTGATGAGCAAAGCGCTGATGCAAAATTTCATATCGCCAAGGACAGTGATGACAGAGGTGCATTGCTACGTATTGATGATAAGACGCAAGACAGCACGCCGTTTTATATTAACTCTGAAGGTCGAGTAGGGGTCGGCACTACGCAGTTAGAGGCTGATTTTCATGTTACTGGAAATGGACAATTTGGCACTACGGTCGATGGCAATTATGTGCAGCTGAACCGCGATGGTAAAAGTCACTTCCAGGGTCACGTTAGCGTAGCGGACTCAGCGTCGATTGGTAGTGAGGCTTTGCCCATGGCGGCGGGTTCTTTATCTGTGTCAGGAAATTTAGGGCTAGGTAAAACTGACGCTACAGCGAAGTTGGATGTGCACGGTGATGCAGGTGGTGACCTATTTAATGTCGCAACTGTCAATGACCAGTTTGTTAAAGTCACTAATACACCGCTACAAGATGAAGCCAAAGTCACCATTTACCAAGCAACCCAAGTCAAAGACAGTTTGAATGTTGAAGCTGGCGTTAATGCCCAGAGCGTAACTGCACAAGATGTGACAGCAATGGGTCAATTAACAGCTAACACGGCAACAGTAACAAATCAATTAACCGCAGGTCACACCACAGTGAATGAACTGTCAGTGACGACCGATGCCACTATCTCTAAAAAAGCCACCACGAAAAAGCTGTGGGTTGGCGATACCGAAACCGGTGTGACAGAACAAGACCGTGCGAAGGGGGCGGTAGTAAATACCACCATGGCTGTGAAAGACCACGCGACATTTAAAGATATTCAAGCAAGCGAAGATATCGTAACAGACCTTGCGTTGAAGGCCAAAAATGCGCATCTCACACAGGGTATGATTATTGGTGCAGAAGAAAGTGACCAACTCGGGAAGTTAGTGGTTAAGGCCTCGACAGCAGAAGAATCGGCAGTATTAGTCAAAGACTATGAAGATAACGACCTGTTGCGTGTTAAAAAGCAAGGTGTAAATGTAGGTACAGAGGGCATGGCTGTGCCAGTTGATGTCAAAGGTACGTTAAGTACCAGCGATACCATCAGTGCACCACGTCTTAATATTGATGAGCACGTGAGTGTGCATAGTCAGGTTAAAGTTGCACAGGTTGCTGAGCAGGCCAGCTGGATGAGTGACGCCAAGTTGGCGGTGCTCAGTGATAGCTTTAAGCCATCCGCACTTGACGTTAGCCACTTTAATGGACAAAGCGTTCAACGCTTGATCACCACGGATGCGGGTAAGGTAGGTTTATTGCATAGCGCGCCAAGCCGAGCGTTACATGTGGGAGACGAAGCATTGTTTGACGGTTTGGTTGAATTTAGCAGCCAAATTACAGTTAACCATAGCGACGCTGACAAGGGAACACTATTTACTGTCACTGACGATAACGTGAGTGTGGGCAACCCGCTCTCTACTCCCTTATTTGAGAGCTTTGGCGGGGCAACGATTTGGGGTGATAGCACCACGTATGGCACCGTCGAAATTAAAGTGGCAGATGAGACTTTGCTGAGCACCGCAGATTCACAGGTGCTGATTAAGCAGTTAGCTGAGCCCGCGGCACTTAAAATAGAAGACATGTTAAAAACACGTGAAACGCATATCGCAGCAGGTCAGCTTGCTATAAATCAAAGGCCAGTTGATGGTACACAGTTCGCTCTGACAGGAAAAAGCCAAATCACGGGCCAACTTGGTATTAATCAAATGCCGACAGACGAGGTGGATTTTGGACTAACAGGGCAAGCACAGGTCAACGGTAACCTGACACTGTTAGGTGAAGGCATTGCATTGCATGTGCAAGGTGAGGCGCAGGTTGATGAGCATCTTACAGCTAAAAATGGCTTGACTGTCAGTGTGACGCAAAATACCGCGGAGGACCCCAAGCATGCCCTTAAGGTTGAGGGAAGCAGCAAGTTGTCAGGGACATTAACCGTCAGTGAAAACACACAACTG
The DNA here is from genome assembly GCF_003590335.1 of Pseudoalteromonas sp. MSK9-3. Classification (GTDB taxonomy): domain Bacteria; phylum Pseudomonadota; class Gammaproteobacteria; order Enterobacterales; family Alteromonadaceae; genus Pseudoalteromonas. The sequence continues at coordinate 10,658 of NZ_MIET01000022.1, read as the reverse complement.
TGCAATGGACTGCATGTGAAAAACGATGTCAGCCGTGCGGATCAGCGTGACGTGGTGATTGAATGCCCGACTACGATTAAAAACACGCTCACAGCGGATGATTTAGTGACCGCCAACAATCGAGTGATTGTGAAGTCCGCAGAAGGTAATGCATTGCATGTGCAAGGTGACACCTTAATGGACCGTCATGTTTCAATCAATGGCGATTTAAAACTCAATCAATCAGAGTTGCCTGCGAATGCCCGCGTGCACATTCAAGAACAAGGCAAGCAAGGGTTATTGATTGAACGTCAAAATGGCCAAGTGGGCATGGTGTTCAATGATGGCCGTTTAGGTATTGGTATTGATAGACCTGATTTCATGTTGGATGTGGCAGAGGATAGCCAATTTAGAAAAGATGTGGAAATCAAGGGGCGTTTAGAAGTGCAAGAAAGTTTGCATGTAGATGAGTATGCAAGTTTTAGAAGTAACATTAATGTGCATGGTAATACAGAAGCCGCTGGAGAGGCACGTTTTGGTTTGCCATTTAACAGTGGTGCAGATGATGAATCAGCGGGTATGCCAGCGGGTGTGGCGCAAGTCGCCATCGATCAAAATCACTTTGCTAAAGCGTTCGCCGTTTATCACCAGGGCGAAAAGCCGGTGGTCATTGAAGAAGGGCGTTTGGGTATACAAACTGATAGCCCAAGAGAGGCTTTGGATGTTGCGGGCAACGCGGTCATTCAAGGCGATATTGTGCTTAATGGCACATTGCGAGGCTCTGGCCGCGTTGAGTGTTTTGATGGTGCAAAAATCTTTGGCGATGTGGAGCTTCGCTCAGACTTGACGGTTAATGACGATGTACACCTCAAAGATACGCTATTGGTTGATGGACAAGCCACATTTAACCGTCATGTGGAAATGAAAACTGAAAGTACCTTCCAAGGCTCGGTAAGGCTTAATGATGAGCTATCAGTGCATAAAAAGGCGATATTACGCGATGAGCTAGCGGTTACTAAACAAACCACATTGCAAGGCGGCTTGACTGTTGAAGGGCTAGAAACTGGCTCGACGATGAGCGTTAGTCCGGCTGCAACATTTAAAAATGCGGTAACGGTACACGGTGAACTGAGCAGCTTAACGGCACTGCGCACTGATGGCGAAATGCGCTCAGCATCAATCACGGTTACAGGCCAGACGGATGATCACATTATTCGTGTGTGTTCAGATAAAGACATGGCACCGTTGAGTGTGAATACGCAAAACGGGCAAGCATTGCATATCAATACGAGCGGAGATGTGGGCCTAGGTACAGACATGCCAGAACATAAACTGGATGTATCAGGCAGTGTGCGTGTGCGTGAGGCTCTGGTGGTTGACCAGCAACTGACATTGAGTGAGGGGGCGGCTGCGCAAGGTGATTTTTCTGTGACAGGTGCGCTCGATAGTGCTTCTTTGCAGCTCGGTGACACGCAGCGAATTAGTGGTATTTCAGCCGATGTTAATTTAGGCGATGAAACGGCCTCTGATAGCCTACTGGCAACACAAGCGGCAGTGAAAGCGTATGTTGATGCCCATTGTTGGACATTAGCAGAAAATAACAAAGTGTTGTTGGTTCAAAATCAGCAAGAGTTTGATGAAGTTATGGCACGCGAATTACTCTCTAACATCACTATTTTGTTACTGCCACATACTTGTCACCCACAGATGAATCGTGCTTATAAATTAAAGCAGCAGGTTCGAATTGGCTCAAATGTCAGCATCATTGGCTTTAATGAGCGAGAAACGCGGATTGTTAAGGCGCATTCAGGTTGTCGATTCTTGCTTCATGGTCAAAGTGATGCCTTGATCAGCGGTGTTGAAATGCGCGGTTTTACGTTTGATGGCTCATTACTCAACGGCGGTGTATTTGAAGAAAACGGTGGGGCATTCCATTTACGTTATGTACAAAGCGCCAAACTCAACTGTGTAATTGAAAATCATCATGTGAATGGTGATGGTGGTGCAATTTATGGTGAAGCTGAGGTCAGCGGTGTTGAAGCGCGTCATATTAAACACTGTAGTTCATCACGCCAAGGTGGTGGTGCATTTGGTCTTAAAAGGTCAATACTTGAGGTGTCAATGTGTCGCGCACAAAGTGGTGGTGCGGTGGCTTATTGTAATGATTGTCAGGTTGTGGCGCAGAACAATACCGCAACGTTGCACGGCGGCGGGGCCTATAAGTGTAAAAACTTGATGGCACAAGGCTATTGGCGCGCGAATCAAGCACAAAGTGGTGATGGTAAGCACATCTTCAGTGGCGGGTGTGATACCGCGCATGATGATGGCACACATCAAGACTATTGGTGGCACGCGCTGTACCTAGATGGCCCTGTTATGTGTGGCTCAAAGCCTTGGCGCAACGACCACATTTAGTCATGAAACTGTCTATTAAACATATAGGGGCCGACATACAGGCCCCTCAGTCGATACTCAATGAAGGCAACAGGCTGGATACTTTGGAAGCCCAGTTTTCGCAGTGGTTTATGCGTGGTCTGGCGCAAATGGATTGGTCTGAACTGGATGAACTCTCACTCGGCGACGAGGTGATTAAACTGCCAGATATTGATATCGACTTGGCAAACCTAGACTGGACGTATGTGCAAGTTGACCCTTATGCCGCATTCACGCGTTATGTTTTCCCACAACTCAAGCGCCGTATTATTGAGCAAGCCAAAGCACAGCAGGTCACTCATGAAACGGTGCAGCCATCATCGTCAATGGTTCAACCTAACTCGCTTAGGGTCACAAGGTTGAATGCCAGTTTACTGGCCTTATTGCGTTTTTTTACGGGCGAGGTGACCGCTTCTTTGGTGAATAAGAGTTCCGTGAAGTTGAGTGTAAAACGTCAAATTATTGATGCGTTACATGCACCTTGTAACTCGCTCGCGCAGTTACATATTAAGACAAACTGGCCAACCTATCGGGCGCATTTACTGCGTGTACTGAATGAAGATAGAGCTGGGTTATTGATTGTGTTAGCACCGTTATTTTCTAGTGAGAAATTAGGGCGCTTACAGTCGTTGCTCAGCAAGCTTTCATTGATGCAATTGACGGCATTTATTACGCATGTGGAGCAGAGTTTTGAGTTGGTGCCGAACACAGCACAACGTGTGCAGCGTAATGAGGTGTTGCTTGCGTTGCATGAACGGTTTGTTGCCAGTCATGCTTTTCAAGAAAGGCTACTGAAGCAGGCGTGTCTCGCGATGCAAAGCGCAAAACAAGTGCAAGCTATTGGGGTTTGGTGTGCGATACAGAGTCAACATCAGGCTCATGACCAGCGCAGTTTACTGGGATTAGAGCGCCTTGTGACGCAAGCAGCGAAAGCCCATGATATGGCAATTGAGTTGGTGGGAGTGAAAGAAGCAGGATGGCAACCTCAGTCCAATAAAGCGGCTTTATCTAATCAAAATATAGATAAAGCGTTATATGTAGCAAGCTTTGATCACGCACGATATCAGTTGCTAGCAACATTACAGGCACATTTAGCGCAGTTACTTAATGCTGAGCTGCTTCCAAAAGCTTGGCTCAAGGCGTTGTTTGACATACAGATGATACGCGTGAGTGAAAGCCGTTTGGGAGCGAAATTAACGACTTTGTTAAGGTCGTTGACCTCTGTGAAGAGCCTTGAGAAGCCTATTAGAGGGACCTCTGAAGCGCATTTAGCACATGTGCAACGCATTGCAGCATTACTGCGCCAAGAAGAGCGCCAAGAAGTGGCTGTAGCGCGTCCTAACTTATATGAGAAAAAACGCTTACAACAGCTTTACAGCTTATTGAGCAGCTTGCCAGATACCCCTGCAGAGTTGCTCATTCGACCGGTTTTGTGGGAGCTTGGGAGGGCGGAGAGAGCCAAAGCACAACGAGTTTGGTTAGATAATATAGCGCAATGGAGCGAACAGTATCGGCATCAGATGCAAGGGCAATCGCTGCTGATAGAGCAAACTGATGAGGCGAGAAAACCGCTGATTGCAACCCTTCAAGCAGTCAAAGCGTGGCTAAAACAGTTATCGAGTGCGGCTTTGTCGGCAAGTCACTTCAGCGACGACAACGACCATGTGTGGCCGCAGCGTGTTGCTACCCGCAAAGGGGAGCAAGCGGCATCACCGACGGTCAAACTATCTTACATATCAGCACAAGAACATAACCATGTAATGAGCGAGGTGTATCTGGATCGCGCTCAATTAACGAGTATGCATCAGGCAATTAATGCATTGTTGAAAAGCTTGCCGATCCATGTCCATTCGAGTGTATGGGGGCTACTTCAAACCAGCAGCAGCTTCAATGAGCTGTTGGCTGTGCTTGATAAATTGTTGGCTGAATTAACACCAAGCACGCAAGCGACTCAGTCACGACAGAATGAAAAAGCAAATACAAACACGATACAGCACGCGAAACTTCAGCTTGGGGATATTGAAAGTAAGCTGAGTGAGCAGTTTTGCAAGATGTATCAGCAGCTCAAAGCTCAGTTAGATAAGCTTATACATGCTTATCAACAAGGCATGCTAATGCCATTGCAGGCTAATTATTTAACAATTGCAGTGCACAATGGCTTATCACAACAGCAAGCGCCATTAATGCAATCTGTACTTTGGCATGGCGTCACCCGCGTGCGAAAAATGGCAAATCTGCTTGAAACACAGCTGCGTGCTTGCCCTTTGTCAGTAGCACGTGTGATGGCATTAATCTCATCACAGAAAACTTGGCTGATTAAAGAAATTGCGCTTATCGCGAACGAGGAGCAACCCGCACAGGTGAATCCTGATGCTAAAAAGGTGCGCAGCGTGATACTTGCACACCTCAAATCGTTGCGGATGTTAGAGCAAGAGATAAAAGCACAGATCCCCTTGATTCATTCGGCAAATGTTGATCCAGATACATGGTATGCACCTGTGATTGATTTTGTGTGTGAACAACTTGACGAAACCAGTTATAAAACGTGGTTTGGTGCACATCGTGATATGCCTAGCGGTAATGAACCTGGCTATCATCATGCTGAGGTTAGCAAGCACCAGAGCACGGCCTCATCATCAAGTGAAGGCGTTTATAATGATGTGTTGAAGCATAGCCGCATGAGTGCCCAGACCAAGTCACAAATTGATGATGCTAGTTCGCAGACACTGCCTTTATGGCAGAGTGACAAAACTGACAGCCAAACGCTGAGTAACGCTGAAGTGGCACGGCACCAAGGAACTGTAGAGCCCGCCATGTCAGAGCAGGCTAGTGATAAGTACACAGCAACCGATGAATGTAGCCAATCTCGCGATAACCCGCAACTCAGAGAAGGCACTAAGGCAGAGCATCAGAAGACATTATTGCATGAGCACGTTAATGGTTATGACGATGAGCGACGCACACAAAAGACACCTAAAAATGATAGCCGTGCAATAGACTCGGTGATGCTAGAGGGGAAACCTTATCGTGCCAAAGCTCCTGTGGCGTACTTGAATGCATTAACGCAGGTTGAATCACACGATCAAGCACAGCAACTACTGGAAGAGCTAACAGCGCATGTGGGTGTAACGCCGGGTTCATCACAGCGCTTTGAGTGGGTAGTCAGGGAGGCTAAAAAACGACTTCAAAAGCGGCGTAATACGACTCGGATGAAGGCAGACCTTCATGCTGCGCGATTGGCAATGAAGCAAACGCAATACGAGCTAAATCAGTTGCAACAAACACCGCATCAAGATGACGAGCCGCTCACATTTGATATTGGTTTAGTCATCTTATGGCCTTTTTTACCCACTTTATTTTCGAAATTACAGTTGTTGCATCCTAGTGAGCATGAACTGGCTGGGCAGTTTGTGAATAACGAAGCGCAGATGCAAGCGCATGCCGCCCTATGCTACATCGCTAACATTGACCCATTGATAGAAGTGAGTTTGACCGTAAATGCATTACTGGGGTTGCCTTTATATCAGCAGCCAGAACAGGCCATTGAACTTGATGATGCGGCCATGAACGCGATTGATGCCATGCTCAACGCACTTGTCAGTCGTTGGGAGGTGCTTAAAGGCATGCCAAAAGAGGAGTTAATACGGATGTTTATCGCACGCGAAGGGACGGTGGAGAACACCGATACGGGCTGTCATATTTGTGCCGTAACGATGCCGCAAGACGTTTTGATGTCGAAGTTGCCTTGGGGGCTTGGCATGGTGCAATTGCCTTGGCTTGGTAAAGCGCTATTACACATTGAGTGGAAATATGGTTTTTAAATACAGAGGATGATTTATGCATACATACAACCAAGCGCCCACGAGTTGATCCTTGAGTATCAACACAGAGCGCAACTTTATGAACAGGCAAGAACGCACGCTCAAAATACGCGAATGCACAGCGAGTATCAGCGAAAAACTCATTTACATCAGCAGTTCTCCCAGCATGTGTTGGCGGGGTTGAATACCCTCAAGAGTGAATTGGCCAATCATGGATATGGTTGTGAAATAGAGATAAAAACTGAGCAACTGGAGCATGAAAACAGTCTGGTTGAAGTGATTAACGAAGTGACATTTATTTTTAGTGGTGATCTGCTAGGCGATGCAACTGCCACTCAAGATGATAGTCAACTGGTGTTTTTACTCAAACGGGGAGTAATCATATTGCATGTCGTTATCGCGCCTTGCAACTGAGCAGTCAGGTATTTGAGCGGTGAAGGGGGAACCTATTTACCACCGACTCATACGGTGCCAACGACACACACTCACTGCAACCATGGTGGTCATGTTCACTCTGTCGGTTATTATCGATTTTACGACGCTGACCTTCATTCAAAAAAGAGCCAATTTAAGCCGCATTTAAAATCACCTATCGGCGTTTATTGCGTCATTTAAAAAAAGTCCTAAATGAGGTAGATGATGGCAAGTTATGCGCAAGCGTTTAGAAGAGTAATGACCCTCAGTGGTCAAAAGGCCGATGTTTATTGTGTTGTACTTGATCAGTTAGATTGCTGGCAAACCATGCAAGGGGCAAGCTTTTCTTAATATGAGTTGTACCTTCTTTTTAAACAGCAATGCTGTGATGAAATTTGGCAGCAACAACAGTTGAGGTTGGCTTACATCCAATGACAAAACTGATCACTGCTGTGGATTTATCGCAAGAGCGCGCAGGGGGCATAACAAACAGCCTCCTACTTGGCACCTTACGTCAGCGTGATATGACCTTATTATTGAAGTATTTTGAATCCCAATTTACAGCGGCGCAATGGTTGCGCATTCAGTTATTTAGGCTCGTTAACGACACAAATGGATTAGACGCGTACTTAACAACGCTGCCTATAGAAACGGTTCAAAGTCAGCCACCCCTCGATGAGTTAATGACGGCAATTTCTTATCTAAAGTCTCGACCTATTGGCTTAGAAAGTTCGGAGATAGCAGCGTGTTTTGAAAAACAGCAAGCGCAGAAGCTACAAGACGAATGGGGTCGCTTTTCTGCTGAACTCTCTGATCTACTTACTTCGCTGAGTGAGCTTAGTTCTGACAATATGACACACAGCGATACGCGCTACTTTGTGATAAGAATGCACTCTTATTTGCATGTATTTAGCCAGAGGGCCGATGTTGCTCATCTGTCACTGCATCAAGTTTATGAGCGACTCATCGAATTCAACACCTGGTTGTTAAGTTATTATTCTTTGGGTCAGCAACAGATTAAAGTGACCGCGGTGTTAGATGCGATGGCTCGGTCGATGGCAAAAGTTAATGCAATTAAAGCTGAGCTTGATAAGCATAACTCAGTCATAAAGTTAGACCTACAACGCGTTGATTATTGGCAATTACCGTTACTCGAGTGGTGCTGTGACACGCTGGGATCTTTCACTGATCATAAAGATACAGAGGTATCTAATGAGTTGTTATTAGCGCCCAATCAGCATGTTGAGCAAGATGAAACTGAGCGTGACGCCGTGGCTGTATTAGGGCGCGTTGAGCAAAATAACGCTTCACATAACTTTTCTCAATCAAAGCTATATCATGGGTTTACCAGATTGCTGGAGCAAGTGTGTTGTGAGGTGAATTCATTGACCAATGGATCTTCATTGAGCGATGTGCAACAACGCTTAGCACAGTTGCTTGTGTTACATGATGAGATCAGTGCGCATATTCGCCCCGAGAGTGATGAGAAGTTAGGGCCGTCAGACACTAGGGCAACCACCCATGATTTTTGTACAGGTGCGCTCGCAAAGCTACGACATGCAACAACCGAGATTCAAAAAAATATGCGGCGGCAAAAGATGAAACACGCAGTGCACTTATCTTCTTTGGGCCTCCCGCAACTCTTGGTAAAGAATCGACAAGCAGCGAAGAGGATAGAACGCAGCGTTGTAAAAAATGAGGCGTTAATAAGTGCAGATGCAGGTGTGGTGCTACTTTGGCCGTTCTTTTCACAACTATTCAGTAAACTGTCTTTGTTAGCCGTGGTAGAAGAAAATGAAGATGTACAGTTTACGAGTGAACAAGCCTTGGCAAAAGCGCACAGCGTACTGTGTTACATTGCAAAAGTAGATCCTCACCTTCACGCAACATACACCATTAATGCTTTGTTGGGACTGCCTGCTGATATTGTTATAGATGAACCTACTGTGTTAGAAGACCATGAGTGCGCAGTTATTGAGCATATGCTCAATGCGGCGATTGCGCGTTGGACGGCTTTGCAAGATATGTCAGTAGCATCTTTTACTGCGCTTTTCTTACAGCGCGAAGGGGAAGTGTGCCTTACTGAGACGGGTGTGAAGATTGAGGTTGAAGACAAACCGCAGGATATATTGATCATGCGTATGCCTTGGGGCCTGGGTCTGATCCAATTACCTTGGTTATCCAGCTTACTTATTGATGTTAAGTGGCACCGAGGTTTTTAGGTACTTCGGACCTTTTTTTCTTGATACAGATAAGGGAGAGTGGCTGAAAAGTTACTCTCCTAACCGATTCATAATGTTCTATAAAAATCATAATGATAGAGCGAGAAAAGTGCCTTCTAAATGTACTCGATATTTAACATATTGAGTCTATAAAGCTCTCATGGTGATACCTGAGAATACCCCCATACAACCGGACTTCCCCAATACCTTACTAAGTTTAACGTTCATATTTTTTCGGAGGACAATTATGTCACTAGTTCACACAACCCCCCTATATAAGTTGATTGATGAACATCAGACGCGTTATGAGCAATATGTAACAGCTCAGCAAAAATCTCATGATCAAGACTCTACCGATACCATCCAATGGCACTCTGTGTTAAACGGTCAATTCTTAAGTTATGTTTTGCCCCAGCTTGAACAGGCAAAAACATTACTGGCAGAACATGGCTACGGTGCAGATATTGTCATAAAAAGAAAGGCGATACAGCAAGGTGACGACTCTGTATTAGATGCGATTACCCAGGTTACATTGTCGTTTTCAGGTTCACATAGTAGTGATGCTGTGCTCTCTAGCCAAAATAGTGAGACTAATCGCCTGTTATTTTTTATTAGTGAGCATTCACACTATATTAGTGCGCGTTATATTACAGCGTTAGCTTCAAGTGAAGTACAGGTTTTGTATTTCTATGATGAAAGTGGTCGATATTATTCCCAAGCTCCTCATTGGCATTATGACTCTGAGCACCCTCATCACCCGCCGTGTAATACATACAGCAGTGAGTCACAGAGTATTATTTCCGATTTTATTAATTTGGTTTTCTTACAGGTGAGAGGAAAACTGACGGCATAAACCATTAAGTTATCAGCCCAAAGATCTTCTATTCACAAAATCTATGTGGCGCCGTCATTAGATATGATTGAAACACACTAGGGTGATTATGGCTGATTATAAAACTACTTTTGATCATGTCTTTCGTGCTCCACAGACAGAGGTCGACATTTTTAATGTCGATATAAACTCACTAGGTTGCTGGAAAACGTTGATAAGTATGGGATTTGAGCCTGATGAGTTATTGGTCTTATTTCGTCAGCAATATTGTATAGAGGTTTGGAAACAGCTTAAAGGAGAGTTGATTAAGATTCAGTTTGTTGCTGATTTATTATTTAAAGCATCAGTTAAAGGCTACTTAGAAGAGATATTAATAAAGTTACAAAATACATTTTCATTACCCTGCAGTGGTGTTGTGTGTCATCAAACTTTATACATATTAAATGATTGTATGTCTTCAATATTGAAAGAGTGGTTGTGTTGGAGTGTTGTTTATTTAGACACTGGTAATGATAGCGCCACAGCGACAATTCCTATTCCAAGCTACTTACTTAACCATAGTACTTTGACTATACGCCATTAGTTTTTAATCGCTATTTAACCTCAGCTCTGGATAAGCGAATTTGCTCAATAAAGCTATTTTTCACACTCTCGGCGTTACATTCATTTGTAATAGCCCGCTAATACTGCATAAAAGTGCCTTGATATTGAGCAAAATATCATCATTGGATTGTAGTTAAGTTTGTTTTAAAAACATTTTCTATTGGCCTTGTTGATCAAATAGCTAACTCCTAATCAACTTCTCAGTTTTAACTCTGTTGCTGATATTTGGGCATACCTAGCCCAGTCATTTTATTTATTGCCTTCACTTTAATCATCGTTTCTGTATGCTGACTATTGAATTGACGACTTTTTAGCTTATCACCCATTAATTGTTTAAAACGATACATCGCTGTC
>NZ_MIET01000021.1 GCF_003590335.1 Pseudoalteromonas sp. MSK9-3 | reverse complement strand
CAACACCCATTGCTTTAGCTGCTTCTTCTTGCGTGTAACCTTGGTCTACTACAAGCTGAGCTGTTTCTAATTTGATTGCCGCAGAATAGGTTGCGCGTTTTAACTTCGTCATTTTTTCACCCAAATTTGTATGCTCAATAGCATAACATTTCTTTCTTAATGGGTGGCCAAATTAACTATGCCACTACAATTTCATGATTCTTTAAGTCACATTTCTTAATATTTAATTTTGTTTCACCATTATCTTTACCCTCTACAAAATAACCTGAACCACAAACGTGAAATTTAAGTAGCCCTGGAAAAGGGTAAGGCTTCAATTTGTGCCGTGCAGATAACTCATAAACTCCTAGTCCCCGTTCAAAGACTACTAATTCAGTTAACCCCAGCTTCCTGCCTGCATAGCTAGAATTGTGTATAAAAGCTATGATTAGTAAAAAAATTAATTTTATTTTCATAATATCAGCGCTATGGATAAGTACCATTTCTAACTTTTCTTAAGTTTTGATAAATAATCAATTTATGTTGGGTGTCTTTGTAAATTTCCCTCAGAAAGCAACTTATTCATGGTGCTCGAACTGTTGTAAACCACGCACATAAAAAAGACGATGACCTGAACCTATGGGTCACTGCCATCAAGCAAAGGCGTGGGGTAAATAAAGCAGCGGTTGCAATGGCACATCGCATGGCAAGGTTAATGTGGATATTACTTCAAAAAAATGAATATTACCGCCCGATACGTTCATGCAACCAGGTTCAAGGTAATGCTTAAACACCAAGTTAGATTGGCAGGAAGCTCGTAAATGACAAGGGTAACTTAACCCGAGTGGGTGTTGAGAGCACTTGCCAATCGCCTATCATTGTTCGCTACAGTTAGATGAAAAAAGGACTAGCCTGCCTATACAAAACCCGGCAAAGGCACGGTATATAAACCGGTTGGGTGTATTCAAATTAGGGTGTATAGGCTCGAAGCTCATTAGGGGCACTGAAATAACAGTTAAGCCCGGATATATGTCAGAGCAACGCTTTATTGCAAATGGGTCAAACGTCAAACAGTGGCAGCGAAGAAATGAAAAAACGAGGTAGTTTATTCTACCCCGCCAGAGTTATTTTGTTTGACATACCGGGAGTGTCCATATGTGTCTTGTTAAATTTCGTCTTATTTTTATCTAGTTTTTATACATGGTGCACTTAGAACTTGAATTCGGGTGAGTCCTTGATAACCAATTTATTCTCGCTGTAAAAACACGATGAACAAAAGGCAAAGCCTACCTAGCTCAAACCCGACAAAGGCACGGCTAATAAAGTCGATTGGGTGAATTCAATTTTATGGGTGACTAGGTTCGAAACTCATTAGGGGCGCTGAGGACAGTTAAGCCCGGATATATGTCAGAACAGCATCATAATAGATGGTGACAAAATAATTGCTGTTTATTGAGTTTAGTGCAGTTGAGGTAAAACAAATTTAAAGGCGCTAGGTTGTAAAAAAACAACCTAGCGGGTTAGTTATGGCTTGACAGTCAATAAACGTCCATATATGTCATGTTTATTTTCCAATAAATAGATTATGATTTTTCTAAAACCCCACCAACTAGAATCCGGTCATTATACTTAGTCTTAATTATAAAGCCTGCATGTTTCCTATCGCCGTCATGGTACCAAACAATTACGCTTTCAGTTTTAGATGCGAAAACTTCGATATATTTTGACCCTGAATGAACTATCAAGGAGGTAAGCCCCAAAAAGTTTGCTATTTTTTCAGGCTCACAGGTTAAATTGTTATTTATTCTAAAATCATAAATTGCAGAAACTAAAATATCAAAGTAATTATTCTTAATAAGATTTCGAGTTGGTAACATATTGACTTTCTGGTCTACAAAATAGAGTTCATAAGCATCGCTTTCATACATATTCATCAATATAGGGTGTTCATCTGTGCCTAAATTCTCACTGTAGAATTTAGCATTTTTAGGTATACCTACCTTTAATTGATCAGATTTTTGTAGATTAAACCGTCTTAAAGATTCAATCCCACTTTTATCTGAGAAATGATAAATCTTAAAGACGTTTAGGTCAGTAGTAGATAGCTCACATTCCGCAAACGAAGAAACAGAAAATAAGCTTAATAAAATAACTTGGAAAACTCTTTTTAACATCTTAAGGTTGCACCACAATTATTTGCAAAATATGACAAGGAACGACTATCTAACTTATTAATTGTCATTTTAAAATTCGCAGAATGGTCATAATATTCATTTGCTGCCGCAGCCGCTCCCCAAAGACCCATAGCCCCTCGAAATTGAGCAACTACCGCAATATCTGGTACAAAGACGCCTACAGCTTGAGCTACTGTACCTTTTGGATCGCCTGTTAATGTCATGCCGCCATTTGCGATTGATTGAGCATAAGGTAACATCTCATTAAATACATCAACTTCTAAAGCTTTAACCATGTTTAACTGCACTATTTTAGCTCTTACTTCAGAGCGGAGAATATACGAACCATCACCTTTTGCAAAACCACCTCTAATAGCCCAGCCAGCGATTTTAGCTCGGCCACCTATATCCTTAAAGTCTAATGCGGATATATGATCACGAACCGCTCGTGCGTGTTCTTTTATCTTATTTCTTTGATTCTGATTATTAAACAAGTTCCCCATTGCCGCTGTAATGGCTCCATTAGCAAATTTCCCCCCTGTTACGTGTGAAATAGTACCTCCGAGTAACCCAGCAATTGCAGCTTCAGCAGGATTATATCCACTAACATCAAAACCACCGATACCTTCAAAGTTAGGAGTCAACCCCTTAGTTATACCTGCACTAAAGAACCCATGTCCAAATTTTCCACCCTGTAACGTTGAAGATACTCCACCGACAAGTGCGTGGGATGATATATGATAAAAGCCATTTTTAACACCAGCATCAAAGAAGCCACCTGCTTTGGTAAATTTACCTCCAACAGCATTAAAAGCAGTTGCTGTGGCATAACTTATAGCAGCAGCCCTTATACCAGCGCCTAAACTCCCTGTAACAGCATAAGTTTGCAAACCACTGTATGCCGCCATACATGCTGCTGCGAATGACCCACACCCGATACCAATCCCTATTTGTACCAATGAATTTAACACCGGTACTTTAGCAAGTTCTCGTAATATCTTAGTTCCTAGGAGCCCTCCTAACAGCTTCTCAAAGAAATACCCACTCGGATCGGTATAACTCAACGGGTTATTCAACACATAACTGTAACGGTTATACGACTGACTATTATTCGGTGCCTGAATAAACGGGTCGGCTTGTAAGAATCGTCCTATCGTTGGATCGTAAATACGACCGTTCATATGAATGACATTTAAGCCATTGAGTATTTCATGGCCGGTAAAGCCTTGGCGCATATAGCCGGTAAATGCTGAGAAGCTATTGGCTTGTAGTGCATACTGCTGATCAAATGGGTCGTACCTAAAGGTTTGTGTAATGCTTGCCGCTGTCTTAGCTGCATTCACTTCACTCACCGCCAGTACGGAGCCTAAGTGGTCTCGTATCATCAGCTTTTGGGTAATGTCACCCGTTGCTAGGTTTTCGCTGATCTGCATATTACCCACTGTATATTGGTGAATAATACTCCCGCCCGACGGTCCTCCTTTGGTGATATGTTCAAATGCGCCTAAATAGATGGTTTCGGTATCAACCTTACCCGCGTCTTCATTTTGCGTGCTATAAGCATCTTTACGATAGTAACGGCGCATATTGGCATCATACGCAAAGTTCACCTGCATGTTACCGGCTTGATGAATTTGCGTTACTTTATCAAAACCACTGTATACGAACGAGCGATCACTATCACTGGTTACATTACCATTATTGTCATAATTAAATGTACGAGACGTACCTGTGCGTAAATCTTTTAATAAAGCATGTGGCCCCGCATTGCCTGTACTTCTGGTACTGCTGCCATAACTAAAGTCATTGCTTCCGGCACCACATGTAGACGTACTGCCTTTTTTAAGCATATTGCCCAGCGCGTCGTAACAGTAATTTAAGGTATTGCTGAGTGTGCCATAGCGGTTTGTCGCCGTTCGCAGTCGGTTTAAGCCGTCGTACGTAAAGGTTTCTGCGCGGGTTTGATCATATAAACCGGTGAACTCACGCTTATTTAACTGCCCAAATGCATTGTATTGATAGCTGGCACTCAGAGAGTTTTGCCCACTTTCTGTGCGCATCCCTACCGCCCCTAAACTGTCACTAAGTCCCGTATAGCTGTCATAACCATACGTTAAGACTTGGTTGCCTAAGTAAGTTTCTTTGGTGACCTGACCACGGAAGTTGACACTATTGCCGGTTTTAAGCAGCGTCTCATCGACTTTCATCGTGTCATTGTTATAACGAAGACCATGTTCTGAGATTTTAAACCCACGGGCGTTATACTTATACCCAACCGCATAGTTGTCACTTAACTGACTGAGATAAACACGTCCCAATGCATCATAATGAGTGTACTGCGTTTGAATAAATGGAATAACCAGTGTCCCCCATTCAAAAACCAATACCAACTCAAAGCCATATCCCAATGAAAAGTAAACAATTGTGCTCTATAAAAGCCAAGACACTCCCTCTCAATCTTCTTCCTCCTTGCTAAGAATGATCCATAAATAAAAAACCCCAGCTCAAAGCTGAGGTTTTATATTCGTCAATTTAAATTAACGTATTTTTATTAATAAGCTCTATGACCTAAATTGACTCTTTATTAAAATTTATAATTAAACTTTAAGTAAGCTTGGCGACCTAATGAGCTGTGTGTTTTATTGTCAACGCCCATAGATTCAGAAGGCGCTTGTGGCGCTTCTTCATTCAATAAATTCGCCGCACCAGCCGTTAATACTAACCCTTCAAAACCAACATAGCTGACAGAGGTATCAATGGTGGTCCATGAATCAATGCCAAACTTGTCATTATTACTATCTGCTAAATCTTTATAAGAACCAATATGACTCACACTAAGGGTTGCGACCCAGTCATCACGGTTCCAATCTACACCACTAGTCCAACGCAGCTCTGGGTGCTGGTATTCACCGTTACGATCGTCAATCACGTTAATGCGATTACCAGCGTCGTCACTTTCAAACGCTTGCTCTTCAAAGTTAAGCGCATATGTTAGGTTATAATTGAATTTAAACTCACCTAGATTGTCCGTCATTAATTTATACTCTAAATTAATGTCAAAACCATCGGTTTCACGGCCACCGATGTTCACAAAGGTGTCGTTAATTTGTAAAATACGACCCAGTGTACTGCCCTGATTTGGTGCGCGCACGACTAAACTAGAGTCACTGCCACAACAGTCAACCAGTTTTTGTGCGCCAATTTTCTTTATTAGGTTTTCTTGGTCATAGTTCCAGTAATCAACCCCAATACTGAAGTTATCTGTTGCTTCCCACACCACACCTAAGTTGAAGTTTTCAGATTCTTCTGGTTGTAAGTTTTTATTACCCGCTACAATTGCTGTGTATTCAGTTGGCTCACAGTCAACTTCTGCACCGGTTTGACGACAACGTTCTTTATCAATCACACTTGGAGATTCATCTGTACGCCCTAAGTGTAACTGAACCAGCGAAGGCGCTCTAAATGCTGTGCCCCAAGAGCCTCGAACAACCAACTCATCAAATGGTGACCAACGAAATGCCACTTTCGGATCAGTGGTTGTGCCAAAGTCACTATAATCTTCATGACGAACAGCTAGCTGTAATTCGAGAGTTTCTAAAACTGGAATACTGAATTCAGCAAAGATGGCGGTATTATCACGATCACCATTTGCCTGCGTTGCTTCAGTGCCGAATATTTCGCCACGTAAATATTGACTGTCAGGGTTGTCTTCTATTTTTTCTTTACGATGTTCAAAACCAAATGCACCTGCGATGTAACCAGACTCAAGTTCAAACAACTCGCCTGATACCGTCCCATCTAACGCCTGCATGGTCGATGAGCCATAACGTGTTGTGGTGGTTTCAAAGAACGCTAATCCTTCGGCTGTATTTGTGCTTGGTTCAAACGGGTTCCATAAACCATTATCAATAGCTTGCTGTGCACGCAACTTATTTGGGAAGCCATCAAAGCCACGTTCAACCGCACTTGAACGAATTGTTGAATAAGCAACTTCCCAATCCCATTCTTTAAAATTACCACGAGCACCGAGTACTGCACGATAATACTCTGAGTCTACGTCTTTTTTACGATTACCGATATCAACGGTTCGGCGGCGCATTGAAATATCGACACCATGTAAAAAGTGAGTCGGATCATTTGCTAATGGGTGATTCGGGTTAGTACCCATCATTGTCAGTTCGGTAAAGCTTGGGCTACCCGCACCTTGAATAAAGGTCGACGAATGCTGTGCTGAAAACTCTGCAAAGCCTTCAATACCATCGGTTATCTCTTGCACGCCATTGTAGTTAAAGCTATAACGCTCAGTCGATGGCACTAAGCTCATATGCGGTGCATAGTCATAACGACAAATATCACCAATGATCAACGACTCGTCACACTTATCGTTACCCCATGTATCAGCAAAAATAGTCTGACGAACTTGTGTGCCGTCATCTTCAACTCGTACAACAGGCAGTGCATTCCATTGTTCTTCTGTCAACATACTGCGCACAACTTCTACGCTACCAGGGAAACCCGATGAACTAAGTGCATTATTACCGCCGCGAAAACGCTGATCTGCACTGGCTGTGTAATCTCTATCAGAATAGAAAATGTCGCCACGTTTAAAGTAATCTAATGAGAAGTTATGATTCCCTTTGTCGTTAGATGAGCCCCATAAAAGCGTAAAGTTTTGCTCTTCGCCGCCGCCATCTGCTGTATCAGACACTTTACCTGAGACTTCAAAGCCTTCGATATCATCGCGTAAAATGATATTAATTACACCCGCTACGGCGTCTGAGCCATAGGTTGCTGACGCACCATCTTTTAGAATATCAATGCGCTTTACAGACGACACCGGAATACTATTTAAATCAACGAATGATGTTTCAATGTCTTTGGCAAACGGACTCACTGCAACGCGGCGACCATTAATAAGAACAAGCGTTGAAGAAGCGCCAAGGCCACGTAGCGCAACGCTTGACCCACCGTTTGCGGTATCGTCACTTGAGTTACCTTGAGTGCTGAATGTACCAGCCCCAGATACAGGTAACTTAGCGAGCGCGCCAATTAAGTCCGTTGAGCCGGTTGCTGCGAGATCTGACGCTGATAAAGATTGAATTGGCGAGGGGCCTTCCATGTCTGTACGTTTGATGTGTGAGCCCGTTACTTCTATCCGTTCAACCTTATTTTCATCGGCTGACACCGCACTTCCTGAGTGAGCAAGCAGGATTGCTGCTGATAGTGCACTAAGAGAATATGTTGCCTTCATTATGTTTGTCCCTGTTGTAGTGTAAGTTATTGTTTTAATTAATCACCTAAAGTTTTATCACACTTTACAGGCACAAACAAATCAACAAAATAACAACACAAACCTTCAATTAGTACATAAAATGGCAACAGTTTTGGTATAATTATCTCTTATAGCGTATACATACGATATTTTTAATTACTTTTAATGGATAATAAAGATAAAACCTCCTGTTAAATAATTAGCCCTAAATTAAGTGACTTTACATTAAATTGCTCACTCAAGGGCGGCTTCCAACATTTGGAATATCTGAAATAACGCCACCACGTAGACGTTACGAGCCTTTTATAAATTAGATTTCGGCGTTTTAATTGACCAAATTGTAAGAATTTATTATTACATCAATATTTACTATTTATCGACACAAAACATTCATACTACTTATCTAAAATCTAAGAAGAATGGTAAGTTTCAATATTGCATTTATTTAAACACCTAAACACTCCTCTTAATTAAAAGCAATAAAAAAACCTTGATTTTATATTTCTAACAAATAAGATACCCCGCCCTAGCTAGAGTTTAAACTCTAATAAAGCTTAGTTTAATTAAGGATAAAATATGAAAAAGCTTATAATTGGCTTAGTAGCACTGTGTTCACTGACAGCATTAAATGTTCAGGCACATGCTGATGAACTAAACACTATCATCAGCTCAAAAAAGATTAAAATTGTCGCGATTGGAGAAAGTGGTTTTGACCCTAGGTGGCGTGAACCAACCTGTAGCATTACAAAAACAGATAAAGACGAATTCGGTCAAAACTATATGATCACGCATTTTGATATGTGTACTTGCCAGAATAGCTTAAAGTCTAGCTACCTAATCAAAGACACACAAGACACCCCAGATCAAAGAGCCGTTATTTGTTATATCGAGACTAATTAGCAAATTACATTACTATGGCTAAGCGCTAATAAAACAGCTTAGCCATAACAGCGTGACCCTCAAATATAACTCAGACGCATTTTACTTTTAGCCTAGTTAGTTAACGCTTGACTCCACGTTAAAGCTATTTCATCTAGCAAGGCACTCTAAAGTCATTGACCTTAATAGCCTATTCATTTTTCCAATACGTTAAATTTTAACGTGTTCGTCATAGAAATAACGGACTATATAAACTACTCTAATAACATTCACTTTCACGTTTCATTGTCCAAAAAGTGGCGGTAAAATAATCTCTTATGTATAAACTGTTCACCCTTACACATGCAGCCTTAGTACTAGCAATACTAATATCACCCTACTGCTTTGCGCAATATCCCATGCTTGCTAATGAATATTCGGTAAAAAAGTTAACTGCTGAAGATGGTTTTGTGTCATCTGAAATTTATTCAATTATTCAAGATAAACAAGGATTGCTGTGGTTTGGCACCGCTGAAAATGGGGTAATGCGCTACGATGGGCGTAAAGTAACACTGTTTGAATTTGATAGTGCCAGTGAGAATGGGTTGTCTCATAACGATGCTGGTAATCTCATGTCGGATCAAAGCGGTCATGTTTGGGTAGGCACATGGGGTGGCGGCGCCAATAAATACAACCTTAAAACAGGCCAATTTCAAAACTTTTTACACGATCCAAAACAGCCAGATTCAATATCAGCCAATCGGATCCAGTCTTTATACCATGATAAAACGGGCTCTGTTTGGCTAGGCTCTTATGATCAAGGCTTAAACCGATATTTAGGCGGGAGCCGCTTTGAGCATATAAAAAAGCGAACAGACTCAACCCCTGGATTATCTCATAATCGAGTATGGGATATAGAAAGCAAAGACAAAGATAGCCTCTGGGTTGCTACGAGTTACGGCCTTAATTTATATAATAAAAAAACACAGTCTTTTCGTTATTATTTCCCAGATCCAAGTAATAAAACCCCGACAGGGGCCAATGAAATACGTCATATATTAAAAACATCCCAAGGTGAAATATATGTAGGCACTCAGCAAGGGCCTTTTCTCTTTAATATAGAAACAGGCACGTTTAAACAACTCGGAGTGTTGAACGATAACCTGTTAGGCCAAGTTAACTCAATGATTGAAGACCAAGACGGACACATTTGGTTTGTGACCAGTAAAGGGGTATATCGCCAATCAAGTGCCAGTGACAAAATAGAACAACTAGATCTCGAGTACAACAGCGGCTTGAGGATTATTTTTGAAGATAAAGACAAAACTATTTGGATCACCAATGAGGTACATGGAATATTTAAACTCGTACCTCACCGACAGTTTAAAGCGATTAAAAACCCAGAGTTGGTCGCCCCAAATGGGATTGTCACCGACGACAATGGCGACCTATTAATCGCAACAGCGTCTTCACAGCTTTATAAATGGCAAGTTGAAACTCAAACACTAGAAAAGCTTTCATCTTCGATATTTAACGAGCTAAATGGATTTGATCAAAACCGTTTGTTAGAGCGCCCAGTACTCCATCTAAGCAAACAAAATATACTGTGGATAGCCCAAGATGAAGGCATCGCTAAGTTTAATTTACACACTCAACAAGCAGAGTTATTAACTTACCCAAAAACAGGCCCTCATTATCATGAATTTAGAGAAATAAGAGCACTCAGTATTGATAGACATGGCAACCTTTGGATAGGCACCTATAAAAATGGTATTTATATATATGATACAACTGAACACACGTTTCAACATTTAGACTCGACATATGGTCTCTCGCACCCCGAAGTGTTAGTGCTATATTTAGACAATCAGAAAAATATGTGGGTCGGTACGGGTGAAGGGGTTAATTTATGGGTAGACGCAAGCCAACGATTTTTGTCATTTAAAGCCGATAATCACAAACCTGGCAGTTTGCTTGGCAGTATTGTACAAGATATAAAGCAATCTCGTGATGGCAATATATGGATTGCGACACAAAAAGGCCTTAATTTATACTTACCTGAACACCAAGGTTTTAAACACTACAGTACAGAACACGGCCTCCCAACAACATTGATAAGAGCCATCGCCGATGATCAAGAAGGAAATCTGTGGTTAACAACCAATAAAGGGATCTCAAAATTCAACCCATCAACGGGTAAAGTTAACAACTTTGACAGTCAAAATGGTTTACTTGGCTTAAACTATTACCCAAGCAGCTTAGTAAAAGGCAATAACAGCACGCTATTTACCAGCAGCCAACGCGGTATTGAATATTTTAGTACAGCGCCATTAAAAACTAACCTAGTTGACCCAAATCTCATATTAACTGGCTTTAATACCATGGGTCAGCCGATGAAACTTGGCCTGCCTTACTCTTATGTTACAGATATTCATTTGTCTTATCTGGATTATATTTTCTCGTTTGAGTTTTCTGCTCTGGATTTTATTTCACCAAACAAAAATCAATATGCATACAAGCTCGTTGGATACGATGACAACTGGATTGAAATTGGTAACAGAAACACAGCCTCATTTACCAACTTAGATGGGGGGTCGTATCAATTCCAAGTCAAAGCAACAAACAGTGACGGTAAATGGAGTGAGAACCAACTGTCGATTAATTTACATGTGTCACCGCCTCCATGGCAAACGTGGTGGGCATATAGCTTATATGCTTTTTTAACAGCGCTTATTATAATAACTGCTATTTACCTGAGAACGAGGCTACAAAAAGCAGAAATTATTAGGCAAAAACAATTTGTATTAAAATTAGAAGAGCAAGTATCAGAAAAAACAGCGTCGCTTGAAACGCAAGCAAACGACTTAGCAGATGCATTAAAAAAAGCAGAAGCCGCCACTCAATTAAAATCAGAATTTTTAGCCAATATGAGTCATGAAATTAGAACTCCTATGAATGGCGTAATTGGCATGCTTGACTTGCTAAAAAATAGTAACCTTAATTCTGAGCAACTCCACTCAGTCAACATTGCCAGTACCAGTGCTCAGTCATTATTAACACTCATTAATGACATCTTAGACTTTTCTAAAATCGAAGCTGATAAACTAGAGCTCGAGTACATAGACTTTAATTTAACAGAATTAATTGAACAGTTATCAGAATCAATGACATTAGCAGCCCAACAAAAAGGCGTTGAAGTTATTTTAGATTTAGCGGGTATCCACCAGCCTCATGTCAGATCAGATCCTGGCAGGATCAGGCAAATTTTGACGAATATTTTAAGTAATGCGATAAAGTTTACCGAACACGGAGAGATTGTTGTCACAGCCAAGCTTTCCAGTTTAGATAATAGTAATAACACGACGTTGACTTGCCAAATTACAGATACCGGTATTGGCATAGAACACTCAAAAATTCATGCTTTATTTGACTCTTTCAGTCAAGTCGATGCATCAACCACCAGAAAATATGGTGGTACTGGTCTTGGATTAAGTATTACCAGGCGCTTGTGCCAATTACTCGGGGGTGATATCTCAGTTTCAAGTGTAATAGGCGAAGGTAGTTGCTTTGAAATAACGTGCTTGCTAAATGCAAACACGCAGCTTCCCAATACATACCCTGCGTTTGGCCCGCTCAACTTAACTGTCGCAATCGTTGATGGGAATAAATCAAGCCGAGAAGCATTGCAGCGACAATTTGAAAGTTGGGGGGTTTCGGTTGTAGTCGCTAAAAATGCAAATGAAGCATTACAACGTTTTAGCGACATCACTAACCCTCTCATAGACACTATCGATCTTGTTATTTTTAATAAAGCACTTCCAGACATGGATAGTTTATCATTCACCCAAAGGCTTAAGGCGGGTATTGCCAATCCTCGATTTAAGTTGATCATGATGAGTCCATTAGGAGAACAATATGAAATTGAAAATACGGGTAACAAAGAGATTGATGCAACTTTTCCAAAACCAGCAACAAAGCAAGACCTGTTAGAGGCTTTATCAACCGCTCATCCCGATGTTCAAGCATTTTTAGACAATGGCGAGCCCCCTTCCTACAAAAATGACCCAGTGGAAATTGATAATGCTTGGACTGAATATGTCCAAGTGCTTCTTGTTGAAGACAACAAAATCAATCAATTAGTCGCCCTTAAACTACTCAGCAAAATAGGTATTGATGCTGTAGTGGCTGAAAATGGTGCAGAAGCTTTAGTAAAATTGAAAGAGTCTGAACAGAGAAACGCCCTTTTCAGCATAATACTGATGGACTGCCAAATGCCAGAAATGGATGGATATGAAGCCACCAAGAATATTAGGCAAGGTAACGCTGGCGTTCAAAATCAATCGATTCCGATTATCGCCATGACTGCAAACGCGATGCAGGGGGATAAACAAAAATGTCTCGACGCAGGTATGAACGACTACATAACCAAACCCATTGAAGCTGAAAAGGTGCTGAATAAATTACAATCATGGATCACAAAGGTACACCTTTCTTGATTTAAAAGTGCGATGCAACTGAACGGCTAACTATACAAACATTATTAGCTGGTGTATCCAGTATATGTAAATAACTTCAGGTTTGGATAAGGGGTTTGGAATAGAAAGTGTTTTGAAAACAAACATACGTACAACCCAATGATGATATTTTGTTCAATATCAAGGCGATTTTATGCAGTAATAGCAGGTTATTTCAAGTGAAAGCAACGCCGAAAGTGAGAAGAATAGCTTTATTGGGCAAATTCGCTTATCCAGAGCTGAGGTTAAATAGGTTCCTTCAATCGCAATGCTTTGTTACAACTTACCAATACATTTAAACACCCTGACACATCTATTGTCGTATCCTTAAAGCATCGGTACTAACCGTCAATTAGTATCTCATGTTTCAATAGTAGGAAGGACTATAACGTGGCTAGTAAAAAACAGATAATATTACCCATCGCGGTACTAATTGCAGGAGTTGGTATATCTGCAGCATTTTCCGCAATGAAGAAACCGCCAGAAGAAAAAGCAGAAAAGGTGATACATCCATTGGTAGAAGTTCAAGCAGTCACAGTTGCACCAATGCAATTGTCTGTTGATTCATATGGCATCGTTAAACCTAAATATACAACTAGCCTAGTAGCGCAAGTAAACGGTCAAATTATTCAACTATCCGAGCGTTTTGTTCGTGGTGGCTTTGTAAAAGCGGGCGAAATACTCGCACGAATTGACCCCAATGACTACGAAGCAGCTTTAATCGAAGCACAAGCAAATTTGGCTCAAGCAAGTTCTGCATTAGAAATTGAACAAGCACAAGCGCATGTAGCTAAAACTGAATGGCAACGAATTAAAAATAATACCAACGAAACCATCCCATCAGAACTCTATTTAAGAAAACCACAACTTGCTGAAAAGCTTGCACAATACAGAGCTGCACAAGCAAGTGAAAAACGCGCGAAACGAAACTTAGAGCGTACTTATATTAAAGCGCCGTATGACGCCATCATTGAAAGTCGTGAAGTGAGCTTAGGTAGTGTTGTCAGTCCAGGGAGTCAATTTGGTGTACTGAACGCAACGTCTGTTGCCGAAATACGCTTACCTGTTGCTGATAAAGATTTACAATACTTGGTTAATAATGGCATTGATGCCCCTGTTACATTAGCTGCAAAGTTTGCAGGTAAGTCAGTTACATGGAACGGAAAAGTCGTTCGTAGCGAAGGCGTGATTGATGAACGTAGTCGAATGACTTACCTAGTTGCACAAGTAGATATACCTTATGGATTGACAGAAAAACCACTGCGCTTTGGCACTTATTTAAATGCAAAAATCGAAGGCCAGTTGCTACAATCAGCTGTCGCAGTACCTAGGCATTTAGTTAACGATGGAAAAATTGCCACACTGCAAGAGGACTCTACCCTCGCTTTTAAACCACTCAATATTGTACGTGAAGCTAATGGTTTTGTTATTGCAGTTCAAGGGCTCAATGATGGCAACCGTATCATTACATCAGCATTGGAGTATCCCTCTGACGGTATGACTGTTCGCATAGAAAACACCTTACTCAAATCCCCTGAAACACAACTCGCATTAAAAAAGGAGTAAGCAGTTATGACTATACCAGCTGAAAAAGGCATTATCGCTTGGTTTGCTCGTAACCCGGTTGCAGCCAATTTACTCATGATCTTCATTCTCGTGGGGGGAATATTAACGGCGTTTTCAATCCGAAAGCAAATGTTCCCACAATTTGAAAACAATTGGCTCAGTGTTCAAGCAATCTATCCGGGCGCCGCACCTCAAGAAGTTGAAGAAGGCATTACCATAAAAGTTGAAGAGGCGATGGAAGGTCTGGAAGGGATCAAACGCCTAATAACATACTCAAACCGCGGCATGTCACAAACTTGGATTGAAGTACAAGAAAAGTACAACCCGCAAGAAGTATTAGATGAAGTTAAAATGCAAGTCGACTCTATTTCTAGCTTCCCAGTAGGCATGGAACGACCTGTCATTCGCTATGATAAATTTACCCAAGAAGTTATGTGGCTTGCGCTGAGTAGCAATTTACCCGCCGGTGAGCTTAAAGAACTGGGTAATACGTTGCATGATGAAATGTTAGCACTACCTGGGGTAAACCTTGTAGAGTTTAATGGCGGATTAAACTATGAAATAGGCATCGAAGTTAGTCCTGATAAGTTACGTGAATTCGGGTTAAGCTTCCGAGACATAGCAAACGCTGTATCCGCATTTTCAGCCAATATGTCTGCCGGCCAAATACGCTCTGATAATGGCTATATATCAATGCGGGTAGAGAACCAAGCATACCGAGGGAATGAATTCGAAAACCTGCCATTACTTACGTTGTCTGATGGTGCACAAGTTAAGTTAGGTGATGTAGCAACCGTCAATGATGGCTTTGAAGAAGGGTTACAATACTCCAAGTATAATGGTAAAAACTCACTCATCTTCCAAGTCAGTGCGTCTAAAGACCAAGATATCTCGCAAGTTGCGGACGTTATTAAAAATTACTTAGCAGATCGTCACACAACCCTACCAAGTGACACTGAATTAGAGCCCTTTATCGACTTAACCTATTACCTTGATGGCCGCCTAAACATGATGGTAGAAAACATGATTTGGGGGGGCTTATTGGTCATGCTGATGTTGGCACTATTTTTACGTGTCCGATTAGCATTTTGGGTAATGATGGGCTTACCGGTCTCGTTTCTTGGTGCTTTTTTGTTTATGCCAATGGGTGGGCTTGACGTCACTATAAATCTCGCTTCACTGTTCGCCTTTATTCTGGTGTTGGGTATTGTTGTTGATGATGCCATTGTTGTGGGTGAATCTGTCCATTCTGAAATAGAAGAACACGGACACAGCCTAGATAACGTGGTCAGAGGTGTAAAACGGGTTGCTATTCCAGCTACATTTGGCGTACTTACCACGGTAGCTGCGTTCTTACCTCAAACCTTAGCGACAGGCCCAGCAGCTGCCTTTTCAAAAGCCATTGGTGGCGTTATTATTCTGTGTTTAATTTTTTCGCTTATTGAGTCTAAGCTAATTTTACCTGCCCACCTTGCAGCAATGAAAGATAAACCGAGCAATCCAAAGAACCCATTACACCGCTTAAGAGCGCTGTTGGATGGCGGGCTTAAAAACCTTATTGAGCACCTATATCGGCCCTTTATTGAACGTTGTATACATTATAGATATACCGTTATCGTTGGCTTTCTAACTATTTTAATTGTGAGTGCAGGACTGTTTGCCGGTGGGTTTATTAAATTTGTCGCTAACCCCAAAATACCTCATGACTTCCCAGAAATAACCATAGAAATGAACTTATCATCATCAGAAAGTGCGACGCTTCTGAGCGCACAAAAAATTGAAACATTAATTTTAAATGTTGATAAGCAAATTGAGGAGCAATACGGGCAAAGTATGATCCGAGACCTCTCGGTCAGCTTACGCGGCCGCACAAATGCTCAAATTATGGCGATATTAGTAGAACCTGACAAACGCCCTATTGACACTTTTGAACTTAGCGCCATGTGGCGAGAACAAATGCCCCAGTTGCCAGGTGTGAAAACGCTAAATATTCGCGATAGTATCTCGAATGGCGGACGCGATGATGGTGATATTAGCTTTAGACTTGAAGGTAAAGATAAAGCGCTTCTTAAAGAAGTCGCCGAAAAGCTCAAAGCTAAGCTCAATACGATTACAGGCGTCGGTGATGTCAACGATTCAATGCAAAGTGCAACCGACGAAGTACAGCTAGAACTTAAACCGCTTGCCTATAGTATGGGGTTAACTCTTGCGGACGTGGCCTCTCAAGTGAACTTTAGTTACTACGGATTAGAAGCACAGCGTATTCTACGTGACGGCGAAGAAATAAAAGTCATGATCCGCTATCCGAAAGAGTCACGAAACTCCATTAGCGATATTCAAGATGTGCGTATTGTCTCTCCAGCAGGCGCTGAAGTGCCATTGGCCGAAGTTGCTAACATTAAACTGGTTGACGGCGTGAACCGTATACGCCGAGAAAACTCTAAACGTACTGTAAATGTATGGGCGTCAGTTGATACTGATCAAGCTGAACCTTTCGAAATAGCAACAGAAATAAGGGATGAATACTTGCCCTCATTACTGGTGAACTACCCAGGTATTCAAAGTAATGTCGCCGGTCGAATTCAAGAAGAAATGGACAGTGTTGCCGAACAAGTACGTGACTTTGCGCTGTCAATGATGATTATTTTTGCACTACTGGCTATCCCACTTAGATCGTACTCACAGCCACTGTTAATCATGTCCGTGATCCCGTTTGGGGTTGTGGGTGCCGTGTTTGGTCACGTGGTAATGGGAATGACCATGAGTAGCTTATCCTTCTTTGGCATTATTGCTGTGGCAGGTGTCGTTGTGAATGATTCACTGGTCATGGTTGACTTTGTGAATAAAGCGCGTGAACAAGGGGCAACGGTTAAACAAGCTGTGGTTGAAGCTGGCTGCAAACGCTTTAGAGCTATTTTGCTGACTTCTTTGACTACGTTTATTGGCTTAGTGCCAATTATTACTGAAACCAGCTTGCAGGCGCAAATTGTGATCCCAATGGCGGTCTCTTTGGCATTCGGCGTTTTATTTGCCACGGTCATAACGCTCATATTAATCCCATGCCAATACGTCGTGCTAGAAGATATAAAAGCGCTAAAGCGTAAATGGTTTCACAAAAAAGAGGATAAATTAAACAACACGGTTACAGAATAACCTCTAATAACTCCCAACCATTAAAGCTCGGTAAGCTATACCGAGCTTTTTTACTGCTAAGCCTATTAAGTAACTTAAGTTATACGTATTGCTACTCAACCCTCTGTATATTATATAAAAATGAATTTTTTCTAATAATAAGTAATGAGTAATAGAGTGTTTATTTAGCAAAGTGTCGTATAGCACTTTACATATCTACATTTAGACTACAAACTTATTGTTACTTTTTTTAAACTAGATTGCATTATGAAGTATTTAACAGTAATTCTTGCGTGTTTTACGCTACTTATATCAGGGTGCGGTAAAGACAATAAAGGGACTGGTGAGTCAAGTACCCCAGGTTACACTGCTACAACCTATTTTGATTCTTTATACAATCAAAATAACTTAGAGATGGCAGCGAAACACGCAACACCTCGACTGGCTCGCGTTATGCGTTCTTATGGCACAGCTAAGCAATTCACCCGTAACCTAGTAAACATGCAATTTGATCAAGTGACCATTGAGCTTGATATGACTAATCAAAGTTTGCGTGAACAATATGGCGATTCAGCAAAAATTAATATGGTGTTTACGGGCATGCTCAGAGGTGAGCAAGTCGATGATATGCGCAGCGTACAATTACTGCGCAAGAAAGGAAAATGGTACGTTGATAAAATTAACCCGGATCCATTTGCCCGTTAGTCATGGCGACTTGCTTAAAAAACATCGACGGAAATCGCTTTGACTCTCCAGTTTTCAGCGTCTAAAAGTGATTTCCCTTGAAGTTCAGTTATTGCTTTATCACTAACAGCTAATGCAATTTTCTCGCTATACGACAATGACAGCATATCGGTTCTGTTTTTAAGCCACGCTTTAAATTCAGCTCGTTCTTTTGCGGTTTCTTTTGCCAACTGATAAGCCCGCTCCATAGTATACACAGCGCCCTGTTCACCAACACTGCATAAATGGCTTACACGTTCCCTAGCAGCATCACTGTGTGTTAAAACGTGACAGACTTTACCAACTAAGGTATCGGAAGGTACTTTACAACCATGACCTGTGACATGCATCCAGCTTTTCAGTAAAAATGCCAACACCGGGTGTGTAAAATTATCATAGAATTCATCTAACGCCCTAAATCCTTGAGCCAGACTGTGCTCTGTAGCATAACAGACCGATGGTAAGTCACCCTGCTGTCGACCATCATGTTCATACTTTCTCAGAGCGCACGAAGCTAAATACAAATGACTTAAAACATCACCGAGTCGAGCTGAAAGCATTTCTCGTCGTTTTAAAGACCCTCCCAGTCGCAACATAGCTAGATCAGAACTCACAGATAAACATGTGCTTAACCAAGTCAGCTTTTGATAATATCGCTTCGTTGGCCCACTTACAGGTGCGTTAATAAATTTTGCCCGTGTAATACCAAACCACAACGCTTTTAAAACATTCACACTGGTATGCTGTAAATGCGCCATTAATAGTTTATCAAACGGCTTAATCGCTTTGTCTTCTTCTAAATTTTGAATAATTTGTATTTCTTTAAATATATAAGGATGACAGCGTGTTGCACCTTGACCAAATATCATCAAGTTTCGAGTGAGGATATTGGCACCTTCAACCGTAATAGATATCGGGATCCCCATGTAATTATTTGCTAAATAGTTATTGGGACCTTTTTGAATACCTTTGCCAGCATGAATATCTAAGGCGTCATTCATTACTGTGCGCGACATTTCGGTTAAATGGTATTTTGCTATTGCCGTAATTACTGCAGGGCTCTTTTTCATGTCTATCGCTTGGGCTGTTGCCTGACGACAAGCTTCTATGCTGTAAGTTAACCCCGTAATACGCGCAAGACTTGCTTGAATTCCTTCAAAAGCCGCGATCGGTAGTCCAAATTGCTCGCGTACTGTGGCATAGGCGCTACTTGTTCGAGTACATAAATGCGCACTACCGGCACTTAAAGCGGGTAAAGATATACCTCTGCCAGCACTTAAACAAGAGACCAGCATTTTCCACCCGTTTCCTATCCCACCTCTTCCGCCAATAACCCAATCAAGTGGAATAAACACCTCTTTACCTTGCGTCGTACCATTCATAAAACCTTGGTTTAATGGGTTATGCCTGGCTCCAGTGATAACGCCTTCCTGACTGGTCGGGATCAATGCACAGGTGATCCCCAAACTGTCACAGTCACCAAGTAGGTGCTCAGGGTCGTACACCTTAAATGCTAAACCAAGCACCGTCGCAACCGGCGCAAGTGTTATGTAACGCTTATCCCAGCTTACTTTTAGTCCGAGAACCAGCTCTCCCTCAAATTCAGCCTCACAGACAACACCAAAATCTTGAATACTCCCCGCATCGGAGCCCGCATCTAAAGCCGTTAAAGCAAAACAAGGCAATGCTTCCCCAGACGCGAGTTTAGGAAGCCAATGTGACTGCTGTGACTCGGTACCATAATGTAATAACAATTCAGCGGGACCTAAGCTATTAGGCACCATCACTGTCACAGCAGTAGATAAACTCTTACTGGCAATTTTAGCCACAATAGTTGAATTAGCTTGAGCACTAAAACCTAGCCCGCCAAACTTCTCTGGTATTATAAATGCAAAAAAGCCCTCGGCTTTTAAATACGCCCACACAGACTCTGGTAAATCTTTGTCCGCTTGGATTTGTTCTTCATCGAGTATTGATAATAAATGGACTAATTTGGTCTGAATAAAACGGTGTTCTTTATCACTTAACAGCGGCGCATCGATTTGATGCCACTGCTGCCAATTTGGCTTACCAGAAAAAAGCTCTGCATCCCACCAAGTGTCCCCGGCTTCCATGGCTTCTTGCTCGGTTTGACTCAAAGCCGGTAATGTCGATTTAAAATAATTCATGGTGGGGATTGTGATTAATTTGTAACGCAGTGCACTCACCATAAACACAATGCACGCCAAAATTATCAGCAACACAATTAAAGCCATTTTGACCTCCTGCTTATCTTAATTTCTATGTTCAAATATAGCGTAAACTCAGATTAACACTGCATTTATCCAGCAGGAATTGTGGCGACTCTTGTTGGCTGTTATTATCACGCAGCTTTA
This sequence comes from Pseudoalteromonas sp. MSK9-3, assembly GCF_003590335.1. GTDB lineage: Bacteria > Pseudomonadota > Gammaproteobacteria > Enterobacterales > Alteromonadaceae > Pseudoalteromonas. Next base: position 8,584 of record NZ_MIET01000021.1, on the reverse strand, counting down.
ACAACAACAAGTGAACACATAATGAAACCACAATTTAAACTTAGCCTTGGAGCACTCATTGTTGCGAGTACTTTAACGCTTGCTGCATGTAATAACACGGCACCTAAAACGCAACAACCGACTGAAAAAGACGCTGAGTTATTCCTTGCTCAATCTGAACAAACTTTGATTGATTTGTCTGCACGCTCTAGCCGAGCCAATTGGATATATGCAAATTTCATAACCGAAGATACAGCCAGCTTAGCAGCAGATGTTAATCGTGAACAAACTGATATCGTTGTACAGCTTGCTAGTGAAGCAGCACGATTTGATAGCGTTCAGTTAAGCGATGATAACCGCCGTAAAATGGACAAATTGAAGTTAAATTTGACCTTACCAGCGCCACAAAACCCAGAAAAATCAAAAAAACTAGCCGCTTTAAAAGCTGAGCTTGATGGTATGTACGGCAAAGGCCAATATTGTAAAACCGCAGACCAATGCTTAAGCCTTGGTGATATGACAGCTAAGATGGCGTCTAGCAGAAACTATGAAGAGCTACTTGACCTATGGCAAGGGTGGCGACAAGTATCGCAGCCAATGCGCCCACTTTATGCGCAACAAGTTTCGCTCACAAATGAAGGGGCTAATCAGCTAGGTTACGCAGACACTGGCGCAATGTGGCGTAGTAAATATGACATGCCAGCTGACGACTTTGCCACAGAACTTGATCGTATCTGGGGCCAAGTAAAGCCGTTATATAACTCACTACACTGCCATGTACGCGCTAAGCTTGGTGAAAAATACGGTGAAGATAAAGTACCTCAAGATCAGCCTATCCCAGCTCACTTACTTGGCAACATGTGGGCACAAACTTGGGGCAATATATACGACGTAGTGGCACCTGAAAATGCAGATCCCGGCTACGATGTGACTCAGTTATTAGCAGAGCATAATTATGACGAGCTTAAGATGGTGCAAGGTGCTGAAACATTCTTCACATCTATGGGCTTTGAGAAGTTACCAGACACTTTTTGGACTCGCTCTTTGTTCACCAAGCCAAAAGACCGTGATGTACAATGTCATGCCTCTGCTTGGAATTTAGATAACAAAGATGATTTACGTATCAAAATGTGTATTCAACGCACAGGTGAAGAGTTCTCAGTTATTCACCACGAATTAGGCCATAACTTTTATCAGCGCGCCTACAATAAATTGCCTCTATATTATCAAGAAAGTGCCAATGATGGGTTCCACGAAGCAATTGGTGATACCATTGCGCTGTCTGTAACTCCGGGTTATTTAAAAGAGATTGGTTTACTAGAGCAAGTACCTGATGAATCAAAAGACATTGGTTTATTAATGAAAATGGCACTAGACAAGGTTGCATTTGTCCCATTTGGCTTGCTGGTAGATCAATGGCGCTGGCAGGTTTTTTCTGGTCAAATATCACCAGAGCAATACAATAAAGCATGGTGGGATTTACGTGAGAAATACCAAGGTGTACAAGCGCCCATAGCGCGAAATGAAAGCCACTTTGATCCAGGCGCCAAATACCATGTGCCAGGCAATGTACCGTATACTCGCTACTTCCTAGCCCATGTTTTACAATTTGAGTTCCACCGTTCATTATGTGAAATCGCGGGTAATAAAGAGTCAATTCACCGCTGTTCAGTATATAACTCTAAAGAAGCCGGTGAGCGCCTAAACGCAATGCTTGAAATGGGCAGCAGCCGTCCATGGCAAGAAGCGTTAGAAAGCATTACAGGTAGCAAGCAAATGGATGCAACCGCTATGCTTGATTATTTTGCCCCGCTACAAAAGTACCTTGATAAGCAAAACAAAGGTCGCCAATGTGGTTGGTAAACCAGTTAAGTTAGGGTAATTTATTACCAACGCCACATTCTGAAACAGTTTTCTACTTTAAATTCAGTAAATAACACGTTACTGTTCAAAAAAAGGAGAAATTATGTCGATATTCAGAGTGTGGCAACTTGCTCAATTTGAGCTAACGCGCCTCTTTGCTACAAAGCGTGGCTTACTTGCACTCGGTGCATTTGCCATGGTTTGGTTTATGATCCAAAATTATTTAATCGCACAAGCAGTGCCGTTTTTAAGTAGTCCTGAGTTTGCCGATATCACTGGGCAACTCGCTGGTAACATAGGCCTGAGAGAGCTAGTCAGTTGGCCTGAAGCTGAACTGGCAGTATTTTGGATAATCGCCCTATATAGCTTCCCGGCATTTAGTTTATTTGTGTGCTCGGATCAAACCGTCGGAGATAGGCTACGTGGTACCCTTCGCTTTATCAGTTTGCGGTGTACTCGCGAAGAAATCTTAGTAGGCCGATTTTTAGGTCAGCTGATCATTATTGCAATCTTGATTTCTCTTACCGTTTTAGCGACATTTATTTTGATGATCTATCGCGACCTCAGTTTGTTGGGCTCAGGTGCATTATTGAGCGTCTCTGTTACTGCGCAGCTTATCCTGATTGTCATGCCCTTTATTGCTTTGATGTCGCTGCTAAACTTAGTGACAAGCTCGTCTCGCTTAAGTGTCGTCCTCGCAATACTCTTATTTACACTTGGCAATGCATTAATAAGCTACCTCAGTTATTACTTCCCCATCCTGTCTTGGCTTTTATATGTGTACCCAGGTGTACAGATATTAGATGTAGCACCGCAAAATAGCTTTTCTCTGAATGATTGGTTACTGCCTGTTGCGCAAACAATGGGGCTGCTAACCCTCAGTATTCTTACCTTTAAAAGGCGATCACTATGAGTGCATTAATTGAAGTGAATAACCTTTGCAAAGCTTTTGGTGACAAACAAGCGCTGAATAACGTCAGCTTTGACGTCAATAAAGGTCAAACAGTGGCTTTAGTTGGCCCCAATGGAGCAGGTAAAACCACCCTATTTAGTATTTTATGCGGATATTTAGTGCCGAGTTCAGGATCAGTCAATATTATGGGGAAACAACTGGGAGACCCTGCTTTATTTGGTCAGCTCAGCGCACTTCCTCAGGATGCCACTCTCGACCCACGCTTTTCACTGCAAAAACAACTCAATTTCTATGGTCGTCTACAAGGCTTGAGTAAGCAAAAAGCAAGTATGGAGACAAGCCGAGTGCTTGAATTGGTGGGGTTAGCAGACAACCATCATGCAAAAATTGCTGAATTATCTCATGGCATGAAAAAGCGGGTCTGTATTGCGCAAGCGTTGATCGGCTCACCTAAAATTGTGCTACTTGATGAAGCAACTGCTGGGCTAGACCCTCTCAATGCGCGTGAGATACGCCATGTTATAGCGTCTTTAAGTGAAGACATCACTTTTATATTAAGTTCACATGATTTAGCTGAATTAGAAAAGTTATGTGATCATGTTTTATATTTAAACCAAGGGCAGCTTACCACGCACAACCGAGACACAAAGCAAGGCACGAGTCAGTATCTTACGCTAACGCTCATACATGACTCTAGGGATACACTTGAACAAATAAAGCAACTATCAGGTGTATTACACGTCTCTCAGAGTCAAAATAAAGAATATATTATTGAATATCAATCCCACTTTGAGCAATTTGATATACACTTGCTTAAATATTGTCACAAACTTAATTGGCAGTATCGTCAATTAGTTAATGGCCATACTCTCGAAAACCAACTTTTTCAGAAGGACAAATAATGGGACTATTAAGTGGAATACTTGGCAATGCCAGTGAAGTCGATAACGATAAGCTTGATGAGTTATTGACTGATACATTGATTGAGTCTGAACAAATTGAGAAAGCCTATCAAGTCATTCGTGATATGTTTGTCTTTACAAATAAGAGGTTATTACTCATTGATAAACAGGGTGTTACGGGGTCAAAAGTAGAAATCCTGACAATACCCTACAGCAAAATCACTAAATTTAGTAAAGAAAGCGCAGGTCATTTCGATATGGACTCAGAGCTTAAAATCTGGATTGGTTCAGAAACCGAACCACTCACGAAAGAATTTAAAGCCGGTGATAATATAAACGACGTTTATAAAATAATAAGCAGCCATACCTTATAAGGAATGCTATTGATACCGTATGGCCACAACCATACGGTATCTGTATCGTTATTAAAGCACTACATGCCTATTTTTTGACTTTTGGACCACAGCGACATCCCCAGTTTTTCAACCATAGTGCTGACGCTGAGACCTAGCTTCTCTGGTAGTCCTTTCTTAATTTTATAGCTTACTTTATACAACTGATGCTGTTCATTCAAAGACAATAGAACGTCATCACTGGTTTTAATCTCGTCGACTAAGTTCAACGTTTTAGCGTGTGACGCAAACCAATGCTCACCAGTGGCAACTGTTGAGATATCTAACGTTGTTCTATGCTCAGCAACAAACTCTTTAAATAGACCATGAGTATGCTCAATTTCTTCTTTGAACTTTTCACGACCTTTATCTGTATTTTCGCCAAACATGGTCAAAGTGCGTTTATACTCACCGGCAGTAATTTGTTCAAAATCGACATCATTCTTTTTCAGAATTTTACTAAAGTTCGGTAGCTGGGCTATCACACCAATTGAGCCTACAATGGCGAATGGCGCAGCCACAATTTTATCAGCCACACAAGCCATCATGTACCCACCACTAGCTGCAACTTTATCAATACATATCGTCAATGGTAAACCAAAGTCTTTAATTCTGATTAGCTGAGATGCAGCAAGCCCATATCCATGGACCACACCACCACCGCTCTCTAAGTTTACCAATACCTGATCTTTGTCTTTATCAGCAATGGTTAAAATTGCACTCACCTCTTCTCTCAAACTGGCGACTTCATGTGCATCCATACTGCCAATAAAATCTATAACAAAGACTTTCTCATCAGAGGGCGATGTATCTTGCTTTTTATTCGCCTTTTTATGTGCCTTTAAGGCTTTCTTGTCTAGCGTTTGCTCTATAAACTGATCGCGAGTGTCGTCTATTTGCTTCGATAAATCTTTAAGCTCTATTTCACCAGATTTACCTTTCGGCTTTTGGCTTGCCCCTATGATCATTATCAATATAACCCCAATAGCAGCCACTATTGTTACTGCTTTTGCTAAAAACAACCCATATTCAAATAAAAATGCCAACGCCTGCTCCTATAAATTTAGCAATAAAAAAGCCGCTATCTCTAGCGGCTTTTCATAGTGAACTAATTGTAATTAATTAGCAACAACTGCCGGATTAGTGACTTGAAGAGCTAACCCTTTTGATTTTAAGTAAGACACAAGTTGCGTTTGCATCTCCACAGTCGCCATTGCATGCCCCTGTGCTGTACCGCCTGCAGTTTCACTAAAGGCCGTCGTAATTATTGAGCCATGGTGACCTTGACTAAAGTTCACAACATAGTTACCCGGACCTTGAGATTCAGACACAGTTTGTAACCCCATAAAGCGCGCTAGCGGTGTAGAACCAGAAAGTGGGTTCGAAGTTGTAGGTGGGATCACCGTGTCTGGCTTATTACCATCAACACCTCCAGTAACCACATTCATATACACAGGCGTATTCACCGCCTTGACTAGTTCAGCATAGTTCAATGGATCAGCACTATCTAAAGCAGACTGAGCTGCCACTGCAAACTGTTGGATAATACCATTAATTGCAGCCAAAGATGCTGTGTCACCTGTCTCAGTCAAATGCTTAATGTACGCACTGTAACCACATGGTACGATATTCTCTACAGTACACCCAGCAACGCCATCACTTTGTAAAAAGGCCAAGAAAGCTTTCGAAGCAACATTACCTGCCGCACTCAATACCGAACCTTGAACAAATGATCCAAATTGTTCTGACTCAATCAAGAAACTCGCAATACCACTTCCGCCACTTGCAAGCGCTGCACTTTGCACTTTAAATAACCCATCAACTTGATCATTTAACGGTAAGTTTGTGTGTGCCACAAAGCTTGGTGCAACAATAGCACCCAAAGAATGTCCTACAAAACTCACATCTGTCGGGTTTAAGCCAATTGCAGGAGCACCAAAATTAAGCCCTAATCTAAGACCTAACAGATCTGCGGTTGATTGTCGTAAGTTATCCCGAGCCACCAACAATGACGTTAAGTTCATATACGATAATATTGAACCCGTTGTCGCATTAAAGTCATCGGTGCCATCATTATCAACATCAATACCACGCTCACCGTGCATTGGGTGGTCAATCGCGACAGTGGCAAAACCTTGCGCACTTAATGCAAGCGTTAAGCCGAGCATTGTTTCTTTATTAGTAGTAATACCGTGTTGTAAAATAACAACCGGCCAACCTGTTGCTGGCTGTTCAATACCTAACAATTGGGGGATTGGCTTGGTAATTTGTACAGGTACATTCGCAAGCCATTGCTGCTTAGGAATGCTATTAAATTTTGTAACATGGCGCATTGGGTCAAGATTAAAATCACGCAGTGCGTCACCAGATAGTGCAGAACAAAGCGCATCATTGGTACCTGGTTCTGGTGTTGGCAGTGTGCCGCCAACCGCCGCTTTATACCCTGCTACTGCAAGCCCATTATCACATGCTGCTTGCCAATAAGTATCAGCTAGACTCTCTACGCCAACCGCTTGTGGCATACCAGAATACATTGGGAGTTGAATACTGCCTTTCATATACTGTATTGCTTGAAATGACGCAACAGCTGCAGGGTCTTGACCACCCATAACCAGCACATCTCTTACTGTAATTACAGGCTGTTCTGGTACTTCTAGCTTGGGGTTTGTCCCAGTAGCTAAACTCGCTGCCAATAAACCCTTGGCTGCGGCCATCACAGGCCCTACCGACTGAATTGTCGCTGCAGCTGAATAAATAATGCTGTCTTTACTGAGAGCGCCCAGTGCATCATCAAAGCTCCCTTGTGTTACAGCAGCTTCATAACTACGCACAGCGCCTTGAAGGGCTAACTGAGCTGGTGTCACTAAATCTGCGTCCTGACGCGCTAACGTATAAGTCGAAGCTGCTTTAATTGGACGGCCATCAGCCATCTCAATACCTGATGTCAGTACCGTTATGTATGTCGAACCAGCTTTAAATGGCTTTAAAGGTTGAATTGCGATGCCATCGCCAGTACTGGTTAGCTGAGCAATAAAGTCTCCTGTTAAGCCATTACTCAACTCAGCAACAGATTTACACGCGATACCAGCAGGAACTTGAGCACATTGTTCATCAGTAAGGCTTGCACCCATTATTACTTCAAAAATACGCACAGATCCAGGTGCTTTTACTGAATCACCATTAACACTCATGCCAGCAGCCATGTTCAAATCAATAACGTAAGGCATTTGGCTAGACCAGCCATCCAGCGCACCAAGCGCTAAAGAAGGGTTTGCATAATGCGCGCGGGTGATCGCAGGATTGCTTTCAGCGTCTAGCTCACCCGGTAAATTTAAGGTGCCATCTTGAGTGCCACTGAGTAATAAATCATTCGGTATCGAAATCACACCGTTGGAAGGGTCAAACTTGATTGAAACAGACGGTAATACAGGGGCTGTTTCGTTTTTAATATCTTCTAATGTTTCACCACCACCACAGCCTGCTAAGACTGAGGTAACTGCGAGTGAGAGTAGCATTTTTTTCATTTTATAGGCTCCGACAGAATCTTATTATTATTTTGCTGTAATTAGTTAAATTATTGTAATCGTATTTTTAATAAGACATTAGACCAGTTAAAGTTAACGCAAAGTGTAGCCTTTCGCCACTTAAATTTACAATAAATTCGATAACTTGAGTGATTGCTATGATAAAATGTCTAAAAGTTCTAATTTGGGGTCCACGATGCACGATTATAAAGCTGCGGCAAATGCCTTAGAAAATAAAACCATACTAATTACAGGTGCAGGTGATGGCATTGGCCGAGTTGCAGCACTTACTTATGCTAAACACGGTGCAACCGTCATCCTACTTGGCAAAACAACACAAAAACTCGAATGTGTTTACGATGAGATAGTCAATTTAGGCTATCCTAAGCCTGCTATTGTACCTTTAGATATGCGCGGTGCAACAAAACAAAACTACAGAGATCTTGCTGCAACCATTGAGCAACAGTTTGGTAAGCTAGACGGCTTATTAAATAATGCATCAATTTTAGGATCTTTAGGCCCACTTGAGCATTTTTGTGTATCAACCTTTGAAAATATCATGAAGGTAAATGTTACAGCACAAGCAATGATCACTAAATACATGTTTCCATTGCTTAGAAAGTCGCCGTCTGCTTCAGTGGTATTCACATCATCTGGCGTTGGGCGTCAAGGTAGAGAGTTTTGGGGACCTTATGCCATCTCAAAATTTGCGACTGAAGGCATGATGCAAACTTGGGCCGCCGAAGTCGGTAAAACAAATATTAGGATCAATTGCATCAACCCGGGTGCGACAAGAACGAGCATGAGAGCCTCAGCGTTTCCAGGCGAAGATAAAAACACTTTAAAAACAGCTGAAGAGTTAATGCCAACGTACTTGTATTTGATGTCAGAGTCATCAAATGACGTAAATGGGCAGTCAATTGATGCACAGCCAAAGTAATATAGAACATTTCTAGTTATTGTCCCGTCCTGAAATAGGTTGACGGTTTTAATGAAAGACTTGGTGCGAAA
>NZ_MIET01000020.1 GCF_003590335.1 Pseudoalteromonas sp. MSK9-3 | reverse complement strand
TATGCGGTATTAGCAGTCGTTTCCAACTGTTGTCCCCCACCAAAAGGCATATTCCCAAGCATTACTCACCCGTCCGCCGCTCGTCAGCAGATAGCAAGCTATCTCTGTTACCGCTCGACTTGCATGTGTTAGGCCTGCCGCCAGCGTTCAATCTGAGCCATGATCAAACTCTTCAATTAAAAGTTTTTTTGAAACCTAAGTTTCGTGCTCATTGAATTCTGATTTTGATTTCTTTCGAAATCGAATTGACTGTGCTGAAACAAGTAAACTTGTTTCCGTTGGTCACTCAGTTTCTCCGAAGAGAAAATCAATTGAGACTCTAATTTTTTTGCTAGCTTCAATCTAAGAAAGAAGGTTCGCTGTTAGAACTCAATCTGTACGAGTGCCCACACAGATGATTGCTTCATATTTTTAAAGAACGTTGCGATGATTAAGCGCTTTGCTTTATCTCGCTAGGGCTGCGCATGTTACGCTTTCCTATTTTTTTGTCAACACTTAATTTTAAATAAGTTTTTAACGCTAAGTTTTACTTGACGCTGACTCGTTTTAATTTGCTTTTCAGCGTGTTGCTCCGTGTCAGTGGGGTCGCATTATAGGGCGTTCATTAATTTGTTCAAGCACTTTTTTAAACTTTTTATCTGTTCGCACAAATAAACAGCTAAATGCCTTTTTTAGACTAATTAACAATCAACAAAACGTATAATTGCGATAACTTTGATAAGTAATACCAATCTGCATAAAGATTAAGTCAATTTAATCCAATCTCTTGAGCACATCTTTCTAACTCTCTCAGGAACTGAAATGAATTTGTTCCATGCTTTTGAAACTTGCTCAACAATATCTTCATAACCCTTAAATGTACGATTGGATAAACAGTGCTGACGGAGCCAACTCCAAACTTGTTCTATTGGATTTAATTCAGGTGAATATGGTGGTAGTTTGATCAACGTGACATTATTAAAAGGCTGAACGGTATCGAATGTATGCCAACCAGCACCATCCATAATAACAACTGCATGTCTTCCAAGTTCGGTAGCTTTCGATATTTGTTCCATATGTAATGTCATCGCTTCTTTATTTACGCAAGGTGTTATTAATGCTTCTGTCTTGCCATTTTCAGGGCAGACAGCACCAAATAGATACCCATACTCAAATTGTTGCTACTTTACTGCACGAGGTCTTGAGCCTGTCGCAGCCCATAAACGTGTTGTTTGGTTTTGTTGACCGAAACGAGCTTCATCTTGAAACCAAACATCAATTCGCTCAAGAGGTAGGTGCCCTGGGGTGTGAAGGATCGTTTCCAATAGGAAGTTTTTTAAAAGTTTCCTGGCATTCTCGTGATTGTTTGGGGTGTCTTGAACGGCTCGTTATCCAGCTAAACCCAAGCTTCTTGAGGAGTTTGTATATATGGTCTGAATGGTAACGAACTGAAAATTGGATAAATATATAGTTCCCAATGTCTTCGCCTGTAAGCCGCCCTCCATCCGAAGAATTGGCTGACTGAATTATATGAGCTGAAAGGAGTTCGAGTTGGCTGGGCGTTAATTTAGCAGGGCGTCCTTGTATCGGCTTACTATCAAGTCCTTCTAAGCCTTTATTTAAGTAGTTTGATACCCACTTATTAACACTGCTTCTCGCAGTATTCAAACGTTTGGCAATATTGGTTCGGTTTTCACCTTCTAAAAATAAGGATACTGCGAGTAATCGAATACGCTTTCTGGCATTTGATTCTCTTCGAGATAGTGCTAAGAGCTTTCTAGATGTATCTAAATCCATATAAGTGAGCATGCTTTAATCCGTGTACATATATTAGATCATAAACTTAAGCAGATTGGTATAAAATACAATTTCCCACTCAATCAGCAATGAATAATAAAGCCCTTTACGTCACTTTACCTCTCAAAATATCATTATTAATTCCAAAACCGACATAAGCCACAGCCTAAAATTAAGAGTTTAATCATATTATATTCGCAATCTTTACTGCACTATACCGGCATCGTTCGAGATTAAGCTAAGTAAACTCGTACTATAAAATCTTTCTCTGCAAAATTCGATTCTGATTCCACCCAATAAAAATTTACTTAGGATCTATTTTTGGGGGAAGTAGCACTGAAACTAGTTTTAACTATAACGAGAACCCAGACCGGTGTGAGGACGACTGTGAGTGAGAGCTCTGAAAACTGTGATAATAACAGTGGTAAAAAACATGAGAGGTATGGATCCTGACCTGCGTCAGGAAGACAACAAGGTGGGCGTAATCAAAACCCCGCCTCTAAATATAAGACTACCGTCTCCCTGAATTCATTTCGGGGTCTATGCCTTTCACTGCCTTTTACGAATACAGAAAGGTGTGAAAATAACAATGGTAAGTATGAGTGTATTGGATCCTGATCTTCGTCAGGAAGACAAAAGGGCCCGCGTAATAAAAAAGCCACGCTTAAAGACAAAACCCCGTCTCCCTGAATTCATTTCAGGGTCCATTCTTTTCACTATCCTTCATGCATGGCGACCTGAATCCCCTTCCTAATCCCCATTTTTCTCAAATCCCTTTCCCTAAACCCCAAATGCAAAAAACCCGTCGCATCTCTGCAACGGGTTTCTCTAATTTAATGCCTGGCAATGTTCTACTTTCACATGGCAACTGCCACACTATCATCGACGCTGTTTCGTTTCACTTCTGAGTTCGGCATGGGGTCAGGTGGGTCCAAAACGCTATTGTCACCAAGCAAATCTGGTGTGTTAACTCGCTACCGCAAGCCAACTAAATCTGGAATTCTGATAAATATTAGTCAATCTATGACCAATTCTTGTAAAACGCTACTTTAGTAACATTAACTTCTGTCGCTTATAAACCACTTTGGCGTTGTATGGTTAAGCCTCACGGGTAATTAGTACTGGTTAGCTTAACATGTCACCATGCTTCCACACCCAGCCTATCAACGTTGTAGTCTCCAACGGCCCTTCAGAGAGCTTATAGCTCTAGTGAGAACTCATCTCGAGGCCTGCTTCGCGCTTAGATGCTTT
>NZ_MIET01000019.1 GCF_003590335.1 Pseudoalteromonas sp. MSK9-3 | reverse complement strand
AATTGATATAGATATATTAATTTAACTTCTGAACGCAAGAAGTGCATCCACTCGGCTAAAATAAATGAACGCCGCTACAAATAGAAAAATATATTCATCACTATTTACTATAAATAAGCTATAAAACTCACTTCGGGCTTGTTCAACACCCAGATAAGGTGTCGGCTGCGCGACACCTATCCTTATTTGTTAGGTTACTGTTCCCAATGCTCTATTGTATATAAACCACAAGCAGAAATTAAGTCTAAGAATTCGTTCAATTTATCGATGTTTCGATAATATATAATATTTGTATAATCCTCACTTCCTAAGTAAATACACTCATATTCAGGAATGGCAATTTTAAAATATTCGTCATTTGTACCACTACAATAATGCTTTAATAACTCTCGACTTCTAAACTCTTTGAAAGCTACTCTATCAGCATTTTTACCTTTGAATCTATAAGTATAAACCCTTGTAATCTCGATTAACTTTTCACTTAACAGGTTTAATTTAGAAGTTCTTTTTCGATCTTCTTCATCAGAAACATTTTCAAGAAAATGGTAATCATCCTTCCCTAACCACTGCTCAAACACAGAAACAGCTAAGTATGTAAAACCTTCTACTTTATGAGCTGCGCTATAAGTTGCAGAATCAATATTTGGAAATTTTTCAGTTAACTCCTTATTTAGAGTTTTGCTGATATTCTGGAATCTGCGCATAAGTAACCTAGACATAATGACTCCCACACGGTGCTAGCCTCCGCATTTTCGTGGGTTAGCTTAAAGCCAGAGCCATAATTAGTTTGTCAAATAACTAAATAGCAGAGGCTAGCATGAGCAAACATAACATACTTTTCATTGGCTTAGATACTCATAAAGAGTTTAATGAAGTGGCTTATATTGAAGAGCAACGCGGCGCTCAACCTATCCATCACGGCCGAATTCCTTCTTCTAAAGTCGCTATTAAAAAGCTTATCAGGCAATTTGAATCTAAATACCCTAATGCAACTCTGCATTTCGTTTATGAGGCTGGCCCTTGTGGTTACTGGATTTACCGTTTAATTACTTCTCTTGGACATTGCTGTTACGTGGTTGCCCCCTCTTTAATACCTAAAAAGCCTGGTGAACGCATTAAAACTGACAAACGTGATGCACTAAAACTCGCAAAGCATCTTAAATCTGAAGACTTAACCCCTATTTATGTCCCCGAGCCTGAAGATGAAGCTATTCGTGATTTATCTCGTGCTCGAGAAGTCGCCATGAAGGATTTAAAAGATGCCAAATACCAACTAAAAGCGCTGTTACTTCGCAATAATATTAACTATGCAGGCACAGCAAACTGGTCTCTCAAACACTTACGTTGGCTCACCGAACTTGTGTTGCCACACCCTGCACAACAAATCGTTTTACAAGAGTTTATTCAAACTATAAACGAGCGAACTCCACGATTGGGCCGACTCGACAACGAACTATCTCATCATATTTATCAATGGCGTTATTACCCCGTTGTTAAAGCCATTCAAGCCATGCGCGGCGTTCGCTTACTTGTCGCCGCTGGCGTTGTGGCTGAGCTTGGTGATTTAACCCGCTTCGATCATCCGCGTAAACTCATGAGTTACCTTGGCCTTGTACCAAGTGAACACTCAAGCGGTGGTAAAAGGCATATTGGTGCAATTACTAAATGTGGCAATGGTCGAGCAAGGCGATTATTAGTTGAAGGCGCGCATAGTTATCGCCATGCTGCCAACGTATCGACTGAACTACAAAAACGACAAGAAGGCTTGCCAAAGCAAATTGTTGATATCGCATGGAAAGCACAATTAAGACTCTGCAAACGTTATAAAAAGCTTATAAATAAAGGCAAGCATTACAACCTTGTTGTCACTGCTATTGCCAGAGAAATGATTGCGTATATCTGGGCAATTGCAAAAGAAGTAGTATTGATACCCGTTAATCCAAGATTACGTTTAGCACGGGTATCCGCTTAAAATGAACGAATTAGAGTTAATGCATTGGGTCAGGCATCGGGTGTGGCACAAACACCGACGGCGTTAGGATGGCAATGCTGCAAACACAGCATTGAACCACGAACATAGACTGAAGACAGGTGCCACGTCGAACTAAGTAAGGTCTGCTCTGCTCACGAAAGTGAGTAACCAACGAATATCAGCATGAAAACCGACGAAATTACTTGCTTCATCCTATGTATTAACTCGCTCTAATTCGAATTGAGAGATTATGGCTTATAGTTAAGCAGGGATCAGTGTGTTTAACTTGACAGTGGGAGTCATACCAACGCCGCCATAAACGGCACAAAATAGCTGGCTAAAATAAGCGAGGAACGAGCACAAGCCAGCTGTTTTGTGTCCGCTTTTGATGACCTTGTTATAAGCCTTATAAACGAACCCCATTCTCATAATGGTAATGTTCTTGGCTGGCAGTTGTGAAACCACCTATAAAATTTGGCTGTTTACTCTTTTCGGCCAATTTTTCTTTTTTAATGCTGTGCATGTCATTTTCTATAGCCCAATCAAATACACCTTGATCAAGGGGGTATTTCGTAATTAGCCCACTTAACTTATTTTCTTTTATCCAGCTTTCAGCCAATTCCAACGTGCTAAAAACACCACCAGAAAAGCCATTACTATTTTTATTAAATACCCAAACCCAATTCATACATCATAGCTCCAAGGGCTTATAACTATTTAGTATTTATGCAGCACGTTGTTTGTGCTGCATAATCGCTTGTTGGACTGAGCCGCTACCTGCTCGGTGTGTCAGAGTTGGTGTTATTTATGCTATGGGAATTTGCTTTTAGTGGCGTAACTTGTCTCGAGCCTATTTTATCGGCTTGTCTTTCGTGATTAAGCAATCCCTGCATTACTCAGTACGTTTTATCCTGCCATTAGAGCTAATTTTCGCCGATTTATCAATGATATTTTCACCGCGCACGCACTTTTCTAGCCCGAACACTTAAGCAGGTTAACGCGTTGATTTAATTCAGCAAGCTCTGCTGCTAACTCGTTCGCGCTAATTTCATTGTCTCTTCACTTGAATTAACCATTTCACTAAATCGTAAGACCCCTATTTTACATACTTCACAAGCCCAATGAGGGGATGGTGACGCAGCTTCCGCCTTTTTCTTCTTCACTTTACATAGATTGGGCCCTTGTGCCTTTATCAACGCTAACTTTCGTTTGCAACATGCATTGGCTAAAAAGCCATAGTGACGAATGCGCATAAACCCTTTTGGCAGCACATGCTGTAAATAGCGCCGTAAGAACTCTCTACAACTCAGTGTCATGACCTTTTCGCTGTGTTTATCGGCATAGTTTCGATATTTAAAGCGCACGCTGTGTTTATTCACCGACACCAGTCTCGATTCTGACATCGCGCCCTTTCGGGTATACCGTGCTAGATAACTTACTAACTTATCACTGTATGTTAAACACGCTTTGCTATACACACACCATTTAGCTGGTGTGTGTATATGTGTCAGCGAAGTACCTTGCGCATGCAAGGCCGCAAGCATTTTCCCTCTAAATACTGTTGATAATGCTTTAACTGGGTATAAGTAGCCCTGTTCTATTTCATGCCATTGAGTTTGCGTTAGCCCTCCCGCTGGTACTAAGCAATGCAAGTGAATATGCTGACTTAAGGTTTGTCCCCATGTATGCAAAACGCTTGTCATCCCTAACTGCCCATGCCCTTTACGCTGTGCAAATTTACTTAGGGTGTCCCATACTGCTTTAAATAAACACTGATAAAGCGTGTTTGGGTCATAGCGTGCAACAATATTCAGCTCATGTGGCAGTGTAAAAACAAGGTGGAAGTAACGACAAGGCAATAAACGGGCTTGCTGTTTTTGCGCCCACTGTGCTGTTGCCATACTTTGACAGCGTGGGCAGTGTCGGTCTCGGCAGCTGCATCCGACCTGTTTTACCTCGCCACACGTATCACATTGCCATGATTGATACCCTAACTTGCCTGTCCTACATGATTGAAGATGTTGGCAAACCCGTGTCTGCTGGTAATTCAGAGAGTGGTGTTGCCGATAATCATCTAACCCTAAGTTTAAAATATCAGCAAGGTGTAACCTACTCATTGTTTTGCCCAATCGGCCAGTAAATCAATGCCGCCATGGCCTAATTCAGGTAACCAATGCAAGTAACTCTGTGTCGTTTTGATATCACTGTGACCAAGCTGATGTTGCAATTGGTGAAGCGGCATGCCTGACTCAAGTTGATGTGTCGCGTAAGCATGGCGAAGTGCATGCGGGTTACACTGCTGCAAACCAATGCTGTGTGACTGCTTCCTTAATGACTTTCTAAAGCTCGATGGCGACATCGGTTTGTCCATAAGCCATCGAGAATAGAACATCCAGCCTGATGGACGGTACACTTTCCAGTAGCAACGTAACTGCTTCAATACACTCTCTGACACAACAACGTAACGTGATTTATCTCCTTTACCCTGCTCAATTAAAATGGTTTTTCGTTTACCGTCTATGTCTGTAACTTTAATGCGCAATAGCTCACCAATACGTAAACCACAGCCATAACACACGATAATTAGCGTCTTTAATCGCATGTCTGTGCAGCTTTCTATCAGCCGTTGTATCTCGCTACGAGATAAATAAATGGGTGCTCGAGACTTCGCTTTTGGTAAGGTAATATCTAAGTTCAATGGCCGATGTAAAATGTGCTTAAACAAGAACCAAATACTGTTTATCTGTAACTTTTGGCTTGCCCGAGAAAGCTTGCGAATCGCCGGATCTTGAAAGAATGAATTCAACTCTTCATCTGTAATTAAATCCAATGATTTATTAAAGTAATTTCTGAGTTTAAGTAAGTGCGCGCAATAGCTTTTACTTGTTCTTTGTGAATAACCTCGATAGGTTATTTCTGCCTTGACCTGTTCAATGAGTGTATGCATTTTTGACCTCTAAGTTGTGAAATAACTCAGAGAAAGTGTGGCTCAAATGCTGAGAGTAGGATCTCCGCGTAGCGGCTTAGTTCAACAGCGTTTTAGCGTGAATGTCGATAAACACCCTGCCCTTGTGTCGTGCAGAGAAAATCAGAACCGCTAATTAATTTAATATATATTAGTAACTTAACACTTTCCCTCACACACAACAATCACCTTGTAACACCTTCTGAACCCGAGAATTTACTTAACCGAGCATCAGTTGGGTCGTTATGTAATTTTACTAAAGTAAAAACCACATATAATTCAGTTAATTATGTTCACATGCTAATTTAAACGCGCATTTTTAAAATTACATAACGAGAAGCAAAGTTCGCAATTTTCACAAACTAAATTATAACTGTATATAAATACAGTTATCGAGCTTATTATGTCTTCCTCTCCTTTTCTTGAATCTGTTCGAACCGAACTGCGTACAAGGCGCTATAGTATTAAAACTGAGAAAGTGTACTTATACTGGATCAAGTCATTCATCATTTTTAATGATAAAAAACACCCTAAGGATATGAGCAACCCTGACATTGAGCGCTTTCTAAACCACTTAGCAGTCAACAGGCTCGTCAGTGGCGCTACTCAAAATCAGGCCTTATGTGCCATTATTTTTCTGTATCGATATAATTAACCTCAGCTCTGGATAAGCGAATTTGCCCAATAAAGCTATTTTCTCACTCTCGGCGTTGCTTTCATTTGTAATAGCCCGCTATTACTGCATAAAAGCGCCTTGATATTGAGTAAAATATCATCATTGGATTGTATGTAAGTTTGTTTTCAAAACATTTTCTGCTCCAAAACCCTTATCCAAACCTGAGGTTAATTAAAAAAGACATTAAAAATCTTCGCTACTCGTTTACTAAACGAGAGAAGTCAATGCCCACGGTGTTATCCCATGAAGAAGCCATGCAAGTAATTGCGCCGCTACATGGAAAGTACTGGTTAATCGGCTCGCTACTTTACGGGTGTGGGCTAAGAATAAATGAAGCACTCCAACTTCGCATAAAAGACATTAACCTAAATGACAATTCCCTCTTTGTATTTCGAGGAAAAGGTAAAAAAGACCGATATACTTTGCTGCCACAGCGACTGAACCAGGCAATAACCCAACAAATAGCGCAGGTGAAACTACTTCATACTAAAGACGTGTCTGAGGGATATGGCTTAACTTCACTTCCGCCTGCCTTATTACGAAAATACGGCAACGCAGCAAAAGATACTGCATGGCAATATCTATTTCCTTCATCTACGCGTTGTGTGCACCCGTATGACAACTATATTTGCCGACATCACATTCATGAAACATCCTTTAGAAAACAGCTAAGGCAGGCTGTGTTAGCCACGCCAATTACCAAACACGTTAAAGCGCATACATTCCGCCACTCTTTTGCCACACAACTATTACAAAATGGTACTGATATTAGAACTGTGCAAGCGCTGTTAGGCCATACCGATTTAAAAACAACCGAACTCTACACGCATGTGATTGGGAGTCGATTTAGCTATACTTTAAGCCCAATAGATAGGTGAAGCATTCAGTTATAATAGGCCAGTAAGCTAATGCCTTACTGACGTATTATAAAGGGCTGTTTATAACCGATTCATTATTACAGGCTGACTCACTTGGACCTAAGTGCTGCTATCACTTTTGCATCCACCCAATGCTGTTTACCAACATAATAGCGACTACCATCTTTTCTATAGTGCCAATCACCTCGAATAAAAAACAAGTATTTACCATCATGTGACACGATTGGAGAACTTTCTTGAAGATTAGTGTTTATGTGAGGCCCCATATTTTGAGCTGCTCGCCAAGCGCCATCTGTATCTTTAAAGCTAATATAAAGATCCGACTGGCCGTTGCCATCTTCACGCACCACATCCCAGATCAGATAAGATTCATCGGGTGCAATATAAGGGTGGGCGATATAGTCCCCTTGATTTATCTCAGGCCCTAACTTCACTGGGTTCTCGTATGTGCCATCAATTAAACGCGAATAACCCAAATTGCCATGTCCATTATCTTCTTTTTTGAAAAAAGGAAAGTAATAAGTGCCATTTAATGACACTGATAAGCCATGCGCGTTTTCTTTTAAAAAATCTCCCGGAGTTTTTAACTCTGACCATCTGTCACCTATCCGCTCTCTATATTTCTTAGCGACATACATTTTATTGCCATCATGAGAGAATTGCGGCCATCTTATTGGTGTTTCTGATACAGGCCCCCAGCGTTTACCATCATAGCGAATAACAAAAAATGTCCGTTGTTTATATTTACCATTTGCTTTTGTAAAGTAGAATGTTTTTAAGTCTGGGGTAAATGTACCGCTTTCAAATAACCCCTCTGGTGAGACGACCTTGGGCTCGAACACTTTAGGTATTAAGCCGGGTGGCTTTTCACCAAAATAACGTGCATCACCCGCTATAGTTTTAACTTGGCTATAACTATTCCCGCTCAACATGATGGTTGAAAAAAATAACACAGTTGAAATACCAATACGTTTCATAATTTACCTTGTTGTGAAGCCAATAATAGCTATTACTTGTTTATTGTTTTTAATTCGGCAGCTATTATTGATGTATGATTGAACGAGAGAGAACAGTAACCTTTCCGGCAAAAAAACACCTGACACACGAGTGACTTCATACTGATTTTTAGCTGGTTAGTGCTATATATCCGCCATATAAAACGCATTATTTCAAGATAACCAATATATTTTTATAACCATATAAATCATGAAATTAAAAAATAACACTCATCAGTTTACAGGTGCGTTATTTTAAGTTTTAAGGTGTAGTTTTAAGGTGTGCTTTTAAATACTTGAGTTAAAAACAATTGACTACTCAGCCATCCGCGAATAATGTAAAGCGCATCGCCTGAACCATAAGCAGGGCCAAACGGACGAATTAAAAAGGAATATAACAATGCAGCAAAATAGACGAGCACAAACTCAAAAAAAGATGGGGCTATGTATTGCCTTAGGCGCTGGAGTCGGCTCCAGCGTGGGTATCACGGTTGGGGTTATTTTTGATATTTTAGCATTTAGTATTGCAATGGGTGGCGCGTTTGGCGTAAGCATAGGGGCGGCTGTGGGCGCTGCTTTATCAGCAAAACCA
The DNA here is from genome assembly GCF_003590335.1 of Pseudoalteromonas sp. MSK9-3. Classification (GTDB taxonomy): domain Bacteria; phylum Pseudomonadota; class Gammaproteobacteria; order Enterobacterales; family Alteromonadaceae; genus Pseudoalteromonas. The sequence continues at coordinate 35,339 of NZ_MIET01000019.1, read as the reverse complement.
TCGCATAAATAGCGCAACTTTTAATGAGAAAAACGTCTCGCTCTGCTGTTTTTTGCTGACTGAGCGTTAACTCACATCACACTTTAACGGTTATCACCCACCGCTAAATTCAGTGCTCATAACGCTCGGCCCATGTCAGGGTACCCAATACCTTGGGTTCATCCAGCTCGTAAGAATAAGTATGAATATCATCTATTTGCCGGGCATGAAAACGCTGCTCAACGTCAGCTATATTTGCGCTAGCCCACTGCTCAAGTGAGTCTGATTTTTTAAATAAATGCGGTTTTTCTACTACATCCGTCATCAAGTTAGACCATAGTTCAGCCTGAATTTGCGGCGGCTTTTCATTAACTTGCTCAACCATGTCATTCATCCAGCTTAATCCGAATGCTTCATACGCATGTAATAATTTTTTATGGAAGTTTTTACGCGCACCATCATCAGGCATGGCATCGTCCAATGACACGAATTGCCCCTCTGAGCTTTTGTAATAGTTTAAATGTGCGTCGTAATTCACTTGCTGGCCTACGTAATTGAAAATATTATTTGGGCCGTTGTCGTCCGCTTCATTTAACATATCAAAAAAGGCCCTTTTATCGTTATGCGACACCAATTTTGCCATATCAATAATGCCGCGACTTTTTTCAAAGTCCCCTTCCTTTAGATGGGCGTTAATGGTGCTGAGGTCATCATCACTGTAGCTCGACCGTAACAGCACGTCAGTGTAGGCATCAACTAAGTGTTTACTTTGATCACCTCTCATAAAAGCCACATTAAAGCCGTTTTCTGCTCGTGGCACGTGCATTAAAATCGGCTCTTTGCCTTCCTCATTTGTGGGGATCAAAGGTACCGGCTTTTGCTCATTCTTAGCTTGTTCAGCGAGTACACCGAATGTCTCTATGGTGTCTTTCAACCTATCGGGTGACATACCATCAAGTGCCTTGAATAACTCGTCTGCTTTTTTATTATTCATCAGTGAAAAGCGTGGAAATGACTCTTCTAGTACCTGTGTAAACTGGCTAAGTGTTTCATCGTCCATTTTTTCTAAAATAGATAGCAACCGTTGTGACGGCTCATACTGCTTCATGATGTCGCGCTGTTCAGGATTGAACCTGTCTAATTGATCTAAAAATGCGTCTATATCTGGCTTATTATTTAATTCACCGTAGCGATACTCGCGCTCATTACCTTCGCCCGACATATCGATTTTAACATACGGCACATACCCAAAAGGCTTCGACAGTGCCGCACTATCCGCAGCGTAAGAGGTAGTCACGTTATTTTGCGTATATTTGCTTGCTTCTTTATCAAGCAGCGAGCGTTCTGCGTCAGTCAGTTTAATTTGACCCGTATTCACCGCTGATGGGCGATGCATACCTGTCAATTGGGGCTTGTATAAAGTAGTTTGCTGTATTTTCACCGCTTTTTCCTTGCGATCGTTTAGTTCAAAAACCAGTCAATAACAATAGATATCGACTAACTCCTTGCAAACTTTATCGTTATTTGGTTATAAAATTGCCACAACGTCAAAGTGCTGAGTACGATCGCCCACAGTAAGCACCACTTCATCATCAACTTCTTTATTAAACAGCGCTTGTCCAATAGGAGATCCGTGTGTGATCACCAAAATAGCATGTTGCTGAACAGTCACTTTTAACCCGCCTTCGCTGGGGCCTAAGTAAAACCAGTGCGTCTTATCATCTGTATCAATGAGTTGCACAAGGCTCCCTTCTTTTGCCCGTTTTTCAGGGTCTTGGCTAAAGCTATGGGTAAACAGCGAAATCGATTTATGGATCTCATTCACCCGTTCACTTTGCCCATGCGCTAAATACCCTGACTCAATACTTAAAGAGTCGTACTGTGTTTCTGCTGCGCTTTGTTCATGTGTTGCATCTTGATGCGCACTGTCTGCCGCTTGTTTTGCTTCTGCCAGCTTTGTCTCTAGTGCAAATTTTATATGCTCTATTACATGGCCTTTATTCATCTTCATTGTCACCGTTTACTACTGAATTACATACAAAGGAAAGTCGTACAACTTTTCCTGATTGGTATTGTCGACTACGTTAAGTGTCAATCTCCATTGCATCACTTGTGTTGTGCAAAGGCCAACCATGGTTGTTGCATAAAACTGACCATTTTTTTCTTGCTCAAAAAATACCGGAATATACCCCATATTCATCTCTTTTCCGGCTAAAAAAGCAGACTTAATCACCATATCGCTTGGAAGAGTGACTGTTACACCGATTTCTTCCTCTCCTTTTATTAACTTAGAAGAGTACCAAAGTAGTAATTTTGCGGCATTGGTACAAGGAGATTGTATTGTACAGTTTTCTATTTCACTTAAACTTTCACTTTTTTCTGAACTTTCATGTATAATAGCTGTAGGGTCAGAGCATGCGCTCACAAAACTCAACACGGCAAGTACGAAAAACCATAATTTGAGCATTATTTATCCTAATTTAGGCGATAAAAACTGATGCATAGTAATGCAGATTTTAATATTACGCTACAATGATGAATAACTGAGCAAAGAATGGAGTGAAATTTGATTGAAGTCATAATTTTACGCGTTTGAGGTATCTTTTTTTTTGCAAAAAAATTATTATTTCCTTGCAAAAATAAGGGTTTCTCAGGTTGGTTTCAAATGAAATTGTCAAGCAATTTCATTTTTAAGCAAGCTTGTTGAAATATAAAGCAGGGCCTGTTTATGCAGGTAATTCATTTCTAATCGCATTAATTGCAGCGGAATCCAGAAAATGAGCCAGACAGTAGCATCACAAACTGAGTACAATTATAAAGTTGTACGCCAATTCGCTATCATGACAGTGATTTGGGGCATCGTTGGCATGGGTGTTGGTGTTCTTATTGCTGCCCAACTAGCTTGGCCAGCATTGAACTTTGATACACCATGGTTAACTTACTCTCGACTACGTCCGTTACACACGAACGCAGTTATCTTCGCATTTGGTACTAGTGCACTTTTTGCAACATCTTACTATGTTGTTCAACGTACATGTCAAACGCGACTTTTTTCCGACAAGCTCGCTTCGTTCACCTTTTGGGGTTGGCAGGCAATCATTGTTTCGGCAGCTATTACGCTTCCTCTTGGTATTACTTCGTCAAAAGAATACGCAGAGCTAGAGTGGCCAATCGATATCGCAATTGCGGTTGTTTGGATCACCTATGCGGTTGTGTTCTTTGGTACATTGATCAAGCGTAAAGTTTCTCATATCTACGTAGCAAACTGGTTCTATGCTGGTTTCATTATTACGGTTGCAGTGTTGCACATCGTTAACAGCATGGCAGTGCCTGTGTCGTTAACTAAATCATATTCAATTTATGCTGGCGCAGTCGATGCGATGGTTCAATGGTGGTATGGTCACAACGCAGTAGGTTTCTTATTAACAGCTGGTTTCTTAGGTATGATGTACTACTTCGTACCTAAACAAGCTGGTCGCCCTGTATATTCTTACCGTTTGTCAGTAGTTCACTTCTGGGCATTGGTTTCTCTTTACATTTGGGCTGGTCCTCACCACCTTCATTACACAGCACTTCCAGACTGGACGCAGTCTTTAGGCATGGTAATGTCGATTATCTTATTCGTTCCTTCATGGGGTGGTATGATCAACGGTATCATGACGCTATCTGGCGCATGGCACAAACTTCGTACTGACCCAGTGTTACGTTTCTTAGTTGTCTCTCTTTCGTTCTATGGTATGTCAACGTTCGAAGGCCCAATGATGGCAATTAAGTCAGTTAATGCATTGTCACACTATACTGACTGGACTGTTGGCCACGTGCACTCTGGGGCGCTAGGTTGGGTTGCGATGATCTCTATCGGTGCAATTTATCACCTAATTCCTGCATTATTTGGCCACGGCAACATGTATAGCGTTAAGCTCGTTAACACACATTTCTGGCTACACACTGTGGGCGTTGTTTTATACATCGTTGCAATGTGGATCTCAGGTGTAATGCAAGGCCTAATGTGGCGTGCTGTAAACTCTGACGGTACATTGATGTATAGCTTTGTACAATCGCTTGAAGCATCTAAACCATTCTACATTATGCGATTCCTAGGCGGTGTATTCATCGTTGTTGGTATGCTTGTAATGGCATACAACGTGTTCCGCACTGTGAATGCTAAAAGTGGCACACTTGCTACCGATGCACACGCAAAAATGGCTTAAGGGGTGTAGAGTATGAGCGATAAAAAATTAGCCAATAAACATGAAATTGTAGAAAAGAACGTTGGCCTGATGGCCATACTGACTGTTTTTGCAATCAGCTTTGGGGCACTGGTAGAAATTACACCACTTATGTTCCAAGAAGACACAACTAAACCTGTTGATGGCCTACGCCCATTGACGGCATTAGAAATGGAAGGTCGTGATATTTACGTGCGTGAAGGCTGTTATAACTGTCACTCACAAATGATCCGTCCATTTCGTGATGAAGTTGAACGTTACGGCCACTACTCTGTAGCGGGTGAGTCAGTATGGGATCACCCATTTCAATGGGGTTCTAAGCGTACTGGTCCTGACTTAGCGCGTGTTGGCGAACGTTATTCTGATGATTGGCACTACGCCCATTTGATGGACCCTCGTTCAGTAGTTCCAGAATCTAATATGCCTGGTTACCCGTGGTTAGATAGCAACAAGGTAGATACGTCTCTTACTTTGAAGAAATTGCAAATCTTCCGTGACAATTTTGGCATTGATAAAGCATCACCAAAGTATGATGGAAAAGGTTACGGCGATGATAATGAGCTACTTGCTCAAATTGCTGAAGTCGATTCTATGAATAACGGAACTGGTGCAACCGAAATGCAAGCCCTAATTGCATACCTTCAGCAACTTGGCACACATTTGAAGTAATTATTATGGATTACGGCACATACAGAGGCATTTTGACTCTGATAATTTTGGTACTATTTATTGTGATTGTTGGCTGGGCATACAGCAAACGCTCAAAGAATCGTTTCGACAGCGCTGCAAATGCGATTTTCGAAGACGAGAAAAAGCACGACAGCACAATCTCTAACGAGGAAAAGGAGTCTGAAAAATGACTAGCTTTTGGAGTATTTGGGTTATCGTATTAACCCTTGCGTGTCTTGCTCTGATCTTAGGCTTACTACTTTGGAACCTGAAAAACTATGCAGGTGTTGAAGAAGGTGAAAGCTGTGGTCACGAGTTCGATGGTATCGAAGAATTAAACAACCCACTACCAAAATGGTGGACGTACATGTTCTTCGCAACCTTTGTTTGGTCTGTGTATTATTTAGCAGCCTACCCTGGCCTTGGTAATTTTGCGGGTTTCCTTAATTGGACCAGCTCAAACCAAGGTGTTAAATCAATGGAAGAATCTAAAGCTGCTATTGAGGCTGCAAAAGAGAGCGGAAATTGGGTACAGCTAGACAAAGAAGTTGAGTATGCACAAGAGCGCTTTGGCCCTATCTTTGAAGCATTTGCTAAACAAGATGTGGTCACACTTGCCAAAGACGAAAAAGCACTTGAAATTGGTCAACGTTTGTTTGCGCAAAACTGTGCACAGTGTCACGGTTCTGATGCACGTGGTGGTATGGGCTTCCCTAACCTAACAGACAACGACTGGTTATACGGTGGCAAACCTGACCAAATCAAAGAAACACTGCTTAACGGTCGTGTAGCTGCGATGCCTGGTTGGAAAGACGCACTTGGTGAGCAAGGTATTGACGAAATGACGGCTTATGTACTTAGCCTTTCAGGTCGTAAAGTTAACCAAAAAGATGCTGATGCAGGTAAAGCTAAGTTCGCAATGTGTGCGGCTTGTCACGGTATGGACGGTAAAGGCTCTGTTGCGCATAACCTCCCATTCGGTGCACCTGATCTAACAGATAATATTTGGTTATACGGTGGTTCTAAACGTGCAGTTGAAGAAACACTTAACCACGGCCGTGCAGGTGTAATGCCAGCATGGAAAGAGATCTTAGGTGAAGATAAAGTTCACTTATTAACCGCTTATGTTTATAGCTTATCGCAAAATAATCAATAAATTATAACGAGTTAATCGAGATCAAAAAAGCCTCCATTTGGAGGCTTTTTTTTAGGTTTTTCACCGCAAATAGGATAAAATACCTGCACACTTTTTAAGTCTTTGAGTCGTTATGAATCCTACCCCGTGGTATAAAAACTTTTGGCCTTGGTTTTTAATGTTTTTCCCTGTAGTCACTATTATTGCCTGTATTGGATTAGTCGTATTTGCGGTTGGCAACGGCCCCGATATGGTCGTTGATGACTATTATAAAAAAGGTAAAGCCATTAACCTCGAACTCACAAAGTTCAATAAAGCCAAAGCACTTTATTTACACGGAGAGTTACAAGTAACAGCCGACACCATCAAGTTTCACTTTACTAAAGGTGATGCCAGCAAAGTTAACGCATTAAAGGCATCGTTTTATCATCGTACTATTCAAAAGTACGACTTCAATACAAACTTACTTGCCAACGCCAATGGCGAATTTACCGCTGTATTAGATTCAATAGAACAAGGCGCTTACACTGTATTCCTTGAACCTATGGATGGCAGCTGGAAACTAAAAGAAAACTTACAATTACCTAGCGACACAATCATAAAAATATCACCAGAATATAAGTAGTCACCATGTCAAAAGCGTGTTTCCATTGCTTAGAGCCTGTCCCAAAAGGATTTAATGAAACGGTGCTATTTGATGGCCAGCAACACCCTGTGTGTTGCATTGGCTGCCAAGCCGTTGCTGAAACCATTGTTGCACAGGGTATGAGCGACTATTACAAATTTAGAACTGAAAGTGCAGGAAAGGTAGACGCGCTTATTCCTGAACAATTGTCGATTATTAAAAGTTACGACAACCAAGATATTCAATCCGATTTCGTCTCTGACAGTGGTAACTTGTCAGAAGTATTATTGAGTGTAGAGGGCATAAGCTGTGCAGCCTGTGCTTGGCTTATTGAAAAGCAACTGCTGGCACTCAAAGGAGTCACCCGTGTGGATGTAAATACATCAACACACCGTGCGATGATCCTCTGGAACAAAGAACACACGCTTTTGAGTGATATCATTCAAGCGTTAATGCAAATTGGCTACAAAGCTTACCCTTTTCAAGCAGACGAAGAAGCAAACCAAAAACAAGCGACCGCAAAAGCCTATATTCGCCGTTTGGGCGTAGCTGGCTTAATGACAATGCAAGTGATGATGTTTGCATTTGCGATGTACTTTGGCATGTTTTCAGGCATGGAAGAAGACTTCGAACAGTACTTTCGGTGGATCAGCCTGATCTTGGCGTCTCCCGTTATTCTTTACTCCGCACTGCCCTTTTTAACCAATGCGATTAAAGGCCTAAAAGCTAAACAACTCAACATGGATTTGCCTGTCTCTTTGGCCATTTTTGGTGCCTATGCAGCGAGTTGTTACGCTACAGTAATGGAAGTGGGTGAAGTTTATTTCGAATCGATTTGTATGTTTACCTTTTTACTTTTACTGGGTAAATACCTCGAATTCAGAGCACGTTTAAAAGCCAGTGAGTTTACTGCTAACTTACAAAAACTCTTGCCGCTGACCGCACGTAAAATCGATGATAATGGCGATGAAGCGGTCGTTGCAGCCAAAAATCTAAAACTCCATGACCGAGTACTCATCAAAGCCGGTGAAACCATTGCTGCCGATGGTATAGTCATTGAAGGTACCACAACCGTTGATGAGTCGATGATGACGGGTGAACACTTACCTGTGAAAAAGCACCTTGGCCAGCAAGTGTTTGCCGGTACCGTCAATCACGATGGTGTTGTGAGTATTCAAATTAATAAAGTGGGGCAAAACACCCTGCTTAACCAAATTATTAAACTCCAACACTCAGCCCTGTCGAAACGACCTAAATTAGTCGAAGTTACAGACAAAGTTGCACAATGGTTTGTTGCCTGTTTATTGGTTTTTGCATCAATTACTGCCATTGGCTGGTATCCCGTTTCTCCTGAGCAGGCCTTTTGGATCACTATTTCAGTCTTAGTAGCAACTTGCCCTTGTGCACTGAGTTTAGCCATCCCCACCGCACTCACCTGCGCCGTGGCGACCCTGACTAAAAAAGGGGTTTTGATCAAAGAGGGCCATGTACTAGAAACCTTAACCAAACTTACACGTGTCGCATTTGATAAAACAGGTACTTTGACCGAAGGCCATTTCTCTATAGACAAAGTGGTGTTACATAGCGACTCTTACCAAGAACAAGATGTGCTTGCCTTAGCCGCCAGTTTAGAAAGGTACTCTGAACACCCCATTGCAGCCGCATTTAGCGAACACTTAAACACACATCATGAATTAAAAAACATAGAAGTGCATACCGGTAAAGGAATTAGTGCATCTTTAGGCGAACAAACCATTGCAATTGGAAAAAGTGGCTGGCATCAAGGAAAGCGCTCTAATGCACAAGCAACTTTATACATAGATGAACATGCAATCGCGGACTTTTATTTCAATGACAAAGTCAGAAAAAATGCCAGCGACGTCATTGCCCAGTTGCAAAATAACGGTTTGAGCTGCCACTTATTAACGGGCGACAGCTCCGATGCAGGTGCAAAGCTGACGACAGCGCTCAAGCTTGACTCACAACAAAGTAGTTGTTCACCAAAGGACAAACAACATGCTGTTGAAGCGTGGTCTAAACAGGGCGAAATTGTTGCTATGGTGGGCGATGGTGTAAATGATAGCCCTGTTTTTAATAGTGCGCACCTGTCTATCGCGATGGAAACCGGTGCCGATATCTCAAAAAATACCGCTGATGTGGTATTGTTAAAGAGTGACCTTAATGCCATTTTGCAATTGCAACAAATTGCGTTGCAAACACGTCGTATCGTAAAGCAAAATTTAACTATTTCGTTGTTATACAATGGATCTATTTTGCCACTTGCAGCGCTTGGTATGGTCCCCCCTTGGGTCGCGGTTATAGGTATGTCGGCCAGCTCAATCATTGTGATTGGTAATTCATTGAGGTTATTAAAGTTATGAGCATCATTTATATTTTAATTCCCATCGCTATTTTGTTCGTCATTATTGCTATCGGTATCTTTTTTTGGGCGGTTAGGAGTGAGCAATTTTCAGATCTGAACAAACAAGGTCATAGTATTTTGTTTGAAGACGACAAAGAACAACACAAAAACGCCAATGACCGAGATTAGTTTATTCGGGGCATTTATAATGGGCTTAGTAGGCAGTGGCCACTGCATTGTTATGTGCGGGGGGATTGCCTCTAGCTTGCAAATGGCGAATACAACTCTCAAACCCATCACCGTCGGATTACTTTACAACTTAGGCCGTGCATTAAGTTATATGATTGCTGGTGCATTAGTGGCGTCATTAGGCAATACATTTGCTAAGCAAAATACGGAATTTGCACTGAGTTTAAAAATATTCAGTGGTGTATTTATGATACTGGTTGGCTTATACGTAATGCGCTTAGCCAGCTCACTCAAATGGCTTGAACAAGCGGGTAAAACCGTGCTTTGGCAACATTTAGTGAAACTAAATAAGCACTTATTACCCATTAACACTTACCCAAAAACTTGGCTGTATGGCATGCTGTGGGGTTGGCTACCTTGTGGGTTGGTCTATTCAGCACTGACATGGACTTTACAGGCCCCTACTCCTTGGTATGGCAGTGCCATTATGCTCAGTTTTGCACTAGGTACACTACCATCCATGTTAATTGTAGGACAATCAGCACAACAACTCAGCCGCTTTTTGAATCTAACGCTTATTAGGTGGGCGTTAGGTAGTATTTTTATCTGGTATGGTATCTATCTACTAATCATTGCATCCGATAGATTAGTACATTAACCTAGACTCAGCGTCATATTTTAATGGATTTATTATGGATTTAAACAATCAAAAACGTTCAAAGAGTCAATGCACAATTAGCTGTAATGACTGTAGTATCAGCCAATTATGTTTACCATTTACTTTAAATGGCAGCGAAATGGATAAGCTAGATGAAATCATCGAGCGTAAAAAGCCATTACATAAGGGTGATTACTTGTTTGAATCAGGCGCGCCACTTAATTCAATTTATGCTGTTCGCTCAGGATCTTTTAAGTCGTATACACTTTCAGAGCAAGGTGACGAGCAAATTACAGGCTTTCATTTAGCCGGTGATTTAGTTGGATTCGATGCCATTAATAAGATGAAGCATCAAAGCTTTGCACAAGCACTTGAAACCTCAATGGTCTGTGAAATCCCATTCGATACCCTTGACGAGCTGGCGGGGAAACTACCTAAACTACGTCAACAGATCATGCGGTTAATGAGTAACGAAATTAACTATGATCAAGAAATGCTGTTGTTATTAAATAAAAAAACAGCAGAAGAGCGCCTTGCTACCTTCATATATAATTTATCAAATCGCTTTGGTGAACGCGGCTTTTCTCGTAAAGAGTTCCGTTTTACCATGACGCGTGGCGAAATCGGCAATTACTTAGGCCTGACCGTTGAAACCATCAGTCGACTGTTAAGCCGCTTCCAAAAAGCCGACCTTATTAAGGTTGAAGGTAAATTCATTACTATCTTAAATATTCCTGAGTTAGCAAAAACAGCAGCTATTTCTCTTTGATCTAGGGCAATGAATTCCCAATAACAGCTTTCGCCTTGCGCTAAATCAGTTACACTTAATGTAACTGATTTAGCTAATAAAGCATGTTAAGGAGTTCGTAATGGATAAAATTAAACGCATTCTTGCCGTTATTGATCCAACCAAAGCACAGCAAAATAGTTTGCAACGCGCCCTTTCATTAGCCAAAAAAACCGGTGCGCACATTACCGCATTCTTATCAATTTACGACTTTTCTTACGAAATGACCACCATGTTGTCTCGAGATGAACGTGAAGCTATGCGAGAAGCGGTCATCAAAGATCGCGAAGCTTGGATCAACGACTTACTCTCTAGCATTGACGACATAGACGTACACAGCTTGGTTTTATGGCATAACCGCCCTTACGAAGCCGTTATTAATACCGTTATTAATGAAGGCTATGACTTAGTCATTAAAAGTACGCACCAACACGACACGTTAAAATCAGTGATTTTTACGCCCACCGACTGGCACCTTATTCGCAAGTGCCCTTCGCCTGTACTACTGGTCAAAGATCATGAATGGCCTGAACAAGGGCATATTCTCGCAGCGGTCAACTCAGTCAGTGACAATGAGCAACACCAAGCATTAAATCGCCGAATTATTAGCGATGCTCAGTTTATTTGTCAGCTCGCCAATGCTCAACTTAGCCTTGTCAATACTTACCCCGCAACCCCAGTCAATATTGCCATTGAGATCCCGGAGTTCAACCCATCACAATACAATGAAGCGGTTAAAAAGCACCACGAAGATGAAACCTTTGCTTTAGCAGATTCGTTCAATATTGCGCGAACTGAATGTGAAATAAAAGAAGGCTTACCAGAGGATGTGATCCCTTTAGTGGCCAATAATAAAGGGTCTGAGTTGGTTGTGATCGGCACAGTTGGCCGAACAGGGCTTAGCGCAGCCCTTGTTGGAAATACCGCAGAGCATGTGATTGATAGCCTTGATTGTGACGTGTTGGCATTAAAACCAGATGGGTATAAAAGCCCGCTTGCAGGGAAGTAACTTTAACTGCCCACGGCCTAAGCGGTGCTATGTGCTAATTTCACCGCTTACTATACAAAATTGTATCAGAAGCAACGCATTATTTAAGGTATTATGATCAATACACCCCCTTTCTTTTTGCATGTGTAGGTACAAAAAATGAAAGTACTGCTGGTCGAAGATGACGCTGATACTGCGCAATTTATTGTTCATGGCCTCGCGCAATATGGAGATGTTATTCAGCACTGTGATAATGCTGAGCGAGCTATGATTGCCGCTTCTACGCAGCCATTTGACGTCATTATATTCGACCGACTTCTCCCTAATATGGATGGGTTAGATGCGGTTCGAATTTTAAGAAAAAGTAACGTACACACTCCTATAATTATGTTAACCGCATTATCAGAAACCTCCGACCGTGTTGCTGGACTTGATGCTGGTGCCGATGATTACTTAGTCAAACCTTTTGCATTTTCTGAGCTTTATGCTCGCCTCAAAGCCTTAACACGCCGCCAACCAATTACAGAGAACAGTACTGAACTATCTATCGCTAATTTAACACTTGAGCGAACGACACGAGCTGTCAAGCGCGACAATGTTGACATAGAATTAATGCCGAAAGAGTACCAGATCTTAGAGTATTTATTACTTAATCCAAAGCAACTGGTGACTAAAACCATGTTATTAGAACAAATATGGGGATTTAGCTTTGACCCAAAAACCAGTTTAGTGCAAACCCATGTAAGCCGCCTACGTAATAAAATCGACAAACCGTTTCCTACTGAGCTAATAAAAACAGTCAGAGGCTGCGGATACATCATTTCCGATTAATCATTATGTCATTACTCAAAGCCTTCGCAGCAACCCCGGTGATCAAACGCACTCTTGTGCTTTGGTTTACCATCAGCATTATTATTAGCACAATTTCCACAATCGCATTGCAACAAATCAAGGCTGAGCAAGTAAATGAGCTACTCGAACTAAGAAGTGACCTACATGTTTTATTTGATGAAGAGGGTCTGACAGCCGTCCTTGAAGAGTACGCACTGCAAGACTACCCAATTTGGCACAAGCAAGAGAGTGATAGTCGATTTGACGAAGAGGAACTGCTCTTTGCGTTATACCGTGATAGTACGCTACTTTTAGGCAGCACTGAACTTGCCAAAAACCGCTCTACATCACCTCAATGGACTGTGTATAACTCGCATATTGACGAACCGCAACAGGCTTTATCCTTATATTTTAGCCTCAATGACACCTATGCTTTATCAATATTGCAACGCCAAGATGATCACTATCAGACTGCAAGAGCATTGGTCATTGGTATAGTATCTTGGTTCATTGCACTCACATTGATACCCATATTCCTTGTTATAGCAATCGCTCATTTCACTCATAGCCAACGTGTGTTACATATCAAACATGCACTGCTGAAGGTGGCTAAATCTCCAGACTCTGAGCGCATAAATATAGATAACCCTAAATCCGATAGCCTCACTGAACTGATCATATCCATCAACCATATGCTGGATGACATTGCTGACTTACATAAGACCATGAAAACCATGTCAGTTGGCATTGCACACGACTTAAAAACCCCTCTAACCAGAGTGGCAAATCGGCTGCATAGTATGCAGCAAGATATTGTTAATCCAGATCGTTTATCAACTCACTTGGAGAAAGCATCCTCTGATTTAAACTCGGTGATCACCACATTCAATAATTTAGTCAGACTGAACGCCATTGAATCGGGGCAACATAAGCAAGGCTTTAAAAAAATAGATCTTTCTGCATTGAGTTTAGATTTAGCGCAAAGCTATGAGCCAGTATTTATTGATTCAGGGCGAACACTTGAAATTTCAATTGTTAACGATGTTATGTGCCTTGCTGATGTGGATCTTATTAATCAGCTGATCTGTAATTTACTCGAAAATGCGCTCGATTATAGCCATCCACACGCACATGTTTGGATCCGCCTGCAAAGTCATACTAATGGAGCGCTTTTACAGATTGGCGATAACGGCCCAGGCATTGCAGTAAATGACAGAGCACATGTCTTTGATAAATTTTATCGCGCTGATGTAAGCCGAGCGAAACCAGGCAACGGCCTTGGCTTAAGTATTGTACTTGCCATTTGCACAGTACATGATGCGCATATTCAATTGCTCAATAATCAAAAAGGCGCTGTCTTTAATATAGAACTCCCCCTATTATCACAATAGTGCACCTTACAAAATTGTAAGGTTCATTGCGGTAAAGTGTAAAACATCGTATTAGGATTACTTTGTATACTGATCCTATGTTTTAACAAGGGTCAATGTCTAATGAAAATAAACGTGACACTGCAACGCATCATGTTAAGTACACTAATGGCTTTCACGCTGGGTTGTGGAGGGGGTTCTAGTGCCGAACAAACAAATACCAGCACAGCACCAACAGGTGAAAACAGCCAACCTGTGACACCAATAGATACTACAATACCTACACCTCCCCCCTCGCCGCCACCAGAACAACCCATTACTCAGGAAGATCTAACTTTTTCAAATGCAGAAAAAACCTCTCGATTTTTGCAACAATCCACTTTTGGCGCCACTGCAAATGATATCGCGACATTAACCAATACCAGTGCCTCAAAGTGGTTTAAAAGCCAACTCGCTGAGTCCCCAAGTAACGTACTCCCAATAGTGGTAAGTTATGCACCACCAGATACACAAAATGACGATGAATTTGATTTATTCTTCATTGAGTCAACCACCTTCGGTTTTTGGATGAACAGTATTGCAGGCGCGGACCAATTACGTCAGCGTATGGCGTTCGCCCTATCGGAAATTTTAGTGGTGTCGAATAAAGGAGGCGAAACACTCACTGATCAACCTACTGCGGTTGCCTCATATCAAGACATTTTAATTAATAATGCCTTTGGTAATTACCGTACCCTACTAGAAGAAGTCACTTATTCCCCAGCAATGGGGCATTACTTAACCTATTTAGGTAACCAAAAATCGGACCCTGCAACTGGCCGAGTACCTGATGAAAACTATGCCCGAGAGCTGTTGCAGTTATTTACACTAGGTGTTGTTGAACTTAACACCGACGGCTCTATCAAAACCGATAATGACGGTATTGCCAGTGAACTATATTCGAATAAAGATATCACAGGCTTAGCAAAAGTGATGACCGGCCTTGACTATAACGAACCCGATGACGAAACCATAGCCAATAACGTTTTTACTCGGCCCATGGCCATCAACCCAGAAGCCCACTCCGATGACGAAAAATCGTTTCTCGGGCTCACTATTCCAGCGGGAGTTGACGCAAAAACCTCTATCAACATGGCACTAGATCATATTTTCGCTCACCCGAATTTACCGCCATTTATCACCAAACAATTAATACAACGACTGGTTAGCTCGAATCCAAGTAGTGCATATGTAACACGCACCGTGAGTGCATTTAAAGAAGGGCTATATACACTCCCAGACGGTACCGCAGTTGGTACGGGGCAACGTGGCGACCTCAGCGCGACACTCGCTGCCATCTTATTTGATGAAGAAGCACGAAATATCGCCTCAAATACCGGGGGGAAAATCAGGGAGCCAATCTTACGCTTTACCCACTGGATGCGGGCCTTTAATGTGCAAAACATTACCCCTCAATTCCAAACAATATTGTGGGATACCAGCCCAGCCAATTTGCTGGCCCAACATCCATACCGCTCACCCAGTGTCTTTAACTTCTTTCGTCCTGGTTATGCTGCACCTGGCACAACCTCAGCTTCGAATGGGTTAGTGGCACCAGAATTACAAATAATTAATGCCACATCTATTCCCGGCTACGTTAACTTTATGACGCACTTTATTTCGAGTGAACAACAATATGCCAATGCTGACGATCTCAATGATGAATTCGACAACCCCCGTATTCCAGTCAGTCTGGAGGATTACCAAAAAAGCTTTTTAGCCACCTATGATGAAGAGCTAAAACTTGCCAATGATATTGACGCACTCATCGCCAGATTAAACTTACTCCTGACTGCAAATCAGCTGTCTCAGGCAAGCAAAGCATCTATTAAGAAAATTCTAAATAATATCCCTGCGGATGAAGAAAACGGCTACCTTACGCGTGTGCAACTCGCCGTGCTGTTGGTCATGACCACCCCTGACTATATTGTACAAAAATAGGAGAGCTCCACATGAATAGACGATCTTTTCTCAAAGCCGGCAGTGCGTCAGTGGCAGCAGCTCCCTTTTTAAACTTAGCGGATGCACTGGCCAATACACAGGTTAACGCCAATGACGACTATAAAGCATTGGTCTGTATTTTTTTATATGGTGGTATGGATAATCACGATACGGTTATCCCTTACGATCTAGCCAGTTATAATAAGTGGTCAAATATTAGAAGTACATTGTTGTCAGGCTACACCACAAAACGCACACTCGATAACCTTGCCCCCATCACAGCCCCGTCGCGGTTTGGTTCACGTCAATTTGCCTTAGCGCCTGAATTAAGTGGTATTGCACAGCTTTACCAACAAGGTAAAGTCTCTGTCGTTGGGAATGTCGGACCTTTGCTAGAACCCACATCAGCTGAGGCGATCCGCGCAGAAACAGCACGATTGCCCGCTCGACTATTTTCACACAACGACCAACAATCCACTTGGATGTCTGGCAAAACAGAAGGCGCACAATTTGGCTGGGCTGGATTGCTTAATGATGCACTCATTGGGCAAGGACTACAAACCCCAAGCACATTTTCCGCCATCACAACTGCTGATGCCGACTTGCTGATCACAGGCAATAATACCACGCCTTATCATATTAATGATGGGCAAGCAGCAACCATTAATGTCATTGATTTTTTTGATGAGCCGGATGCACTTAGCGCACATTTTAGCGCACTCGGTCACCAAACAAATAATCTAGTAGAGCAAGATGTTTCAGCTCACATTAATCGTGCTTATAACGCCAATAAGCAATTTAATGCAGCACTCTCAGGCACCACAATCTCACTACCTACTTTTCCAGCAACCCCTATTGCCAAACAATTAGAAGCTGTGAGTAAAACAATTGCGATCCGAGAGCAACTCAACGAAAAGCGGCAAATTTTCGTTGTTGCCATGGGAGGTTTTGATACTCACTCAGGACAAGCACAGTCACTGCCTAAGCTGCAGTCAGCGTTAGATGGTGCTTTTGTCGCATTTGATGCCGCGATGCAGAACCTTGGGCTATCTGATAACGTAACCCTATTCACCGCATCTGACTTTGGCAGAACGCTTGCGATAAACGGTGATGGTACTGATCACGGGTGGGGAGCGCATCACTTTGTGATGGGAGGCGCCGTGCAAGGTGGTACTATATTTGGTGACATACCTGAATCAGAGCTAAACCATCAGTTAGATGCGGGCGGCGGTCGCTTGATCCCAACCTTATCGGTCGATCAATACGCCGCTAGTTTAGGCCAATGGCTTGGTATTGAACAAGGCACTCTTGAAACCATCTTTCCAAACCTCATTAAATTTGGCGAGATCCCAAACTTATTTAAATAGATTAAAGTCAAAATATCGGGGTTGAGGCCAGTTGCTCAAACCCGATGTAATTT
Source organism: Pseudoalteromonas sp. MSK9-3 (assembly GCF_003590335.1). Classification (GTDB taxonomy): domain Bacteria; phylum Pseudomonadota; class Gammaproteobacteria; order Enterobacterales; family Alteromonadaceae; genus Pseudoalteromonas. The sequence continues at coordinate 18,117 of NZ_MIET01000019.1, read as the reverse complement.
ACTTACAGTTGCAAATTATGACTTCTCAGAAAAAGGCTTAATTATTTATGATCATTAAATGATCTGGAGCGGTAATTTTCTATCGAAGGCAAAGCATTAGCTGAAAGCTGATTAAGATCGCAACTTACACTTTTTTATAACAGCAACATTGAAAACACACTGAGCCATAGGAGTTGAATGCCATACGAGGCTCGCTGATGCAATCCAGCAGAGCGTTTTTGTTTAAAAGCACGTGCCAGCATAAATAAAAATACGCATGCTAGAACAGCTGACAAAAATGAAAATAAGCGAAAAGCAACAGAAATAACTTCCCCTGTAGGAGTGACTGATATCAAGATAGGTGCAACCAATAACGCAAGTAACATAATAAAACCAGCCCAAGAGTGTATCTCGCACTCTCGTGTTGGTGTTGTGGTGTAAGGATCAGCATCCATAGGAAAATAACCCGCAACCCACGTACCAATACCGTGAATGACAATACATAGCCCTGATAAATTAACCAAATAAGAAGACCACTCTAAACTAATTATATAGCCACCAAACAAGCAAAACAGTAAACCCAGGGGGTAATTATTGATCCTAGGCGATAGCTTTTCTGTTGGACTGCCCGACGCACCCAATTCGCTACAAAACTGTTTAGCATGATCATAATTTGGATAAAATCGACTCGCAATATATACGCCAATGATCAGCCAAACCATTGCGATTAGTCCTGATAATGCTGCAACTGTTTCAAACATACTCTAGTCCTTGTGATAAATTAAACTTTAGCCGTAAATACGTACTAAACTGAATAGAAACTGCTCAGACTTTCTTTAGAATATACCATGTCCCTTTAATTGATAAAACAGCACAGGAAAGGCGCTGGGGAGAAATCGCTCAAAACATTTAGCCATAACACCATACAATTAATCAACGCCATATACATATACCAACCCCCTATGTTCTAATTGAGACATATAGCTTAATCAGGCAAATAAAAGATAGCTGCGATCATCTTCAGGGTTAAAGTGAAAAAGTATATTTTATTATTGTTTTTAGTGACGCCATTCTCTGGGTGGTCTAGTACGTGTGCAACAGATATTTTTGGGGTGATTAATCAACGATTAAGTTATATGGAAGATGTTGCTTTGTACAAAGTAAACCACCAAAAAGCAATTGAAGACATAGAGCGTGAAAAAACAGTTATCGCAGAAAGTGCCCGTTCGGCAACCTTGGTAGGGCTGGACGAAACAAGTATTGCCCATTTTTTTTCGTCGCAAATAGCTGTCGCAAAAGCCATTCAATATCGTTACAAAGCTGACCTACTGAGTGTTGAAACACACAGAAAACCAAGAGACTTAAACACACATGTGAGGCCACAACTCATCAAGCTGGGCAACGAAATTAATGCAAAAATTGCCAATTACTTAAAAGCAGGTAATGCATTCACCGAACAACAACGAATGGCTTTTAACGAAAAAATAGAATTAAGGTATGTGAGTACTGCAGATAAAGCGAATTTATTTGATGCGTTACAAAAAATTAGACTGAAATAAAGAATTGAGTAACATTAAGGATAGCAACCACAGTACATATGTGGTTGCTCTAAATGCACCGATATTTAGATATTCGTCACATCGATAAATAAAGACTCATCAATATTTGACGATGACACGGTGGCCTCAGCAAATTCGTACTCTGCTTTTTCCGCCTCTCGGTCAATGGGTAGATTAATAAAATCAAACAGGTCTCTATCAGCTAACTGACTTGGGCTAACATTCTGTATTGATTTAAAAATACTCTCAACACGACCTGGTGTTTTAGCATCCCAATCAACAAGCATCGCTTTAATATTCTGTCGTTGTAGGTTTTCTTGTGAACCACATAGATTACAAGGAATAATTGGGAATTGCTTATATTCGGCGTATGTAATCAAATCTTCTTCGCGACAATAGGTCAATGGTCTGATCACCACATTTCGCCCATCGTCTGAACGCAGCTTTGGCGGCATAGCTTTTAGTCGAGCACCGTGAAACATATTTAAAAACATGGTTTCGACAATATCATCTAGGTGGTGGCCAAGCGCTATTTTAGTTGCACCAATTTTTTCAGCAAATGAGTACAAGGTACCCCGTCTTAAACGAGAGCAAAGTCCACATGTCGTTTTGCCTTCAGGCACCTTTTGCTTTACAACCGAATAGGTGTCTTTATCTACAATGTAATAAGGAATATCAAGACTTTCAAAGTATTCTGGTAAAATATGCTCAGGAAACCCTGGTTGCTTTTGATCGAGGTTAACCGCTACAACATCAAATTTGATCGGCGCAACTTTTTGCAAGCTCAAAAGTATATCTAGCATCGCAAATGAGTCTTTACCGCCACTAATACACGCCATCACCACGTCGTTTTCTTCAATCATGTTGTAATCCACCACGGCATTACCAACATTCTTTCTTAAACGTTTATGTAGCTTTGTGATTTCAGGTGTTTCTTTTTGAGTCATTGCAGGCTTCCCACATCGCCAGTTCACCGACGCCGCGTTATCAAATAAAATTACAGGGCGCGAATTATACGGGTTTTTAGCTAAGGTTGGAATACTGCGGCTTAGATTCTAACATTTGGACCTTTTAGTATTGAAAAGGCTCAAAAAAGCCAGGAATTATTTGCTAAGTTTCGTAAAAGCGACTTACCTTAGAAGGATAATATTAACAAATGAACAAGGAACTACGATGATGTTACGAATAGTATTAATAGTCAGTACTTTTATTACGCTTTCTGGTTGCTCTGATGCCGCCCCCGTTCCTGTGAGTGAATGCGCAAAGGTAGTGGCTCATGCTAAAAAAATACTCGGTGATAAAGCCCCCAGTACCGCTGACATGACGAAGCAATGCAAAGAAGCAAGTGACGAAGCTCGTGGCTGCGTACTCACGGCAAATAAAGCAATGAAAATACTCAATTGTGATATGTAAACGCAGCAATAAATAACGAATATCGCTTTTATCCAGAGAGGTCTAACCTCTCTGTTGCCTTAAACTAAGTACGATACAACACTTTTATTACGTGCCAACCAAAGCGAGTTTTCACTAGGTGAGGCTCTAGTATCTCTTTGCTGAAGGCTACTTTATCGAACTGAGGCACCATTTGACCGCGTTTGAATTCGCCTAAGTCGCCTCCTTTTTTACCCGATGGACATGTCGAGTGCTTTTTAGCAAGCACCTGAAACTTTGCGCCTTTTTTAAGTTGCTTGATAATGTCTTCAGCAAGCTCTTTATGCTTCACCAAAATGTGTAATGCATGTGCTGTATTGGCCATAATTGCCCCTATCTATCTAAAACCAGCGAATTGTAACATACCTACATATCTAGTGAAGTGGATGAGGCCATCCAGCCTTTATTATCTGAAGTTGGGATTAAATTAAGCTTTTAACCAGCTCGAAAAATCACTTTATTCTAAAATAAAACTTTAATAATTTAAAAATAAAGACTTTTTATTTAAATAAAAAACCACAGTAATATAGTTGCATCAATTTAAATTAAAATATATGTTAACGTCAGTTGTAAACAATGTAAAAGGATTGAAACAATGAAATTAAAGCTAAAGAAAAATAAAATCAAAGTTCTATCACAGAACGATGTAACGCTTCCTCAAGCAGCTACCCCTAATGTTGCTGGTGGTAGATGGACTGCAATAGAAAACTGTTTTTTTACAAACCCCTACCGCTGTGGTGAATCAAACCACCCGAATGCTTGTAACCCATCTCAGCATGTAACTGTTTGTACTTAAATACATTTAAAACATCCATAGAGAAAATGCACTACGCATTTTCTCTTCCCAGTTAGCAACATCAATTAACCTTTCTACATCACGCAGCTTTGAATAATATCGAAAAACAGCCTATATTTTCTCTTTTAGAACACTTAATTAAGGTAGCTGATGAAATTATTTGCAAATGTTTTTTTGCTTGTATCAATTCCGTTAGCAGCTGAAAATATTGAAAATAAGCTCCAAGAAGCCAAGGACTACCTCACAGTTGACCCTGCACAGTCCTTACAGTTGCTAAGTACAATAACGGAGATGAAAACTCTCACAGTTCCACAACAAATAACCAAACATATCATTACAATGCGCGCGTCAGTTCCCACTGGTAAAACCACACTATTAATTGACTCCATTGACGCCGCTTTTCATCATTATCAACACCCAATATTCATTGAAAACCTAACCACAATAACCAGTGCTCTAGGTATCTGGTTAAGAAAAAATAACTATTTAGATGACGCTCAAATCAGTTTTGAATGTTCATACCGAAATGCTAAAAATAATAGACATAAACTCATATTAACCAATAGCCTTGCATTATTAGCTCGACAGCTTGACGATCTAGACAAAGCAAAAAAACTTTACACCACAGCAAAGAAGTTAGCGCGAGCATCTCAACAAAAAAATGTACTTGCAATAATAGAAAATAACCAGGGAATGATTGCGTTAGAAGAAGGAAAAGTCACACTCGCTGAGCAACACTTTAGAAAAGCACTCATTGGGTATCAGAATTTAGATAAGCGTTCAGGTCAAATATCAGCAGGGCTAAACCTACTATTTGTTTTTGTAATTCAAAAAAATCAGATTAATTTTGAGCGGCTTTATGAGCCAACTTATAATCTCACAACCGCTTTTCCAAATGAAGAAAAAAATGCATTATTATTTTGGCTAAATATGCGTTTTTTACAGCTACAAGGTAAACAACTGACGAAAAATGATCATAAGCATCTGAAAAATAATTACTTGCTCATTGAAGATAAAAAACTAAAAATGCTGGTCAATAAGTATATTGCACCTCACTTTAACTTTAAAATAGTTAAAGTACGCTATGGAAATAAAATATTTAGCCGGCTCTGGTTTAAACATGTAAAGTCATGTGATTGGAAAAATAGCAGTAATCTATAGACCACTGCTATTGATTTTCATGAAGGTATAAATAATCTAGCCTTTACTTGATCAGGTTATATTAAAGTACCAGTTCATGAATAATTATAAAATCAGTCTAAATTAACTTTTTTAATATTAACGTTCATTACGCCGTCGCCTGTTGCTTCATTGCCAATTAAAAACAATGACAGGTCACTTGTTGACTCAATATACACCGGTGCGTCATTTTTCAAAGTTTTGAGTGTTCGATCTCCATTTCCTGCTAGAAATGAAATACCCAACGTTGAATAAGAACCACCAGACGTATTTAATTGCGTGTTATTATCAATCAATGATACGGAGTAAGTAACACCGCTCTCAATCTGATAAGTAACTACTTCGCCAACTCCTGCGCCTAGTACATTCTGAGCTGCGTCAATGGTAACAATATCGCCACTGATTTTTGACAGCCCAGTGACTGATACGCGAACATCGGTGATAACAACATCCGTATTTGTAGTATACGGAGTAAACGCAATTTTACCCTCACTGATAAAGCTTTTTGTAAACCCTTCGGCCAAATTAAAGCAGCTAGAAAAGGTGGGGTTTGCTAAACTTGAACCACGGCCGCTAGAGCTATTATTACCGCGACTACCACCTGCGTATACAAAATAACTATACAGATCAACACCAGCACTGCCAGGCGTTGAACCTGAGCCTGAATACTGCGTATCTAATTCAAAACACACCTCATTAACACTTAACAGTTGCTGTGATATATCAACATGCGCTTGGGCATAACTTGCGAGATATCCCTGAGCATAGTTTTTTGAGTCTAAAGCGCTTCTATCAGGTTTAGAAATTTGCAATGGATACTGGCTTTTCAAAGTAGGTGAAAAATCGTTTGTGATCACAGTGGCATTTGCGGAAAGTGAAAATAAGAATGCCGAAGCAAGAATTGTTTTATTAAACATACATCGTCCTTTTTAATCTAATACACTGCATAGTCCTCTACGCAGGCCGCGCAGTATATTAAAATATTCATATATGTCAATACTATAAAAATAACCGCTAGCTATTGATCCCTCCTTTATAGACAGGTTAGTAGTTAAAAAATAAAATCCGCAGTCCACTTTAATAACAAAGTGGCCATTCTATGCCGGCCACCAGCCAAACATGCCATCATATTTTCCTAATGGTCACGTCACTGCTAAATCAGTCTACCCTCACCGTGAGGTACCTATGCACCATCTGGTTCGAAGCCAAACTCGCCAGAAATATGCTCGGGATACCCTGATATTGCTCTTGCCGTAAGCATTCCAGCCATAACCGCAGCTTCAACGCAGCCAGCGTTCACGCCAGTTTTTATCCAATCACCGGTAATATATAAATTTTGGAAATCAGTACCGTCAGTCGCTAATCGATATGCGCTGCTACCGCTGACCGATAAAACATACCGTTCCGATGGGTCTACATTGACTCGCCAATACTGATCATTGAATCGCTGCTGGCCAACAAGGCTCGGCTCACTATGTATTACAGACCAATCAAACTGACCAGCAACATAAGCATTCGGCCATAAAGGCTGCATTTCAATATTTAATTTATTGAGCGCATTTTGTTTCACTTTGGCTTTTTCACGTTTATCAAATTCATGATCGGTTATTGGGGGGTAACTATCACAGCTAAATGCACTACAGAAATACGCAATATTAACAGGGCCATTACTCGGCCAGTCCTCTTTAGATAACAAATTCGACATCGCTGCCCAAGTATCAAATGGCTGCGAAAATGCACTTAAAATGGGCCGCTCTTCACTAGCTGGTGTGTAATTAAACCCAAGTTCTTCATCTGTTTTATTCAACCATACCTGAAACGCCTGTGTTGCCACTGTTTTAACGTGTTCAGCCTGCGCTGCTAATTTCGCATCTTGGTGAAGTAACTCGGGGCACAAGTGCTCTAATGACGCAACGGATATACCAAAAACCACTTGGTCAAAGTCGATACCACGTTTAAGCGTTTTTGTCGGCAACGGCTTATTGAATTCAGCTTGGTATATTTGCGGCCAATTAGTCCAAAAAGACTCCAAGTTAATAGAATGCGATCTAATTAAATCAGCTTGCCTCGCATCAATTTGATCTAATAATGGCTGAGCGGGCCAACATGGCAAGCCTTTTACATCTACCAACGGGTCATACTGCTCATTTATCAGCGACACTTGCTGAGTGATAACAATATCTTCGACATAATGCGTCCCACCTGCTTCGGTGTTGGCCGTTAATGATTCTACTTGACTGAAAAACTCGAATTTAACGCCCCGCTGTTTTAGCAATTCGTACACTGGAGAGAAAATCACGTCCCCCATGCCAGCTTGCATTTTCCACATTACGCCACCGTGATAACATAAAATGATCCGTAACATCGCTAAAGCCGCAACCCCAGCCTCTACATCGCCTTTCTTGAAATCTCCATCGACATAGCCAAAAACGAGATCATAAAATCCGCGCACTGGCGCAGACTCAACACTGTATGTTTCATTTGCACCATTATTTCGAAGCCACTGTTTAAAATCTACATGGTTTATTGACCCAAAGCCTTTTGAAAAAACTTTATCCTTGATCAGTCCCGTTACCATGGCAATGGCCAGATCGGCACAAATATAGGCACGACGAATATTGTCGTTTTCGTCCAGCATGTCGGCTACTTCACTATTTAACCAACGCTTGAGTTTTCTCACAACGTACCAAACAACCAGTCTGTCTTTAGGCTCACCCAAGTGCTTATCTTGGGCTCTTAATGTCAGTAAGCGCTGTAATTGATGCCCTAAAATACTCGGTGTTGACCAAATTTCTTTGAGTTCATCATGCGCACTATCAAAAAAATCTTCAACGTCATCTTCAATGTCATCGTATGCGTCTCTTACTTGCGACGCCAAATGCTGCAATAACCCCCGGTCTCGTCGCTTAGTTGTTTGTAATTTTGTTTGCTTGTGTGCTTTATCTACTTCGTATTCAATAGAGTCAACGAACTTTCGTAACCACGCAACTAACATCTCAACCAACTGCCAGAAGTGCAAATCGAGCGTCCCATCGGCGGGGTTCCCTTCAATAACCGGAAAATCAACAGGCCATGTTTGCCATTCTTGCTCGATATATTCTTGTAATACCACAAAACTGTGAGGTTTAAATGCGTCTTGCCAAGTGCTCAAAGGGTCTGAATTAGGGCGATCTAATTTGTTATAAACAGTTTCAATCATTTTAAACGAGTTGACATAGGCACCAAACCACACATGTAACCCATGTTCTTCAATACGTTCTGCAATTTGCGCATTACGACCACTCGCTCCCTTCCCTCCTAAACGCCAACCGAGCTGATGGACTGTAATATCGTAATGTGATTGCCAATCATCTTTTTCAGTTAAATAAACCGCTGCCGTCATAGCAGCAACACCACCACCTAAAATAGCAATTTTTTGTTGGGTCATAATCGCGTTTCCTTCTCTACTAAAATCAGTAATTAAGCTAAAGAGGTATGAATTTCGTAAGCACCATCTTGATCAAAATCCATACTGACATAATAGGGCAATACGGCCTGCTGCTCGCCAATTGCGATACCAAACATGTCGTCAAAAGGAAATGCATCGAGCTTATTAATCGTCACTCTGTATTCATCTTTTAAAAATCCAACCTTGTGGATTTTTTCAATCGTAGAAGGTGAATGAACCACCGCTTTGTATACTGACTCGTTCGCGAAGCCATCAGGAAATTGTTTGAACAAGATCTGATCCATTTGAGGATTTTTAAACCCTTCTAAAAACTGCTTTATTAGCTCAGCACTTATATTTAAGTCACCACAACTAGAATGCAGTAATTGAGATATTTCGTGACCAATTTCGACTAACTCTTCAAACCAGGTATCGTCATCTGCGATCCGCTTCACATTTAACAATTCATGGCAACGCATTTTTGTTTCTGGAGTAAAAGGATGAAAGGTATCTAAACTAATTGAAAAATAGTCAGCCTGTTTATACGAAGTTGGCATTTCATATCGACATTGATATTTATTGTATCCCCAAGTTTCTCGCCCATTAACTAATGCATTAATGTTGTTCACCGCAATAAATGCTGGGTACCAATATATATGACTTACTTTCTGATTTGCTTTACTGACTTGCGCAATAGGCAGCCATACTATGATGTCTGTCTCTTGCATCCAGCCATAATCACTAAATGGTGGGACTTTTGACGCGATATTTTCAATGTCTGTGAATGTCAGTAAACAATAAGAAGATAAGGGCTGAAAATAAAAAGTACTGCTTTGAACGGTATTTAATGTCGCATTAACAAACTCATGAATTTTTTCATAATCTCCGGCAATGAAAAACCCATACATCATGGCGTTTAACATTCTACACGGTGGCTTAGCAATTGGATTACCCGGAAAGTGTTGATAACGCCCATAGAGAGATTCAGTCATTGGCTGATGTCCTTTTTCTTCGTTATAAAGTGACCTCCACTTGATGATTTACAAGTGAGTCTTGAACGACAACTGCTTCTTGGTCGCACAAATGAGTATAGTGAAGATATGCGTATTTGTTGAAGTTTTGCGAAAGTGCATTCATAAAACCATGGCTGTATCTCGTACGAACACACTGAACACCAGAGACTGTTTTCAATCTAGAGATCACTGGTGAAATATCAAAATGATCTTCTTTGTGCGGAAAATAAAGATCAACGTGACATTGAGGGCGTAAATTCGTGTAATTACGTATTTGCCCCGGATAAAACCCTATCATTTTTTGCACGCGCTTCAATGGTGTAGCCGCCAGCGCTCGCCAAGCAGCTACCGCCCCAGCACTAAACGCCACAATAAAATCAGGTTGTTCGTTAATGAGTGCTTCTTTTACTTTAGAAGCATAGCCATCGTGGCCCATTGAGGTAATAAACCTGTCGTATGCTTGTTTTTCAGACTGCCCCGTTAAGTTTTGGCAGCAAGCATAAGGAGAGCATATCACCACTTTGGTGCCAAGCTCCTGTGAAAACGCATCTAGGTTGGGTGTGTGACCAAATATGTCACTGACAATGAGCGTAACCATATTATGTACTCTTCTTTGTGAGTTTTTATTTAGAAATTGTTACGCCAACCTCCGATTTTATCGGAAAATATTAACCTTAAGCAATTAAACTGTCGCATTTTATGCAGTTAATCATTTGTATTCCATTAAAACCAAACATATTATGCAGTGCTTAAGCGTTATTATTTACGGTTGGTACATATTAAGCGTAGCAGTGCTTTTTACTTTGTAAATTCAACAATACAATTTAATTACACTAAACTTACAAAAATATTCAGGCCATTTTTTTCTTTTTGCTACACTTAGTTAAGATTCCTATTACAGTAGTGACAATAAATTGCGAATAATAGTGTTAGTAATAATACTTTGGGCGCTTCCAATAAATGCTAAATCAATCAACTGGATACGTTTAGATTTTGCCCCATATTATATACTAGAAGGGCAACTACAAGGGCAAGGTAGAGATGAGTTAGTCATTCAACTCTTACACGACATGATGCCCGATCACACCTTTTCTAACAGTACGTTACCAGCCAGCCGCGCTATTCATGAGCTGTCTAATGCAAAAAAAACTAATTGCATGATTTCACTTTATAAAACAACAAATAGAGCGCGGTATATTCTATTCTCTGAACAATATTCAACGATAGGTTTATCACCTTCTATTGCGCTGCGAAAAGATATTATACAGGCGCTAAACTTAGCGCCAGGGCAACGAGTTTCGTTGCTTAAATTATTAAAAGAACATAAATTAACTGTTGGCGTGTCACTCAACCGCTCTTTTGGCAAAAAAATTGACTCTATATTGGCCACACTTCCCTCAGAGCAGTTGATACTGCGCCCCGGTAAAGATCCATTAAAAAGCCTAACCTATATGCTGTTAAAGAAGCGATTGGATTTAATCATTGGTTACCCGAGCGAACACTATCACTTACAAACGTTATTAGAGAATGGCAACGAACTCGCTCAATTAGTTATTAGTGAAACAGATGATATTACGCGCGGGTATGTTGGGTGTACAAAAAATGCTGCTGGGCTTGCGTTAATTAGTGAGATAAATAAAGCATTAGCCCCTTTACATGATGAGCCTAAATACAACGAAGTCATGCTTAAATGGCTACCCAATGAGCTTAAAGCACAATTGAACAGCCACTTACGCTAGCTAAATTACTTGCGGATCCCTTCGATGTGTAAACCAAGGTTAACGTGTGTTGAGGCTGGGCCTAAGTCATAGTCAATGCCATAGTCGGCCAATTTAATTTTGGTCGCACCTTCAAAACCAACACGGTAGCCACCCCAAGGATCACTGCCTTCACCTAGTTTTTCAATGTCAAACGCTATAGTTTTTGTCACGCCATGCAAGGTAAATTTACCTGTTACCTTACCATTTGTCTCATCGCTAAAGCTGATACTTGTGCTCTCAAAGGTCGCCTTTGGATACTTACTCACGTTTAAGAAATCACTACCTCTAAGGTGCTTATCTCTTTCTGCATGATTTGAGTCGATTGAACGCGTGTCAATGACCAGCTTGATTGCTGACTCATTTGGCTTTTTAGCGTCATAATTAAATTCGCCGTCAAACTGATTGAACCGGCCATGAAGCCAACTATAGCCAAGATGTTTAATTTTAAAATTAACAAACGCGTGCGCGCCCTTTGTGTCAATAACATAGTCAGCTGCACTGGCTGTGGTTGATGTAACGCACGCCGCTAATAAACCTGCGATTAAAAACTTTTTCATACTATTGCTCCTCTTGTGGTGAACACATTCTTTTTAAGGTCAAATCTTTCAATATCCAATGATGATATAGCGCTGCGCTGGCATGTATAACCACCAAGCCTATCAAGGCCCACGCTATGTATAGATGAACAACACCTGTAATATCACTTTGCTGTTCAAACAACTCACCAATACTGGGCAAAACAACTATCCCAAACACGTCAATACCCCGACCGTCAGCGGTTGAGATTAAATACCCTGATACAAACAAAATAAACAACAACGCATACATAGCAAGGTGTGCCAGTTTGGCAAGTCTATGTTGCAACTGATCACTTCTTTGAACACTAGTTAGGTCTTGCACAGACTCATTTGTTAGTTTCCAAGCCAAACGCAAAATGATGAAAGCGGCAACGATAACCCCTACGCCTTTATGAATAGTGAGTGCGTCTCTATACCAAGGGTCGTAGTAGCTTAAATCCACCATATACAACCCTAACCCAAACATAGCGAGAATGGCGCACGCACTGAGCCAGTGAAATACAATGGCTACCCAGCCGTAACTACGTTTCGTATTACGGAGCATACATAACCTCCTCATCAACTTTAAACATTGACGCTAGCTTACCGAGAAACTTTAGTGAATGATATGCACATAAAAACATAGTTAATGTGCGTATATGCACACAATGGTAATGCGTGTAAAAAAGCGCGGCACCAGAGGTAACCACGCAAAGTTTTGGGGGGAAGTTAAAACCTTTGTCTAATTTTTATAAAAGTAACTGTCTTTTGTAATAGTGATGCTGCTGTCTTCAAGTGCATCAATTGTGAATGTTATGGCTGTCGCTTTTTTACTTAGATCATACCCATCAGCAATAACGGTCACTGGCACCAAGTCCATTTCGCCCGCTTCAATCACAATTCTCGTCGGGACTTTTAAGGTCGCACCTGCTAATCCATCTAAGCTAATTTGATAGCTCATTGTCTGTTGCGTCTTATTAATAATACTTAAGGTATATGGGTTTTCGACCAACCCTTCATAATTCATACGATACAAGGCATTTCTGTCGCGAATTACCGACGCTTCAATAGGTGTACGATTAAATGCCCACACTATCATCGTTATAATGATCAGAGCAGTAAGAGAAGCATAACCTAGTAGTTTGAGCCTGAACGGATCTGTCTTTTTACCATTCGTTTGATTTTCACTTTCATAGCGAATGAGATTTTTTTCATAGCCAAATTTACTCATCGTGTCATTACATGCATCAATACACAGACCACAATTAATACACTCGTACTGCATGCCATTTCTAATATCAATACCTGCGGGACACACATCAACGCACAAATTGCAGTCTACACAGTCTCCTAATCCGGCTTTTTTGGGATCTTCTTTACGCTTTCTCGGGCCACGATTTTCACCACGCGCGGTGTCATACGTCACCACCAATGTGTCCTTATCAAACATCACAGCCTGAAAACGAGAATAAGGGCAAGCTACGGTACACATTTTTTCTCTTAAGAATCCCGCATTACCATATGTACAAAACGCAAACAAAAACACCCAAAAGCTAGTCACCCCTGACCATTCCAACAAGAACATATCTGCGTATAGTGTGTGTGCGGGAATAAAGTAAGCCATAAAAGACGTTGCAGTAAATACAGAGATCAGTAACCAAGCTGCATGCTTTAAGGTTTTTTTACGTACTTTGTCAAACGACCAAGGGGATTTATCTAGCTTGATCCGCTGATTTCGAGTGCCCTCTGTTTTGTGCTCAACCCACGTAAACAAAAGCATCCACACTGTTTGTGGACATATATAGCCACACCACACACGACCAAGCCAATTAGTTACAAAAAATAGCGCGAATGCCCCTGACATAAATATCCACGCTAAAATCATAAAATCCTGTGGTAAAAAGGTGGCACCAAAAACCCTAAACTGCTGCGTTGCTACGTCTAACAAAACAGCTTGTTTGCCTCCATATTGAATAAAGGGAATAGCGATAAAGGTTATCATCAGTAACCAACTTAAATAACGACGGATTTTTTGGAAGAAACCTTTTTGCTCACGAATATAAATGGGCCCCTCAGATTTATAGGGCTTAATGATCATATCTTCTTCTTTAATATCAAACTTCATAGTACTTGCTTTACATTGACAATAGACAGTTTGACATTTGCAAGTTTCAGACCAAACTGAAACTTTATTAAGCATTTGATTTAAAACAAAAATAAATTATATAACAAAAATACAATCGCGATATATCACGATTTGTGGCGATATATCACGAGGCAATGACCTTTCTAACTATCCCCAGCTTTTTCATTTTTGATCTGAGCGTACTTTCTGGCAGGCCCAGTTTCTTCGCTGCGCCATGCTCACCTGCAACACGCCAATGGCTCGCCTGCAACACTGATTCGATATGAGATCGCTCCGCATCAGACAGTAAATAACTCCCCTTTTGACCGCCATAATTGTCGCCAGATAAAGGTTGGCTCAAATGAAGCAATCGATGCGTGCCTAGTATCGCTTCTCTTTCTAGGATATTTTGTAACTCTCTGATATTTCCTGGCCAGTCATAGGCTTGTAGTTTTTTTATGGAGTCTTGTGCGACGCCTTTTAATTGTTTACCTAGCCGCTTATTTAGCTGAGATATGAGGTTCGCACACAGCACTGGAATATCTTCCTTTCGTTCTTTTAATGCAGGTACTCTGATTGGAAATACGTTCAAGCGATAATATAAGTCCATGCGAAATGTGCCACTTTCAACCATCGCCCATAAATCTCGATTAGTCGCAGCTATTACCCGTAAATCCACGTGCAAAGTTTGACTGCCCCCAACCCGTTCAAACTCTCTCTCTTGTAACACCCTAAGTAACTTACTCTGAGCCTCTAAGGGAAGCTCCCCTATTTCATCTAAAAACAATGTGCCTTTATCTGCTAACTCAAAACGCCCTTTACGCTTTTCGTTTGCCCCAGTAAATGCCCCTTTTTCATGGCCAAACAACTCAGACTCCAAAAGACTTGGCGTAAATGCAGCACAATTCACTTTTACAAATGGCATGGCTTGGCGATTACTTAAACGATGCAAATTACGCGCAACAAGTTCTTTACCTGTGCCATTTTCGCCTAAAATTAAAACAGTGCTATCAGTGGTGCTCACTAATTTAATTTGTTCCAACATGGTTTGAAATATATGGCTGTGACCGACTAACCCTGAGTCTTGCCAATCGGCGTTTAGCTCTGAGAGGAGGTATGAGTTTTCGTCTTTCAATTGTTCACTTAAACATTGCACCTGTGCTAATGCATCTCTTAAAGCACGTTCAGTATCATGCTGTTGAGACACATCGCGAAATATCGCGACCGCACCAATCAACGCACCATCTTTATAGACTGGTGTTGACGTATACTCAACAGCAAAGCAACTACCGTCTTTACGCCAAAAAACTTCATCTGTAATATGGCGATGCTTACCGTCAAACATAGTGCAATATATCTGGCATTCATCAGCAGGATACGGTGAACCATCCGCATGACTATGATGATGGTATTGATGTATTTTCTTCCCTAATAAATCATCTTCAGTCCACCCTGTCATTCTTTCTGCTGCAGGGTTTACAAAAACCGCATTGCCAGAAAGATCAAAACCATAAATGCCTTCTCCAACAGCATTGAGTAAGAGTTCTGGATCATTTAAAAATCGTTTTACTACGTTTGACATATTTAACCTCGCGAAATATCACGATCAAAATATCAAATTACACAGTGCTTGGCGAGTATTTGCCAAACCAGATTGAGTAAAAATCCCTTTTTATATAAGTAAAACAGCCTACTCGACTGCTTATCGCGATAATTGTACCTATTCTTTAATTGTGACTTGTTCAATAACAATCGGTTCATAAGGCACATCATCATGGCCGGCCACCATACCTGTTTTTACTTTTTCTATTTGTTTTATCACTTCTAACCCAGCCGTTACCTGACCAAAAGCGCAGTAGCCCCACCCTTCATTTGTTGTCGAGAAATGATCAAGAAACGCGTTATCAGCTGTATTAATAAAAAACTGTGCAGACGCTGAGTGCGGTGCGTCAGTGCGAGCCATTGCAATGGTGCCTAAGGTATTTTTCAACCCTCGATTCGCTTCATTGACGATACTCTCTCGAGTTGGCTTTTCTTTCATTTTGGCAGTGAAACCGCCTCCTTGGATCATAAACCCTTTAATAACTCTGTGAAAAATAGTGCCCTGATAAAAGCCATCCTCACAATACTGTAAAAAGTTCTTTCTCGTTACCGGTGCGGTAGTTGTATCGAGCTCTATCTCAATATCACCAAAATTTGTTGTAAATATAACCATTTTATTGCTTCACTTAGTTAGAAATTAATAACCATGTATAGTACGATTTTTTTAATATCAGCAATACACTTTCATTAAACAAATGAATAAATTTACACCCTTACAGCCAAACACAAATAAATCTCCCGCTGGCGCGCCATATTTCAATCCGTGAAATAACATAACCGCCACAATAGCCACTGTTCGCAATAAGTCTAAACCTGAATAGCGAATCGCATCCTTTTTACTAGCCATATAAGCCCACCTTTAATATAAAAACCAAGCTATCGGTTTAAAATTTAATACATTGTTTTCTATAGGACGCAATATAGCTTAATTGTCATACCAACCCAATCATGTCAATATCAGTGAATTAATTATCAGCAAAGGATGTAAAATGGACTTTATAAAACTAGGGTGTAAAAAGGAAATTAAACCCTTAATTGCAAAATGGTACTTTGATCAATGGGGTAAAAATATTCAAGACTCCACGCTCCTCTCATTTAATAGAAAGCTCGAAGACTATCTTAATATTGATCATATTCCCTTTGTCATATTAGCCATAGAAAATGGCACTGTACTCGGTGCAGCGCACATACGGTTCCATGAAATGACCATATACCCAGAAAAAACACATTGGTTAGGCGGTGTCTATGTTGATAAGCCACATCGCGCTAAAGGGGTAGCTACGTCGCTTGTGAAACACATGGAGGAATTGGCTATTTCGCTCAACATTATGACGCTCCACCTACAAACTGAAAATTTAACCGGAGGGTTATATGCAGCATTAGGTTGGCAACCCGATGAGCAAGTTAATTACAATGGTGTTGATGTACTCGTCATGTCTAAACAGCTGATATAACGATTTCTATATACTTGCTACCCATACAAACCCATCTAAGTTTCACAGGCATTTTAACCCATCAATAGTGTCAATGAGCCGGTTCGCATGGCATTCAGCTCTACGTTGAATGTCATTTTTACTCGTATTCCCCTGAGGTATACACACCATCCCATATGAAAGAATCGGGTTTATAAAATCCATACCACAAAAGTGTGCAGTTTGCTGCAAAGGCTTTAGAAAGTCTGACATTGCAAAGCTATTATGCCCACCAGGGCGATAACTCTCCTCAGGGCCTCCAATAGTTGTTGAAACCAACAATTTTTTACCTGATAACTTATTGCCTCCCTCTCCATATGCAAATCCATATAGAAGAACTGAGTCAACCCATGCTTTTAGCACGCTTGGTACACTATACCAATGCAATGGATACTGAAATACAATGAGATCACACTCTAAAAGTGCACTTTGTTCTGCTAATACATCTATTTTATAGTCGGGGTATAGCGCATATAAATCCTTCACCTTTATATCTAGCTTTTGCATTAAAGCGTCTAAGATAACCTTATTAGCATTAGAACTATTATTTATGTCTGGGTGTGCCAAAATAATTAAAGTTTTCAATTTATATTTTCCTTATGTAATAATTATATTTAAGCCTTTAGGTAATAGCATATAGAATAAAAGCAAAGCATATAAGTACGCACATTTAAGGTAGTTAATATCAATTTGTATACTAAGGAGTAGACCGTAATGCCCCACACAGACTATGACTGCAACTTAGGTTGCCCCATTGAAGCAACATTGGAAGTAATTGGTGGAAAATGGAAGTCAATTATACTTTATCATTTGATGGGAGAGACACTTAGGTTTAATGAACTGCGTCGAGTTATGCCCGAAATAACCCATAGAATGCTTACTAAGCAACTGCGAGAACTGGAGTATAGTCAATTAGTGAACCGAGAAGTATATCCAGAAGTACCACCAAGAGTTGAGTATTCTCTTACGCAATATGGCCAAACACTAGAGCCAGTCTTAAGTGCACTACAAGTTTGGGGTATAAACCAGGGCAAGAGCATGAAAAGACATTATAAATTCAAGACCTTTTCAAGGTAATCTGTACTGCGCATCGCTTTCTTTTGCTTTGCGGGCATACCTTTCTTAAAGCTCGTTTCAGCTTTTAGGTGATTAAAAGCGATATGCCTAAGCCCTGCGAACACTGATGCTGCTCCTTCACGCCTAATTCGGCAATCATC
>NZ_MIET01000018.1 GCF_003590335.1 Pseudoalteromonas sp. MSK9-3 | reverse complement strand
ATCCTGAAATAACAGCACTCACAGTTAAGAATATGATATCAAAGAGCTTGTGAACGACCTTACCTTGTTGGCGAGGGTCATCAATTGATTCAAAATATTCTAGAAAAAGAGGATCAGACATAAAAGTAGCAACCTAAAAAGACGTATAAGATCATACTTTTAAGTCAAGGTAAAGTTCGTGATCTTGCCCTGATACCTAGCCCAGTCATTTTATTTATTGCCTTCACTTTAATCATCGTTTCTGTATGCTGACTATTGAATTGGCGACTTTTTAGCTTATCACCCATTAATTGTTTAAAACGATACATCGCTGTCTCAGCAAGTGAACGAAGGTGGTACCCTGAACTCTCTTTCCACTGCGTTAACCCTATTTGGTGCATCATAAATACGGCATTATTTCTGGGGTGTCCTTCTTCCCAGTATTGGGCATTGTCTCTTGGCGGTACCCGCATAATCGCACCTTTTGCTGCGACCTCCTCATAGCAACTGCGTGTGTCATATGCTCCATCACCTGTGACTCTGTCTATATTCCTACGCAGTGGCCTGATTAAATCGGCAAGGGCTTCTCCGTCTGACACATTGACCATCGACAGCTCAGCACCCACAATATCGTGACTTGTCGCATCTACGGCCAAGTGCAGTTTTCGCCAAGTTCGGCGCTTAGACGCTCGATGTTTTCTCGTATGCCATTCACCATTTCCATACACTTTAAGGCCTGTGCTATCGACTACGATATCTATGAAGCCTTTGCTTGCGCTATTTCTATATTGCACATCAAGTGTTTTACTGCGTTTGCATAAACAGCTATAACCCGGTGATTGCAATGAGGTATCCATCATAGTGAGCAAGGAACTTACAAACCCCTCTAAGGCCCTAAGTGGCAAATGGAATACAGCTCTTAAGGTTAAACACGTTTCAATTGCTAAATCAGAATAGTAATTTGAACGACCACGGCCACCGTGTTTTTCGGTATTCTGCCACTTTGAGATGGCACTATCACTTAGCCAAATATTGATGTTACCGCGTTGAACCAAAGCACGGTTGTACTGTGACCAATTTCTAATTTTCTTCTTCATTTCGCATCATGGGTTAAGGCATTTAATGATCTGATCGCACCAAACCAAAGAAGTTCAACTATTTAGGAAACAACGCCTTTTTTAGTTAGAAAATGATTATTTTTATAAAATAAGCTGGTTGTATAAATCAATGACCTAAATTAACCCAGTATTTAGAATTATTGATATCTCGATTTGGGTCCAAGAAGGGATTGTCGATACGGATGACTGTGCTTGATTTCCATTTGCTCAATGGAAATAGATGTTTGGTAGACACATGACTTTTCATATAGTCATCAAAACTACCATCTTCAATTGCTTTATTTAAACCATTTGTTACATCGGCGATAAGTGTTTCATTACTTTTTTTAATAAAGAAATACATAGGGAAGGGGTAATGTAAGATTACTTTGTCGTATACGATTAACTCTGGCATTGATTTTTTCCGAGATAATACTTCGCTATGCGCTTCATTAATTCCTCTAGGGAATGCAAAGCAGCGACCTGAGTAAGCTTGTTTAAACATGTTTTCGTAGATTGCATTGGGCATAACGTTTAATCCCGCTGCAATCATAATATCAGTGTCTGGCCAATGAGCGCCTTGACAAAGTCGGTGTGTTTTAAGCTGATCTAAGGTTGATATTTTATTCAGCTCAGTCGTCGCGCTTTGATGTGCAGTGAATACTCTATAGCCAAGTAACCCTTTAACCAATGGAATGGGCACAAAGCCCAGCGTACTTTCGCGTTCAGAGTCAGTACCCGCCCAATAAATATCAATAAGGCGGCCTGCTTTTAGTTCATTTAATGCACGCTGTTGCACCATGTAGGGCGATAGCTTTATCGTGAGGGGTTTATTAATTTTGCGATAAGCAAGCTCTAACAAGCCAACATAATAGTCGTGTGTACTATCAAATTTAGACTGAGGGCCTCGTACTTTGATTGTTTGAGCATTCGAGAATGTTGTTATGGTGAATAATAATACGCAAAACAGAATTAAAATGTGCTGCATGGTCGGCTAGCCAATTGAATTGAACTGTGTCTTTCAAGTATAGGGTTACACTTATGTAAGGCAAGTTGATAGCGAAAAGCACGCCAAAAAATCGCTTTAGCCTACCAACTTTGCAAAATTGCGACTAAGTTTTACGTATGTGATGCAAAGGCTATGTATTAATGACAGCATTAATTGCACTGGATACACAATCAATTAAAAATTCTATCTCAATGAAGTTGCTCAGTTCTGTGCTATCTATCTATTTTTTATTAACTTTGATAGTGACGGGGGTGCATATTGCCGTTGAATATCAAGATGCTAAAAACGAAGTACAAAGCGTTCTGGAAGCGTCGGAGCAAACCTTTCACGACATACTTGCGACAGATCTATGGAACTATGATTTAGACCAGCTCAATATTACCGCAGAAAGCATTAAAAGATTACCTGATATTACCGGTATTGAAGTAAAAGGAGCCGAAGGCACTGTACTTTTTTCCAGTGGAAAAACGCTCGATAAAACGATTCAGCAAGATGGGCTGTTTTGGCATCAGTTTACCTTAGTTAAAACCATGAATGACGAGAACACAGATTTAGGGGTCGTTCGGCTTTACTCTGACAGAAGTGTCATTATAAATAGTATTAAGTCAGGGGTTTATACCTTAGCGATCAACGCCGTGATTAAGACACTGGCATTAGTGGTTTTAGTGACGATTATATTTAGAAAGTTATTGACGCTCCCATTGGGTTTATTGGCAAGGCATGCCGATTCAATAGACCCAGATAACGCAGTGTTTAATCGCATTGACATCGCTAAAAATACAGATGATGAACTAGGTCTCGTGCAAAATGCGTTAAACGGCATGATGGAAAAGACAGCCGATACCATTAAAAAATTAGACACCGTTAATCGAGGGTTAGAGCAAAGAGTGGTTGAACGCACTGAAAAATTAAATCGGACAGTCAATCAACTCGACATTGAAAGAGCAACTCTCAAAGAGGAGGTAGCCACCCGACAGCAAAGTGAAGCCGCATTGGAGCAATCTTTAGAGGACTTAAAACGTGCACAAGGGCAGTTAATTGAGTCAGAAAAATTAGCGTCATTAGGTGGACTTGTTGCAGGAGTTGCGCATGAGATAAATACCCCTGTGGGGTTGAGCCTAACGGGAATATCTCATTTTGAACATATGGTTGAAGACATAGATAAGTTATTTCAAGCGGGGGAGCTAGAAGAAGATGACTTTTCAAGGTTCACCAAAGACTCTAGAGAATTAGCCAAAACAATTCATGTGAGCTTGGCCCGCGCAGCAAACTTAGTAAAAAGCTTTAAACAAGTTGCTGTTGATCAATCGTCAGAAGAAATACGTGAGTTTGATATTCTTGAATACTTAGAAGAAACCATGACCAGTATGAATAGCCAGCTTAAACAAAGTAACGTGAACTTTGAGGTGGTTTGTAACGAACAAATATTGATGATGACAAGCTATCCTGGGTCATGGGCACAGATATTCACTAATTTAATTCAAAACACACTGATCCATGCGTATGACAAAGACCAAACCGGTCAAGTAACCCTGACATTTGCAAAAAGGGCAGATTCGCTCGTACTTGAGTTTAAAGATGATGGCAAAGGGATGAGTACGCAAACGATAGAAAAGATATTCGATCCGTTCTTTACCACCAACCGTGCAAATGGCGGTTCAGGGCTTGGCATGAATATCATCTATAATATAGTGACCCAAAAATTAAGCGGTACGATCACGGTTGAAAGTGAAGTGGGACAAGGCAGCAGTTTTTACATTACTGCACCTATTAAGTTAGCCAATGTATAACAGGCAGTTTTATGTTTAAAAAGAAATCTAAATCAGATGGTAAGCCTAAAGAAACATGGAAGATCTTAATAGTAGATGATGAACCCGATATTCATACAGTCACAAAAATCACACTGAGTCGGTTTGAGTTTGATAATAAAAGCCTTGAATTTATTAGTGCATTTAGTGGTGAAGAAGCGAAGCAGTTATTAGCAGAGCACTCAGATATAGCACTGGTTTTTTTAGATGTTGTGATGGAGTCGGATGATGCGGGTTTATTGGTTGCACAATACATTAGAGAAGAACTGAAAAATGCGTTTGTGCGTATTATATTGAGAACAGGTCAACCCGGACAAGCACCTGAGAGAGATATAATTGTTAATTATGATATTAACGATTACAAAGAAAAAACCAATTTAAGCAGCGATAAATTATTTACCGTCGTATACACGGGTTTAAGAGGCTATCGCGATATACTTGCTATAGAAAAATCCAGAGCAATGCTAGAAAACCACCGAATAGGTCTTGAAAAAGTCATTGATTCTACGGCAAGTCTTTTCAGGATCCGCTCTATTAACAAGTTTGCAAATGGGTTGCTCGTGCAGTTAGCGTCATTACTGCATATTGATAAAGCGGCGTTAACCGCCCAAACAAGCCACTGCGCTGTAAAAAAAGTCGACAATCACTTTGAAATTATTGCCGCGACAGGGCTGTTGCAACCAAACGACTCTGGTTCTCCTGCTTTACCTGAGGCGATTAAAGTATTGTTTGAGCGTGCGTGTACTGAGCAACGAAGTCTATTAGAAAACGGCGCGTTTATTGGCTACTTCCCAACCACTAATACAGGGACTAACCTCATTTATTTAGAAAATGTAGGCGATATAGCTCCTTTGGATAGGCAATTACTCGAATTATTTTCTCATAATATATCAGTTGCATTTGAAAACTTAGCACTTGATAAAGAGATATTTGATACGCAATCTGAAATTATTGACACACTTGGTGAAGTGGTTGAAAGTCGCTCCAAAGAAGCTGCAAATCACGTGAAACGCGTATCGCATTTGTCAAAAGCACTGGGTGAGTGGGCTGGGCTTGATGATGATACTGCGAATCAGCTTTTTATGGCCTCACCTATGCACGATGTGGGGAAAGTTGCGATCCCTGATGCTGTGTTATTAAAACCCGGCAAGCTTAATGATGAAGAGTGGGAGGTGATGAAAGGTCATGTATCAATTGGGCATGATATTTTTGCGCGGTCGAAGCGACCAGTACTTAAAGCTGCAGCGATTGTAGCAGGCCAGCACCATGAAAAGTTTAATGGTAAAGGCTATCCAAATGGCCTCTCTGGCGACGACATTCACATATTCGGTCGTATAGTTGCATTGGTTGATGTATTTGATGCCTTGTCACATTCGCGGTGTTATAAAGAAGCGTGGCCTCTAGAAGAAGTATTGTCATTGTTGAAGGAAGAGCGAGGTGAGCACTTTGACCCTAAATTAGTCGACTTGTTTATAGACAATATAGATAAAGTTATACACATCATGGAAACGTACCCAGATTAAGCTATTGTATTCAGATACGTATATAGAGTTAGATGCGATAAGAGCAAGTTATTCGGCAAACTCGCCGCTTATCGGTATTGTATGATGCACTATTGAGTGTTGTTAGCCCTTATTTTGAGAGTTCTTTTTTCACCTGGGGTTGCGAAATAATCTACAGCCAACGCTTTTATTTTATCAGGTACTTGCATTGGGATGTGAACATACGTGATATTACGAGCATTTAGATGCACTTTAGCCGACGTTGTTGAGTGTTCATCGACAGCAAACACTTCTGGTATAAACGCATGGTGCGTTATTTTATCGGCCCAGAACTTTGCGTATGGTGTGTAATGCTGTGGATTGATATCAGCATCTCCTAAATGCAGTACTGTGACGCCATCAATGGTTACACGATAGACTATATTTTCAATTTCGGTTCTCTTTGGCCAACCGGTGTGCGGAATACGAACGGCTTCAGCATCAATACTATTAATGTTGAAGCTAATCGGCTTATCGCCAATATTCAGTGATACTTCATGTAATTGCGGCTTGAACTGCTGGTAATTGGGCTGTAATGCGAGTTTTTTCATTACTTGCGTGGGGGCAATTAACTGAACTTCTTTATGCTTTTGTAAGTACTCAGATACTTCGGCTGCATGAAAATGGTCCGCGTGATCATGGGTAACAAATATGGCATTAATAGTGTTAAATGGCGCTGCACTATTAATGAGCTTTTCTTTGATTTCTTGGGGTACTAATGTAAACCGGTTATAGTTTTGCTTGAAAATAGGATCAAATAGTACTTTTTTATTGTTATGCGTAATTAACACTCCTTCATTGCCTAAGTATTGTGCGCTCGCTGATATACTTTTCGCGGTGATACTACCAGAAAAAAGCATAAAAATAATTGTAATAATACTCGATATTTTATTCATCAACTATTCTGTCCTTGGTGCTACTTTTTAATATTTTTATTAACTATTAGATGTATATTTATTAAAAATATTGCACTGAATAGGGTAGATGTATATCTTTTTGCGCTCAATGCCTTGTACCGAGAGATGGAATTACGGTGAGGTTAAGTTACAAATTTACAAAGTTACTTTATAAATTATAATATTATTTATTCACGGCTTTTTATATGGCAGCTTTTCAAATGTTGCTATTGGTTAGTAGACTAGTTATGGAGTGAATGGCCGTGTGGATATTTAAGTTTGATGTTACGCGCCATGTAATAATACGTGAGAAATAACACAACACAAATGAGTGGGTAATCATAGTTTGTGTAAGAGAGTGCGCATTGGCAATAGAAAAGCGTTTATCAGACACACTGAATGATAAACGCTGTAAGCATTACTAGTGGAGTTACCTTACACCGAGTAAGGCTTCTTGTTCGGCTTGACTTGCGAGGTATTCATCGAATGTACCGTGAAAGTTTTCGACTTTCTTGTCTTTAATATCTATGATACGCGTAGCTAAAGATGACACAAATTGACGGTCATGGCTGACAAAAATAAGTGTCCCTTCGTATTCTTTCAACGCGTTGTTTAAGGCTTCGATGGCTTCCATATCCATGTGGTTAGTAGGTTCATCCATAATTAACACGTTTACGTCTTGCATCATTAATTTGCCAAATAATAAACGGTTTTTCTCACCACCTGAGCAGTTTTTGGCTTTTTTATTGGAATCATCGGCAGTAAACAATAAGCGACCTAACATGCCACGTACCATTAAATCATTGTGCTTAGCGGTACGCCACTGTGACATCCAATCAAATAACGATAAGTCATTGTCAAAATCTTTAGAGCTGTCTTGAGGGCAGTAACCTATTGATGCGTTTTCTGACCACTTTACAACACCTTCATTCGCTTGAAGTTCGTTAACTAGGCAACGTATAAAGGTAGTTTTACCCACACCATTTTCACCGATAATGGCAAGCTTGGCATTTGATTCAAGAATAAGCTCACCTTTTTCAAAAAGCACTTCGCCGTCAAACCCATGACCAAAGTCTTCAAGTATTAATGCTTGGCGGTGCATTTTTTTGCCTTCATCGAAACGTAAACTCGGTGCTATACGGCTAGAGTTTTTAACTTCGTCTAAGCTGATTTTGTCCATTTTTTTAGCGCGTGAACTTGCTTGTTTTGCTTTTGATGCATTGGCGCCAAAGCGGTTTACAAAGTCTTGTAATTCGTCAATCTCTGATTGCTTCTTAGCGTTACCCGCTAATAATTGCTCGCGGATCAAAGACGATGCTTCCACGAATTTTTCATAATTACCCGGGTAAATGCGTAATTCACCGTAATCAATATCGGCCATGTGTGTACAGACGGCATTTAAGAAGTGTCTATCGTGCGAAATAATGATCATGGTACATTTACGCTGGTTTAATTCATTTTCTAACCAACCGATAGTATGAATATCGAGGTTGTTGGTTGGTTCATCCAGCAATAAAATGTCAGGGTTAGCAAATAACGCTTGTGCCAGTAACACACGCAGTTTCCAGCCAGGAGCAACTTGCGACATCAATCCAAAATGAAACTCTTCCTCGATCCCTGCCTTAAGTAGAATGTCACCTGCGCGGCTTTCTGCGCTATAACCATCCATTTCTGCAAATAAGCTCTCAAGTTCAGCGACTTTCATACCATCTTCTTCGCTCATTTCAGGCAAAGAATAAATACGATCGCGTTCTTGTTTTACTTTCCAAAGTTCTGTGTCACCCATGATCACGGCATCAACAACAGAATAAGCTTCAAATGCAAATTGGTCTTGACTTAAATTACCCACTTTTAAACCTGGAGTAATTGAAACATTACCTGAGGTTGGTGTGAGCGCGCCACTTAAGATTTTCATAAATGTCGATTTACCGCAGCCATTTGCGCCAATTAAGCCATAACGATTGCCGTTACCAAATTTAGCAGAAATATTTTCGAACAAGGGTTCTGCACCAAACTGCATGGTGATATTCGCGGTAGATATCAAGATGAATTCCTAAGCAAGGTGAGCCGATAAAAACAAGGATTATGTTGTTTTTAACAAGCATCAAGGGTTGGTCTAAATGAGGTCGCGAATTATACAGACTACAGTGGTAGACTGTCGAGTAAAGCTTTATATAAAACACCAAAACCACACTAGAATTTAAAAAAGCGCTATCAAAACTGCATATTCCACCTTGTTGCGTCTTAGCACATGCTGGCTAACGGCCAGATGTTCCTAATTTCATTGCAATAGAAATGATAATTGTAAGATAATGAACCACTTTGATTAAAGACTAACGAGGCTTTTCGTGACAATCACTCATCCCACTCGCTTTAATACGGCGGCGTCAAAATCTGTGTCGGTATATGCATGGCTAATTGTCGTTTTTGCATTGTTATCCCCTGTACTGTTTGAGTTCGACATTTTCGAATTGATAGAAAATTTGGTCGGTGGGGCGATTGGGTTTTTACTCGTGAAATATATCAAAGTTGGCGATAGTAAAATGATAGCCTTAGCGGCTTTATATTTTGCCTTACAGACAATCCATGTTGAGTATGGTGATTTCAATATGGGGGTGAACTTTGGGGTCATGATCGCGGTGGCACTTAATTTTGATGACATTACCCTATCAATTAACGTACTTAGCTTAGTGTTCATGTTATTGATGGCGACTATTTGGTATAAAAATAATAAAAGTACACAAAAAACTTAAGGCGTATCGAGTGTATTAATAAACTATAAAATGACATTTTAAAGGAAGATAAAAATTGATAAATAATAAATATATGTTAGTTGTACTTGTCTGGCTCTTGTTAATTACAGGGTGTAATTCGACTTCTTCTGATTTTTCGATTATGCCTGAATTAAAGCTTGAAAAAGCAGAAATTAAGGGGATACGATACTATCAATCAGGTAACTATGAAAAAGCATATGAGCAATTAAAAGAGCCTGCTGCGTGGGGGTATAAAGGGTCGCAATATCTAATGGCTTTTATGTTCTTAAAGGGACTACATGTTGAACAATCGACTTTAACGGGTATGGCTTGGTTAGGTGTTGCCAAGGAAGCTAAAGTTGAAGAGTGGCTTGAGCAATTTGATTCATTCTATGCTGCTGCCCCAAAGTCATTGCAAGCTAAAATAGATATCAAAGTCGCTGGTTATATTGATAAGTACGGACTAAAGGCGCAGCGTATGACTTGTAATAAAAAGCTTAATCGGTCGACGAAAAGAATAGATGTAAAATGCCATAGTTATGGTGGAATGAGAGAGGTTCATGACATCGAACAAGGCAATAATGTTCAGTAAAATTTTTAATAATTTGTTATAGATAGTTCCCGCAACCGATTTTTCAGATCAGCAGCAAATTTACGGCGGCAGTTGAACTGAAAAATCGATGTGTCGAGATAGAGGCTGCTAGTCTAATTTCACCAGTACTTTGTCCAAGATGGTAATCAGTTGCGATATTTCTTTTTCATCTACGTCTGAAAAGCCACATTTAATGAGTTCAGGGATATGCTGGGCTTGTTCCTCAAGTGCGATACCCTGTGGTAACAGCTTAATGCATTTTTTGCGCTTATCGTTTTCGTCACTGACAATCTGAATGAGCGATTTTATCGCCATTTTCTTTAAAATTAAGGTCATTGCCCCCCCATCAATGGCGGTTAAATCAACTAACTGGGCAATGGTAATATTGTCTTGCTCCCACAGTGCCATCATAACCACATACTGTGGATAGGTGAGATCTAACGCTTCTAAGTGAGGGCGGTAGCGTCTCGTAATGCCATTTGATGCCATATAAAGCCGATGGCATAGCTGGTTTTTTAATTTTAACTGTTCATAGCTCATGGTGTTCTCCTTGGTCAATATTTTACTTTGCGTACAAAGTATTTGCAATTAAGAATTTTTTGAGTATATTAGTTTGTATGCAAACTAAATTGTTTTATGAAAACCACGACAAAAATATTGGAGAGCGAATATGAATACATTACAAACGATTGCTTATACAGCAAATGCAACGGCGACAGGTGGACGAGAAGGTAGTGCACAGTCTGATGATGGTCGTTTAGATGTTAAATTGTCTACCCCCAAGGGGCTTGGTGGCGATGATGGTGCAGGCACTAACCCCGAGCAGTTATTTGCGGCAGGTTATGCGGCGTGTTTTATTGGCGCACTTAAGTTTGTAGCAGGGCAGAGTAAACTCAGTTTACCTGCTGCCACGAGTATTGATGCGCAAGTGAGCATTGGCCCAATTGAAGGAGGGTTTGGTATCGCGGCTAAATTGGCTGTTACTATTCCAGATATGGATAAAGCTGAGGCGGAAACGCTGGTGGCAAAAGCGCATCAAGTATGCCCCTACTCAAATGCAACACGAGACAATATTGTTGTAGAACTATCTGTGTTATAAAGATATAGGGGCGATCAGCCCCTTTTATTTAAACTTAAATTCAGATAATAAGTGAGCGAGAGCGGGCATTCTCGCTAGGGTTAATTAACAAATTAATAGTCTAATTGGCCGCCATTATTGATAAAAGCGGCGTATTCGTTCCATACATCTTCAACGCCTCGGCCGATTGTTTGTCTAAATGCAGAATCAAATGACCACGTATAATTACCCATGTCTTTGGCTGCTTTGTTGAATTTATAGATAAATTGGTTATCAACGCGGCTTTGTACATAATGGAAAAAGAACCCTGTTGTGGTATAGCCACCTAGCCACTTTTTAGGATCATTAACATTAGGCTGACGAGTTTTGTGAAAGCCTGCGCCAATACGCACGCCATCGGCTAAGCCTTCAGTAAATGCCCAATAGGCTTGACCATCACCATAGGAGTCATGCGTGAGAGGCGAGTTGTTATAACCATGAGTCACCTCATGGAATAAAATGCCATCAATTTCATCTGCGATTGCCGCATCTGAATTGCCGCCTTCTCGATAGAGTTTTTCTAGATGAGTTGTACTCACCACAATGGTCATCTCACCTGAACCATCTTCCCCCATTTTGTACGCTACAAACTCTTTACCCCAGTGATCTTTGGCGCGTAACTCAAAGCGCAACTTTTTAAAACGGTTAGATTCTATAGGGTCTTTATACAAAACTTGTGCAACGTCGATACAGCGCTGCGCCATATGTGCGGCTGGGTCTTGAATAATACGCCTAAGTAGCTGCGAACCTTGCGTTTCTGGGTTTAGGTCGACAAAGTCGACCACTGGCTTTTTCCATTGCCCATTGCCCGGATCAGTGGGCACATTTTCTTTAATGTTGATATTAAATTGCGTATTAGAATACCCATAAACTGAAACATATAAATCGTTGCTGGTGGCGCTGCATTGCTCATTCGCTGTAGGGGAAGTACTTTGGCAGATATGTTGACTTGTTGTGGCTACAGCGCCTGCATTAAAATATAAGTCAGCATCGCCAGTGCCTGAGGTGGTTGCAATGACTTCGTTGCCCACGTTATAAGGGCCAAAATGCTGCCATTGACCGGCTGCGAGAGAATAACTTTCATTGACGGGTAGAGTAGGTGTGCCATTGTCACTGTCGGCGTGGCCAAATAACTGTATTTCAGCCAATTGTAAAATTGCCGCGCCGTTATTATTTTGAATGCTTAGGCGTACTTGGTTAAATGCGCGAGTGTTACTGAAGTGATAGTATTTGGTTTGATGGCGACTGGCGAAGCTCTGATTATTTTGTATGTTTAGTGTTGTCCAATTAACGCTGTCATTTGAGCCTTGTAACTCCCAGTTTTTAGGATCTCTGCTTGGGGCGTCATTGGCTGACGTTATACTGTAACCCTGTATAACCATAGTATTTGAGAATTGGTAATTCAACCAACCAGTTGACTCAAACGTCAACCATTTGGTGTACTGCTCGTTATCGAATGCGTGATAGGCTGACTCGTGACTACCATTTTCAGCTGAGGCGGTGATCGCTGCTGAGTTCGGTTGTGTCACATCGTCACTTATTGCTGTGGTTGCAAACGTATGGGAGCTGACACTGGTAAACATCGCGAGTAGTAGAGACTGCTTGTTTAAATATTTATTGCGGTTATTCATCATTTTTACCTTTTGTTGTATCGTTCCATTTTTGATTTTTTATATATAACTGTTCATAAGAACAGCCTATGAAACATTAAAGCGCATAAATTATTAATATTTTTGGAACGATCTAAATATCGGTGGTATTTAAAGTGCTGTCAAACGAGAAACTGCGGAGTATAGACATTAAAATGTAATCAAACTCTGCTAAAGCAATGATTATTATATATACATTTGTTTATATTTTTTTTGGTTATAATATATACCGCTATGAAATGAAAAAGTGAGCTATAAAATCGTTTTTGAAGCGGGTTTAGAGCTAATAATATGATTTTATTAATTTGTTTTATATCTTGTTTGAAGAAGTGTAAGAGAGTGGCGTATAGGGTATACGCCACTCCTTTTGTTTACGGGGTCATGAATTGCACGTTGTCTAATTGATAAACCGCCCCATCACCTGTGCCCCATGTTGGGAATATCATGATGATCTTCACGGCTGAAAGATTAAGTCCCGCAGCTTCTAATTCAGATAATGCGAACGTGTAATGTTGCCATTGGTCCTGTTGCGGCGCGATCCCTTCTTGGCTTTGTGACAGTTTTAGCTCGGCGAACACCTGATTAGTAATGCCTTCCACTTTGATGAGCCAATCTCCACTAGTGTCGGTTGGCTGTGATAACACTTTTAGGTCAAACTCAAGGGTGCCATTGCTCAGCGTACTTGCGTCGAAACTTGCACTACTCATAATGCCTGCCACAGTGGGCGTACTGTTGAAAGTATATTGGGCAACGGTAGCGTAATTGCTATCGTCAGACTGAACTTGCTCGACAGTTGCACCGCCACAACAATCCCACAACTCCCAGGTTGGTGCAATTGTACCATCGTAGATCATTAAGCCATTACTTGAGGAGGGAGGGGGCGTGTCCGTTGAAGTTGATTTTTCCCAGCGAACGTTGTCAATTTGTAATGTCACACCTTGTTGATCACCCCAAGTAGGATAAATCACCAGCCCCGTATTAACCGATTTAGGGTTTAAACCAAAATTAACTAAATCAGTGACTGGCACAGTGATGGTTTGCCACTGGTTATCGGCTATGACACCAAGGACTTGATCACCTGTTGTACATGGAAATATACAGTCTATTTTGTAGCTTATGCCACTGGTTGTTTGTGCATAATCAAGCACCTTGATATCAAAAATTAATGCCCCGTTTTGGTAGTCACTCACATCAATGGGCTGTGCAGATTGAAAATACAGTAGGCCATCGGCACCGTTACCAGAAAACCCAATTTCGAGTACTTTGCCGCGATCAGCATCATCACTGTCAACGGTGGACCAAGTTACATGGTTATCGCTTTGACCATCAAAGTAATCTGCGCCAGTAATGGTGTCCCATGCACCAATTCCATTTGTCCAAAGATCGGCGTTAACCGCGTCATCGAATACCGTGATTTGTTCTCCCTCAATCTCAACTTTGGGTGGATTGATGCCGCACCCGCCGCTGTCTTTGTGACCACACACTAGTGCGATGTTATCTAGCTGCACATGCGCGGCACCGCTGAATTCAATAACAAATAAATTCACAACGGCGTTCATGTCAAGAGGCTGTTGACCGGGCGTTGCTAATAAGTCATTGATAGGCACAGAGACTCTGTTCCACTGATCCATTTTCAGTGTATTAACAGGGATCACCTTTTCTCCTAGTGCAGGCCAACCACTGTCCATTTTGATCAGGATATTACTGTCGGCAGTGGTATTTGCGCTATTGATAAACAGATCAAATTTCAGCTCGCCGGCATGCAGTTTCCAAGGCTCAGCAGAGCTACCCATACCAAATAAGGCAAATGCCTCTTTGTCTGTGGCGCTGATCGCCATATTGCCCATATTGCTAGTGCTGATCTCAAGCACCGTATTGTGCTCGCCACCAATATCCACTTCGCTTAAACTAATTGCACCGTCGTTGTCCCATGCGATTGCCGCGGTTAAGCCGCGAGAAACAGTTTCATCATTTATATGCCACGTTATCTCTTGCGCTTTATCTATAAATAAAGGGTAAGTGGCGATATGTACGTCACTTGGCGCTGCAATTGTAGCGGCTGTATTGACTTTAGTGACACAACCCACACCCGTTTGTGAAGTAGAATCACATTGATACACTCTGACATAATCTACTTCCATGACTGCAGGAAATTGTGTTTGTGCATCGGGTGAGCCAGGTAAATTACCGCCAACGGCTAGATTGAGTAATAAATGAAAGTCTTGATCAAAAGGCGCAGCTGGTTTTGATACGTACCCTAGTTCAGAATTTTCGTAGTAATAACTCCACCAAGTATCTGAGGAAACGGTCGCATAGTGCACGTCATCTACGTACCAGCGGATTTCATCTTGTTCCCATTCTACGGCATATAAATGAAATGTGTCTGTCACATTGAGGCTATGTTGTCCGCCTGCACTGCGATTAAGCGGCCACGCCATGCCATAGTGAATGGTTCCTAACACTTTTTGATCTGTGGTGAGACTAAATAGTTCCATAATGTCGATTTCGCCTCCCGATGCCCAACCGCCATATTGACTATTTGTTGGCAACATCCAAAATGCTGACCATAAGCCTTGGCCATATGGGGCTTTTACGCTCGCTTCGATCCGGCCATACGTTACGTCAACTTTTGCTTCAGACTTCATGCGCCCAGAGGTGTAGTTGTAATTATTAGTCTGTTGTTCTTGTGCGGTAATAATAAGTTTACCATCTGCGACGGTGATATTTTCTTCTTGATACCACTGTAGTTCGTTGTTGCCCCATCCAATTAATCCATACTGTGAGCCGTCGCCTGTTTCAACCTGCCAGTGCTGTGAGTCTAAGGAGGTGCCATTAAATTCGTCTGACCATGTCATGGTCCATGCTTTTGCATTACTTGCTAATGCAACCGTCACTGTAAAGCTCTGTGTGGTACTGAGCTTACCATCAGACACAACGAGCACGACGTCGTGATCACCTATATGTGTAGTGCTGGGCGTGCCAGCGAGCACATTATTTTCAAACGAAAGCCAGCTCGGGAGAGTGTGTGCTTGATAGCTGAGCGAGTCGCCATCAATGTCTTCGCCTGTCGCGGTATAACTATAAGGTTGCTGTGCCGATGCACTGGTATTGGCTGTACTTGAGAACGTAGGCGCCGTGTTAAAGCTAAGCTGCTCTCTAGACGATTCTCCACTTGAGTCGGAGCAACCAGATGCAAAAATCATGGTTGAAACGAGTAGAGAATAGGCGCATAACCGCTGAGTTCGATTTATTGTATTCATAGTTCAATCTCTTTTCAGTCTAAATGGTGTAACCGCTTACATATGGTTTTAACTCATTCCTTGAATATGAATTAAATGATTGTATGCACTGTTATATGCACAATGTTTAGGGTGAAGTGTTGCGTGCCAAGGGCTAGCAACACTCTATTAATTACTCCCGAGTCTGTCGGGCTGTTGTATTACGGGCAATGATGCATTTGGTGCGCTTTTGGTAGCGTGTGTACTAAACGAATATTGGCGAGACTAATGGTCGTATCGACCTCTGCGGCAATCGCAAATGGGCTAAACACGCTGGCAAACGCAGTTACATGACTAAAGCATTTAGTACTCATTGCTGTACTTTGCCATTGATCAATTAGTTCAGTATTTACGACGTTTGCAAGGGGAATACCTCGGCTACAGTTCTCGTCGCAGTTAACACCGAACTTGGCGCTAAATCCCGCTTTATTTGATACTTTAATGTCAAACATTAATGCGCTCTTCGGTGCGGTAAAGTCACGTAAATCTTCAGGAAAAACATGACTAATGGCAACTCTTGCTGGTTGAGTCTGTGAAAACGTGATCTGACGTGCATCTTCTTGTACGTTTTTGTCGATGGTTCTGACTTGAATCGCGTCAAGTGCCACTGCGTTGCTACTCATCTGCTTACGTTGTGCTTGACTCACAATGTTGAGCGTCCACGGGCTTTTGACGGTGCCTTGCAAAATAGGATGTATTTTTGGCCCCGCTGTTGGGTCTGCTATGGTGCTATCGAGGTGGGGAACGTGTACATCATCGCGATATGTTAAGCCATACCCGAAGGCAAATAGGGGCATATAGTGGGCGTCATGCACATTCAGGTGGTGGTCGCTCACCTGTGCGGGCCAAGAAAACGACAGCTTACCCGTAAAGTCGTAATTGATTTTGTCTGTTGGTGTTTTAAATAAAACGTCTGCAATTGCGCCGCCTTCAGAGCCAGGAAGCCAAGCGGCAACAAACGCATCTGAGTGATTAAGCTCTGGGTTTACCCATAATGGTCTACCAGATAAAAACACCGAGACTACTGGCAGTCCTTGGAGTTTAAACTTTTTCAGCAAGGCTAAATCACGCTTGTTGGCTTTTTGATATTCCACGCTATTTAAGTCGCCGTTGCCTTCTGCATAAGGGTTTTCACCAAACACCATGATCACTACATCTGGACGCGTGCTGAATTCGCCATTTGGACTTAATGTTACTTTACCACCAGCGGCACTAACATGTTGTAGTACTCCGTCATAAACAGAGCTGCCACCAGGGAAGTCTTTGTTGGTATTGCCTGTGCCTTGCCATGTAATAGACCAGCCACCGGATTGCTTTGCGATGTTATCGGCACCGTCACCTGCAAGAAGTATATTGCTACTGGGTTTTAGCGGCAGTGTCTGCTGGTTATTTTTTAGCAGTACTAAGCTTTCTCTCACGGCTTGCTTAGCGACTTTTCGATGCTCAGTATGGCCAATTAAATGCTGTTTTCCCGCTAAAATTCGCTTAGCTGGGCTGGGTTTTGTAAACAAGCCAGCCCGTATTTTTACTCTTAGAATTCGGGATACGGCATCGTCAATACGTGATAATGCAATTTCCCCTTGCTGTACTTGAGCAAGGGTGTTTTGGAGTAGGGGCTTCCATGCTTTGGTCGGCACCATAAACATATCTAGGCCTGCATTGATACTTTGGCTACAGCTTTCATTGCTGCACCCTTTAACTTGCCCGTGGCCGTTCCAGTCACCAACCACAAAGCCATCAAAGCCCATTTTTTGTTTTAATACATCGGTGAGCAAATATTTATTGCCATGGATTTTATCGCCATGCCAACTATTGAATGACGCCATGACGGTTTGCGCGCCAGCACTTAAACCATGGACATAACCTTGGGCATGAATATCAAACAAGGTCTGTTCGCTGTCGATATTATTACCTTGGTCGTCACCCCCAACAGTGCCGCCGTCACCCAAAAAGTGCTTTACAGTACTAATGACCTGTTCATCACCTAAAAAATTGCTATTTGGTTTGCCTTGTAAGCCCGTGACAATGGCTGATGCATATTGGCCTACAATAACGGGATCTTCAGAATACCCTTCATAGGTTCTGCCCCAGCGGTCGTCGCGTACTACCGCGACAGTTGGGGCAAATACCCAGTCAATCCCAGTTGCCATCACTTCTTTAGCGGTAATTTGGGCGATCTTTTCGATTAGATCTGGGTTATTTGCCGCGCCGAGCCCAATATTATGAGGAAATAGCGTCGCGCCAATGACATTATTGTGGCCGTGTACCGCATCAGTTCCCCACATGGTCGGTATTGTGCTGCCATCTAAGCTATCGTCTATGGAAGCTTGGTACATTTGCTCAGCCAGATTAACCCAATCAGCTGCACTGGCGTGTTTGTTGTTATTAGGAAAGGCACCCCCTCCATTGAGGTATGAACCAAACCCATACCGGCGCATATCTTCAACGGTGATATCGCGAATTTCTGGTTGGATCATCTGCGCGATTTTTTGCTCTAACGTCATCTGGGCGAGTATAGATTCTACCTGCTGCTCAACGTCAGAGTTTGTAGCAAGTTTATAGTGTAACGTTGGCCACACACTGGATTTTGTGGTTGTTTGCGATTCATGTTGTGTACAACTCAGTGTTGATAGCGACATTAAAAGCACACTGAGATAGTGAAGTGGTGTTGTCATTTTCATTCCAATTACTTAGTAAATCGAGAGAATTTTTGTGCCGTCGTACCTTTTAAACCGTAGTAGGCGATGTATAAAAAGCACAATAGTGGCAATATGAAAGAATGCTGTAACCCAATCGCATCGGCTAAAACACCCTGTAATAAAGGTAAAATAGCGCCGCCCACAATGGCTAAGCATAGAATGCCAGAGCCTTGACTGGTGAGTTGATTTAAAGAGTTGATCGCGAGGCTAAAAATAGTAGGAAACATAATGGAATTACACAGACCAATCAGTAGCATAGCCCACATTGCACTTTCACCATTACCGAGCATGGCAAACAACAGTAACGCTGAACCCGCCAATGCGTTGAATACCAGCACGTGTGCAGCGTTGACTTTTTGCATGACGGCCGCGCCGATGAATCGACCAACCATAGCTCCCCCCCAAAAATAGGCTATTAAGTGGGCTGCTTCGGCTTCTTCAAGTGCTGCAATATTATCTAACCCAATATAGTTGATCAGAAAGCTGCCAATACTGACTTCTGCACCAACGTATAAAAAGAGCGCAATGGCACCGAGCGATAAGTGCTTATACTGTAGTACTTCAAATCGGTGAGTGTGCGCAGGGCCAGCCGTGTTTGTGTTTGGCTGCTCTGCATTTAAAGTGGGTAATTTGAGTAACGAAAATATCACCGCAAGAATGAATAAAGTACCCGCAAGTATTAAATAGGCCGTTTGCACAGAGCTCTGGTCTGCTTTGCCATCGCTTGCAGCGATCCCTGCGGATAAAATCATGGTGCTGCCGAACATAGGCGCGACGGTTGTACCAAGTGAATTAAATGCTTGTGTCATGGTTAATCGTGACGAAGCTGTTTTGCTGTCACCTAAAATACTGACAAAAGGGTTGGCTGATACTTGTAAAATGGTGATCCCTGAGGCCAACACAAATAACGCCCCCAAAAACAGGCTATATTGTTTTAATGCGGCTGCGGGGTAGAACAAAGTACAGCCTATACTGGCAATGATAAGGCCTAGCACAATACCTCTTTGAAAACCGAGTTTGCTGATCAGCTTGCCAGCAGGCAAAGAGACAATGAAATACGCGCTAAAAAAGCAAAATTGTATCAGCATCGCTTGTGTATAGCTCAAGGAGAACATGGCTTTTAAATAGGGGATCAAAATGTCATTGAGGCAGGTAATAAACCCCCACATGAAAAAAAGTGTGGTTAATGATCCTAACGCAAAGCGGGTGTTTTGACTTCCACTTTGTGCATGATGCTCTGAGTGTGTGCTGATCGGTATGCCTGCCATAATGACTCCTATACAACCTGTTTCGTGCTGTTGATTTGTTATTCTCGTTTTAAATTTCTTGACCAAATGATGCTTAACGATTAACTTTAGTAAAAATGTAAGCGCTTTCATTTATAGCACACCAATTAACTAAAGCAACCTAGTTTTAAAAAAACACCTGCTACATCGTGTGATGTAAACGTAAAAAATTGCGCTAAATAGACAGCTCAAAACAGATAGGACGGCACAATGACGCAGTTAACTATTCCAGACAATTCTATGATGAACGACTGGCAGTTTATTTTTGGTGTGGCAACGTCTGCTTTTCAAATTGAAGGTCAATCAAGTACAAGACAATCCACCATTTGGGACACATTCTGTCATAAATCTGGTGCCATTGTGGATGGATCGAATGGGGACGTTGCCTGCGATCACCTGACCCATTGGCGTGATGATGTATCGTTAATTGATAGCTTAGGAGTTGGTGCCTATCGGTTTTCGGTATCGTGGGGCAGGGTGCTAAATCATGATGGTTCAGTCAATACCAAAGGGATGCAGTTTTATCTTGATTTATTAACTGAGCTTGAAAAACGCGATATAAAAGCCTTTGTTACCTTATATCACTGGGACTTGCCACAAGCGCTAGAAAACAATGGGGGATGGTTAAACAGAGAGACGGTCTATGCGTTTGAGCACTATGTTGATGTGGTAACCAAAGCGTTTAAAGGTAAGGTATATTCATACGCAACATTAAATGAGCCTTGGTGCAGCGCGTATTTAGGGTATGAAATAGGCATTCATGCGCCGGGTATATCAGGAAAGCAATATGGTAAAAAAGCAGCACATCACTTATTGCTAGCCCATGGTCTCGCGATGCAAGTATTGCAAAAAAACAGCCCCGAAAGTCAAAATGGTATTGTGCTCAATTTTAGTCCTTGTTTTGCTGCGAGCACCAATCAAGCCGATATAGACGCTGCAAAGCTCGCCGATCAGCATTTTAATCATTGGTATATTAAACCTCTGCTTGAGGGTAAATACCCAGATATTATTGACTCGCTAAGCTCTGATCATCAGCCAGATATCAAAGTCGGTGATATGGATACTATTGCTGCTAATTTAGATTTTTTGGGCGTGAACTATTACAGTCGTTCGGTATATCGTAGTTGCGAACAAGAAGGCTTTGAATTAGTGGCTCCTGCAACGTTCAGTGTAACTCAAATGGGATGGGAAATTTACCCACAAGGCTTAAGTAAATTGTTGATTGATTTAAATAAGCACTACACTTTACCCCCTGTTTATATCACAGAGAATGGGGCCGCCATGAACGATGAACCGATGCAGGGGCAAATAATTGATTTAGACAGAGTTGCTTACTTTAACACGCACCTTGCGGCGGTAGACACCGCGATGAAACAAGGTGTAGATGTTAGAGGGTACTTTGCATGGAGCCTAATGGATAATTTTGAATGGGCCGAAGGTTATGAGAAACGCTTTGGTATCGTTTATGTCGATTACCAAACACAACAACGCACTTTAAAAGAAAGCGCAAAACAATACAGGAATATGCTGCTCAACAGATAATAATGCATTCGCGAGGTGACGCATGATACTAACAAAAAAAGAAAAGATAGCGTACGGGTTAGGTGATACAGCAAGTAACCTTATTTTCCAAACAGTGATGATGTTTTTATTGATTTTTTATACCGATGTTATGGGGATTGAAGCCGCATTAGTCGGCACGTTATTTTTGGTAGTAAGGATATTTGATGCCGTTACGGATCCGCTGATGGGGGCATTGGCAGACCGAACACACACTAAATACGGGCAATACCGGCCTTATTTATTATGGCTAGCTGTGCCATTTTCAGTGATATGTGTCCTGGCATTTACCACACCTGATTGGCCTTATGAATTAAAAGTTGCTTATGCATTTGTGACATACGCATTACTGATGCTGGTTTATACCGCAATTAATATCCCTTATTCAGCGTTAGGTGGCGTGTTAACCGTTGATCCAAACGAGCGGGTGTCTTTGCAATCTTATCGCTTTGTGTGTGGCATGTTAGGGGGGCTGATCATTGCAGCGGGCACCATGCCGCTGGTGGAGCTGCTAGGTGAAGGTAATCAACAAAAAGGGTATCAATACACCATGGCAGTGATGAGTGTATTGGGGTTAGTGTTGTTTATACTGTGCTTTTTAGGCACCACTGAACGTGTGTTGCCCCATCAAAAAAGAGTCGCTAAGGCGTCGGTTTTTTCAGATTTTAAGCTACTGGCTAAAAATGATCAGTGGCAGTTACTGTCGTTTGCTGGACTGTGTTTACTGACAGGCCAAGTATTAAAAGCCTCATTGGCTGTGTATTTTGTAAAATATTACTTAGAATTACCTGATTTGGTTACGCACTTTGTAACCCTCGGCATGATCATGAGTATTTTAGGGTGTGCGTGTTCCAGTTGGCTGGCTAATAGACTGTGTAAAGTAAAAGCCTATATCGCACTGCAACTGATCAGCGCACTGTTATGTGCACTGGCTTATTGGGTACCTAAAGAGCAGTGGCAGTGGGCGTTTGTGATGTTTGCAATGTGGAGCTTCTTTTTGCAAATGGCAACGCCGATTTTATGGGCAATGATGGCTGATACTATTGACTATGGGCAGCTTAAAACGTCACGAAGGATCACCGGTATGGTCTATTCATCGGTGGTGTTTTTTATTAAACTGGGCATTGCATTGGGAGGCGCGATTGCAGGGTGGCAATTAAGTTATTATGGCTATCAAGCAGATATGGTGCAGTCATCAGATACACAGCAAGGTATTGTACTGAGCTTCACCCTCTTACCAGCGATTGGCTCGTTGGTGGTTGCGATGATCATGACGCGCTATAAATTAAACGCGGGTGAAATGGCACAGGTGCAAAGTCAGTTGTGTAAAACAGCATAATAAAAAAGTAGTTTAGCGATTCACTAAGCTGAGAGCGAAGCAGAACGAGGGTGTTTAATGGCGACAATTTATCAGGTGTCTGAACTTGCAGGGGTGTCGTTGGCAACGGTTTCTCGGGTGATGAATAACAACGCACGAGTGAGCGATAAAACCAAAGAAAAAGTACTCAGTGCAATGGCAGAGTTGGGTTATCAACCCAATGCCATCGCCCAATCTTTGGCGTCGAATTGTTCCAATAGTGTGGGCGTGCTGGTGTCGGAGCTACATGGTCCGTTTTTTGGCGATATGATGAGCGCCATAGAGCAAACACTGCGTAGTGAAGGTAAACATGCCATTATCGCATCGGGTCACTCAAATGCCGACACAGAGCAAGCCAGTATTGAGTTTTTAATTGGCCGGAAATGCGACGCTTTAATATTGCATGTTGAAGCGGTCTCTGACGGGTATTTAATCGACTTAGCGGCAAAGGGTGTGTCTTTTGTATTAATCAATCGCTACATAGAGCAAATCTCAACCCATTGTATTTGTTTAGATAATCAG
This sequence comes from Pseudoalteromonas sp. MSK9-3, assembly GCF_003590335.1. Taxonomy (GTDB): domain Bacteria; phylum Pseudomonadota; class Gammaproteobacteria; order Enterobacterales; family Alteromonadaceae; genus Pseudoalteromonas. The sequence continues at coordinate 12,566 of NZ_MIET01000018.1, read as the reverse complement.
CAGGGCGGTTATCTTGCTACGCAGCATGTACTAGATTTGCAGCACGCTCAGGTGGCCTATATCAGCGGCCCAAGTTGGAAGCAGGATGCACAAGCCAGACTAAACGGGCACAAATTGGCGTTACAAGACGCCGATATTGCATTTGATAGCGAACTGGTGTTTGAAGGTGATTATCAGCAACAGTCAGGCAGTGCTGGGTTAGATGCCTTGTTGGGCACAGGCAAAGCGTTCAGTGCCATTATTTGTGCCAATGATGAAATGGCATCGGGCGTGATGACCCGTGCGCGTGAGCTAAATTTAGATATTCCTGAACAGCTCTCTATTGTTGGGTTCGATAATATTATTTACGCCAGTTACTTATACCCCACGTTAACAACGGTGGATTATCCTATTTTTCAAATGGGAAAAATGGCTGCGAACTACATTTTAGCAAAAACATATGATAAATCTGGTTTGGTACTTCGAGATGTTTTTGTGCCAAAACTTGAAGTCAGAAAATCAAGTAAACAGTTAGCTTAAGTGATTAAAAACAGAAGTTTAACTAGCCCAGTTTAGAGTGTATGAGCCGAGAATAAACAGTCATAAATAATAATTTAGTTGTGGTTTAGTTAATAAACAGTTGACGCAGCAAATATAATATTCTAACTTTAAATGTAAGCGCTTACATTTTATAAAACACAATAACGTAATTGGGCGTATAACTCAGTGCTTTATTTGCAAAAGTAGTTTTTGAGCTACTTTTACACATAAGCACTAAACATATGGTGTGGTCTGGGGACATTCTATGAAAACCAAGCAATTCAATAAATCTGTGTTAGCAACGAGCCTGTCGCTCATTCTTGGCGGTAATTTAGTATCGCTGGCTAATGCTGCTGAAGAAGAAAAAATAGAAGTGATTGAAGTCACAGGGATAAAAGGCAGTTTAATCAAATCAATGGATGTAAAGCGCAGTGCAACAGGGGTGGTAGATGCCATCACTGCTGAAGATATTGGCAAGTTCCCAGATGCAAACCTTGCAGAATCTTTGCAACGGATCACCGGGGTATCTATTGATAGAAGTAATAACGAAGGAAGTAAAATAACGGTACGGGGTATGGGCCCTGAATTTAACCTCGTCACTTTAAATGGTCGCCAAATGCCAACTGTTGGAGGTCGCTCGTTTGATTTTGCAAATATTGCGACCGAAGGTGTCAGCGCGGTTGAAGTCTATAAAACCACGAAAGCCGATTTACCCAGTGGGGGTATTGGCGCAACAGTGAATATGATCACTGCTAAGCCGCTTACGTCACCAGGGTTAAAAGCGTCGTTGGGGTTAAAAGGGGTGCTTGAAACGTCAAATGAAACAGGCGATGACATTACCCCAGAAATTTCGGGTATTTTTAGTAATACTTTTATGGAAGATAGGTTAGGCGTTTTGTTGTCGGGTTCATATCAAGACCGTAATAATCGTGAACAAAAAGCAGCAATTGATAATTGGATCCCCAATGTAAACCTTGCCGCATCTCCTAATTTGGCATTAACCGACAATAATCAGCGTGCGGATGGTGCGACTTGGTATCCGCAAAATTCAGGCTACTCGATTAACGACAACGAACGTACCCGTGTTAATGGTCAGCTGGTTTTACAATATGCCGTAAACGACGACATTGAAGCGACGGTTGACTACACCTATTCAAAACTTGAATTTGAGTCAAATCGAAATGGGTTTGGTGTGTGGTTTAACAATGGCGGTAATGTAAAAAGTGCCACCATTAACGAAAATGGCACTTATACCGATGTGGCTGAAATTGGCGGCGATTATGCAACGAATCTAAGCCGTGCTCAGTATGAAAATGAAAACAAGTCTTTGGGTTTTAACCTAACTTGGCAAGCCAGTGATGCCCTAGAACTGCAATTTGATATGCATGACTCATCGGCCACCAATGGCGGAGCAGGTTTAGGTTCTGATGCATTTTTGATTATTGGTAATACGTTTTGTGGTTTTTGTGCAGACTCTGGGCCTGAGTTTGGCCCAAATACCGCAAACATCAATGTTAAATCGAATACCGTTGATGGTAGCGGGATCCCATTATGGGGGCTTGATTTAATTGATGGGCAGGGCCAGCCTCAAGCTGAACTTACGGGCGCTGATATTGGTTCATTGTTTGGTGCTGTCACAAACGACACCAGCGAAAATGACATGCAGCAGTTTCAGTTAAAAGGTGAATGGGTAAATCAAAATGATGGCTTTGTGAATAAAGTGAGTTTTGGTGGCGCGCATACCAAAATGGAATTTAGGCAAACCAAAGCCTTTTCGCAAAACTTGCCAGCCGGCTGGTGGAACTGGTCTGCGGTGCATTTCCCTGATGATATGTTTGAACGAGTGGGTATAAGTTCATTACTCGATGGCTTCTCTAACGGCAATAATAAAGCCATCGATTACTATGTCACGGCGGATTTTGATTCGGTGTTACACTTGTTTGAAACCATTGAAGATACCATTGCACCAGATATATACAATTCAGGTTGGCCAACCGATGTAAATGGCAAGTTCCAATCAGGCCCCATAGATAACGACAGCCGTGTTGAAGAAGTCACAACGGCCTTGTATACCCAAGTGAGCATGACGTTTGATGTGGATGACATGCCATTAAATGTACTGGTTGGTTTGCGCTATGAAAAAACGGAGGTCACCTCTGCGGGTTTAGAGCGCCCTGCGGTGTCGATGGAGTGGGTAAATGGTAATGAGTGGGAATATGTGTACGCCACCGATCAGAGCTTTTCGCAAGGTGAAGGTGAAACCGAAGAGTTACTACCCAGTGTCGATATTGACTATGAAATTGTTGATGATGTGATTTTACGTGCATCTTACTCTCGTTCACTCACTCGCCCATCAATTGACGCGCTAGGCTCTACCAAAAACTTCATTGGTAACCCAAAAGTCGGTCAGCGCAAAGTGGAAGTGGGCAACCCACAGTTACAGCCTTATGTCGCTGATAACTATGACCTATCAGCTGAGTATTATTATGAAGAAGGCAGTTATGTATCGATCGGGTATTTCAATAAAAAAGTAGATAACTTTTTAGTGAATGTAACCACCAACGAAACCATTGCAGGGCTAACCGATGCGTTTATTGGCCCTCGCGCCGAGCAAGCACGACAAGAGCTGATTGCAGAGGGTATTCAGCCTTCAGATCAGGCTATTCACGACCGTATTAACCAAAATATGGGCCGTGATGCTGGAACGCGAATAGCGGGTAATACTGATGATCCGTTAGCAAGTTTTGCGGTATCTCGAGATGTAAACTTACGTGCCTCGCGCTTGTATGGGTGGGAGTTTGCTGTTCAGCATATGTTTGGTGAATCAGGGTTTGGCTTGCAAGCCAATGCCACGAAAGTCAGCGGTGATGTTGAAGTAGACCGAGATGTGGTTGACCCACAATTTGCGTTAGTGGGTATGAGTGACTCCGCTAACTTTTCGGCAATATACGATAAAGACGGCTTATCGGTTAGGCTTTCGTATAACTGGCGCGATGAGTTTCTATCGGGCTTTGATCAGCATTCATCACCAGTATTTACCGAAGCATACTCGCAGGTCGATTTAAATGTGAATTACCAAGTGACCGATCAGCTGGTGGTGTTTTTTGAAGGGTTAAATATTACCGAACAGACGCAGCGTGTATATGTGCGTTACCCAGAGCAGTTTTTAAATGGGGCGCAATATGGTGCTCGCTATAATATTGGCGCCCGCTATACTTTTTAAATAATTGATTTGGAAAGTGTGTTTAAAAATAAACGGCTGTATCTGTGATACAGCCGTTTGTACGATAAAGCACGCAATGCAGCGACACCTATCTTGGTTAAGTTAAGGTTGAAAAGTGCGGTTGAAAGTATGGTTGAGAATATGGGTCACAATACGACGGCTAAAACATCGGGCGACAGTGCATCAGAAAATAGTGCGTCAAAAAATAGTACAGTGACGCGCATTGTCATCATTGGTGGGGGCAGTGCAGGGTGGTTAACCGCGGGCGTTATTGCTGCCCATCATGGCGAGCAGGTGCACGTTACGCTCATCGAATCAGCGAATATTAAAACCATTGGTGTGGGCGAAGGCACATGGCCTACGATGCGAGACACACTGCAAAAAATTGGCATAACTGAAACAGACTTTATGCGCAGCTGTGACGCATCTTTTAAGCAAGGATCTCAGTTTATTAATTGGGGGTCGAGTCAGATGCCTGACAATTATTATCACCCCTTCTCGTTACCCGCAGGGTATATTCAAGGTCACTCAGCACATGTTCCAAGAAGTTCAGATCTGAGCTTTGCCCATATGCTGTGCCCACAAGCAACATGGTGTGACGCCAAATTAGCGCCCAAGCTGGGCAGTGATAAAGAATTTACAGGCCAAGGCAATTATGGCTACCACTTAGATGCAGATAAATTCGCAAAACTTTTAAAAAAGCATTGCACTGAGCAATTACACGTCGCGCATATTGTGGATGAGGTGATAGAGGTTATTGGACAATGCACCGATAACATAGAGGCTGTGATCACAACAACACATGGCAATGTAGCAGGAGACTTATTTATTGATTGTAGCGGCGGCGCGGCACTACTGATTGATAAACACTATAAAGTACCGTGGCTGAGTCAACAGCAGGTGTTAAAAAATGACTCAGCGGTTGCGGTGCAAGTGCCCCACAAGAGCAGTGAGTGCGATATAAATTCTTGCACGCTTTCTACCGCACAAACTGAGGGGTGGATATGGGACATTGCTTTGCCCACACGCCGTGGTATTGGCTATACGTTTGCCAGTGAGTTTACCGGTGAGCACATCGCCAAGGCTGCGTTGTTAAACTATATTAAAAAACAAGGGTTAAGCAAACCCAATGCAGAGGCTATTCGCACAATTAAGTTTAACCCCGGGTACAGGCAAACGCTTTGGTATAAAAACTGTGTTGCAGTGGGTATGTCAGCGGGATTTTTAGAGCCTTTAGAGGCATCTGCATTGGTTATGATTGAGTTAAGTGCGGCGTATATTGCTGAAAACTTACCGCAAAACCCCGTACATATGGAAACGGTCGCCGCACGCTTTAACCGAGAGTTTAGCCATCATTGGCAAAGTGCGGTGGCATTTTTAAAATTGCATTATGTGCTGAGTAATCGGGCTGACAGTGAATATTGGCAAACTATGCGCTCACAAGGCATACCGAAAAACTTGAGTGAACTCTTGGCGTTGTGGCGTTATCAAGTGCCTAAGCATCAAGATTTACCCCATAGCAACGATATATTTTCGGTAGCAAGTTACCAATATATTTTATATGGCATGGGCTTTGACACAGCTATAACACAACCGATTTTATCGATGCAGTCAGAGACTCTTTTTAAAGACATTCAGCTCAGCGTAAATCGCTTTGCTGAACAGGGTAAACAGACCTTACCCACAAACCGAGCATTGCTTTTGAATATTAAGAACCACGGAATACCAAAAATATAAACAGAGGTGACAATGAGCAAAGTTGAGCTAGTAAATAATAAAGACCATCATAAAATTAAAGTAATGACCCATCGTAGTAGCCAACTTGGCGATGATGTGAGTATTACGGGGGTATTCCCCAGCGAGTTTGTGCAATTGCAAAATGAGTATGTGATTTTTTTCAAAAAGAACGCACAAACAGGGCTGTTTCACTCTGTGGTGTTATTGGGGTTTGCTGAGGGAGAAAATTTATATTTAGAAAACGACAATTGGATGGCCGAGTATATGCCCCTGTCGATATTACGTGCGCCGTTTTTAATTGGGTTCACAGAACACATAAATAACGGTGTGCCCGAGCAAGTCGCGGCAGTGCACATTGATGTAGCGCACCCCAGAGTAAATTATGAACGTGGTGAGGCGCTATTTTTAGAGCACGGCGGCAATAGTGAATATTTGACACAAATAAACAGTGTTTTACAGGCTATTCATCATGGATATGCTGACGACGAAGCCTTCATGCAAAGCTTACTTAAATATGATTTGTTGGAAAGTGCCACCCTTAAAGTAGGATCAGATGCCTTAACTGGCTTGTACACCATCAATGAAGATAATTTACGTCAGTTAGACGCAAGTGCCCTGGAAGCGCTGCACCAAGTAGGTTATTTACAGCATATTTATATGGTGATGGCGTCTCTTGGGCAGTTAAAAAACTTGGTCAATGTAAAGTTGAACCAAAACCAGCAACGAACCGAGCACCAAAGCCCACCGCAAAGTGAAGCTTAAGGGCACTAAATGAATAGCGTACTTACTTTTGACTTGCCTGACCAAACGCAAATTTCGTCGTTAATTACTGAGGTAACACAACAGCAAAGCCAACCTATTTTATTTAAAGGGGCGGCGCACAGCTGGCCTATTGTTCAAGCGGCAATACACTCTGATGAGGCATTTTTTGATTACATCGCTCAATTTGATGTAAACGTGCCGGTATTTGCCTGCAGGCTGGCGGCAAAGTATAACGGCCGATTTTTTTACGATAACAGCTTAACCAACAAGAACTTTACACAAAGTAAAACCACACTGGCTGAGATTGTTCGCCATTTAAAAAATCAGACCTCGGTTCAAGAAACAACCCAAACGACAGACACCGTGTATATGGGCTCTACCACGTTAGAGTATTGCTTGCCCGGCTTAACTGCACACACCCCATTTAATTTTGCACATACAGACAGCTATAAGCACGACAGCGCATTAACCAGTCTGTGGCTGGGGGGTAAAACTAAAATTGCAGCCCATTATGACGTGCCAGATAACTTAGCCTGTGTGGTGGCGGGCAAGCGCCAGTTTACCCTGTTTGCTCCTGAGCAAATTAAAAACTTATACCCAGGCCCCATGGATGTAACGCCTGCTGGGCAGGTGGTGAGTTTGGTGGATATAACCGACCCCGATTTAATGCGTTTTCCGCGCTATAAAGAGGCACAAACTCACGCCTTTGTATGCGATGCGCATCCCGGTGATATGCTCTATATTCCTAGCCTATGGTGGCATCATGTTGAAGGTAAGAGTAATGTCAATGCGTTGATCAACTATTGGTGGCGAGATGTACCCCGCCATTTAGGTATGCCCAGTGACGTATTAACCCATGCGTTATTATCATTAGCCCAGTTACCTGCACATGAAAAAGCCGCTTGGCAAAGCATATTTGATCACTATATTTTTAATAGTGAAGATAAGCATACCCATATTCCAAATGATGCTAAAGGCCGCCTGGCAGCCATGAACCCCGCACAATCAATGGCACTGCGCGCTGAGCTGATCAATTTATTAAATAAATGAACTAATTGCTCCAATAGTAATTTGTTGCTTATTTATACATTAAATGTTAATTGTATGTTTCTTGAACTTATTTAAGGAACAAACATGTATCGGTTTAACACATTACTTTTGGCTAAATTAGCCTTAGTGAGCACGATTGCCAATGCGGCAATCCCCTATGACAATGCACAATATCATTATACGCAGCCAAATGGAGAGGTACTCACCATCTCCCTAGACGGCAACGACTACTTTGCTTACCAACGCACGAGCGACGGGCGATTGGTTATATTTGATAATCAATTAAATGGCTTAGCCTATGCTGAGGTATCAAGTGATGGGGCTGAGCTTATTTCGACTGGGGTGTTAGCTAAGGCGGACGCCGCGAATAACTCGCAGCAAGATGCCACCGACCTTCGCGCTTCACAACAAGGCACGTCACAACAACATGTGCAAAATGTGAAAACCTTAACCCCCGCTGCTGTAAGTGCAAAAGTGGCACAAGCGCAGCAAGCCATGTTGTTAAGTACCGAGCAGTTACACAGCCATACTGTAGTTAACAATCAAACCCAATCTCATTTAACGCAGGATGTAAATCAAGTCACTGCACTTGAAGAGGCGGCGGGTAATGTAAAAGGCCTTACCATTATTATTGATTTTCCTGATCAGCGGGGCACTATCAATAAAAGCCAAATTGAGTCTTTTTTAAATGAACTAAATTACACCGAATTTGGTAATGCGCAGTCGGTACGCGGGTATTTTAGGTCGGTCTCAGGGGGCAAGTTAGACTATACCAATACGGTAACTCAGTACTACACCGCGAAAAAGAACAAATCGTACTATGCCGACAGCCGTTATAGCTCTACCGTGCGCTCACAAGAGCTGATAAAAGAAGCCTTAGATTGGCTTGAAGTACAGCAAGGCTTTGACTTTTCGACGCTATCAACCAACAGCAGTAAGCAAATAAAAGGTTTAAACATTTTTTATGCGGGTAATTCTGATAGCAGTTGGTCAAAAGGGCTATGGCCACACATGGCACGGTTGAGCCCCCAATTTTGTGCTGACGGCGTATGCACCGACCGATACCAGATCACCGATATGCGTGATAGCTTAGCCATTGGTACCTTTGTACATGAATCAGGGCACTTGATCACCAATTGGCCTGACTTGTATGACTATGATGGTAGCTCCGAAGGCTCTGTCGCAAGCTTTGGCGTGATGGGTTATGGCGCAATTGGCACTACCAATAAGTTTAAACCCACGCCACCGGTGGCGCACTTTAGAAACCTTGCAGGGTGGGATGCAGTGACAGAGCTAAATCCCGCCATAAATAGCAATGCACCAAAAGGGGTGTTAACGCATACGTCGGCAAGTAACACATCATATAAGTGGACCAACCCTGCCAACCGAAACGAAGCGTTTTATATTGAAGCGGTTCATCGCGCAGGACAAAATTCAGAGCAGTTAGACTCAGGGCTTGCGATTTGGCACGTAGACAATGCAGGTAGTAACTCGAATGAGTGGCGACCATACATTCAAATGGAACACGCCGACGCGAATCGAGATCCAGAAAACAACATTAACCGCGGTGATAATAGCGACTTATTTAAAGCCGCAGGAGAGTTTTCAAGTACTTTACCCAATGCATTAACCAATAAAGGCACCAATGCACTGTGGTGGAATGGCCAAGATTCAGGCTTGTCGATTAAGAATATTTCAGACGCTGCAGCTACGATGTCATTTGAGCTTGTTACAGGCACACCGCCACCAACGGGTGATGTGTATACAGGCACGCTGGCGAACAAAGAACAGCACGTTCACCCTGATGGTCGCTGGTTTCAATACGCGGGTGGCACCATTGGCTTACAACTTGCCGGCCCAAGTAACGCCGACTTTGATTTAAAGCTTGAAAAGTGGACCAATGGCAGCTGGCAGCAAGTCGCGATATCTGAAACACCGACATCGCAGGAATCGATTAGCTACAATGCCGCCAGCGGCTATTACCGCATCTTGGTTTATTCGTATTCAGGCGCAGGAAGCTATCAGTTAACAGTTAATAAATAGCGTGAGTAAATAAAAAATAGCATGAGTAAGCAGAGCTGAATTATATATGTGTCTCTAACTCTGAGCTCAAAAGAACAATCACAGGGTAAGCAATTACCCTGTGATTTTTTGAGGTCCGAAAGGAGAGGGTTATTTAGCAAGTACAGCTTTCCTTCTCGTTATGTAAAGTGATATTACGCTCGGTTAACTAAAAGTAAAGTCTTTACAGTGTTGAATTTATTATATTTTTTAATTTTTGGATTTTACATAACGAGTCAAATATGTTCTCGGTTAAGTCAATTATCGGGTTCATGAGGTGTGGAAAGATGATTGTGATATGTTACAGATGGTGGTAATTTGTTAATATTAATTTAATTGTCTTGTAATTCTGATTTTCTCTGAACGGAATGAGAGCAGAGTGATTGTCGGTATTTAAGTTAAAACGCTGTTATAAGTACAATTTGGCCTGTTCGATATTATTTGAATAATAAGTTTAAGGAAAGTTATGGGTGAGCTATCAAGAAAAATTGGTGAAAAAGGAGAAAAGCTTGTTTCTGAATTTCTAACTATTATAGGTTGGGATAATTTTCTAGACGATGAGTCAATAAGTTGTCATTTTCCAGAAAAACATAAAAGAGCAAGTGCAAAAAAGAATAGAACAACTCATGGTATTGATGTATTCCATTCATTTAGATCTCAACTCCAAGATTACACACTCGAAAATATTGTATTATCGGTCAAATATACAAATGATCCTTACCCTGCCAACCCATCATCAAAATTTAAAGAGCATTTAAAAGACTTAGCCCAAACGGTAGAGTGCTTTATGAAGTCTGACTTGAGGTCGTCTAATAACGAAGACTATGAAATGTCAGGGATTAATAAAGCTAGTGATGTTGGAGTTCTCTTTTGGCTAAGTAACCATAAAGAGTCAGACCAAGATGTTATAAGTAAAATTGCAAATATAAATTTAGATAAAAGCCTTAACTTCTCAACAGTACATGTTGTTGATAATAGTCGTGCTGCATTCATTTACGATTCTGTGAATTATATTCGTAATAATTACAGGAACTATGAGTGTTACTTTCATTATGCATTTAGCTCCTCCAACTTTAAAGATCCTGATATTGATAAATTCGGAAGCATCATGCCTGTTGAGTATTTAACTTCAAATTTATTACCATTTAGGATAATTGATAAGCAGACAAAAAAAGTATCATTTTGTTTGTCTAGCAGAGAAAATTTTTCCGAAGAAGCTATTAATCGACTCTTGTATTTGGCCAGTGACGTTTCACAAGATTTCACCGGTGACTTTATTTTCCTTTTTCCAGAATACGACCCCTTGAAACATGACCCAATCTTAAAAAGAGCAAAACGTTTAAAAAAGGACACAAAAAGTTCGCTTAATGTAGTTGTAAAATCTTATAGCTCTGATTTTAGGAATTTAATAAATGAATAAAAAATACCTATTACCATTTGGGGATTCACTAAGAGAGTTTTTAAATGATTCAGGCGTAGTTAAATCAGATCTTAGAGGACTGATTCGTAGAAGAGGGATTTTTGTTTCTGTAGAAGAAAAAAGTTCATATATCCCTATCTTAGTGAGGACAGGAATAACCCCCTCAGAGTTAATTGAGCTCAACGAAAACCTAAAGGTAAGAGAAGCTAACCCCAAAAGGCAGACACAATCAATTAAATGTGAAGCAGTAGATGTAAATTTAATTGATGCAATACCATTAGGTTACAATGTAAACCAAATTACTAAAAAAGAGTTTGCGAATTATAAGGTTTTGGGAAATCCAAGCTTTAAGACCATAGATAACGATCCTAACAATATTGAGTTAGATTTTAGTGTGGAACGATATGACTACACTCAAAGTTGGAATAAGAATACGACGCAATTTAGTGGAAAAGTTAAACTAAAAAAAGATGGAGATGCTTTAGATATTAATATCAGTTTGTCTCATACGTCAGATGAAACAAAGGAGGTGGCTAATAAAATAGCCTCTGATGTGATTGGACTTCTAAAGAAATCGGGTCACGTTAAAAGTGAAGAAAAAGTGAAAAAGATAAGGTTTTCTGATTTCACTAATGAAAAAAGAATTAAGTTCTTACAAGAGTTGAGTCAAAAGCAAATAAATAATGAGCTTTACTTCAAAGATACTAAGGATATTGGCTTTAGCCCTGACACATCCCTAGAACTCCCAGAAGAAATTTCTTGGATGCAAGAAAAAGTTAGTAACTTAGAAATTCAAGGTAAAGAGCTACATTCCACATTTTTCATTAAAAATAGAAGGTTACATAAAAACATTCAAATGCACAGGATAGAAGCTTCTTATACATTTGATTTTATTAATTATAGTGGAACATGTGTAATATCTTTTGAATTTCCTGAGTTTGTCGCTAAACAAGATAAAAGTGCAGAACTCATAATTCGAGTAAATAGTGTAAGGTTTAAAGAGAACAAAATAGGGATAAGTCAAAGCAAAATGAAAGAAGTACTTTTGAGTCAGTTAGAAAGTTCAAAGTTGGCTTTATACAAAAAGCACTCTGAGTAATGTACTTATAACAAGCGCATAAAAAATGACGTCAAACGCTTGGCTGGCGCTCATTCTTCGCTAATTTTAGCCAAGCATTATCCGCACTTTATGCGGGCGTTGGTATGACTCCCACTGTCAAGTTAAACACACTGATCCCTGCTTAACTATAAGCCATAATCTCTCAATTCGAATTAGAGCGAGTTAATACATAAGATGAAGCAAGTAATTTCGTCGGTTTTCATGCTGATATTCGTTGGTTACTCACTTTCGTGGGCAGAGCAGACCTTACTTAGTTCGACGTGGCACCTGTCTTCAGTCTATGTTCGTGGTTCAATACTGTGTTTGCAGCATTGCCATCCTAACGCCGTCGGTGGTTGTGCCACATCCGATGCTTGACCCAATGCATTAACTCTAATTCGTTCATATTAAGCGGGTACCCGTGCTGAACGTAATCTTGGATTAACGGGTATCAATACTACTTCTTTTGCAATTGCCCAGATATACGCAATCATTTCTCTGGCAATAGCAGTGACAACAAGGTTGTAATGCTTGCCTTTATTTATAAGCTTTTTATAACGTTTGCAGAGTCTTAATTGTGCTTTCCATGCGATATCAACAATTTGCTTTGGCAAGCCTTCTTGTCGTTTTTGTAGTTCAGTCGATATGTTGGCTGCATGGCGATAACTATGAGCGCCTTCGACTAATAACCGTCT
>NZ_MIET01000017.1 GCF_003590335.1 Pseudoalteromonas sp. MSK9-3 | reverse complement strand
TTTAACATAATCCGCGTGTCCTGGACAATCTACGTGTGCGTAGTGACGAGTCGGTGTATCGTACTCAACGTGAGACGTTGAAATTGTGATACCACGCTCACGCTCTTCTGGAGCGTTATCGATTGCTGCGAAGTCTTTTGCTTCACCACCGTATACTTTTGCATGTACGTTAGTGATTGCTGCAGTTAGGGTTGTTTTACCGTGGTCAACGTGGCCGATTGTACCAACGTTTACGTGCGGTTTTACGCGTTCAAACTTTTCTTTTGCCATCTTAAAAATTCCTATAAAGAAATTAAAGTCCAGCCCTTAGAGACCGGACCGAACTAAAATTACTTAACAGCGCGAGCTGCAATTATTGTTTCTGCTACATTTTTTCCGGCTTCAGCATACTTGGAAAATTCCATTGAGTATGAAGCACGGCCTTGTGTAGCGGAGCGAAGATCGGTCGCATAACCAAACATTTCAGAAAGCGGGACTTGTGCATTAACTTGCTTTAAGCCACCAAATGCTTCTTCCATGCCTTCAATTATGCCACGACGACGATTTAAGTCACCTACTACATCACCCATGTTTGTATCAGGGGTGATAACCTCAACCTTCATCACAGGTTCCATAATAACAGGATTCGCTTCAAGCGCCCCGTTTTTAAAACCTATTGATCCGGCAATTTTAAACGCCATTTCGTTTGAGTCTACATCATGAAATGAGCCATCAAATAATGTCGCTTTAACACCCAACAACGGATAACCGGCAAGGACACCTTGACGCATCTGTTCTTGAATGCCTTTATCAACCGCTGGAATATATTCTTTTGGTACTGAGCCACCTACGATTTCATTGACGAATTCATAAGTTGGTGCCTCATCATCAGAAATATCCATTGGTTCAAGCTTGAGCTTAACGTGACCATATTGACCGCGACCACCAGATTGACGTACGAATTTACCTTCCGCTTCTACCGAGCTACAAATTGTCTCTCGGTATGCCACTTGAGGTTTACCAACGTTACATTGAACGTTGAATTCACGTTTCATACGTTCAACTATGATATCAAGGTGAAGTTCACCCATACCAGAGATGATCGTTTGGCCTGATTCCTCGTTCGTTTCAACACGGAACGATGGATCTTCTGCCGCTAATTTATTTAGCGCGAGACCCATTTTGTCTTGGTCAGCCACCGTTCTTGGCTCAACCGCGACTGAAATTACTGGCTCAGGAAATTCCATGCGCTCTAAAGTAATAACAGCTTCTTGTGAACATATTGTGTCACCCGTAGTGACATCTTTCAGACCAATCGCCGCCGCGATGTCGCCAGCGCGTACTTCTTTGATCTCTTCACGAGAATTAGCGTGCATTTGAACTATACGGCCCAAACGCTCTTTTTTGCCTTTAATTGGGTTGTAAACCGCGTCACCCTGTTTAATAGTACCAGAGTAAACACGGAAAAAGGTTAAAGTACCAACAAATGGGTCAGTGGCAATTTTAAATGCCAACGCCGAGAACGGCGCACTGTCATCTGCGGCACGGGTGTCTTCAGACTCATCTTCCAACACACCTTGAATTTCTTTAACCTCTGTAGGTGACGGCATGAATTCAACAACAGCGTCAAGCACAGCTTGAACACCTTTGTTCTTGAATGCACTACCGCATGTCATTGGCACAATTTCACTGGCCAATGTACGTTGACGAAGTGCAGATTTAATCTCTTCTTCAGTCAACTCACCGTCTTCTAGATATTTGTCCATTAGCTCTTCAGTAGCCTCAGCAGCACTCTCAACCATGTGAGCGCGCCATTCTTCGGCTAAATCCTGAAGGTCTGCTGGGATCTCTTCATATGTAAACGTCATACCCTGGTCTTCTTGATTCCAGTTTATGGCTTTCATTTTTATGAGATCAATAACGCCTTTAAATTCGTCTTCAGCACCAATTGGTAACTGAATAGGCACAGGTGTCGCGCCAAGGCGCGTTTCAACCTGCTCCACGACAGCTAAAAAGTCAGCACCAGTGCGATCCATTTTATTTACGAAGACCATGCGAGGTACTTCGTATTTGTTCGCCTGACGCCAAACAGTTTCTGTCTGTGGCTGCACACCTGATGAAGCACATAACACCACAACCGCACCATCAAGTACGCGTAAAGAACGCTCTACTTCAATGGTGAAGTCTACGTGTCCTGGCGTATCAATAATATTGATACGATGGTCGTCAAATTGACTTTCCATGCCTTTCCAGAAACACGTGGTCGCAGCAGAAGTAATGGTAATACCACGCTCCTGCTCTTGCTCCATCCAGTCCATAGTTGCAGCACCATCATGAACTTCACCGATCTTATGAGACAGACCTGTGTAGAACAGAACTCGTTCTGTTGTGGTGGTTTTCCCTGCATCTACGTGAGCACAAATACCGATGTTGCGGTAGCGCTCAATAGGAGTTGTACGTGCCATATTATCCTCTTAAAGGGTCTTAGCAGATTACCAACGGTAATGAGCGAATGCTTTGTTCGCTTCAGCCATACGGTGAACGTCTTCACGTTTCTTAACCGCAGTGCCTTTGTTATCAGCAGCGTCAACGATTTCTTGAGCCAAACGAAGGCCCATAGACTTCTCGCCACGCTTACGTGCAGCGTCAACTAACCAACGCATACCTAATGCGTTACGACGAACTGGACGTACTTCAACTGGTACTTGGTATGTAGAACCACCAACACGGCGAGATTTAACCTCTACCGTTGGACGTACATTTTCAAGTGCAGACTCAAAGATTTCAAGGTGCGACTTACCTGATTTCTCAGCAGCCACGTTTAACGCACCGTATACGATTTTTTCAGCAGTAGATTTCTTGCCGTCTAACATTACTACGTTAACGAATTTAGCAAGAAGTTCCGATCCGAACTTAGGATCTGGAAGAATTTTACGTTGACCTATTACGCGTCTTCTAGGCATTTTATATCTCCGGTATCTTCAGGTTCGTTATTTAAAACGATTCCCCAAAACAAATTATTTAAAAATTAAAACTTAAGTGCTTGGCCTTACTAACGGAGAACCATTAGCCCTTAGGGCGTTTTGCACCGTATTTAGAACGAGCCTGTCTACGGTCGTTTACGCCTGCACAGTCAAGTGCACCACGTACTGTGTGGAAACGCACACCTGGTAAATCTTTAACACGACCACCACGGATTAGGATTACACTGTGCTCTTGAAGGTTGTGACCTTCACCACCGATGTATGATGTAACTTCGAAACCGTTAGTTAAACGTACACGCGCTACTTTACGTAATGCTGAGTTTGGTTTCTTAGGTGTAGTTGTATATACGCGAGTACATACACCACGCTTTTGCGGACAAGCTTTAAGCGCGGCTGAGTTACTTTTAGTAACTTTGCTACGACGTGGCTTACGCACTAGCTGGTTAATAGTTGCCATTAAATAGCTCCTGATTAGTTAAAATTACTGCTGAAAAATAAAAAAATCTGGCCCAATTTTTCATTCTAAGCTTTGAACGAATAAATGGGTGGCCGAATTTTAATGAGCAAAGATTAACCTGTCAATAAAAACCACTCTAAAAGGGCTAATTTAGTGCATAGAACACGCATTTTGTACAAAATTAGATAGGGATAGTCAGATAAGTAGAAGCAAGATGACAAACAAGGCCACATCAAAGTGGCCTAATGGAAGGTATTATATAATAAAAATACTTTCGTGAGTGCGCTAAAATTAAGCTGATGTATCAATTAGTATGCAACCCCAATACGTTGCTTTGGTTGTAGGTTTTTCTCTAAAATATCTAATAGGGCCCATGCGTAGTCCGAATCAGATATTTTACTATCACCATTTTCATCCGTTAGCAGAGCATCTTGGCCAATACGATATTTTTGAGTCTGTTCACCAGGAAATATAATTGCTGCGGGCGAAACAAAAGTCCAATTTAAATCACTGCTTGTATTTTGAAACACATCCAACGCATCTGACATACCCAATGCTTCTTCTTTATATTCAGCAGGGAAGTCAGGCACAGTGACCAATTTGACTCCCGGAGCTACTTCTAAACTTCCTGCGCCACCAACCCATATGAGTTTAGAAACCTCTGTGCTGGGCAATTCATTTAAATAGCGCTGTGCGGCTTTAGCAAAAATAGTATGGTCTCCATTGCTACGGCCAGATACAGAAGAAATAACGACATCGGCACCAGAGACCGCATCAGCTAACGAGTTGGTTTGATCAGTCACATCAAACGACCTCACGTCAACATCTGTATCTTTGATTTTTGCTGGATCTCTTACTAATGCGATGATCTTATGTCCACGTCTCTTTGCTTCTTGTAATATTTCATTACCTAACCAACCTGCCGCACCTACAATTGCAATATTCATTTATTACCACCTTTATTTATAATATTAAAAACATGACATAGTGTAATTTTTATATACGTAGCAATAAATGAGACAATGAGATACACATTACATCTTATTTCGATACAATACCCCGAAATTGAAAATCATATTAACGTGGTGAATATGAACACAACAAGATAAAAACAACCACAGCAAAGTTAATAACACTCTAACCTTCCCAATTCTTATTTTATTTATTTTGAATGACACATTTACTGCTTAAATTATAAATTAGCGAAAAGCACGCACCTTATTTGTACTTCGTTTATCTTATCACTCACATCTCCACCTTTTTAGATCAGTTTTATCTGGATCATATGTGATAGCCTTTCTTGTATATAACTCAGCCGCTCATTGATGAACTCACTCAGCACAGGCTTCACACCATAGAAACCTGCAGCCCGCACCTGATGACACTACAAAAAATAAAAATTATAAAATTAAATCGTAGCGTTAACAGAACGCTTTTCTAGCGACACCGAACAATTCATAACAACAGGATCATACAACATAGATTCATAATTGATATCTGGGTCAACAACGTAAAGCTCAATAATTAAACGCAAAAAACGGCACAATCATTTTTGACTTTCTTAGTTTTCATATATTAAAAATAACAATAATGTAATAACTCAAATTAAACCAATCTAAAAAGTTTAATAAAAACCAAAAACACAAGCAACATTTGCATGTTATAATATAAAAAATAAAAAACCATAAAAACACTGATTAAAAAAGAAAAAACACACAAACCTCATTTAATTTAAAACTAATTTAATGCCCATAGTAATTTCAAAATAACTCCCATTTCCCTCCAACCATAAACAATCTAAATAATTGGTCGTATTTTTACATATTCAATGGCATTTTGATTGAATCAATAATTAGGAGACCGTATTATAGCCGAGCCATGAAAATAATTATAATTTGGGAAAGAGTGTGGATAAGTTTATAGCCATTAAAAGCTTTGTCGAAGTCACAAAGCAAAATAGCTTTACCGAAGCGGCAAAGCAATTGCAAATAGGTCGTTTACAAGTGTCTAGGCATGTTCAAGAACTTGAATCATGGCTCCACCAGCGACTGCTGCACAGAACTACACGGCAAGTCAGTTTAACGCCAGCAGGGCAAACGGCGTTAAGGTACTTTGAACGTATTATGGACGAGTTCAATGCATTACAGTCTCAAGCTCAAGCGCAATCAACCCAGCTTTACGGTGAATTGCGCATTGCCTCTCCTATTGGCTTTGCCAACCAATCTCTACTACCCATCGTAGAAGGGTTTACTCACGAGCACCCTGAAGTATCTATCAACATCCTTGCTTCCGATAAAATGACTGATTTAGTTGCGGACAGGGTAGATATAGCTTTACGCTTCACTGAACTACCTGACGAGAACCTCATCGCTCGTAAACTATTGCAATTAGGCGCACTCTTATGCGCATCCCCTCGCTACCTTGAAAAACACGGTAACCCAACACACCCCAAAGAGCTCATCAAGCACAACTGCCTTATTCATATGGATAGTGTAGATTGGCAATTTCAAGCGAATGAAGAAAACTTCACGGTAAAAGTCAGTGGAAATGTTAAAGCTAATTCAGTGGAAATACTCTTGAATTCAGCACTGCATGACCATGGCATAGTAAAAGCTCCATATGATATTGCAGCGCCTTATATTGAAAGTGGTCAATTGATCCCTGTATTGAGTAGTTACACAAATTGGCATTTTTCACTGTGGGCTGTATACCTGTCACGCAGTTATCAGACACCTCGAGTGCGAAGGTTTATCGACTTTCTTGTTCAAACTCTACAAGAGCAAGATAAACATTCAAATCTTAGCGCTATTTTGAGTAAAGCAGGGTAAAAGCCTGTCGTAATAAGGCATAAAATATGCCTTATTACATTGTTTCTCGGCTTAAGCGACTGCATCGACTGTAGTGGCTTCACCGATTTCATTGACTTTAGAAGAAGGCGTTATGGGATTTAAATGAGACGCCTTATCTGTCCAGCCATCAACATCATAATCAGCCAAACAATCCGTGACCAAATCAATCATGCGCTCCATACTTCCTGAACGCTGGGCATGGCCCAAGCATTGCATTTTAACTTCTTCTGCACTGCCTGCATAATTCAATTCATATAACGCATGACGGCCACCAAACTCGCTACCAACAGCATCCCACATCAGCTTGAGTATTTTGATCCGTTCTGTTGATTCAATTCCATTTGAGCCTCGTACGTACTTTTCAAGATAGCTATTAATGTAATCATTTTTTATATCTTGGCTGCCAGACGGCAAATAAATCAGTCCACTCGCAACAGACGTTTTGACAATTTTTAGCAGATCATTGTAAGCCTGTGGCGCGAAAACACGATAAGTGTGTATCGCCTCTGCGTTAGGTAACACACTGTCATTGTACCATGATTCAGGACAAGCATACATAGCACGAATACAGGACCATATCATATTACGCCAGCCAACCACTTGTCCCATTTCTGCTTTGACTCCCCGAAACTCTAACGTCCCGGTGCACTCTAACGACTTATGAAGCAATCCTGTTAGGAAGTCTAATTTAACACCTAAACGAATGGCTCCCTGCATCGGAAATAGCTGACCAAACCCACCTTCAACAAACCAACGTTTACATCTCAGAGGATCCTGATTTATGAGGATGTTTTCTCTAGGAATAAACACGTCGTCAAGAATGAGTATCGCATCATTTTCATCAAAACGACTCGATAGAGGGTAATCAAATGGACCACCTGAATGAGTCGTCATTTGCTCGTATGAACCTCGACATATCAATTTCATACCTGGTGCGTTCATATCACAGATAAACATCAAAGCCATATGTGGGTTTTCACCCATCACTTGAGCAGAACCCTGACCGATAAAAGTGTAATGGGTTAGCGCTGAATTGGTCGCAACCACTTTGGCACCGCTGACATAGATTCCATCCTTTGTTTCACGGTTCACTTTAATATAAACATCTTCGACTTCACTAACCGGTTTATGTCTATCTATAGGCGGGTTAACAATGGCATGATTTAAATATAAACAAGACTCCTGAATACGCTTATACCAAGTACGAGCATTGTTTTCATATTCACCATAAAAACTCGGGTTTATGCCAAGTACGTTACCAAACGCAGCTTTATAATCTGGAGTCCTTCCCATCCAACCATAAGTTAGCTTTGCCCACTGCTCTATTGCACCTTGTTGCTCCTTTAACTCTTGAGCTGACTTAGCATAACGGAAGAACTTATGTGTGTAACCTCCATTACCTGTATCTGTTTCCCAACATAGAGTATCTTTGTATGCAGGATCATGTAGAGCATCGTATAGCTTTGCCATAGAAGCTGCAGAGTTTCGAAAAGCGGGATGTGTTGTGACATCCTCCACTCGCTCACCATTAATGTAAATTTCTCTATTGTCACGTAAACTTTCTAAATACTCTTCACCTGTTAAAGGTCTCGCTTGATTCTTTTTAAAGTCTTCAGGTTTCATCATTTTATTCATTCCTTTAATCCTTGTAACATCGCACTTGCAGTGCTGTGGGCACGTATAAGTTCACATTAATATCTAATACACAGAGATTTAGTTTCGCTAAAAGCATCCAGCCAATTCACGCCAAAGTCTCTGCCACTCCCAGATAACTTGATGCCACCAAATGGCATATTGGGATCAATAAAAGCATGGCTATTCACCCAGACGGTGCCCGCTTTCAATGCATTGGAATATGTCATAGCTTTATCTAGTTTATTGGTCCATACACTGGCACATAATCCGTAATCACTATCATTTGCCAATTGGAGCGCTTCATTTTCATCCGATACTCGTGTGAGATTAATGACCGGACCAAATACCTCTTTTTGAGTCAATGGCTCACTATGTTCAGGGTTAATGATTAAGGTTGGTGAAACATAAAACCCGTCCTGTGGAGTCTGTTGGCCAGTGATAATTTCAACTCCTTGATCTCGTATTTGAGTCAAGTGCGATTCCACCGCTCTCTGCTGCGCATAAGTGCTCAATGGGTTTAT
Organism: Pseudoalteromonas sp. MSK9-3; assembly: GCF_003590335.1. Lineage (GTDB taxonomy): Bacteria > Pseudomonadota > Gammaproteobacteria > Enterobacterales > Alteromonadaceae > Pseudoalteromonas. The sequence goes on along the minus strand of NZ_MIET01000017.1, from coordinate 36,862 downwards.
TTGTGCTTGTGGGTCAAACCCTGAGCCAATGTGCATAGACTTAATTGCTTCTTCAAACTGCGATGCGACACTATCGAATAAAGGTGCCTCAACATAAATACGAGAACTTGCCGCACATACTTGGCCTTGATTTAAGAAACTCGATGCCAGTAACCCTTCAACAGCCACGTTTGGGTCAATATCTTTTAGTACTATAGCCGGGTTATTCCCTCCTAATTCCAACGCCACCTCTTTTAAATCAGCAGCCGCACTTACAGCTACCTTTTTGCCAATATCTGTAGAGCCTGTAAAACTAACCTTGTTTACCAGGGGGTGAGATATCAACCATTGCCCACACCCACTTCCCTGACCAGTGACAACATTGAATACCCCATCAGGCACACCTGCTAAGGTGGCTAACTCAGCTAACCTAAGCATGGTAATAGGCGTTGTCTCAGACGGTTTAATTACCACCGAGCATCCTGCTGCAAGGGCTGGAAGTATTTTCCATACTCCAATAAGTAATGGAAAGTTACATGGTACAACACCCACAACAACACCAATTGGCTCTTTTGTTGTCCACGCTTTGTACTGCGCGCCTTCTGGAAATGGAATAGACACATCTAGCGTGTGGCCATTGTGCTTTGTCACTAACCCTGCCGTATACCTCATCCACTGAACTGCGCAATTTACTTCCAGCGCTTTTGCCATGCCTAATGACTTACCCTGCTCTAGAGTCAAAAGCTGTGCAAGCTCATCCGCATGCGCCTCTACGAGATCTGCAAATTTAAGTAAAATCCGTTCTTTTTGGACTGGCAGCATCTGAACCCAAAATTTTTGCACAAAGCTTTGCCAGGCACTCGATACCGCTCGGTCTACTTGTGCCTTCGTCGCATCGGCACATGTCGCTATAACACGACCATCTGCAGGGTTGTATATGTTCAGTGTCTGCTCTGTACCAGACTCAACCTCTTGCCCATCAATATATAAACCATGAGGCTTTTTTAAGAATTCTAAAACAGGTGCCAATACTGGCTCTTGATAACTCGACATCATTTATCCTTGAGTAAAATGGCTGCTCTTATCGAGCATTTTTTGTATACCTTTCAAGGTACGCTTACGGATGAACCCACTTGCTAATCTAATAAATAGCCAGTAAAACGTTAGGGTTAATCTTGCTTTTTTTGAAGGGCAAGAAATACAGGTATCTGTCACTAAAATATATTGACCATTTCCCTGCTCTTCGACATAAAAACGCAGCTCTAATTTGGCATATGAAGGATCATCAAAGACTTCAAATTCTTCTTTATTTGGGACCTCAACAAGCCCCATATCTAACTGCCAAAACCGGCCAATTAGACCCATTGAAAGTAAGTTTTCATCCTCAAAAAGTGGCGTGAAACTATTAAAATCGAATGGGTCTAACTCTTTGTTTTTTCTGGCACCAATTATCCGCTCGGGGATCCTCCTAGCCGACATCAATGCATGTATGTAAGGATCTTGATGCATATCAAACTCCTTTGCCGCACGGATCAGTGCTGTAGGAGTAGCGCTTATCGGTTGCGAGCGATGGCATTCATAAAAGTCAAAATGTGCAAGACATGTTGGCTTTCGAATCTTCGCCTTAAATGTTCGTCTACGAGTAATACCAAACATGTCATCACACTCCTTAGCTTAACTGTATAGCCGCCAACTAGGCGGTTGACTTTGCTTCACTTTCTAATGCAATCACAGGAGGAATACGTAATGTATTACTCAAATCAACAACCACAGCTCCCCACGACAAACCGACACCAAAACCACATAAAATGGCATTTTTGGCATGCTCTGTTCCCACCCGTTCATTACGTGACAACACAATAGGAATAGAACTTGAGCTAGTATTACCAATGCCATTAATATCAATTGGTACTTGCGACTCTTCTAGTTTTAACATTCGCCGTAAATAATTAAGCATAAATGCATTAGCTTGGTGAAAAACCAACATATCTAGGGAGTCTGTTGTTATCTCAACATCCGACATAATAGACCTAACCAATGCAGGTACGCGTGCCAGAGCAAAGTTCATTACCTCAGCTCCATCCATATGTAAATCATGCACCTGGACGCCCATATCGGTATATGACAACCGTGTTCCAAGTGTATCGCTACCTTGTCCATTACTTGCGATCATAAATGACATGCTACAGACATCTTCGGTCAACAGCGAAGCCGTAGCCCCATCGCCGAATAACATGGCAACATGCCTATCTTTTTCATCCAGTAATTTACTGGTTACATCACCGGTGCACACAATGACGTTCTTGTAACCTCCACTGGTAATAAGCGCACACGCTTGGATTAACGCAGTGATATAGCCCGCACAGCCTGCACTGAGATCAAAAATAGAACAGCCTTCATTAAGCCCTAGCTTTTGATGCAACTGATACCCAACACCAGGACTCCAGCTATCAGGAGATTGACTCACCGTAATAAGTGCATCAATATCTTTTGCTTTTATATCTTGAGAATCAAATAAGCTCTCACAAGCAGAATGCATCAGTTGAGACGTTTTAAAATCCTTGACCACACGTTTAGAATGAATCCCTGTGTTCATACAAATACGTTGTACTTCTTGTTCACCGTACATCTTTGCAAACTCAGACTGGTCAACAATATGCTCTGGTAATGCGCTGCTCACAGCATGAATACCGACATGATTAAACGTGCGCAACTGCATTATCACCTCCTTGGTTATTGGTAATGAGTGCATAGCTATCATGCACACTCTGTACTATTTTCCTATCTAGCACGAAGTCCAACACTATTGACTCTTGATAGTTCATTAATCGCTCCCCCCATAAATCACTATGCTGTTTCAGCAGATGATTTCTCCGCAATCAAGTCGAATATCTCTTGTACTGAAGTTAACTTCTGCATTTCTTGTTGTGTAGATTTCGCGCCTGTTAAATTGATGATCATAGCGATGACCGACACATGGGCCAAAGAATCCCAGTTACCGTCGTCTTCAAGAACCAGTGAAGGGGTTAATTGCTCTGTAGAAACTGATAAAATATCAGCTAATTCAGTTTTAATTTCTTGTAAATTATTCATTTAATTATTCCTTTATTATATATGTGCAATTTTTTCTGGTGATTTGGCTTTCTTAAACCTTTCAGTCACTAAAGGGCTGTCACTAATCGTGATCAGACGAGGAATTTGCTCGGCACTTAAGTGACCTTTCAAACAGCCAAATACTCGCTGCTTAACTTCATCTACTACTTCTGGCTCATGTAAATAGCAACATGCCGCTACGATCTGCCCCAGAATTGGATTAGTTTCTCCATACACAGACACATCAGCAATATTGTCAATTTCTAGCATTTTTTTCTCTACTAGACTTGGGATCACGCTTTTGCCACCAACATTAATAATATCGCTGCGCCTTCCTGTAATTTTTAAAAAACCATCTTTAAGTTCTGCGGTATCCTGAGTAATCAGATATCCGTCATTCGTGAATTCGGCCTCTTGATTTATATATCCTTGCATCAAGGTTGGGCCTTGGATATGTAAGATCCCATCCACAACACGCAGTTTGTACTCAGGGTCCACTTTGACCCCAGTTTGGTCTGGGTGATCAGGATCTCCCATTAAAAGGCCAAACTCTGACATGCCATAAGTATGACAAAACGACACAGAACCAAATGCTTTTTGCAATCGAGTTAAAAGCGTTTGTGACATTGGCTCAGAGCCAAAATCAATATGCTGTAAGGAAGAAAAATCACGCGCTTTAAACGAGTCTGTATTTACTACCAAATTAAGCATAGTGGGTGATAAATGTAGCGTTTCGACTTGAAAGCGTTCGATACAGCGGCACACTTCACGGGGTGTCCGCTCTTTAGGTAGTACTAAAGTACCTTGTGTGCTTAAGGCATGTAATACCGTGACAATACCTCCCATATGATCAAACAATAAAAAAGCCAACAACTTGCCACAAGATCTCGTATTACCGTATTTCGCTAACAAGGGGTTTAGCGCATGTAATACCCCTTTTGGCTCACCAGCCGTTCCTGAAGAAAAAATCACAATACCAGGCTCGGCTTTACCTAAAAGTGAATGTACGATTTCAGGTTGCCTCTGATTGAACTGACATTCCACTTTGAAATGTGTCCCATCTGAAAACGGGGCTAACGCAAGCTTTGCACCTGTTACTTTGGCTAATTTCTCAAGTGATTCAGGGCTTTTATTCTTATGCAAAGCCACGATGTTATTGTTTTGCCATAGCGCAATCAATAGAGCTAAACTTTCATGCCCATAGTCTGCGCATAACAGTACTACCGAATTTTCAATACCATCTTTATTTAGCAAATTGCGTTGTATATTTACCCTTTTTACCAGCTCAGAGTAACTCCAAGTCAGATCATCTGACACAATTGCGGGAGCATTACCCGCCTTTACAAATTTTTCTATCAACGTCTGAATATTCATATTCAACTATCCTTTTACAGTTGAGACACTCTAGTCTCTATGTAAGAAATTAATGTTCCGATGGTTGAGAATGGCTGGCTTCCTTCGGGCAAATCGCTGATATCTGCTAACATAATGTCTTTCCCAAGAATTCCCTTTATACGACTCTCGATATCAACAATGATTGATACCAACGTAATTGAATCCATCGCGCTTTGCTCTGAGAACAGCGGTGTACTTCTCCCGCGTGATGTATCAATAGGTACTGCCAATAATGCATCTTGTCCGCGAATCGCGGTCTCTACTACAACATCTAAATTAACTGACATTTGCCACCTCCGTTTTTAATTTCAGTAAATCCCTAATGTCCGCAAAAACACCCGTTTTCAGTCCATATCCAGCCACATTATTTATGATGTCGTAAACATCATCAGCACGTTGAGATGGTGATACCATATAGCCATCACTGAGCGCACGCTGTTGTAATGCATGCAATGCTGGAAAATCTTTGGTTCGTTCACTAAAACTAACTTGGCGAGACAAACTACTATTGACATTGCACATACCCATCACTGCAAAAAATACATCGGGATGTTCCTGAGCATATACTCCTGCCAATGCCTTTAACGCTGCTTTAGACATACTGTATGAGAGCGTCCCTTCACGGAATCTAACCCCAGCCATAGAAGCAGAAAAAACAAACTGTGCAGGCTTATGCTGAGCGCCTAAAAAGCAATCCATTAGTGCTTTATTTGCCATAACATTGACTGCATATACTTGCTCTAATTCGTCACAATTGAAATCGACTCCTAGCTTAGGTACATCTCCTGAAATACCTGCGTTCAAAAAAACCAGCTCTGCACCTTGAGTCAACAAGACAGCAAACTGTTCTGTAAAAATATCAATCGTCTTGTGGTAGTGTGTTAAGTCAAAATTTTTAAAATGAAAATGTGCTTCATTGAGCAAAGAATGAGGCGTGCGCCTAGATACACCATATACTTCGTAACCCAAAGACAAATATTTCCACGCTAAAGCTTCACCAATCCCGCTGCTCACGCCAGTAACAAATACTCTTTTCATGACCTTCCCTTTTTATGATCAATCAAACTTACCGGCAGAATAACCGCCATCAACAGGAACAATTGAACCAGTGATATAAGAAGACTCATCACTCAACAACCAAGTCACCGCAGATGCCACTTCATCAGCATGGGCAAATCGCTTCATTGCTGTCACTTTAAACTTATGCTTGGTTCCTTCCGGGTTTGCTTTAAGTCGTTCTTCTGTATTCATACCTCCCAAAGTTGGCCCTGGGCATACCGCATTCACGCGGATCTGTTTTCTATTTTCTGTTTCTTGTGCACATTCAATAGCAGCCACTTGAGTCAGCGTATTCAATGCCGCTTTACTCGTAGAGTAAACGCTCTGCTGTGGCACTCCCATCAAGCCTGCACATGAAGAAGTATTAACAATCGCTCCACCATCTTGTGCCATCAATTTCATTTCGTGTGACATGCAAAGCAATGGCCCAAGCAAGTTGATCTCTAACACGCGTTTCCATTCGGCGTAGTCCAAGTCGATAATTTCTGAGCGTGGTGTAGTCACGCCTGCGTTATTTACGGCTAAATCTAATTTGCCGTGCTCTTGTTTAATTATGCTGAATAAGTTTTCCACTGCGCCAAGATCAGTTGCATCACACATTACAAAGCGTCCGTTATCACCGAGCTCTTTTGCAGCTTGTTCACCGTCCTCCACATTTCGGCCCGTGATGTAACAAACCGCACCTTGTGCTGTAATATGCTTTGCAATAGTGAGTCCCAATCCACGGGTACCACCAACGACTAAAGCGATTTTACCTAAAAACTTCATGCCTAATTTTCCTTATAATATTGTTGTAACTGAGCGGGACGTCGATAAGCTGGATTCACACAGCAGTACACACGTTCAGCTCGAGGTTCTCTCTTATCTCTAAAACACAATGCATCCCACTGGCAGCGATGAACCAAGTCATGTTTACCTGATAGCTCTTTTTTGATCAGCGCATTATCTGCAAGCACAGCCCGTGCAAACCCGACAAAGTCTGCATCGCCACTGTCAATAATCGCCTCAGCTGTATCTAAACTGTCAACTGAACCAGTAAAGCCTACAGGTAAGCGGGTATATCTCTTAAGGTGACGGCTCGCATCTCGAGTCAGCTGTAAAATTTCTTGCGGATGGGAAAAACACTGCTTAAATGTTTCGCTGACACCGACGGAACACGCTATGGATGAAGCCCCTGCCTCTTCTATCGCAGCTGCTACTTCACCAAGCAAATGGGCTTGCTGACCTTGTTCACCAAAACCATCATCCACACCCAGTCGAATAGTCAACGCCACCTCATCGCCTACCGCAGTTTTGATCTCTCTTATAATAGTGAGTAAGAATTTGACGCGAGCGAGCGCACTACCGCCCCACTCATCTTTTCGTTGATTGGTTCTTGGCGATAAGAAACTACTGATCAAATATCCGTTGGATGCTTGCAATTGAAGTAGCTTCGCCCCAGCTTTTTTTGCCAAAATAGCTGAACGCTTAAATTGCTCTACACATGCGTAAATTTGCGCTTCATCCATCGCAACAGTTTGAGCATATGGAAACTTTTTCAGCGTCGCACTCGATGCTATTCCGCTAGGGCTCAATAATGTAGGATTATCATCGCTTGGAGCGCCTTGCGGTCCATAATGCTGCAACTGTGCTCCTAATAAAAAGTTGTGTTTATTTGCAAACTCAAAGATAGGCTTCAATGCATCAGCATGCGCTTGCGTTGTCAGCTTGAGCCCAGCTCCATTATATTTAGAGCCACTATCAACAGACGCATTCCCCATAAACCCAAACCCGCATCCACCTAAAATAAGCGACTGATAAAGTTCAAAAAAAGAGGGCAATGGTTTGCCTTGGTTATCACACAAATCAAATCCCATTGGTGCGAAGTACAGCCTATTTTTAGCTTTTAACTTTGCAGTAAAATCTAGTGACTTCGTTGCAGCAGAATACATCACCCGGCTCATAATTAAGCATGCTCCAATAAAGCGACTTCTGGAGAGTGAATGAACGCACGCTTGATTATCTCTAGTAATGCATGTTCTTCTGAAGAAGGCAGTTCATCAAACGTAACCTGGTAACCTTGTTGTACTTTACAACATGAGGTCACAGCTGCCTGAAAAGACATCTTGGCAGTTAGAGATACTTTAAAAACTGTCAAATTGTCAAAATCAACTGCCGTATCAATTGAAAAAACGGCGCCATCTGTGGACACTTGCTCAAGTTTTACCGTAGTAGATTCACTCCCTTGCAATAATTCAGCAGTTAAATCTTGACGGATCAGCGGTGCAAACCACTCGCCATGAGGCACATCAATGTTTCGAATATTTTTGAAGGTACCGAGCTTGATCACGGCACCTTTCGAATCAATTACCGCCAATAACTTATTACATTGATAAAAAGAAACACGGTAATGGATATGTTTCGGCTTGTTTGCTTTTTGGTGATCGGCAAGATCATCGACTACTAACTCAATTGGGTACATTAGCTCTGCATAAGCAAAAAACTTTGAATTCATGCTATCCAAAGTCAGAGTAATTTCCCCACATTGGTGCTCTGTATGTGTATATAAATGATAATAAACAGCTTGCCTAGCCACCTCCATAAACATCACTCCAGGAACGTGTTCATGAAATTTTCTATAAAAATAATAATGCTTTGCATCATTTATCATCACAAGAGATGTTGCACAATTAACAATATTAGGAAATACCGTATTAGCTTGGTCTTTTTCAGTTATTTGAAAAGGTATTCCACGACTATCAACCCAATCTTGATTTCCATCATAATCAGTAACACTTTTTAAAACACCTTCAGGACAAAGTGAAAACAAACCACCATTATAATTATAAACACCGCCACCCTGCTCAATGTAAAACCCTCTAAAATAATCATCAAGCATATTATACTGAAGATCTGAAATGCTATTTAATATTGCATTTCTAGGGTTACAAATAAGAACATCATCACTAGAACCTTTGTGAAGTAATCCTGGTTCAATAGCTATAAAATTATCATTTAAAGACATAACAATCCTTTCAAAAATATAAATACCTGCATTGGGTACCAATTTAAATTCTAAAAATCATAATAAACAAAAAACAACAAAACACTGAATTTATTATGTTTTAACAACATCATCAAAAGCTTTATTCTAGATTACAAAAGTGATTGAAAACTTCAATAGATCATTGTTTCAATTTCAGAACTTAACAGTAACTTATTTTGGTACAAAACCCATCTTGATAAAGAAAACCATTATAGATAACCTATTTGCAAGCTATAAAACAAGAGAGAAAAACCCGAAATTTAATTAATATATACTTACAAAAAAAAGGCAAGCAACAAAACAAAAATAAAGTTATGCAAAAGGAATTAATGTAGTTTCCCTACACCCATAACTAAATAAAACCTCAATCATTAATAAAACTTTTATTTAGGAGAAGGAATGAGAATCACAATTGGAGAATATATTCTTCAGCATTTTTATTTGCTTGGTACAAATAGTATTTTTGGTGTTCCAGGTGACTATAACCTGTCTTTCTTAGAAATTATTGAAGATAAGAACGACATGACATTTATCAATAATTGCAATGAACTCAATGCATCATATGCAGCTGATGGTTTTGCTCGAAGCAATGGACTTGGTGGACTTGTTGTAACATATGGCGTTGGAGACTTAGCGGCCCTATCTGGCGTTGCCGGCGCATATGCCGAGTCTGTACCTGTAGTCTGCATATCTGGAACACCTCCTTTAAGTTCGATGAATAATAACGCTTTACTCCATCACACACTTGCTGATGGAAACTTCGAAAATATTATGAACTGTTTTAAGGAGTTTACAGTCGCACAAGCAGTGATCACTCCCACTAACGCAAGTTTCGAAATACCTAGGCTTTTTGCTACTTGCGTAAAAGAGAAAAAGCCCGTTTACTTGCAATTACCGTCAGATATTTGTGATATAGAAATTGAAGTATCACTGCCAATTACCCTTAACACTCATGTATCGAGTGACAAGGAAAATTTTAATTTAGCAGCTAACTTACTTGTTTCAAAAGTTAAATCTGCGCAACACCCGGTGATCATCATTGACCAAATGGTAGAACGTTTTGGTTTAGAGAAGCAGGTGCAAGCACTATCTGAGCAATACTCAATCCCTTTTGCAAATATGCCTACCGCAAAGTGTGCGCTGTCCGAAAATACCAAAGGCTGGCTAGGTACGTATGTAGGGGACCTTTCAAGGCCTGAATTACTCGCGTTGGTGGACAAATCAGATTGCATTATTACGATTGGCGTACGTCTCGTTGACTCAACAACAGCCTACTTCTCACACAAATTAAACCAAGATGTGTGTATTGAACTGCAGCCATATTCAATTATGATTGGCAATAATACTTTCAATGGTATTAACTGTTCAGAGCTATTAGAGCACCTTTCTAGACCAACCTATAGTGACGACGCTGCATCCGCCCATAAATCTGAACTAGTTAGGCTAAGTGATAATCACCGAGAGTTACCAGCTGAAACCCAAAGTAAACTAACACATGAACAGCTATGGCAGCGTGTAGCACACTTAATTAAGGCCGATGACATCATTGCAGCCGAAAATGGTACCGCTGGCGCCGCTGTAAGTGGTATCAGAATGCCTGACGGTGTAAAGCTACTAAACCAACCAATTTGGGGCTCTATTGGATATACGCTCCCTGCACTATTAGGTAGTATGGCCGCTAAGCCAGATTCAAGACACATGCTGTTTATTGGGGATGGATCTATTCAACTTGTAGCGCAAGAACTGTCAACTATGCTCCGCTTAGAGCAAAAACCAATCATCTTTGTTGTGAATAATGATGGTTACACCATTGAACGTTATATTTTAGGAGAAGATTCTTCTTATAATGACATTGCGCAATGGGACTATGTCAACCTCCCCAAAGTGTTTGCACCCAAAGCAAAGTGCATACAGCACAAAGTACAAACAGTAGAACAGCTAGAGCAGGCGTTAGCTGATATTGACAATAACAGGGATCACTTAATTTTCATTGAGCTTGTTGTAGATCGTATGGATGCCCCCCCGGTGCTGAAAACTTTTTGCCATCGCGTCAATCAATTCAACTTCGGCATGAAAAACATCATGCTTAAAGACGAAGTTGCCTAATAAATAAAATCAATAACGTATACAAAACTTAGTGTGTATTCATAACTAAATCAATAATAAGTGTGAGAATAGCAAGTATGAATAAATTAATAAAACACGTTAACAGCTCAGCACAGCTACTGCTCTTGCTTGGAGGGATCGGAGCAATAGCCTCAGCAGCGGCCAATGGTGAACATTTAATAGAGAGTCAAGATCTCAAAATTACAAAATGGAACCCAGAGAAACCTTGGCGTGAACTTCATGATCCAAGAACTGCGCTCAATGACCCAGACCATTATGCATGGCAGCTTTTTGTATCCCTGAACTGGCCTGCCAATGAAAAGCGATGTAAGCCTAATAAAAAGAAATGGCTAGGGGAAGAGGGCCCTGTTGTTTGGGAAGTATGGAGAGAGAAAACTCAGACATTTTTGGCGGATGCGCAAACACCAAAATCTTGGAAACTAGGCTGTGATCAAGGCAATGTGATCGCCTTACCATCAGGGGTTTACAGTATAGAAGAAGATGAAGGCGTCTATGTTAACCGTACTCAATACAACTACACGCGAGACAACAAACTCTATAGCCTCGACCAACAGGAGCGACTCGTTGCAAATGGCGTTGAAGATCTCAGTTTTCCGCTGGGCTCTAAAAGCGTTAAATCATCGTGGGTTGTGATTAATGAAATTGATAAGCCAAGGTATCACTGGCATGAAGCAATCAGAAATGGCGAAACCGTAATTTACGGGCTTACCGCACTTCATATAGTGTCAAAAGAAAATCCCACATGGTTTTGGTCAACCTTTGAGCATGTCGATAATGAATCTCGCTGGTCACAAGTCTACCCAGAAGCATTTTTAGGTTGGCAGGTACCTTCAAAAGATAGTGCGGCATGCCCTAGCTATAACCTGTCTTGTAATGAAATCCCTGTGGGCTACGAGTTAGAAGGAACTAAGTGGAAATACTTTAGACTACGGGGAACACAGACTGGTTTCGTTGACACACGAGGCAGACCAACTCTTTTGACCAATTCGCGTATTGAATACAAATTTGACCAACAAACCATGTCTTGTATTAGCTGTCATGCTGCAGCTACCAAAGGGTTGACTGGTCCGCCAATGCCAGTCTTAGGAGGTCCTGGCACGGTCAATGAACAAAACCTATTCCACGGTTACACCGGCACACTAGATCCTGCGATATTTGAGGACTCCAATGGTGAGCTCATCCCATATTTAGGGTTGGATTATGTTTGGATGCTACGTAATGCGAAGCGAGAATCTGATCAACCTTAACCAGATATAGAGCACACATATTAATATCCGGCTGCCACCATATTGCAGTCCTGTTCACACTATGCGCGCCCTATGATCAGATAATAATTGAAGGAATACTCCAACTATGAAAAACGTACTAATAATTGTAGCTAACCCAAAATTGGCCAGCTTATCTTTCGGTATCGCAAAAAAATACCAATCGCTTTGCCAAGATAAGGGGTACAAAGTAGAGCTAATCGACCTGTATAGAGAAGAGCATCAGCAACCTTTCTTTACATTTGAAAAGTACTCAAAAGTCGAAAAAACACCTGCAATGTCTTACTTCCAAGAAAAAATCAACAACGCTGATGAAATTGTATTTGTCTTTCCCTTTTGGTGGGGATCAATGCCAGCTATTTTAAAAAATTTCATCGACTGGAACTTCGCAGTCAACTTTGCCTTTAAATATACCAATCGAGCACCCATTGGTTTGCTTAAAGGCAAAGACGTTAAAGTATTTACAACCAATGGTGGACCATATTTTCACTACTGGATCACGGGTGGTTATAGACGCTTAAAGCGTATGTTGCTAAAGCAAGTGATCGGTTTTTGCGGTATGCACTTAAAGGAATTTAACGTGATCGCTAGCGTAGATTCTCGCGAGTTTAACGCCCATAAAGCGTTGGAAAAAATCACACTTTAAACAGCTCATGCTCAATTGAGCGAATTTTTAATTAAGGAAAATGATGAAAATAGCTAACCCACTTAAACATATCACCCTTTCATGTGCACTTGGCTTGAGTACAATAAGCCTACCAACAATCGCAGAAGAGAATACTTATATTCAAAGCACGACAGCTCGCAATGAGGCGTTGGTTGTGGAATTTGTGAATAAAACTTTCAATGAACGAGCGGATATTGAGGAAACAGCAAAACGATATTTAGCGCGTAACTTTATTCAACACAACCCAAATATTCCAACTGGAAGGGCTGCACTAGTAGAACTATTACAAAGCTGGCTTCCCTATGTGCCAGGTCAAGTTGCAGAAATCAAACGCGTTATTTCTTCTGACGATCTAGTGGTACTACATGTACATTATTACGACAAGAACAGTGGTGAGCTGGGTAACGCTGCTGTTGATATTTTCCGAGTCAACAAACGCGGTAAAATTGCTGAGCACTGGGATGTGATCCAACCCATACCAGCTGAATCTGCCAATAACAACGGCATGTTTTAATCACGATACTATTTCAACTTCTCTGAGATCAAAAATGCCACTCAATCGAGTGGCATTTTTTTGGTTTATAAATAACTAAATGTTATTCATTACCACCTAACAAGTCCGCATTAAGTGCATCTGTTAGTGCTTGAGTTGCCTCTTCTGCACTTACAGTTTGCTCTTCTACAGGCTGTTCAGCTTGCTTACGACGTGCCATACGCTCTTGGTGATAAGAGAAACCCGTACCCGCTGGGATCAAACGACCCACGATTACGTTTTCTTTCAGACCACGAAGTTCATCGCTCTTACCATTTACAGCAGCTTCAGTTAGGACACGTGTTGTCTCCTGGAACGAGGCAGCTGAAATGAACGACTCAGTCGCAAGTGATGCTTTAGTAATACCCATAAGTTGTATTTCAAACTTGGCTGGGATCTTACCTTGCTTTTCAAGTTCACGGTTCGAGATATTCACTCGTGCCACTTCAACTTGCTCACCGGCTAAGAACTCCGTATCACCACCGTGTAGGATGATACACTTACGTAGCATCTGACGGATGATTGTTTCGATGTGCTTATCGTTAATCTTTACACCCTGTAAACGGTATACTTCTTGTACTTCGTTTACGATGTAGTTAGACACATCAGTCACACCACGTAGACGTAAGATATCGTGCGGAGACTCAGGACCATCGGCGATAACTTCACCTTTAGACACTGATTCCCCTTCGAACACGTTAAGTTGACGCCATTTCGGGATCATCTCTTCGTAATGATCGCCTTCGTCTGGTGTAATAACTAAACGTTTCTTACCTTTGGTCTCTTTACCGAAGCTAATAGTACCTGTGATCTCAGCAAGAATTGCTGGCTCTTTAGGCTTACGTGCTTCAAATAAGTCCGCAACGCGCGGTAGACCACCGGTGATATCTCGAGTTTTTGAACCTTCTTGTGGGATACGCGCTAACGCTTGACCCGGTGCAGCAGTTGCACCATCAGAAATTTCAATTGTCGTGAATGATGGTAGACGAATTTCTTGTAGGCCACGCTCTTGGCTTTCAACAATAAGTTTAGGCTCTTTAGCGTTAACCTTAGAAAGATCTTTAACAACAACACGTGTTAAACCAGTCAGGTCATCCGTTTGGGCTTCTGTATTGCTATCATCAATGTCTGAGAAAGACACTTTTGATTCATGCTCAAGAATGATTGGGTGACTATGCGGGTCCCATGTTGCTACAACATCGTTACCTTGAACTTCAGCACCGTCTTGGATTGTTAATACCGCACCGTAAGGTACTTTATAACGCTCTTTCTCACGGCCATGCTCATCAATAACAGTAATTTCTGTTGAACGTGAAGTAATAACGATTTTGCCATCAGTATTAAGTACATACTTAGCATTATGTAGCTTCATGCTACCGTTATTTTTAACTTGTACGCTGTTCTCTGCTGATGCTCTTGATGCCGCACCACCGATGTGGAATGTACGCATCGTAAGCTGTGTACCTGGCTCACCGATTGACTGAGCAGCGATAACACCCACTGACTCACCCGCATTGATGATGTGTCCACGTGCAAGGTCACGACCGTAACACTTAGCACATACACCAAAGTCGTTATCACAAGTGATAACAGAACGTACGCGTACTTCGTCAACTGAGTGCTCTTCTAGAAGGTCACACAGCTTTTCGTCAAGCATGATGTTACGCTCAACCAATACTTCGTCAGTACCAGGCTTAACAACATCTTCAGCAACTACACGACCTAATACACGTTCGCGTAGTGGTTCAACAACATCACCACCTTCGATAAGTGGTTTCATTGTTAGACCGTCTAATGTGCCACAGTCGTCATCATTGATAACCAAATCTTGTGCAACATCTACTAAACGACGAGTTAGGTAACCCGAGTTCGCTGTCTTAAGTGCTGTATCGGCTAGACCTTTACGCGCACCGTGCGTTGAGATGAAGTACTGTAGTACGTTTAGGCCTTCACGGAAGTTCGCTGTGATCGGAGTCTCGATGATTGAACCATCTGGACGTGCCATTAGACCACGCATACCCGCTAACTGACGGATCTGAGCGGCACTACCACGAGCACCAGAGTCTGCCATCATAAACACTGAGTTAAATGACGGTTGCTCTTCTTCTTCACCTTTGGCATTGATAACGGTGTCTTTCGACAAGTTCGCCATCATTTCACGTGATAAGTTTTCGTTAACACGTGACCAGATATCGATTACTTTGTTATATTTCTCACCCGCAGTTACAAGACCTGACTGGAACTGTTGGTTGATTTCATTTACTTCTGCCTCAGCATTTTCAATGATTTCACCTTTAACTGGTGGAATAACCAAGTCATTAATACCGATAGAAACACCAGACTTCATCGCATAATGGAAACCGGTATACATTACTTGGTCAGCAAAGATTACCGTATCTTTTAGACCTAAACGGCGATAACACTCGTTTAGAAGATTTGAAATCTGCTTTTTACCTAATGCTTTGTTGATAAGCTCAAACGGTAAGCCTTCAGGTAATACCAAAGAAAGTATTGCACGGCCCACTGTCGTATCAATGATTTCTGTTACTTCAGAACGCTCGCCAGTTTCTTCATCAATGCGTGTTTCAGTAATACGTACTTTTACACGAGCATGAAGTTCAGCAGTACCTGTACGGTATGCTTTTTCTGCTTCTTTCTGATCTTTAAAGACAATGCCTTCACCTTTACCATTGATGCGATCACGCGTCATGTAGTAAAGACCCAATACAACGTCCTGTGAAGGTACGATGATTGGTTCACCGTTCGCTGGAGATAAGATGTTGTTTGTAGACATCATCAGCGCACGGGCTTCAATTTGAGCTTCGATTGTCAACGGTACGTGTACCGCCATTTGGTCACCATCGAAGTCGGCGTTATAGGCCGCACATACTAATGGGTGTAAATGGATTGCTTTACCTTCGATTAGTACCGGCTCAAAAGCCTGGATACCAAGACGGTGAAGTGTTGGTGCACGGTTAAGTAATACTGGGTGTTCACGGATCACTTCATCAAGTACATCCCAAACCTCAGGTACTTCACGCTCAACCATCTTCTTCGCAGCTTTGATAGTCGTAGCCATGCCGCGACGCTCAAGTTTACCGTAGATAAATGGCTTGAATAGCTCTAATGCCATCTTCTTTGGAAGACCACACTGATGAAGTTTAAGCGTAGGACCTACTGTGATTACAGAACGGCCTGAGTAATCTACGCGCTTACCTAGTAAGTTTTGACGGAAACGACCTTGCTTACCTTTGATCATATCTGCAAGCGACTTAAGTGGACGCTTGTTAGAACCGGTAATTGCACGACCACGACGACCATTATCAAGTAGCGCATCAACCGCTTCTTGTAACATACGCTTTTCGTTACGTACGATAATGTCTGGTGCCGCTAAGTCTAGAAGACGCTTCAAACGGTTATTACGGTTAATAACACGACGGTATAAGTCATTCAGATCAGACGTCGCAAAACGTCCGCCATCTAGTGGAACTAGTGGACGAAGATCTGGTGGAAGAACCGGAAGCACGCTCATGATCATCCACTCAGGGTTGTTGCCTGATTGGTGGAAAGATTCCATAAGCTTAAGGCGCTTAGTGATTTTCTTACGCTTAGTCTCAGAGTTAATTGTTGGTAACTCTTCACGCATTTCTGCGATTAACTGACCAAGGTCAAGTTCACGAAGTAAGTCTAGTACTGCTTCAGCACCCATCTTAGCTTCGAACTCATCACCGTGCTCTTCTAATGCATCTAGGTATTCTTCTTCACCTAGTAGCTGACTACGCTCAAGCGTCGTCATACCAGGTTCAGTTACCACGAATGATTCGAAATAAAGTACACGCTCAATATCACGTAACGTCATGTCTAGCATTAAGCCAATACGAGACGGAAGTGATTTAAGGAACCAGATGTGAGCCACTGGGCTCGCTAGTTCAATGTGACCCATACGGTCACGGCGTACTTTGGTTAGCGTTACTTCAACGCCACATTTTTCACAGATCACACCACGGTGTTTTAAGCGCTTATATTTACCACATAAACACTCATAATCTTTCACTGGGCCGAAAATACGGGCACAGAATAAGCCATCACGCTCAGGCTTGAAAGTACGGTAGTTGATTGTCTCAGGTTTCTTTACTTCGCCGTAAGACCATGAACGAACCATGTCTGGTGAAGCAAGACCAATTCGAATCGCATCGAATTCTTCGGTCTTATTTTGTTGCTTCAGAAACTTAAGTAAGTCTTTCACCTTAGCTCTCCTGTCGGAGGTTAATCTTGAGGGCAAGCATTGCTCACCCCTACATTCTTTTAATCCGGTTACTCAATTAAGAGTCACTGCCGCACCTTAATGATGCGGCAATCGGATTAGTGTTCTTCCAACTCGATGTTGATACCGAGTGAGCGGATCTCTTTGAGCAATACGTTGAATGACTCTGGCATACCCGGTTCCATTTTATGGTTACCGTCAACGATGTTTTTATACATCTTAGTACGACCGTTTACGTCATCCGACTTAACTGTCAACATTTCCTGAAGTGTATAGGCAGCACCGTATGCTTCTAATGCCCATACCTCCATCTCACCGAATCGCTGTCCACCGAACTGAGCTTTACCACCTAGTGGCTGCTGAGTTACTAAGCTGTAAGAACCAGTTGAACGCGCATGCATCTTGTCATCAACCAAGTGGTTAAGTTTCAACATGTACATGTAACCTACGGTTACTTGACGTTCAAATGCATCACCAGTACGGCCATCATAAAGCGTAACCTGACCGCTTGATGGGTATCCACCTAGCTCAAGTAGCTCTTTAATTTCGCTTTCCTTTGCACCATCAAATGCAGGTGTTGCAATTGGTAAACCACCTTTAAGGTTTACAGCTAAGCGTTGGACTTCATCATCAGAGAAGCTAGCAATATCTACCTTCTGACGACAATCACCGACTTCGTATGCTTTTTTGATGAATTCGCGCAATTCGTGAATTTCACGCTGCTCTTTCATCATTTCTTCAAGACGCTCACCGATACCACGCGCAGCAAGACCCATATGCGTTTCAAGGATCTGACCGATGTTCATTCGCGATGGTACACCCAGTGGGTTCAACACGATGTCTACGGTACGACCTTTTTCATCATAAGGCATGTCTTCAACAGGTACGATAGTTGAGATAACACCTTTGTTACCGTGACGACCAGCCATTTTATCACCAGGCTGAATACGACGTTTAACGGCAAGGTAAACCTTAACAATTTTAAGTACGCCAGGCTGTAAATCATCACCTTGTGTGATCTTGCGACGCTTGTTCTCAAACTTTTTGTCGTACTCGGCTTTAAGCTCATCGTACTGTGCAGCTAGCTGCTCTAGTTCAGACTGTTGACCTTCGTCAGCAAGGCTTTGCGTTAGCAACTTCTCAGTGCTTAGCTCAGCAATTTTGTCTTCACTGAAACCAGCTTGAACAAGTAAATTACGTGCACGGTTTAGTACACCACCTTCAAGGATCTTGAACTCTTCGTTGAAGTCTTTTTTCGCTTCACGAAGCTGCATGTCTTCAACTTCAAGTGCACGCTTATCTTTTTCAACGCCATCACGTGTAAATACTTGTACGTCGATGACGGTACCAGTTACAGAGTTTGGTACACGTAGAGAGCTGTCTTTTACGTCAGACGCTTTCTCACCAAAGATGGCACGCAGTAGCTTCTCTTCCGGTGTAAGTTGTGTTTCACCTTTAGGAGTTACTTTACCAACTAAGATGTCGCCGCCTTTAACTTCAGCACCGATATATACAACACCTGATTCATCAAGCTTACCTAACGCAGATTCACCTACGTTCGGAATATCTGCAGTGATTTCTTCTGGACCTAACTTAGTATCACGGGCAATACACTGTAGCTCTTGAATGTGAATTGTCGTTAGACGATCTTCTTCAACAACGCGCTCAGATAATAGAATCGAGTCTTCGAAGTTGTAACCATTCCAAGGCATGAATGCCACACGTAAGTTTTGACCTAGTGCTAAATCACCTAAATCTGTTGATGGACCATCTGCAAGTACATCACCACGTACAACCGGCTCACCAACCATACAAGTTGGTTTTTGGTTAATACAGGTATTTTGGTTTGAACGTGTGTATTTCGTTAAGTTATAGATGTCGATACCGGCTTCACCAGGTACACGCTCTTCTTCATTAACGTTTACAACGATACGGCTTGCATCAGCGTATTTCACTACACCGCCACGTTTTGCAACGATGGTTACACCTGAGTCTTTCGCAAGTGTAAGTTCAATACCAGTACCTACTAGCGGCTTATCAGCTTTCAACGTCGGAACTGCTTGACGTTGCATGTTTGAACCCATCAATGCACGGTTAGCATCATCGTGTTCAAGGAATGGGATAAGCGCGGCTGCTACAGAGATAACCTGCTGTGGAGATACGTCCATATATTGAATGTCAGCGCGGCCCATAAAGGTTGATTCACCTTTGTGACGACACGGGATCTGCTCATCAATAAATTCGTTATTTTCGTCTAAGTTTGAGTTCGCCTGTGCGATTACAAACTGACCTTCCTCAATAGCAGAAAGGTAATCAACTTCATCTGTTACAACGCTGTCGACAACTTTACGGTAAGGTGTTTCTAAGAAACCGTAATCATTTGTACGTGCATACGTTGATAATGAGTTGATTAGACCGATGTTCGGGCCTTCTGGCGTTTCGATTGGACAAACACGACCATAGTGCGTTACGTGTACATCTCGTACTTCGAAGCCAGCACGTTCACGTGTCAAACCACCCGGACCTAATGCAGAAATACGACGCTTGTGCGTTACTTCTGAAAGCGGGTTGTTTTGGTCCATAAACTGAGAAAGCTGTGAAGAACCGAAGAACTCTTTAACTGCCGCAGAAATAGGCTTAGCGTTAATGAGGTCTTGAGGCATAATTGCATCAAGGTCACCAAGGCTTAAGCGCTCACGTACAGCACGTTCAACGCGCACAAGACCAACACGGAATTGGTTTTCAGCCATTTCGCCAACAGAACGAATACGACGGTTACCAAGGTGGTCGATATCATCTACTTCACCTTTACCATTTCTGATGTCGATTAATACCTTCATCACAGAAACAATATCAGTTTTGTTTAATGTACCCGGGCCTGTATCTGTATCGTAACCTACACGGCTGTTAAACTTCATACGACCAACAGTCGATAAGTCATAACGCTCTTCAGAGAAGAATAGGTTATCGAATAATGCTTCAGCAGCATCTTTCGTTGGCGGCTCACCTGGGCGCATCATACGGTAGATTTCTACCAATGCTTCTAGGCGGTTGCTTGTAGAATCAATGCGAACAGTATCAGAAATGTACGCACCGCTGTCTACATCGTTGATGTACAGGGTATCGATCTTAGTGTGGCCGGCTTTTACAAGCTCTGCCATCAACTCAAGAGATAACTCAGCATTTGCCTCAACAATTACTTCGCCTGTTGATGTATCAACGTAGTTTTTAGCAACCACACGACCTATGATGTACTCATGCGGTACTTCAAGGTGTTTGATTTCTTTCTTTTCAAGTGTTTTGATGTGGCGTGCTGTAACACGACGGCCCGCTTCAACTAACACTTCGCCTTCATCATCTTTAATATCAAAAGCCGCTGTTTCACCACGAAGACGTGATGGTACTAGCTCCATTAATACTTTGCCGTTAGACACTTCGAATGCAGTCGTCTCGAAGAACATATCTAAGATTTCTTCAGTCGTGTATTCAAGTGCACGTAAGATGATTGACGCAGGTAATTTACGGCGACGGTCAATACGTACGTAAAGATTATCTTTTACGTCGAATTCAAAGTCTAACCATGAACCACGGTAAGGAATAACACGTGCATTATAAAGCACTTTACCAGACGAGTGTGACTTACCACGGTCGTTATCAAAGAATACACCAGGTGAACGGTGTAGCTGAGAAACGATTACACGCTCAGTACCATTGATAACAAAAGTACCGGTATCTGTCATGAGCGGGATTTCGCCCATATACACTTCTTGCTCTTTAATGTCTTTTACTGTGCCTGGCGCTTCTTTATCCATTAGCACAAGACGAAGTTTTACGCGAAGTGGAGCAGAAAAAGTCACACCGCGAATTTGACATTCTTTTACATCGAATACTGGCTCACCAATACGATAACTTACGTACTGTAGCTCAGAATTTCCCGAATAGCTTTTGATTGGGAAAACAGAACGAAATGCTGCTTCCAAACCATGATCACCATCGGCGTCCGGATTCAAGAACTTTTTGAACGATTCTAACTGCGTAGACAGTAAGAAAGGTATGTCCAAAACTTGTGGACGTTTACCAAAATCCTTACGGATACGTTTCTTTTCAGAATAAGAGTAAGCCATGGGGTTCCTCAGCTTGCTGATCTTTGACCCAACCTGTTCTTGTATGAACAGACTTAACTGGCATCTAAGCCAGGATAACAACATCTAATTGTCACTCTATAAATCGACGTTATTGACAAAAATATAAACTATTGAAAACAATGAAAAAATATAGAGGTTTTGCACTCAGCGAATATTTCACGCTATAGCGCAAAAGGGCCGGTGATTAAAAAATCACCAGCCCTTGCCTGATTTCTCAGACAGCGAACCTAGCAAAAGCTAGATTACTTGATCTCAACTTCAGCACCAGCTGCTTCAAGATCAGTTTTAAGTGCTTCAGCTTCTTCTTTAGAAACAGCTTCTTTCACTGGAGTTGGAGCAGCTTCAACAAGAGCTTTAGCTTCTTTAAGGCCTAGACCAGTTGCGCCACGTACTGCTTTGATAGAAGCAACTTTGTTAGCGCCAGCAGCTTTAAGAATAACGTCAAATTCAGTTTTCTCTTCAGCAGCTTCAGCAGCAGGACCAGCAACAACAGCAGCTGCTGCAGTTACACCGAACTTCTCTTCCATTGCTTCTACTAGTTCAACAACGTCCATTACTGACATTTCAGCAATTGCGTCAAGGATTTGGTCTTTAGTTACAGACATTTCAAATTTCCTAATTATTTACGAACCCATGTGGTTCAAAAAAATTTATTAAAGAAAGGAGCGGGCTTAAATTAAGCAGCTTGCTCAGCTTTCTGTACACGTACTGCTTCAATTGTTTTACACAATTTGCCAGCAGACGCTTCTTTCATAGCGCTCATTAAGCGTGCAACAGCTTCGTCGTATGTAGGTAGCTTAGCAAGCATATCTACGTCTACAACTTTACCTTCGAATGCAGCAGTCTTAAGCTCAAATTCTTCGTTCTTTTTCGCGAAATCAGCAAAGATACGCGCAGCAGCACCTGGGTGCTCTGAAGAGAAAGCGATAAGGCTTGGACCAACTAGTGATTCGTTTAGGCATTCGTAATCAGTGCCTTCAACAGCACGTTTAGCTAGCGTGTTACGGACAACCTTCATCCATACACCAGCTTCACGAGCTTCTTTACGAAGAGCAGTGATTGCACCTACTGTTACACCACGAGAATCAGCAACAACTGCTGATAGAGCACCTTTGGCAGCTTCGTTGACTTCAGCAACAATTGCTTTTTTGTCTTGAAGATTTAAAGCCATGGGTGTTACTCCTGGTTTATTGAAAAACATAATGTTTTTCAGTTCTACTCTACCCTGCAACTTTCGTTAGCAGAGATGCTTTTTACGGCGAGAGCCAGAAGATTAGGAAAAATCTAGCTGGGATTCACACCGTCTACGTAGGAATACTATTAAGACCCGAAAGCCTCCTACGGTCTTGGACGGAAGCACAATTTATCGCCTTGCAATAAAGCTTAACGAAATTATATGCTTCAACCCGAATTCTTTTATTGTTGATATTTTCACACGTGAATTTATCAACAAAATGGCGCGAAATTATAGTACAAATTTTACGCCATGTAAATGCTATTCTCTAAAAACTTATACTACTGTATTTAAAGTAGCTTGATCTAGAGCAACACCAGCACCCATAGTTGTAGAGATAGTTACCTTCTTAAGGTAAGCACCTTTTGCTTGTGAAGGCTTAGCCTTCTTAAGCGCTACAAGTAGAGATTCAAGGTTTTCTTGTAACTGAACAGCTGTGAAATCCACTTTACCGATAGTAGTGTGGATGATGCCGTTCTTGTCATTACGGTAGCGAACCTGACCAGCTTTAGCATTTTTAACTGCTTCTGCAACGTTAGGTGTTACAGTACCAGTTTTAGGGTTAGGCATAAGACCACGTGGACCTAGGATCTGACCTAGTTGACCAACAACGCGCATTGCATCTGGAGAAGCAACAACAACGTCAAAGTTCATTTCGCCTTTTTTAACTTGCTCAGCAAGTTCTTCCATGCCCACTAAATCAGCACCAGCTTCTTTAGCAGCATCAGCGTTTGCACCCTGAGTGAATACAGCAACGCGCACTTCACGACCAGTACCGTGTGGTAGTACCGTAGCACCACGAACGTTTTGATCAGATTTACGTGCATCGATACCAAGGTTAACAGCAACGTCAACACTTTCAACGAACTTAGCTGTCGCTAGCTCTTTAAGAAGCGCAACTGCTTCGTTGATTTCGTAATCTTTAGTTACTTCCACTTTCTCGCGGATAGTACGCATACGTTTAGTAAGTTTAGCCATTATATTATCCCTCTACATCCAAGCCCATCGCACGCGCAGAACCTGCGATAGTGCGAACCGCTGCGTCTAAATCTGCAGCTGTAAGGTCAGGACGTTTAGTCTCAACAATCTCTTCAAGTTGAGCACGTGTAACAGTACCCACTTTCTCAGTGTTAGGACGGCCTGAACCAGACTTGATGCCAGCCGCTTTCTTAAGAAGGTAAGAAGCAGGTGGAGTTTTCATGTCGAACGTGAAAGAACGATCATTGTAAACTGAAATTACTACAGGAACAGGTGCGCCTTTTTCAATTGACTCTGTACGTGCGTTGAACGCTTTACAGAATTCCATGATGTTTACACCGTGTTGACCTAGTGCAGGACCTACTGGAGGACTTGGATTAGCCATACCAGCAGCAACTTGTAGCTTGATTAGAGCTTCAACTTTTTTAGCCATGATAATACCTCATTAGGTGGGTCTTAGCCTTGTGCGCGCGAGGACGCGTACTCAAGCGGCTTCCCAAATTAATAAAAAACTTTTTGCCCGCAACTTCCACACAGAGGTAAAAGCCCGAATACAAAAAGGCCGCTGATTATAAGTTAACCAGCGGCCTTTTTCAAGTAAGGTGATTAAAAATACCTTACTTATCTTTTTCTACTTGTCCAAAGTCTAAATCAACTGGTGTTGAACGACCAAAGATCAGAACAGACACTTTTACGCGGCTCTTCTCATAATCCACTTCTTCAACCACACCACTGAAGTCTGCAAATGGGCCATCGGTTACACGAACCACTTCACCCACTTCAAACAACGTTGCTGGTTTTGGCGCTTCAGCATTTTCTTGTAAGCGGTTAAGAATGCGGTCTGCTTCTTTTTTGCTTATTGGTGCTGGGCGGTCTGATGTACCGCCAATAAAGCCCATCACACGAGGCGTACTGTTCACTAAGTGCCAGCTCGCATCGTTCATATCCATTTCTACAAGTACATAACCTGGGAAGAATTTACGTTCAGACTTACGCTTTTGACCAGCGCGCATCTCGACAACTTCTTCTGTTGGAACCAGTACTTCACCGAAGCTTTCTTCTAAACCTTCGATTTTAATATGCTCATTAATGGTTTGAGCTACGCGTTTTTCATATCCTGAAAACGCCTGAATTACGTACCAACGTAATTTCTTTTCTTTGTTCTCATCCGACATGGGATCAGATCTCCAATCCAGTTAAAAAGCCAACAACTCGGAATAACAGGCCATCTAGACCCCAAAGGATCAGCGCCATTATCACAGTCGCAATCATAACAATAAATGTTGTATGAGTCGTTTCTTGACGCGTTGGCCAAACAACCTTACGAACTTCAATGCGTGCTTCTTTTGCAAACGCAATGAAGGTGTTTCCTTTACCCGTAGTAGCAGCAATACCCAATGCAGCGGCAACTGCAACTACAACACCAACTGCACGTACTAACACTGACATATCAGCGTATAAGTAGTTCCCTACTACCGCACCAGTCAGTAATGAGATTGCAACTAGCCATTTAACCATGTCCATCGAGTTTGACGGCGTTTCAACATTCGTGCTCATAATAAATTTACCTTAAATACAGACACAACAACCCTGCACCAAGGCAGGGTTAATCCATTAAATCCAAATGTATAAATAAGCGCTAATATGTAAGAAACCAACACCTTATTTTAGATTTGGACTCATCAATATATGAATGGCAGGGGCGGCAGGACTCGAACCCGCAACCATCGGTTTTGGAGACCGCTGTTCTACCAATTGGAACTACGCCCCTGCAAAGTGGACGCCCATTATACTGACGAACAAATTGAAAACAAGAGTAAAAGATATGCAAAAGCAAAATTCATTGCACTAACTTTCTCTCATTGTCTATATTTCCAACAAAACAGCTCTTTTTCTATGATTTTCTGTCGATATGTAAAACACGATACACATCCTCTAACAAACTTGATGCTCCCAATCTAAAATTCTGGCTGCTGACCCATCCTGGCCCCATAATTTCCTCTGCAAGCGCAATATATTGCTGAGCAACAGCAACCGTCTTCACCCCGCCGGCAGCTTTAAACCCCGCCTCCTTGTTCGTTTTTTTGATGGTTTCAAGGATCACCTTGGTTGCGTCAAGCGTTGCGTTTATCGGCACTTTGCCTGTACTTGTTTTCACAAAATCCGCACCGGCAAGGACAGCAATTTCGGTGGCTTGCTCAATGAGGTGAGAAGATTGCAATTGGCCACTTTCGATAATGACTTTTAGCACCGCCTTATCTCTACATAGCTCTTTACTAGAATGTACATATTGCCAGGGTGTATCCGGGTCGCCAGCCAATAATTGTTTGTAAGGCAGGACTAAATCTATTTCATCTGCGCCTTCATTTAAGGCGTATTCTGTCGCCCTTAAAACAGACTCAATAGATTGCTCTCCTTCTGGAAAATTTGTCACCGTAGCCACTTTAACATGTTGTAAATTTCGGGCTGACAACTGCTCTTTACTATGCGCAATAAATTGCGGAAACACACAGACAGCAGCCGGCGGAACATAACGCTCATCAATACTCATAATTAATGCCGTGATCTGTTCAGTCGAATCATCATCGTTTAACGAGGTTAAATCCATTACAGCAAGCACCTGCTGAGCCATTGCATATTCTGTCATCATTCAAGTCCATTCATCATTGTCTCAAAGCTAGTAAAATGCATTACACGCTCTCACCACAGGACATTTGTCCGCAATCAGTAAAGTTTAAAAGCGCCCATGAATAGCATCGCCATGCATAACTCATAACCAAACACTATAAGGCACTATTTGCAGTAGTAAATTGATGTATAGCCTTGTAAATTAAGCCTTAGGTCTAAATTACCAACCCTATATAACTTTTAGTTATAACAATTTAATTTAAATTCTTTTTTCATATGCTAGCCCCACTATATTCTGCATACCTGCTAGCAACCAACAGCCGTTATGTTGGCCGAAGCATCACGTATTACTAAGGGGTTTCCATCGTGCAATATTTACCAATATTTACCAAGCTTGATAACAAACCGGTGCTCGTCGTCGGGGGTGGTGAAGTTGCTCTGAGAAAATGCCGTGCTTTTTTAAAAGCCAGAGCATCAGTCACTCTGGTTGCACCTGATTTTTGTGATGAACTACTCGAACATGCAAGCAATCAAGAAGTTGCCTTAATTGAAGCTTATTTTGACGAATCTCACTTAGACGGCAAAATGCTGGTCATCGCTGCAACGGATAATGAATCTGTGAACAACACCGTGTTCGAATTAGCCAATAAGCGAAATATCTTTGTTAACGTGGTGGACGACCAACCAAAATGTACGTTTATATTCCCCTCTATTGTTGATAGAGATCCAATTACCATTGCTATTTCCAGTGCCGGCACCGCACCGGTTTTAGCCAGACGCTTACGCGAAAAACTCGAAACCCTTATTCCTCAGCATATTGGTCCATTGGCAACATTGGTCGGCAGCTTTAGAGACAATGTCAAAGCTCGCTTTAAACATTTTGCTGATAGACGTCAATTTTGGGAAGGTGTGTTTGATTCAAGTGTCGTAAGCAAAGTACAAGTTGGGGATACTCAAGGCGCAACAGCGCAATTACACGACATGCTTGATGCCAAAGCAGAGCCTGAAGGGGAAGTGTACATTGTTGGCGCAGGCCCTGGTGATCCAGAATTACTGACTTTAAAAGCATTGCAACTAATGCAGCAGGCAGATGTTGTTGTTTACGACTACTTAGTGTCTGACGAAATCATGGATTTAGTGCGTCGAGATGCCGATTTAATTTGTGTTGGGAAGCGCTTAGGTAATCACAGCGTCAAACAAGAAGACACCAATCAACTGTTGGTCGACTTAGCACGGCAAGGTAAAAAAGTGTGTCGTATCAAAGGTGGTGACCCTTTTATTTACGGTCGAGGTGGTGAAGAAGTACAGGTACTCGCACAGCACGATGTCCGCTATCAAATTGTTCCAGGGATCACTGCAGCAGCAGGCTGTAGCGCCTATGCAGGTATTCCACTGACACATCGAGACCACGCTCAAGCAATTCAGTTTGTTACTGGTCACTGTAAAAAAGACGGACAAGAGCTTGATTGGGCCTCTTTAGCAAAACCGAACCAAACTTTGGCCATTTATATGGGCGTGCTCAAATCGCCGCATATTCAAGCGCAGCTCATTAAGCATGGCCGTGATGCCAGCACCCCAGTAGCCATTATTGAAAATGGCACAAGAAAAGAACAACGAGTTGTGCGCACACACCTTGGTGACTTAGCTCAGCAAATTGAGCAACATCACATTGTATCACCGGCTCTATTGATCATCGGTGAAGTCGCAGCATTACATGAACAGCTCGCATGGTTTGGCAGCTCAGCGCAAATAAGTAGCTTTGCACAGCCTTTAACTGATGTGGCATAAGCACATTTTTATAACGATTTTTTATTATTTTTAAGTAGGACGACGACAATGGCTTTAACACACCTTCAGCAACTTGAAGCTGAAAGTATAAAGATTATTCGCGAAGTCGCCGCTGAGTTTGAAAACCCAGTGATGCTTTACTCAATAGGTAAGGACTCTTCGGTACTTTTGCATTTAGCGCGTAAAGCGTTTTACCCAGCTAAAATTCCATTCCCACTATTACATGTGGATACGAATTGGAAGTTCCGTGAGATGATTGAGTTTCGTGATCGTCTTGCAAAAGAATATGGCTTCGATCTATTGATCCATAAAAACCCGGAAGGGATTGAAATGGGCATGGGCCCTTTTACTCATGGTTCAGCGAAACATACTGACGTTATGAAGACGCAAGGTTTAAAGCAAGCCCTAGATAAATACGGCTTTGACGCTGCATTTGGTGGTGCCCGCCGTGACGAAGAAAAGTCTCGTGCTAAAGAACGCGTTTACTCATTCCGCGACAAGCACCATCGTTGGGATCCAAAAAACCAACGTCCAGAGCTTTGGAATACCTATAACAGCCAAGTTAACCCTGGCGAAAGTATTCGTGTATTCCCCCTGTCTAACTGGACTGAACTTGATATTTGGCAATACATCTATCAAGAAAACATCGACATGGTTCCTCTATACCTTGCCAAAGAACGCCCTGTGGTTGAGCGTGATGGGACACTTATCATGGTCGATGATGAACGTATGCCACTGGAAGAAGGTGAAGTACCACAAATGAAGTCTGTGCGTTTCCGTACACTAGGGTGCTATCCACTCACCGGTGCGGTTGAATCTACGGCCAGTACGCTAACAGAAATTATCGAAGAAATGCTACTGTCTACATCATCTGAACGTGAAGGCCGTGTCATTGACCATGACTCATCAGGGTCAATGGAGAAGAAAAAACGTGAGGGGTATTTCTAAATGACGACTGCAAATGAAGTAAAAGAACTCGGTATTGACGCTTACCTAGCACGCCAACAAGATAAAAGTTTACTGCGCATGATGACTTGTGGCAGCGTAGACGATGGCAAATCAACATTAATAGGTCGCCTACTCCATGACAGCCACCAAATTTATGAAGATCAGCTTGCTGCACTACATAAAGACAATGAGAAAGTCGGTAATGCGGGTGAAGACCTAGATTTAGCGTTATTGGTTGATGGATTACAAGCTGAACGTGAGCAAGGTATCACCATTGACGTAGCGTATCGTTACTTCTCAACGACCAAGCGCAAATTTATCATTGCCGATACTCCGGGACATGAGCAGTACACCCGTAATATGGTAACGGGTGCGTCTACCAGCGACTTGGCAATTATTTTGGTTGATGCCCGCTACGGTGTGCAAATTCAAACTAAACGCCATAGTTTTATCTGTGATTCACTGGGCATTACGCAATTTGTGGTTGCCATCAATAAAATGGATATTTGTGACTTTGACGAAGCCGTTTTTGAGCGCATCAAAGCACAATATTTAAAGTTTGCTGAACAGTTAAATGTGACGGATATTAAATTCGTTCCGATGTCGGCACTCAAAGGTGACAACGTTGTAACTCGCTCAGAGCACACACCTTATTATACTGACAAGCCACTGTTAGAGTTACTCGAAGACTCACCTGCAGCCGCTGCAAACAACGACTTTGAAGCGCGCTTCCCAGTCCAATATGTTGTTCGCCCTAATCTTGATTTTAGAGGCTTCCAGGGTACGTTAACCTCAGGTACATTAGAAGCCGGTCAAGCGGTAAAAGTATTACCTTCTGGTAAGCAATCGACAATTAAAGAGCTCGTTACATTTGACGGCAACTTAAATAAAGCAGAAGCAGGCCAAGCCTTTACGATCACCTTAAATGATGAAGTCGATATTAGCCGTGGTGATGTCATTGTTGCGGCAGATGCAAGTGCGGCTGCAACGAACCAAATACAGGCAAAGTTAGTGTGGATGCACGAAGCGCCACTCGTACTGGGTAAAAGCTATAACTTTAAGCTCGGCAGCAAAAATACTGCTGCAATCGTCAAGAAAATTGATTACACCATTGATGTGAATACATTAGAGCATGGCTCAGCTGATAGTTTGCAGCTCAACGAAATTGCCGTTGTGACATTAGAGCTAACTGAAAGTATTGTGGCTGATAGCTATCGCAACAACCGTGATACCGGCTCATTTATCTTAATTGATAGATTATCAAACCTAACCGTGGGTGCAGGTATGATAGAAGCGCTATTGAGCGAACAGACGGCAAATCAGTCACAATTCAGTGAATTTGAAGTTGAATTTAATAGTCTTGTTCGTAAGCACTTCCCACACTGGCAAGCACTCGACATTTCTAAGTTAAAATAATGTCGCTATACCTGTTATTAGGAGCATTCTAGGATGTACGAACAAATCATTTTAACAGGTATAATGCTGACTTTAGTTGGGTGCTTATTTGGCACTCAACTAAAACCCGCATGGTTATTTGTGGGCGCTATTGGCACCAGCTATCTAACAGGCTTAATTGACCTTGAAAATATGCTGGTGAACTATGCAAATCCCTCTCTAATAACACTGATCTTATTGATCCTTGTGTCAGTCGCGATTGAAAAAACCACCTTAGTGCAAAAGTTGGCGCAGTCGTTAGCGAAAGGCAGCCTAACAAAATCAGTGATGAAGCTTGGACTATCTACTGCTTTTTTATCATCTTTTACTAACAATACCGCCGTTGTTGCGTCTTTAATTTCCGCAATCAAAGACAGCCCTACGCATTCGCCGTCCAAGCTCTTATTGCCATTATCTTATACCGCAATATTAGGTGGCACACTTACGCTCATCGGTACATCGACCAACCTCATCGTCAATGGCTTTGCCGTGGATGCAGGTATGCAACCACTCGGTTTTTTTGATTTTACCCTGGTTGGCTTGGGGGCGTTATTCGTTGGCTTATTAACCATTATGGTGATGCTTAAATATTTACCAGACAATGGTAAATCAGACCAAGAGGTGGTGCCTTTTTATCTTGAAGGCAAAATCCAAGCGCACTCTAAATTGGTGGGACGAACTGTCGAAGAAAATGGCTTACGAGATCTTAAAGACCTTTTCTTAGCCGAAATTATTCGGGGAGAACGCCGTATTTGTGCGGTCACCCCACAACAAGAAATCCTCGCTGGTGATGTATTACTGTTCGTCGGCGACATCAAATCTGTACCACTATTAACACGTTTTGATGGCTTGAAAATCGTCCATGATAAACACGAAAAAGACGTTGAACATTTAGTCGAAGTGGTCATTAGTCAGTCATCTAAATATATTGGTAAAACAGTTAAAGAAGTGCGCTTTAGAGAACAGTTTCATGCTGCTGTTATTGCTATACGCCGCGGCCACGACCGCCTGCAAGGCGGCCTAGGGCAAGTTCAATTACAAGCGGGAGACTCCCTGATATTGGCACCGGGTAGCCAATTTTACGAGCTACCAAATTTAAAGCGTGAATTTGTTTATATCTCAGGGTTAGACTTACAAACTCATCTTAAGCCCCAACAATCTAATATTGTTCTTATGAGCTTTGTGGGCATACTAGGCCTAAGTATTTTAGACATAGTCCCGCTAGTAAAAGGCCTATTAGTACTGCTAGTCACACTCGTATTTATGGGCACGATTAAAGTCGGTGAGCTCAAACGTCGCTTCCCTATTGAACTCATTGCCATTGTAGGAAGTGCCATTGGTCTAGCAAAGTTGATGATCGGCACGGGCCTCGCAGCTCAAATCTCTGATGCACTCTTTTTCTTATTAGGTGATTTTGGGCCATATGGCGCCTTTATCGCTATATTTGTGATGACCGTAGTGTTCACTGAGCTTATTACTAACAATGCTGCCGCAGCTTTATCATTTCCCGTTGCTTATGCACTCGCCGCAGGGTTTGGGGTAAATCCTTTGCCTTTTGTCATGGCCGTCGCATTTGGCGCATCAGCCAGTTTTATATCGCCATTTGGTTATCAAACAAACCTAATGGTATACAGCGCAGGTAACTATCGTATTAAAGATTATGTCGCGATGGGCTTACCGCTCTCAATTATTTATTCAATTACGGTTCTGACTCTGATACCTATGGTCTTCCCGTTTTAGTAGGCACATATAATGGACGAAAATGTAGTTTGGCATAACTATGCCGTTGATAAAGACAAACGTAACGAACACAAAGGCCACAAGCCCTGCGTATTATGGTTTACCGGCTTTTCTGGTTCAGGTAAAAGTACGGTTGCAGGCGCGTTAGAAAGCGCGCTACATCAGCAAGGTGTACACACCTATTTACTTGATGGCGATAATGTCCGTCACGGTCTATGTAAAGATTTGGGGTTCAGTGACGCTGACCGCGTTGAGAATATTCGTCGCGTGGGTGAACTCAGTAAATTGATGGCTGATGCTGGCTTAGTGGTACTCACCGCTTTTATTTCCCCTTTCCAAGCGGAACGAGACATGGTGCGTGATTTACTTGATGACGGTGAGTTTATCGAAGTGTTTTTAGATACCCCACTTGATATCTGTGAGCAACGAGATCCAAAAGGGTTATACAAAAAGGCGCGAGCAGGCGAAATCAAACACTTTACCGGTATTGATTCAGATTATCAGATCCCAACTCAGCCCGAGATCGTATTAGATACTAGTAAAAATTCGCTAGACCAATCGGTCACACAACTGGTAGCGTATTTAAAAGAAAAAAACATCATAGGATAAATCATGAATCAAACGGATCTGCTCGAAGAAGTTCTGCACCTTAGCCGTCAAGCTGGAGAGGCCATCATGCCTATCTACGCGAAAGACTTTGCAGTCGAGTACAAAGCAGATGAGAGCCCAGTAACAGACGCAGACATAGCCGCACACAAGGTTATTGTTGCCGGCTTACAAGCTCTGACGCCCAAAACCCCCATTCTCAGCGAGGAGAGTGCACATATTCCTTGGGCGACTCGTCAAACATGGGATGAATACTGGTTGGTTGATCCGATTGATGGCACCAAAGAGTTCATTAAGAAAAATGGTGAGTTCACCGTTAATATTGCGTTGATAAAGGCAGGTAAACCAATATTAGGCGTGGTACATGCGCCAGCACTTAATGTGAGCTATTTAGCGGCAGATGCCATCGGGGCATTTCGTGAGTGTGGTGAAGCACGCATAGAGCTTAAAGTGACGCAAAAAACCAACACAGGTAAAATTAATGTGGTGGGATCTCGTTCACACCCTTCACCAGATCTGGCGGCCTATTTAGAACAATTTGATGATGTAGAAATGGTACCTAAGGGCAGCTCTTTAAAACTGTGTTTAGTTGCAGAAGGCAGTGCCGATATTTATCCACGTTTAGGGCCAACGTCTGAATGGGATACAGGAGCGGGTCATGCGGTGGCCGAAATTGCAGGGGCTACGGTTACTAAAGTCGACGGCAGCCCATTGACTTACAATCAAAAAGACAGCTATTTAAACCCCTACTTTATTGTCTCTAGATTGGTAGATTAACCACTTTTACAAACATCCTAAAATAACAAGGCACCCGCATGGTGCCTTTTTGTTATACGCATCGCGCTATAAAGAATACAACGATTGCATCGCTTTATAATCTACACCAAACTCCTGCCTGAACCAATGATTGACAAAATCTTCATTCGGGTTAATTTTGCCACATCGCAGCGCATTTTCAGCCACTGACTCAGCGGCAGAATGCTGACAATATTGTAATTTCCAAAGTGCATTCAGATCCGATATGTACTGGCCTTGTAACGGCCTTAATTGTGCCTTTAATAACTCGGTTAAGTTCAAGAAATTGGCAGGTAACGGCTTTATTTGTGCTTCTTTGTAATTCGCGGTATGACTCTTTGTCGAGTTGACTTCGCTGCTGGAGTGTTGATGGCTCACCATTTGTCCTGCCATCATGCCTTTGTAGCCCAGCCGTACCGTGTAATACTCTTGATATTCATTTATCGGATAGATGTAGACACGTTCGATATCAACATCAATCCGTTTTTCACTGTCTTGCGGGTCGACTCGTGACTCTGTCACCGTGTAGCGCTTTTCTTGCTGCGTATGCCTGACTTGACGGTCATAAGTAATATCGGTGCTAAATTGAAAACGCGCACTCTGCTTTGCTTGTGAGGTATACCATAAGCTTTTTTGAAACGCATTGCGCATATCAATGAGGGTGTTTTCCACTAAATAACGCTGCGCCGTACTCTCGAACGAGCCTAAATTAAGCTGCGTATCAAAACGCACCCTGTTAAAACGGCTTTGATCATAATTGTCTAGCTTAAGTGACACTGGTTGTTGCCATGCTAAACAGTATTTATGTACAAATTGACGTAAATAAAAGCGCTGACCATGAACATGCTCAGCAAGCGACAAACAGCGTGATTTACCATCTTGATTTAACTGCGCTTTATACTGCGTGAGTTCATCGCTCATTTGTGCATTGTTTAGCAAGTAGGCATATTGACTTTCGAACCATCGAAACCGATCTGGTTGCTGGCTATTGGCCAAGCTCTCAGCTTCTTTGCGCAGCCACCTATTCATATGACCCAATTCTTCATTTTGAGTTGCAGCTTGGGCTCCAAATGACTCTAAGCTCCATTTAGATTGATTGCGTAAGATAGTTTCTAACTTCTGTGCTGCACCAGTAAAATTTCCGGCTAAACGCAGCATTCTTACCTCAATTAAGCCACGATCAACGATTTTATTTCGTGCTACCGCTAAACCTTGTTGCGCTTTAATGTCTTCAGCATCTTCAGCCAATGCTTGTTCATAAAGCGCAGCCGCTTGTTGATATAAGCCTTGCTGATATAACTTGTCACCTTTTTCAACTAAGCTAGTACATGCCGATAAGCTAAGTGCCAAAGCTAATATATATAACGGTTTACGCATATTTCTCAACCATCCTTTTTGGTTTCATATCACCGAATTTATATGCCAAGACTCTACCTTAGTTCTCGTGCAAAATCTATCCATATACTAGCGCTGTTGATTTGCTCTTTCATACACCTTAGCAAAGATTTTCTCAATCACAGGCATACTCACTTGTAGCCTAAAGTGCTCTTGTAATAAACCTTGTAACTGCTGAGTTCCGGTAATATCACACTGGGTATGTTCACCGGTATGCTCATTCCAAAATAAATAGTGTAAGTTGCGGATCAAATGACGCTGCCCACTTTCAATCCGTGATACCACCAAGTTATTCACAAACCCCGCTTCTGGGTGTTGATGGCTGTAAAAATGCGCCACATCACAATCCCCTTCATAGACTATACCTAAATCGACTTCATACAAATCACTATGCTCTGGCGCACGTATACTCACTTTAACGGCTTGAGCTTTACGCTCAATAAGGTACTCATTCCCCCCTTGCTCTACACTATGATTACTGTCAATTTTTAGTGGAAGAATCGGCGTTTTTACACCAAAGCCAACATCAACAAGATACTCGCAGCCCGCTAGTGTGAGTAATGTCACACGATGCGTCCTTGGGTTGGTATCAAGACCATTGAGCATCACGCGCGCCAATACAGGGCGCACTTCAAAACCAAGGTGCGCCAGTGCCATACAGGCAATTTTATTATGCTCAAAACAATAGCCCCCTTCGCGGTTGGTGATCACCCGGTTAAACACATCGGCTTCTTGAAGCGATAAAAACTCACCATATAATGCGTTAATACTGCTAAAACTAAATTCTGCAAGGTGTCGTGCCTGTAGCTGAGATACTAGCTCTAAACCACCCAGTTTGCCTGGTAGCCCAAGCTGAGAAAGGTACGCTTCAATATGGTTGCTATGTAATGTTGTCATGTAAAGCCCTAAATAATCTTAGTAAGTGCAGCCAAGATAAAACCTCAAGTGTGATTTAGGTCAATAACTTTCAGTGTTAATTTACCCATAAATATAAACAGATCGTTCATCACCCAATAAACGTACAATAAAGTAATTATCATTTGGAAAAACACCATGTTTGGCATTTTTAAAAAAGACCCACAGAAAAAGTTACGTAAGCAATATGATGCAAAACTAGAGGAGGCTATGCACGCTCAGCGCAGAGGGGATATCAAAGGCTATGCCTTATTAACCGCAGAAGCTGAAAGCATCTGGGCTGAAATACTTCAGTTACAAAAAAGTGATTAAATCGCAGGCATAAAAAAACCCAAGCCTAAGCTTGGGTTTCTTATTAATGCTTATGCATTAACTATGGTCGATATTACTCAACGATAGTTGCAACAACACCAGCACCAACTGTACGACCACCTTCACGGATAGCGAAGCGTAAGCCTTCGTCCATCGCGATTGGTACGATCAAATCTACAGTCATCTTGATGTTATCACCAGGCATTACCATTTCTACGCCTTCTGGTAACTCAACGTTACCTGTTACGTCAGTTGTACGGAAGTAGAACTGTGGACGGTAACCTTTGAAGAATGGAGTATGACGACCACCTTCATCTTTCGAAAGTACGTATACTTCTGAAGTGAACTTCGTGTGTGGAGTGATTGAACCAGGCTTCGCTAGTACTTGACCACGTTCAACGTCTTCACGCTTAGTACCACGTAGAAGTGCACCGATGTTCTCACCCGCACGACCTTCGTCTAGCAGCTTACGGAACATCTCAACACCCGTACAAGTTGTCTTCGTAGTTTCTTTCATACCTACGATTTCAACTTCGTC
>NZ_MIET01000016.1 GCF_003590335.1 Pseudoalteromonas sp. MSK9-3 | reverse complement strand
TAAGCTCTCTGAAGGGCCGTTGGAGACTACAACGTTGATAGGCTGGGTGTGGAAGCATGGTGACATGTTAAGCTAACCAGTACTAATTACCCGTGAGGCTTAACCATACAACGCCAAAGTGGTTTAAGCGACAGAAGTTAGTGTTACTAAAGTAGCGTTTTACAGAATTAGTTAGAGATTGACTAATATTTATCAGAATTCCAGATTTAGTTGGCTTGCGGTAGCGAGTTAACACACCAGATTTGCTTGGTGACAATAGCGTTTTGGACCCACCTGACCCCATGCCGAACTCAGAAGTGAAACGAAACAGCGTCGATGATAGTGTGGCAGTTGCCATGTGAAAGTAGAACATTGCCAGGCATTAAATTAGAGAAACCCGTTGCAGAGATGCGACGGGTTTTTTGCATTTGGGGTTTAAGAAAAGGGAAAAATGGGGATTAGGAAGGGGTTTCAGGTCGCCATGCATGAAGGGTAGTGAAAGAATGGACCCTGAAATGAATTCAGGGAGACGAATCTCACACTTTTGTCTTCCTGACGCAGATCAAGGTCCAGAGAAACGAATTCACCTCACCTCGTTGTCTTCCTGACGCAGATCAGGATCCAGAGAAACGAATTCACCTCACCTCGTTGTCTTCCTGACGCAGGTCAGGATCCAGAGAAACGAATTCACCTCACCCAGTTGTCTTCCTGACGCAGGTCAGGATCCAGAGAAACGAATTCACCTCACTTCGTTGTCTTCCTGACGCAGATCAGGGTCCAGAGAAACGAATTCACCTCACCCAGTTGTCTTCCTGACGCAGGTCAGGATCCAGAGAAACAAATTCACCTCACCTCGTTGTCTTCCTGACGCAGATCAGGGTCCAGAGAAACGAATTCACCTCACCCAGTTGTCTTCCTAACGAAGGTCAGGATCCATAATACTCATCTTTCTGTACTCTCGTAAAAGGCAGTGAAAGCCATGGGCCCTGAAACGATATATGGACTCCACCACATCCCACATTCAGTGTAATGTGGTGTCGACCAAAACTAAGGAGCCCATATATGAATAATCGTAACGTGATTGCACTCGATCTTGCAAAAAATATTATCCAAGTTGTAATGGTCAACTAATTTTGGCCACAGTTTTAGAATCTTTATATCTTACTTCAGACTCATTTGGTGCTAGGCCAGCATTATAGTGATGCGGCCTAACGTAGTTGTAATATTCATTTATATAATCGCTAATACTGTATTTAGCTTCTTTAAAATTCTGATAGCCAACTGTTGGCATCCATTCTGTTTTAAA
>NZ_MIET01000015.1 GCF_003590335.1 Pseudoalteromonas sp. MSK9-3 | reverse complement strand
AGGTTCAACAGTGTAGGCCAACACTTTAAAACACTGGATTCTGACCTTCGTCAGAAAGACAGTGTAAGGAGCCAGTATTCCGTTTTATCTTAGCTGTTGGCGGGGCTTTACGCCGCGCATATGGCAAATTTTACACCTTCGTCTCCCTGAACTCGTTTCAGGGTCCACAAAACACCGCGACTGCGTGAATAATCCATCCTTGGGGCTGGGTTACATCAAGCGTTACCTGCACAGATTAAGCTCAACAGTGTAGACCAACACTTTAAAACTCTGGATTCTGACCTTCGTCAGAAAGACGAATTATGCGGAACTTCACGCGTTGGCGAGGCTTAATGCCGCGAATATAGCAAATTTTACACCTTCGTCTCCCTGAACTTGATTCAGGGTCCACAAAACAATCACGACTGCGTGAACAATCTATCCTAGGAGCTGGGTTACATCAAATGTTTCCACCATGAATTAGGTTCAACAGTGTAGGCCAACACTTTAAAACACCTGCACAGATTAAGCTCAACAGTG
This sequence comes from Pseudoalteromonas sp. MSK9-3, assembly GCF_003590335.1. Taxonomy (GTDB): domain Bacteria; phylum Pseudomonadota; class Gammaproteobacteria; order Enterobacterales; family Alteromonadaceae; genus Pseudoalteromonas. The sequence goes on along the minus strand of NZ_MIET01000015.1, from coordinate 24,201 downwards.
TAGGCCAACACTTTAAAACACTGGATTCTGACCTTCGTCAGAAAGACAGTGTATTGAGCCAGTATTCCGTTTCATCTTAGCTGTTGGCGGGGCTTAATGCCGCGAATATAGCAAATTTTACACCTTCGTCTCCCTGAACTTGATTCAGGGTCCACAAAACACCACCACAGCGTGAACAATCAATCCTTGGGGCTGGGTTACATCGGTCATCCATGACCTCACTTCTTCGTGCTGCGCTTTTATAAAACGAAAGCGTTTCAGTCACTCATTACCTAAGCTGCCTGTGCGGCAGTGAACTACCAAAAACAGCAAGACACCTTCATTAATAATTTCTAAGCTGCCTGTGCGGCAGTGAACGACCAATTGGTGCGGCGGTGGGTGCCGTGCTTTTTCTAAGCTGCCTGTGCGGCAGTGAACTTTTGAGGGGCTTTTCTTCTGCAACTGTTGACTTTCTAAGCTGCCTGTGCGGCAGTGAACGAGATGATGAGGCAGGAGCTACAAAAGATAAATTTCTAAGCTGCCTGTGCGGCAGTGAACAATGTTATTGGTGGTTACTGCACAGTCAAAACTTTCTAAGCTGCCTGTGCGGCAGTGAACAGGCAACGATCTCATCCTTTCTCTCTATAAGCTTTCTAAGCTGCCTGTGCGGCAGTGAACGGGAGCTACAAAAGATAAAGGACGCGGTTGAATTTCTAAGCTGCCTGTGCGGCAGTGAACAATGAACTATTTTGGTAAAGTTAAATTAAATCATAATGTTACTAATAAAACTTACATTTTACCCTTTTAAAACCAATTAAATTTAGGTGATTGTTTTATATGGATTTTTTAAAGAGCTAGAAATTAAAGGGTGTTTTTTCACCTATTCGAACAAATAATGACACGAAACATTCAAGATCACCACGGATGATTTTAAAACTACATTGAATATTCATTGCAGTGCTAAAGGCATAAGGCTTTGATCGGTGTGAGAGGGTATTTGACACAGTGCGTGTCAATCGCTCGTTTTCCTATCTGTGCGAGAAAATGTGAAGGCTAAACCTTCGCCTACAGAACGCCCCGTGCGTGCCTTTATGGTCCAATATATATATCTTTATTGTTCACCCACAAAAAAGATATATATGTTGAACAAAGTTGGATACAAAAACTCTGTTGATATATCCAACATCAGATTACTTCAATCTAATAAGCTCTAACGTCCACCTGAGTCCGACTTAACGACTGCTTTTCAGTCATTTTCGCTCATAAAATCGTTTGCTCTCCTAGTTCCAAATTTCCCCAATACAATTCATGCGAGAGGCAGCAACTTACTTCATAATTGCTAATTACAAATGAATAATTAGCAATTAACTGTCTGAGGATATGCTGAAAATGATTTTGAGTCACTTCGCGACAAAAGAGTGACACTTTGTGTTTACGTCTCGGGCTGCTGGTTTGTGCTGCTTCCTCGGCTATTTAAGAAGTCTAGTTGAGTTTTGATCTCCTTCTCTAACTCACCAACATAGATTAATGATGTCTCGATATTCGCGTATTTACCGCTTCTGCTCGCACTAAACCAATTGAATGACCCCACGGCCATATACCGATCATCAGCAAAAACGCTTTTACTATGAACACCATTTATCACATTAATAACAATACCAAGCTGTTCCAGGGTCGCGCAGCAATGTTGAAACGCTTTTACTTTAGTGATATCCGGGTGATTAGCGATCGTGGTATTGAAATGTCTGTCAGTGTGTATAGTTATCTGGACACCTTTGTGCTGTGCTGTTTTTAGTAGTTCTAGCTGCCCAGTTGATTGCAGTTTGTCTAGCAGTAACCAAGGCGAGACAATATCTATTTTTCGTTGTACTTCATTCAGCAGTTTTGATAAGAACGCATCGTGCTCTTCGGCATTGGTTAGCAGTTTCGGATGGCCGCATAATTGCAATAAATCGGGGCGTTGACCAACACTAAACTCAAGCTCATTTCGCTCGTCATTGAAGAGATACTTGGCGAGTAATCCCCGTGGAGAAAATGATGACGCCGCTTCAATGATATCCAAATCACCAAACACCAAGAATGCATCTTTGGCTCTAGAGACAGCGACGTTGAGCATTGACGGATCCATATCGATAAAACCGCCATCGTTGTGTCTGGTGTACACCAGAGAAAAAATAATGATTTTGCGTTCAGCACCTTGAAGAGAGTGAACGGTGCCAACGGTTAGTTGCTCATCCCCTTTGCCTGCTTTGATATCGAACTCACCACACGCGGCCGTGATCTGATTCACTTGAGCTGAAAATGGAGTAATGATACCCACACACTTGGCCAGTGGCTCGCCGTAGTAATTCTCTATTTCAACCTTGTTGGCATGTAACCATGCAGCGATAGTTTCTGCTTCTAACTTATTGCATCGGCTGCCGCTAAATGATTCCGCGATACCGTCGACGTGCAAATGACTGAAAGGAGAGTAGAGGCTATCTTCGGTCGCTTGTCCTCGCTTGGGGATCAGGGTACCTTGATAGCAAAGGTCATTGCAGTATGAGATTAGTTCATCGTAGCAGCGTCTATGTTCTTGCAAAAACATTCCAGGCTCAGCTTCCGGCATATAATGAAAGCGGCTTGCTTGTTGTGCTACATGCATAACACTGCCAGTCACTACACTTCGGCCTTCCTCTTGAATGACTGTGTAGTCATCATCAGAGCTGATAACTTTAAGCTGCATTAAATTACCCCGATCAATTGATGAGCACACATTTCTAATCGGCGGGATTTGGTAAATATCGCCAATCACCAATGCTTTTTTGGCTAGTGAGAACGAGGCCGCGGCAACTTCTGGAGCTACTTGGCCTGCTTCATCAACGATCAAAAGGTCGATTTCATTGAGCAGATAGTCAGTTTCAAATTCATTATTCCCAACGTGAGACTGGTAAGTCATATGAGAAGGCAGGGAATGGAACGTTGAAACAATGCAAGGAGTGAGCATCATTCGGCGTTGCCAGCGAGGACGAACCGTTTTCAAACCTGTTTTCTGGGCCTGCTTATTCAGATCTTGGCCCAAATTTCGGCAACTGAGCAGCCAGCATGCTTCCCAGTAATGGACAGCTAAGCGGAACATTCGAAAACGGGTCGTAATATCTAAAACCGAATCGATCTCAGTCAGTTGTGGAATAGTTTGCTCTGGAAAGCCCTCAGTAAAGTCATGGATAGCATCAAGCCAATTCAGTTGTGATTGCTCAAACTCTTTATACTGCTCTAACCAAGATTGATAACGGTTTTTTTGATCATCAAAACTCTCTTTTTTACTAGCAAATACTTGCTTGAGTAGGCTCTCAAACCGGTCCGATGACAGATTCTTAATTTGATTTTCATCGTGCTCAATAAGGTTTAACATGAAACTCTTGCGCTGGAGTTCAAGTTTATTCCTGATTGGCGGCAACCACTTAAACAGAGTTAACCATATAGATTCATTGCCGAGGTAGCTTCGCCAAGCAGTTAAGTGTTTTTTGGCGTTATCTTTCAATGCTTGTGTATTAAAAACGGCTTGTTGTTGATCTGCCAATGTTTGTTGGGGATTATCTCCCAGCCGAGAATGGATGCCATTCAGCTGGCGGTTGTAATGATGCCAATTGTTTTGGATGTGATCTAACTGGTTTTTATGTTGGCGCAATTCGGCAAGGAGATACGCTTTAACTTGTGTTACATCAGCAAAATTCTGTTGTGGAAACGCCTGTTTTGCTCTATCCAAATAATGCGCTTGGGCTTGATCGAGAAAATCCAACTGCTCGACTTTTTCATAGAAATGATTAGTTTGATAACTTTTGGCAGCTTCCAATGCTCCATACGCCGATGGTAGGTAGCCACCATAGCTAAAAATGTCGGGTAACCATCGGCCTGATAGTTCATCGTCGCCTTCATCGAAGTCTTTACCAAAAGCATCAATGATGTTGGTGACTGCTTTATTATTAGTCGATGCCGCAATGATTAGCGGCGGCTGACTCTCTTTTAGCGCAGATTCAATCCACAGTGACGCGACTACAGATAGAACAAAGGTTGTTTTACCTGTGCCAGGAGGACCATTTACTGCAAGAATATCGCCTTTTTGCATGGTTAAGGTATGGGCCAAGGCATCGCATTGCGCTTTAGCTAGCGGGAATAGACTATTTGAGTGGCCCAAACGCAAATTCACCGTCTGAGATACATCAATACATTCATCATGGTTGGTTACTGTTTTTGTCGCGTAATTATCAATCAGAGGCAAGGTTGTGTTTGAAGTACTAAGGTTATCGTACAGTTTTAATATATGCTTCGAAGTTCCCAAAAACTCGCTGATTTTGTTGACTAAGCCACCACTTTCAATGTTTTCGTAGAACTGCTCAATTCGGTTTCTATCGCAGTAATCGGCAAATAGTTTTTGGGTGAGTCCGTAGTAGTTGTGCCATTCTTTTTGATGGCTCTGATACTGTTCTTCTTGTTCGAATTTGGCTGGAATGCTTTCAATAGGCTGTGCTGGAATTTCATTTGATGTCAGGAATTCATCGAGCTTATCGACGTCAGCGATAGTAAACGTGTCATTTCCTTGAGGATCAAGTAAATCTCGAGGTATGAATGGCGTGGTGTGGGGAAATAGCAACCCTTCACGATTGACCCATAAAGTGCAGACAATCGGTATCAGTACATCAGGCATATTACCGCTGTAATCTTTGCCATGAACTTTGCGAAGATAGTAGGTAACCGGTCGATGATGAATTTTTACAGCGGTAATTTTGTCTGGTTCATTGCGAAACAGATCTTCTAGCAATGTAGAATCAGAATTAAGCTTACCTTCTTTGAACTCGTCGGTTGTAGCTCGCACGTAATTCTTCAGATCTTGCTTTTTTAATGCACCTTTCGCGCTATCAGCATCGGCAAGAGAATTACGCCAATAATGAATCCAGCCCTGATTATTCATACCCAGTCCTTTTAAATTTTGCGTTAAGCGAGTGATTTTTAATCGAATATTATATTACCAATGGAGTGTTTTTTGTAAGAACTTCGAACAAGTTCTTACTCGGTGACCTATGAGCCATGCAGTCGAAGAATTGAGGCTGGGGTATTATGTCATATAAATTCAATGATTAATTCTGTGAATATTTAGCTATTGGTGACTTATAGTTGGCTGTCAGATGACGTTTCCAACTTTAGTTAGAATCTACAAAAATGTCGCCCCACACTTTAATACTTAGTATGTATATCTTTATTGTTCACCCACAAAAAAAGGCGCTTTCGCGCCTTTTCTTATTCTACAGTTACTGATTTTGCTAGATTGCGAGGTTGGTCAACATCGGTGCCTTTGATCACCGCAACGTAGTACGACAAGAGCTGTAATGGGATTGTATATACAACAGGTGCAATCGCATCTTCTACGTGATTAACATTGATTACACGCATGGTGTCGTCTGATTCAAACGCGGTGTCTTTGTCAGCGAATACATAAATAATACCGCCACGAGCACGCACTTCTTCAACATTTGATTTAAGCTTTTCAAGCAATTCGTTGTTAGGTGCTACCACGATGATTGGCATATCTGCATCGATCAAAGCTAACGGACCGTGTTTTAACTCACCCGCCGCATAGGCTTCTGCGTGAATATAAGAGATCTCTTTAAGTTTTAAAGCCCCTTCCATCGCAATCGGGTATTGCGAGCCACGGCCCAAAAACAGTGAATGGTGTTTATCAGCAAACTCTTCGGCTAGGTCTTCAATATCGCTTGCCAGTGTGAGAGCTTCTTCCAATTTGTTTGGTAGCGTTTTAATGGCATTGATGATTTCACTTTGATCTCGACCTTTTTCCTGTGCAATTGACGCAGTTAGCATCAATAAGCCAACAAGTTGCGTGGTAAATGCTTTGGTAGAAGCAACGCCAATTTCAGCACCCGCTTTGGTCATAAAGGCCAAATCAGATTCACGCACTAATGAGGAGCCCGGTACATTACAAATGGTCATTGACCCCATATACCCTTGCTCTTTCGCTAAGCGCAGTGCAGCCAAGGTATCGGCGGTTTCACCTGATTGTGAAATCGTCACAAGTAAGCTGTTTTCGTGTACAAACGACTGGCGATAACGAAACTCAGAGGCAATCTCTACATTACAGCTCACGCCTGCAAACTGTTCCAGCCAATAGCGCGCGACCATGCCTGAATGGTAAGAAGTACCACAGGCGATAATTTGCACGTGTTTTACATCTTTAAAAATTTGCTGAGCACTGGCGCCAAATGCATCAACGGTGACACGATCATTTTCAATACGCCCTTCTAAGGTGTTACGCACAGCCAATGGCTGCTCATAAATCTCTTTGAGCATGTAATGACGATAGTCCCCTTTGCCAGATGCATCTTGGGTGATGTTTGATTCCACCACATCACGCTCAACGGCATTACCTAAGCTGTCGAAAATTTCCACTGTATCGCGGGTAATGCGTGCTACATCGCCTTCTTCTAAGAAGATGAAGCTGCGGGTCACAGGTAACAGCGCTAATTGATCTGAGGCGATGAAGTTTTCACCTAAGCCCAAACCAATTACTAACGGGCTACCTGAGCGCGCGACAATCATTTCATTATCGTTCGCTTTATCAAATACCACGGTGCCATACGCGCCTTCAAGTTGCTTAACCGCAGCGCGCACGGCCTCTAATAAGCTATCATGCTGCTGACGCAGCTGATGAATGAGGTGCACCATCACTTCGGTGTCTGTTTCTGATAAAAACTCGTAACCATCCCCTTTCAACGCGGTGCGCAGTGGGCCATGATTTTCAATAATGCCATTGTGCACAAGGGCAATTTCATCATTAGAAATATGCGGGTGAGCATTGGCTTTGGTTACACCACCGTGGGTTGCCCAACGCGTGTGTGCGATCCCGGTGGTCCCTTTCACTCCTGCATCAAGTAAGGCATTTTCCAGGTTGACCACTTTACCTACCGCCTTAACGGTATTTAACGTGCCAGCCGTACCTAAGGCTACCCCAGCAGAGTCATAACCCCGATATTCAAGACGTTTTAAGCCTTCAATTAAAATTCTATTTACTGGGCGTTCAGCAACCGCCCCAACTATGCCACACATACTCTCTCCATTTAATTTTGCACGCTAGTGTGATGTTTATATTCATGAGCTAACACGGTTTACTCTATGTTTGCTCGTTGATTTACACCTCGACACAGATCAGTTGCACGCCACACGCTTCAATCACTTGGCGCGCTTTCGCTGCCAAGTTGTTGTCGGTGATTAAAGTGGTGACTTGATCCCAAGGTAGTTCTAAATTCGGTATTTTGCGGCCTATCTTGTCAGACTCAACCATCACCACTACTTCACGTGCTGCTTCTGCCATCACTTGGCTTAAGCCCACTAGCTCGTTGAATGTGGTGGTACCTCTTTCAACATCAATGCCATCAGCACCAATAAAGAGTTGGTCAAAATCGTATGAGCGTAATACTTGCTCTGCCACTTGCCCTTGAAACGATTCTGAGTGCGGATCCCATGTACCACCAGTCATCAATAAGGTTGGCTCATTTTCTAAAGAAAGCAAACGCTTAGCGACATTAATTGCATTAGTCATTACAACTAGGCCGCGTTTACTGGCTAGTTCAGGGATCATGGCTGCCGTTGTGCGGCCACTGTCAATAATAATGCGGTTATGATCTTTGATTAAATTGGCAGCGGCTTTAGCAATTGCCATTTTGCGAAGGGAATCTTGCTTATCGTTGCTTTTTGCAACGATTTCTTGCGGTAATGCAATCGCGCCGCCATAACGGCGTAAAAGCAACCCACTCTTCTCAAGGGCAGTTAAGTCCTTTCGAATCGTAACTTCTGATGTTTCAAATTCAACAGCAAGTGTATCAACACTGATCTCACCTTGGGTATTTACTAAATTTAATATGGTATGCCGACGCTGCTGGGTGTTTCTTTTGGTCATTTGAGTATCATTAAGTTTCGTTTCGAAATTTAATTGTATTTTAAACGAAACTTAATGAATTACAATGCTGTGGACGTTTTACATTGAATATGAGCCTTTGCTAGCACATTAGCTGTTCAGTATTAAAGTCACAGACCGCTGCGATACCCAATCTAATGAGACAAGGTCAACTCGATTTTACCATGCCCTGCAGTTGCTGTTCCGACCATCTCATCATAGGCGGTTTCCATATCCAAAATAGCTTTCGTTGCACCCAATTCGATCAACTGCATTTCAGCTTCTCTGAGCGATTTAAACGTCACAGTGTTACCTTTTTTATCAGCAAGTAGATGATAGTCACCATTGTCATCTAGTCCACCGGCTAAGTAATGACTTGAGTCGGCATAGCTTAATATCACCGCATTTAATTCTTGTTGCTTGAAGTGGTTTTTCAATTGTGCGCTTTGCATAAATCACCTTGGTTTATTTTGTTTAACTTTTAATAAAACGTGCCGAAGTAACAGGTAGCTCACTTTTTGCTCAATTTATTTTTCCTGAAGCAAGAAAAAAAGGCGCCGAAGCGCCCTCTAGTAGGAAGTCAGTACGCTTATTCGTATCGTAAAATCAACGAAGGACGCGTATTTGCCGCTTTGAATGCAAGGCTCGCAACGGTCAACCAGGTAATCGCAACAACACTCAATGTAGCGACTCCATATATCCAAATTGCTTGGTCAGTCCGTTCATTAAAGTTATTTAACCAGTCACCCATTAACCAATACACCAAAGGAATCGCAATAAGACCACCAATGCCTACAATGGCTAAAAACTCTTTCGACAATAAGTTCACGATGCTAATTCGAGAAGCGCCCAGCACTTTGCGTACTGCCACTTCTTTTTGACGGCGTATCGTCGCAAAAGATGCCAGCCCTAAAATGCCCATGCAGGTCAAGATAACCGCAAGACCGCTAAAAATCACCACGAGTTGCTGCATCCGATGCTCATTAATATGTGCCCGTTTATAGTCATCTTCGATTAAGCTAATATCAACCTCTGTGATTGCCAACTCTCTAATTACAATTCTTTGCGCTGCTTGCATGATCCGCGCTTTGTTAGTGCCTGGGCTTACTTTAATCACAATAGATGCCAATGGGTCTTGAGCGCTTGCAACATTAACTGAAACTGGCAGCTGCTGCTGACGTGCTGAGCCAATTTTCACATCCTTGATGATACCCACGACTTTTGCTTTGCCTCTGCCACTTTGAGTTGCCAGCGTTTGTCCAACCAGCTCTGCAGGATTAGCGTAGCCCGCTTGTTTAGCTAAACTTTCAGACAATAAAACAGAAAATGAACTAATGCCCTGCTCGTCTGTTGCCATCCAATCGCTCGCATACTGTGGTGAGAAGTCTCGCCCGGCAACAAGTTCGAAGCCTAAAGTCTCAGCGGCATGGAACCCGGTTGAAATTGATGGTTGAGTGCCTCTAAGTCGCTCACCATTAGGCCAGACTAAAAATAACTCTGAGGTCATATCATGTGTTAACAGTGTATTTGATTGTGTAACTTGTTCAACACCATCTAACGCTTTTAATTGGCTCATAAGACGATTATCATTCGCTTGATAAATCGCTTCAGTTGGTAGGTTTTTAATAATCACTCTATCTGTTTTACTGTAGCCAACGGGTAAATCACCAATCAATGCCATTTGTTTGTATACCACGATAGCAGCAACAATCAAGGCAACAGATAACCCACCTTGTAGCCCGAGTGTGAGCTTGCGAACCCAAATGGCTGTTTTTCCCCGTTGCAAGTCACCGCTCAATACCCGTTTAGCGCTAAATGACGAAATGAATAGTGCTGGGTACAAGCCTGATAACAGACCAATTAATATCACAACAACCGCCACTAATACTAAAAACAGTGGTGAGAAGCTTAACGATAAGCTGCGCTCAAGTAATTGATTCGCTGACGGGATCATTAGTTCAACTAACACCAGTGCAATAAGGGCTGCAATCATCACGACAAACATGGATTCAGTTAAAAATTGAGAAATAAGCTGTGGTTTACTCGCTCCAAGCGCTTTTCTTACCCCAACCTCTTTGGCGCGCTTTGCTGCACCTGCAATATTTAAATTAATAAAGTTCACGCTGGCGATCAGCAACAATAAAACCGTTAATGCAATGCACACTTGCATCACCAATGATGAACCACCTTGCTTCATCTCAAATGGACCACTGCTATTGAAATGTAGATCCTGAAGTTTATTCAGAGTCAAACCAAGTTGTTTATGGCGGCCGGTAGATTTTTCACGCATATTTTCTACCATATCAGCAACGATTAAATCCGGATCGGCATCTTCAGCTAAACGTAAATATACATAACCACGGATCGGGCTATTTAATACCGTTGGAATAGCAGCTAATGTATCAAATACAAAGTGCGTGTTATCAGGTAAGTCAGCAAATACAGCGGCAATTTCATATCGCCCTTGTTCATACGACAGGGTTTGCCCTACCGAGTTCTCATTACCAAATAAACGAATCGATTCAGCTTGGCTAATCGCCAATTGTCCAGGTCTCGTTAGCGCTTTATTTAAATCACCAAAAAGTACTTCTAAGTTAATAAAATCAAGTAAATTTGATGATGCAACTAACACATTACTCAACCGAGCAGTTTCACCTTTAATCGTTACATCGAGGATCATTGGTTCAGCAAAGTAACTGAGACTATGTGCATCTGTTAAAATTAACGCATCTTCCACTTGCGTGTGACTAAGCATTTCCAGCGCCAAATCTGAATCAGACGCAGCTATCATCTGTAGACCCCAAGGGCGATAATCAGTATGAACGCGGTAGACGCGATCTGCATTTGGATGCTGACTATCATATGATAATTCATAGGCCGCGAACAATGCGACCATAATGGCAGCCGCTAAACCAATACTAAAGCCCAGTAAATTCAACATGAAATGTTGAGTGTCTTGCTTGATGGACCGAAGCGCGGTTTTAAAATAGTTAAATATCATTTTCAATTTCCTTCTTCATACTGCGCCTTTGACTTACTAAGCAATGGCAACAGACTCATATATACTAAAACGTATATACTGCTACGCAGCCCCTGATACAGTGACAACCTCATTCGCTTTATCGAGTATCACTTGACCATCGAGTAAGCGCACTAAACGGTCTGCGTAGGTGCCTTCTTTTTCTGAGTGAGTCACCACAATCACAGTTGTACCCTCACGGTTCAATTCACGCAGCATCGTCATCACTTCTTCGCCATTTTTCGAATCTAAGTTACCCGTCGGCTCATCGGCAAGGATCAGTTTAGGATTAATAACCAAGGCACGCGCCACCGCTACACGCTGTTGCTGTCCGCCAGAAAGTTGTTGTGGCAGATGGTCTGCACGATGGTCAATGGCGACACGCTGTAAAATAGCTTCGACCCTTTGCTTTCTCTCCGCTTTAGAAATATTTTGATATTGTAAAGGCAGCTCCACATTCTCATAGACGGTCAATTCATCAATAAGGTTAAAGCTTTGAAAGATAAATCCAATTGACGCTTTACGTAGTTCGGCTAATTGTTTTTCGCTATAACCGGCGATATCTGTTCCCGCAAACTCAAAGCGGCCTCCTGTTGGGGAATCTAGCATGCCTAAAATAGACAATAGAGTTGACTTACCGCAGCCTGACGGCCCCATAATGGCTAAGAAATCACCCTCTTTAACCGTCAAATTAATACTATTTAGTGCTGTTGTTTCAACGTCTTGCGTTCTAAAAACGCGGCTTAAATTATTTAACGTAATCATATTTCTGTCCTTAATTCGGTTCACTTACACTATTGTTATTGTTGTATGTTCAGGTGTTCAGCTTTATCAAAACTACCATAGCTTGATGTGATCACTTTATCGCCTGCCTGTAAACCGGCCAGCACTTCAAAGTAATCTTGATTTTTTTTACCTATACGAATGTCGCGTCGCACAGCCGAATCACCAGATTCGGTAAATACATAGGCCCAATTGCCACCGGTACTGGTAAAAAATGCACCGCGATTAAGTAACAAGGCATCTTGTTTATTGCCGCCTAACATTAATTCAACCTCGATGCTCTGACCTCGTTTGATACTGTCAGTGCCAGTTGGCAAATCTACTTCAATTTGAAACTGTGATTGCTGTACGCGACTGTCTATTTTACTCACTCCAGCCTCTACTATCTTGTTGTCAATCTGAACCATCACTGGCATATCTCGTTGAACTTGATTTAAGTAAAACTCATCTAAACGCACCACAAGCTTATATTCATTAGGAATATCGACCTGACCAAGCCGAGCACCTCTGCTTTTTGACTCGCCAATCTCGACATCTAACTCACTTAAGTACCCTGTGACTGGTGACTTAACCAACAAATTGTTTAGGTTATTTCTCGCAAACTGGAGGTTTTTTTGCAGCATTTTAGCACTGTCCTCCAACTGTGCGACTTGCACTTCGCGTATCGAGTTTTCTTGCTTTTGTCTCTCTAGCGTAAGTTCTTTACGCGCCTTGTAATAAGAGAGGTCATCCTTGATCTCAGAGAGTTCATCCTTGGCTAATACACCTTGTGAGACAAGAGAATTAGACTGTTTATATCGACGTTCTAAGTGACTTATCTGTAAATCAATTTCAAGAATATCTCGACGCAAATTCAATCGATTTGTTTCCATATTCATTTGCGTATTCCGTAAAAAATTCAATTGCTCTGTCACCTGGGCTTCACGACCCATCACATCTAATTGCAAATTCGTATTGCTTAAGCGAACCAAGGGTTGTCCTTTTTGCACAAATTCACCTTGCTCCACCAATCGCTCCTCGACTTGGCCTCCAGCTATCGTATCAAGATAGACGGTTGTTTTTGGTACCACCTGACCCCTTAAGCTTAATGCATCTTTAAACGCGCCTTGGCGCACAGTACTCACCGTAATACTTTGCTTTGATACTTTTTGACTGCGCCCTTCAGACCCCGTTTGACTAAACCCGTAAGCCACGGCTGTCACACTGAGCACGGCTGCAACGATTGCCCCTTTTTTAAAATACTTTTGTAATCCTGAGCGTTCTATTTTTTTATCCATCATTCAATTCCTGCTGATATTTGTTACTGGCCGCTGATAACGGCATATGCAGTAGGTAATTCAAATTTCATGCCAAAATAAAAGCAACTAAATATCAATCACTTATATATATTATTTTTAATTTCCCTTATTAGATGTCCGATAATAGAACACTACAACAATTCACCAGTGCCCAAAAATGGACATCCCATACTTAAACCAAGTAGTATTACGCTAAGCTCACATAAAAACACAAAACAGGATCATTCATGAAGCAAGCGGGCTCTATTTTAGTTGTTGACGATAACCCAGATATTTTGATTGCAGCGCGACTTCTTTTGAAACAACATTATCAAGTTGTAAAAACAACCGATAACCCATTCGACATTGAAGGCATTATCAGGTCACACACAATTGAAGTTATTCTGCTAGACATGAATTTTACCCAAGATGCTATCAGTGGCAAAGAGGGGTTTTATTGGCTAAAAAAAATCATCGCGCAAGACCCTCGCATTGTTGTTCTGTTAATGACAGCTTATAGCGATATTCAACTTGCTGTAGACGCAATCAAAGCGGGCGCATCTGATTTTATTGCGAAGCCTTGGCAAAACGAGCAGTTGCTAGGCGCCGTTACTGCCGCATTCGCACATGCACAAGATAAGCAAAAAGTAGATAAGCTCACACGACAAACACAAGGATTAAATCAAGCGCTGAGCCAAAGTAAGAAAAGCGCCACATTTGATTTTTTAGGCCAAAGTGCCGCGATGCAACAGGTGTTTTCTACCATACAAAAAGCCGCACAAACCGATGCAAATATATTGATTTGTGGCGAGAGCGGCACGGGAAAAGAACTTGCAGCACAAGCAATCCATCAAGCCAGTTTACGTCACGAAAACCCATTAATTAGTCTCGATATGGGGGCTATTTCCGGCAATATTTTTGAGAGCGAATTATTTGGCCATAAAAAAGGCGCATTTACAGATGCCAAAACAGACAAAGTTGGTCGATTTGAGCTTGCCCATGGCGGTAGCTTATTTTTAGATGAGCTGGGGAACTTGCCTTTGGCGCAGCAAGCAACACTCTTAGCTGCTCTACAAAATAGGCAAGTTACACCGGTCGGTGGTACACAGCCCATCGATGTCGATATTCGTTTGATCTGTGCAACCAATGATAATCTCGCTGATGCCGTTAATGAAGAAAGATTTCGCCAAGATTTATTATATAGAATCAATACGATAGAAATCCGAATACCCCCTTTAAGGGAACGCATAGACGATATACCCCTACTGGTAAATTATTATTTAAAACACTATGCGCAAAAATATAAACGAGAACTCAGTATTAACGCTTCGGATATGGATGCACTTTGTCAGTATCCTTGGCCGGGAAATGTGCGTGAACTAGCACATGCAATTGAGCGCGCCGTAATTTTAAGTGATGGAGATAGGCTAGATATAGGGACAGTCGTAGGCCAAACACCGACGTTAGAAAACCCTCAAAAAAACACATCGCAGTCCACTACAGAATACGATACATTTGATTTAGAAATTTTAGAGCGACGCGCAGTTCATGCCGCATTAAAGCACTATCAAGGTAACGTCAGTCATGCCGCAAAAGCATTAGGCTTAACGCGCGGTGCTATGTATCGCCGTTTAGAAAAGTATGATTTATAAACGCATTCTCAATAAGGCACCCCCAAAGGAACTCTCAGCGTGATCAACACAACCTCCAACTCCATGCTTCTCTTAACCCTAAACCTTGCTGGTCTATGCGTCTGTGCTAGTGCGTTAACCTACTTGTATATACAATATGGATTTTCTGCAACATGGGTGCTTATTTTACTCGTTGCCTTATCTTTAAGTGGATATATATTCTCATTATTTCAAAAGCACAATAAACGTTTAAGTCATGTAATAAAAGCACTCGCAAATGGCGACAGTACACTAGGGCTAGGCGTGCGAGATCCTATGAGGCAACACTTTGAAAAAGTTAAAAAACAAATGCAGTCTGCCCGCTTTAATGCTGAACAACAAGCACAGTTTTTACAAGCACTTTTGGTGCATGTTGATTTAGCTGTTTTGGTCTGTGACGATCAGGGAAATATCATAGAATCTAACCCTGCATCGGCTAAACTATTGGGTATATCGGCCAACCATTTGTCACAACTCCAACATCTTGGCCAACTTGTTTTAGCAACGAATAAACGCCTTCGTAGTAGTGCACAATGGCAGCAAGGAGAGCAACAAGATACCTTGTCTATACAAGTAAGTGTTGCTGAAATACAAGGACAAGTACGTAAGATTATTACGTTACACTCAATACATGATGCGTTGCTTTTAAAAGAGCAGCAAGCCTATAAGCGATTAACGCAAGTACTGACTCATGAAGTAGCGAACTCAATCACCCCGTTATCATCAATTGCTCAAACCTGCCATAGCTTGATACCTGATTCACTGACATTTACGGACCAAGAAGATAAACAAGATCTCAGTTTGGCGCTAAATACATTGGCATCGAGAACCAAGCACTTAGGTGAGTTTATTGAACGCTTTAGAAATGTGAGCAGTTTACCCAGTCCAACACTTGCACCATTACAGCTACAACCGCTACTAGAGCAAATAGTCTCACTACACAATAGCCAACTTACTCAACATCACATTACTTGCTCACTTAGCATCAAAACGTCGCAATTGATCATGTTAGACCTTGGGCAAATAGAACAAGTGCTGATCAATTTGTTTAAAAATGCCATTGAGGCCATAAAAATTGCCGAACAAAATTCATCAACCTCACGCGAAGAGCGTTTGATCATGGTCACTTTGGACCAAAATAGTGCTCAACAAGTTTATGTTGAAATTACTGACTCTGGTTTAGGTGTCGCCGAGCATGTTAGAGAGATGATATTCGTGCCATTTTTCACAACTAAACAACAAGGTTCAGGTATCGGCCTTAGTTTATCAAGACAGATTATGGTCAACCATGGTGGGGATTTAGTTTATGTTACACGGGAAAGGGGCGCCTGCTTTCGGTGTATTTTTGGTTAAACGAGCAAGACAAAATTAAAGAACGTGCGTGCTCATTAGATTCAATGAGCACGCAAATTTATTTATTTATTACAGCCTATTACAATAAAGCGAGATAACTCCTCCTGCTTTAATATCCCTTTATGATCAGTGTCTATCGTGATTGATTCCATGTTGTTCGCACTATGCTGTGCCATATAATCATTATACGCTTCTAAACAATAAGGTGATGCGGCAGCATAAGCACCTCTTAATACCACACCGCTCGCCACAGTCGGAACATAATTATCAAACCAACTTATTTGCCTTTGAGCCAACAAATTAACGTGATCTAACAAATCACTCTCAATAGCGTCATCTTTTATATGACGCTCATCCTCTACTGGTGTTACATGGCATGATTTAACCATTTGTATTGATTGCTCAAAATAAACATCAACAAAGGTAAGCTCTACTTGAAAACCATGACCACGAAGCATATTAGCAGCTTCTAAAGCCAGAACCCCACCAAATGAATGACCTACCAATTGAATCACCATATTTGGCTTAACGGTTGTCGCAATCGCTTCAGCAAGCTGCTCTGCATTTTCAGTGAGGGTTTTAAATGGCTGCAAGCCATCGAGCAAGCCTCGATGTGGACAGCCATATACATTAATATTATGCGATGAGAGCGTCGAGGCTAACCAAGCAAAATCATGTTCAGTGCTTGCAACACCCGGTATTAAAAATATCGACCTATGGTACGCTTGAATGTCCGACATAGCTCGAATTAAGGCACCGTCAGCTTGCAATGATTTACCATCACATAATCGCGCCATGGCCTCAATGGTCACAGTACTAAAGAGATCATTGAGTGAAATCTCAACCCCAAAACGCTGCTTCATTTGCGCACACAAACGCAACATTAACAGTGAGTGGCCCCCTATTTCAAAAAAGTTTGCCGTGGTGCTAATACCCACCGCTTCAATGCCTAATAATTCAGACCAAATCTCAACCAGCCTTAATTCGACCTCTGTTTGCGGAGCAACATAATCACCTTGCAGGACTGCACCTTCGGGTGCTGGCAGCGCCCGTTTATCTACCTTCCCGTTTGGCGTCAACGGCCATTCATGCACCACCATCAAGACACTGGGTACCATATACTCGGGTAACTGTGCCGCTAACGCTGTTTTCACTTGGTCTATCAAGCTCGCCTGAGCACCGTCGTCTAGCACCGCTGGTGAATGCATATAACCTACCAATTGCTGGCTACCGGCTAACTCCTTGGCAATCACTAAAGCTGACTCAACACCCGCTTGTTGTGCTAATTGTGTTTCAATCTCGCCAAGCTCAATTCTAAACCCTCTGATTTTAACCTGATCATCTGTACGGCCTATAAAGGCCAACTCACCATCTGGTAAATACCGGACTAAGTCTCCCGTACGATATAACCTTTTTGAACTATGTAGGTCATTCTCATCAAAATAAGGGTTATCAATAAACCGCTCTGCGGTTAAGGTTGGCTGATTTAAATAACCTCGGGCTAACCCATCTCCCCCTAAATATAACTCTCCAATACTGCCTTTGGGGCTGAGGGCTCGCTGATCATTTAATATGAAGAATTGTGTATTTGATATTGCCCGACCTATCGATGTCTCAGATAGCTCCTTAGCCCTCCAGATAGAGCTACATATAGAGACTTCCGTTGGTCCATATGCATTAAAGAATTTAATGTCATGCACCAACCACTGATTTATCAATTCCGCAGAACAAAACTCGCCACCGACTACAACATGGCTAATGCTGTTCTTATGCTCAGGACTGACTAACTGCAGCATCGATGGGGTCATCATGATATGGGTCACATCTTGGTGTTGTGTCAGCTCTTGTGCATAATCACCTGAACTCGCCAGTGTCATTGTTGCACCTGAACGCAAAGACATCCATATGACCCAAGTTGCCGCATCGAAGCCTATCGAAGTTGATTGGAAAAATACCGAGTTTGGCGTTAATTCAAAGGTTTCAGCATTATCAACCACGGTATTAACTAACCCTTGATGCTCGATCATCACCCCTTTAGGCTTACCTGTCGAACCCGACGTATAAATCACATACGCTAAATTACTGGACGATAGCCCCAATGCCGCCTTATCTAAATTACCGGTACTGTAATGACCATACTGCGCTGCTTCTAAAGACACCAACGCCCCCGTAAACTCGCTCAAAGCCGTGGCCCCTGCACCCTGATGTAATACCAAGCTTAACTGCGCATCCTCCAACATATAACTTAAACGCTCTTGCGGATAATTTGGGTCCAGTGGTACATACGCCCCACCCGCTTTCAAAATGCCTAAAATCCCGACCACCATCTCCAACGAGCGTTCCACACACAAGCCTACCAAACTGTCTGGCCGAATAGCATGATGCTCCCGTAGGTAATGCGCCAGTTGGTTTGACTGCTCGTTCAACTGCTTGTACGTCAGTGTTTTATCGGCAAAGACCACCGCAACCTTATCTGGCTGCTGCTGGGCTTGTTGCTCAAATAAGGTATGAATGCATGCCGCTTTATCGTATGCAATTTCCGTATTATTAAGCCCAGTCACTAAATGCGCCGTCTCTGACTCCGATAACATCGCCAAGCTAGGCAGCGCCACTGTCTCCTCTGTGATTTCACTCAAACTCGTTAGTAAACGACACAAATGTGCGTTTAAACGCGCTATCGCTGCTTCACTGAATAAGCCAGTATCATATGTCCAGTTAATACCAACACCCGCATCGCTCAATGTTAGCTCAACATCTAGGTCAAACTTTGCCTGTACCGCATCGCTTTCATACGCGCTCATCTGCACCCCTGGTAGGGCGACTGACTCACCTTCCTGATGCAAACCATAGTCTGTGTTCGTCGTCATCATGATTTGGAATAACGGGCTATGTGCCTTACTTCGCGGTACCTTCAATCTATCTACTAACTGCTCAAATGGTACATCTTGATTTGACTGCGCCTCTAGATGTACCGCTCTGATATGCTTAAAGTACTCCCCAACCGTGTGGTACCCCGTATTTGCTCTGAGCACTAACGTGTTCACAAAAAACCCTATCAACGGCGTCAGCTCTGCCTGCATTCTATTGGCTACTGGCGTTCCTATCACGATATCTGTACTGTTACTGTGTTTTGATAACAACAGCGACAACGCACCATGCAGTAACATAAATGGCGTTAATTGATATTGCTTCGCGACGGCTTGTAACTTCTCCCCCACAGCACTTGGCAATGAACCCGACAATAACGCACCGTCATATGCCTTTATTTCTGGTCTTGGATAACACAGCGGTAAACTATGCACACCCGGTAACTCATCTAGCTGTTTCGTCCAATAATCTAATTGGTTATCCAGTACCTCTCCCTCTAAATGCGTGTGTTGCCAATGTGCATAATCTGCATATTGGATTTCCAGCTCTGGTAATGGACTTGCTTTTCCTTGGCTATACGCCTCATATAACGCAAAGAACTCTTTGGCCAATACATCCATCGACCAGCCATCTGAGGCAATATGGTGCATATTAAATAGCAGCACGCCTTCACTATCAGCCGTTTTGATATAGCTGACACGCAGCATCACATCTTCTGCTAAATTAAACGCCTGCGTAAACTCACTGTCAACCAATGCTTTAACCGCATGTGCTTGCATCTCACCAGTGAGATGAGATAGGTCTTCGACTGTCACCTCAAAGTGCACCGCTGACATCGCACAGATCTGTTGCTTCGCCACCCCCGCCACTTCAATGTAGCGCGTTCGCAAAACCTCATGACGTGCAATGATGTCACTAAAAGCACGATTGACCACCGCGATATCGAGTGCGCCCTGCACCTCAAAAGCCATGGGCATATTATACTCAGCGGAGCCCCCTTGTAAGCTATCAATGAACCATAAACGCTGTTGGGAGAATGACAAAGGATAATTGTCTGATGTCCGCTCAATTGCCAATAATGGCCCAGTGCTCTGGGTCTCTGACTCCAAGATAGCACATGCCAGCTCTGATAAATTACCAGTATTAAATACCGCTTTAACCGACAACTCTACGTCTAAGCGTTGACGAATTGCCGACACCAAACGCATGCTCAGTAATGAATGCCCACCCAATTCAAAGAAATTCGCTGTACAACTGATCTCAGCAGCATCGATGTCCAGTAGCTCTGCCCATATTTGAGTCAAAGCCCGCTCGGTATCTGTGCTTGGCGCAACATATTTGCCTTGGGATGCCGCACCATCAGGTGCGGGCAATGCTTTTTTATCGACTTTACCATTAGGAGTGAGTGGCCACTTATTTACCACCATCACAACGCTCGGCACCATATAACTTGGTAAGTTAGCCGCTAACCCCGTTTTGATGTCTGCCACTAACTTTCCTTGTGCTGTATCATCCAACTCGCTCTGTGACTGCACATAGCCCACCAGTTGTTGGCTGCCCGCCAGTTCCTTCACCATCACCAAGGCTGACTCAACCCCGGCTTGCGCTGACAATTGTGCTTCGACCTCACCCAGTTCTATCCTAAATCCTCGGATCTTCACTTGGTCATCTGCACGGCCGATAAACTCTAGGTTTCCATCCGGTAAATAGCGCACCAAGTCTCCGGTTCTATATAAACGCTCCGAGCTATTTGCCTGCGCAGAGTCATAGAATGGGTTCTCAATGAAACGCTCCGCCGTTAACTCTGGACGATTTAAATATCCCCGCGCTAAGCTGTCTCCCCCAATATACAGCTCTCCAACACTGCCTTGCGGTACCAAACGACGATGACTGTCTAACACCAAAGCCACATTATTATTTATCGCTTGACCTATAGGGGTCGTCTCAACACCATTAAGCTCACAGCCAGTGGCATAAACCACCGCTTCCGTCGGACCATACACATGCATTAAGCTGATGTCTGGGTACATCTCTTTGAATTTATCAATACTCTGTGTATTACAACGCTCGCCCCCAAATAAGACTTGGCGCATATCCGTATCAACAAAGGCATTATTATCAACCAATACATTAAATAACGCAGTGGTTGTGAAGAGGTTATTGATTTTATCTGCTTTTATTTGACGTTTGAGTTTATCTACATTGAGCACACTGTCATTATCATAGAGGTGTGATTCCAGCCCATTCAATAAACTAAAGAACAAATCATACACAAACCCATCAAATGCATAAGAAGATAAACTTGCCACTCGTGCCGACAACGCTAAGTTGGCATAGGTTGGTGAAGAAACAAAAGCGTTTACACCTTGGTGTTCAACTTCAACCCCTTTCGGTTTACCCGTCGACCCTGATGTGTAAATCACATACGCCAAATTCGCAGACGTGAGTCCTCGCATTGCTGCTGGGATATTCGCATCACTATATTGCTCATAAACGCTTTCTTCATCAAGGCGCACTGTATTGCCAGCATACCCTGCTAAAACATCCGCTGTTGCGCCGTGGTTTACTACCGTCTCTAGCCCCGCATCTTCTATCATGTAACTAAGACGCTCTTGCGGATAACTTGGGTCCAGTGGCACATATGCACCTCCCGCCTTCAAAATACCCAAAATCCCTATCACCATTTCCAATGAGCGCTCAACACACAATCCCACTAACGTGTCTGCATTAACATCATGCTGCTCTACCAAATACCCCGCAACCTGATTGGCCCGCTTATTTAACGCCTCATACGTCAGCGACTCGCCATCACACACCACCGCAATACTCTCTGGTTGAGCCATCACTTGCTGTTCAAACAACTCTTGAATGCACTGCGTGTTCGGGTACTCCACTGCGGTGTCATTTAACTCATACACCAAATGTTGCGTCTCTTGCGCTGATAGCATCGGTAAATCAGCCAACATCTCACTCTCTGTCTCGCTGAGTCCAGTTAACAAGCGACACAGATGCGTATTCAATCGGGTGATCGCCGCCTCACTAAACACACTCTCATCATACACCCAAGACAGTCCGACTCCCTCATCACTGATACTCAGGTTCACTTCTAAATCAAACTTCGCTGCAATCGTGTCACTTGCATACCCCTTCAATTCTACACCAGGTAACGAGATAGGTGTTGCGTCATCATTCACCCCGTAATCCGTATTCGTCGTCACCATGATTTGGAATAACTGACTGTGTGCCTTACTGCGTGGTACCTGTAACTTATCGACTAATTGCTCAAATGGTACATCTTGATTTGACTGCGCATCGATATGTACTTGTCTAATATGTTTAAAATACTCATCCATCACCGCATACTCTGTATCTACTCTCAGCACCAGAGTGTTCACAAAGAACCCGATGAGAGGCGACAGCTCTGCCTGTGTTCTATTCGCAACCGGAGTACCTATCACGATATCTGTACTGTTACTGTGTTTTGATAACAACAGCGACAACGCACCATGCAATAACATAAATGGCGTTAATTGATATTGCTTCGCGACGGCTTGTAACTTCTCCCCCACAGCACCTGGCAATGAACCCGACAATAACGCACCGTCATATGCCTTTATTTCTGGTCTTGGGTAACACAGCGGTAAACTATGCACACCCGGTAACTCATCCAGCTGTTTCGTCCAATAATCTAATTGGTTATCCAGTACCTCTCCCTCTAAATGCGTGTGTTGCCAATGTGCATAATCTGCATATTGGATTTCCAGCTCTGGTAATGGACTTGCTTTTCCTTGGCTATACGCCTCATATAACGCAAAGAACTCTTTGGCCAATACGTCCATCGACCAGCCATCTGAGGCAATATGGTGCATATTAAATAGCAGCACGCCTTCACTATCAGCCGTTTTGATATAGCTGACACGCAGCATCACATCTTCTGCCAAATTAAACGCCTGCTTAAACTCACTGTCAACCCGTGCTTTAACCGCATGTGCTTGCATCTCACCAGTGAGATGAGATAGGTCTTCGACTGTCACCTCAAAGTGCACCGCTGACATCGCACAGATCTGCTGTTTCGCTACCCCCGCCACTTCAATGTAGCGCGTTCGCAAAACCTCATGACGTGCAATGATGTCACTAAAAGCACGATTGACCACCGCGATATCGAGTGCGCCCTGCACCTCAAAAGCCATGGGCATATTGTACTCAGCGGAGCCCCCTTGTAAGCTATCAATGAACCATAAACGCTGTTGTGCAAAAGACACTGGCTGGATATCTGAGGTACGCGGTATGGCACATAAAGGTGTACTGACCACCGCGTCAGAATGATAGTCAGCCAATGTCAGTGCCAATTCGGCCAAATTTGGGGCATCAAAAATCACTTGTACCGGTAATTCAACTGCAAAGCGCTGACGTATTTTTGCCATCAAACGAATACTCAACAATGAGTGACCCCCCAACGCATAAAAATTTGCTGTGGTGCTAATACCTGCCGCTTCAATGTCTAATAATTCAGACCAAATCTCAACCAGCCCTAATTCGACCTCTGTTTGCGGGGCAACATACTCTGTTTCTAAACTCTGACTCTCTAACGCTGGTAAAGCCTTCCTATCCACTTTACCATTCGATGTAAGTGGCCACTCTCTTACAACCACAATTAGACTCGGCACCATATGCTCTGGTACAACACGACCCAGTGACGCTTTTATATCCGCTACAAAGGTGCCCTTATCATCTTCTAGTCGCGTATCTGTTGGTTTGACATAGCCTATCAACTGCATTGACCCCGCTACCTCCTTGGCCAACACCAACGCAGAATCAACCAAAGGCGCATTCCCTAACTGATGCTCTATCTCTCCTAACTCTATACGTAGCCCACGGATCTTCACTTGATGGTCGATTCGACCTTGATATTCTATTTCACCATCTTCTCTAACGCGTGCTAAGTCGCCTGTTTTATACAATCGCGGTGAACTATGTGGCAAACCCGCTTCTAAATAAGGGTTATCAATAAATCGTGCTTGCGTTAACGCGGCTTGGTTCAAATAACCCCGCGCCAATCCATCTCCCCCGATATGCAGCTCTCCTACCGCACCCTGTGGCACCACATTTAAATGCGGATCTAACACCATCAACTGAATATTATCTATGGCTTTTCCTATCGGAACACCCCGACTAATGTCACCCGCACAATCCCAATAACTCACATCTATCGCCGCTTCCGTCGGACCATATAAATTATGTAACTCAGCCGTCGGTAAGTTGTCTCTAAATGCCTTTACATGACCCTGTTGTAGAGCTTCACCACTA
>NZ_MIET01000014.1 GCF_003590335.1 Pseudoalteromonas sp. MSK9-3 | reverse complement strand
CAACCAGTGGCATAAAGGGCGTCAACAATATCTATTTAACGAATTTGCATTAGCTAAAGTTTGGCGGGCTCAAATGTTAGAGGCAATTAACAGACATACGCGCATTAATTTACCCGCAAAGTACCCTAAGAAGTGGGTGGTTGATTGTCGCAAAGTCGGATTTGGTGATAAAGCCTATCAGTACCTCTCTCGTTATCTATATCGGGGTGTATTGTCTGACAATGACATTGTTCATTACGATGAAAACACCGTCACGTTTAAATATCAAGAGAGTAAAACCAAACAAACAGTAACACGCACTCTGCCTGTGCTTAAGTTTTTATGGCTGATATTACAACATGTCTTACCTAAAGGGCTGCAACGCGTTCGAGACTGTGGCTATTTACGAGGTAATGCCAGTAAATTACGTCAACGCATTCAAATATTACTTATCAATACCAATAATTGGAAAAAACCTAAGAAAAAAGACAAATCCAAAGCCATCCGTATTTGCCCTTGCTGTCAGCATCCAATGCACTGTGAGGGAGTCATTAATCTCTTCTCACGACCGAGTTGATTATCATGGGCAGGAAAAAAGATAATGGCTTAAATCAATCAGAGGAGATGAAGCGCAAAAAATAACGAATTGATATAGATATATTAATTTAACTTCTGAACGCAAGAAGTGCATCCACTCGGCTAAAATAAATGAACGCCGCTACAAATAGAAAAATATATTCATCACTATTTACTATAAATAAGCTATAAAACTCACTTCGGGCTTGTTCAACACCCAGATAAGGTGTCGGCTGCGCGACACCTATCCTTATTTGTTAGCAATATTTAGCCCACCTTTGGCTTGGGTAAAGATTGGAACGAGTTTTCAAGCCATGCATCAAATTTTTTGCCTTTCTCGTATAGCATTACATCGAACATTTCAGGGTCAACGACTTCAAAGTGCTCACGAAACAGGCTTAAATCGAACTCATCCATTTTTTTCTCACGTTTAATACGCTGAAAAATTTTAGTAAAGTCCTTTGGCTTATAGCCGATATTTTTGCGTCCCAACTTAATTGGCTGCCCATTTTTAGTAAACCCTAAACTTTGAGCAATACGAAATGCTTCTTCTTTTACCTTGTAAACCTTGTCATGAAGAGCCAAACGAATAACTACATCTTGTCTCTCACGACAATCTATTGATTTGATTTCTTGCAATGCTGAAAGTCTCTTTTTCCAACTGTTTTTGCAATTCGCTGCTTTAACTAAACCTTTGATTTTACTTTCCAAGCCATTGTTTTCTGAAATTTTATATCCTCATTTTTAAACTATGAAGTTGAATGATATTGCTAACTATTTAGTATTTATGCAGCACGTTGTTTGTGCTGCATAATCGCTTGTTGGACTGAGCCGCTACCTGCTCGGTGTGTCAGAGTTGGTGTTATTTATGCTATGGGAATTTGCTTTTAGTGGCGTAACTTGTCTCGAGCCTATTTTATCGGCTTGTCTTTCGTGATTAAGCAATCCCTGCATTACTCAGTACGTTTTATCCTGCCATTAGAGCTAATTTTCGCCGATTTATCAATGATATTTTCACCGCGCACGCACTTTTCTAGCCCGAACACTTAAGCAGGTTAACGCGTTGATTTAATTCAGCAAGCTCTGCTGCTAACTCGTTCGCGCTAATTTCATTGTCTCTTCACTTGAATTAACCATTTCACTAAATCGTAAGACCCCTATTTTACATACTTCACAAGCCCAATGAGGGGATGGTGACGCAGCTTCCGCCTTTTTCTTCTTCACTTTACATAGATTGGGCCCTTGTGCCTTTATCAACGCTAACTTTCGTTTGCAACATGCATTGGCTAAAAAGCCATAGTGACGAATGCGCATAAACCCTTTTGGCAGCACATGCTGTAAATAGCGCCGTAAGAACTCTCTACAACTCAGTGTCATAAACTGATAACTGACATCCACTTAAAATTGAGTGCAAATGAACAGGCAATGTTCAATCTAAAATATCGTCTAGTTAATAAAATTGAATTAACCACATGTGCTATGAGCTCAAAAATAGAGAAAAGCTGAACTTATACGCAGCAATAAGGCACGCCTACTCCGCCAAGCTATGCTGTATTGGTTATATAGAGATTATCTTGATGAACTAAAAATTAAGCCAGTAACTTTTCACACTGCTTGTAATTAGCCCGCCGTTTTATTTCTAGACTCGCACAATAATTATCAAGCTTGTGAGGCCGACCTACTGCGCCATGGAATACTTTGGTAAATTGTGTGGTGAGTTTTAACCAGTTTTCTGGGGCGATGTTCAATCTTTCTAGAATTGAAGAGTTGATGGGGTTAATAGCGCCACGTTTGTCTGTCCGCATACATCGGCCTGTTAACTCCACCAGTTCTAAATAGGACTTTAATTCAAAGGGTAAACCTTTTGGCATGTGCTTTCGAGGGCTACCTGCAAAACGTGCTAAGTGTTTAGGTTGATTGCCTTCTTTAGCATGTTCACAGCGTGTTTTTACACTGGTGTAGTCTGACGTTTCGGGTGTGTCAGCCATTTTGGCTCTAACTGGGTTTAAATCAACATACGCCATGCAGGCTGCTAGTGCAGCTTCATCAAGTAAAGCTTGTGATTTAAACCGGCCTTCCCAAAACCTGCCTGTACAGCTATCTTCTTTATTCGCTTTTCGGGCAATGCTTTCATTCAGTACCCGCATGAACCAACTGAGACTCGATAAACGTTCTCTAAATTGTTCAATGTCTTTGTTTAAAAAGTATTGCTGTGCTGAGTCTAACCGCTCACCTTGAAGGTACTTGTGAGACAGTATGGTACCTTTAAACAGCTTATGCCATCTGATAATAATCGCTTTATCACTTAGTCTTTTAGCTTTTATATCATCTACATAAAGTACAATATGCGTATGGTTACTCATCACTGCATACGCACACACATCAATACAAAACACTTTGGCAAGTTCTAGCAGTTTGTCTTCTATCCACCCTCTTCTGTGTTCATACGATTGCCCTGTTACTTTATCTTCACCACATAGATAGGCACGACGAACACATCGTGAAATACAATGATAGTATTTGGTATCAGTTAAACTCACTTGTCTTTTTCGTGCTGTGGCCATGAGGGAATTGCCTGTCTTTTAAGCTGAATTTAAAAGATAGGCGATGAATGAAGAACAATCAATTTAGAATGGGTGTCAATTAAAATTCCTTTTCAATTAAAATTCCTTTGAAATACAATGATAGTATTTGGTGTCGGTTAAACTCACTTGTCTTTTACGTGCTGTCGCCATGAGAGAATTACCTATCTTTTAAGCTGAATTTAAAAGATAGGCAATGAATGAAGAACAATCAATTTTGAATGGGTGTCAGTTAAAATTTGTTATTCGCTGATTTATCAATGATATTTTCACCGCGCACGCACTTTTCTAGCCTGAACACTTAAGCAGGTTAACCCGTTGATTTAATTCAGCAAGCTCTGCTGCTAGCTCGTTCGTGCTAATTTCATGGCCTCTTCACTTGAATTAACTATTTCGTTAAATCGTAAAAACCCTATTTTGCACGTCAATTTTGGGTGGGTGTCAGTCAAAATTCTGTTGGGTGGGTGTCTTCTAAATTTTACGACGAAAACAACGTCGCGCTGCGATGGACACTGAATATTTAGATAAGGTGATCAGGGCTTAGCTGTTAACAGAATATTCACGCTCTCGCCCTGTTCTCACGACCGAGTTGATTATCATGGGCAGGAAAAAAATAATGGCTTAAATCAATCAGAGGAGATGAAGCGCAAAAAATAACGAATTGATATAGATATATTAATTTAACTTCTGAACGCAAGAAGTGCATCCTCTCGGCTAAAATAAATGAACGCCGCTACAAATAGAAAAATATATTCATCACTATTTACTATAAATAAGCTATAAAACTCACTTCGGGCTTGTTCAACACCCAGATAAGGTGTCGGCTGCGCGACACCTATCCTTATTTGTTAGATTACGACTACTCCGAACTATTTAACTCTTGAGGGCTAAACTGGTGGTTATAACTATTCCACTTTGATGCAATACCAATATCATAACCATAGGTGAGTGTTACTTGAATCAAGTTTTTGTTTAGTGACTCTGGATAAGTTTTAACTATCAAATGTGCTAATTGCTTAGCAATATCCGAATCTTCAACATTATTTTTATAGAGAAAAGCCTGTGTATTCACATAGGTAGTCGTTGTCGTGCCGGAATCAGACGAAGTAAAAGTAGTTGAGCCTTCTGTAACACCTGCATATTTTACTGATTCGTTACTATTTATTGCTTCCTGAGTAGATAATAAGCCTTTGAAAGGTTTTGATTTAGCTAAGTCGGAAGTAAATACTGGTGCAAGAGCTGCTGCAATGAATAAACCTGCAAGCACAACTAAGTGCGGTTTCCATACAGAAGGTAACTCTTCAGGGCTAACCTCTGCATTTACAACATAAGTATCTACAGCAAGGTCATGTAATGACTGCCGAGTTGCACGGTTAAAAATATATAAGTAAGAAATTGAAAATAAGCCACCAAATATAATAAATGACAACGGATACATTAAGTATGAAAGCATTGCTTCGTTAGTAATTTGTGCTCCATTCAGTGAAAATGGAACTGCAAGAAAGCTATACCTTAAAAATGACTTAGGTAGACTAATAGTTGAATTGGATGAATCTACTACCTTGATATTTAATATTCTCTTACCAATAGTTTGTCCATTTGATAAGGAGCTATTCATAACTCCAAAATATGTAATTGATAAGGCAAAACCAATTAATCTTCCCCAGCCACCGAGCTGAACAAAGATATCTTCAAGGAATAAACCAACAACATACCCCAAAATACCTAAAACAAGAGTGTCAATAAACAGGGCGCCGATTCTTCTCCAGAACCCGCAAATCCATTTTTCTTGTACTTCTTCCAAAATTTAATCCTTACTACAATATTTAAAGTAATCTAACAATTTAGTATTTATGCAGCACGTTGTTTGTGCTGCATAATCGCTTGTTGGACTGAGCCGCTACCTGCTCGGTGTGTCAGAGTTGGTGTTATTCATGCTATGGGAATTTGCTTTTAGTGGCGTAACTTGTCTCGAGCCTATTTTATCATCTTGCCTTTCGTGATTAAGCCATCCCTGCATTACTCAGTACGTTTTATCCTGCCATTAGAGCTAATTTTCGCTGATTTATCAATGATATTTTCACCGCGCACGCACTTTTCTAGCCTGAACACTTAAGCAGGTTAACCCGTTGATTTAATTCAGCAAGCTCTGCTGCTAGCTCGTTCGTGCTAATTTCATGGCCTCTTCACTTGAATTAACTATTTCGTTAAATCGTAAAAACCCTATTTTGCACGTCAATTTTGGGTGGGTGTCAGTCAAAATTCTGCTTAATCGAGAATAGAACATCCAGCCTGTAGAATGATACATTTTCCAGTAGCAACGTAACTGCTTCAATACACTCTCTGGCACAACAACGTAACGTGATTTATCTCCTTTACCCTGCTCAATTAAAATGGTTTTTCGTTTACCGTCTATGTCTGTAACTTCAATGCGTAATAGCTCACCAATACGTAAACCACAGCCATAACACACGATAATTAGCGTCTTTAATCGCATGTCTGTGCAGCTTTCTATCAGCCGTTGTATGTCGCTACGAGATAAATAAATGGGTGCTCGAGACTTCGCTTTTGGTAAGGTAATATCTAAGTTCAATGGCCGATGTAAAATGTGCTTAAACAAGAACCAAATACTGTTTATCTGTAACTTTTGGCTTGCCCGAGAAAGCTTGCGGATCGCCGGATCTTGAAAGAATGAATTCAACTCTTCATCTGTAATTAAATCCAACGATTTATTAAAGTAATTTCTGAGTTTAAGTAAGTGCGCGCAATAGCTTTTACTTGTTCTTTGTGAATAACCTCGATAGGTTATTTCTGCCTTGACCTGTTCAATGAGTGTATGCATTTTTGACCTCTAAGTTGTGAAATAACTCAGAGAAAGTGTGGCTCAAATGCTGAGAATAGAATCTCCGCGTAGCGGCTTAGTTCAACGCCCAATTAACAGGCAAAAAATGGTTGGCTAAAATAGCGACGAAGGAGCAAAAGCCAACTGTTTTTTGTCCTTGTTGAATTTCTTGTTATATTTCAATTCGATCACCGTGACTTGGTGGTGTCGATGTTACTGTAAATACTAAATCAATTTCGTGCTGGTTACTTAATTGATGCCTTGAACCAGCAGGGATATGAATACCTTCATTTGGTTTTACTCTGAAGGTTTTCCCCTCAAGTTCCATAGTTGCAATACCAGATAAAATAAAAAAGAATTGCTCTGCTTTGGTGTGAAAATGACGAGATTCAGAACAACCAGAAGGCACTCTTTCTTGGATTACACTTAGGTTTTCAGATTTTACAAGATGCCAACCGTCGCACTGGTTTCCCCAAGTGTAATGCTCGGCTAATTTATTGCTAGTGACTGCCAAAAGTGCTCCTTGAAATATAACTATTTAGTATTTATGCGGCACGTTGTTTGTGCTGCATAATCGCTTGTTGGACTGAGCCGCTACCTGCTCGGTGTGTCAGAGTTGGTGTTATTTATGCTATGGGAATTTGCTTTTAGTGGCGTAACTTGTCTTGAGCCTATTTTATCGGCTTGTCTTTCGTGATTAAGCCATCCCTGCATTACTCAGTACGCTTTATCCTGCCATTAGAGCTAATTTTCGCCGATTTATCAATGATATTTTCACCGCGCACGCACTTTTCTAGCCCGAACACTTAAGCAGGTTAACGCGTTGATTTAATTCAGCAAGCTCTGCTGCTAACTCGTTCGTGCTAATTTCATAGTCTCTTCACGTGAATTAACTATTTCGTTAAATCGTAAGACCTCTGTTTTGCATACTTCACACGGCCAATGACGGGGTGATGACGCTGCTTCAAACTTTTTTAGTCATAAGTAACAAGTCGACTTTTATTGGTTTTGCCTACGAATTATACGTGTCCCTAATACAGTCCAAACTTCTCCATTATCTTTCCATATTTGTAACTCACTATTGCGCGTAACCAGATAAATCATGTTTAGGTACCCATGTCTTCACCTGCCAATTCAGTCGCTGAAATTACCCACACCCAATGCGAGCGCTTTAATCCACAGACCGCATTAAGGCCAACATCTGCGTTGTGCATTCCGCCTGAAAATTTAGGGTCTACTGAGTTTAAACGCGCTTATGGTGTTAAGTATGCCTATATTAGTGGCGCGATGTATCGTGGGATTGCGTCAAAAGAATTGGTCGTAGCCATGGCGAAAGCAGGATTCATGGGGTTTTTAGGCACTGGCGGCCAGTCTCTTTTAACTATTGAACAAGATATTATTGCGATACAAAATACGCTTACACCAGAACATGCTTACGGCCTCAATTTAGTCTGTAACATTGAGCGCCCTGAACATGAACTTGCATTAGTAGAGCTGTATTTAAAGTATCAAGTTAGGTGTATCGAAGCCGCCGCGTTTATATCAATTTCCCCTGCGCTAGTGCTGTATCGCCTTGCAGGGCTATACCGAGATAGCCACAATCAAGTGGCCTCTAAAAACAAAATAATCGCCAAGCTATCTCGCCCTGAAGTAGCCAATGCCTTTTTACACCCTGCGCCTGAGCATATCGTAAAGCAACTCCTTAACAGCGGTAAAATCACCGCTGAGCAAGCGCATCTTAGCCAGTTTATTGCCATGTGTGATGATATATGCGTTGAATGCGATTCAGGTGGGCACACAGATCGCGGGCAACCAACGGTGTTATTGCCAGCGATACGAACACAACGAGACGCCCTTTCACAAACATTAGGCTTTACGCAACGAGTACGTATTGGCCTAGCTGGCGGTATTGGTACACCCACCTCCGCAGCTGCGGCATTTATTATGGGCGCTGACTTTATTGTTACAGGGTCTATTAACCAATGCACTGTTGAGGCAGGTACCTCGCCATTGGTAAAAGAGATGCTTCAAGGCATTAATGTACAAGACACCGACTATGCCCCCGCTGGCGACATGTTTGAAATGGGTTCCAAAGTACAAGTCCTAAAAAAAGGCGTATTCTTTCCCGCTAGAGCCAACAAGTTATATCAAATATATCAGCAGTATGACGATCTTGACGCACTCCCAATAACCTTGCAAACCCAGCTGCAAACTAAGTTCTTTAAACAAAGCTTTACTGAAATATGGCAAGAAGTCGTTGATTATTTAACTAACACCAATCGCCTAGACGAAATCAACAAAGCCGAGACCGATACCAAGTACAAAATGGCACGGATATTTAAATGGTATTTTGCAAAGAGCATGCAATTTGCATTTGCGGGCACCGCTCATGAACGTGTTAATTTTCAGGTACATACCGGCCCAGCATTAGGGGCGTTTAACCAGTGGGTTAAAGGGTCAGATTTAGAACCATGGCAAAATCGTTATGTTGCTGACATTGGGCTAAAGCTGATGCAAGAAACCGCAGAGCTGCTCAGTGAAAAAACACAGCTTTTATTAGCTATGAGCGAATGCTCTGCAATCGAAAAGGCCCAATAACCTATGAGCGCACAACACATGAATACGTATTTATTCCCAGGTCAAGGCTCACAGTACACAGGTATGGGAAAAGCACTATTTGAACGTTTTCCTGAGCTTACACAGTCTGCCAGCGATATATTGGGCTACTCTATTAGCGAACTGTGCACTGTTGATCCGCACAATCAGCTAAACCTAACTCAATATACACAACCGGCTCTCTTTGTTGTGAGTGCATTGGCTTATTTACAACACACACAAACAGGCCCATGTAAGGCAGATTTTGTTGCTGGGCATAGCCTTGGTGAATTTGCCGCACTTTATGCTTCGGGCGCGCTCAGTTTTGAGACGGCGCTAAAGCTGGTCGTTAAGCGTGGGGCGTTAATGAGTGCCGCGCCTAAAGGGTCAATGGCGGCCATCATTGACGTTAATAGCGATAAACTGCTCGATTGTTTACGTACTGAACAGCTACATGCCATTGATATTGCTAACTTTAATTCAAACAATCAATTGGTTATTTCTGGGTTGAGTGATGACATTACTCGCTCTGAATATTACATCAGTAAATTGGGTGGGCGCTTTATTAAACTCAATACCAGTGGTGCATTTCATTCGCGCTATATGAGTACTGCAAAACAAGCATTTGCTGATTATATCGACACTGTCGCATTTGCCTCGATGAATATACCCGTTATCGCCAATGTCACGGCAAAACCACACTCCTCAACCGACCTAAAACACAATCTGATAGAGCAAATAACCAGCCCAGTAAAATGGACTCACACAATTGAGTATTTATTGGCACAAGGCAATATGCAGTTCACTGAGCTTGGCCCAAAGAAAGTGCTCACTAAATTGGTAAAAGACATTGAGCAAGGTTATACCCCTCAACAGTCAGCTCATCCCGTTGCCAGCCAAGTCGCGTCTTTGAGTCCACAACAAAAAATAGCACATTGGAATGCGCAATACGGTGTCGGCAGCGCCGTTAAAGTTTGTCAAAAACACGCGCCCTATCATATGCAAAGCTTTGTCACGCGTTCTCACGCACAGTTACTTTTTGGCCACAGGCCCGTGGTATATCTCCAAGGCCAGTTAGGCTATTTCGCACTCGACGATTTGACGCCAATTTAACGCATAAGCAACAACACATTCGCGCTTTTAGAACCGTATTCTAAGGCTAAACAGACATACATTACTTTGGTACACAACGATGAAATATTATATTGGCTTAGCAACATCCTTTCATGATCCAGCACTTGCTATTGTTGATGCGCATGGCAAAGTTATTTTTGCCGAAGACGCTGAGCGGTTTTTACAATACAAAAGGGGGTTATATTGCCTTCCTGACAATCCTTATTACATCGAAGAAATACTCAAAGAATATTGCCCCGACTGCACCGAGCTTGTGATTGCTAAAACGTGGAGTAAAGGCAGAGAGAAAGCCTCTAATATTTTGGAAAACATTGCGCTCAGTGTATTAGAAACCTTCTCTTTTAACATTGACGTGAATACCAGAGACATCAAAGATCAGTTTTATTTTGCACGGGCATCACAAGCCGCCGGTGGCAGAACATTATCGCGTTTTTTTGAGGCCTCTTGTCGAAATTATATTGTGGGTAACTACCGTAAAAAGCCCGCTACCGATATACGCTATTTCGATCATCACCTAACCCATGCTGCAAACGCATGTTTTAACAGCCCGTACGACGAAGCGTCATGCTTAGTGGTTGATGGTATGGGTGAAAAAAGCAGTATTGACTATTTTACTTATAAAAATGGGGTTATTACCCCTGCGCCGATTAAAGTAAAACGCTCGTTTAAAAGCTTGGGACTGTTCTACACCATCATCTGTGAAAATCTTGGCTTTGATCCCCTCAAAGGAGAAGAGTGGAAAGTCATGGGCTTAGCCCCGTACGGTAAAAAAGATGAAAAAGTCTATGAATTATTACGCGCTTCACTGCAAGTAAAAAATGGTAATTTTACGGTGCCAAAAAACCTCAACGCCATCATGAAAGAAATAAAAAGTATGGCCAGAGAACCCGGTGAATCTGTAGAACAATATAAAGACTTTGCCTATACAGGCCAGCTGGTGTTTTGCGAAATTTTTATGGATTTAATAAACGCAATTTACGACTATGCTCCCTCTAAAAACCTGACAATTTCAGGTGGTTGTGCGCTTAACTCATCGTTTATGGGCACTGCATTAGCACAATCAAAGTTTGAGAATATTTACGTACCGTCAGCCCCTGCTGATAATGGTAATGCAATTGGTGCAGCCTTGCTATGTTATCAACAAGATCACCCTCAGTGGCAACCGAGTAAGCAAATTCAATCACCGTATACCGGATGCAAA
Source organism: Pseudoalteromonas sp. MSK9-3 (assembly GCF_003590335.1). GTDB lineage: Bacteria > Pseudomonadota > Gammaproteobacteria > Enterobacterales > Alteromonadaceae > Pseudoalteromonas. Next base: position 125,236 of record NZ_MIET01000014.1, on the reverse strand, counting down.
ATAAAACAAAAATCACTCGATAAGCTCGCCCAATATAGTCATTTAAAAATCACCGATCACGGCGACCAAGTGTATAAAAAAACCGCTGAGTTTTTAGCGCAAGGTAAAATTATAGGCTGGGCACAAGGCCGAGCTGAATTTGGGCCTCGCTCACTGGGTAATCGCTCTATATTGGCCAACCCATGTTTGAGCGACATGAAAGACATTATTAACGCCCGCGTTAAATTTCGCGAAGAGTTTAGGCCTTTCGCCCCCTCTATTTTGCATGAATATGGCGAAGAGTACTTTGAAGACTATCAAGAATCGCCTTACATGGAACGCACCTTGGTATTTAAAGAATCGGTCAGAGATAAAGTCCCTGCGGTCGTACATATTGACCATACCGGCCGCCTACAAAGTGTTAAAAAAGAGTGGAATGCCCCCTACTACAACTTAATCGACAGCTTCAGAGAGATCACTGGCGTACCTATATTATTAAATACCAGTTTCAACATTATGGGGAAACCCATCGTGCATTGTGTAGAAGACATGCTGGCGGTCTTTCTGATGTCAGGTATAGATGTGCTGGTGATCAATAACACCATTTACGAAAAATAACAGTACTAAAAAGCCGACAGTACCTGGCATTTAGGAGCCTATCAAAGGACATTGGTATTGCGATAGGCCCTTCGCTTTCTTTGAATTAACAATTAAATACCGCAGCGCGAACACAGTGCGGTATTTAATGTGCGTACACCCGTTTTTGAGACAACATTATGAAAAAAAGCCACACCACGGTGAAAACAACTTCTGATCACACCCATCAAGACATTGCGATAGTCGGTATGTCTTTGCGTTTTCCCGGTGCACGCACCAAAGAGCAGTTTTGGCACAACCTCAACAGCAAAATCAGCAGCATTGTAGAAATTCCAGAGTCGCGCTGGAATTGGCGAAAAGATTACGACCCATCACCTAAAAAAGATGACCAAAAAATGGTGAGCAAATGGGGCGGTTTCATAGACAATATTGATAGTTTTGATGCGGGGTTCTTCTCTATTTCGCCCACCGAAGCGCAAAGTATGGATCCACAACAGCGTTTAAGTTTAGAGCTTGCATGGTCTTGTTTTGAAGACGCAGGTTTACCGCCGTCTTTATTTAAAAACTCAAATACTGGGGTGTACTTAGGGTGCAGCAATACCGACTATCAAGAGTTTTCAACAGGCAATATTGACCCACACTTCTTAACGGGTATGTCAACGGGTGTATTTGCCAATCGTATTTCTCATTATTTTAATTTTCAGGGCCCTAGTGAAACTGTCGATACGGCGTGTTCGTCATCTCTGGTCGCCATCCATAAAGCTATCAACGACTTCAAAAACAATGAGATCTCAGCAGCCTTGGTCGGTGGCGTCAACTTGTTGATCACAAAAAGCCGCTATGTCTCGTTCAGTAAACTCGGCGTGCTCTCGCCTAAAGGCCGATGTAAGACCCTTGATGCCGACGCAGACGGCTACGTTCGGGGTGAAGGCCTTGGCATGTTACTGCTATTGCCTATCGACAAAGCAACCGAATTAAACGCCACCATTTATGGTGTAATTAAAGGCAGCAGTATTGGCCACTCTGGAAAAACAAACACCCTTACCTCCCCTAACCCTTTTTCACAATCTCGGGTCATTCAACAAGCACACGAAGCAGCCGGGATCACCTCTGATCAAGTGTCGTTTGTAGAGCTGCACGGCACAGGCACCAAACTGGGTGATCCATTAGAGATCCAAGGCTTAAAGCGTGCCTTTAGGGCAACGAGGGCCAAAAACGCCGCGCATTCTCCGTGTTACCTCAGTACCGTAAAAACCAACATTGGTCATTTAGAATCCGCAGCGGGTATTGCTGGGGTGATCAAAGTGTTACTCAGCTTCGCCAACAAAACCATTTCACCATTACAAAATTTCGATAACTTGAACCCGAAAATCTCCTTAAAAAAGTCACCATTTGAGGTCGTTACCGACGCTCAGTCATGGCCGAATGAGGCGATGCAGACTAAAACACGTATTGCTGGTGTCTCTTCTTTTGGTTTTGCTGGCGTGAATGCGCACCTTATTTTACAAGAGCCCCCTCTAGCCCCACATACCACAGCGCAAAGCGACAATTTAGATCCCGTTCTCAATCAAAGTATGGCGTTTATTTTATCAGCAAAAAGCAAACCAGCATTGATGCAAAGAGCATCACAGCTGAGCGATTACTTGAACAACACACCTGCAACTGACTTAGATCTGCGTAGTGTAGCGTATACACTGCAAACAGGTCGTGAGGCAATGGCTTACCGTCTCGGGTTTATCGCAAGCTCTGCGACAGACGCCCTTTCTCAGCTCGCGTGTTACCTCGAAAATACGCCAAGCGCTTGGCACGTCGACAAAGTATCTAAAGCCACCTTAGACAATCCACAAGTGTTTGATATTGGCAAGCTCAACGTCACGTTGCATGATTCGCTAAAAGCATGGATAAACGGTGAATCTGTTGACTGGCAGCAGCTCTACCTTGATGCAATGCCACGTAGAATAAGCTTACCAAGCTACCCGTTCTCACAAAGTAAGCACTGGATCGACACAAACAGACTTGCAGAACCAGCCACTTTGGTTCTCCACCCTCTACTGCATCGCAGTGTTCCCTCCTTAGATGAGCTGGTATTTGAATCTCACTTTACTGGCCGTGAGTTCTTTTTTGAAGACCATCAAGTAGAAGATAAAAAGGTCCTCCCTGGGGTATGTAGTTTAGAAATGGTTATTAAAGCGGTGTGTTTGTCTCATGACATTACACCAGATCACCACATCGCGCTTGAACATATCAGCTGGCTACGGCCGATTACTTTTGCGTCAACGCAGTCAGAAATTGTGGTCAACCTATCTTTATGGGAGCAAAACCAAATACTGTGTTTTGAATTGTATAATCCTCATGATACGCACCAACCCTGCTATGCAAGAGGCCAGATACGCATTGCCCAAAGTGACACCATGCAAGGTAAAGGTTGCGAGACTCTTCCTGCATCACACTTCTCATCTTTTACCTTTGCCAGCACTGAACAGCTGACCACAGAGACCATAAGCGAATTAACATCTGAGACACTCTACGCTCGCTTTGAAAACGCAGGGTTAAACTATGGGCCCAGCTTTCAAGGTGTGCAACGAGTCCAAAAACAACACGATGAATCTCTGGCCCTTCTACGAATAAAACACCCAGACAGTGAGCAGTTTTATGCTTCACCGGCAATGCTCGATGCAGCATTACAATCACTTGCCATTTTTTCAGATGAAGACACGCTATCTCTGCCCTTTGCGCTCGAAAGCGTTGAATTTTTCAATGTACATACCGGCTTGACTACGCCTGAGGTGGACCATAAAGAAGTATGGGTTAAAGCTCGTCAAACCTCTGCTAATGGGTGCGATACTCACAAATACAATGTAGAAATTTATGATTTTCATCATAAACTTATCGTGCGTTTTACGGGGTTTTCTACCCGTGTACTCAGTCACACCATACAGCCTATTGAAAATCCACCAGCCTCAGCAATGTTAAATAACACAGTAAAAATGATAAGTAGCGACACGAAAGAGTACCATCAAAGCACAGCGCCAGAGCTTGCACTGCTTAAACCCGGCTGGTCGATAATCGCCACTGGCTCACCACGAGAAAGTCATATCGACGCAACTATTTGGGACTACCAAGGGCCATTGTGTGATAAACCCAAATTTATTCAAACCACTTCGTCGCTCCCCACATCCGATGCTTATATTGCGGACCATTTAATTTGGCTCGCCGCAGGTGAGTGCGCAGAGCCACTGGTATTGTTCCGCTATATTAAATCGCTGCTCGACAACGACTATGCAAACAAGTCATTTTCTATCACATTAGTTACAACACAGACTCAACAAATACATAATGAACCCACCTATGCAGACGGAGCAGGCCTTATTGGGTTACTACAAAGCGTTGCGAAAGAATACCCCATGTGGACGATTAGAATACTCGATGTGCCTACCAGAAGTTTCTCTGATCAAGCGCATAGTGAAGAAATAGAAAATATGTGGCAAAGCGCGGTGTCTTTGCCCGCAGGCTTATATGCTTTAAGGCAGTCTCAGTGGTTTGAATTTACTATTGCTACACACCATTATCAATACGCGACTCATCAACCCTTGGTACACCCTGAAAACGCATCTTCTGTGTGTCGCTATCGTCAAAACGGCGTTTATGTGGTGCTAGGCGGTGCAGGTGGACTCGGGCAAGCATGGAGTGAATGGATGATCCGTCACTATAATGCGCAAATTATTTGGCTGGGCCGCAGTCAAGAAAATGAAAAAATTAAAAATGACATAGCCCGACTGGCACATATTGGCAAAGCCCCTGTTTATTACAGCGCAGATGCAACCGACCAACACGCGATGCAAAGCGCGATAGAGCGCATTGAGCAATCATTTGAACAAATCCATGGCGTAGTGCATTCAATTTTACACTTAGAAGATCAAAGTGTCGCCAAAATGGACGACGCGCAATTTCTTCGCAGTTATCAAGCCAAGCAACAAACTGGTTATACAACCTTTGAACTATTTAAACATCGGGATCTAGACTTTGTTTTGCTGTTTTCGTCTTTACAGTCTTTTTCCCCAGCAGCAGGACAAAGTAATTACGCTGCTGGGTGTCAGTATCTTGATAGTTTAGCCAAATCCTACAGTGACCAAGTGCCAGTTAAAATCGTAAATTGGGGGTATTGGGGGTCGATTGGTATTGTACAAGATGACTACTATCAGCAAAAAATGGCTAAAATTGGCATAGGCTCAATCGAGGTCAATGAAGGCATGAGCGCACTCGCAGAGTTTATGTCTTCGTCTGTGTCGCAAGTCGGTATTGTGAAAGTAACCGAGCAAGCGCGTCATCAACTGACACAACACCGTAGCTATTCAAGTGAACAAACTTTTGCGCCATTTCTACATCGCGACAGCACTATAACTTACCAACAAACCAATGACTTATCGCAAGAAGATGTGCTTAACATGCTAAGTGATGCGCTTCATCGAGCGGAGTGTCACACCCTGCTGGCGCGCGCAATACACTTAGCTAAACTCCCGGACTACTTTCAATCGTGGTGGCAAGAAACGCAACGCTATTTGAATGACGCTAACCTGATGAACGGTCATGATATTGCTAAAATAGATAAACCATATCGTACAGGCGCAACACACAATAAGCTACTCGATGAATGCTTGTCACATTTACCCGACATTTTACAAGGCCATAAAAAAGCCACCGATGTGATATTCCCAAGTGGTTCACTGACATTAGTAGAAAGCGTCTACAAAAATAATGCGCAGGCCGACTATGCCAACCAGGTTTTGGTTGAGCAATTGACGGACTATTTAGCGCAATTAGACTCACCAGCGATAAAAATACTCGAGATTGGTGCGGGTACCGGCGGCACGACCGCGGCAGTTTTACCCCACTTAGCCCCATGGTCTATTGATGAATACGCGTATACAGATTTATCGCACGTTTTTTTCAACCACGCGAATGCGCAATTTAAACCAGAGTACCCTTATATTTCAACCAAGTACTTTGACGTAAGTCAGCCTGTGTCGGCACAAAGATCACCATCAGACATTGCGTTAGCATCGTACGATGTTGTTATCGCAACCAATGTACTGCATGCAACAGCCAATATCAGAACCACACTGCAAAACGCCAAGGCCTGCTTAAAACCCGGCGGTATTATTCTTATCAATGAAGTGGTTGAAAAGTCTTTATTTACTCACCTTACCTTCGGTTTATTAGAGGGATGGTGGCTAAGCCAAGATAGCGCGATCCGAGTCAATGGTGCGCCCCTGCTCAGCCTGACAACTTGGCAAAACCTATTAGAGGAAGAAGGCTTTGTCAACGTGGGGGCTCCCACAGCATCAAATAGCGCACAACAGGTGATTTATGCCCAAAGTAATGGGCATATTATTCAAGCGGCTGTAGCAGATAAAACCTCTAATAAACACGCGAGCAACGCTGACAATAGCAGTGAGCGTTCAACAAACTCATTGGCAAAAAATGACCCAGCAAGTGTTATGAATACACATACCCTAGAACAAGGCATCAAAAGCTACGTACAACAGGCTTTATTTTATATCGCCAGTAAAGCACTTAATATCCCTGAAGACGAACTAGACGCAGACGAGTCCTTTGCAGATTATGGCGTAGACTCTATTCTTGCAATTCAGATGCTAGATGACATCAATGAAACGTTTTCTCTCTCGCTGCCTGCGACCTTATTGTTTGACTACCCTTCCATCTCAACACTCAGTGTTTATATTACCACTGAGCATCAGTCGCATGTTGCTCAATTTGTCACGGTTCAAAGCGCGTCAAAACACAGCGTGCTTGCATCAGACGCTGTGGATGCACCAACGACCCCGATAGCACAATCACATGCTCACGCATTTGCGTCTTGTGCACCCAATACGAAACGTCGATATAGAAAGCCACAGCATACTGATGAGGGGCCTATCTCGCAGCATCAAACATCGACCTTATCTGAAGCGCCTCTAAATAACGGTGAGTATGATGAACAAAATAGCAGTGGCTCTGCGCAAAAAGTTGCCATCGTAGGCATGAGTGGGCAATTTGGTACTGCAACTAACCTAGATGAATTCTGGGCAATGATGCAAAACCAAGAAACCTCCGTGACTGAGCAAACAAGGTGGACACTGGATACTTTAAGCGAACAAGCGCAATCTTGGTGCAAGTATGCCAGTTTACTTGATGATATATCGTGTTTTGATGCTGCGTTCTTTTCTATCACGCCGCAAGAAGCAATGTATATGGACCCGCAGCAACGTTTGTTCTTACAAGAGTGTTATAAAGCGCTCGATGACGCCAATATGGCAGACCGCGTATCGGGTGAAAATATGGGTGTTTATTTAGGGTGTGCACAAGGCGACTATGCCTCCTTGGCCACTGACGACGCCCCTGCCCAACTATTTTGGGGCAATGCAGGCTCTGTGATCCCCGCGCGCGTGTCTTATTTTTTAAACTTAAAAGGCCCTGCTATCGCCGTTGACACTGCTTGCTCATCATCGCTTGTATCTATTCATATGGCCTGCCAAGCTCTGCTCAATAACGAAGTGTCAAGTGCGCTAGTCGGTGGCGTAGCAACCTTGTGTACCTCACAGTTTTCTCACCATGCAGGGAAAGCGGGCATGTTAAGCCCAGACGGCACATGTTATACCTTTGACGACAGAGCAAATGGCTTTGTACCCGGGGAAGGTGTAGGCGTTTTAGTATTAAAAAGGCTAGATGATGCTGTACGAGACAAAGATCACATTTACGGCGTAATTTTAGGTTCAGCAACCAATCAAGATGGCACCACCAGTGGGATCACTGCACCAAGCTCGGTATCTCAAGAACAGTTACATCTTGAAGTGTATCACCGTTTTAATATTTCACCCGATTCCATTGGTATGCTTGAAGCTCATGGTACAGGCACTAAACTGGGCGATCCTATCGAGTTTCAAGCACTAACCCGTGCATTTCGCCACCATACTGATTTAACAGAGTTCTGTGCGTTAGGCTCCGTTAAAACCAATATAGGTCATTGTTTAACGGCTGCGGGGGTCGCTGGTGTGATCAAAGCACTATTGGCGATAAAGCATAAGTCAATTCCTGCGTCTCGTAATTTTAATACGGGGAATGCCCATATAGATTGGCAAGATTCACCCTTTGTTGTAAATACTCAAAACAAAGAGTGGCATGCCGAGCCAGGTAAAAATCGACGTGCAGCAGTCAGTTCTTTCGGTTTTAGTGGCACCAATGCGCATGTTGTATTAGAAGAGTATCACGCACAACCGACTCATGAACGGCCAAAAACGCACTCTGAACACGCAGCGCTCATTACATTGTCGGCAAGAAGTGCTAACGCCCTCACAGAAAAGGCGAAGCAGTTACATCACTGGCTACAGTCGCAACCCAGCGAGCTCAATTGTACTGCCCTTGCCTATACATTACATACCGCCCGTGAACAAATGGAATACCGAATGGGGTTTGTGGCGTCACACCCCGAACAGATTAAGGCTCAATTACAGCTTTTTATTAATAAAAATCGCGGTGACTGGAAAAAAGGGGAAGTAAAGCAAGGTAGAACAATCTTATCAGCCCTCGATGACGGTGACTTCACACGCTGGATTGCTGCATCAGACTATACCAAGCTACTTGCTTTATGGGTTGTTGGCGCTGCAATTGATTGGCAGCAGCTATACTCAGAGTTAACACCACAAAAGCTGCGCTTACCTGTATACCCGTTCGATAAAGCACAGCACTGGTTACCACAAAAGCCATTACCTAACGTAATTTTACCAGTGAATGAACCAACAACGGTTGGTGAAAACGCGCGTTTAAGCGCGGCCTCTGAGCACAGCGAAAATATATCTGATACGCCACAGCTCAGTTCTGCCACCCCATCGCACAAAGATTCCCCTGATAGCGAGGCACGATGTAGTGACGTTAGTTTTATTAAGAGTAATGAAGTGGAACAAGCTGCGTTATTGCACTATTTACCCGCTTGGAAACATTTACCCTCTTGGAAAAAAAGTGAATGGGCGCAAGTGTCTCGTAGCAATGAAAGCGACCTCGCTTGCGGCCCTTCGCCTGTAACACATGTTATTAGCATTGGCGATTTTGCGCTTGATGAATTAAACATGTCAGCTGATATCACCGTTCACCCGCTGCATGTAACCTCAAGCCATATCGCCTACGAGTATACAGCCTATGCTGAACAGCTTTTGCAGCATTTACAGCAGGTTATCACCAATAAAAAGTCAGTGCTGATCCAAGTCATTATTAATGCCGACACCATAAATTTGAACCCACAGTATCTCAATGCGCTGTCAGGCATGCTAAAAACCGCGATGCTAGAATCCTCTTACTTGAATACTCAGCTTATTTCATTCGAAAATAACATCTCATCAGAAACACTCGTCGATATTATCGAGCATGAAAGAAAATTAATGTCTCGTGCAGCTGGAGTAAGTGGCGGTGTTATTCGCTATGTTCAACAAAGCGACACTCTGACCACAAAAGCACCGATCACAAAAACGCAATTAACGTTTGAAAGTGCCCCAATTGCACAACGCTTTGCCCGTACGCAACTGTCTTGGAAAGACAATGGCGTGTATATTATTAGTGGTGGTTTAGGTCAAATAGGTCAATTATTTGCAACTGAAATATTAAATAATACCTCGCATGCTAAAGTCATATTGATCGGTAAAACACCTGTTAATAGCACCATTTCAGAACAAGTACATGCACTTGAACAGATCACACCTCCTCAAAATGGTCATCAATGCCCTACAGATTCCTCAGGTAGCAGTTCTCGAGTTGAGTATTTCGCCCTCGATATTGCTGATACACACCAAGTAACGGAACTTTTTAGCTCACTTGCCGAGCGTGATCTGCTTATTACCGGTATTATTCACAGCGCAGGCGTGCACAAAGATAGCTTAATAACTCATAAGACAGCCATAGAGCTAAAGCACGTCTTTTCCCCAAAAGTGATGGGGCTGACTGTGCTAGATGAAGCCAGTAAAACCCTTGAACTCGACTTTTTCATCAGTTTTTCTTCTATTGCTGGTGTATTTGGTAATCTAGGACAAGCAGACTACGCAAGTGCAAACGCGTTCGTTGACCAGTATATGGCACATCGCACAACGCAAGTTGCAGCTGGGTCTCGTCATGGGCTAAGCATGTCTATCAACTGGCCTTTGTGGGCAGACGGCGGTATGCATGTTGACGAACAGACGCAGTCTGCCCTGCAACGCAAAGGGGTGATGCTGATGCCTACTGAGGTTGGTATATCAGCTTTCTATCAAGCACTTGCCCTTGGTGCGCAGTCGACCCAGCATTGTTTTTTATTTGGTTCGCCGACACGACTCGCTCATGTGTGGGACATAAATACCAACACACATAACCGTGAGAGTTCAAGCGAGGCGCTTTCATACGCTCATGCGCCCTCACCGCTCAGCAATAATGCGCACATAATGCAATCTGCTCATGTTATGGATTATTTAAAATCAGTCATTTCATCCATAACAAAAATTCCCAGTGAAGAATTGGACGAACAGGATAATTTCAGAGAAATAGGCTTTGATTCAATTATGCTCATGACGATAGCACAGACCATTGCCGCTGATGATGTCCTAAACATAGACGAACTGCCACCCGCATTATTGTTTGAGCTTGACTCATTAGAGGCATTACATCGTTATTGTGTCGATAACCTACGAGAAGGCGTAACGCACAAAGCGCTGCCCCTTTCACATGCAGATAACCACCAATATATGCCTACCCAAGCTACTATCACCCCTGAGACGTTGCCACTGTCCAAAGCACAACAGGGTTTGTGGCTGCTGCATAAACAAAAACCAGACTTATGTGCATATAACATCCCCCTTGTGTTTGAAGTTGCTAAGCCGAACATATCACTGATGCAAGACGCGTTAGATTTTGTCTGTAAAAACAATCCGGCATTACGCGTTATGATGCGTGAAACAGACGGTTTACCCCTGCAAAGTGTGATGCAACATGGGCCTAAAATTCACGAAATGACTGCATCGTTTAACACTAAAGATGAGTTGGTAAATACGCTAAACAGCACAATAAATCAACCGTTTATACTCAACAACCAGCCGTTAATCAAAGTTACTCATTGGGCTACAACACTCAATAGTCAACCGTTAAATCTAATGGTGATTGTGTTTCATCACCTGATAATTGATGGCGCGTCAGCAAGTATGTTCTTTGAACAGCTAATGCAGGCATATCAGCGATTACTAACGGGGCTGTCACTGGCGGATACATCACCAGACCTTGGTTTTTTCAAATTTATTGAATGGGAAAAAGCCATGTTAAACGACGCACAAGGTCACACTCTAAAACAGTTCTGGCGCACAGAATTACAAGGTCCTTTGCCAGTTACTGAGCTATCAACAGATCACGTTCATTCACGTATAGATGACACGCATACTCAAACCAAAGAAACCCTCACACACAAAAACCGCGTTAATGTACATCTACCCAGTACAACAGCGTCGCAAGTAACGCATTACTGCAAGCAGACAGGCGTGAGCCCTTCAATCTTTTTCTTGAGTGTATTTCAGATTTTATTAAGCCAATTTAGTAAATCGAGTAAACGTGCGCTGCCAAGCGAATTGATTGTTGGGATCCCGGTGTTACATCGCCCGCAACCTAGCATGGCTAAGTCTCTGGGGTTATTTGTAAATCAATTACCACTACGCAATACGGTATCTAGTACTGCGCCTTTTTCAACCTTAACCACAAGCAACCAGCAAAAGCTCAATGCAATAGTACGTCATAGCGCTTTGCCATTGTCAGAAATTGTTAACACCATTAATGCGCCAAGATATACTGAGCACCACCCAGTTTTCCAAATTGGCTATGCTTTTCATAACTTTGTAGCCCAATCATGGTTTGATAACAATACAGCCATAGCAGAAGCGGTATGGAGTGAATTTCAACAACAGCCTGAACTTGATTTAAGTTTAGAGGTTACACCGTTACCCGATCAGTACAGCATTACTTTCAAGTTCAATGAACATGCCTATGACCACACATTGATAGCCCAGTTAGCACACACATATATTCGTTTAATCGAAACGGTTATTCAAAGTAGTACTATGGTAAGTAGCAAAATTGACAGTAACGCACGTAATACAGGCAATACAGCCCCGTTAACTGAGCTATTAATCGCTGACATGCTCAAGCAAGCCATCCCTGAATCGGTCTCATCGAGCGTTTCAACTTGCAAACTCACTCAGTCAAAGCGCAGTTATCAGATCAGCCAAAACCTCACTACATCAAGCAATCAACCTACTCTTGTGCGTTTATTTGAAGCACACGCAACGATAAGCCCACAAAGCATTGCGTTGATATCGGGTAATGCGTCAATGTCGTATGGTGAATTAAACACCAAAGCAAATGCATTGGCGGAGTACTTACTCAATCTGGATGAAATCAAGCATCACCAAGGCGAGCATTTACTGATCGGTATTTGCGCTAAACCATCTATCGAGTTATTAATTGCCATTCTTGCGATTTTAAAAGCCGGTGCGGCATATTTGCCGATTGACCCGCATACACCACAAGAACGAGCGCGCTTTATATTAAAAGATGCGCAGCCAACGCTCTTGCTATTAGACTCAGCACTGTCATTTGCTCAAGAAAGTGTTCTAAGATCGCATACTGACGATATATCAGTACACTTATTAGAAAAGTGTTTGAATGACAGCCAGATAAATTCTCCTACTTACAGAACCGGACGACTCGCTCAAACCCGCATATCAGGCTCTGATTTGGCGTATGTAATTTATACCTCAGGTTCTACAGGTGAACCGAAAGGTGTGCTGGTCGCCCATGATAATGTAACGCAGCTGTTTAGCAACAGTCGCTCTATATTTGAATTTTCGAATCAAGATACTTGGTGCTTATTTCATTCATATGCCTTTGATTTTGCAGTATGGGAAATTTGGGGCGCATTACTACACGGTGGCAAGCTCGTTATCGTCGATGAAGCAACCAAAAAAGACAGTGCCACATTTTCACTGTTTCTTGCTGAGCACGAAATCACAATTTTGAATCAAACCCCCTCAGCTTTTTTCCCCTTGATGGATAAGTTAATCGCAAACCCACAGTTAACGCATCATATTAGAAAAATCATCTTCGGTGGAGAAACGTTAGAACTGACACGATTAACCCCGTGGTTTGACGCCAATTATGCTCGACCAGAGCTGATCAACATGTATGGCATTACTGAAACCACCATACACGTTACATACGCAAGCATTAACAAAGAAATGGTACTCAATAACCCCAACAATAGCATCATAGGTAATGCTTTGCCAGGTTACGAAGTTTACATTCTTGATGAACAGCGCAATCTTGTTACTGATGGCTCAGTAGGTGAAATGTATATTGCGGGGACTGGGGTAACTCAAGGTTATTTACAGCGACCGACTCTGACTGAAACACGCTTTATTAGCCATACTTTTGCCGATGGTAATAGACGTCGACTATATCGTACAGGCGACCTTGCAAAGCGCTTAACCAATGGTACACATAACGCGCTTGAAGGATCATTAGAGTATATCGGTAGAACCGATGATCAAGTACAGATCAGAGGCCACCGCATTGAAATCGGTGAAGTACAACATGCTGTAATGGCATTGAGTTATGTAAGTAGTGCCTGTGTTGTCACACAAAACAAGCATCAAGGTGATGTATTGGTTGCCTACATCGTCACGAATACGGCCGTTTCAATTGCCACTATTCGCACTGATTTACTAAACCAATTACCAGAATATATGGTGCCCTCATTCTTTATTTTTATTGATAAATTGCCACTCACTGCCAATGGGAAACTTGATAAAGCTGCGCTTGTAAAACAAAAGCAAGCAAATCAACCCCCACTTCAGCCTGCACAGGACAACATTGCTCACAACAACGCAGCGACAATTAGCCAAACTATGCCACGCGTGTCAGTACAACAATTAGAAGCTTCTATCACTGAACTTTGGTTGCAAACGCTTGAAATAGAGAGTGTGGGACTGGATGAGCCTTTCTTTGAAGCTGGCGGTAACTCTCTACTGGCAAACGTATTATCTGCTAAGTTTTCATCTGTGATGAATCTCAATTTTTCAATCACAGATATATTTCAGCACAGTACGATTAGCGCAATGGCAGCGCACCTATCAAAACAAACTGGTGACGTAAGCACAGCCCCTTATGTACCCGCAGACTCGTTATTTAAGCAGACGATGAACACTGATAACACGGCTAATACTGCCGTTGAGCAAAGTGATAAACAAGACTCACCATACCCAGAGTACTTTGCGTCGAACGTTGCTATTATCGGTATGTCTTGTCAGTACAGTGAGTCGGCTGATCACCACGCCTTCTGGCAGAATTTGATCAAGGGTAAAGATTTACTTAAACGCCTCAATAACTACGATGAAAATGAGGCAGTAACGTGGCTAGATTCTTGGATCGATGGCCAAGACATGTTTGACCCAGAGTTTTTTAATATCTCAGACAAAAATGCCAAAACCATGAGTTATTCTCAGCGACAGCTCCTACTACATGCATGGAAAGCCATTGAAGATGCAGGCTATCGCAGCGACCAAATACCAAAAACAGGGGTATATATTTCAGCATCGAACGTCGATACACCTAATCTAAATGTGCACGACAAAATGACCGATGGCCAATTTATACTCAATGCACAAGATTATGTTGCATCAACCCTCAACCAACCCGGCACTTTACCAACCACGATTTCATATCACTTAGGTTTTACTGGGCCAAGCTTGTTCGTACACTCCAATTGCTCTTCTTCTATGTCGGCAATTTCACTGGCATGTGCCGCGTTAAAGGCCAAAGAAATAGACTATGCCATTGTGGGAGCAGCGTGTTTATACCCGCAGCGCCGAACAGGGTATCACTATGAAAAAGGGATGAACTTTTCCAGTGACGCACGATGCAAAGTATTTGATGAAAGTGCTGATGGCATGATCGGCGGTAACGGCGTGTCTGTTATTGTCCTAAAGCGTGCGGATGACGCTGTGGATGATGCAGATAATATCTATAGTGTGATCAGAGGCATTAACGTTAACAACGATGGCAAAGACAAAGCGGGCTTTTTTGCACCGGGTAACCAAGGGCAAATGCGCGTTATTGAGCAAGCGCTGCAAAGCGCTAACGTTAACCCAGAATCCATTAGCTATATCGAAGCGCATGGCACTGGTACGGCTTTAGGCGACCCAATTGAGTTTGCATCGCTACAACAAGTTTATCAAAAATACACGACAAACAAACAGTTCTGTGGACTGGGTGCTGTTAAGTCAAATCTAGGCCATACCGACACGCTCGCGGGGCTAACGGGTTTAATAAAAACGTCGTTGTCGTTGTACCATAAGCAGCTACCAGCGTCGTTGCATTATACCACGCCCAACCCACATATTAACTTAGCTGACTCACCGTTTTATGTGGTTGATAAGCAGCAAGCTTGGGAAACCCCCTATTTACCAAGGCGCGGGGCTGTGAGCTCATTTGGCATAGGCGGCACCAATGCCCACGCTATTTTAGAAGAATATACACCACCGACTATGAGCGATGATGGGCATGTAACCGCCCCTTTGATGCACTCTGCACACTCTGAAACCCCCTATATTGTGGTGTTATCAGCACAGAGTAACGAGGTCCTCACGCGCCAAGTACATTTATTGTTAGAACACCTGAGCGTGAATCAATATGCAGAGTCACAGCTGAAAAATATAGCCTATACGCTACAAACAGGCCGTACAGCAATGACCCATCGCATAGGCTTTGTGGTGCATTCTCTCTTGCAACTGCGCGACGAACTACAATCTTACTTAGCAAATACTTCGTCGTCATGTACACCGAATCCAAAAGAAGCTGTCTCCACACCAGCGGTATCGCCATTGCAACAGCAAGAGTACCTGCAAACCTGTTTTAATAACCACCAGTATCAAGAAATCTTACAACGATGGCTTGAAACAGGCTTTGCAAATTGGGACTTTCTATACCAAGGCGCTTTCGACTCAACATCATCGCTAGGTGCACGCGCAGCCCATATTACAAAGTTAAGCTTGCCTACGTACCCATTTGCATTAAAACAGCACACTTTATGGGGTATGCCAGAGACAAGCAGTACTAAAAACAGCTCAAAACCCCACCATGACAATACTTTAAACACCAGTATATTGCCTGCTTCTGCGTCGTCAGATAAAAGCGCAAGTACTCAAACAAGTCACACCGCAGAATTAACTCTTCAAGTTCCTCATTGGATCGATAAGTCGTTTGCGCATACGCCAAATACGCATACTGACGCTCAGCATCATGTGATATTTTGTGATGTACCAGAAATGTCAGTGCCGAATGCGACCACCTACTCGCTGTTTTCAAGTCACTACGGTATTGAACACAAGATTGAAGATTATGGCTATCAGCTGGTCGACATCATTAAACAGCTGCTTACTTTGAAGCAGCCGATCTCACTTCAACTGGTACTCAATGACAGCTACGGCGCAATTAAAGCTCCGAGCCAAGCTAATGTATACTTTTGTTTTCACAGTTTGCTTAAAACTGCGAGTTTGGAAAACCCGTCTCTTAAAACGCAAGTCATTTTATGCGATAACACAACCCGCAATGACACACTGACAACACGTTTAGTGGACGATAAGCACGATAATGAAACGGTTATACGATACATCCACACGAATAGGCAAGTGCTCGCCTATCAACCGCTTAGCACTCAAGAACATGTACTCACTCAACCCAATGACAACATGCCATGGCAGTCAGACGGTGTATATTTGATCACCGGTGGATTGGGTGGTATTGGCCAACACTTTATTGCCGAACTCAACCGTATGCAACAGCATAAAACAGTCATAATCTCCGGAAGAAAGCCGCTCGAACACCCGGATGTGCAAGCACAGTTAACTCAACTAGCTTGTGCGAACACCACGCTTAAATACTACCAAGTCGATGTGTCAAAAAAGATGGCCGTTATACTCCTTATTAGAGACATCATCGCAGAATTTAAGACCTTAACCGGCATTATTCATGCCGCTGGGGTCTTGAATGACACACTACTTACCAAAAAGGACAAGCCTGCATTTGGGGGCGTACTTGCACCCAAAGTGAATGGTGTTATTGCGCTAGATGAAGCTACTCAAGATATGCCGTTAGACTTTTTTGTCTGCTTCGCGGGGCTAAGTGGCATCAACGGCGCTGTAACCCAAGTCGATTACGCCACTGCAAACGCGTTTTTAGATAGTTATATGCATTACCGTGACACATTAGTCACTAAAGGGCTGCGTAGCGGTAAAAGTTGCAGTATTGATTGGCCATATTGGCAAGATGGCGGGATGAAGATAAACCCACAGTTTGCGACGCAATTAACACAATTGGGGATCACCCCAATGCCAACGAAAATCGGTATTGCAGCCTTTAAACATAGCTTACAACAGGTACAAACAGTGGTAGATTACAAGGCCCACGTTATACAAGATGGTAACCAACCACACCTTGTGTCATCGTCACGCTTTCAAAGCAAAACCCACCTGTATTCGCACCTCACTGAGTTTTTGCTAACACACGCGGCATCGTTGTTAGGCGTTGACGCCCAAAACATTGATTTAGACAGTGACTTAGGTGATTTAGGCGCTGACTCAATTGTATTTATTTCATTTATTAACCAAATAAATAAACAGTATCAGCTCGATATATCACCAAGTGTATTATTCACACATACAACACTCAACAGTATTCACTCGCACATTATAAACACCTACGAAACACAGCTTGTTACGGTAAATGATGTGTCACAAGACTCACTGCCTGCAGATCACGCAATGCAGTCAAAGCCCACCAGCCAGAGCACTTCAGAGCTGACAAACGATCCCGTCGCCATTATAGGCATGAGCTGTGAATTCCCACAGGCTAAAAATCCCGATGCTTTTTGGCATAACCTAAGCAAGGGCAAAGACAGTGTGACGCCCTATGTTTGGCCACAAGAAAGTAACCCGGGCGAAGGCCCTCTGCTCTGTGAAATAAACTGGTTAGGCCAATTAGATAAAACAGAACATTTTGATCCTTTGTTTTTTAACATTGCACCAGCCGAAAGTAATCGTATTGGCCGACAAGAAAGTTTACTCATGATGCACGTATGGAAATGCATTGAAGATGCAGGGTATGATCCGACGGCGTTAGCCGGATCTAATACCGGTGTATTTGTTGGCTGTCAGTCAAATTATTACCAAGGTATGCTGACTTCCTCTGCTTTTGCGCCTAATCGAATGAGTTATTTTCTTGATTTACATGGTCCAAGTGAAGGTGTTGATACAACATGCTCTTCTTCATTAGTGGCAATACACAAAGCAGTACGCGCCATAGAACAAGGTGATTGTGATCAGGCCATTGTAGGTGGGGTGAACATTATCGACACACCGCATGCATCATTGGCTATGCACGACATTGGCGCTTTATCACCGACAGGTAAATGCAGACCGTTCTCCGATGACGCTGATGGCATTGTCCGTGGTGAAGGGATTGGTATGCTGTTTCTTAAAAAACGCTCAGCTTGCGAAAAAGACAATGACTCTATTTACGGCACCATTTTAGGTTCAGCGGTCAATCATGGTGGAAAATCCCATGGTTTCACTGTGCCTAATGCCAAGGCTCAGTCACGCTTGCTTACTAAGGCTTGGCAAAATGCCAAGGTTGACCCAGCATCTATTAGCTATATCGAATGTCATGGTACAGGGACATCATTAGGTGATCCGGTTGAAATCGACGCATTAAAACAGGCTTATTCGACTGCAAATAACCAGCCTTCGGAAGAAACAACGTGCGCATTAGGATCTGTTAAAAGTAACGTCGGTCACTTAGAAATCGCCGCAGGTATTGCTGGCGTCATTAAAGTGCTGCTGCAATTTAAGCATAAAACACTAGCACCATCACTGCATGTAAAGGCGCTTAACCCATACTTGTCCCTCGATAACACCCCCTTTACTGTGCAAACAACATTGGCTGACTGGCAGTCACAACAGCAACGCCGAGCGGCTGTAAGCTCATTTGGGATCAGTGGCGTTAACGCCCACCTCGTGCTTGAAGAGTATCAAAATGATACTGCCTGTAATGATTTAGACGCCCCTTCGAGTCACAGTCACGACAAGGCGGTTGACCCCATTAAACCATGCACTACTGGCGACACATCTATTGTTTTACTATCGGCCAATACAGATACTCAGCTACAAGCGCAAATCATTGAGCTTAAATCATTTTTATCTGATCCAATAAATACGGATCTTGATACACCGCACCAACTGGCACGATTGGCATATACACTCCAAGTGGGTCGCACGCATCAAAAATACCGAGCAGCATGGGTGGTGGCTTCCATGGCTGAGTTAATAAATTCATTAACGGATACGATAAAAGAAATCAAATCAGGTCGCTTCAAAGCCTCCGCCGTCAATAAAGCACACAAAGCGACTTTAACTAATGATGATGTGCAAACGCTGAAACAATCAAACAACTTGCCAGCGCTTGCCAAGTTTTGGCTCAACTCAAAAGATGTATGCTGGGACACATTTAATAGCGATACGTCTTCGAAGCTAAAGAAAATGCATTTGCCAACAACCTCATTTATCGATGCCATTCACTTGGAACGAGGCGTAACCAGCCTAGAGCTTGAGAAAACCAGCCCGTCTAATGAGGGAGAAAAAAACGCGTTTAACCATGGTGCAACACCATGGTTAGTATTAGAAAATGACTGGGTCTCGGCGCCTATAGTCAACTCTGAGTTAACACCACTCTCAGACGTAGCAAACTTGTCAGGTAAGCGGGTATTGATTGTATCTTATGACGAAAAATCCCAACATGCCTTGCTCAACACACTGTCCCCTTGCATACGCGACACCGTAAATTGTCTCTTGTTTTCAGAGCTCACTAATGACCACAGCGAGCACACGTTTACGTCAGACACTCGACCTGACGTGGTGTTTTTTATTGCACAGCACGCTTGCGTATCGCAAAACCTAGGTGGCGATGTATACGAAAATAACACGCCTGATAGCACTCAAAATTCAGCGTCTAGCCAACAGCGACTCGGTGGTTCAGCCTTAAACGATATAACAACCCAACTTGAGCCTCTGTTCCAATTCATTAAAGCCATAGACGCATTTGATAAAGACGCAATCCAGCTATTTTATGCCAGCTTTAACGACACTGACTCACTGCCTCGCTATGATATTACAGCATTACTTAGGAGTTATTCGTTAAGAAACACACTTCACCAATGGACAACAGTTGAGTTTATTAACAATGCTTCTTCCAACGAAAAAAGTAACCGAGATACATGGCAAACCCTGCTGTTGCAAGAATATTGTGCCCCCCAGTTAGCCAATAATGTAGACCAGCAGTTTAACCATGTGAAATACGCTCAGAATGCGCGATTTGGCGCACAGCTCAATAAAACCAACATGGCAGAATATCAACATCAAAGCGCACCTAATGAGCCTATACAATTTAAACACCATGGTGTGTATCTTATTGCTGGCGCTTTAGGCGAGCTTGGCCAACAACTATGTGAACAACTATTGACGCAATACACTGCCACGCTTATTTTACTCGGGCGAACATCTGCAGCACATAATAAATCAGCCATAGAAAAGTTAAGTGCGCTTCCTGGTAAAGTACATTATTTGTCATGTGACGTTTCTAATGAAGACGATGTAGTGCAGGTGAAAGACTACATAGATACATTAGAGCTGCAACAACAGCAATCACTCAATGGCATACTTCATTTGGGCACTGCGTTTTCTGAGTTCGAGAATAGCTGGCAAGATTTTGAACAAGCATTATCGGTCAAAGTACAAGGGTCGATGGTGCTAGATCACGTGTTTAGAAACACTCCCTTGGACTTTTTTGTGATGTTTTCTTCGATGGCGGTGTTTGGCTCGTTAAACCATTTATCGTACTCGTACGGTAATGGCTTTCAAAATACCTTTGCAAGTGCACGAGACCTCGCTGTAATACAGGGTGCTCGGCAGGGTAAATCTCTTGCCATTAATTGGGGCTATTGGCATTCGAACAACCCCGTAAAAAGCATTGAGAATGAGTTTGCTATCAAAAAAGGGTATTCACTCATTCACATGACCGAGGCGTTTGAAGCGATGCCCACCCTATTGATGTCTGGACAGAGTTCACTGTGTGTTATGTCCTGTCATAACAGCGATAAAATTTATCATAATACCCTCAGCCATTTAAAACGTGCGCAGAAGCAATCAATTAAGGTGACTGGCAATAGCGCAATAATATCGCCCTCATCGCAGCACAATATATCTGAGGTGGTGATCAACATTGTAGCCAATGTCATTGGGGTTGAACCCAACGAATTAGATCTGGAATGTGATTTATATGATTATGGATTTGATTCAATTTCTCTATTAAAAACCTTTCAACAGTTAAAAGCGCAACTGAGTATAGATATTCAAGCTGACGCTTTTAAAAATATGAATACCATTCAAGCATTGATCACTGAGATTGAATTACTCGCTGAGCAACAAAGCAACACAGACCTTTTAGTACAAACGCCACAAAAGCATTTACCTGAGAAACTAAAACAAGTGCCTGACTTTATTTTAGACGCAGGATTCACACTGTCAGAGCCCCCTTCTGCGCTTGATCATGCCTATGATGGCGACGTTAAATTTGTATTATTAACAGGAGCTACTGGGTTTCTTGGCTGTCATATTTTAAGTCAGCTAATGGATACCACACAGGCAAAAGTATATTGCTTAGTGCGCGCACCCTCACTGAAAAAAGCACAACAACGATTGCAAAACACCGCAGCGAGTTACCAATTAAAAATAGATATGCGCCGTATTGTGCCTGTATTGGGCGATATGGAACGTCCACAACTGGGCTTATCGAAAAAGAATTGGCTAAAACTATGTGCTGAAGTTGAGCATATCGTTCACACGGCTTCGTACGTAAACCATATTCAGCCGTACTTTGCATTTAAAAAGTCGGTTGCTGGCACCAATGAACTCCTAACTATGGCAACCAGCCAAACGCTGAAAATGATGCACTTTGTGTCAAGTACAACCGCCAGCACACAGGTAAACAACTCGCATTTTTCAGTCAATCCAATAGAGGATTTTATTAACACAGACGATGCATCATTAATTTGTAGTGGCTATGGGCAATCAAAATGGGTGCAAGAAGAGAATATACGCCAAGCGTCTGAATACGGTGTGCCATACACCATTTATCGTTTCTCTGAAATATCAGGGTCATCAACCACAGGCATAGGCAATACCGATGATATATTCCATCGTATTTTACGTATGATGCTCAGTGTACCTGTTCGTGCACAAGGAATGCCTTATTTGCTCGACATTATCCCCGTTGACAAAGCAGCACAAAGTATTGTGTTTGGCATGGCTGATAAAGACAAACGTAATACGGTGTTTAATGTTGCCAACCAAGCCCCGCTTCCTATTGATAGGTTTTACCAATACGCAGAGCAACACCAACTTTGCTTTTCTACCGAGAACAAAGCAACCTTTATTCATGCCTGTGAGGGTTATGCAAAGAAGCTCACTGACGAACATGACCGAATCATTATGGAAGGCTTGTTGTCATGCAGACCCGGCTATGATGAGTATCTGTTTGAAACCTATTTAATGCCGATGACGCCATACAATAAAGACAATTTTAAAGCGTTACTCAAACAGTACGATATTACTTTGGGTGATTGGACGCCATTGTTTAACACTTACTTTAAACAATGGCAGCACGATACGCATCAGAGCGTGCTTTGGCGCCACTTAGAGAGTAACTTAAGTTAAAAGGATTAAGCTGTAACGCCCTAAAAAGTGAAATAGTTAACTCACACTAACATACGCATTATGCATATCAAGACTCAGCAACATACTGGGCCTATTTATTCATAATGCGTACTTTTTCGGCTGTGAATAGATAAAATAAAAAGCGCTGCTAAACGTGCCGTTCATAGCAAAGCAACAGCTAACTTGTTTACTTACCACTCTAAACCTGCCTCTTTTTCATGCTAATGACGCGTTTATATAAAAACTTTCATAAAATACCTAACTCACCACCTAATTGTTAACAAATGTTTGCCACACAGTTACTTAGCTGATAATTTGCGCGTATGAGATAAGCAAAGGATGCAGGTGTGATTAATAATACAAGAAGGAATAAGATTAATAATCTTTAAGCTATACGTTCAGCGTTCGATAAGACAAATGCGACAAGAGCGAAAATGGACTCAGGAGCAATTAGCAAGAAAACTAGGGGTCGATCAAGCCAGTACTAGTAACCACAGATCAGGCAAAACCTGAGATAGTGGTACAGCGCACACCCGTTCACCAGTTATCCCAACACGTCAACAAACTTTACCACTACACACTCCTCTTTGACCCATTTATCATATTGAGAGGTGAATCATATATACTTAAAACTCAAAATACTAAAGCTAAGCTAGTCACTTTGTATAGCCCCTTTGCTATGTGCATCACTTCATACACATAGGCTCGTAGAAGCCCATAGGTTTTTCAGCACATTTAACCATCGGTGTATTTCTGCGCCACATCATAAAACTCATGCTCTATCTCAAAAAATGCATCGATCATGTCTGGATCAAAATGTGAGCCTCGACCTTCAGAAATGATTTTCATTGCTTGTTCGTGCGACATGGCATCTTTGTATACCCGTTTACTTATCAGCGCATCATATACATCAGCGATAGCCATTAACCTCGCGCTCAGCGGGATCTCTTCCCCTTTAAGCCCGTCGGGGTAGCCACTGCCATCCCACTTTTCATGATGGTAATGCGCAATCTCTTTTGCCACTTTTAAAAATGTATCATCGGCTCCCATTTCAGACTCTGCATCTTCTATGGCTTTAAAACCAAAGTCTGTGTGTTTTTTCATGACTTCAAATTCATCTACTTCAAGCTTGCCGGGTTTTAACAAAATGTTGTCTGGAATACCAACTTTGCCAATGTCATGAAGTGGTGCTGATTTATAAAAAATATCTATCAGCTTGATATTAAGCCGGTCTTTATACTTTTCATGGGTTTGTAGTTTGTCTGCAAGTAACTTTACGTATAGTTGGGTACGGCGAATATGGTTGCCGGTTTCTTGATCTCGTGTTTCAGCGAGGCTTGCCATTGCTGTGATAGTCGCATCTTGTAGCCGTGACATTTCTTCTGTTCTGTTGATAATTTCTTTTTCTAAGAAAATATTTTGGTCTTGCAAAAAGTCACGGGTTCGTTTGTTTTGAATATGTGTTCTGACCCTCGCTTTCACAATCGGCGGGCTTATTGGCTTATTGATATAGTCACAAGCGCCAAGCTCAAACCCCTTTTCTTCATCTTCAACACTGTCTTTACCAGTTAAAAATATGACAGGTAAATCTTTTAAACTATCTTGTGACTTGATATGGGCAATGACTTGGTAACCGTCCATGCCCGGCATAACGACATCAAGTAATACAATGTCTATTTTTTGATTTGCCAACAAACTTAATGCCTGCTCTCCACTTTTAGCAACCACCACTCGGTACTCATCTTTGAGTAACTGCGACATGACCGCTAAGTTTTCTTTTGCGTCATCAACAACCAGAACAGTGTACTTATCTGACATTATATTACGCCTACTTTGTTCGCTTATTATTAGCTAATAAACACATATTAGGTCTATTCTTGTGATCGTGCCAAATATAGTTAGGTAAATTTATATGCTCAGCGTACGTACTTTATTTATATCTATTTTCTCAGTGATGTTCAGTATGAGTATCGCAATTCAATACATTGCTCATAAAATGGAAAACATGGAGAAGTTAGAGCAGCAAGATAGCGCGCAATTATTGAAACTCAGTCAGTTAGCCCAAGAGTTAAAACAAAGTTCAGATCAATTGACCAATTTTGCACGAACTTATGCAATGACGGGTAATAAGCGCTGGTATAATTTATTCAACTACGTCTTAGCTGTTAGACAAGGAAAAGCGATAAGACCAGACCAACAATCGTATAGTTATTGGGATGTCCTCGCCTCGCCATTTTCAGCGCCACCTGAGCTAACTCAAGACTTTAAAGGGCCATCAATTATCGAACGATTTGAAATTGTCGGAATTGATGATTATGAACTGAGCCAAATGAAGCTTGCTTTATCAACGTCCGACGCACTGGTTACGCTCGAGCAACGTGCGTTTAATGCGGTCAAGGGTATAGCGCAAGATAAGTTTGGGAACTGGACTGTGCAAGTCGCGCCTGATTTAATTGCAGCCCAACGTATTTTGTACAGCGATGAATACTTTGTAGAAAAAGCGAAAATAATGAGCGCAATTGACGATGCGCACTGGCATATGGCCAATAAACTACAAAGCAAAATCGATGAAAATGTTAATGTCTTAATGGTTTCGCATTTTATTCAAAAACTCATGAGTATTGCACTAATAACCAGTATTGGTTTATCGTTTTATCTCCTTTGGAAAATGTACATAAAACCGGTTTCAAATATGCAGCAAAAAGTGGTTTCTCATGTTGCAGACAATAATTACAACTTTAGACTTGATACACAAACTCAGGGCGAGCTCGCAAAGTTCTCCCGAGCAATGAATACTTTATTGCACAATATTTCAAAACAATTGCAGTTTAATACCATCATGAAAGACTTTGGATTGGCACTACGTGGCAAGAACTCAGCCAAAGAACTTGGTGAAGAGCTTATGCAGTTTTTAGGTCGCCGCTTATCCGTCCCGCTACTGGGGTTATATGTTTTTAACGACGAAAAGTTATCCCGTGTTGCAGGGACGGGATATTGTAAAAAGTCTCCTTCCACATATGACAATTATGATTCAATTCACTTTCACGTCTTAAGTAGTAAACAAACCTACTCTATGTCATTACTCGAGTCTCAATATGCAATTGAGCTAAATGGAGAAAGCTTGTATTTATCTGAGCTGTACTACTTTCCATTGATAGTCAGTAATGAATGTGTTGGTTTATTAGAATTAGGCAGTTTAAAACCTGTCTCTAATAAAGACTTTGAATGGATAGAGTCCGTCATTCAAGACTTAGCCATTAGTTTACAGTTGACGCAAAATATTGAGCTGCAAAGAAATACCGAAAAGAAAGTACTGGAACAATTAGAACTGAACCGTAAGATCCTCGATGCGATTCCTAATCCCATGTATTACCGCAATCGCGACGGAGAATATTTGGGTGTTAACTCTATATTTCATGATTTTATCGGCACATTTGACGCCGACGTTATTGGCGCAGCACCCAACGAAATTTTTAGCAAAGATATTGCGCAGCAGTTTGTTGACTCAGAATTAAGTCTGTTACAAGACCCCGGAAGTCATAATTATGAAATGACGCTCATTAACGTAAAAGGCCAGCCCAGAGATGTCGTTATTTACGAAGCAACCTTTTGCAATGCTGATGGTGAGGTCGCAGGGATTGTTGGCTTAATATTAGATGTGACAGAGCGCAAAGAAATGGAGCAACAGCTCATCATAGCTAAAGAACAAGCAGATCAAATGAGCACCGCCAAAGGGGAGTTTTTGGCAAATATGAGTCATGAAATTCGCACCCCAATGAATGCGATTATTGGCATGAGTCATTTAGCACTTAAAACTGATTTAGACACACAACAACTTGGCTATGTGACCAAGATTGATCAAGCAGCAAAGAACCTTCTCGGTATTATTAACGACATCCTAGACTTTTCGAAAATTGAGTCTGGGAAAATGACAGTGGAGTCAGTCAACTTTTTACTGGATGAAGTCACCGACAATGTGGCGACAGTCAATGCCGTAAAAGCACAAGAGAAAAACTTAGAGTTATTGCTAGATGTTTCGCCTGACGTACCAATTAGTCTGATAGGTGATCCGCTGCGTTTGAGCCAAATTTTAATAAACCTATGTGGTAATGCCATCAAGTTTACCGAAACAGGTGAAATTGTCATAGGCGTGACCATAGTTGAGCAAAATAGTGACTACGTCATGCTACGATTTAGCGTTAAAGACAGTGGTATTGGCCTATCAAACGAACAGCAAGCCAAGTTGTTCGAAGCCTTCTCGCAAGCCGATGGCTCTATTACCAGGAAATATGGCGGTACTGGCCTTGGGTTAAGTATTTCAAAAAATTTAGTTGAGCTCATGGGCGGCGAAATTGGGGTTAATAGTGAAGTTGGTAAAGGCTCTGAGTTCTACTTTAGTGTACGCTGTGGCTTACAAGAAGCAAAAATGCGCAACTTCTTGTGTCCTGAAGCAAATCTAAAAGAGAAGCAAGCGTTGGTCGTCGATGACAATGACAGCGCACGTGCTATTTTAAACAATTTATTGAAAACAATGGGCTTAGCCGTCAACAGTGTAAGTAGCGGTAGAGAGGCCATTAATGAATTAGAGGTTGCTCAATACGATTTAATCTTTATGGATTGGAATATGCCTGGCATGAATGGCATTGATACCATTAAACACATACGTAATATGAACCTGTCAGAGCAGCCCAAGATGATACTTGTGACTGCCTATGGCAAAGAAGTCGGCATGAACAAGGAGATCAGTGATTTATTAGATGGCTTAATTATTAAACCTGTTAATGCGTCTATATTGCTCGATAGCATTATGGAGTGTTACGGCCTGCAACGCCCTTCAGACCATGATGCAGCCCCCGTGTCAGATATCGAAAGTACAGGCTTTGCACAACAACGGGTGTTATTAGTCGAAGACAACATAACTAATCAAGAAGTCGCCTACGAAATGCTCCAGTCGGTCAATCTGCATATCACGATCGCCAACAATGGGTTAGAAGCCGTCAATATGATAAAAGACCAAAACTTTGATTTAGTTTTAATGGATATGCAAATGCCAGTGATGGATGGACTGACGGCAACCCGAGAAATCCGTAAAAGCAAGTCATTCACGGCCCTGCCAATTATTGCGATGACCGCCAATGCCATGCAAGAAGATGTAGACAAATGCACCGATGCTGGCATGAATGGTCATATTGCGAAACCGATTAACTTCAATACCATGATCAATACGATTCATGCTGCATTAGAGCAACCACAAGACTCTGCAATAGAACAGGCATCAATAAGTAAGTCATCTAAAAGTGAACAGGTGCAGATACCGTCATCTAATGACGTAAAAAACAGTGGGCAAACCACAAATGACGCCACTGCCCCAGCAGAATCTCAAACCGAATTAGAAGGTATTTCATTTAACGAAGGTATAAAGCGTATTGGTGGTAACGAAAAGGCCTATTGGAGCATATTAACGAAGTTCATTAATAATCAAATTGAAGAAATGATCAATTTAGAGCAAGCGCTTATTATTGGCGATACTGAACATGCTTCACGTATTGCTCATTCGCTTAAAGGTTCAGCTGCGAATTTATGTGCAGCTCGCTTAGCGGACGCAGGCGATAAGTTTGAGACCGCGATAAATAACGAGCAGGAAGTTAGCACCGATGAAATCCATGACATCATTGCTTACTTGCGGGAAATTGCACGTCGGTTAAGCCAACGCACTAGTAGTAATGATGCAAAAAAATCAGCAGCCGAGGCCTGTACACTCGACAAAGGAAGCATAAAAGAGAAACTCACTTTACTGGCCGAGCTTATTGACTCCAGTGATGTAGAAGCCATAGAAACAGTCAATGAGCTGACGGATTTAAACTTTATGTCTGCCGATGATTCAGCAGCGCTGGAAGAGCTTATTAATGACTTTGAATTTGTTGAAGCTAAAACACTCGTTGTAAAAATCATCGACCGATTCGAAGCAAGTTAACATGAGTCGTTACCAATTTCATTGCTGTAATATAACACGCGCTACGCTTCATAAGCGCAAGCGAGCGCTTCGCGGGCAAGGCCATAAATTGCATGGTTACTCATCGACTTTAAATGCAAAGTAAGCTCTGAACTCGGCTCTATAATATTGCGCTGTAACATTGACTTGGCATTCTCTAGAATTGCTTCGTAATGTTCAGCAGACACATCACTGCACCGTAAATACGTGTATAACGACCTTAAAACTGGTTTACTTTGCAGTACGTAGATAAAGAATTCGTGCCGAATTTGCGGGCTGTACTGCTTGAGGTTTGACTCACAACAGGCAAATAAAAGCTGATCAAACTCATCTTTACTGTCTTGCTCTTCTCTTCGGTTAGCACGAGTTTGCTTTTGCAGCTGAGCAAAGATGGTCGTCTGCTCTGACCAATGATGCCGTAACCCACCCGCCCGTTCACCTAAGACTTCGATGTAACTGTCTGGCGTTAGCTGCGTGCCATGAGCACAAGGTGTAGGTATTTTAGGGTCGTTATTATTATTTACACCCATGATAATAGGTATGCGTCCTAGTGTTCTGTTTTATCTGAGCACTAGATTATCCTTCAATCTAAAATAATGATATTACATGCCATTACAGCCTATTTCACATTGGTTAATTTTTTATTCCCACGTACAATAGACACTATACGTTAACAGCTGTACGACCAGACAAGAGATCCTGTGGATAGTTACCAAATTGAGCCTATTGGCCATATTTCATCCCCTTATAAACAAAAGTTTGCCATACCTCGTCAACCAAGGTTAGTGCCTCAAGCCAAAGCAAAGTTACTCTTTTGCCAAAACTTTAATCGTGAAGAGTTTGTTCGTGGCATTGATGAGTTTACGCACCTTTGGCTTTTATTTCGGTTCCATGAAACTGCTGACAAAGGCTACTCCGCATTGGTGCGTCCGCCTCGTCTTGGCGGCAATGAAAAAAAAGGGGTCTTTGCAACCCGCGCCACGTTTAGGCCTAATGGCATTGGTATGAGCGCGGTAAAGTTAGAAGGTATCGAGTATAAAAATGGGCAGCTGGCTTTATTGTTATCTGGTATCGATTTACTTGATGGCACGCCCATTGTAGACATAAAGCCCTACCTACCTTATTCGGATGCAATGCCCGATGCCAGTGCAGGTTTCGCCGACACACGTCCTGAAACACATATGACGGTGAGTTTTAGTGAACAAGCCGATGAGTTTATTGCAGCGCAAACTACCTATCCAGAATTACGTGATTTTATCGCTAATGTTTTGAAGCAAGACCCTCGTCCAGCTTACAAAAAGCAAAAGCAAGAAACACAGTTTTATGGCATGACACTGTTTGATTTTAATATCCGTTGGCAGGTCGACGAAAGCCATAATCAAGTTATAGAGATAACCAAACAATAACTGGTTAGAATAATTACTTGTCTGCACCGCTAGCACTGTTAAACTACGCGGAATTACTACGAAAAATAACTATATTACGAACGGAACAACCATGCGTACTAGTCAATACATTTTAGCGACTCTTAAAGAGACGCCGTCAGATGCTGAAATTATCAGCCATCAGCTTATGCTTAGAGCGGGTATGATCCGCAAATTGGCTTCAGGCCTTTACACTTGGCTTCCATCTGGTCTTAAAGTTTTACGCAATGTTGAAAAAGTCGTGCGTGAAGAAATGGACAAAGCGGGTGCAATTGAAATGCTAATGCCTGTGATCCAACCTGCTGACCTATGGCAAGAGTCAGGTCGCTGGGATCAGTTTGGTCCTGAATTATTACGCATCTCAGATCGTAACAATCGCCCTTTCGCACTAGGTCCCACACACGAAGAAGTGATCACCGACTTTGTTCGCAAAGAAATCAATAGCTACAAGCAGCTCCCAATCACTTTGTACCAAGTACAAACTAAAGTGCGTGACGAAGTTCGACCGCGTTTTGGTGTAATGCGTGCGCGTGAATTCACAATGAAAGACGCCTACTCTTTTCATTTGAGTGAAGACTGTTTATCTGCAACATATGAGCGTATGCACCAAGCATACTGTAATATTTTTGAGCGTTTGGGCTTAGACTACCGCCCAGTAATTGCTGATACTGGCTCTATTGGCGGCAGTGTATCACATGAATTCCACGTGTTAGCCGAGTCTGGTGAAGATGCGATTGCGTTCAGTGATGGCAGTGACTATGCAGCTAATATTGAAAAAGCAGAAGCATTAGCGCCAACTGAAACACGTGCTGAGGCGTCAAAAGCACTCAATACATTTGCCACACCTGAAGCAAGCACCATTGAGCAATTAAAAGCCAAACACGGTGTTAAGCCGCACCGCGGTGTTAAAACCATCATTGTTTATGGTGCTGCTGATGAAGATGAGCAACGCGGTTTAGTTGCTTTAGTCGTGCGTGGTGATCATTCTCTTAATGAACTCAAAGCACAAGCACACGAACTCGTGCACGCGCCACTTGAGCTGGCAAAAGAAGCCGACATAATTTCAGCAATTGGTGCCAAGCCTGGCTCATTGGGTCCTGTAGGCTTAAATATACCAGTTATTGTTGACCACAGTGCTGCAATTATGGCTGACTTTGTTGCTGGCGCTAACAAAGACGGTGAACATTATAGCGGTGTTAACTGGGATCGCGATGTAACCGATTTTACCGTTGCTGACATTCGTAATGTAGTAGAAGGCGATCCGAGCCCATGTGGTAAAGGCGTACTACAAATTAAGCGTGGTGTTGAAGTGGGTCATATTTTCCAACTTGGTACAAAGTACTCAGAAAGTATGAATGCGGGCGTACTCGGTGAAAGTGGCAAAAACCAAATGCTAACTATGGGGTGTTACGGTATTGGCGTATCTCGTATTGTTGCAGCTGCCATTGAGCAAAACAATGATGACTACGGCATAAAATGGCCAACAGCCCTCGCCCCGTTCACATTGGCAATTGTACCGATGAATATGCATAAGTCACATCGTATTCCAGACATTGCAGATAACTTATATACCCAGTTTAAAGCTGCGGGTATCGACGTACTGTTCGATGACCGTAAAGAGCGTCCTGGTGTGATGTTCAATGATATGGAACTACTCGGCGTACCATATACGCTGGTTATTGGTGAACGTAATTTAGACAATAACCAAGTTGAGTTAAAGAACCGCCGTACTGGCGAAAAACTGATGTTAGACATTGACCAAGCTGTTACAGAGATCTGTAATGCAATTAATGGCAACTAAGACTTGGTTTAAATAAACCAAACACATTAAAAGTGGCGATTTAGTTCGCCACTTTTTGCTTTACCAACCTCTACCCCCACTCTCCCTTCTATAACAGCCGCTTGTCATAATCTCTTCTTATTGCCGTCGCTTTACTGTCACTATCAAAAACTAAGCTAAGTCTTATTACGCTAGAGATAAAGGCTAATGAAAACGACATATTACCCAAGTATTTGGATATCAGATCTCCATCTTGGCTATAAAGACTGTAAAGCGGACTACTTACTCGACTTTTTAAATCGAACCGATTGTGATGTGCTGTATTTAGTTGGAGACATCGTCGACCTGTGGTCTATGAAGCGTCAATTTTATTGGGAGCCAAGTCATTATAAAGTACTTGAATGCATTCAGGCTAAAGCTGAGTCCGGTACTAGAGTCATATATATTCCCGGCAATCATGATGAAACATTTCGTCACTATGTTGGTCGCTCTTTGTTTAATGTCGAAGTACATAGAACCTTTATTCACACTACCTCTGCGGGCAAACGCTTTTTGCTAGTTCACGGCGACGATTTTGATTCAGCAACCCGATACAACAAGCTGATAAGTATTGCAGGCGATGCGGGATACGACTTTCTCTTGTTCTTAAACCGTTGGACTAACCGTATCAGACGTATTTACGGAGGTCACTATTGGTCTTTGGCGTCATGGATTAAAAACCGCGTACATAAAGCGAGAGAGGCCATCGCAGCATTTGAAGCTGCAGCCATTCATGAAGCTAAAAAACAAGGCGTCGATGGGATCATCTGCGGTCATATTCATCAGCCTGCGCTAAAAGTGTCTGATGGCATTGTTTATTGTAATGATGGCGACTGGATAGAAAACTGCACTGCTTTGGTAGAAAATAAAGACGGCAGAATTGAGCTATTACATTGGTCTGATATTCAACATGTCCTACATACTGTAGAGCTTGCAAAGCCGCCAGAGAATAAAGCAAGTCAAGCAGCTTAAATATAAATGAGCGCGCTCACCTTAAATAATTGAACGCGCTCAAAAATAAACTTTTGATTAACCTATATTTTTATTTAACTTTTTATATAAGCTTTTATCTAAGTTTTTATCTCAGCTTTTATCTAAACAATACTGTTTCTTTGTTAAACCACCTCACGCAACATATCAAGAGTAAAGCTGCTAAGGCAGCTGACGCAATAAAAATAAGACCAACAGATCCATAGTCTACTGTGCCTTTTACTATCTCTTTTATGGCCAATGCTACGTTTGTTATTGGGATCAATGCGGTCGTTGTATCCAGTTCCATATTAGGTAATAGTGAAATCACGATAGGGACAAAAATCCCCATACTCAATGGTGCCATATAGTTTTGTGCTTCTTTAAAGGTACGAGCATAAATTGAAATCGCCAGTACCAACGAAGATAGCATAGCAGCAACGGGCAGCAACAAAGCAAATATCAATAAAAAGTCCCAACTTGTCACACTGGAAAATGCCGTTGTTATTACGTCAATGCTGATAAATCGGGTCGCTATACTTACCCAGATGGCCAAACTGGCAACCGTTATTAACGTACACGCTATGGAACTGGCTAATACCGTAAAAAACTTACCTAATACGAGTTCTGAGCGCGTCACCGGTGTTAACAGCAACGTTTCGAGTGTACCTCGCTCTTTTTCACCGGCCCCCAAGTCGATTGCCGGATAACTTGCCCCCATTAACACCAAAGGCAATAATAAATACGGGATAAATGCCCCTAGCTTTTCACCGTAATTTTCTCGTTTATCAGCAGTATCAACCTTACTAACAACAATTGGCTTTAACACCGCCTGCTGACGTTCAGGCTCGACGCCTAATTCAAGTAACGCGTTTGAGCGTACCGCGTGTGATGAGGTATTAGCTAATTCATTGATTCGATTAAAGGTAAAGTTAATCGCTTTGGCATCGTTGAACACCACTTTCCACTGACTCTGCTTACCTGTTTTTATCGCCTCTCGGGGGTCACTGTCTATAAATATTCCTACGTCAATTTGACCAAGTTTCACCGCTTCAGATAACGCATGTACTGAGTCAAGCTTTATATCTCCTTGATATTTTTTAAAGCTTTTATGATAAAAAACCTGCTCAGAAAACGCGTCAGCATACTGCTCGTTTACGATGTAATAGGTATGCACTTGCTGCTGCGCTTTTAAGCCTGCTTGAGATGTCAAAAACGCAACCAGTGCAACAATGATTGGAAACACCAGCATAGGTAATGCGATAATGAAAAACAGCGTCTTTCGATCCCTTAACAGCTCGAGAATTTCCTTTTTAAATACTTCAAACATGACAACGCTCATCCAATAAATTAAGAAATGCTTGGTTTAGTTCATTACTCTCACCCCGCAATTTAAACTCATCAACCGTACCGTCAAAGCAACTCACCCCATTATCAATGACAGCAAGCTTGTCACACAACAAGGCGACTTCATCAAGGTGGTGTGTTGAGAAAATGACGGGTGTACCCTGCTTTTTTAATGTGCGAATAAAAGCAATGACGGTTTGCGTCGTCATTATGTCAAGCCCAGTAGTTGGTTCGTCTAAGATAACGACTTTTGGGTTATGAACAACCGCTCTGGCAATATTGGTTTTTTGTTTCATCCCTGTAGACAAATGCTCAGCACGCTTATCTAAAAACGATGTCATATCAAGCATTGTAAATAGCGCTTCACATTTTTGCTTAAGCGCATTGCCTTTAAGGCCATGGAGCTTACCGAAGTATTCAATATTCTCACGTGCCGTCAAGCGCCCATATAACCCCGTTGTGCCAGATAAAAAGCCTATTGCTTTTCGACCCTTTAGAGGATGTTTAATAATGTCTATATCATCAATGGTGATCTCGCCTTTATCTGGCGTGAGTGCAGTCGATAACATACGCAGCGTGGTTGTTTTCCCTGCACCATTTGGCCCAAGCAACCCTAACACTTCACCGTAACCACACTGGAAGCTCACATCTTTAACAGAGTGGAAATAGCCATCGTGTTCACGCACGTCAGTGCATTGCTTTTGTTTTTTATGTTCTTTATTCAGCTTGAAACGCTTAGCGAGCGTATTGACTGTGATCATCATACTTCCTTTTTAAACACTCTTTTTACTCTAAAGTAATCCGTATTATCATAAAACTGGGGGTTTTTATTGTCATCGTGCCAATTTGGCACACCTAATAACGGCAATGGCGACATCTGTTTATTGTCATCAAGTACCCCTTGCTCGATTATCTGCTCACAAAGTAAGTCATCTAACACCCCATATTGTTCTTGCAAAGACAGTGCTGCAAAGCTGTCCTCTACTTTGATACACAGTACTTTTCCTGTTAACCCTATAAACGGCTGTGTTAACATTTCATAATTGGCATGGCCAAAAATGAAGGGGTGGATGTTGTTCCCCCATTGCGTGCGGCGCTCAATAAAAACAGATTGCCATTTATGCGCTCTTAACTGCGCTTGCACGGTGTCATCTGTGATTGCTAACACCACCCCGCATTCATCAAATAAGGTTAATGCATTGCGATGTTTACTACGTTGCTTTAAACCATGTTGATTAATTTCGTCTATGTGGCGTTTATTTAATAATGCCTTTGTTTTAGGAAACAAACACCAGATCATCGCGCCAAATAAGTCATGCCAGTTTTGCTCTCTGGTAGGGATCCGACCTGTTTCGTATATTATCTGTTCGTAATACCGCTCCTCATCCTGAAACACCGGATCAGGCTCAAATTGTACCGCCAGCCCTTGACTGTTTTTTATATTATTTAAACGATTCAGCCACACAAAATCAGGCCAATTATTATGCGTGTTTAATTTAAACAAATGATTTAAGTGCGCAAATGCACCACTGGCTAAAAGAGAAGGTTGAAACTGCTCAGGGGGGGTAAATTTCTTCATTCTGTAAACATTTTAAAATATTTTCATTAGTTTACCTGAAGTGAGCTGTGGCTCCAATCACTCCGCTGCGAACTATCGCAGTTACTCGAAAAAACAGCCCAATTATGTTTATAATAAAGAGACTTTAATATTTATAACAAAAGAAGCATTATGAAACTTAAAATGACTCTAAGCGCGCTCACCGTAGCCGTGCTAAGTGGTTGTATGACAACAACTAATACAACAGAAGACGTGCAGTCTGCCTATAACAGTATCAACAAAGAACAGTTAGCTGAACACATTAAAACGCTCGCGTCTGATGAGTTTGGAGGCCGTGCACCGTCATCAAAAGGTGAAGAACTCACCCTTGCTTATTTGACTAAACACTTCAAATCACTGGGTTATGAGCCAGGTAATGGCGATAGCTTTTTACAAGAAGTTGACTTGGTGTCAATTGAAGCAGACTCTAAAATGACCCTTGATATTGGTGGTAAAGAGTACCTATATAAAAAAGAAATGGTGATGGGTACCAGCCGGATCAGTCCACTTGAATCGATTAATAATTCAGAATTAGTCTTCGTAGGCTATGGCGTTAATGCCCCAGAGTATAACTGGAATGACTATGAAGGTATTGATGTTGCAGGTAAAACAGTGGTCATGCTGGTCAACGATCCTGGCTTTGCTACCAAAGATCCAAATATGTTTACGGGTGAAGCCATGACGTATTATGGTCGCTGGACTTACAAGTATGAAGAAGCAAGCCGTCAAGGTGCCGCAGGTGCCATTATCATCCACGAAACTGCACCCGCATCTTACCCGTGGAGCGTAGTTGAAAACTCATGGAGTGGTGAGCAATTTGGTTTTCAAAAAGCCAATAAAAACATGGACCGCGTAGCCGTCGAAGGCTGGGTAACAGTCGATGTCGCTAAAGAGCTATTTAACAAGGCAGGCCTAAAGTTTTCTACCGTTAAAGCGAACGCAGCAAAAGGCAGCTACCACGTAGATATGGGCGATTTAACCGCATCAGTCACCGTTAAAAGTAAAATCAAAACATCAACCTCGTATAACTTCATTGCGACGTTGCCTGGTAGTAAAAAGCCCGACGAGCATATTATCTATTCCGCGCACTGGGATCACTTAGGCACTGATAAAAACCGTAAAGGTGATCAGATTTACAATGGCGCACATGATAATGCGACAGGAACCGGCGGTATGATTGAAGTAGCAGAAGCATTTGCTAAATTACCTACTCGTCCAGATCGCTCAATGACCTTCTTAGCTGTTACAGCGGAAGAGCAAGGCCTACTGGGTTCTAAATACTATGCATCAAACCCGGTGATCCCAGCAAAACAAACGGTCGCTAACATCAATATGGATAGTTTAAACCTATTGGGCCGTGTAAAAGACATCAGTGTTGTGGGTATTGGTAAATCAGACCTCGATGATATGTTAACCGTGGCGGCTAAAGCCCAAGGCCGTGTTGTATCTGGTGATCCTAAACCAGCATCAGGTGGCTACTACCGTTCAGATCACTTTGCATTTGCCAATATGGGTGTACCAGCCATGTATGCTGGTGGTGGTACGCAAGCAATAGATGACGCTACGGCTAACTACCGTAAGCGTATGAGCCTTGTACTTACTGGCTGCTACCACCAACCATGTGACCGCTATCGTGACGAATGGGATTTAACAGGGGCAGTGCAAGATCTGCAACTATTCTATCAGGTCGGATATGACATCTCTCAGCAAGAGGCATGGCCACAATGGAAAGCAACCTCTGAGTTCAAGAGAAATTAAATGCAAATGATATTGCTTTTCATTTAGAAAAACCCTAAAGTGCAACTGAGTTTATTAACTGGTTGCACTTTATGCTCTCACAATCTGCCAATTCCCCTTCCCGCTTAGTACATTTACTAAGCACACAGCTAACGAACAAACGTTTATTGTTGCCGTTTTTTTTGGCATTAGCGCTGGCGTATGAACCAATAAGAACGATAACTTTACCAACACTTGCGGATGCGTTTTTTCAAGTCAGCGTGTTTGTTGCTGGCACATTGTTTATTTATTATTACCTTGTCGATAAATTACCTCAGCTAGAATTAAGTTATTTGAAAGCTAAATCTCCAGCTTTAGAGATTGTATTTGCTGCAGTTTTAGGCGCGCTTCCTGGATGCGGAGGAGCAATTATTGTCGTAACACAATTTACTAAACGTCAAGCAAGCTTTGCGTCTGTTGTGGCTGTT
This sequence comes from Pseudoalteromonas sp. MSK9-3, assembly GCF_003590335.1. GTDB lineage: Bacteria > Pseudomonadota > Gammaproteobacteria > Enterobacterales > Alteromonadaceae > Pseudoalteromonas. The sequence continues at coordinate 87,430 of NZ_MIET01000014.1, read as the reverse complement.
CTAACCGCGACAATGGGAGACGCCGCATTTTTATTATTGGCTAAAAAACCATTAGAAGGTCTTTTGATCATCGGGATTGGGGTCGGCGTTGGGATCATCAGCGGACTTATCGTCAACGTAATTCACAAACAAGAGTTTTGCCAGCCCGACGAACAACACGCACAGCCTCATGATTGTACTAAGCCAAGTACCATGGTTATTGCAAGTACCAAAGTATGGAAAGTTGCGCTGCTTCCGAGTTTAGTTATCGCTTTTTTGATAGCCTTCAATGTTGATTTAGGTGAATTTGAGCACTCAATTACCCTTGTTGGCGCTGCTATGGCGATATTTGCAGTACTCGTGTGGGCGCTTTCATCTGAAGGTAAAACGTATAAGCAAATTACAGGAGAAGATGAAGAATTTGAGCCTCCCTCAAAATTCACACGCGTACTGCAAGATACTCACTTTGTGACGGCTTGGGTTGTGGCCAGTTTTATGCTGTATGAGCTTGCTGTCACCCTCTTTGGGCTCGATTTAAAGCAATGGTTTAGTGAGTTTGCCGTATTTGCTCCACTAATTGCAGTGCTGATTGGTCTGTTACCTGGTTGTGGACCACAAATCGTTGTGACAACATTATACATTCAAGGGATCATTCCTTTTAGCGCACTCGCGGGGAATGCTATATCAAACGATGGAGATGCTCTCTTTCCTGCCATCGCGATGGCACCCAAAGCAGCTGTATTAGCTACCTGTTACTCCGCTATTCCTGCACTGGGTGTAGGCTATGGCCTGTACTGGTTAATGTAAGTATTTAGGCGAGTGAGCAAACGCCTGAGCTCACTCGCGACTTTATAACAAAGGTACATTAACGACTTGACGCAGCCAACCCGAACCCCTAGTTAATAAACGCTCCCACTAGTCTTGTTTAATGACATGCTTTATTACTCACAAAACGCAATCTTGTTATTATCTAAATCCCTTACATAGGCTGAAAAACGCGGACCCCGTTGCTCTGGCCTACCCTCACACATACCACCTAAGTCAATCGCCGTTTTATGCATCCTTATTACCTCTTCGTTAGAGCCCACACTAAAACCAACCATAGTGCCATTACCATTTGTCGCTTCCTCAGTATTAAAAGGGACAGCGACTGCAAATGCAGACTCTTCATCATCACCTTGCCAAAACGCCATTCGATCGGTCGTTAAAACGTGGTTATATGCTGTTTTTTCAAAAAGTGCATTATAAAATTTAATTGCAGCATTCATATCGTTGGTGCCAAAAACACAGTAATTCATTTTCATTATTAATTTCTCTTCTAAATAGAAGAGGCAGAATACACAGAGGTACTGACAAGTAATGTCAGCAGAATAGCTTTGAATGTCCCTACAGCAAAAGAGCCACACAACAACACCATTAGGGACTTTTAAGATATGGCGCCCTCATCGAATAAGGACGCGCTAAAAATGAATTAAACTACACGAGATTCATTTAATGCCGTTTCAACTTCACCAGCGGCACGATAGCCTGCTGTAACAGCACCTTCCATGTAACCAGACCACACTTCAGCGGTTTCAGTACCGCAAAAATATACATTGCCATGTGGGGTTCTGAGCTCTTTCCCAAAGTTAGATAAAACATTGACGTTTAACGGCGACTCGCACCCCTGCTGAAACGGTTCACTCATCCAATCCATCTCAACATAGTCAATTGCTTCTAGTGCCAATGGGCCAAACAGCTGGCTAAGTTGCGATAATACTCGCTCGCGGCGTTCAGTTATGGTGAGCGCACGCATTTCAGCACTGCCATTTACAAACACGGTTAAAGCCCCAGCATCGCTGTTGGTTCGAGTGCAATCGAATGTGCTGCTAAACGCCTCATTAGGTAAAAATGAAATACCGCTTAACCCCTGTTCACGCCAAAACGGTTTGTTAAACAATATATGTGCTTTGATACTACCAACACTGGTATTCCAATTATCAATAAGTGCTAGCTTCTCTGCTGATAAAGCCGGGGAGAAGCGGATATTTTTCAATAAGCTTGGCATCATAGCAAATATAACTTTCTGACAAAGTGTCACTTGCCCACTTTGTAATGTAACCAGTGTAAATGTGTCATAATCATCAACACTGACTACGGCATCAAAATTTAGCTGTGCATTAATCCTCTTTCGTAGCTCAATAGAAATGGATTGAGCCCCCTCCTTGATCAAACTGTCTTGCGCGCCATTATTAAGGTCTTCGAGTTGCTCAATGCTACCGGCACTGCGAATATAAAATAATAAATAGAAAAAAGAGATATCGCTAATAGACGCAGCCAAAAATGTTTGCACTGAATAATCAAGCTCTTGTATTGCTTCGGGTGAAAACTGTGCGCGTTGCATCCACTGCAACACGGTGATTTCATCCCACTCCTTAGCTGAACGAGCTAACCATGGAGCACGCATTGGTAAATGCGCAGCGAGTTGATTCAATTGCGCCCTCAATGCATTTAATTCTTGCTGTAACGGCGGTTCAGGTGCGTCAAACTGTAAACTCTCTCCAACTTGTGGCGTCAAAAATGTGTTCAGCCTGAGCTCTTTGATTAAATCATGCATTGCCACATGTGTTGGCCCAATCCACTGTGCGCCGCCATCAACAATATGCTCATTTTCCCTATTGTCTTTCAATGCTTGATTAATTGTTCGCCCCCCAACTCTGCTCTTTGCTTCATATACTTTAAATTGATATTCGTTGTTGTCGCTAAGCTGTTTTGCCGCTGCAAGACCTGACAAACCGGCTCCCACAATAACAATATCGGTAACTTCACTTATCGAATCGAATAATGGCTTATTTAAATGCGCTTGAGCATGTTCATTCAATTGTTGATACGATTGGTCGACGTTTTTCATCATATATTCCTTATATATCTGATTGTGGTTGTCAGGATAGGCAAATCAATGGCATAGAGCGCTTTGGTTACATGCCAAAATTGCCGAAACAGCATCATACCCCTGACCTTGTTGTATATTTATTCAACTGAGTTAGCTTACAAGACTGATAGGAATGAAAATAGTGAAGCATTGTTAAGGAATGTTGAGCACTGTCAGAAAGTGTTAGCGACGTATTTGTAAAGTCAACGAGAGACACCAACACATACCAGCACATACCAGCACATTGTTTTGTGAGAATAACGCGAAAAAGAGTTTAAAATGCGGCCCAATTAGCTATTTAGCTTACTTGGTTCAGTCATCTGTTAATAAAGCGAGTATGACGTTAGACCAAAGGCTCTGCGCAAACAGCCTGATCAGTTTTCTTGGCAAGCCATGTTTTAATAAGTTGGGTTGTGGCTTCTACTGGCAATACTTCAGTAATGGTTAAATCAGCACTTTGCCTCGCTTGGTTTACTGCTGATATATAAACGTCTCGTAAATGATCTTCATATTTAGCCAAATACGCAAGCAGTGAGTTGACTTCATCTGATTTTGCTCTGTGTATGTGCCTTTGAATTATGCGTGCTAAACAAAGCTCCATCGGTAAGTCTAACAGAATGACATAGTCAATTAAGTGGGACATCGAATCACGCACTCTGCCAAATGGTTCTTCAATAAAAATAAATCGATTGCTGCTCGTTAACTTTAGCTGTGCTAGTCGCTGAGTAAACCTAGGGCTTTTAATTACCGAAAGATCAGCGCCCTGTACCAGCCATTTTTTCATATCTGCGGGGTACGTATCAGCTTCTATAAAGTCATCAAAACAAACGTAGATGGTATTAAAATGCGTGGCTAAATGCTTAACTATGGTGGTCTTTCCTGCGCCAGAGGCTCCGCTAACTGCAATAATGCGCGTGTTATTCATTATTTCCTTACTTTCTACCAATTACGCAGTAAATGCATCAAAAAGTGTGATTAACACATATTAATCACACTGTCCTATTATACTTACGGCTGACGACAGAATTGGCGGCTCAATTCCTTAAACCACTCAGAGGTGAACCCTCCCCCTGCTATATTTGGAGTCTGCTTAGGATCAATCGCTCTTTTTTTGTCCGTTAAGTTCTTGTATATCTTTTTATTTAACTTCATGAGTATTCCTTTTTAGTGTAAATCAATCACAGTGTAGTTGATATAGTATTATTGACACATATTTCATACTAGGTTCATGTTAATTAGACAAATATGAAGCTGTTATCTGGCTTTAAATATAAGGAAATACACTATGCCTTTTACACCAATACATATGGGACCTGCACTTTTAGTTAAACCCATTTTAGCAGGCAATTTTAGCCTTATGGTCTTTGGGTGGACACAAATAGTCATCGATTTACAGCCTCTTTATGTGTTGCTTACAGGAGAAGGCCAGCTGCATGGTATAACTCACACCTACCTTGGCGCGATTATTATCGCAATGATCAGTGCGATTACAGGAAAATATTTATCTGAATTTGCCTTTAAAATAACTAAGCCGCTGCATCATTCTGCTGTTAGTGTCATTAAGTGGCGGGTTGCGTTTGCAAGCGCACTTATTGGCAGTGTAAGTCACGTTTTCTTAGACAGTATTATGCACTATGACATGGCACCATTTTATCCATTTAGTACCTATAATGGTTTACTTGGCGTAACCAGTTTAAAAAGCCTTCATCTCTTTTGCTTATATAGTGGCTTAGTTGGGGCATGTCTTTACGGTCTGATTAAGTGGTATAAGATCAAACAACATGATCCAGCCTGCTAGAGCTGCCGCACCAAGTCTCACCCAAGTTCACACCATCGTTTTTAGGCAAAAAAATACCCAGCATGGCTGGGTATTTTCACTCTTAACACCTAAGTGTTAATTAAAGAATTTCAAGTAGCTCAACGTCAAATACTAACGTAGAGAAAGGTGCGATTGATGCACCAGCGCCACGCTCGCCGTAAGCAAGCTCATGTGGAATGTATAAACGCCACTTTGAACCAGCCGGCATAAGTTGTAGTGCTTCAGTCCAACCAGCGATAACGCCGTTTACTGGGAATTCAGCCGGCTCACCACGATCGTATGAGCTATCGAATACAGTACCGTTGATCAGAGTACCGTGGTAATGAACACGTACTTTTGATTCTGCAGACGGCTTATCGCCTTCACCTGTAGCAACAACTTCATACTGTAAACCAGATTCAGTTACTGTAATTTCTGTACGCTTTGCATTTTCTTCTAAGAATGCAATGCCTTCAGCCGCTAATACTTTTGACTCTTCTTCACGACGAGCTTGAATTTCAGTGTTAATTTTTTCAAATGCAGCTTGGATCTCAGGGATCTCAACACGCATTGCTTCACCTGCATACGCATCTTTCATGCCTTCAAATACTGAGTGCAAGTTTAAACCTTCAAAAGGGTTTGCTTTAAGTTGCTCACCCATTTGTAAACCAATACCATAGCTTGCTTTTTCAGCATCTGTGTTAAATAAATCTGACATTCTAAATTTCACTTTTTGTTTCTATTAAAAGACCCGCGCAGTGTAACATAGCCATTATCGAGTTTAAAAGCGATTAACCTAGCTTCTGAGCTTGCCATTGCTTGATTTGCAACACTAAATAGGTAGCGATGGGTAAACATACAACCAAACCAGCTAACAGTTCTTGACTGTAACCTGTTAGGGTGTCTGAAAAGATGTATCCAAACCCGACAATGCCACACAAACTGATCACTATTGCACTAAACACAGGAGACAATTTTTCATATTTACTGATCAAATGGCCTACAAGTAAGTTAAATAAGAAGGTATAACCGAGTGTTGAAGTAAGCGTTGGCTCAGGCTGACCATCAATCGCAAGCACAAGTGCCATTTCAAGGCCGCTTAAATAGAAAAAACTAAACACAATCCATAACGCACAATGTTTTATGATTTCAGTAGACATACGCTCTCCAAACGAAAAAAACCGCCGAAAGGCGGTTTTTAGAATGAGGTGGCGGAGAGATAGGGATTTGAACCCTAGAAGGGCTACAAACCCTTGCCGGTTTTCAAGACCGGTGCTTTCGACCACTCAGCCATCTCTCCGTTGTTGGCGCGGATATTAGTGGTTTTTAGTTCCGCTGTAAAGCAAAATAATTATTTTTGGGCAACTTTTTAATAATATTGCTTTGGTCTACGTGCAAACCAAGCCCCGCAAATACATAAGCCAATTAAACCCAATAACACTAATGTAAAATTGAAACTCAGTGTTGCTAATTCTTTGGTAGGCAATGCAACATTGAGTGCAATAGGCAATAATGACACACCGCCTACAAATAACAGCACTTTTAACGCTCTATAAAATTCAAAACGACGGCTGTAGTTCATCCACCACGCTAGCACAGTGACTAAAAGCCCAGACGCAGCCAATGCAAATTTAACTTCAGCAGTACTTGAAAATATATACGTGCTCACAATCGAGCCTATTAGGCCCCAAATGACCCACGTCCACCAGCTTTCTCGCTCTTTTAAAAATAAATTGCCCATAATCTAACTTCTATTATTGTTTTTCGGACCAATATAGACTACCAAAAAAATCGACTATAAAACAACCATTGATATAATATTCATAATAAAGCCGTATAACGCCTGTAAGGCGTTATAGTTTATACTAAAAAGCCTCAGACAATGCTGAGGCTTTTCTTTATATTATTCAACGTGCTAGGCTGACTTTTTATTACGTTGTGCCTCTTTTTGCGCTTGCTTTTGCTCTTTGCGTTGACGCAACACTTCTTGCGCTTCATGGCCGATATGACCTTCACCGCGTAGCTCAGCTAGTTGAATTTGTTTTTGGCGCTCAGCAAAGCGTGCTCTTTGCTCTTCGGTAAGGCTGTCATGGCAATGATGACAAGACACCCCTTCCATATATTGTTCTAGCTGCATCTCAGCTTCTGTAATAGGCATACGACAAGCGTGGCACTGTTCATATGAGCCCTTTTCTAAATCATGATCAACGGCAACACGATTATCAAAAACAAAACACTCGCCTTCCCACAAGGTTTCTTCTTTTGGCACTTCTTCTAAGTACTTAAGAATACCACCTTCCAAATGGTATACCTCATCAAACCCTTGTTCTTTCATATATGCTGTGGACTTCTCACAACGGATCCCACCCGTACAAAACATCGCCACTTTCTTGTGTTTTGCTGGATCGAGGTTTTTCTCAGCCCACTCAGGAAATTCACGAAATGTTTTAGTCTTAGGATCTATTGCATGTTTAAACGTACCAATTTCAATTTCGTAGTCATTTCGAGTATCAACCACAACAACCTCAGGATCTGAAATGAGCGCATTCCAATCATTTGGTTTAACGTAACTTCCCACAACTTCAAGTGGATCGATCCCCTCCACACCCATTGTCACAATTTCTTTTTTAAGCTTGACCTTAGTGCGGTAAAATGGGCAGGTACCATCAAATGATTCTTTAGAAACAATATTATTCAGGCCAGGTTGCGCCTCTAACCATGCAAGTAGTGCATCGATACCTTCACGTTTACCTGCAACGGTTCCGTTAATACCTTCCAATGCAAGTAACAAAGTACCGCGTACTTCATTTTGTTCCATCACGTCATGTAAGGGTTGACGGATCTGTTCAAAATTAGGTAATGACACGAATTTATACAATGCACACACAACATATGCTTTAGACATAGATATTCCTATAATCAGCTTTAGTTACACTAAACTGGCTTATTTTCAACCAGTCAGTTCATTAAACCGGAACGTAAATCCGGCGCTAGAGCGCGTATTGTACGGATTTTTAGTTTAATTGCAAAAACCTTGCTAACAATGCGCTTTTTACTATTAGTGAATGGCTTAGCTTTGCTATAATGGCCTGTCATAAAAAATTTGTTTTGGAGAAAAACGCTTTGCACTTTACTGAACTGGGCATAGACACCCGACTAGAAGCACAACTTGCACACCAAGGGATCACTTCACCTACCGAGATCCAAAGTCAGGCAGTCCCGACCGCCATTGCTGGCCATGATGTGTTTGCTCAGTCTAAAACCGGCTCAGGAAAAACATTGGCATTTTTACTCCCAGCTATTCATCGTGTAATGAAACAACGCGCATTGAGTAAACGTGACCCGCGCGTACTCATTATTGCCCCAACACGAGAGTTAGCTACACAAGTGTTCTCACAATGTCGCTTACTCGTAGCCGGAACCAGTATTTCAGTGGTTAAAGTGCTTGGTGGTGAAAACTTTAACGATCAAGTCAAAGCACTCAGAAAAGACCCACAAATCGTGATTGGTTCACCTGGCAGAATTGCAGACCACCTAGAGCAACGTTCATTACAGCTATCAGGGTTAGAGTTACTGGTATTTGATGAAGCAGACCGTATGCTTGATTTAGGCTTTGCACCACAACTAAACTTAATTAATGAACAAGCAAATCACCGCTTGCGCCAGACGCTGCTTTTCTCTGCAACGCTTGACCATGCACAAGTAGAAGTCACGTCTCGTAATTTACTTCGCTCACCAAAGAAAATTATTCTAAGTGATGCGCATCAACAACATGGCGATATTAAGCAAACCCTCTATTTTGCTGATCACCTTGATCACAAAGACGCGTTATTAAAACACTTTGTAACACAAGACAATGTAGGACAGTGTATTATCTTCACAGCCACACGTAGTGATACGGTGCGGATCAGTGAGCAGCTGAACACATTAGGAATAAAAGCCGTTGCCCTTGCAGGAGACCTAGCACAAAATAAACGCCTAGATATTATGGACACATTTAGCCGCGGCTTATTTAAAGTATTGGTCACCACTGACGTCGCCTCTCGAGGACTTGATTTACTTAGCGTAACTCACGTTATTAATTTCGATCTGCCAAAGCAAGCTGAAGAGTATGTGCACCGTATAGGTCGTACAGGTCGAGCCGGATTTAAAGGCACTGCAATTTCTTTAGTTGGTCCGAAAGACTGGAACAGCTTCGTGGCTATTAAAAACTACTTAAATGATGCACTATCATTTGAAAGTATCAGCGGGTTAGAGGCCAAGTTTAAAGGTTTCAGGCCACCAAAGCCTAAAGCTAAAGCACCGGTTGAAAAGAAGCCAGCCCAAGCAAAAGCCGCTAAAAAACCAGTAAGAAGAAAACCAACAAAACCTAAAAAAGCAATCCCTGCGCCATTTGATGTTGATGGGCACGCACCACTACGTCGTAAACCAAAGCCAACTGAGGAATAATCATGCTAGGTAGCATTCAAAATTTAATGATCAATGAATTATGTGCCGAGGGCGCATACCTAGACGGCCGCGAGTTAGGCGAAGTATTTTTACCAAAAGCAGAAGTTGAGTCTCACCTTGAATTAGGTGACAGTGTCCAGGTCTTTATCTTCCAAGACTCGCAAGGTCATATGACTGGCACAACAAAAACTCCCATTGCGCAAGTCGGCGAATTTGCTTTGTTGCGCGTAAAAGAAATCAATAGCTTTGGTGCATTTCTTGATTTGGGTGTTAGCAAAGATATTCTTGCGCCATTCAACGAACAAAAACCTAAGATGCGTGATGGTCATAGCTACTTAGTAAAGCTATATCTTGATAATGCAAGCCAACGGTTATGTGCGTCGAGCAACATAAATAAATTCGTCAATAAGACCGATGCTGAATACGCCCCATTACAAGAAGTTGACTTGATCGTGGCATCAAAAACTGACATTGGTTATAAAGTCATCATCAATGAACAGCACTTAGGGGTGATATTTTTTAATACTATATTTAAGCGTATGTTTATCGGCCAAAAATTAAAAGGCTTTGTTAAAGTCGTACGCGAAGATGGTAAAATCGACGTAGTACTCGAAAAACCGGGTATGGCAAAAGTAACAGGATTAAGCGAACAAATTTTAGCTGAGCTCTCAGCTAAAGGCGGATTTTTACCACTGGGCGATAAATCAGATCCTGAACTTATCAGAAAGACTTTCTCGACCAGTAAAGCTAATTTCAAAAAGGCGATTGGTGGTTTGTTTAAGCAAGGTAAGATTGACATCGAAGCCAAGTCAATTTCTCTTCGTAAATAACCCACTCCCCTAATTAGGGCCCATAACTTAATGGGCCTTTTACAACCAGCGCTATTCTAGAAAACAGCAACGTCAATTAAAACCTATCACACTTTTTTACAAACACAGTTTCGATTTACCGTTACACTTGTGTCTAAAAAAAGGATATATATGAAAAACTTAATTGGATGTTTCACTGTGAGCGTAGCCCTAAGTGGGTGTATTTTTGTCCCTAAAGACGTTACTTACTATGACGAACGGTGTCAAGTTTATGCGAAAAAGAGTACGCTCGAATCGTCAAACCTGATCGCATTTGGTGCTTGTGGCAGTGACTTTAGTTGTGGTGCAGCGCTAGCCAGTGCTGGATTAGTGAGTGCTGCGAGCCTCGTGGTGTCTGGCTCTATATCTCTTATTGAAAACACCGTTTACTGGATTGAAACAGAAAAAGACTGTTTAGCCGAACCAAAATTAAAAAGGTTACCGAACGCAGAACCAAAGGTTCAGACTCATGATCCGCTCGATAGCATTTCTATCAAAGAAGGCGCATAAAAGGCTGAGCGTTATCACGCCGATAAATGGTTAATAGCGCTCATATTTTCCTAATACATAGCAACAACAAAATGCGCAGACTGCCATTAAGGCCAAACTTTCAAAAGTGCCTAGCTTATTGTGAGCAAGGTTTGAAAAAAACAGCGCTAATGCAAGTGCCACGCTATAAACTAGGACAACATTACTAAATGCAGAGATAAACTCACCACCGCACGTACGGCAAACACGACTGCGTCGGCAATTAACATGCAGCCTTGTTAATAACCCAAACGGCTTCTCACAATGCGGGCAACACTTTACTTTGAAAAAACGCATAACTAATAATTCCTTTTATTATTTTATCGGGTCTATTTGACGGTTAAATAATACCTTAGTAAGCGCAAAAAATATATTCTTAGGTACAGCTTCGTAAACAAGATGCATGCTATGAGTACGCGATTTGTAAGCCATTCATGAATTAATAATTACTGTTATACCTTATAACAAAATATAATTTCGCTTACTAATACGATAATATTACCATCCAGCCCCTTTTATATTATTACTACTTTTCATAAATCTATGAATAGTTTTTCCCATTTACTAAATCAAGGAAAGACCATGTCCAAACTCGCCCTATTAACGACATCAATTGGTGCTGCACTCTCTTCTTTTACAGCAATAGCAGAGTCAAAAGAACAACACGCTCAGTTAACGACTGAAGTAATCGAAGTCACAGGTACGCGCAGAAGCTTGCGCAGCATTTCTGAAAGTACAGTCCCTGTTGATATTATTAGTATTGACGAAATGCAAAGTTCAGGACAGATGGAGTTAAGCCAGGTTCTTACCACCTTGATCCCTAGCTTTAACTTTCCTAACTCACAGTTGGCTGATGGAACTGACCATGCAAGACCTGCTGTTTTGCGTGGCTTAGCCCCAGACCACACATTAGTACTTATTAACGGTAAACGTCGTCACGCGGGTGCCCTACTTAACCTCAACGGGACTGTTGGCCGAGGTTCTTCTGCGGTAGATTTAAATACTATTCCAACAGCAGCAATTAAACGCATTGAAGTACTCCGTGATGGCGCGGCAGCACAATACGGCTCCGATGCCATTGCTGGCGTAATAAACATTATACTAAAAGATGCTGAGCAAGGCGGCAGTCTTGCACTGACTTACGGTCAAAACGACACACAAATGGCAGGCTCGGCACAACTACTTGAAACCTATAGCAATGAACAAGGTGATCTTGCCTTTAATAAAGGAAGTGACCGCCGCGTAAAAGATGGTGAAACAACCACCTTAAGTGCAAATCTTGGGTTGTCACTCTTTGAGCAAGGGTTTATTAACCTATCAGGTGAGCTAAGAGACAAAAATGCCACCAATCGCTCTGGTATTGACCAACGTGAACAGTATTCGCGAGACGATAACGGTACATTAGACCCGCGTGAATTTAATGCCCAACGTTACAACCACCGTTTTGGTAAACCTGACCTGAAAGACTATGCTCTGTTTTATAACGCAGGTTACACGCTAGACAATGATTTATCTTTATACTCATTTGGTAGTTACTCACAACGTGAAGGAAATTCTGGCGGATTTTTTAGGCGTCCAAAAGACAGCCGTAATGTAAGTGACGTTTACCCCGATGGTTTTTTACCGCAAATTGAATCGGACGTAAAAGACTTTTCATTTGCTCTTGGTCTATCTGGTACACATAATAACTGGGATTATGATATCAGCACAAATTATGGCCAAAATGACTTTGCTTTTTCAGTCGTCAATAGCATTAATACCTCTATGGGTGCCCAAAGCCCGACTGAATTCGATAATGGCTCATTGATATATGATCAGTGGTTAGTAAACGCCCAAGCTAAGACTGATTTTGATTTGGGTTTATATGATGATGTGTTTTTCACAATAGGCGCTGAATACCGAAAAGAAAACTATAAAATCCAAGCTGGTGAGCAAGCTTCCTACCTAACAGTGCTTGACTCGCAAGGCGTGCCTGTAGCGGCCGGTGGTGCACAAGTGTTAGCTGGCTTCTCTCCCGCCAGTGCTGTTGATGAGACCCGAAATAACATTGCACTGTTTGCAGAATTTGATACTTACTTAAGCGAGAACTGGAACCTCGTATTCGCAACTCGGTTTGAAGATTACAATGATTTTGGTTCAACGCTTACAGGTAAACTTGCCAGCCGTTATGTGTTTAATGAAAACCTGTCATTTAGAGGTGCGCTAAGTTCTGGATTCAGAGCACCTTCTCTTGCTCAAACCTCATATAAGTCAATTGCAACAGTATTCGAAGACGGCCAACCGAATGAAGTGGGTTTATTCCCTGTTGATACCACTGCTGCAAAAGCACTCGGCGCTAAGCCACTTGAAGCGGAAGAGTCGGTTAATATTACAGCTGGTTTTGTCTATGAATATAATAACTTCAGCTTGACGTTAGACGCCTACCAAATTGATATTGATGACCGCATCGTCCTATCAGAAAACCTTAGCGGCCCAGCGGTTGAACAAATACTCAAAACTGCGGGTGAAAATAACGTTCAACGCGTGCGCTACTTCACTAATGCTATCGACTCTAGTACTAAAGGTGTCGATATTGTCGCAACCTATGGCTTTGACCTAGAAGCACTTGGCATGCTTAATTTTAGCGTGGCGGTCAACTTCAATGACACAGAAGTAACGAACGTAAAAGCGAATCCAACTGAGTTGTCGGATTTAGGTGAAGATTACCAATACTTTGCACGACGCGAAATCGCTCGTTTTGAAGACGCAACACCAAAAGATAAATGGAACTTAGTTGCAACATGGCGCTTTGAACAATGGACTTCCACTTTAAAAGCCACTCGCTATGGAGAAGTGCAAGATCCATCTAGTAATATTGATAATGATGAAGTGCTCGCAGCAAAATGGATCACTGATTTGGATATTGCCTATCGTGTGAATGAGCAGTGGCGCTTAGCCATCGGGGCAAATAATGTATTTGATCAGTACCCACAAGATACTGTTGGTAATATCGGGTTCAGTAACTTTAATCAGATATTCCCTTACTCAGCATTTTCTGCCTATAACACCGATGGGCGTTTTGTTTACGCCAAAGTCTCTATGACTTTTTAATTGGCTGCTTAAACCTTAAGACAATAAAAAAGCCAAACAGTTGTTTGGCTTTTTTATTACGTATATTAGTAGCTTAATGCAGCGCTGCCGTAAATGGGATACTCTCGCAAATTTCAGCTTCAGCAATTAAAATCTCTTCTAAACGTTCATCAATAAGCGCTTTATCAAAATACTCATAAGCTAACTCAACAAATAAGTTCTTATGCTTTTCTTCTGACTTCGCAATTGCAACATAAAAGTCTTTCTCTTTACCCGCAGGAAGTGCCTCGGCGACTAAAGAAAAGCGCTCGTGCCCTCTGGCTTCAATTACGGCTGCCACGAGTAAACGGTCAATCAAAAACTCATCTTTACCATTTCTAAAGATGGCACGGATTTTTTTGATGTAAGGGTCTTTCTGATCGTTACCTAAAATAATGTCTCGTTCATTAAGTAGTTTGAGCACTTGCTTAAAGTGGATCATTTCTTCAATCGCCAAATCAGCCATCGCTTTAACCAGCTTAATTCTATCTGGGTAATGGCTCAACATCGACATAGCCATGCCTGACGCTTTTTTCTCAGCTGCAGCGTGATCTTGTAAGAACGTGCCAAAGTCTTCGAGTACCTTATGCGTCCATTCAAATGGCGTGTGATATTTCAATTCAAACATGCTTACTTCTCTTACTCAATGTACCTAATAAAAAGCACTTCTAAAAATTTGCGTGCATTTTAGCGCACATAAAAGCGATGGCAAAGACTAAACGTTAACTAATAGCAATTCATCTTTGTCTACTTTGCCTTGGCGGGTTGAGGCTACTTTAAGCGGATCTCGAATGGCATTCCACGCTGTTACCTTGCCTTTTTTATTTAAAAATGGCATTGTCGCCCCGCTATCTACACCCAAATATGTAGCAAGTTGTTGCATGGCATCTGGCTCTGATAAATTGAGTACTAAGTGCGTCAATTTCTGCGCTTTAAAAAAATCTAACACTGTATGTTTATGCGCTTCATAGCATTGAGTTAAAAATGCATAGTCCTCAGTATTATTTTCGGTCAACCCCAAAAATGTCTCCAAGTAACAACGTTTAATGGTATCGTTAAACCCGCCTTTTTCACTGAATAAATTACTCGACATACGCGTTAGCAACTGAGCAATAGAAGGCAGCCACAACGAAAGTTCTCTGTCTAAGTAAATATACTTCGCATCTGGGTATAAAACTGACAACTGCTTATAGTCATTGAAAATAGGGGTATCAGCAATAACTTGCGCGTCACGAAACGTATTACGTGTATATGCGGTGTGCGCCGTCTTATAACCTAAACTTAAACATGCGACGCAAACACTCGTCGTGCCTGTTCTAGGCAGACCAACTATAAAAACTTTACTCATTAATTTATATATAAAACCAAATTCGCAATACTAAGCGCCAATAGTACCAAAAAGGTCAATGCCATGCCTATGACTCGTAACCTTAAGTTTTCTCTTTTAAGGGCTTGCCAATGGACCACCCGCGCTAAAAAAAAGCTCATACCGGCAATATGAATAGCGATGCCATTAAAGTTTTGCATTTCTAAAATGAACAGCAGCAATACTGCAAAAGGAGTATATTCTATAAAATTAGCATGGGCTCTAATTGCATTAGTGAGTTGACTATTTCCCCCATCACCCAAACCTATCTTTTCACGCTTGCGGACCGTAATAATTTCAAAGCTTAACTTTATATAAAATAACGCTAATAGCGACCCATATAAACCCGTTATCATTGGCTACTTCCTTTTAATGTCGAAGTAGCCAATATAAACAAGTTTGTCGCACAAAGGAACTTACACGATATAAATTAAGTCGTTCATTATCATTAGTTGTTAATGGTATATACTGCATACACTTGGGCCCTAAGTGTTAAAGCCCCAGTATTGTACGCGTTTTCGACGCTGCCGGAATCACTACTCATAACTTTCATTGATTCAGCGCGAACATAAGGTGCTCGTGGTATCTCCATAGGAGAGAATGAGACCGAATATAGTCCATCGAGTTTCACATCAAAATCAGACGCTAGCTCCTTCGCAGCAAGCTTGGCATCCTTGATAGCAACTTTCTTCAAGCTTTTCATTAATGCACTTTTATTACTCACTTCAAATTGCGTGTTGTTGAATTCATTAATGCCTGCATCCACCAGCTTTTGCAGTAACACAGGGTAACTTTCTATTTGTTCAAGCTTTAATGTTAGCGAACGGCTCACACGAAAACCATCAAATTCATCTTGATTAGTTGTGCGATTATAGCGAGTTTGTCGATACACATTTAATTGTTCTGCATGAATGTTGTCTAACTTAATTTTGTGATTTTTTGCAATAGATATGGCATTTGCCATAACATCATCAACGCGCTTTTTCGCATCTGATAATGACTTACTCTTTTCAGTGATCGCCACCCTGATCACAGCACGGTCGGGCTGAACTTGCATATGAGCATTGCCCTGCACATATAGGTGAGGCTGTGATGGCAGAGAACTGGCAAAGCTTTGGGCACTTAGCAGTGCTGCGGTTAGTACAATCGAACATATTTTCACGGTGCTGATCCTTTAATTTGATTCCGTTGCCTATTGAAGCATATTGCCCTTAATCATGGCTGAATGTTATATGCTTCATTCAAACCTTGTTCTATGAAAACCATTTCTTGCTCAAAAAACAACCCCTTGTGAGCATCAATTATATTTTTTTGTAACTGCTTATTTTCTAGAGCCAATTCGAACAAACTTACCGCCTTACGTCCCTGTGTTGAGTCTGCACACGCGATATAGCCAAATATGGTCGCCTTTGCATCGTCTATTTTATGAAATGTCACCCCTTCACGCTGTTCTGGTTTGGCGTGATGATCTAAAAACACAGAAGTATATTCAATGATGCCATCTAACTTACCTTGCACTAGCATTTTACGCAGCCGAAACGCACTATTAGCCCCTTCACCAATAATAAAACTGTCGGCATATTTCTCAATAAAGCCATCAATGACTTTCCCATATGAGCGCCCTTTCGTCACACCGATCCTTAACCCTTTAGAAACAACCACATCTTTAAGAGACACATTTGAGGGTAATTTCTGTCCTCTTAGAATAAGCCTATTGGCAGGAAATGCCATTAACGGGTATTCAACAAATACCGCCACTGCTTCGCGTTCTGGCGTTTTTACTTTGTTATATAGACATATGTTTGGGTGTGTTTCTAGCTCTCGCCATTCTCTTAAACGGCTCGCAGGAATAAACTCTAAGCTTAAGCGCCCCTTTAATTGGCTGCGCACCTTTAATAAAAGAACCGTCGCTAAATCAGCAGGCTCTTCTGATACGCTGGGGTTATAATCAGATGCAATTTGAATTTCTAACGATTTTGCAGCCACTACTGACGACATAAGTGCCACTAGTAGCAAACAGGTTTTCAGCATTCTTACCTCCAGTTGGGTGAGTAAAAAGCTTATTTCCTTAGCCTATATCTTTTTAGTATAGAACACTTTGAGCACAAAAAAGCCAGCAAGTGCTTAATGCCGATCAGATAAGAAATATTTGATGATCCATTGACCGATCTACTGGTTAGTTTATAAAGGCTTCTGAATTTATTCAGGAGTCTTTTCTTTTGCAATTAACGACAGCACTTTCTCTTGCCAATGGCTATGCCCCTAACTCAGAAGGCTTAAAGCAACTGAGTGATTTCCTATGCCCAGATTTCATCAAGCAATGCGCTGAAACTGCGGGTGTCGCTACGATAAGACGCAGGAGACTTCCTGTTGAAATGGCTGTTTGGACGGTTATTTGTATGTCGCTTTACCGTGAAGACCCGCTGTGGAGCATCGTCAGTAAACTCGGCTTAGCGTTACCCGGAAAAAGAGAACTCGTTGCACCAAGTGCGGTTGTGCAAGCGAGGCAGCGCCTTGGTGCGGATGCCGTTAAAGAGGTTTCCAACAAAGCCAGAAAATGTGGAATGCTGATGCCAACCACCCAACATGGTGTGGCTTATCACTATTAGGCGTTGATGGTGTCATTTGGCGTACACCTGATACAACTGAAAATCATCAGGCGTTCTCTACATGGAAGAATCAACACGGCGATACAGCTTACCCTCAAGTGCGTATGGTTTGCTTAATGGAGCTCACCAGCCATTTATTAATGGGAAGTGCCTTTGATAGCTGTCGTTCAAGTGAGATGGTACTTGCTGAAGACCTAATCGATGTAACCCCCGATAATTCACTGACGTTATTTGATAGAGGCTTTTATTCTCTAGGTTTACTCAATCGCTGGCATCATGCAGGGAAGAATCGTCACTGGCTCCAACCTATGAGAAAAGGAACTCAGTATGAAGTCGTTCGCTCGTTAGGTCGTCAAGACAAACTCATCAAGCTAAAAACGACAGCACAAGCGAGAAAGAAGTTTGCTGACTTACCCAATGATATTGAAGTGAGACTTGTCACAAAAATGATTAAGGGGAAAGAGGTGAATATTCTCACTTCACTGACCGACCAGATGCGTTTTCCTAAAGCTGAAATAATAGACTTATACAGTGATAGGTGGGAAATCGAACTTGGTTATAGAGAGATGAAGCAAACCTTGTTAAATAGCCACTTTACGCTACGTAGCAAAAAACCAGACATGATAGTGCAAGAGCTGTGGGGCGTATTACTTAGCTATAATTTGCTCAGATATCAGATGGTGAAAATGGCGCAGACAAAGCCAGGGATATATGCGAAACACCTTAGCTTTACGACGTGTGCAATAAGTATTATTAACTTAATTCAAACGATGTTTATAGAGAATGCTGGACGGATCCCCAAGTCAATTGAGCAATTACAAGCTCAAGTCGAACATCACATATTACCGATAAAGCGGGAACGCTCGTATCCGAGGTGCATTAAACCAAAACCCAGTAAATATCCCAATAAAAAACGCCAGTCAGTTGTTAACTGACTGGCATTAAGCAAGTGCTGGCTTAATACTATTTACTAAATACTACAGCGTTTGTAGTTTCTATACTTAGGTAGCCAATAGTTTTTATTGATTGCTGCCCAGATAGCATCATCATCCATTTCAAGCGCAACGCCTTCTTCCATCGCAGATTTTGCAACGGCAAACGCAATACGCTTACTTAGCTGTTCAATATCAACCAAAGCTGGCAGTAAACTGCCCTTACCTGTATTAGCCAGTGGTGAAGATTCAGCCAATGTCTTGCTCGATACCATTAACATATTATCGGTAATACGTGTGGCTTTAGCAGCAATGACGCCAAGCCCTATGCCCGGGAAAATATAACTGTTGTTACATTGTGGAATTGGATAAGTATTACCTTCAAACTCAACAGGTTCAAATGGGCTACCGGTGGCAACAATCGCATTGCCCTGAGTCCATTCAATCACATCTTTTGGATGCGCTTCTACCTGACGTGAAGGGTTACTTAGTGGAAATATAATTGGACGCTCACACCCAGAGTGCATCGCACGGATCACTTGTTCAGTAAACAAGCCTGGCTGACCAGAAACACCAATTAAGATATCTGGCTTTGCGCAGTGCATTACATCAAGAAGTGATGCAAAGTCGCCGCTATAACTCCATTCACTTAGCGCATCATTTGACTGAACTAAAGCCGCTTGGAAATCGCGCAGGTCATTCATACCTTCGCTAAGCAAGCCAAAACGATCAACCATGTAGATTTGGCTACGCGCTTGCTCGCTTGAAGCACCTTCAGCCACCATTTGACTAATAATTTGCTCAGCAATACCACACCCAGCAGAACCAGCGCCAACGAACACAACCTTCTGTTCTGATAATTTAGCGCCTTTAACACGACACGCAGCTAACAATGAACCCACAGTCACAGACGCTGTACCTTGAATATCATCATTAAAACTACAGATTTCATCTCTGTATCGTTTCAGTAGTGGCATTGCATTGGGCTGCGCGAAATCTTCAAACTGTAGTAGAACACTTGGCCAACGACGCTTAACAGCATCAATGAATAAACCTAAAAACTCATCGTACTCATCTTGGCCTATGCGCTTATGACGTGCGCCCATATACATCGGATCATTCAGTAATTTCTCATTATTTGTACCTACATCGAGCATGACAGGTAATGTATAAGCTGGGCTAATACCACCACACGCGGTATATAGCGACAGTTTACCAATCGGGATCCCCATGCCACCAATACCTTGGTCGCCTAATCCTAGAATACGCTCTCCATCGGTGACAACTATTACCTTCACTTTGCCTTTTGTGGCATTACGCAAAATATCGTCGATTTGGTAGCGATCTTCATAAGAAATAAACAAGCCGCGTGAGCTGCGATAAATATCAGAGAATTTCTCACACGCATCCCCCACCGTTGGGGTGTAAATAATTGGCATCATTTCTTCTAAATGATCGCGCACCAGACGGTAATATAACGTTTCGTTATTGTCTTGAATTGCACGTAAGTAAATATGCTTGTTTAAATTGTCATTAAAGCTTGAGTACTGCTGGTAACAACGCTCAACTTGTTCTTCGATTGTTTCAAAGCGCGGAGGCACAAGTCCCGTTAAATTAAAATTCTCTCGCTCATTTTGGCTAAATGCACTGCCTTTGTTTAACAATGGCGTTTCAAGAAGGTTAGGGCCAGAAAAAGGAATATATAGATAATTTGGATCTGTTTTTTTAGTCATATTTGCAAGCTAGACACATTTTAAAAGGCTAAGAGTTCATTATTGCTGAAAGTGGCCAAATTTCAATGAAATTCGTTCACATCAGACCAATACAATCGACTCTGTAAATACACTGTTAAATGCCTTACAGAGCCAATTATTATAACGTAGTTTATTGTGCAAACCTATGACTATTCGTTACTTTCACCCAGTGCAATCCCTTCTCTACGAGGATCTGCGCCACCGAGTAGTTTGCCATTATTCAATTCAATTACATGCAACCCAGAATTTAAATCTCTTAGGTGAACTTTATGCCCTCGTGTTTCAAAAGCCATTTTCATCGACGCCAGATTTGTTCCCTTTTCTAACGTAGTGTAACGATTTCGATTGGTAATTTTTGGCAAATTTACCGCTTGCTGTGGAGTTAACCCCCAATCTAAGACCCCAATAACCGTGTGTGCCACATAATTAATGATCCGGCTACCGCCAGGTGAACCAACCACAAGTTTCAGTGAACCGTCAGCATTAAAGACCATCACCGGAGACATCGAGCTTCTTGGCCGTTTGTGTGCTTCAACGCGGTTCGCCATCCACTTGCCATTTTTCTTTGGACTTAATGAAAAATCAGTTAACTGATTATTTAATAGATAGCCGTCAACCATAACCGTTGAGCCAAACCCCATTTCGATGGAGCTGGTCATAGAGACGGCATTACCCTGTGCATCAACAACAGAGACGTGCGTTGTGGAAGGGAGCTCAAAGCCGTCATCTTTCGCATAAGCTAACTTGCCAAGCGGCTGGCCTACTGGCATATCATGGTTATCCTCATCTGAAATGAGTTTAGCGCGTTCAGATAAGTAATCAGCGTTAAGTAATGCGGTTGTTGGTACGCTCACAAAATCGGGATCTGCGACATAATGGTTTCTATCTGCAAATGCTAACCGCGATGCTTGGGTGAACAGATGCAATGCATATTCATCATTTGCAGGATACTGTGACAGTTTTTTACCTTCCAGCAATTTCAATATTTGTAATACAGCAATGCCGCCACTACTTGGCGGAGCCATAGAACATACCTTATATTGATGATATTCAGTGCAAATTGCATCTCGCCTTTTACTGGTATAGTTAGCTAAATCAGACTCAGTTAACGTCCCCGGCGCAATCGCTGATGTTTGCACCGCGTTTACTAACCGTTTGGCATGTTCGCCTTCATAAAATGCACGAATACCATGAGTGGCAACTTGCTTATACAGTGCTGCAAGCTCTGGATTCTTTTTTAACGTTCCAACTGTCAATGCTTTACCATTTGGGTAAAAGTATTCTTTAGCAGGTGAAAGTTTTGCTAAACCGGGGTTAAAGTTTTTCTCTAACAGCATATTTAATCGAGCTGACACAACAAACCCGTGTTCAGCCAATTCAATGGCCGGTTTAAATAACGTCTGCCAATCTAATTTTCCATGCGCTTTATGTGCTTGGTTAAACGCATGTAAGATACCGGGTACACCCACAGAGCGGCCCCCTACAACCGCTTCAATCCACCTAACGGGTTTACCTGTTTCATCTAAAAATAAGTTGTGATCAGCACCTGAAGGGGCTGTTTCTCTGCCATCGTAGGTGATCAGTTGCTGTGTTTTATTGTCGAAATACAATAAAAATGCGCCACCGCCAATACCTGATGACTGTGGCTCTACCAAAGTGAGTACCAATTGCGTTGCAATCGCTGCATCGACGGCGTTACCACCTAAAACCAGCATTGCTTGCCCTGCTCGACTAGCATACGGATTCGCAGCTGCGATCATATACTCATTTGCAGTCACTTGCTGCTTTGTTTGTAGACCCGTGGCAGCTTCAGGTTCTCGCGTCTCTCTTTGTTGTGTTTCTAAAATAGTGCAGCCAGATAGCAGTAAACTGGTGGTGATTGCCGCAAGTAATGGCAGAGGCTTTATCATGTTATTCACTTTTGTGTTGTTCTTAGCATTGGCATAATAAAAGTAAAGAGGCACAATATGCAAAAAATAAAGATGCTTATAACCAAATTATTATGTTTGACTTACCTATAAACCGAAAATATATTTTACCGCCCCTATGTTTAATATTACTCAGTACCCTCTTTATGGCGGTCAATAGTAATCCGCTATTTGAATTTAATCGTTCGCTCATTGAGCAGCATCAATGGTGGCGTATTGTCACGAGCCAATTTGTGCATGCCAACTGGACACATTTAGGACTTAATGTACTGGGAATTGTATTTATATGGTTATTACATGCAGAACACCGCTCACCACTTCGTTATCTCGTTCATGTACTTTTCCTTGCTACTTGGACTGGTATGGGGATCTGGCTGTTTTGCCCCGATATTAATATATACACAGGCTTGAGCGGCCTGCTACATGGAGTGATCGTATGGGGTGCAGTAAAAGACATCACGGTAGGTATGCGCACAGGGTTGTTACTATTTGTTGGTATTTGGGTAAAGCTTGGTTGGGAACAGTGGCACGGGCCAAGTGTTGATGTGGGTGATTTAATAGACTCACGGGTTGCTATTGAAGCACATTTAATCGGGGCAATAGGTGGGCTGATATTAAGTCTAAATTTGCTTTATGCGCTATTAAAAAACCACTTTGTCACGGATACGAAGTAATTGAGAAACAAAAACGCCAACACAATGTTGGCGTTTTTTGTGTGAACGTTTACAAGTTTTCTTGGAACAACTTATAAATACGACGATACTCATCTAACCAGCTTGAAGGCTGAACAAAACCATGCGGTTCAACTGGGTAAATGGCCGTTTCAAAGTCTTCTTTTTCCAGCTCAATTAAACGCTGCACCAAACGCACTACATCTTGGAAAAACACATTATCATCAATCATTGGAGCATTGATCAACAAATCATTTTTCAACCCTTGTGCATGATAAATTGGTGAGCTTCTACGATAGGCAATTGGGTCAACATCAGGATGATTCAATATGTTCGAGGTGTATCCTGTATTGTAATAAGCCCAATCAGTTACAGGACGAAGTGCCGCACCCGCTTGGAATAGATCTGGTTGCGTAAACAGTGCCATAAACGTCATAAAGCCGCCATATGAGCCGCCGTATGTACCCACCGCATTGGTGTCTACATTCGCGTACTCGGCCATCCACTTCACGCCATCCGCTAAATCTTCTACTTCAGGTTTACCCATTTGACGGTAAATCGCAGTTCGCCAGTCTCGGCCATAGCCTTTTGAAGCTCGGTAATCCATATCCATCACTACGTAACCTTCACTGGCTAACAAAGAATGAAACATAAATTCACGGAAGTAGACTGACCAACCCATGTGTGAATTTTGCAAATAACCTGCACCGTGATTGAAAATCACCGCTTTGCGCTTTTTACCACCCTCACCTTCAACATAATCTGCCGGATAATATACTTTGGCATACACAGGTTGATCAGTGTGACTTGAAGGCACTGCGACTATCTTTGGCGCAATCAGTTTTTTATTTAAAAAAGTGTCTGATACTGTATTTGTTAAACGTGTCGCTGTCGCTCCGGGCTTCGCATCAGCAACGTACAATTCATTTGGCATCATTATTTTTGAATGATTCAGTAACAGCTTAGTTCCATCAGGGCTTAAACTGTAATCTGTCATGCCGTTTAAATCGGTCAGCGTTTCTGTCTTTGCGGTTTGAGGATCCACACGATATATTTCGTATAACCCTGGGTGCTCAACATTCGCTTTGTAGTAAATGGCGCTGTTGTCTTTACTAAGCGTCAAGTTCGATACAACATAATTACCTGATGTAAGCTGCGTTGCACGTCCATCTAGTGGTTTGGTGTATATATGGCTATATCCTGATTCTTCAGATAAGTAATACAAGGTATCAGTATTATTTAACCAGCCGAAATCGTTGTAAACATAGTTTACCCACGCTTCATCATGTAAACGGTGTTGGGACACAAACTCTTGCTGTTCAAAATCTACCGTCGCTAACCAACGGTCTTTGTTATCCCACGCTTCAAGCATAACTGCCACTTCAGAACCTGTGCTATTCCATTGAATAGCACTTTGGCTCCAGCCCCAATCTCGTATTAAGTTGATTGCACGCGGCGACTTCTCTGACTGATAGGTTTCACCTATGGCTTCTGCATTCTCTTTTTTAACATCTGCTAGCACATCTTCATCATAACCCGGTAAAGTGTCATAACTTAAACTTGTTTGCGCTTTAGTGGTTAAATCAAGCAGCACAACCTCTGAATTAACCGCTTTTGCTTGTGCAACACGACGGCGGGCTTGTACAGGGTCGATATCACCGTTTTGACTCACATAGTTTGGCATAATGTCTGTTTCGGCATTCCAGCGAGTTTTGTCTGTTACGACCGCAATCAGTTTATCCCCTGCTGGAGATAGGCTTGCTGATACCAATGCTTTGCCTTTACCAAGATAAAAGTGGCTATTTGCTACTGTGCTATTTTGTTCATTAACCGCCTTGGTACGTTGCTCACGGTCTAAGCTATTTTTATGCGTTAAAGCAACATATTCAATCAGCTTATGTTGCTCTTCGGCAATAAAGCCACTGGGTGCTGCTAAGCCTTTTGGTGCATCAGATAAATGAAGTTTTGTTAGCTCTTTTGACTGGCCGGTACCAACATTCACAGTATAAAAAGCATTTCCAACTCGGTAAGCAACATCACCCGAGTTTAAAAACTGTAATTGAAATGCACTTTCTGACGAAAACGTTAACTGTTTAATGTCGCCTGTACTGATCATTTTAGCAAACACATTGCCTTTGAACGTATAAACTTGTAATTGGCCATCAGCAGAATACACGGCATTTTTGGCACCAACCGAATGCAATTGCGAAAGCAATACTTTTGTTGGCGCAGTATTATTTGCAACAATGAACGTGTCTTTTAAATCACTACCGGCTTGCTTTTGATTGAACACAACCGTTTTGCTATCTGCTGCCCAAAACTCATTTTGCGGTTTACGTCCTAGCCAGTCTGGATGAGCCATAGCTTGCTCTAACGTGATTTGCTCACCACCAAAATCGACTGGTGTTGCTACAACCGAGGCTGGTGTAATTTGTTCTTTAACCTGAGGTGTTGAGGTATGCGTTGTTTGGCAACCCGTTAAAAATAAACTTGATGCGATAGCGGCTGAGATAAGAGATTGTTTGATCATTGCGCTTCTATTGTTATGAAAATTACCTTATTTAAGCAAATTCATTGCAATATTTCGACTTATTTTAGACTAACCGCCGAGTTTTAAGACGAAAAAAAAGGCCAGTATGGGATACTGGCCAAATACTCTCTGCGCTCACATATTCGTTGCCAAACAACGAATATGAAGTGAGGCCTATCCACGCCTCATAAAATAAGACCGTACAACCTTTAAAAGAGTTCCATATAATTTAAAATATATTACGAAATGTAACCATCTTTTATCAGCAGTAGCAGTGTACTGCTTACTATGATCCACAAAATCATAGCCATAGCAAAAGGCCGCCAGCCAGTTTCAACTAAAATTTTTCTTGAAACTCCTGCTCCAATTAAAAACAAAGTTGCAACCAACACATGTTTTGCACCAGCATACAGGGTTTGCCACACAAAATTGGCTTGATCAAACCACGTATTGCATAGTGCAGCCATTAAAAAGCCAACGATAAATAGCGGAATGCTTGCCTTCTCTTCACTTTTCCAAAAAACACCGGCCAAAGCGGTATACGGAATGATCCACATTGCACGCGTTAATTTTATGGTCGTGGCGATGCCAACCGCTAAAGGGCTAAATGTCGCAGCAGCAGCCACTACACTGCTCGTATCGTGGATTGCCAACGCAGCCCATACAGCAAACTGTTGATCCGATAACCCAAAATACAGCCCAATACTGGGAAAGATCATCAACCCTATCGCGTTCAGTAAAAATACCACCGTCAATGCCACAGCAATTTCATGTTCTTTCGCTTTGATCACCGGTGCCATCGCCGCAATGGCACTGCCACCGCAGATCGCAGTACCAAATGAGATTAAAACACCGGTATTTTTATTCAACCTGAATAATTGTGTGAGGATCTCACCTAGGCCAATTATGGCGGTGATACTCACAATCGTTAGTACAATTGAGCTTCGGCCCACTTCCAACACATCATAAATATTAACGTTGAAGCCCAGCCCAATTACCGCTACTTTTAACATCCACTTACTGGTTTTGGAGCTCAACGCCACCATAGGGTTACCAAAAAACCACGTAAAAGCGATCCCCATAAATAGCGCTAAAGCAGGACCAACAAAGGGAGTGAAAGACAGAAGAAATAGGAGGAAGAAACCGACGGTATTTAATGGCACCATAATTTGAAACTCTATTTTTAAGCACAAAAAAGCCGGATATTAAATCCGGCTGTAGCATTTAATTTAAAATGAGCTGCTGCCCTGTGGCGAGGACGCCAGGGTAGCTTTCTTCTGGTAAAATATCTGCTAGTTCTCCTAGCTTTTCACCCAAGCTATGTAAAGAACTGGCCGATACATTGATATGGCCCATCTTACGCCCTGCTTTAGCTTCCTTACCATACCAATGACTGGTCACGTCACTTACGGATAATACCGCTTGTGGGATCTGATGTTGACCAAGTACATTGATCATTGCCGTAGGCCTCAATAACTCAGTAGAACCCAAAGGGAGACCGGCAATGGCCCGCATATGATTTTCAAATTGGCTTGTATGGCAACCTTGCTGGGTCCAGTGTCCTGAATTGTGCACGCGAGGCGCAATCTCATTAACCAGTAATTCACCTTGCACATCAAAGAACTCAATGGCCAATACACCAACATAATCAAGACCTGTTGCAATAGCATTAAAAGCACTCTCAGCTTGTTGCTGAATAGCCCCCTTTTCTTTACCTGCAATCGATAACGTTAATACGCCATTGGTATGTTGGTTTTCAGTCAGTGGATATATTTTACACTGGCCATTTCGATCTCTAACACCGATGATCGATACTTCACGGTCAAACGGGATCATTTTCTCAGCAATAATAGAGTGCGGTGTTAATTCACTTCCTGCAGCTAAAAACTCTGCCATTTCAGCCCAAATAGCGTCAACATCGTCCAATGACTTTACTCGCCATTGACCTTTACCGTCGTACCCCGCTTGGCATGTTTTAACAACCATTGGCATTGCCAGTTCAGTGATCGCATCTAAAAAGTGCTGTTTTTCTGTAATTAACTTATAAGGTGCACAACGAACAGAGGCTGTATCTAACAATGCTTTTTCTTTCGCTCTGTCACCACCCGTTGCGATGGCTTCAGCACCCGGATAGAGCTTACCACTCGCAGAACACAGCGCTAATACATCTGCTGGGATATGCTCAAACTCAGCCGTTATTGCACAACTTTGCGCAATGGCCTCAGTCAATGAGTGTTCATGGATCTGCCCTGTTACCGGGTTGATGATCTGCTTACTCGCCACATCATACGCCAATACATGTAAATCTAACTGCGTCGCAGATAAGCTCATCATGCGCGCCAATTGCCCTGACCCTAAAACTAAAATATTCATATTATTCAGCTGGATTTGGGTTAGCTAAAATAGTTTCCGTTTGTTCTTTACGGAATGCTTCAACCTTGTCAAATATTTCTGGTTGCTGACAACCCAATATTTGTGCAGCAAGTAATCCAGCATTTGCTGCACCAGCATCACCAATAGCCAATGTTCCTACAGCAACACCTTTTGGCATTTGGCAAATCGAAAGTAGTGAATCAACACCATTTAATGTTTTAGATTTAACTGGTACACCCAAGACTGGCAGGCTTGTAAAAGCCGCAGCCATACCAGGAAGGTGCGCAGCACCACCAGCACCGGCAATAATAACTTTAATACCGCGCTCTGCAGCGGTTGATGCGTAATCAGCCAAAAGTTGAGGAGTACGGTGCGCTGAAACAACTTTTGTTTCATACTCAATGCCAAACTTATCTAACATATCTGCTGCATGTTGCATGGTAGGCCAATCTGATTTTGAACCCATAATAATGCCAACCGTCATAGTAAATCCTCGGTAGTAGTAAATTGAACGATACGATATAAATCACAGTTTTGAATGTACTTTGGGGTATTCAAAACCATGCTAATTTTTGCGCGGTATTATACCTAACTATAAGGCTAATACCATTGTTATTACTGCTTTATGAAATACGGTACGTCTTATAAAAAGCAATAAAATTAACTGCGACCCAACCAAAAACCGCGCTCAAAAGCGCGGTTTATTCAGTTATGCCTGCTCTTGTGAAGCAAGGTACTCTTCGTAGCTGCCTCTAAAGTCGATCACTTTCCCGTCTTTGATTTCCCAAATACGCGTCGCGAGCGATGATACAAACTGCCTGTCGTGAGACACGAAGAACAAAGTGCCTTCATACTGCTCTAATGCTAAGTTAAGCGCTTCGATAGACTCCATATCCATGTGGTTAGTCGGCTCATCCATTAGCAACATGTTGTGTTTGAACATCATTAGCTTACCAAAAAGCATTCGACCTTGTTCACCACCAGAGAGTACTTTTACTGACTTTTTGATGTCATTTTGAGAAAACAGCATACGGCCTAAGTAGCTACGAATAACTTGCTCATCATCGCCTTCTTGTTGCCATTGCTCCATCCACTCAAACACCGTGATATCTTTATCAAATTCTTCGGCATGATCCTGAGCGTAATAACCGATATTTGAATTTTCAGACCATTTAAAGTCACCTTCTTTAAAATCTAATCGACCTGCTAAAGAATGCAATAACGTTGATTTACCAACACCGTTTTCACCAATAATAGCTATGCGCTCGCCGACTTCAACTAAACCTTCCAGACCTGAGAATAATAACTCATCATAACCTTGACCCACTTTATTGAGTTCAAGTGCATTTCTGAATAATTGCTTTGACTGCTCAAAACGAATGAATGGCGATTGACGAGAGGATGCTTTTACATCATCCAGTTGAATTTTATCAATTTGTTTAGCTCGTGATGTAGCTTGCTTTGCTTTTGAAGCATTTGCAGAGAACCGCGATACAAATTGTTGCAACTCAGCAATCTGTGCTTTTTTCTTAGCATTTTCACTCAGTAACTTTTCACGCGCCTGCGTTGCCGCAAACATGTATTCATCATAGTTACCTGGGTAAACACGCAACTCACCGTAATCAATATCTGCCATATGTGTACAGACTGAGTTTAAGAAATGACGATCGTGAGAAATAATTAGCATGGTGCAATCACGCTGATTCAGAATATCTTCAAGCCACTTGATTGTGTAAATATCCAAGTTGTTGGTTGGCTCGTCAAGCAGCATGATGTCTGGATCGGCAAACAGTACCTGCGCCAAAAGTACACGCAATTTAAAGCCCGGTGCCACTTCAGACATTAAGCCATAATGCTGTTCAGTGGGAATACCAACACCTAGCAACAATTCACCTGCTTTTGCTTCAGCTGAATAACCGTCCATTTCGGCAAACTCAGTTTCAAGATCAGCGACTTTCATACCATCGTCTTCACTCATTTCAGGTAAAGAGTAAATACGATCTCGCTCTGCCTTTACGCTCCAAAGCTCCTTATGACCCATGATGACAGTGTCAACAACAGAGTATTCTTCGTATGCAAATTGGTCCTGATTTAGTTTAGCTAGACGGGTGTTAGGTGACACACTCACGTTACCAGCGCTGGCTTCAAGTTCGCCACCAAGGATCTTCATCAATGTAGACTTACCACAACCGTTTGCCCCGATCAGGCCGTAACGATTACCATCGCCAAATTTTACAGAGATATTTTCGAATAAAGGTTTTGCACCAAACTGCATGGTGACGTTAGCTGCGCTTAAAATAACAGGCTCCTCAGATTTATCTGAATTTACATTTCATCGGAGCCTGATTTTAAACTAAACGCGCTCGTAAAACCACGATGTTCAGGGAGAAGTTACGGCTTTATCCTCTTTCTGGCTATTTTTCAGTTGCGGGTAAGCAGCCCTGATATGCGCCATAAAATCCGTTGGACCCAGAATAAGTAAAAATAACAACATCCCCCCTGGCAGCAAGACAAGCTTTAAAATGGGTCCCAATATAAAAGAGTAAAAACCAATAAAGGGTAAAAACAGTGAGTAACCTAATATCTTATACATAACACGTCCTTATAAATTGAGCGCGCTCATTATAGTAATTGAGCGCGCTCAGAATCAAGCAGAATATGTGCTTGTATCAAAAATAGTGCTAGTATATTCGTAGGCATATATGGGTAATGTTATGAATAAAAGAGAAAAAACATATTTAGCTATTCTAGATGCGAGCTGGAACTTATTTAATGAGTATGGCTATCATGAAACCACTACTCGGCAAATATCACAGCAAGCCGGTGTAGCAACCGGCACTGTTTTTAGTCACTTTCCTTCTAAAGCCGAAATACTTAAAGTAGCAATGTATCGTAAAATCGAAGATGTCATTAAAAATGCAGCTTTGTCAGATACTCACCATACGCCAAGATTAAAGCTGCGCCACTACGCTAAGCACCTATATGCTTTTTACCTAGAAAATAGAGAATTTAGTAAAGAGCTAGTTGTTTGTATTCTTTGGCAACAAGCTTACTTTGTCGACCAATTAGACGCGTTTAAACTAACTCTTTACTCAGAGACGCAATATGATGCAGCCCAAGCAAATATCATGATGGATTGTTATTTTATGACGTTGTTACAAGGCCTCTGTAACGAAGCGCTGACAGCTGATGAGATGGTCCGTGTACTGAGCAACAAATTACACTTAATTCAAAAATAAAGAAAAGCGCTTACGCTAATGTCAGAGAATTACACTTTATTCTTAACTGATAATGGTGGTGATCTGACTTGTCAGAGTCTTGTGACTCAACAAGGTAAAACTGAAGTCGGTTTAAGAGCTGTACACACCGCGTATTATTGCGTGCCACTTTGGCTGATATAACCAAGTTACCATGAAATAGAGTATTGCCGTGCTGTATAGTTTGCACAAGGCAGTCTAATGCTTCATACATAAGCCCCCTTCCCCAATACATACTGGACAGCTCAAAGCCAATATGACACGTATTACTTAATTTATCATGATCATAAATACCAAGCGTACCGACGAACGTGTTACATGGCTTAAGCAACATAGCGTGACGTGTACCAACACCACGATACATTTGCTCTAAGTCCCATTGGATCAGTGCTTTAGTTTCATCACGAGACAAACACATACCATAATCGTTATATTGCGCTACCCGAGGATCATTAAGAATGCTCAATAGCACATCTGTGTCTCGATATGAAATTGGCCGTAATAATAAACGTGATGATTCAAGGTTCATTTTACACTGTACAGATTGGAAATTTTTAAAATTAGTATAAACTATCCGCGCAAACTCAGTCTATCTAGGAAACCCAATGTCTGAAGAATTTAAAGTGATCCAACCTACCACTAAAGTATTTTGTCCAGAAAAAGGTGAAGGTTGGACATTAACGGGGATCACCGGTATCGACGAACAGACATCGGTCATGTTTAACGGTGTACGCTATACCATTACTGCAAAAAAAATTATAGAAGAGCTGCTCCCTAACTATCTAAAAATGAACAATAAAGACTAACTAGACCTCAAAAGCAACCCTTTAGTACCAAATAAATGTTGATAAAATGTTTTTTAGTGTAGATAATAACCAAAGATTGCAAAGTCAATAACGGAAGCACTCGCCTCAAAGGATTAAGAAATCATATCTGTTATATGGATCGGATGTGACATTACTTTGTGTTGTATTAGCTGTTCGGGATGAACTACCTTAGGTATTACACCATGCTAAAAACTTCACTAACCTTACCTGCACTTTCATTGATCGCGATTGGTATTTCTACCTCAGGATATGCAAACGAATGTCAGGGTGAGCTCTACGGCATTAATGCAGGTCGTGGCGATTTAGGCTTACTATTTAGCTTAAATGAAGAAGCTCAAACTGCACAAGCCAACTCTGTTGCTAAATTTAGTTCTAGCGCTTTGGCGTTCGACAGCGCTAGTAATCGAATGTACTATGTGGCCTCACCCCGTCCCACAGAATATGAAGTCGACATCAGTGAACTTGCTATCAGTGCAGATGAACTAGCGCATTTACCAATTAAAGGTAAAAAATATAGAACAACCAAACTCGCCTACTATGACTTTACCAGCCAAAGTCATACCACTGTGGGAACAACTAAATCCGTCATTGGGATGGTTTATGATAGCCAAAATGACGTTTTACTCGCCAATAGCTACAGCAAGCTGTATCAAATTAACAAGGAGACTGGCGAAGCAACCGAGCTTGCTTCACTTGGCAGTGTATCGGGCAAATACCGCGGCGACCTAGTTATCAAAGATTCTAAGTTGCTTCTTGTGACTTCTAGCTCAACCTATGAAATAAACCGCAGTAACTATTCATTAAGCTTGCTTTCTAGCCATGGGCTAACCTCAGTGACAGGTGCAACCCTTAACCAAGCTGGCGATGTGATGATCAGCCGCACTTTGATCAACGACCACGGTCACGCTAATAAATCACAGTTGTATGTCTTAGAACCGAGTACAGGGTCGACATGTCTTGTGGCAACCGTGCCAGTTAGGTTAAACGACTTAGCAACTAACACCAACCAACCCGTTGCCTGTTACACCAATGTACAATGTGGCACAGTGCCAAAGCCGACGTTCTCGTTACAACCAGTGACAGACTCGGTTGTTGAAGGTGGTACGCTCACATACAGTGCGACCATCAGTGCGACGTTTAATGAAGATATCACGGTGGCTTTATCTGTGACAGATGGCACAACGTCGCCTAGTGATTACACATTAACGACGAGTACCGTAACCATTCCTGCGGGTCAAACAAGCGCGACCGTAACCATTCAAACAATTGATAACGATGTACACAGTGCAGACAAAACATTAACCGTCAATGCCACAGCACAAACGGGCGTTACAGGTCAAAGTAGCGCTGGCGGTACGATTATAAATGACGATGAAGCCTGTACTCCACAGAACTACACTCGAATCAACTATCAATTTGTCTCTGAAAGCTCACTTCATGACAATGATTGGGGTGTTAAAGTTAATGGCAGCTATGTGAAGTTACTTGACGAATATGGCGCAAGCGGCAGTTACGACGTATTGCAGTCAAGCTCTATTACTTATGTATTAGCCATAAAAGGGAATAGTAACCAGCTGACGACCAATATGAGACAAAGCGGTAATGTTCAATACTGGGAAGATGAAAACGACAGTGATTACAATGACTTTGCTGTTCGAGTAACAACTCAAACGGTACAAAAAGGGTGTAACTAACCGTGTAATTCCTATCTCCGACATGTAGCAAGCAAAGCCAAAGTAAACGGAACACTTTGGCTTTTTATAGTTTTACAGTTTTATCCCGAACAGATCAGTTAACGCTGCATGAATTTGCAGTTTAGGTGTGTCTTCGGTGTAAGGTGCAACAGCCAGTAATGGCGCATCGATGCGCTGTCTGAGCGTCGCTAAATTCTCATCAAACTCCGCCATATCTTTGTCAATTTGATTAGCGACCCAGCCAACACACTTCACCCCTTGCATTTTTAAAACTTGCATCGTTAATAATGCATGATTTAAACAGCCTAATTTCATTCCCACGACCAATATAACGGGCAATTGCTCCGTCTGAACCCAATCATACATATATTGAGTGTCGTTAATAGGCAGCGCCCAACCACCCGCACCTTCAACTAATGTAAACTCAGCGCCTAGTTCAGCCAATGCATGATAATGATGCTGTAATTGTTCTACCGTCACTTCAATACCAGCCCTTTTAGCCGCAATATGAGGCGCTATCGGTGGTTCAAAGCAAAATGGATTAACTTGCTCATACTTGGCGTGAGTCGATGCACATTCCATCAAACTCAAAGCATCGTCATTTACTAACTGACCAAACGCTTCTTCTGCGCCTGCTGCTATAGGCTTAAAACCGATGGCTTGGCGTTTGTGTTTAGCCAAAAATTTTAGCAATAACGACGTGACATACGTTTTGCCAACTTCAGTATCAGTACCTGTTATAAAAAATGCACTCATCGTTTCCTTAACTCCATTAATGCAACCTGATAAGTAACGGGTGCACAACTGTCTGTTACAGGGTAATTATTAAGAACTTTAGTGTAAGCAGTTTTGCCCATCAGTCCTTTTTTAGCACGCCCAGTTTGCAATTGGTTTGCCCCAATTTGCTTTATCGACTTTATCGCAGCTTTCGCATCTGGGTATTCGTCAACTAAACAGGCCTGTTTAGTAGCTCGTACCTCAAAGCCTGCATGTATCGCATGCGCTTTTAATGCCGATAAGGCTAAGAACTGATTAACATGCGCTCTGCCATCAAGCGCTTGCCATGCCGTATTTATCTCATATAGTGATCCAGCTAACACCGACGACAACACAACTTGTCCATTCGGTTTACATAACCTCGCTAACTCAACAAATAGTTTAGCGGGATCCTGGCTCCATTGAATGGCAAAGTTTGAGAAAATAACGTCAAATACCTGTGATTGGAACGGTAAACTGTCCATATCAGCACATATGCGATGATCACCCACCTCTCCTTGCATGAGCATTGAGTGGCTTAAATCCATATTAACGATAGAGTCAGCATAGTGCGCTAATGTCTGCTGGTGTAAAAGTGGCCCAGACCCTAAATCAAGTAAACTCTTGTTACCAGTACGCAGCATACTGAATAACAACTGCGCTGTCTTGGCTTGCACTTTAGCATATTGACCATACTGGCCCGACGCCTTAGAGAAACACTGGGCTGTATGTTGCTTCACGCTGTTATTAAATTCATTATTTACAGACAAGATAGTCATAATACGTCACTTAAACTGTTGACCAAATGCTCTATATCTTCAGCCTGATGAGCCGCCGTGATCGTCACTCTTAAACGCGCAGTATTATGAGGCACAGTAGGCGGTCTTATCGCAGTTAACCATATATTGCGTGACTTAAGTGCCATCTGCGCTTGCAATGCATTTTCTGAGGAGCCTAAAACAACCGGTTGTATCGGCGTGTTTGATGCCAATACAGGTATGCTTTTTTTTGCACACAGTGTTTTGAACAACATAATATTTGATTGCAAAGCATGACGTTGTGCGTCTGCATTGATGAGCCTATCAAGTTGTGTCAATGCGCTCTTTGCCATCAAAGGCGATAGCGCCGTTGAATATGTGTACTCTCTGCTAGTTTGCAATAGATAGTCAACAATGTCTTGGCGAGCGAGTATCGCTGCGCCTTGACTTGCCATCGCTTTACCAAATGTGATCACCAGTATGTCAGGCTTATTCGCACTTGCGGCGCTCCCGAGCCCCTGCTCACCAACCACACCAAATGCATGCGCATCGTCAATCATTAGCCACGCATTGTGTTGCGTTTTTAGCGCACTTAATTGCTCTATGGGGGCAGTGTCTCCATCCATTGAGAACACACCTTCACTCACTATGAGCTTGTTTGTGGCATGACTCTTTTCTAATCGAGCGCGTAAATGATTCATATCATTATGATTAAAGCGTATATGTTTCGCATCACTTTGCAAAGCACCATCAATTAAACTCGCATGGTTTAATTTATCTTGAAAGATGGCGCTGTCTTTTACGGTATTTTTATCATTAAATAAGGATTTAAGCACACTACTGTTGGCACTAAACCCGCTGCTGAAAAGTAATGCAGCATCATAGCCCAACACTTCACATAGCTTTGTTTCTAACTGTTTATGAATCGCTAAATAACCCGTCACTAACGATGAACTGCGACTACCTGACTCACCACTTGCTGCAAGTGCACAGTCACCTAAGCCCAAGTAATCGTTACTGGCAAAGTTAATATACTGCTTTGAGTTAACAACGATATGCCGTGCATTCGCGTCTTCAACACAAATACGTGTTCTGAGCAACGACGCATCTCGTCGTTGCTGAACACTGTGTTTAATAAAATCAAACGCCATTAATTTGCTTCGTAAAATAGCTCTGATGTGGCTTTATCTGCAATAGCCGATGATAGAGAGGCTTCATATGCTTCATCTGAATAGTCATGGCGTTCTTCAGGTTTCATGCCGAGCTTCTTCAGCAAATTCATATCAGCATCTGCTTCTGGGTTTTCTGTAGTGAGTAGCTTATCGCCATAAAAAATAGAGTTTGCACCTGCAAAGAAACACATAGACTGCATCTGCTCGTTCATTGCGGTACGACCCGCCGATAAACGCACATAACTGTATGGCATCATGATCCGCGCAACAGCAATAGTACGAATAAACTCGAAGTGATCTAAATCTTCAACATCTTCTAACGGTGTACCTTTTACTTTAACTAACATATTAATTGGTACACTTTCCGGTTGCTGTTCAAGATTTGCTAACTGGATCAATAAACCAAAGCGGTCAGATGCTTGCTCACCCATACCAACAATACCGCCTGAACACACTTTCATTCCAGCATCACGCACATGATCAATCGTGTCTAGTCTATCTTGATAAGTACGAGTGGTAATTATTTGTTGGTAATATTCTGGCGATGTATCTAAGTTATGGTTGTAATAATCAAGACCAGCCTCTCTTAACGAGTGTGCTTTATCATTATCTAGCATACCCAATGTCATGCAGGTCTCTAAGCCAAGCTCTTTAACTTCTTTTACCATTTTTTCGATGTACGGCATGTCACGGTCTTTGGGGTCTGACCATGCTGCGCCCATACAGAAACGCGTCGCACCTTTATTTTTTGCCAAGCGTGCTTGTTCAACCACTTTTTCAACTTCCATCAAACGTTCACGCTCAAGATCCGTTTTATAATGCCCCGATTGCGGGCAATACTTACAATCCTCTGGACACGCACCAGTTTTAATTGAAAGCAGTGTTGAAATTTGTACTTCATTGGGATTAAAGTTTTCGCGGTGAATACTCGCAGCTCGGAACAGTAAATCATTAAACGGCATTTCAAATAATGCTTTTACTTCCTTATGTGTCCAATCGTGACGAACTGTGATCATAATAATTCTCTTTATTCTTGTTACAAGTGTCTAAATAACGTGCACTTAGCTTGACGGTGATTGGCTTAGTCTACGCAGTGGCGTAGTATTGTCAACGACAAAGCAATCAGCAAGGTTTACAAGTGAGCAAAAATAACACAATAGATTTGGATTTTGATAAAAACCATATTTGGCACCCGTATACATCTATGATCGATCCTCTTCCGGTATACCCTGTTAGCCATACACTCGGTCCTCACCTTTACTTAGAAAGTGGTGAACAACTGATCGATGGTATGGCCTCTTGGTGGAGTGCCATTCACGGCTATAATCACCCTAAGCTGGTAAATGCAATCACAGAGCAAGCAACCACCATGAGCCATGTGATGTTTGGTGGAATTACCCATGCTCCTGCCGTAACACTGTGTAAAAAGCTTGTCGAGATCACCCCTGACCCCCTGCAAAAAGTATTTTTAGCCGACAGTGGTTCCGTCAGTGTTGAAGTCGCGATAAAAATGGCCCTGCAATATTGGATCAGTCAAGGCCAACATACTAAAAGCAAACTGATGACTGCTAAAAAAGGGTACCATGGCGATACCTTCGCTGCGATGAGTGTATGCGACCCAGTTAACTCTATGCATAGTATGTATCAAGGCTTTTTACCTGAGCATATTTTTGTTCCAGCGCCGAGTGCATCTATTTCGGGTGCTGTAAACCAGCAAGAACTACTCGAATTAGAGCAGGCTTTTAAGCAATACCATCATGAAGTAGCAGCTTTCATAATAGAGCCCATCCTACAAAATGCAGGGGGGATGAATTTTTACCATCCCGCTTATTTAGCAAAACTAAGAGCATTGTGCGATGAATATAATGTGCTCCTCATCTTAGATGAAATTGCCACTGGATTCGGCCGTACAGGCAAACTATTTGCTTGTGAACATGCCAATATTAGCCCTGATATTTTATGTATTGGTAAGGCGCTTACTGGCGGAATGATGACGCTTTCTGCAACATTAACGACCGACAATATTGCATTCGAAATAAGTAAAGGCAGTGCAGGAGTATTAATGCATGGACCAACCTTTATGGGTAATCCATTAGCCTGCGCTGTTGCATCTGCCAGCATAGAACTATTATTTGAAAATGACTGGCAGGCACAGGTGGCCCGCATTAGCAAAACCATGCAAGCCTTAACCCAGTGTATGCAGTTAGATGACGTTCAGGATGTTCGTATTCTTGGTGCGATAGGTGTTGTAGAGGTAAATCGCACCATTGATGTGGCTAAAATTCAAAAATTCTTTATTAGCCAAGGGCTTTGGATCAGACCGTTTGGTAAGCTGATTTATATCATGCCCCCGTATACTACCTCTGACCAACATATTACCGCCTTATGCACTGGTATTTACGCGGCAATCGCGCAACAACAGTACTAACAGGCTATGCTATGGGTTAGGGCTATTAATACTGACACCTAACAGGTCTTAAATCGAAATTATTGCAAATATTCGTATTCAAACTGAACTTTGTTCCTAAACCTGATAGACTACGCCCTTTTTTAATCTAGCAAGCCAAAAAAGGGCAAATATGCAACAAACCGTCAAATTGCAGCCAGTCGAAGCGTATAAAGCGCCTCGATTCACCGTTTATCAACATCGTCAAATTGACAAGATTGAACAACTGGACAAACTACCTGAGCACCTTCGTTTTGAAATGAAGGTTGTCGCTAATGTCTTCCCATTTAGGGTAAACAATTTTGTTATTGAAGAATTGATTGATTGGGACAAAGTCCCTAACGATCCTGTTTTTCAGCTTACTTTTCCTCAAAGAGGTATGCTTGATGATGAATCGTATGATGAGATGGCCGCTTTACTGCAACGTGAGCATACCCCTGAAGATGTATTCAAATTAGCAACAGAGCTTCGCCAGAAATTTAATGCGCACCCTGCTGGCCAAATGGAAAAAAATGTTCCTGAATACGAAGGCGAGCGCGTTGACGGTATTCAGCATAAATATAAAGAAACCGTGTTGTTCTTCCCTTCACAAGGTCAATACTGTCACTCATATTGCACGTTCTGTTTCCGTTGGGCGCAGTTTGTTGGCAAAGCAACACGCTTTAATAACAATGATGAAGACTTACTTCATAACTACCTGGCTGAGCACACTGAGGTCACTGACTTACTTATGACCGGTGGCGATCCTATGGTAATGCGTACTGTTAAGCTACGTAAATACCTAGAGGCATTAAAAGAGCCACGCTTCGATCACATTCGCACCATTCGGATCGGGACTAAATCTCTGACATTCTGGCCATTCCGTTATGTTACAGACCCTGATGCACAAGAATTACTCGTGCTATTAAAAGAGTTGGTAGATGCCGGTAAGCATGTTTCTATTATGGCTCATATCAACCATAAGCAAGAGCTACGTACCGAAGTAACCAAAGAAGCGATTCGCTTAATTCGTCAAACGGGCGCTCAGATCAGAACACAGGCCCCTCTGCTTAACAACATCAATACCGACCCTAAAATGTGGTCAGAAATGTGGAAAGAGCAAACACAAATGGGCATGATCCCGTATTACATGTTCATTGAACGTGATACCGGTGCTAAGCGTTATTTTGAGTTACCACTATATAAGAATTGGGAAATTTTCCGCGAGGCTTATAAAGAAGTATCAGGCGTAAGCCGAACGGTACGTGGCCCTTCAATGAGCGCAGGCCCTGGTAAAGTTGAAGTGTCTGGCGTGAGTGAAATAAATGGCGAAAAAGTGTTTGTACTGCGCTTCATTCAAGCTCGAAACCCAGATTGGGTTCAGCGACCATTCTTTGCTAAATATGATGAAAAAGCCACTTGGCTTGATGGGTTAGTCCCTGCTTTTGGGGAAGAAAAATTCTTCTGGCAAGACGAATACGACGCGATGTAAACACGCTGTTTTAAGACGTGATTAAACTATTAAGTGACCTCATTACGTAGGTCACTTTACTCTGTCAATAAACATAGAATTAAGCAGGTTTTATAACAAAGCCTTTTTCTATCCCACCTTTAAACCCAACCGACTCATAAACCCGATGTGCTGATGTGAGTGCTTCTCCAGATAACACCATCACTTTTGCACAATCATGTTGCCATGCAAGTTTGAGTGCATACTCAAGTACTTTGCGACTTAACCCTTGTTTACGAAAATTCTGGCTGGTAACAACATGTTCGATGATCCCAAAAGGTCGTGCCCCATTTGCAATACTGCGGTTTAAACCAAGCGCACAGGTCGATGCTAATTCGCCATCACGCTCTGCAACCACAAGAAGCATGCTCGGATCATCAAGTAATTCACCCCATTTTGCTTTTGCAAAGTGCGCTTCAAGCTCCACATCGTGTGGCCGTAGTTCTTTATAGAGCGCTAGCACCCCCTTTAGATCTTCTCTTATCGCCAATCTTATCATTCTCACTCCTTGTGGTAATTCTGTTCGCAATATGCAGTAATACTATCAATAATTATATGTCTCCAAAAGATTAACACCGCAATTTAATAGTGAACACATTCGCTGTTGTTGCTCCGCTCCACCGAGTTTAAATCGCACTTTCCCTTCCCCCTTAATCGTAGATACAAACAGGACATCTATTTACACCCGAATTCGCGTACTCCAATACGATTAGAAATTATTTATTATTGCTATATATAATTAGATGCTAATTGCTAAATATCGATCTTTCCATCTACAACTAATTGATTAATTTCAATGAAAGTACATCATAAAGAATAAAAGCGGTGCTGATTGTAAAATTTTTATCGAATTGAGATACTAATTTTTAATTACATTTACAATTATTAGAATACATACAAAACAGCAACTTAAGATTAAAGTACGAGTTAAACCCCGCGCATTGTTACAAAATTATTTCAAAAACAAACTTAATGTAAAAATAAAATATTTTGATCTGCATCAAGTTATGGTTAAATTACACCTTAAGGACTCAAAAACTTATTCTTTTAATGGCAATAAGTTTACTACACGGATGTGAACATTAAAGAGCAACAATAATTGTGGTAAACAATATGAATAAAAAAATACTTGTATCAGCAGTACTCGCGCTTTCATCAACAACGCTATTTGCATCAAACCAAACATTTCAAGCCAGTATAAACGGTTGGAGTGAACCTACTTTTGCAGAAACAAATGCGCTGCATTTTGGTAAGATCCGTCTTGCTTCTGGCTCAACATGTACCATGGATAATGCGGGTGCAGTAACAGGTGACTGTGATGCATCAGATGCAAACATTCAACTCGGTGGGATCACTGTATCAGGTCTTGCACCTAACTCAGCAATGAATATCACGGTATCGGGCAGTTCAAGTGCTAATTTAACATTCGCACCTGCCACAACCGCAACAGATGGTACATCGACAGAAACAACGGCAAACGGTGTTGCAACAGCTTTCACAACAGATGGCTCTGCATCTGACATAACAATTAACGTATACGGTCAAATGTCAGTAGACACCGCGCTAACTGCAGGTGCCGACTACAGCGTTGATTATACTGTCGATGTGTCATTTCAATAAATAGTCCGCATTAACTTTATAAGTTAGATGTTTAGCTAACTAAGTAAAGTACATTTGGTGGAGTATCGCTCCACCTTATCTTATTCTCATTTATTCGAGTCGGTAAGCTGTATCATGATCCGAAAAAACATCACCAAGCTGTGGCTTTTTGTTCTTGTCTTTTTTTCACATAACGTATTCGCCAATTTAGCGCTGTCTGAATATCGATTATATTTTGACAATCAAACTAAAAATAATGCCCTGATGATCCGTAACACATCAGATAAACGCCTTGATTTTAAACTCATGCTAACCCACAAAGACATGACAGAAGATGGCGCATTAATAGATGTCCCTTTATCTGAAGTAGCTGAGCGCTCTGCAAAAAGTATGCTGCGTTTTTCGCCGCGCAGAGGCACCATCGCACCAAAGCAAATGCAAGCAATACGTATGACCGTTCGTAAAAAGGCAGATTTACCTCACGGTGAATATCGTGCTGTTTTACGTATTATCGCATCCGAGTCGTCTGAACCATCAGCCACAGGGATCAGTATAAAACCTAAGGTTGCTTACAGTGTCCCTGTTATTGTAAGACATGGTCGTTTAACTGCAGACTCAACATTAGTGAACCCACAATTTGTCACTCAAAATGGCCGATCAACTGTGATGCTGTGGCAAACATTGTCTGGTGATAGGTCTCTATATGGCAACTTTACGGTATTAAACGAGAGTGAACAGGTCGTAGGCGAAGTGCGTAACGTCGGCGTATATACCCCGCTTTCTCGTAGAAAAGTATTTATTCCGTTGTACGCACCGGTTCAGGGTCCAGTTACAATACACTACCAAGAAAGCACACAATATGGTGGTAACATCGAACTAGAAGTCCCTATGCAACTTTAGTTATAAGCATAGTTCCCGCGCGTTTTTAGCATGCGTCTGCTTTTGGTTATTGGTATTTTGTTTTGTAGCTTTGCTGCTTTGGCTCAAACAAAATCCTTAAATCCACTCGTTCAATGGCCTCTCAATGAGGAGGCTTTTGTGATCGTCAATGTCAAACTAAATGGCCGCTCTATTACATCTGATATGGAAGCGTACTATACCGAAAACAAACGCTTACTCATGCCTGTAAGCTTACTTAATAATACGCTCGATATTACCATTGACATTAATGACGGGGTTTTGCTCGCTCATTTAACACAACAAGAAGAAACCTATTCCACCACATTATTAATGGATACACCGCAGCAGTCCACCAGCTGGTTATGGGTGAAAGATGACTTTGATCATTATATCGACCTCGCGCTCTTAAATGAGATATTAGGTACAAAATCAAAGTTTAACTACTCTCTTATGCAGGTGTCGTTTTCCACTACACTGGTTGACGTCACTCAATCAAATATGCGCACACAATTAAATGGCTCTCATCAAACAACAGTACAATTTGATCATAGCCTTAATGACCAATATCAAACTTTTACGTATCCGGTTACTGAGTACGATATAACGACGCAATATAACGCTCGCCAAAACAAATTGAAAAGTGCTGTACGGCTCAATAGCTACTTCGATCTGATGGATCATCAAGCGCAATGGCGGTTGAATCAAAATAACAACCAAACACACAATTTCTTCAAGTTAAGCAAGCACGTTGATTTACTATCAAATGACACATCTTTAACCAGCCCTAATTATGAATTAGGCGATATTCAAGCCCGTCAAGATCCATTGGTAATGGTTGCAACACAAGGTCGTGGGTTCACCCTTTCTAATGCAAATCCACAGTCATCTGATAGCTTTTCTTCCATTACAATCGAGGAGCCAACACTGCCAGGCTGGATTGGTGAACTGTATCGTAATGGCCAATATATTAGCGCTTCTGAAGCTAAAAATGAAAATGTTGTACGCTTTGATAATGTTGAAACATTTTATGGTAATAACGTGTATGAAATTAAATTATTTGGCCCACAAGGAGAGCAAATAACCCGAGTACAAAAAGTGACTGTCGGTAAAAATGCGCTTGCAGCTGGCCAGATCAACTACCAATTTGACATACTCGATGCCCAGCACAACTTATTTAAAAGCAAGCAATCAAATACACAGCCATTTAAAACCATGCTTGCTTCAGGCCTATCTTATGGGCTTACAGATACATTAACCATTGACACACATCTCACCTTGCTAAATAGCGAAAAACTTGTCCCTTATTTTCGCTCTGGCGTTAACGGTATCACGACACAAGGCAGCTACAAATTAGCCATTGCAAAACAAGTTGACGCAGGCCAAGCTATGTTTGCAGGCTATCGCGGGGTGATCAGTCAATGGACTGACCACGACATCAGCCTTAACCTAGAAACCAGCATCATTGATGATTTCACCAGCGGCGTCTTTCTTGATCAAGCTCATCCCCTAAAAAGTCGCTTTTCTTTGGCAATGAACAGTAAATTAGCCAATACCGATAATATTAGTTGGGATCTGCGGTGGCTACACGAACACAGAAAGCATACAGCGTCACGTAACATTACATCCGTCGGGTTTAATAGCAGTTACTTAGGCGGGACCTGGTCTAATCAATTTCAATATGATGATTCTCAAGATTCGCTTTTAAATAGGATCTACTGGTCGCAAGATATTGCACGCTGGCGTTGGACCAATGCAATAGATTGGCTCCCTC
Source organism: Pseudoalteromonas sp. MSK9-3 (assembly GCF_003590335.1). Classification (GTDB taxonomy): domain Bacteria; phylum Pseudomonadota; class Gammaproteobacteria; order Enterobacterales; family Alteromonadaceae; genus Pseudoalteromonas. The sequence continues at coordinate 42,977 of NZ_MIET01000014.1, read as the reverse complement.
TAGAAAGTGGCGCATTAAAAAACATTCGTAGTACGCTGCGCTGGCCGCAAACACATAATAGCTTTAACCAAACACAGTTATCTTACAACCCGAACGCCAAGGCAAAAATGCTGCTAGGTCATCAATATACCTATCGCCACCCTTATTTCAATATGAGCTTATCAGGACAATATGACAGCCAAGACGATTGGCGATTATCTTTTGGGTTAAGCGGAACATTCAGCTTTGATTATGTTGACCAAGCCCTGACTTTCAATGCGCCCAGAGCACTTAATAGCGGACAACTAGAAGTCCATTCATTTATCGACTGGAATAATAACCAAGTATTTGACTTACATGATGAGCCATTGAATAACACCGCTTTAACTGGAAATTATCGCTGGAAAGGACGTCAAACCAATCAAGCTGGCAAAGTGCTGCTCCCCAGCAGCAGCGGAGGTCAAATACTTGAAATTGATGTTAGGTCTCTGCCTAACCCCTATCTGCACTCAACGCATGGAAAAATAAAAACAATATCACACCGTGGTGGCGTCAGTACCGTCAACTTGCCTGTTACGGTATTTAACGAAGTAGAAGGCACAGTCTATGTGGCAGATGCAGATTTAAGTAAACCCGCCGCTGGCGTGTCTGTATTTCTGCTACAAAATGGTAAAAAACAGCTTGAAACGATTACCCAATACGACGGATATTATTATTTTCCCAATGTGCCTGCTGGTACATATACGGTGCATATAGAGTCAAACCTGCTCAATATTGCGCAGTTTACCGCTCAAAATATACCTGAAAAAATCATTACACCAAAATCAGGTGATACATTAATTTTGCGAGATATAACCCTGACTGCAAACAACACTCATGTCGAAAATTCAAAAAACACATCGCCGCCAAATCCCCTTTCCTCTCACTATTTCGTTCAGCTTGGGGTTTTTAAAAAGTTTAGATCAGCCCTCGTTGTCGCCAAAGAACTTAATGCGCATATAACAAAATTACAATTTTATAGAAATCGGACGCACAACAATTATTATCTGGTATCAGGACCTTATAAAACGCAACCTGACGCGCAGATGATGATCAATACTGTGTATAAGCTGCCATCTTTATTCGGTAGTTTTATGATTGATGCTCGACGTTACCAGTCAAAAGAATGGCAAAAATTAGGGGCGTTTGAAAAAAATAAACATGAAGAAACCTTCTTTTGTCTCTATGCACACACCGCTTTAAAACAACACGCGCAAGCGTCGCTAACAAAGGTAGATAATGCCTTTTTAGTTAAATCAAAGAGCAGACAATACCTTGCACTCTCAGGTCCTCATCTATCGTCAAATGCAAATGAATGTGATGCATTAGCTTTATCTAAAAACCAGCATAGAACTAAGCTGTCTTGGGCTGAACTTGCTACTTTGCTGTACTAATACGATTAAAAATAACCAACGGATCCGTTTTTCTCTTATGACTTGAGTTAGTGCAATGGACTTCGCAAATAGCACCAAATGAATCTAGCTGCCACGTATTATCTGATTTTGAATACAGCATGCAGGCTGATCTCTCTAAATCTTGTTTAATGGCGTTAACCACTTTACAGCTCGAAAACACACCCAATTGAGTAATTTGATGATTGAGGTGTAGTTCCTGTGCTATTACTCCAGCTTGAAAGCTTTGTTTACCTTGTACAGGTGCTAAAAAGTATAAGCTTGCCATCATTAAACCCAAACATAGCAACACTGAAGATTGACGAGACATAGACTGGTTATCCATCATATTGATGGATTAAGTTTAGCGGGTTCTTAGCAACAATAAAGTACCAATAAAGCTCCTTACACCGCCAATGCGAATTCAGTTAACAGATCACTTGCTTCATGCAGTTTTAAATACGCTCATATAAGAAAACACAGCATCGCTGTGTTTTCCTTTATACTAATTTACATATTTACTTATAAATAATGTGATCTTCAATCAGTTCGATGCCCGCGCTATCCGTCAAACTGAATACTTTGACTGCCTTTGTGCGCCCAGCAGCATTTTGGCACTCAACCGTTTGATACACGACAGGTTGTGTATTCTGAGTATTATCTACAGATTTAGTCGCAAAAAATACATTAGAATTAAATTTGCTTGCGCCACCTTGGCCATTAAACAACCCTAAATAGACACCTCTATCTGTTACGGTTTGGCAATATGAATCTGTGCTTTGGTTTTCAACACGAAGTGTGCTTTGTACTTTGTATGCAGAGTGGTAGCTATATGAATTAGTTTGGCGAACAAATTCACTATCAACTTCAGGTTCTACAGTCATGTTCCAATCAATAATTGGCGCTGCTGGTACTTTAGCATGCACATTATACTGCTCGCCATTTTCACCGTCACATGACGCCACTAATCGTTTGTTCACGGCAACATATTCATCTGGGATCAACGCGGTTGCCTGTTTAATACCATAACGGCTATCAACGTCAGTAACATGTGCATGTGCGACAAATGTACCCTCAATTTCTGTATACACGTTCGCATAATTACAGCCATTCGTTCTTGTACTTGAGTGTAAGTATACATTCAGGTTATGCGCAAGTTCACTGGTAATGACAGAACTTGCTATCGGCCCATTAGCATAACGCGTTACACGCTCGTATCCATCAATGTCATATATATTAGTGATAGATGCAAAGCTTGAGGTAGCAGATAAAGCAGCAAACAACGCCACTGTCACATTAGTTTTTTTCATTAAATAATTCCTTGTAAGAATAACAAACTATAGAACTCAAGATATAAATAATATTTATCTTGGTTGATGCGGATACTATTTATTAAAGACAGCGCTGTCAAATACATAAAACTTACAAAAAACACCAAAAAAGAAAAAATTAAACATCAAGTTAACAAATTGCATTCTATGTATCACATTAAATGAAATATCTTTGGCTTGCGCTCTATAGGTCACACAAAACACAACCATCAATAATGATTATTAATTAGATTTAAAGTTATAAAACTCTAGAAATATAGATATACAATGCAAACTAAAGAGGCATATTAAAGTTAAGTGAAAATTTAATGTGTTAAAACCATGAAAATGAGTAATCTCCTGTAACCTGCTAAGCAAGGTTACTGCCAATGTAAAACCATAAATGAGTAAATTTAGGGTAGATAAAACCTGAATCAACTCACCATTTTATCTATTAACACCACTTTATTTGTTATAAATATAGAAACAAAGAAAAACACTATAAATTATAAAATAATTTATAAAAATTCTTTTTATGAACGTACCAAACCCTAATTTTGATAGATTTATCTAATGCGAATAACAAAAGTTGATAATAAAAAACGATTTCCAAAATGTGATAGCTAGCAGTAACTAAATTTATAATTAACGTTTTCTTACCTACCCAGAATTCGCGGTTATGGCATATATTTGCCAATTCTCTTTACACAAAAGATCGATAGGTTATGGTATGGAAAAGCAAATGAGAGAGCATATTACCTTGGCTAATATAGGACATGTTAAATATATAAAAACCCACACATCGGGAAAGTTAAACGCTGTTTGGGTTCATAATAATTATGGGCAAGGTACAGGAATAGCAGTTTCACAAACAGCCAGTTCTGAGTTTGAAGGAACATATAAAGTAACCTATTTTGACATGCACGGACTAGAAGTCGCACACCTTGACCTAAAAATAATAAAAAGTGGTGATGTATTTCACCTTACTTGGTTAAAAAACAATGCAATTACCAGCCTTGGGGTAGGTATGATCCATGGAAATGCGCTCTGTGTAGGATACTGTGATACCAACCTCCCCTCATAACATCAGCCTTTTAACTAACAGGTCTCCAATGATGTGTTATAAAACTGAAACACATCATATCTCACGATTAAGAGTAAATTAGATGGAAAAATACATATTCACTATTTTAAACACCCGTACGCGGAATTTATCCTTGGGTCACATAATTCAAAAATTTGCATGTGCGACTTCAAATTCAGAAAAATGCGAAAAGCAATTGATAAACACACTCAAGCATCACTCGACGCGCAGTTTGTAGAAAAAAGCGATGATTCAAAATTAGCTCAACAACTCCCAAACACTTGCTATATAAACAGTATCGCTAAGGCCAATGTTGATAACGCATTGGCTATCATCGTACCTTGTCACCGTATCATTGACCCAGCGGGCAGTATTATTGGGTATGGGGGTGGTCTAGAACTCAAAAAGCGCCTGCTTGAGTTAGAAAATAATCTATTGGGCTAACTGTTATTTCGTTAACAAAAATAGTGGCCCTATTGACTGGATAAAAGCGACGTTCAAGAAATAAACCAACTACAGCCACCCCATGTTATTAACTAAAAAATTCTCAACTTGTGCCGTCTAATAAATACATTATGTTATAATATAGAATATATAGTTATATATAACCACTCTATTTTCAGGCACCTTAAAGGAATATATCAATGAATTTATCTGACTTACTTTCAGCGTATGAATGCGAGTTCAATCAAATTAAGAAGCAAGCAATTCGTATCGAAATGATATCTCGTGATTGTCATTTGAAAGAGGATACTTTAGACCTTCTTACATCTAAGTTTTGCGGTAAACCTTTTATCCCAAATAGTCTTGCCTATCCAATTGGTAAGTACAATAAAAAGCCTATGTACCTTATTGCACAGATTAATTTTAGCGAACTCCCTGAACTTGACGGGCTCCCAACAATGGGGCTGCTACAAATTTTTAGTGAAAGTGATGACTGTACGATTTATGAATCTGCAGTGATTCAATTTATTTCTGCACAGCAAATGCAAGAAGCCCCCATATCTGACTTTTCTTTTATTGAAGAGATCGCTCAAGATGAGTACTTAGCAACGCCAACACATCAACTGCGATTCAAAACACAAAATGACTTTGGTAACTCAATCAACAACACCACTATTAATGTACCAGAGTGTGACACAGTGTCTGATCTATTAGACAAGATCCAAAACGAACATAAAATGACCGACCGTGACTTTGAAGAAGTGATTGAGAAGTTCGACAGTTTATCTTCCTACAGTAAAATCGGCGGATATTCAGTTGCTGTGCAAGACCCATTTGAGGAAGACGAAATGATGTTAGTGCTGCAACTTGATTACTTGAATATAGAAAATGCGGTTGGTGATGGATCACTGTATGTACATGTCCCTAAACAAGATCTCTTATTATCAGACTTTAGTAACGCAGAAGTAGTTTATGAATGCACCTAGACACCTTAGATTAATAAGGTAATACGAGATTATTGCAGTAAAAAGCCAGCACATGCGTGTCGGCTTTTTAAACATTTATTTAAGTACAGCTACCACTCAAACATGTATGCCATTTTACTAATTGTTTTTAGCGCAACACCATGTGTATTGCGTTTAGCATAAAGGTGTTGCAATGATTTATCTTTCACTTCACCCACTATCACTTCTTTAACTTGATAACCCATTGCGGTTGCTGCTGTGGTATATGCAACAAATTCCCATTTACGAATATTGGTGTTATCAACAATAATTAAAGGGATCCCTTCCGCCAATGCGTTAATAAACCGGGCTAGGTTTAAATTATGATATTGTGGTAATTTGAATTTTTGAAAGTGATATTCACCGTCTTCATTATAAAAATAGTCATCGGTCGAACAGATAAAAAACTGGCTTTCGTCACCTGCAACCATCTCATCAGACAAAGATTCAGCATAATGGCTTTTGCCGCTTCCCGGCAAACCCCGAAGGATAAAAACTTGTTTCATCGACAATTGTTATTACCTACGCTCATGAGCAAATAAAGTGAGTATTATTGTCAGCATAATGCCATAAATTTTATCAATAATCATGAACTATAGCTGTACGGCAAATTAAATTAAGCATCACTGAACAAAATACACACAAACACATCTTTGTGACTCGTTAATTTCAACAAAAATGGAACAAGTTGCAAAAGAGTTGCTCTTGGCGGTTTTTTTATTGACGTATCAAAGGTAAGATATGGTTTATGTGCCTGCGAATGACCGCGGGCACACTCGATTAATTATTAGGTAACTTATATCATTGGAGTGAAGATGAGCCACATAGCGATAACGGAGCTACTAAAAGGCACCGTTGCGGTAGACAGCCAAGTAACAGTTAAAGGTTGGATCCGTACACGCCGCGATTCAAAAGCAGGTATTTCTTTCTTAGCCGTCCATGACGGTTCTTGTTTTGACCCTATTCAAGCTGTTGTGCCGAATTCGCTCAATAATTATGACGAAGTTACAAGTTTAACTGCAGGGTGTTCTGTAAAAGTAACTGGCGTTTTAGTTAAATCAGAAGGTAACGGACAATCTTTCGAGATCCAAGCAAACTCGGTTGAAGTACTTGGTTGGGTAGAAAACCCAGACACGTATCCGATGTCTGCAAAGCGTCATAGTATTGAATACCTTCGCGAGCATGCACATTTGCGTCCGCGTACAAATGTAATGGGCGCTGTAACACGTGTTCGTAACTGTTTGTCTCAAGCGTTACACCGTTTTTTCCACGAGCAAGGCTACATGTGGATCAGTACCCCTATTATCACAGCAAGTGACTGTGAAGGTGCCGGCGAAATGTTCCGCGTATCAACACTTGATATGAACAACCTGCCACGCACAGACAAAGGCGATGTTGACTACAGTGAAGACTTTTTCGGTAAAGAAGCGTTCTTAACAGTATCAGGCCAATTAAATGGCGAAACATACGCAAGTGCGATGTCAAAAATCTATACATTCGGACCAACATTTAGAGCCGAGAATTCAAATACATCTCGCCACCTGGCTGAGTTTTGGATGGTAGAGCCTGAAGTTGCTTTTGCTGACTTAGACGACGTTGCAAACCTTGCTGAAAGCATGCTGAAGTATGTATTTAACGCTGTATTAACTGAGCGTCGTGATGATATGGAGTTCTTTGCACAGCGCATTGAAAAAACAGCCATCACTCGCCTAGAAGAGTTTGTAGAAAAAGATTTTGCACAGGTTGATTACACTGATGCGATCACCATTCTTGAGCAATGTGGTAAAAAGTTTGAGTTCCCTGTTGAGTGGGGCGTAGACTTACAGTCTGAGCATGAGCGTTATTTAGCTGAAGAACACTTTAAAGCACCGGTAGTAATTAAAAACTACCCGCGTGACATTAAAGCATTCTACATGCGTCAAAATGAAGACGGTAAAACAGTGGCTGCAATGGATGTTGTTGCACCTGGCATTGGTGAGATCATTGGTGGTTCTCAGCGTGAAGAGCGCTTAGACGTGCTTGATGCTCGCTTAGAAGAAATGGGCTTAAACAAAGAAGACTACAGCTGGTACCGCGATTTACGTAAATACGGTTCAGTACCACACTCTGGTTTTGGTTTAGGCTTTGAACGCCTAGTTGCATACGTAACCGGTATGGGTAACGTGCGTGATGTTATCGCCTTCCCTCGTACCAAAGGCAGTGCAACTTACTAATAAGTAAAGCTTGTATAATATAAAAAACCCCGAGCATACGGGGTTTTTTGTTTATGGAGATCAGATTACACGGTTACGCTATGTATATACTCATAGTTTTCATACATGCTTTAGAACAACGGTCATTCTTGATGGCTATAACAGACTTGCTTAGTGTTACCTTTAACCAACATAACTTTAGAAGAGGATAGCTATAAATCAGCTACACGCGAGGAATAACATTTACACACTTTCTTCCTTTGTAATTTCCGACTTACTCTCTCGTGGCTCGACCAAAGTATTTAAACTATCAAAGCAATCACAGAAATATGGTTTATCAGCCCAAATCCGTGAATCACCAACGACAAATACATGGGTGATTGGCGTAGCAAAAAAATGCGTTATCACCTTATTGGTGAAAAGCCATTTTTTTGCATAGCCTGGCGAATCAGTGGGTGCCGCTATTTCTCTTGGTGCAACTGCGGACAGGGTAATACAGATAAACAATAGGTGCATCACTGTTTACAACATATTTCAGGCAAACCACTTATTGTTCAATACCCACACTCATACACAACGAATCCGAGTATTAATCAACACAATTTCACGATCCTGGAAATTCGTGCCTCGTTCCCTGTACATTCATATCTTTGATTGCGTTAGGCTGTCGGAATCTGGTAATTTCCAAGAATCTAAATCAACCCCTACTAAATGTGAGCGTCGAAAGTTAATTAAACTTTCAAGCTCTTTTTTCTCATGGTTCAATAAAATTGCCTGCTGTTCGGTTCCTACATTATCCAAATAAGGTGACGCTGAAAATGCAATATTTTTATCTGGAAATACTTCACCGAATATAAATTTAACCCTGTTTAAATGAAAGTCAGAAGACACAACAATTAAAGAGTCAACGCTGTATTTATCAACTATTGGACGTGCTTTTAGTGCATCATCCACCGTATCACTACTTTCCGCAAATTCTACGATATCAACTGCAGATACATTATTTTCAAGTAAAATCTGCTTTGCATAATATGCATTAGGGTGATCAGTCATGTTGAAATGTTCGCCAAAGCCTCCCGTAAGCAACAACTTCCATCCTAAATTTCTTTTTGCTAAATATTCTTCTAAACCTTTACTTACACGGCCCTTCCCCATTTCAGAAAGTTCTCCGCTATCATCATTTGGCGAGCCTAATATCACCACTAAACCAGGTATTTTTATCATGTTAACAGTCCGTATTATCTTTTTTAAATAAGCTTATGATCTTGGCTAATTTAATGCGCATAATTTTAACCTACTTTACTTAAGCCAAATTCGTATTTCAGTTAATTATAATCCTGTCGGCGTCTGATTATTGACTGAGATAACTTTACAGCCTGCCGCTAGCGCAGATTGAATACCGCTATCAGAATCTTCAAATACTAAGCACTGTTCCGTAGCCACACCTAATTTTTCAGACGTAAAACTTTCTGAATAATTAAAGATGGCTGTCATAATAATTTGGTTGTCATAATAATTTGGTTATACTGATTAGGTGTAGAAAATACCCCCTATTATAAGTACATGAGCACGCCACCTCACTACATGCCAAGCAAACTAACACTACGATATCAGTGCCTCAAAGAGTATCAGGAAATGTAGTTCATTTTAAGTACACCTAAGCAGAACTGTATACAAAGCAATCATGATTTTAGTTTTGAAAAACTAGGGTTAGCTTGCAGCCTTTATGGATAAGGCCTTTTACCGAAACTCTAGACATGCTTAATATTGCTTATTAGGCTTACTCAAACCATAAATAGGTAAAGGTTTATTCCACTATTCTAAATCAGACAAGAGAAATACTTGTAGCTCTTGAACTCCAGCTTGATCAGGCATAGGCGGATCATCCAGATTAATGAGCACCCAGTCTTTAAATACATGGACTGTATCTGCAGAATTTTGTAGCTCGGCCGTGACTACACGTACTGGCTTTTGACCCTCAAAGAAATAGCGATAAACCTGGCGGTTATTCACTAAAATAACCCCTCCTGGAGCTTCAGTAAGATGGTAACCATCTATATCTGGGTACGTGTTGTGTAGCAGACGCATGTTATCAAGCTTGCCTTGACGTATGTCAAAATACACTACTTCATCACTAGTATGGAAAAATAGTAGGCCATCATGATAAGCAAAATCCAATCCCCCTCCCACTTCTTTCAGCTTTTTCTGATCCAATAATGTCAATAGACCGTCTTCTGGTCTAAATAAATTGAGGTAAAAACCCTTTTCAGGCCCATCACCTGATACCGCCAAGTATTGATCATTGATTACTTGTATTTTTTGAACCCACTGTGGATAGTGATACGCTAGATTCGGATGGCTAGTATTCTGGTTGGGACACCAGGATTCAATTGTGCTATCTCTTCCACTTTCACTTCGAATGACCCAGTAAAAGCAACTCTGCATCACTTCAAAATTACTATAAGACATTTGTCTTGGAGAGGGTGAGTACTCATAGTAAGGCTCAAACCCTTGCTCTGTAAGCGTATATACTTGAATATTTGTTACGCTTTGCCCACCATAGTAGGGGGGCATCATCTTTATATTTGCCAAGTAGTTTCCTGGTAGGCCCGAATGTTCTGTAATAACACTGTCAAATAAACCATTAGTGTTCAGACTGAATATCGTCAGTCCTGTTTCAGCTCCAGAAAAAACACGATCACCGTTATCAGCCATGACTCTGCTCGGACCGGAAATAAAGTGGGCATCGACGGGTATTAATGAGACTGTTTTAACTGGAATATCAACTTTTATGCCCACAGCGGAATAGTCATGGTCATCAAACTCCAAATCCAACATTTCTTCTATTGGTGTCTTGTCCTGCTCTTCCACATTACCGTCACTATCAGCACCACAAGCCGACAGGAAGAAAAAGCATAGTGAGGTAATCACAATTCGATTAAGCATAGTTTATATCCGTATTCATTTTCACTTAGTTGATAAAGAGTGACTACAAAACACTCTAAGTTACTGTCTATTGATTACCTAATTGCATCCAAGGCCTGACGGAGAGCTGGCCGGACCCCTACTCCAGCATTCTGTGGACCCTGTACACCGGTTTTCGCTAAAGTTTCTCGTACTTGAGCAACATTCAGCCTGCGGCCCATACGATTAACAGCGTGACTTTGCAACAACGCCACTGCACCTGCAACTATAGGTGAGGCTGAAGAGGTACCAGAAAATCCATCCCCATACCTGCGGTTAAATCCTCCGTTAAATAGCGTCCTACCGTAAAGTCCTGCTGCAGCGACACTATCTCCCCAAGCATTGAAGTCAATACGGGTACCATGATTGGAGAAACCCGACCTGATAATGTCTATATTTCTCCTTGTAGCTGCAATCAAAAAGGCTCCAGAGTCACGAACATTTCTATTGAACAAGCCTCTGTATACTGCATTGTCTAAATCTTCATTACCATTACCGGCTGCCTCAACAACAATAACACCACGCCATACTGCATCTTGAATAGCCTCGAAGTTTGCCTGTATCCACTCCATTGGAACACACTCTGCCTGAGAGCGGTCGTTACAACGATCACCAAGGTTACCTCGGCTTATCTGACCTTCAAGTAATAGCACATCGCCCGCTCGCAGCCTACCAGCTGCTTCTCTTATTGAGCGAGAGGTATTGACTCCCCACCCATAAAAGCCAAGTTGACTATTATGTGCAATCCCTGTCACGCCTTGACCATCATTCCTGGCACCCAGTACACTCATCACAGCGGTGCCATGATCCCCATTCGAATTGTCATTGGCCCGCACAAAAGTGGTAGGTAAATCTTCATGCCTTTCGTTAAAGCCATTTTCCATATCGATTATTCGAATACCTTGTCCCCTAGCGTTCAAAGTCCAAGCATGCAGCGCATCAATACCATACGGGCTGTTATTCAAATAAGCCTGATGAAATTGTAAATCCGGCGTTGGTAAAGGCGTCGGACTGCACTCAGCTTTGTCATCTGTGCAGGGTTCAGGCTTACATTGTGCTTCATTAAGGGCACAGTAATTAATACCCTTCAGTTCAAGGGATTGTACCGCTGTTTCAAGATCAACGTGGGAAACGAGCTTGTTACTGACCAATGCATTGTAAATTTCCAAGATCTCAGCATTGGTAAGACTGGGGGTCACTGGAATGTACAACCAGTTTTCCAGTTTAGGGCGTCTAATGTTGAGTCCAGACAGATCAACCTGAATTGCATCTGGCTTGTAATTGGGATGGAGTAACTCAACTTGTTCAAGATAGGGGCTATCTGACAATATATGCTCAGAATTTAGCTCATTTCTTGAAACAGATATTTCGCCTTTCTTAAAGTTGAGATCGTACTTTGCATTTATTTTAAACGTAATCCCCGTGTATGTATCTAAGTGGTTCAACTCGTTTCTGATTTGTTTGTGTGCTTGAAGCTGAAATGAACTGGCTGTGCATATAAAAAGTGCACACCACTTTAAAGTGTTGATAATAAACATCTTAAATTTTCCTTAATTTAAATATTTTATCTCTAGAAGTGTTAAGGGTTGCAGAAAACTTCTGACTGCCAACTCTTGATATAAATTTGATGGCGTTATTTTTTTAACAAATTTACATCAAGAAACTAACATGTTAAGGCTGTGAAATAAATATCTATTCAAATATTTTTTAAGCGATGCTTGTAAATCTTCATAGGTGAGTTATCAGTCAATGATCAGAGCCAGGATCAAAACAGCTCACTGCAAGTGACATTTAGCCCCGCAGACTTGTTTTTGCTTAACTACATAAGGCCACCTTCTCGAAGCTCGTTCATATGGTTTAGTGCTGAAAGGTATACCTTATGTTGACTGTCGAAAATTAAGTGTTTTTATAGTCCACTAAGCACCAAATACTATTTAAGATAAGCTATTTCTATCATGAACAACTTTCGCACATATGCCCGATTAAGATGACATATATGGACACTCACAGTGTGTCAAACAAAATAACTCTGGCGGGGTAGAATAAACTACCTCGTTTTTTCATTTCTTCGCTGCCACTGTTTGACGTTTGACCCATTTGCAATAAAGCGTTGCTCTGACATATATCCGGGCTTAACTGTTATTTCAGTGCCCCTAATGAGCTTCGAGCCTATACACCCTAATTTGAATACACCCAACCGGTTTATATACCGTGCCTTTGCCGGGTTTTGTATAGGCAGGCTAGGCCTTTTTTCATCTAACTGTAGCGAACAATGATAGGCGATTGGCAAGTGCTCTCAACACCCACTCGGGTTAAGTTACCCTTGTCATTTACGAGCTGCTTGCCAATCTAACTCTGTATTTAAACATCACCTTGAACCTGGTTGCATGAATGTATCGGGCGGTAATATTCATTTTTTTGAAGTAATATCCACATTAACCTTGCCATGCGATGTGCCATTGCAACCGCTGCTTTATTTACCCCACGCCTTTGCTTGATGGCAGTGACCCATAGGTTCAGGTCATCGTCTTTTTTATGTGCGTGGTTTACAACAGTTCGAGCACCATGAATAAGTTGTTTTCTGAGGTATTTATCTCCACGTTTAGTAATTGTGCCCAAACGATTTGTTTCACCAGACGCATATTGCCTAGGCGTAAGGCCAAGCCAGACGCTAAAGTCTTTCGCACTTTTAAATGCTTGGCCTTTATCGATGCTGGCGCTGAACGCGGAGGCAATGATAGGGCCAATCCCTGGAATTGATTGCATAATTTCTGCACTGGTGTTGTGGGTGTTAGTTTGTTGAAACAAGGTATCCATGAGTTTAATTTTTTATCATAGCTTTCTAACTCTTGTTGTACTTCTAACAACATGAGGCGAATAACAGGCTGAACATCTTGTGATAAAAGTTCATGAATATGCTTTTTGAATACAGAGTATGCTTTGGGAATGTGGAACCCAAATTCAAGAAGTAAACTTCGAGTTTGATTTATACAAGCTGTGCGAGTACCGAGTAGCCTTTCTCGTATTCTATGTAAACAAAGTACGGCTTGTTGCTGTTCACTTTTCACGGGAACAAAGCGAATGCTAGGCCTTCTACTCGCTTCATATATTGCCAAACAATCATTCTTATCATTTTTGTTACCACGTACAAATGGGGTGACATGTTGTGCAGGAATTAAATTAACTTGATGACCAGAATTTAAACATGCTCTGCCCCAGTAGTGAGAGGATGAACAAGCCTCCATAACGACTTCACACGGCGGTAAATTAAGGATTATTTCATGGAGTTTTACTCTAGAAACCCGCTTTGAGAAACAAGGTTTTCCGTGTTCATCAATTCCAAGAAGTTGAAATACATTTTTTGCTAAATCGATGCTTAATATACTAACGTTATTCATGATGGATGCTCCTACTAACTATCGTTATAAACACACCTTTAGTTTGGCGCATTGACGCCGATTTGGGAGTGTCCATCTCATCACCCACTCAAAAAATAGTTAGATTGGCAGGCAGCTCGTAGATGACAAGGGTAACTTAACCCGCGTGGGTGTTGAGAGCACTTGCCAATCGCCTATCATTGTTCGCTACAGTTAGATGAAAAAAGGCCTAGCCTGCCTATACAAAACCCGGCAAAGGCACGGTATATAAACCGGTTGGGTGTATTCAAATTAGGGTGTATAGGCTCGAAGCTCATTAGGGGCACTGAAATAACAGTTAAGCCCGGATATATGTCAGAGCAACGCTTTATTGCAAATGGGTCAAACGTCAAACAGTGGCAGCGACGAAATGAAAAAACGAGGTAGTTTATTCTACCCCGCCAGAGTTATTTTGTTTGACACACTGTGAGTGTCCATATATGTCAATTAAAATTCATTGAAAAACAGTCAATTTTAAATGGATGTCAATTAAAATTCATTGAAAAACAGTCAATTTTAAATGGATGTCAATTAAAATTCTTGGGTGTCAATTAAAATTCTTGATGACTCCCATATGCTCCCAACCTCCATTTTCGTGAACTAGATCAAGATTAACCAAAAACCACAATTAGCTTACCAACCAACTAAAAAGTAAGGATTTAAAAACATAAATTTCAGCAACCTACACAACTAAAAATTATCAAAATCGTATGTATTGATTACAGCTGTGCTGTACAGCCCACCCGCTTTAGTCAACGACCTTCTGCTAAACTAGCTGAATAAAAAATGCCACTCATTTGAAACATGGCTAACTAAAACCCACTTTACATCAATACCTAAACTCAGAGCCTTATCAGTCATTGCTGTATTTCTCTACATCAAAATAAATTAGTAAAAACATTTGACTAAAGTTTAGTGGTATTGCTAAATTAAAAAAAGAAAACGAACAATAATCAAACTAAGGAATAGAGTATAATGAAATCAATGTTTTATGTTGTTTTAGCAGCATGTGGCTTTTGTGCACAGGCTACACAAACAATTTATGATCAAGATGCCAAAGCCAATCGTGTAAGTGACTATCAATACGGTCCTGTAGCTCAAATAATGGTGCCAAACACATCAAGTATATCGTATATCGAATCCATCGTTACCCTGTCTTCCGTGGAAGCACAATGTAATGAGGCTGCTCTGTACAACGACACTACTAACAACAAAATAACCGACCTTACTGTCAGTTTTCCTGCAGTTTACGGCAATATACCAACAGGTTTTGCGCAAGCAGAAAAATCTATACGCCTCTCCTGCACACAAGGCAATGACTCTTTCATTGTTCACCACAAAGTACCTGCCGCACCGACAATCACCTGGAGCTCTGATGTAGTAGCATCTGGTTGGGCTGATAATTCTTGTGTGGGACGAGACTGTCCAACTTACCCAGGGTATTTTTCAGACGTGCAGTACTCTGCTCAGATTTTGATTAATAACAACGCCGATGATGGAACCTGCTCTACAATTAATCACGTCGGACAAGCACCAGATTTACTCCCTGGCTATCAGCATTCAACCCCTATAAACAGCAATCATTTTGCGCCATCTGGCAAAGCAATTTACGACGCTAATGGCGGGTATCTCGTTACCAGAATAATTTGTCAGAATGCTGGTGGCACAACAGTGGGAGTCGAAGTATGGGACATCAACCAACGTAATATCCAGCGGGAGGTACACTTTCATACTATCTAAAACCACTTGATGAATACATTTATCTTGATGTCAGTCGTGATACATAAACCACATTTTCTAAATGTGACAACGCGACAGGCCAGAATCAACAAAATTAATAACGTGTTGAGACGGTTAATTAGGGGGTAAATACCTTAACTAACTATTGAATAACACATTACACAACAGTAAAAACCACAACGTATAAAGGAATGATTATGAAATTTAATTTGAATAAGAAAAAACTGAAAAACCTGTCTAACGACCACAAAGCGTTACCATCGGGCATGACACCAAATATTGCAGGGGGGAAAAACGAAATACTCTCACCTAAAATGCCTGAACTTCCGCCATTCACTACTAATAGCTTATGCTGTATATAATGTAGTATATAGTTTAAAAGGCTCCTAGTTAATCAAGGAGCCTAAATATTCTGACCAATCCGAATGAATGCTTTTCAATTCAGGTATATGGAATTGAAAAAGGTAACAGGTGGAGATATTCAGTTTATTCAATCAAGAATTAACAACGGCAATAAAAATTTTTAGGGTTCAAACAGTCAGCAGTTATTTTAAAATAAATTGTAATGAACACTTTATTGTATTAGTGAGTGTTGGACTTCAATATTGCATTGCGGAGCATATAATGTCCTGTTGAGGCTCTAGTATTTAAATAGTGAACTGGCAATCAATTTCTCATTTTCAACTCTGTTGTCGATATTTTGGCATACCTCGCGGCTTCTAAGCTTATCACCCATTAATTGTTTAAACCAATACATCGCCGCTTCGGCAAGTGAACGAATATGGTACCCTGAATTCACTTTCTACTGCGATAACCCTATCAGATACATCATAAATACTACAGTGTCTCGGTGACGCAAAAATAATCTCTTTTTTGCTGCGACTTATTCACAGCACCTGAGCATGTCATACACCACTACCTATTACCCTGTCTAGGTTCCTGCACAACGGCCTGATTAAATCGGTGAGGGCTTCACCATCTGATACACTGACCATGGATAGCTCAGCACCCACAATACAATGGCAGTGCGCATCAACCTTGAAAAACGCCGATAGTGCGATGCTTTCTCGCATGGCATTTATAAACCCTTCTAAAGCTGTTTGTTAAATTTAAATGTTTATGGATTTATTGGTGACTAACACGTCTATTTCACTATGTACCTATAAAAGTTAAAAATATAATGAAAAACATTATTCCATTGAGCGATCGTGCACTTAGCTTTTTAGCGCTAGCGGCTGGAAATAACGGTAATGCTAACTCTGGCGACCTTGCAATCATCAATGGGCATTTGGACCCACCCAACTTAAAAGCAGCAATAGACCTAATTGCTGTCAGACACCCAATTTTAAAAAGTAAAATAGTCAGGAAGTCCTTTAACTATTTCTGGCAGTATGATGAGTCAATTAGACCTGAACTGATCACCTTAGATTGGTCACATAAATTTGATTCTGAAGACAGCTGGCATAACGCAACTCGTAACTTAATCAGTCAAGACGCCATTGACCCCTTTTCAGGGAGCCCTGCAAAACTTTACTATATAAAGTTTAACCATAAATCAGCGCTATTATTTGTCAGCGCACATTGTGCATCGGATGCAAGAAGCGGCTATATTATCCTTGATGAGATTAATCAGTTTTTATGCGGAAGCCTTGGTGAATATACCGATAATAGTTTCTTAGAAGACAAGCACAATTTTTCTAAACCAAAATTTAAAGACTGGCTAGTCACCCTATTTGATTTAGGTCGCTCGCTACTATCTCGTAAGAAAACAGCGGTGTTACCTGATACAAGCTCAAATTATATTGAGTATATAAATCTAGGGAAACCTGCTCTCAATTCATTAATAAAGTACGCAAAAGAACATGGACTAACAGTTAACGGTGCTTTGAATCAAGCATTAAGTAAAGCCCTTGGTTCAAAAAATCAACATATCATATTTGAGACTCTATCTGTAAGGCCACATGCAAAAAACGACTTAGATGGCGCTTATAACAATTTAATTATCCCCTTTTCATCAGTGATCGGCGGTAAGAATAACTGGATAGCGGACTACTCATGCCACCTTGCTAACATCACTAAAAATAATATACACAGCTTAGTTGCGTTACAGAAGCTACAAGGCTATCTGGTAAGACTGTTTCCCAAAAAAAAGTTAAAGCTACTCTCAAGGTTATATCAGTCGCTCTTTTTGAAAGGTAATGTGTTGTTATCAAATTTGGGAAAACTCGACTTCGACTTACAGACCATCGCTCACAAAGAAGTCGAAGCTGTTTATAACTACTCTGTGCCACTTCCTCCTGCTGGGCTGGCTATCGTAGCCAGTTCACTTAACAATGAATTTAGATATACCTTGGCTTATCGTGGCAAACCAGGCTCTATTGAGCACTTTAAATCAGAATTTAAACACCACATTTTAGAGTTAGGCAAAATATAAGCGTTTTTAAATGAGAAATTCAGGTTATTTATCTCTATCAAACTAAAAGAACAATTATCACCTTGCTTAATTATTAAACTATTTTAGTGTATTTCATTCACTATGACATTGGTTATTGAACAAATAACTCTCTTTAATAGAATTTACAGCCTTGTTTATCAACAAGGCGATCTTCTAATCAATTGAAGCAAACTTTGAATTGCTCACACCCTAAATTGCACATTAAAGACAGAGTTATTGCTTGTTTAGAACCACTTAGCCATATGATGTGAATAACCTCTTATGCACCTGCTAACGACAACTCAGGATAGTACCCCAATAACATGATCACGAACTTGCTTAAATAGCACCTACGATACTCAAAGTACGCTGCCATTTTTATTACGTTTTACCCGCAGGCCGTCTCTATGAGATAATGTAATTGGGTTGTCTGTCTTGTTTGCGAGCTTTCGCAGTTTGCATCAATAAGAGCCATTTATTTTTTATACACACGCAAAGTTTTTCATATACACAATTGTGCGTAATTTAGAGAAACAGCAGAAACTAACCAAACAACAAATAAATTATAAGTCATTAAATTAATGAAAAATAGCAACAAGCAAGACACACAAAAAAACAACGAGAATACACCAAGTATCTATTGGCACGACTATGAAACGTTTGGTGCAACACCACAAAAAGACAGGCCGAGTCAGTTTGCTGGAATTCGTACCGATTATGACCTAAACATTATTGGTGAGCCGCTAATTGAATACTGTAAACCGGCACCCGACTATTTACCTCACCCAGAAGCTTGTTTGATCACAGGGATCACACCACAACACGCTCAAAAGCATGGTCTCATTGAAGCTGAGTTTATGGCAAAAATTCATGCCCAATTTAGCCGTCCGGGTACATGCGTCGCAGGTTACAACAGCATTCGTTTTGATGATGAAGTGACGCGATATAGCTTATACAGAAACTTTTATGACCCTTATGAACGTGAATGGCAAAACGGAAATAGCCGTTGGGATATCATAGATTTAGTGAGAGCGTGTTATGCACTGCGCCCTGATGGCATTGAATGGCCACTAAAAGAAGATGGTACGCCCAGTTTTAAATTAGAACATTTAACAGTTGCCAATGGCATTGAACATGGCGCAGCACACGATGCACTCAGCGACGTGACAGCCACGATTGACTTAGCCAAATTAATAAAAACCAAACAACCCAAATTGTTTGATTTCTTCTTTAGTCTGCGTAACAAAAAAGCATTGCTCGATATTATCGATGTGTTCAACATGCAGCCTTTGGTGCATACCTCTTCTCGCATTCCCGCGACACAAGGGTGTACGACTTGGGTTGCTCCAATGAGTTTTCACCCCAGTAACAAAAATGCGGTGGTATGTTTTAACTTAACAGCAAACCCTCAAGTCTTACTCGATTTGTCAGTCGAAGAACTCAGAGAACGTTTGTATACCAAACGTGTTGATATGGTTGAAGGTGATTTACCCGTTGGTTTAAAGCTAGTACATGTGAATAAGTGCCCTATTCTTGCACCCGCAAAAACACTATTGCCTGAAAATGCAGCTCGGCTAGGTATTGACCGTGAACAATGTTTAAAACACTTAAAAGTATTGAAAGAACACCCTGAACTGCGAGACAAGGTAGCTGAAGTGTTTAATGAGCAAGGTGATTTTAGCGCTACAACTAACCCTGACTATCAGTTATATAATGGCTTTATTAGTAAGTCTGACAAAGCAAAGTTTGCGGTTGTCAGAGATGCTCAGCCAAGTGCATTAGGTGCACTAAACCTTGAATTTGAAGATGCTAAATTTACTACCATGCTGTTTAGGTATCGTGCGAGAAACTGGCCTGAACTGCTCACCCCTTCAGAGCTCGATTCATGGCGTAAATATTGCCAAAATAAACTGATGCACGGTGAAGATAACCCTTCAATTTCAGCTGAAGACTTTATGTTAACGCTTGAAAATCTGGTGCATGAAAATGATGGAAATGAAAAAAACTTAAATATACTCAAATCACTCTATCATTACGCGCAAAGTTTGTAGCATTTACGCTCATTTGAAGCGCCGAGCGTAAATCTGGCTAAGTGATTTACTAAAGGCCACCTTTTGGTGAAGCAGTATCTTGCTTCACCATTTGAACTATGAAACGCCTTATAACTTGCTCGAATAATTACAACATAACAATAAGCCCATTTAAGCAATAAAAGGATATTATGACGTATTTTCCATTTATCAATGTATTAGCTTTCTTAACAGCTAGTTTCAGCCAAACAGCTTTAGCTGCTTTCTCCGATGGCCCTTACGTATCAGTAATCGATAACAAAGTAACAATTGACTGGGTTTGTAATAATAAGGCGTATTCAAAGGTCATAAAACAAGCAAACA
Source organism: Pseudoalteromonas sp. MSK9-3 (assembly GCF_003590335.1). Classification (GTDB taxonomy): domain Bacteria; phylum Pseudomonadota; class Gammaproteobacteria; order Enterobacterales; family Alteromonadaceae; genus Pseudoalteromonas. The sequence goes on along the minus strand of NZ_MIET01000014.1, from coordinate 22,587 downwards.
TTCTAAAGTTCGACGAATGCAATATGAATATCAAAACCTCATTGCACTCACACAAAACGCCTTTTGTTTATAACAATGTGAAGAAGTATGCAGCACTGAGTGACGTGCATGGTCAACTGGGAGTATTGCAAACTTTACTTTTCAATCACCAAATTATTGATGCTAATAACAATTGGAAATTTGGTGCAGGCCACTTAATCATAACAGGCGATATATTCGACCGTGGCCCTGATGTGACAAAAATTTTATGGCTCTTATATTCTCTTGAGGCGCAAGCACTGAGTCATGGTGGAAAACTTCACCTTTTATTAGGCAATCACGAAGTCATGGTGCTAAATAATGATGATAGATATTTACATAAGAAATATGAACAAACAGAGCGTCTTTTAGAAAAAGATATTAATCAGCTTTACGGAAGAAATACAGTACTTGGTCAATGGCTACGCAGTAAACATGTTATTTTAAAACTCAATAATGCTTTATTTATGCATGGTGGACTCCCAGTAAGCTTTGCTCATAACAAAACCTCCTTGAGTAAAATCAATTCTGTATTTTCACAACACCTTGTTAGTCAAGACCGCCCAGACTCGGCAAAACATTTATTCGGTCGTAATGGTCCAATTTGGTATAGAGGGTATTTTAATTCTATACCAGATGAAGAGGTACGCACTTTACTAGAATACTACAAAGTTGACCATATCGTGGTGGGACACACCTCACAATCAAGAGTAAAAACCACTGCCAATCAAAAAATTATTGCGATAGATAGTAGCATAAAGCATGGCAAACAAGGCGAACTACTCTTGTTCAAAGACAATACATTATTTCGTGGCAAGTATAATGGCGAGCTTGAAAGGTTGCTAAAAGAGGCGAGTAAACCATAACATGCCATTTAAAAAACAGTGTACTTTCCAAGTACTAAATGATGGTTAACTTACTAAAGATTACCTACCTATCATTGCGATCCCCTGAGATCTTGGGCGCTCAGATCTACGCACATATTTAAGGTTATCGCTCAAGTATCACAATTGGAGCTGTTAAGTTTAGTCAGTGGCCGATTTTGAAAGGTTTTAGCATTACGCCACAGGTGAAATAAAAAGCAGCATAGCTGCTTTTTATTTCAATTTAAATCATGCAATAGATGCGTTGATCTCAGCAAGTGTTTTAACTGGATCATCAGACTGCGTAATTGGTCGACCAATTACTAAATAGTCACTGCCCGCATCAATGGCTTTTTGTGGTGTCATAATACGTTTTTGATCGCCAGCATCAGCGCCAACAGGTCTTATTCCCGGTGTAATAAGCTTAAAATTATTACCTAATTCGGCTTTTAACGTTTTAGCTTCTTGCGCCGAACATACAACTCCGTCTAGTCCCGCTTCTTGAGATAATTTAGCTAAGTATACCACTTGATCTTGTGGTGTTTTTTCAATGCCTAAGCGTAGTAACTGCGCTTGATCCATACTGGTTAATACGGTAACAGCAATTAGTAATGGCGCTTTTTCACCATAACTTGCTAAAGCTTGCTTGGCTTTTTGCATCATTTCTAGGCCACCACTGGCATGAACATTTACCATCCACACCCCAAGTTCTGCGGCAGCAGTTACAGCTTTAGCGACTGTATTTGGAATATCGTGGAATTTTAGGTCAAGAAAAACATCGAACCCTAAATCAACCAATTGCTTAACAAATTGAGGACCAAAATAAGTGAACATTTCTTTGCCTACTTTTAAGCGACACTGATCTGGTGACAGCTGTTTCACAAAGTTTAATGCTGCTTGTTCATTATCGTAATCTAGTGCGATCAGCACTTTCTTTGAATCTATTTGGGACATAATATTCCTAAGGTTGACCTAATTTTCAGAAATAGCATTTTTAAAGGCGTGTTTACTCTGTGATAAACACATATTAATAACCGTCTAATCCTTTACTTGGTGCGATAGACTCCCAATGTTTGCACGACGGACAAATCCAATAAAGCGTATGACTTGTAAAACCACAATGCCTGCATTGATACTCTGGCTTTGTAGCAATATATGATTGCACCAGCTTATCAACTTCTGCCAGCACCGCGTGAATTCTATTATTGCTATTACCCAGCAATTGTAATAAAAAGCTAAAGCCACGTATTGAAGGCTCTCGCTTGAGGCTATCGGTTAAAAAATCGATTGCTTGTTGTTGCTCCCCTTTCGTGAGCAATGCTTGACAGTGCTTAATTCGAATTAATACTCCCCCTTTTGGAAGTAATTCGATGATTAATTCGTTGAACTGCTCTGTTAAGTTTAACTGTGTGTAACTCTCTTCCAATTGGGCGATATATATCGGCGCAGTATGCGTAAAGCTGCTTACTAACTTGCGCCAGTAATAAATTGCTTTTACATAGTCCTGTTGTTCAAAAGCATCTTTTCCTAACTCATACAACGGACGAATTGTTTTATGTTCTAATGCCGATGTTTTTTCCATGAGCTTAGGCGTTTTATCTGCCAATGCAGCTTCACAATAAAAATTGGCCACTGCTGCGCAATGCTGAGGCTTGGTAAATAAGTCGCTATGTGCTTCATACATACTTATCCCCTTATGCCACTCACGCATTTGGGAATACAAGTTAATAATGGGGTCAAGTGATTCTTTATTCGCGTTTTTCACTAACACGATTAAGTGTTCTTCTGCACTGTCTAATAATCCAGCCAGAATATAATCCTTAGCAAGCTCTAAACGACAAGACTCTGTATTTACATCGCTTAAATTCGGTTGATTAAGAAGTAATTCATGAATTTTTATGGCGCGGTCTAACTCACCACGTTTACGAAATAAGGTGGCTAAAGTGAGGTAATGTTCAACTGAGTCAGCAGATACTTCGAGGAGTTGTATTAGGTGTTCTAAGCCCTGATCTTCTTCTCTATCTAATAGAAACTTCAGACCTTTGCTATATTGAGAAGTTATTTGGCGACTTTGTTCATGGGCTTGATTTTTAGCGCTATTTTTTCCCATCACATAGCCGTATGCAGCTGCTACAGGAAGCAGTAAAAATAACAGCTCAATCATGGTCAGCGTTCAGTATCTGGCGATAATTGACGGTTAGTCTTTCTAAGGCGATAGTTTTGCCATTTTAATTGAGAGAACACTTTTACACTTACAATACAGCCAACAAGTACACCTATAAAAAAGCAAATACTCATCAATGTTGCTAAAGGTATTTCGCTAGTAGCAATTAAATAATTAACGTTAACCACTTCAGGGTTTTGTGTGCCAATTACAAACGCTAATAATATTAGTGCTAAAATGAATCCTTTTTTTACTACCTTTACCAAGTGCTACTCCGTCAATGTACAGGTATATTAGTCAGCTATACTGGCGTTTACGCGGTCACGTAATTCCTTACCAGGTTTAAAGTGAGGTACATACTTTCCATCCAATTCTACTGTATCACCTGTTTTTGGATTACGGCCAGTGCGAGGTGAACGGAAGTGCAATGAGAAACTACCAAACCCGCGGATCTCGATACGATCTGAGCATGATAATGAACCTGCCATTTGTTCAAGAATTTCTTTCACAGCATTTTCCACATCTTTTACAGGAACATGTGCGTGTTGCTCGGCAAGTTGTTCTATCAATTCTGACTTTGTCATAGTGTTTCCTTTAATATAAAAAGGAAGGGCTAAAGCGCCCTTCCTGATAAGACTTAAATATTAGTCTTTTTGAGCGTTTTTGAAAGCTGCTGCCATTGCGTTTTCGAACGCAGGCTCTTCTTTCTTCAACTTCTCAAGAACTTCTTTCTCTTCAGCTTCGAACATAGCTTTAACTGAAAGGCTGATAGTACGGTTCTTACGATCAACACCTACATATTTAGCTTCAATTTCGTCACCAGCAGAAACAACAGTAGTTGCATCTTCGATACGCTCTTGAGCGATGTCAGCTACACGGATGTAACCTTCAACACCTTCGATAAGCTCAACAGTTGCGCCTTTCGCGTCAACTTCAGTCACTTTACCCTTAACAATAGCACCTTTTTTGTTTACGTCTAGGTAGTTATTGAATGGGTCAGCTTCGATTTGCTTAACGCCAAGAGAGATACGCTCACGCTCTGGGTCAACTTGCAATACGATTGCTGTGATTTCGTCGCCTTTCTTGTACTCACGTACAGCTTCTTCACCTGGAGTGTTCCAAGAGATGTCAGAAAGGTGAACAAGACCGTCAATGCCGCCGTCAAGACCGATGAAGATACCGAAGTCAGTGATAGACTTGATCTTACCAGTAACTTGGTCGCCTTTGTTTTGAAGACGAGCAAATTCTTGCCAAGGGTTAGCAATACACTGCTTAAGACCTAGAGAAATACGACGACGTTCTTCGTCGATTTCAAGAACCATAACTTCAACGCTGTCGCCTAGGCTAACAACTTTTGAAGGGTGGATGTTCTTGTTAGTCCAATCCATTTCAGAAACGTGTACTAGACCTTCAACACCTTCTTCGATTTCTACGAAACAACCGTAGTCAGTAAGGTTAGTTACACGACCAGAAAGCTTAGCACCTTCTGGGTAACGACCAGCGATAGCTGCCCATGGATCTTCGCCAAGTTGCTTAAGACCTAGAGAAACACGAGTCTTCTCTTTGTCGAACTTAAGAACTTTAACTGCGATTTCGTCGCCAACATTAACGATTTCTGAAGGGTGCTTAACACGCTTCCACGCCATGTCAGTGATGTGTAGTAGACCGTCTACACCACCAAGGTCAACGAACGCACCGTAGTCTGTAAGGTTCTTAACGATACCTTTAACTTCTTGACCTTCAACAAGGTTAGCAAGAAGCTCTTCACGCTCTTGTGAGTTCTCTGATTCGATAACTGCACGACGTGAAACAACAACGTTGTTGCGCTTTTGATCAAGCTTGATTACTTTAAACTCAAGCTCTTTACCTTCAAGGTGTGCTGTGTCACGTACTGGACGAACATCAACAAGTGAACCAGGTAGGAACGCACGAATTGTGTCAACTTCAACAGTGAAACCGCCTTTAACTTTGCCGTTGATAATACCAACAACAGTCTCTTGCTCTTCACATGCTTTTTCAAGACGGATCCAAGCTTCGTGACGCTTCGCTTTCTCACGAGAAAGGATAGTTTCACCGAAACCGTCTTCAATTGCGTCTAGCGCTACATCTACTTCGTCGCCAACAGCAACTTCTAGTTCACCAGCAGCATTTTTGAATTGCTCAGCAGGGATAGCACTTTCTGATTTAAGACCAGCATCAACAAGAACGATGTTGTTCTCGATTGAAATTACTGTACCTTTAACGATAGAGCCTTGCTCTGCTTCAAAACCTTTTAGGCTTTCTTCAAATAACTGCGCAAAATTTTCTGACATACTAAATACGTCTCATAAAGTATATTCCAATTAGCAACCATGCTGCATGGGGTAGTTAAATAAACATCAGCTTCCTGCCAATGCATTAATAAATTAGGTCAAACGCGACTTTTCTAGTTTACCGGTACGTACCGCATCTTCTAGGATTTCCATAACAGTGGCAAATACTTGCTCAGCATTTAGCTCACTCGTGTCAATCGTTATCGCGTCACTTGCTGGGACCAAAGGCGCAACTGCGCGATTCATATCGCGATCATCACGGGCTTTTATGTCCTCTAGCAGACCACTTAGTGTAACATCTAGTCCTCGACCATTCAACTCTAAGAATCGACGGTTCGCACGCTCTTCAGCACTGGCGGTTAAATACAATTTAATTTCGGCCTCTGGGAAAATAACCGTTCCCATATCCCTTCCATCTGCAATTAAGCCCGCTTCAGTTCTAAATGCGCGTTGCCTGCGTAACAATGCCTCTCTCACTCGAGGTAGTGCTGCTACTTTTGAAGCAGCAGCGCCCACGTCTTCATTACGAATAGTGGTTGTTACATCTTCTCCTTCAAGAATGACTCTGCCGTTTTTAGTAACAGGATCAATTAAAAATTGTACGTCTAAATTGGCCGCCAATGGCACGAGCGCTTCTTCATTGTCTAGTGCAATTTGATGGTGTAACGCAGCGAGAGAAAGAACACGATAAATCGCACCGCTGTCTAATACATCCCAATTTAATTTTTCAGCTAACAAGCGACAAACCGTTCCTTTGCCTGAACCACTTGGGCCGTCTACGGTGATAACTGGCATCGATGCCTGCATTTAAAACCTCCTGAAATGCCCACCTTAAATTTACCGCGTGCATTATACGCAAGTTTAATGAATATATCCTTACTTACCTGTAACTTTTTGTTAAATAGGTACTAAGTTAGAAAAGAATAGAGCCATACTATAGAGGCTCTATTACAATTATACGGTAAGTATTAGTGGGTAGTTATTGACTCTAAAACATTAAAAAACGTGGGGAATGTTTTTGCAGTACAGCCAGGGTCATTTATGATCACCTCATAACCACCTACAGCAACCATAGCAAAGCACATCGCTATACGATGATCATTATAAGTGTCAATATCCGTCAAGTTAATAGTCGACGGCGGCGTAATTTCGATAAAGTCGTGCCCCTCTATCACCTCCGCGCCCACTTTTCGTAACTCAGTCGCCATAGCCGCTAAACGGTCAGTTTCTTTGACTCGCCAATTATAGATATTACGGATAGCCGTCGGCCCTTTAGCAAATAACGCTACGGTTGCGAGCGTCATCGCTGCATCAGGGATCGCGTTGGCATCAATATCAACGCCTTTTAACTCACCTTTACTGACCACCAGTTTTTCATCGTACCAATCAATCTTAGCGCCCACTTGCTCCATCACATTGGCAAATCCAATATCGCCTTGTACGCTTTTTTTACCGACACCGTTAATCTCTATTTCGCCACCTGAAATAGCGGCTGCTGCGATAAAGTAAGACGCTGAAGACGCATCTCCTTCCACCATGATCCGGCTTGGGGATTGATACACTTGCTGACCCTTAACCATAAATGTTTGGTAGTTATCATTAACCACTTCAATACCAAACTGGGCCATCACACCAATCGTAATGTCAATATACGGTTTAGATACCAAATCACCTTTAATACGGATATGAGTATCGCCTGTAAAAAGTGGTGCCGCCATCAGTAATGCGGTTAAAAACTGGCTAGAAATACTGCCGTCAATTTCAACCTGGCCACCACTTAACGGTTTACCTTCAATCAATAGCGGCGGGTAATCAGCATTTTTTAAATAACGAATGTCTGCGCCTAACTTGGCCATAGCATCTACTAAGTGACCAATAGGTCGCTCTTCCATACGCGGCTCACCAACCAACTCAAATTGACCTGCAGTTGCGGCTAAAACAGCCGTTAAGGGCCTATAGGCAGTGCCTGCGTTACCTAAAAACAGTGCTTCTTTTGGCGTTTTTAATTGCCCTGCGCACCCTTCGACCGTTGCGACTGTTTTATCTGCATTTAAAGTAACCGTCACGCCCATTTGCTCTAATGCGCCTAACATATAGCGAATATCATCACTATCAAGTAAATTGTGAACCTCTGTCGTTCCTTTCGACAATGCTGCCAATAACAGAATACGATTAGATAAACTTTTAGAGCCTGGTAATGTGACTGAACCGGATACTTTTGAAATCGGTTTTAAGGTAAGTTGCTCCATTAGCTATGCTCCTTTGCGAACTTATCCATAAATGCAATAAGTGCCTTAATCCCTTCGATTGGCATAGCATTATAAATACTCGCTCTCATTCCACCGACAAACCTGTGCCCTTCTAAAGCAACTAGCCCAGCAGCTTCTGCTTGGGCAAGAAACGCAGTATTTAAGTCATCATCCTGTAACCAAAAGGGTACATTCATCAATGAACGACAATGCGCAGCAACTTTATTACTATAAAAATCTGAACTATCGATATAATTATATAAAAGTGCGGCTTTTTCTTTATTATGCGCTTCCATAGCTGGCACGCCACCTTGGGCTTCTAAGTATGAAAAGACTTCAGCAGCTAAATACCATGCAAATGTTGGAGGCGTGTTGTACATACTGCCTTGCTTAGCTTCAATTGCATAATCAAGTATGGCAGGACGAGGTAGCCCGTCTCTTTCAAGTAATGTTTTACGCACAATAACAATACATAAACCCGACGGCCCTATGTTCTTTTGCGCGCCTGCATAAATGAGATCAAAGTCATCAACATTAATTTCACGTGATAAAATCATTGAAGACATATCAGCGACAATAGGTGCGCTTTGGTGTTTTGGCACATCAAATATTTCAATACCGTCGATTGTCTCATTTGGACAATAATGAATAAATGACGCTTTTTCTGGTAGCTGCCAATCATTTACAGGTTGAATATCAAATGTACTTTGTTCATCGCAACGAATATTCAACGATGCTACGTCGGTAAACTTGGCACCCTCTTTGGTGGCGCCACTAGACCATATACCATTTTCAATATAGAAACCTGGCGCATCATTTTGATGTAAGTTTAATGGCACAGCCGCAAACTGACCTCGTCCCCCACCGTGCATAAATAAAACTTCAAAGTCGTCTGAGATGTTCATTAAACGACGTAAAGATGCTTCGCACTCTTCTACCATCGCCAAAAAAGGTTTCGCGCGATGGCTTACTTCCATCACAGACACACCCAAGCCTTGCCAGTTTAAAAACTCTGCTTGTGCTTTTTTCATTACTTCAGGGGGCAACATTGCTGGCCCTGCACAAAAGTTATATACCGTCATTTTCCTCATTCCTAAACAACAATAATTTACAGATAAAAAAAGCGGCCACAGCCGCTTTTTAGTTTACTTTATTCACTCGGTGAATCGTCGTTCACTTGCGTGTTTTGCTCTACGTCAGCATTCTCTGCGACGTCTGCATTACCATCCTCACCTTCGGGCAAGTCATCCACCTCAATTTCTTCAATGCGCTGTAAACCCACTACCTGCTCATCTTCAATTGTTCTGATCAAAATGACCCCTTGGGTATTTCGACCTACCGTAGACACTTCACTCACTCGAGTACGCACAAGCGTACCGCGGTTAGAAATTAACATGATTTCGTTGTTATCTTCAACCTGAACAGCGCCAACAACGCTTCCGTTACGGTCACTAACCTTAATTGATACAACACCTTGCGTCGCTCGGCTCTTCGCAGGGTATTCTTCAAGCGGTGTACGTTTACCATATCCGTTTTCAGTCACCGTCAGTATTGCACCATCATTTTTTGGTACGATTAACGATACAACTTTCACATCATCTGGCATTTTTATGCCACGGACACCGGTTGCGGTACGACCCATAGGACGAAGTGCTAACATGTCTTCGCCTGTTTCAGGATCAATTTTAACTTCACCTGTTTCAGAGTCGCGTAGTTTTTCATTGAATCGAACAACTTTACCGTGGTCGGTAAATAGCATGATGTCATTACTGCCATCTGTGATATCGGCACCGATTAAGTTATCACCTTCGTTTAAGTTGATCGCGATGATCCCGCTTGCACGTTGACGACTATACGCAGTTAATGGTGTTTTCTTAACTGTACCATTAGCTGTCGCCATCAATACATATTTGTCTTCTTCGTATTCACGAACAGGCAATATCGTGGTAATTCGTTCATCCGCTTCTAACGGCAACAAGTTCACGATGGGCTTGCCACGTGCTGTTCGTGAAGCAAGCGGTAACTGATACACTTTCAGCCAATACATGCGTCCCGCTGTAGAGAAACATAAAATGGTGTCGTGCGTATTCGCAACCAAGAGTCGTTCGATGAAATCTTCATCTTTCATCTTAGTTGCTGCTTTGCCTTTACCACCACGACGCTGTGCTTCGTAGTCTGACAATGGCTGATATTTTACATACCCTTCGTGAGATAACGTCACAACAACATCTTCTTCGTTGATCAAATCTTCAAGGCTAATATCGTGAGCGGCAGCACTGATCTCAGTACGACGTTCGTCACCATAAGTCTCTTTTATTTCAACTAACTCATCACGGATCACTTCCATTAGACGTTCAGGCGATGACAAAATGAAGAGTAACTCAGCAATAACTTCTAATAGCTCTTGGTATTCAGCTAAGATTTTTTCATGTTCTAAGCCAGTAAGCTTATGCAAACGTAAGTCAAGAATAGCTTGAGCTTGCTGTTCTGATAAGTAGTACTGACCATCGCGAATACCTAGCTCAGCTTCTAACCAATCAGGGCGTGCTACATTGTCTTCACCTGCTTTTTCAAGCATAGACTTAACAGTACCTAACTCCCAAGGGCGTGCAACAAGTGCTTGTTTCGCTTCAGATGGGCTTGGTGATTTTCTAATTAACTCAATGATCGGGTCGATATTCGCCAATGCAATCGCAAGACCTTCAAGCGTATGCGCTCTGTCTCTCGCTTTTCTTAAATCGAAAACGGTACGGCGGGTAACCACTTCACGGCGGTGAATAATGAATGCATCTAGCATTTCTTTGAGGTTGAAACATTTAGGCTGGTTGTTATCCAACGCGACCATGTTCATACCAAACACAGTTTGCAACTGCGTTTGCGAGTAAAGGTTATTAAGTATTACTTCACCAACTTCACCACGCTTAACTTCAATAACGATACGCATGCCATCTTTGTCAGATTCATCACGTAGCGCACTGATCCCTTCAACTTTTTTATCTTTTACAAGCTCAGCAATTTTTTCAATCAAACGTGCTTTGTTAACTTGGTAAGGTAACTCATGAACGATGATCGTTTCTTTGTTGGTCTTCTCATCAACTTCAACTTCCGCACGTGCTCGAACATATATCTTGCCTCGGCCAGTCTTATACGCCTGCTCAATACCCTTCTTACCATTAATAATGGCAGCAGTTGGAAAATCTGGACCAGGAATATAGTCGATTAACTCTTCAATGGTTAAATCTGGGTTTTGAATAAGTGCTAGGCACCCATTAATAACCTCTGTTAAGTTATGCGGCGGAATATTCGTTGCCATACCAACCGCAATACCTGAAGAGCCATTCACTAGTAAGCTTGGCACTTTTGTTGGTAACACGTCTGGGATTTGCTCTGTTCCATCATAGTTAGGAACATAATCAACCGTTTCTTTTTCTAAATCAGCCAGTAACTCATGGGATATTTTTGCCATACGTACTTCGGTGTAACGCATCGCAGCGGCTGAATCACCATCTACAGAACCGAAGTTACCTTGGCCATCAACCAACATATAACGCAGAGAAAATGGTTGCGCCATACGTACTATCGTATCGTATACCGCGCTATCACCGTGTGGGTGATATTTACCGATCACATCACCGACTACACGAGCCGATTTTTTGTAAGGCTTATTCCAGTCATTTTTCAACTCGTTCATCGCGAACAATACACGACGGTGAACAGGCTTTAAGCCATCACGTACGTCAGGTAATGCACGCCCTACAATTACACTCATTGCGTAATCAAGGTATGAATTTTTGAGTTCATCTTCTATATTGACTGGCAGGATTTCATTGGCGAGATCAGTCATTCGATTCCACTTTCCTTCAGTGTCTACCTCTTTTATGTCAAACTAGTCAGACTAAGTATGACAAAGAGATTGAGTTATTATTAATTTCTGAATAGCTATGCTAACACACTTTTTAATAATTTACAGGCGCAAGATTTTAGTGATTTTAATCTGACCCAGCTTATAATGCGCTCAGATTAACGAGGAAGTTTTTTATGACCGAACATCAAAATGTAGATCCACAAGAAATAGCTAAATTTGAAGAGATCGCTCAACAATGGTGGGATACCCAAGGTGAGTTTAAGCCATTACACGAAATAAACCCGCTACGATTAGACTTTATTAACGATAAAAGCCAAGGTTTATTTGGTAAAACAGTACTCGATGTAGGCTGTGGCGGCGGCATACTAACAGAAAGCATGGCCAAGCTCGGAGCAAATGCAACTGGTATCGATATGGGGCAAGAACCGCTAAATGTCGCGAAGCTACATAGTCTAGAAGCCGGTGTTCGCGTCGATTATCAAAAAGTACCGGCAGAAACATTTGCACAGCAAAACCCTGAAAAATTTGATGTTGTAACCTGCATGGAGATGCTTGAGCATGTGCCAGATCCAGAATCAATCATTAAGGCCGTGGCACAATTGGCTAAACCCGGCGCTAACGTCTTCTTTTCGACATTGAATAAAACCACAAAAGCTTATTTACTTGCCATCGTCGGGGCAGAAAAAGTGCTTAAAATGGTCCCTGAAGGGACACACGACCACGACAAATTTATTCGCCCCTCGACACTCATCAGCTGGGCAGAGCAAAACGACCTTAAAGTACGCGCAAGCGCTGGTATTAATTACAACCCAATCGGCCAAACGTTTACACTCACCAATGATGTCAGTGTTAATTACATTCTTCATTTTGAGAAGCTAACATGACCGAAGCCGTAATATTTGATTTAGATGGTACCTTACTCAATACTTGCGATGATTTAGGTGCTGCGTTAAACCACACGCTGAGCTTACACGGCTTTGCCCAAGTAGATAAAGCACGCTATAGCCCTGCAATCTCTAATGGCGTAAAAGCGTTATTGGAAGTGGGCTTTGGCACAGAGCTAGAGAAGTTTGACCAAGCGTTACTTCGTCAACAAGTCTTAGATCATTATGCTCAAAATATTGCCGTCAATAGCCATTGCTTTGATGGTGTAAACGCATTGCTTGACGGGCTAAAAAGCAAAGGTATTCAAGTTGCAATCATGACCAACAAGCCGACCTTTCTCACCCTCCCTTTGCTCACCAAAATACCTGAGTTAGCTCACATTCAAGTGATCGTATGCGGTGATACTTTGGATGAAGCGAAGCCCTCCCCCAAACCATTATTGCATGCAGCTGCACAATTAAAGATTAATGCACGTGATTGTATATATGTTGGGGACGCAGAACGAGACATTCAAGCAGCCCGTGCCGCAGAAATGCGATCAGTTGCAGCGTTGTGGGGCTATATTCCCAGTAAGACGATTGCATTGTCGTGGGGTGCAGATCTAAATCTTACTAACCCAGAAGCACTACTTAAGCATATTTAGTAGTACTAAAACAGATAAGGCACCATATGTTGTGCCTTGTCTGTATTTTTACACCAAGCTGCATATAAAAAAATCAGTCAGGTTTTTTTTTCAATTTAAGAAAAAATAGTCCTCTCTTGGTTGATTTTTTTATGGTGGCTTAGCGTATAAAACCTCAAAGGTTAATGAGCACTAACACAATGCAATTATCCCTAAGTTATCCACAATTGAGAGTGAGTTGTTCTATTGCAAAATTGCGATAACCCCACTATCTTGTGATCCGCAGGGGCACTTCCACCATATATAGTGGTTAAAAGCTAAGCAATGCTTTCTATACTCATTTGTCTCAGCCATTAATATAAAAATACACATTCCGAGAGAATACAGGCGCAACTATGAACCAACAGCTATCTGTCAGTAAAAGAAACGGTCGTAAAGAGCCGCTCGATTTAGATAAAATCCACCGCGTTATCACGTGGGCTGCGGAAGGTCTAAATAATGTATCTGTGTCACAAGTTGAACTTAAGTCACATATTCAGTTTTATGATGGTATTCGTACTGAAGATATTCATGAAACAATCATCAAAGCTGCCGCAGACCTTATTGATAAAGAGTCACCAGACTATCAATATCTTGCTGCCAGATTGGCTATATTCCACCTACGTAAAAAGGCATATGGACAATTTGAGCCTCCTCGCCTTTATGATCACATTACAAAGCTGGTGGAAGATAAGCGCTATGATCAACACCTCTTGGTTGATTACACCAAAGAAGAAATAGACCAATTAGATGAATATTTAGATCATGCTCGCGATTTAAATTTTAGCTATGCCGCAGTAAAGCAACTTGAAGGTAAATACCTAGTTCAAAACCGCGTAACTGGTGAAATTTATGAAAGTGCTCAGTTTCTTTATATTTTAGTTGCAGCAAGCCTGTTCTCTGATTATCCAAAAGAAACGCGCCTTAGCTATATCAAACGTTTTTACGATGCTATTTCTTTATTCAAGATATCATTACCGACACCTATTATGGCAGGTGTACGCACCCCTACGCGTCAGTTTAGCTCATGTGTACTCATTGAATGTGGTGACAGCCTTGATTCTATCAACGCAACGTCATCAGCAATTGTAAAATATGTAAGTCAACGCGCAGGAATTGGTATTAATGCAGGCCGTATTCGTGCTTTAGGTAGCCCAATCCGTAATGGCGAAGCTTACCACACCGGGTGTATCCCATTTTATAAGCACTTCCAAACAGCAGTTAAGAGTTGTTCGCAAGGTGGTGTGCGTGGTGGAGCGGCAACATTATTCTATCCACTGTGGCATTTAGAAGTTGAAAACTTACTGGTTCTGAAAAATAACCGTGGTGTAGAAGAAAACCGCGTTCGTCACCTTGACTACGGTGTGCAATTTAATAAGACAATGTACAGTCGCTTGATCAAAGACGACTACATTACATTATTTAGCCCATCAGACGTACCAGGGTTATACGACTCATTCTTTGAAGACCAAGATAAATTTGAGTCGCTATACGTTCAATACGAGCAAGATGAGTCAATTCGTAAAAAGCGTATTAAAGCGATTGAACTGTTCTCTATGTTTGCACAAGAGCGCGCGAGTACAGGCCGTATTTACCTACAAAATGTAGATCACTGTAATACGCATAGTCCGTTTGATTCCAAGGTTGCACCAATTCGTCAATCTAACTTATGTTTAGAAATCGCGTTACCAACCAAGCCACTTAATAACGTCAATGATGCAGAAGGCGAAATCGCGTTATGTACATTGTCAGCATTTAACCTAGGCGCACTTGAATCATTAGATGAGCTTGAAGAACTTGCCGATTTAGCAGTAAGAGCACTGGATAACCTCCTTGATTTCCAAGACTACCCTGTCCCTGCAGCGCATACTGCTACAATGGGTAGAAGAACACTTGGTATAGGGGTAATTAACTATGCATATTACCTTGCTAAAAATGGCGTAAAATACTCTGATGGTAGCGCTAACGGCTTAACACACCAAACATTTGAAGCCATTCAATATTACCTAATGAAAGCGTCAAATGGGCTGGCAAAAGAACGCGGTGCATGTCCATTATTTAATGAAACCACCTACTCTAAAGGCATTATGCCAATAGACACCTATAAACGTGATCTAGACAAAGTATGTGATGAGGCATTACAACTTGATTGGGACGCGCTACGTGCCAGCATTAAAGAACATGGCATGCGTAACTCAACACTATCAGCTCTAATGCCATCTGAGACATCATCGCAAATATCAAATGCGACTAATGGTATTGAGCCACCTCGTGGACATATCAGTGTTAAAGCCAGTAAAGATGGGATCTTAAAGCAAGTAGTACCAGAGTATGAACGATTAAAAGATAACTACGAGTTGCTTTGGGATATTCCGTCTAACGATGGTTACCTTGCACTTGTCGGGATCATGCAAAAGTTTGTTGACCAAACTATCTCAGCTAACACCAATTACGATCCGAATAAATTTGAAGGCGGCAAGGTACCAATGAAATTGTTGCTCAAAGATTTGCTAACCGCATACAAACTAGGTGTGAAAACGCTTTACTATCATAACACCCGTGATGGTGCTTCTGACTCTCATGACGAGATGAAGCCAGAAGTTGAAGATGATGGCTGTGAAGGCGGCGCGTGTAAAATTTAAGTTTTAGCGGGCCTTCGGCCCGCTCTCTTTAGTATTGAGTATTAACTATGTCCTATTCTACGTTTAGCAGAAAACACAACGACCAATTACAGGAGCCAATGTTTTTTGGCCAGACTGTTAACGTGTCTCGTTACGATCAACAAAAATACCCGATTTTTGAAAAGCTAATTGAAAAACAGCTTTCATTCTTCTGGCGACCTGAAGAAGTTGACGTTAGTAAAGATAAAATCGATTTTCAAGCGCTCCCTGAGCATGAAAAACACATCTTTTTAAGTAACCTGAAATACCAGACGCTACTAGACAGTGTTCAAGGTCGCTCGCCTAACGTAGCTTTGCTTCCTATCGTCTCTATTCCTGAGTTAGAGACTTGGATTGAAACATGGGCATTTAGCGAAACAATTCACAGCCGGTCTTACACGCACATCATTCGTAATGTCACTCAGTCGCCTGAGCTTATATTTGATGACATAGTAAGTAACGACAAAATTAATGAACGTGCTGACGCGGTTACACGTTATTACGATGCATTAATTGAGCAGGTTTCTATATTTAACTTATATGGTGAGGGTAAACACGAGATCAATGGCAAGACCGTTGTTATTAGTCTATTTGAGCTGAAGAAGTTACTTTACCTTTGCGTCATGTCAGTAAACATTTTAGAAGCAATTCGTTTTTACGTCAGCTTCGCTTGTTCTTTTGCCTTTGCTGAACGTGAATTAATGGAAGGCAATGCAAAAATCATCAAGCTTATTGCACGTGATGAAGCCCTGCATCTTTCTGGTACGCAGCATATGCTTAATATTATGCAAGAAGGCAAAGATGACCCAGAAATGGCCATTGTAGCAGCGCAGTGTCGTGAAGAAGCCATTGCAATGTTTGTTGAAGCCGCCGAGCAAGAAAAAGAGTGGGCAGAATACTTATTCAAAGACGGCTCTATGATCGGCTTGAACAAAGACATTTTGTGCCAGTATGTAGAGTATATTACAAATACACGTATGACGGCTGTTGGACTACCCACACAGTTTGAAAACAAGTCAAACCCAATCCCTTGGATCAACGCTTGGTTAATTTCTGATAACGTGCAAGTTGCTCCGCAAGAGGCTGAGATTAGTTCTTACCTTGTTGGTCAAATCGACTCTAAAGTAGACGCATCTGATTTTGGTGATTTTGATTTATAATGGTTGAAAAGCCTTGTTCAAAGATCACGATAAATGATGTTGATGAGCCGCTAGAATTTGCGGCTCAATCCCCTACTTTACTGCATACTCTAGAAGCCGCTAATATTGACGTACAATACCAATGTCGTGAAGGGTTTTGTGGCGCCTGTCGAGCGCAACTCAATGACGGGAAAATTGCATATATTCAAGAGCCATTAGCATTCGTTAGAGAAGGTGAAGTATTACTATGTTGCTCGCGCCCTCTTACAGATATAAAGATTACGCTCCTTTAAAACCGAGTATGTACTAAATAGTCTGTCAATAAATTGAGCAATTACACCAGCTGAGTTACCTGTGTTTCGTAATATTCATTTTTATCACTCACACTCAGTTGGTTTTGCTCAATTACAACATCCCAATGCAAGCTGCGACTCAAAGCGTCGCTTAATGACTCGACAAATTGCGACTCTAAAGAGAAGATACTCACGTTTTCAACTACGTGTATACGTTCAGATATTTCACTAAACCAGGTTGGGTTCTCCTGCGACAATATCACCACTTTGCCAAACAACTTTGCCACCCGTGCGATCTCTTCTAGTTCTAACTCACTGGCATACAATGCAAGGGTTATATACCCAGTATCATCTTCAAGCCATACATCTGGCTTTTGTCTGTCGGAGTGTGCGTTTAAATGCGCACTTTGTTCATAAGAAATGGCACACAAACCCACTATTTTTAACACAAAATGCGAAAGCGATTCTGACTTTTGTAGTGCCGTAGTAAACACCTCTTGATGATTAGCATGATGAAATAGATCAGCCACATTAACACGTGCTTTAAAGACGAAAGGTTTAGTCATGTCAATTTTCCTAACCTGCCACGAATTAACTATAGACTTTGTGTCGATTTTAGCAAAAATCTTTCAGGTTATAGTATAACATCATTGAACTGTCATATATGTGGTGTTATATTATCGCAAGTTATTTCAACCCCAAAGTTAGTGTCTAATAAATTATGATGAAGCAATCCCTGATCAGCAGTGCAATTCTTACTGCGCTATTCTCTAGTAACGTATTTGCCGCAGATATTAAAGGTAAAGTACTCGACCAAAATAACCAGCCAGTAAGCGGTGCAAAGGTACACTTGCATGGTAAAAGTCAATCGGTGACAACAGATAAAAGTGGTCAATTTACCATAAACGTAGATGCAGACTCACAACTTCATATTACAAAAAATAATTACTTAGATGCTCGTTTAGATGTTACCACAAACAACGGCTACGTTACGGTTGCACTTAAGCCAAGTGCAGTTGAAAGTATTGTGGTTTATGCATCAGCGTTGCACAAAAATAACGTTGAAATGGCTTCTCCAGTAACAGTACTGGCAGGCGACGAACTAAAAAATGCAGCTAAACCAACACTTGGCGAAACCTTAAAAGGTCAACCAGGTATCAACTCAAGCTATTTTGGCCCGGTTTCTTCAAGCCCAATTATTCGTGGCTTAGATGGTCCACGTGTAAAAATTACGCAAAATGGTTTAGATAGCAGCGATGCGTCACGTGTAGGTCCTGATCACGCAAACACTAACGATAGTTTATCTGCACAACAAATTGAAGTATTACGCGGCCCAGCCACATTACTATATGGCTCTGGTGCCATTGGTGGTGTTGTCAACGTTGTCGATAACCGTATTCCTACCGATGTCATTGAATCACTATCTGGTGCAGCCGAGTATAGCCACGATACGGTATCAAATACCAATACATACGCTGCAGTGCTTGAGGCCGGTCATGAAGGGTTCAACTTTCACTTTGATGGTGTAAGTAG
The DNA here is from genome assembly GCF_003590335.1 of Pseudoalteromonas sp. MSK9-3. Taxonomy (GTDB): domain Bacteria; phylum Pseudomonadota; class Gammaproteobacteria; order Enterobacterales; family Alteromonadaceae; genus Pseudoalteromonas. Next base: position 3,945 of record NZ_MIET01000014.1, on the reverse strand, counting down.
AAAAGGCGGAGATTACGAGACGCCGCAGTTTAACCTGCCACACGACGAGCACGGTGAAGATGATCACCATGACGATCATGATCACGACGCACATGATGACCACGGTTCTGAAGCAGATCATGACGATCACCATGAAGAAGCACCAGAAACAGCCAATAAAGTAGATAATACGTATATTGATTCACAGCAAGTGAACTTTGGTACAAGCTACGTAAATGACCATTTAACATTGGGGCTTGCATTCGGGCGCATTGAAACTGATTATGGGATCCCTGCTCACAGTCATGAAGGTCATGACCACGGCCACGATGACCACGATGACCACGATGACCACGATGACCACGATGACCACGATCATGATGCACATGACGACCACGATGAGCATACTGAAGAAGCTGTCTATGCGCGTGTAAAACAAGACCGCTGGCAGGCTCTATTCAATTACTCTCTACATAATCAGTGGATTGAATCAATTAATGTAAGAGCTGGCTATACCGATTATGAGCACAGTGAAATTGAACATGGTGCTATTGGTACAACATTTAAAAACAAAACCACTGAATTACGCACAGGTGTAGAGCATCGTATTGGTGAGTGGCATGGTATTATTGGTTACCATTACTCAGACAGTGATTATGAAGCGCAAGGTGCCGAAGCATTCACTCCAGCGACTGAAACTAAATCTCACGCTCTTTTCTTACTTGAAGAACGTACATTTGGTGACTTTACCCTAGAGATTGGCGCACGTATTGAAGATTTTCAGCTGTCTAGCTTAGTAACAAATGAATCGCATCACGATGATCATGACGACCATGGACATGATGATCATGACGACCATGGACACGATGATCATGACGACCACGGACACGATGATCATGACGACCACGGCGAGTTTGAAACAGTTGCCTATGAATTAGACATGACTAACTTCAGCGCTTCAATTGGCGGCGTATATAACTTTGCTGAAGGGCATAACTTTGCAGTTAACCTTTCTCGCTCAGAACGTGCACCACTAACTGCTGAACTACTGTCAAATGGCACACACATTGCGACTGGCACCTACGAACTAGGTCTAGGGTATGAAATTGAAGAGGGTGAAATCCACTTTGAACCACAAACCATAGAGCAAGAAACAGCAACAAATATCGACTTTAGCGTTAGACGTTTCATGGGCGATTTTGGTTATACCGTTAATGTTTTTTACAATGATATCGCCAACTACTACTACCAGCAAAATACTGGTTTAATGTATACCGCGGAGCATGGTTTAGAAGAAGCAGACCACTTCCATGAAGGTGCGTCACCTGTCTTTAAATTTGTAAGTAACGATGCAGAATTGTATGGTATTGAACTTGATGCGCACTATCGAATTAACGATAAAAATCGCGTAAAAGTATTTGCTGATTCACTGACTGCCAAACTAGATAATGACCAATATTTACCGCGCATTCCTAGTAACAAGTTTGGTGTAAAATACGAATTTGAACATGCAGGTTGGAAGGCAAATATGACTATTACTCGTTACAATAGTCAGTCTAATATTACCAGTTATGAGACCCAAACTAACGGGTATACCCTAGTCGATACCAGCCTTCAATATGATTTTGAAGCGCAAGGTATAGACTTTGTAGGATATGCAAATATCGATAACTTAACTGATGAGCTTGGTTTTGTGCACAGCTCGTTTATTAAAGATCAGGCACCTCTTCCTGGTCGCAACCTTAAACTGGGTTTACGCGCTTACTTTTAAATAAACGCGACACGCAAGCCAAGCAATGCTTGGCTTGCGCTTTCTTAAATCTCCTTCCTACGCCTTTTTCATTTTTAAGTACCTCAACGTTAACACCCTGTAATTTGCTGTAATGGCATATTTTAGTATCCCCTTCTATGCTCTGCGAACTTCGTCAAGTAAGGAAATACGCAATGAGCAAATTACGCTTGGTTATTACTTTCAGCTTAATTGGCCTCGTCACGGCCATTGGTTGCAGCACACAGCCACCTAAAGCACCGAGTTCGCCCCCTAAGATCACCCCTGCACAAGGTGATGACATTCAGCGAGTATGGCTAGACCAAGGCTGGAGTGAAAAAACCAGACAAAATTTTTGGTTCACTAATCAAGGCGCGCAGATCATCCCCTATGACTGGTTTGTATGGCTTGAACAAGCCGATAGCCAACAATTATTTCGCCACTCAGAACATATGGAAATGCTTCGCTACCTGCCTATGCAAGCCTCAGAAGCGAACCCTGGTGGTCTTCCCATCGGCTTCGCACTGCATAGCAATCAAACGACCGGTGAGAACTGGGTAGGTATGACATGTGCTGCATGTCACACTAACCAGTTAGACTACCAAGGCACAAAAATATTAATTGAAGGCGCACCTACTTTAGGTAACTTTGTACTTTTCTTTAAAAAGCTCATAGAGGCCATGGATAAAACACTAGCAGACGATGATAAGTTTCAACGCTTTGCTGTAAATGTATTAGGAAAAAATAGTACCGCTAGCGACATCACTGAGCTAAAAAACCGCTTACAAAATGTGGCGCTCGCCTCTACTAATAGACAAAATGTGAATCAGCTTCCGTCTGGTTACCCTGAAGACTTCACCAGCTATGCTCGGTTAGACGCATTTGGTAATATACAAAATGCAGGCACCGCGTTTGCGCTGCACGACTTAAGTAACAAAAATACGCCAACAGGTCCTGTGTCTTATCCATTTCTATGGGGAACACATCAATCTGATGTTGTTCAATGGAATGCCTCAGCACCTAACACACCCATAATTGGCCCCTTGGTACGTAACATAGGTGAAGTTGTCGGAGTATTTGGCAGTCTTGAGATCAAAGAAGCGCCCTTTTGGCAGCGTTTATGGGGCAAGGAAATACGCTACTCATCAACGGTTGATATTATGGGATTAGGATATTTAGAATCTTGGGTCAAAACACTTCGCTCTCCACAATGGCCATTAGATTATTTTCCTGCCATAGACAATAACAAAGCAGCGAAAGGCGCGGTTCTTTATGAAACACAGTGTGCTAGTTGCCATCAGGTGATCCCGCGAGAAGATGAATTAAAAAGATACATCGCAAACCAAACCCTTATCTCTGAGCTTAAAACAGATCCAGTGACGGCCTACAATGCGTCATGTCATATGGCAAAAACGCATATTCTAGAAGGCACGAAAGAACGCATCTTGATTGGTGATAAATTCGACGAAATCGACAATGCGATTGATATTCCAGTGAATGGCGTCGTTGGGTTAGTGCTCAAGGACATTCCACTCGCACTTAAAGCCGGTAATATTGCAGAGCGTACAACTGACGAAGGCAAGAAAATCAGCGCGCTAGCAGAATTCAAACAGTTAATATCGGAACACTTAGCGGCGCGTAATAAAAAAGCACAGGTTATTGAGACTGACTGTAAAGATGGCACACTAGACAATGGTGTTTACAAAGGTAGGCCTCTCAATGGCATTTGGGCGACAGCACCTTATTTACACAACGGATCTGTTGCAAATTTATGGGAGCTATTACAAATACCTGAAAAGCGCTTAACTGAGTTCTGGGTCGGAAGCCGTGAATTCGATCCTGTTAATGTAGGATACGAGACACATACAGGTTTGAACTTATTTCGGGTCAATGATAAAAGCGGACAACCTCAAAAAGGCAACTCTAACCTCGGGCATAACTACGGCACAGCCCTAACCGATAGTCAAAAATGGCAATTAGTCGAGTATATGAAAACCTTATAGTGTATGTCCCGTCCTGAAATAGGTTGACGGTTTTAATGAAAGACTTGGTGCGAAAGCGCCAGGTCTTTTTTATGCACTTGATTTGGTGTTTTCATATCCAAACTTAAGTGCGGTCGTATTTCATTGTATATAAATATCGATTCTTCAACGAGCTGTTTTAACTCTGCGATGTTGCAACATTTATACAATAGAAAC
>NZ_MIET01000013.1 GCF_003590335.1 Pseudoalteromonas sp. MSK9-3 | reverse complement strand
CCAGCGCCTTAAAGCCGTTTCTCCAACATCTAATGAACGACATGCTTCTTGAAGTGAATAGCCTTGGTCTAAAACTAAACAAGCGGCTTCAAGTTTGAATTCTTTACTAAATGTTCTGCGTTTTTTTGCCATCGGACACCTCTGATTGAGTGGTAATGATACCACCTAAAATAGTGTCCGGAATTATTGAACCACAACACCCTATCCATACACACTAAATTTTGGTCCATATTTTGCTTAAACTCAAGTATCATGAGTGCCACCTAGTTACGGAGTAAATATAACAATGATTAATAACTTTGAAGACCTATCTAACCTAGCCAATAACTCACCGCAAGAGTTTGTACAGCTATTAATCTCTCAGTATATGTCCGAAAATAATTCTCTTTTTGAATTATTTGGACCAGAAATAAAATCATTACTCCAGTCTAATCAAGAACTATTTTGGCAGTTTTGGAATGAAAGTGAACGAGCTCAGCTCTTGAATTGCCCCGATGATAAACATCAATCATTGCTGAATACACTAGAGCAAGACGGTATTTGTATTATCAATGATTTTTTCGATAAGAAGACAATTCAATTATTACAAAGTGAATGGGACAATAGCTTCAAGAAAATGCCTAAACAAGATGAGAAAACAGTTCAAAAGGCATTAAGAAGCCGCTTCACTTTTGATTTTATTGATGGTGTCCGCTACGTACAAAGCTCTCCCTTTGATAATAAGCAACGAATATTGTTTCAAGAACATGAAAAAACGCCGTCCGCATTTTCAAAATTCATTCTCAATAACACCATGTTCTCAGAGGTTGCCCAACGTCACTTTAAACTTAACATACTTCCCACTCCTAGTTTTGTTATGGCTGAGTATCTCCTAAATACGCGCGTTCCCAGACAAGATTTATTTTGGCATATTGATAATTTGAGCGACCAGTTTAAAGTTATGGTTATACTTGAGGATATGAGTGACATTGACGGTCCATTTACATTCATTAAAGGTACGCATAAAATTAAGTGTGAGTATAAAGAGCGATATCATAAAATGTACGCAATGAATGGTCTTTCCACTCAGGCACATAATCATTTTGAGCCTAGCTTTACTAGCTATAAAAATGCTGAGAAAGCAGTGTTAAAAGCTGGAGATATTGTGCTGTTTGATTGCAAAATCCACCACAGTGCAAGCTTTGTTAAGAAAATGGGAAGCAGAAAGAATCTAGTTCTTTATTTCAATGAAATCCCCACTATCAGGAATAATATTTTCCAGAAATTTGATCACTTCTTAAACTTTGGATTAAATTAAAATGAATAAAAAAACTAAAGTACTGATTTTAACAGACTCATTGGGGTTACCTCGCTCCCCTCCAGAAGAAACGGTGGACGACGATGTATGGATTTATAAGTTAACTGATGCATTCTCATCAACTTGCTCTTTTAGAATGTTGCGCCAGCGAGCTTTAGATTCTAGTCGATTAATTGAAAACATAGATTCCTCACTTAAAGCTTATAAAAACGTTGACTTTGTAATCTTGCAAGTCGGGATTGTTGATTGTTACCCAAGAGCAATTAGCAAAGAGAACTTGCGCTGGATAAATAAAACCCCTAAATGGGTTCAAAATTTCATTCACAAAAGAGTGAAAGCAAATGAACAATATTATATTGAACGAGATGATAATCGGTTCGTAAAGCCTAACGAGTACTTAAAAAATATTGAAAAGCTAAAAAATGTTTTTCCTAGTAGTAAATTCTTAGTGGTCCCTATTGGACCAGCTTGTGAAAGCTATGCTAAAAAAAACTCAAAACTCAAAGCATCTATTGAGCAATACAACCATATATTAGCAAAATCGTTTCCTACAGGTTATTTAAGCAAAACCTTTGAGGGTGTAATACTTGAAGATATGTATATTTCAGATGGCCACCACTTAAGTAAACAAGGACATATTCGTGTATTCAACTCCTTAACTCCATATTTTCAAAAACCTCAGTAAAGTTAAAAAGTAATCATTAAGCATAAATTTATGCATTAGATTAATTACCTTCTAACACATAGCCTCCCTCAGTAGCCTGCTATTTTCAGGTAGTGAGGGAGCATTTCTACATATGAATTAATAGTGACCATGTCAGTCTGTTTATTGCCTAAAAAGCTCTCGACTTGTTTATATAACCCAGGCTTAAAATCTATATCTAGACTAGATTCAAGTGCAAATTTAGATATTGAAATAGAGCCCTTATTTTGTATAGCAAGCTCTTCAAAGGGAGACAAATATATTTTTCTTTTACTCGTTTGTATTTCAATAGCCCACCGGCCTGCCGACTCCCAGTCCGCATGATAACTAAATAATACGCCTGTTTGTGTCACACCTGAACCACTGAACAAAGCTGGTTTATGCCAACTTAATTCACCCGAGTGATTACATGACATTTCAGCTGGTGCTCCGGAAAAACTAAATGCTAAATCGACAACATGGAGTGAATTACATAAAAACCAGTTCTCTAATTCTTTTCTTGGCTTACTTAACTTCTCAATTACATGAGACCACTCAGTAAACTCGAACTGAATGGCCCTTACACCACCATCCTCTTTTATTAACTGGTGTGCTTTTTCAACTGATGCGTAGAACCTTCGATTTAATCCTATATAAACATTAGCATTAGCCTCAATAGAAGCTCGATATAGCTGCTTTGCTTCATCCAGTGACAAAGCAGCCGGTTTTTCAACCAAAATTGATTTAAAGCCAATACCCAATAACTGCAAGGTAATATCAAAACTCGATAATGTACTTACACACACTATCGCGCTGTCGCACCTAATATCAGCACCTTTAACCACTTCATCAATTGGTGACCTATGTACAGTAATTCCTGTTTTACTCTCAAACTCCGTTGCTGATCCCTGTCCTCGTCCAATAACTTTAAAAGTTTCATTTTGCGCTTTAAGTACTTTTGCATACTCAATCGCCATACTACCAGCACCAATTAACCAAATCATATCTACCCCCTAAGTGATTTGATACTCACGACCACGTGAGGTATCCCCATGTAATTGGAAATGTTTCTCTAGCGTATCTAAAAGTGCCAAATGGGTATCAGCAGACTCTTCAAATGGTGTTAGTGTCATTGGTTCCTCCTGAATACTCTGTTCAACAAACTGATAACTTAAATTACTTTGATAAACCGTTTCAAAAGGGCGTATTTCTTGTATATCACCATTAAATTCGATGGTACCTGCAAGCTCATCGATTAGAACCTCCTGATGCTCTGAAGTCAGCTTCACCTGTAATGACATTTTTTCACTATGCCCGCACGATATTGAAAGCTCTTTTGATAAACTCATTATTCGGCCAAACACCTCTTTATAACCACCTCGTTTACTATCAAATATACAAGGCTCTAACTCTTTATCTTCTAAAATAAAAAGCTCTTTCTCTTCAAATAAATAACGATATATATCTAGAAAATGTACCGCGTTGCAAGCAAGCCCCCACTCATTTCCCACGACCGAAAATTGCCAATTTGCATGTTTTTTTAGTTCTTTTTTCAACGCCTGATAGTGTGGGTTCATCCTACGAGGACAATTGACATATGCCTTAACTGAATGCTCCTTAAGTAAATTTCTTGCTTTTTGATATTCATCTTTAAAAGAAAATAAAAACTTCTCAAGTATCAAGCTGGTCACATGATTACTATTTAATAATTCACGCATTACATGAAGTCTAACATTTGAGGTTGTCGCGATAATTGCAACGCTATAATCCTGCCCTTCTGGTAACACTACTTTATAATGTACTTGCGTTTGACCATTGCCAGGCGTTACTTCATCTGCCAACTTTCGAGCTTTAGTTAATGACTCTTTGTCAATATCGACTACATCAATACTCAAAGGTAAACTACTTTTGAGCACACCTTGTAAGTGACGTGCGCCTATTTCCCCACATCCAACAATTAATATTCTATAATTCAACGTGCTTCTTCCATCAGTAACTGTGCAAATTTAAAATCTAATTCAGAATCGATATCTATCGATTCTCGTTGAGACATAATGTATGCCTGTAAGTTTTGCCCCAGAAAAAAACTCTTCTGTTCTCGTATAGCAGCCACTTTAGCTATGTAGATTGCACCATTGAGCCGAAAATAAGGAGGTAAATCTTGGCTCCTAGCATTAACAAAGTCCATATTTAAAAACTGAGACATGTCTTTATCTTGACCAAGCTGTCCCGACCAAATTGGCGAATGCTCAACCTCACAAACAGAAATGATGCCTTCACTACCACTACCAATCATCTGAAAAAAAGCCTCATCGATATGTTTAGACGTCCTTAACGGTGATGTTGGCTGTAGCAAAATAACGTAGTCAAATTGCTCTCCTTGAGATTCGAAATAATCAAGCGAATGAAGAACAACATCTATTGACTTAGCGGTATCCGACGCTAAATGCGCAGGCCTCAAAAATGGCACTTGCGCGCCCATAGATTGTCCTAAAGTGCGCATTTCCTCGCAATCAGTACTCAAAAGACAGGTTGTTATCGTACTACTCTCTACCCCGGCTTTTAAAGTCCAGTGTAATAATGGCTTTGAAAGTAGCGGTTTAAGGTTTTTATTTCGAAGTCGCTTACTTCCTTTTCTCGCAGTTACCACCGCGAGCACTTTACTCGCTGGTTTCATTTTCCAACCTTGAAACGCGTTCCAACCCGAAAATCAGGCGTAAATTTTTCAGCTACTTTTCCATCAAATACTTCACTCATTTGCGTAATTAGTATTGAACTATCTGCTACTTTAACTACACACCCTTTTGAATTACGAGCAGTCACCTCACCTATTGTTGCAATGTATTCAGGTGCACCTAAAATAAGCTCACTACTCAAAATTGCATATTCTTGATCACCATGAAAACAACGAGCACCGGGGCCTGGCAACGTAATCGCTCTGATAAAGTTATGGACTCTCACAGCTGATTGATTGAATGTTAACTCTTCATCCCCGATAACACGTTGGCAAAAATAGGTGCCAATAGGATGTATATCTTGCTGCCGTATTCGTTCAACGGTATTTGTAGCCAATTTTTTTAACGCTGAATATAGTACATCTGCGCACGAATTAATGGCTTTAGACAACAAAGTACTATAATTGTCGACACCTTCTATCGGGAACTTCTGTTGCTCAATGATATCGCCGGTATCAATGCCTTCGTCAATATAATGCACGGTGATCCCAAATTCACTTTCTCCATTTATCAGTACCCAATTTAAAGGGTTTCGCCCTCGATAAAATGGCAATGCCCCTGCGTGACAGTTAATAAAACCTTTAGGTGCCATACAAAGAATAGGCGTTTTTAATATTTGATTGAACGACATAGAAACCAAAAGTTCGGCACCAAACTGGTTAATCACACCAATAAACTGCTCTGAATTAACATTCTCAGCCAGTAAGAATGGTACACCTAGTTTGTTTGCCCACTCTTTCAATATGGGATCTTGAGTATCAAATCTAGGTACAATGAACACTATTTCAAAGCAACTATCAGTTACTATTTTCTCTAACGCTTTGTGAGCCCAAGGTCCATCTGCAAAATAACCGATTTTCACTATATTTCCTGCTCTTCATCAAGATCTGTCACAACAGAGCTACCAATAAGAGACCAATACTCCATTGGTGAGCGACCCGAACCTGAACGTTTAGCCGTAATCATATCTGGCTGCCAGAGTTCACCCGCTTCTACAGCTCGTGTCGTCACTAAGTTCTTTCTGACAATAGAGCGGTTTTCAACCTCAGACTCAGTAAACGTCTTAATCCTACTACCTAACGCCCGCTCAACAGAGCGAATATTAGCTACCATATAGTCTAACTCTTTGGGCTCAAGAGAGGCTTTATGATCTGGGCCTGGTAATTTCTTATCCAACGTAAAGTGCTTTTCAATAACGACACCACCGCGAGCAACAGCCGCCAGTGCGACCGCGACACCTTCAGAATGATCTGAGTAGCCAACGGGAACCCCAAATGCATCAGCCATTGTATTCATAGCTTTTAGGTTAATATCTTCCAACTTTGCAGGATAGTCTGACGTACAATGCAACAAAGTCACTTTTTGCCTTAAAGCTTTCTGCCCAGCCTCGGACGCATAAGCGCTCTGGCACGCAGCAATGGAGCACTCTTTTTCTGGCGTAGTAAAACCAAATGCAAGCACAGCCAAAGCTAACTCTATATCTGCTAATGTCGACATTCCCGTTGATAAAATAATATCAGCCCCCGTCTTTGCGTGAGCCAATAAAAACGGGCCATTGGTTATCTCACCCGACGGGACCTTCAATGTAGAAAGCCCTAATTCATTTACCAAAAAGCTTAGACTTTGTTCATCAAACGCGGTAGATAAAAACTGTATCCCTTTTTTAGCGCAATACGAAATAAGCGGGCCGTGATGCTCATAAGGTAGCTCAAGCCGTTTTAACATAGCAAATTGAGACTCTTTAATCTCCGTATTGACCGTTTGGTATTCACATTGCCGCGCTTCTCGGGTGACCAACTGTTCTGCTTTAAAAGTTTGAAACTTTACAATATCAGCACCAGCTTCAACTGCTGCATCTATTAATTTGTAAGCAAGAGCAATATCGCCATTATGGTTTACTCCAGCCTCAGCAATGATTGTAACTTTCTGATTCATATTACCTCTTTTAGTATCATAAACGCTTCGGCCATGTCGCACCCAGCTACTGCACCTCTATAACGTGCTAATGCGCGAATATTTTCTTCACTACGGGGGAATGGTGCGGGCTGGATCTCACCTTTGTAATACTGCATGATTTCGACTTTTCGCTCTACGTGCTCCGAAATATCTACGAATAAGTTTGGCTTAAATACAGGGTTCATAGGGTTTATCGCAAACTCAGTTTCAGATAGGGTTTCATAGCAGCATATTTTTTTGATAAACGGGTATCTGAACGACTTTGAACATGCCGACACGGCATTAAACACCACACCATGGTCTGAATGAACATCGCCAGGGTATGGGACATAAAGCTGATCGGGCTTTAGCCGATTAATCACCTCAGATAAATCACCAATTAGATCTCCTAATGTATCTGATGACAAAGTAGTAGCCACATGCTCTAGCCACAAATAAGACGTCATTTTATACGCATCAGCCACTTGCTTTATTTCACATTTTCTCGCGCTTATGCGGTCTTTTGAAAAACCAATTTCTTCGTTAATTTGTGTAACAATAATCCAATGAACTTCGTCACCAGCAGCAAGGTGTTTCAATATAGTCCCTCCACACCCTAATGTTTCATCATCAGGGTGTGGCGCAATAACTGCCACAATACTCATATGTACTCTCCGGTTATGAATTTTGAGCCATCTATATTTTCTAACCAAAGACTCGATGTACCTGAACACTTTACATGTACCTTGGTACGGGTTGTGCTTAGTATTTTCCCCGGTTCGAAGTTTAATGCTACCATTTCGTTGTGATGAGTCGCACAAGTTACAGTATAGGTTTCGCCGCCCTTTAAAAATGTAGCCCCAGGATATGGCGAAGACAAAGCTCTAATTAAGTTGTAAATATCGTTAGCATGCATTCTCCAATCAATTGCACCATCAATCGCTGACCGTTTGCGCCAATAATTAGAGCCAGTTTCTACTTGAGGTTGAGGCTCGATTGAGTTGTCATGATAGCCTTTGACTATTTTTGATATCTGTTGAGGGATTACCAAAAGCACTTTATTATATAAATCTCGAGCATAATCCGTATCAAATATTTCGATTGTCTCCTGATCCACTAGCGCGCCACTATCAACATTTTCCTCCATTAAAAAAAAGCTCGAGGCAGTTTCTGTCAACCCCAAGGCCAATGCCCAAATTAAAGGGTGGCGCCCACGATTACGAGGTAGCTTTGCCGGATGGAAACCTATTGCCGCTTTTTTCACGTGATGGAGTATTTTACTAGGTATTATATGACTCCAGCCAATACAAAATAATATATCAATATGTTTATCCAATAAGGCTTTTTCGTAATCGGTATCATTTATAAAAAAGGTTGTCTCAATACCAAGTTCTAGCGCTAATTCAGCCAAACTTGCATAGTCTGAGTTAAACACTGATTTAGATTTGGTGATCAATGCAACCAGCTTAATCTTACCTTCCACATGGTGCTTTAACAATTGTTTGAATGCTGCATGACTGGTTTCTACACAACCGATAAATGCTACGTTCATGACTCACCACCAAAGTCATTGAACCTTTTTAATAATATATCTTCAAGTGACTGATTCATAACTTCATGCACTATTTTATCCGACGCTCCACCAGTGCCATAGGGGCTAATAACCGACATACACACCTCCTTATGCTCTAAGCTAATCGCTGTTTTCAGAGCTTGTACTATTTCCTCTACAGATCCACCACTTTGAATAACTGATTTAGCAGCAACTCGGCCTAACTGCCTAGCACCAATATTGACGGTTGCAACTTTGCAAGATGGCGCTTCCAATATGCCACTCGATGAATTACCAACAACCGCGTCACACACTTTCATAAGTGATAAATATTTCAACTGACCTAATGACTGTGTTAACAATACTCTGGTTGTTTGGCTTTTTGCAAACTCTTGTAGCTTATCTATCAGCACCCTGCCAAATGTATCCGCATTTGGATAGGTAATAACAAGCTGATAATGAGGGAAGGCACCAAAAGCTAATAGCAGGTTTTCCAATGCTTGAAGTGAGCTTTCTTTATCTAAAGTTAAAGGGTGGTAAGTTACTAAAAAGAACTGTTCTCCCAACTTAAAGTCGAGTTCCTTTTCTAACGATTTCTTTGAAAGTAAATTTAATTTTAATAAATTATCAATGCCAGGAGCACCGACATTAAAAACCCGATTCGGCTGCTCACCAAGTTGCTCCACCCGCTTTTTATAGACTTCGGTCGTAGTAAAGTGCAAATGAGACATTTTTGACAATGAATGACGAATAGCTTCATCAATAAGACCCTCAGTGGCCTCGCCTCCATGTATATGTGCAATTGGAATATTTGCGAGCATTGCAGCCTGTGCGACCGCTAAGGATTCATACCTATCACCCAATACCAACAGCATATCAGGGGTGTGTATCACAAATTGTTCGGCAGCAGACATCATGGCTAAAGCCATTGATTTCGATACACCTAAGGCTGTATCTGAAGATACCAAGAACTCCAACTGCCCAGTTACATCAAAGCCATCTTGCTTTATTTGCTCAATGGTATAGCCAAATTCTCTTGATAGGTGCATCCCGCCTACGAATAATTGTAAATCACACCGCGGATGTGCTTTTAGACCTTTTAAAGTCCAATAAAGTAACCCATATTCAGCTCGGGTTCCGGTAAAAATAGCAATTTTTCTCACAATATCACCGCTTCTTTTTTACGGAGCTAGGCAAGTTCACTAGTCTCTGTGCAAAGTATTCTGTATTGTTTAATTCCAAACTCGGTGCGTCAGCGTACATATCTAACAAATGCATGGGTCTCCATATCGGTCTGCCCATTATGTTGTCTTTCGAAAGAGAGTCTAATAACCTATCTCGGTGCGACTTATCCTCACAAACAACAGCGTTTAACCAAAAATTCGACTTACAATTTGGTGGTTCATCAACAAAGCAATAATCGCTATTTAAAAATAAAGAGCGATACTCATCAGCTAGCAATCGCTTCTCAGTTAAAAAGCCATCTAAGCGACCTAATTGTGCTCTGCCTAGCGACGCATTAATATTTGGCATTCTGTAGTTAAAGCCTACTTGGTCATGGATGAACTCTCTTTCATGTTGCACCTTAGCGGTTGACATAAGGTGTCTACTTGCGTTGGCTACCTGTGTATCTTGTGTTAACAAAGCACCACCACCACCGGTCGTTATAACCTTATTACCATTGAAACTTAACGCTGATGCTGTACCAAATGTACCAAGAGCTTGTCCATTATATTGACTCCCTAAGCCTTCCGCAGCATCTTCTACAATTGCTAAATTCCATTTTTTACACACTTTTCGTATGCCATTCATGTCAGCTGGGTGCCCAAAGGTATGCATAGGAAGCACAGCACTGATCTTTTTCTTCTCGATTTTATGAATGCATTCTCCATCTTCGTTTACAAAAGCATATTCAAGTAAGAAATTTTCTAGAGAAACAGGGCATAAACTTAGCGATTGCAACGAAACATCAACAAAAATTGGGGTTGCGCCAATGTAACTAAGGGCATTACAAGTCGCCACAAATGTAAGAGACTGAGTAATTACAAACTGGTCTCGCTTCACACCTGCAACCAGTAATGCAACATGAAGTGCTGATGTTCCAGAGTTAGTCGTTACGGCATAGTTCGATTGAGTAAAAGTACAGATCTCGCTTTCAAATTGAGTTACATTAGCGCCTACAGTCGATACATATGTACTATCGAGGCAATCTATAAGCATTTGGCTTTCAGTTGAACTAAAGTTTGGTTCATGCAGAGGGATAAATTCTTTCGTGTCAAAGTAACCTTGGATGAACTGGCTTATCTTATTGAGCACAATGACTCCTACATTTTATTATCCAATGAATTATACTTTTCTATGTGGGTAAAGTTCGGGAGTATAGGGGCTATAGCATTTTCAATCGCTGACTTTGACCAAACACCTGAACGCTGTAGACGTTTAATTTCATCAATTATGCTTATTATCTCGGCTTTATTGTCAACATTTTTGCTAGGCTTGATTATTCCTATCTCCTTGAAAGCACTCAAGTCAAGCGTATCATGCCCAGAAAAAAACTCTTCCTCAGGCTTTTCACCACTAGTATCACTTTGGGAGAAGTAACATGGCCATAAGCCCGAGGCGATCAATTTTCTGGCTTCACTGCGAGCCTCACCTTCTGAGTCACACCTATATGGAGTAAAGCCATGTGACTGTATCACTGTTTCAGCTACATCAACAAAGCTTTGCAACACTATTTCTGAATTACTTTTTGGAAAATAAATATCTTTATTCTCTCCAAGTAAGCAAGATATTAAGCATAATAACCCCGCTTCCTCCTGCGTAATAAAATACCTTAATATATCTGTTGGTGCAGTTATAACCTGACGCTTTTCAATTCTTGTCTGAAAACTTTCTAATAAAGAGCCATTCGAAAAAGCAACATTAGCAAAACGAGCTGTTGAAATATCTAGCTCTGTACTATATCCATATAATACTTTTTCCATTAATAGCTTTGAAGCACCCATAAAATTAGCTGGGTTAGTCGCTTTATCTGTAGAAACGGAAAAATACTTTTTCACTCCAGAAGAGACAGCTTGTTGTAGCGTTTTTTCTGTAGCTAGAACATTTGTCTCCAACATCCTCATTAAAGTAAATTGGTCCCTTTCACTTCGGACATGTTTCAATGCTGACAGATTTAATACGTAATCATACTGTCCATTTTGAGAATAAAACGCATCATATGTACTAGAGCATATATCGAGTGAAAAAGTCTTGAATTCACCAGAAATATACCCAAGTTCACAACGTAAATCCCTAACCAGTTCGGCTAAGCCATTTTCATTAATATCGACTGCATGTAAGCATAACGGGCTTCGCCTGAATATTTCTTTTGTCACCGCTTGACCTATTGAACCACCAGCACCTATCACTAAAAAACGAGCATTAGAAACTAATGTATTCAATATATCATTATGTTGTGAAACATCCTCATGAAACAGCGGACGGGTTCTACCTATCATTTTTAAAACATCAAGCATGTTATTTAATTCAACTTTAATTTATTTCTAAATTTGACTTGGATTTAAATAATCACAGAATTTTCGGTAATTAGAACCAAAATCAGCCTGTATACTATTAATATAATTAATCCAAAGGTTATTGAGCTGCTCATAACGTTGCAAGGTAAAATCATCGTCCTCATAGCTGTATAACAGCGTAATAATCGGGCAGTGGAAATATAATAACGACCCTTTTAAAATATGAAATAGATGACTCGCGACGGTGCCTCTCAATGAATATATATATTGCTCTTGCCTTTTTAAATTAGACGCAGCTTCAGCTCGGCTATTTACGCTTTCATGACATATGCTCTTTAAATGTTCACATACGTCATTGAAAATACCCACCCCAACAAACTCATCATTGATATTTAAAGATAAAGGACAATAAAAGTCTCTTTTAATTGACTCTACAACAGTGTCTATCTCGATTGTCGAGGGGATTGGTAATAACTCCTGTGCACTTACCGGAACTGCACCTTTAAGCTTGGCTCCATTACCCACATTGTAGAAAGTAATATTCGGATAGGTTGAGATTAAGCTTTCAATTTGTCTATGTGATAATTTATATAAATCATTAGTATAAACAAAGCCAGTTAAATTACCCTCTAAAGTATTTTCTGTTACTCCTGGGCTGTGGTAACCAGGTTCGTCTGGTGAGTTTCTATAGAAACTAAATTTACTATGGTGTTTTCCAGAAACACAGTTACCGTTGTCTACCCCAAACAAATAAATATGTTTAAAGCCTAAATAACTAAATATACTACATGCCGTGTTAGAAACGAGTGGATTGCTGAACGAAGGTAATGGTAGCGTTATTTGCTGATTTTGAAATGCTAAGATTCTCAGTAAATCAGTGCCAGATTCATTTCCCTTCAAAGCTAATCCCGACCACTTATAGAGCTTTGTTGTATCAGGGTATACCACATTCACACTGAGTAAGTTTGTTTTTAAGTACTCTTCTTTAGGTAACACATCTTCGACAATTTTATAGTTTGACAAAGGCCTTTCAACGAGCACATGAAAATCACTTTTAATACCTAATTTAACTAATGATGCTAAAGCTGAACCAGCTGCAACTATAATTGCTTTTCCTTGCTGTTGTTTGATGAAATCACTTGCTTCATCCAAAGAAGGACCATTACCTATGATAAAAACAGGCACATCTTGAAATTTGAAATTTTTTTTGTCTACGTCTTTTAAAAAGCTAACTTGACTTTCAGCGTGATGAATAGAGTGAGCTAGTCCAGTTATTGCATCATTATAAAACCCATGTCCAGTTTGAAATTTAAAGTAATCTTCAAACCAAATTTTTACGATGTCATTTAAACTAGAGTTCGGAATGTGCTGATAACAAAAAGAACGCACAAGCGCTTGAGAACCTATAGATTCAGTAATAACCTCGAGATCAGCAATAAGGGTACTTTCAGAAACACCTAAGAGAAAGTATAAGTTACTACCTTCTTCATCAATACGCTCAATAATACTCGCCCAGTCAGTACAAAATAAACTAGCAAAAAACACTTCAAAGTCAGGCTCAATCAAGAATGTATAATCAAATTGGCATCGTTCCATAAGCATTGTTACATGATAGCCAAGGCCTAACCCAAAAATCATCGCTGTAGGGAACGTATCAGGCAGACTTTTTAACTTGGGTTGCTTTGCCTCTTTATTCTCACGCATTATTGCGCCAAGGTCTACCATGTAATTGGTATGGATCCTATCGTCACTTTTCCTTTTTGGATAACTACTATAATCAGTAACTGTGAAATATGCGTTATTAATATGCTCCGTAACTTGCTTTTGAGCTTGTTCAATAGGGTCATCTCCGTATAAAGGTATTGTCATACCCTTTGGTACAAAGTTCCCATGACCGCTTTGTGTCACATGTAGGCAAAAATCATCTCGTAACTCGAACTCTTCAATCGCTTTGCCTAGGTCAGGATAATATTTATTTATACATACGATATTATGTTCAAAACGAGCGTTCGCTTCCTCTGAAAAAGCAGCTTCTCTTTTTTGATGCGCGATTGTGTGAGATATGCTTTCATCTAACTGATTAATTTGGGTTTGTAACGGCTGATTGTGTTTGTTTTTATTCATATAGAGATCACAGGTTTCTGTAGACATCAAGCTTCTTTTTATTACCGACATGCTTCACTAATTTATTATAAGTTAGTTTTTGCTCTGTCTCTACGCAGCTTATTAAATTTGAATAGCGTGTATAAATTTCATTTAATCTATCCACCTCATCTTGATTCAACGTGAAGTCTGGGGATTCAAAAACTGACCGTAATGTTCGTTCAATAAGTTGACAGGTATCTACAATATTCGTTATTTCTTTGGGCTCAGGACTATTATTAAGCACCTCACTGACTTCATCAATAAGGTTGCCTATTTGCTGGATTTTATCCAGCATTGGCATCACTACCATTATCCCCAAGTGTCTTCTCGCGGATCGAGTATGGGATAGCGTCCCAAGCTGATTTAATCTCCTTCAAAAGCATCGATACTTCCTCAACAATTGACGAGTCATTTTTTAAACTTGCATCTAATAATCTATCAATCATGTACGAATACAGTGAATACAAGTTCTCAGTAACCTCTCCACCAACTTCAAAATCAAGACAACCCCTTAAAGCTTCGATAATAGCTGAAGCTTTTGAAATATGTTCAGCTTTTGCCTCTAGGTTTTTCTTATCAATTGCCACCTTTGCAAACACCATTTTTTCAATTGCGCCAGACATCAGCATTTGAATAATTTCATACCTATCAGCACCCGCAACGCGAGTCTTCAAAGCTTCTTTTTGATAATTTTTTACTTTTGCATTATACATTATAACACCTTAATTATTTGACTTGGTAAAGCCTGGTAAATTAGCAAGTTGCGCGCCTAAATAAGACTGAGTTTGCTGCATATTAGCAAGTAAGACATCTAATCCAGAATATTTTTGCCTAAGCCCAGCTTCAAAAGACTCCATTCGAAACTCATGGTTTTCAACATCGTCTTCTAGCTCACTCAACTGACCATTCAAAGAAGTTTCCCTTTGTTTGATAAGACCCGATGAGTCTATATAGTTACCCAACAAAGTTTCTAAATCTTTCGCAACCCCATTATCCCCTGCAAATGCCTTGCCAATATCATCAAAATTCTCATCCATTGCCTCATCTAAACTTCTTACCAATGATGATTTTTCTAAATATCCATCTTTCTTAACACCCAAGCCTATATCAAAAATAGAGCCAAAAGGACCGGCGTCAGTTAACGTTTTACCCAGTGTATTGATAAGTTGGTCACTTAAACTCCTCATAGATGAATCACCATTGAGTGGTTTACCTATCCTAGTTTGAAAACCTATATTTCCAATTAAGTTGTTATAATTTGTTACTAACTCGTCAATCAGCGTGGAGACTGATTCTTTATCATAATCAATATTTAATTTTGCTGTTTCTGGAGAACCGGCATCATCATCCTCACTGACTTTTAATGCCTTGATTGTCATATCTTGAACTGCATCTTTAAAAGTATTCGTAGCGCTATTTACCGTTAAACCATCCACTGTAATTATTGCATCTTGAGCCACGTCATCTGCAGCGATTGTCATGCCCCCACTGGGGTTCGTTGATGCATCATAGGTCTCAATAGCATCTAGCTCAGCTGTATCGCTGGTAATAACTAAATCATTACCTGTACCACTCACACTCGAGGTAAGTACAAGCTTCGACCCTATAGCGGGATCACCCGTATTAACAATGTTAGCTGTAACCCCAAAGTTGTTGTCTGCAGAATTAATCGCATCTCTCAATTCTGCAAGTGTTGCACCTGCACTAAGTGTTAAATCAAACGTATTGTCAGTTCCTGCACCAAAGGTTAATGTCCCTCCCGACGCTGTAACTACGTCATCGACAGACGAAAATGCGTTATCCGCACTGACTGCTCGACTCCCTTGAGCTAATTGTGTTACTGCGATATCGAAGCTGCCCACTGAAATATCGGATGTGGGTGTTACGCTAATTAAATCACCGCTAGTCGGCTGCGTAATCGTTGCCGCCCTTTTACCAAAATTATCTGGGTCAGCTAACTTTTCAATCGTATCATTCAATTGTGAGATAGCCGACTTAACTTCACCTATTGCAGATAGCTCTACTTTAAGTGACTCTTCTTTTTTTGCAAATGCCGCAACTTTCGGACCACTTTCAGCGTTAACTGACGCTGTAATGATACTTTCTAAGTCTAGGCCTGAGCCGATACCGGCAGAAGTTATAAGTGGCATGTTGTATCTCCAAAATTCATTGTGCTCTATGCGATACTGTCGAGTAAAACACCTTTGCTTGTTAATTTATCGGCCAGTTCATCCAAAGCCTTAGCAACTTCACGAAATTCTTCTGAAGGAATCTCTCGAATCACTTCATCATTTCCTTTATCAACCACCCGAATAAACGGTGGGTCACCATTTTCATCAAACTCAAATGACAAGTTTGTCGTTACTGGAATAACCTTATCTAGCTTCTCTAAGTTCTTCTTTACATCATCAATCAAAAATTGACTATCCACTGGCGTATCTAGCGATTGTTCTTCTTTATCACTCGATGCCTTGCTACTTTCTTCTATTTGTCGCTTTATACCGTTAGAAAGTTGTTCCGTTATGACACTTCCAGTCAAAACATTGGCGATAACATTTGAAGGGTCAATATCTTTCATAATAGATCTCCTTAAACACTACTTAATTATAGTATACGCCAAGTCCAGAAGCGTAGCATCTGAAATTGGCGTAATACAACAGATTAGCCCAATAACGATAAGGCTACCTGAGGTCTTTGATTTGCTTGACTTAAAATCGAACTACTAGCCTGTTGTAAGATCTGCATTTTCGTTAAGTTTGCAGTTTCTTGAGCAAAGTCTGTATCGCTAATACGAGATCGCGCAGCTGTCAGGTTTTCTGCTACATTTGCTTGGTTACGTATAGTTGATTGGAATCGGTTTTGAATTGCACCTAACTCAGCACGTTTTTTATCTACCACTGCTATCATAGAATCCATACCAGCCAACACAGCTTGTGCGTTTGCCTGAGATGATACACTGATAGAACCTGCTTGGAATGTACCTGAGAACGTATAGCTATTCGCGACGCCTGACACTGAGCTCACGCCATCAGCCAGCGTTTGTAAAGATTTACCACCGATGCCCTGAGCAATACCAGCAATGCCTGACAAGGTAAACCCACCATTGGCAGAAACATCATTGGCTGTACCGTCAACATTTTTCATACTAAATGCAATAGTTTGTACTGCGTCAGCACCTACTTGGAAGTTAGCATCATAAGAACCATCTAGTAAGTTTTGACCACCGAAAGTAGTATCTTGTGCTACTCGGTTGACTTCTGATGACAATGACTGGATTTCTTCTTGGATCGCAAGCCTATCTTCATCGGTATTTGAACCATTTGAAGCTTGTTGCGCTAGTGTCCGGATACGCTGAAACATTTGTGTTGTTTCATCCAAAGCACCTTCTGCTGTTTGCGCCAAAGAAATACCATCGTTCGCATTTCGTATCCCTTGGTTCAAACCATTTATTTGACCAGTTAGACGGTTAGATACTTGCATACCTGCCGCGTCATCTCTAGCACTGTTAATACGCATACCGGAAGATAACCGTTTAAACGATGTATCCAACGAGTCTGCTGAATTACTCAATTGTCTTTGTGCGTTCAAAGAACTCACATTAGTGTTTACATATAAAGCCATAATAGCCTCCGCTTCATCTTAGATAAGGTAACTAGCGGGATACCCCTACCCTGCTAGATACCGAATTAGAGTCCTAGATTTATAGTTCTCTAATTCTGCTATCGGCGTATGAAGCGAAAGCTTTAGCTAAATTTGTAAATATATTAAAATTTTATTTATTACCCTTGTAATAAGCTTAATGCAGCCTGCGGTCTTTGATTAGCTTGACCCAATATTGTCTGGCTAGCTTGTTGTAAAATTTGGTTTTTTGTAAGCATAGCTGTTTCCAGCGCAAAATCTGCATCTTTAATCCGCGATTTTGCAGATGCTAAATTTTCTGAGATATTTGCCTGGTTTCTAATCGTTGATTGGAATCGGTTTTGAACCGCACCTAATTCGGCTCGCTTTTTATCAACCACGGCTATCATTGCATCCATGCCAGCAAAAACAGCTTGCGCATTTGCTTGTGAAGACACACTGATCGTGCCAGCCTGAAATGTCCCAGAAAAAGTATATGCGTTAGCAACGCCTGATATTGCACTCACACCACTGGCCAATGTTTGTAGGTTTGATCCACCCACTGCAGCAGCTATTCCTGCAATTCCTGACAATGTAAATCCATTGTTCGCCTGAAGACTATTTGCTGTTCCACCAACATCTTGCATACTAAAGCCAATAGTTTGAACAGCATCAGCACCTACTTGAAAGTTCGCAGCATAAGTACCATCCAGCAAATTCTGACCACCAAATGTAGTATCACTTGCAACTCGATTCACCTCACTTGCAAGCTGCTGGATCTCTTCTTGAATTGCCAGTCTATCTTCATCTGTATTCGAACCATTAGCGGCTTGTTGCGATAATGTACGAATTCGCTGGAACATAGATGTCATTTCATCCATTGCCCCCTCAGCGGTTTGCGCCAAAGAAATGCCATCATTGGCATTACGATTACCTTGTCCTAAACCTAGTATTTGCGACTGAAGACGGTCTGTAATTTGCAGGCCAGCGGCATCATCAGCGGCACTGTTAATACGTAAACCCGATGATAAACGTTTAAATGAAGTATCTAATTCATTACCTGAATTGGTTAATTGACGCTGGGCATTTAATGCACTGACGTTAGTATTTACAAATAAAGCCATAACTCATTCTCTCTATTTCAAGTCAAAGCTGAATTACCTCAGCTTTAATTTACTAAATACAAGATGGCAATTTTTATCGTCAAAGCTATTTGCCGAAGGGGCAAAAAACTGCCATTTGCATGGTATTTAACTTACTTAGAATGAGTAATGCAAAAGGTAGGCCAAATAATAATAGTTCATTTATTATTTGTACATTTCATGAAAAAAGGGGCTAACAGCCCCTTTTTGAAGTTTGAGAGTGAGTGTCAATAAATTAGCATAAACATTGGCATAGTTCATGCTTATAAATACTTGTTCATTGAATTGATGAACAGTTTGGATTAAAGCTCCTCCGCTTTGCTATCCAATCCGGTGTCCGTGTTAATACCCCATCAAACACGGACACCCACTTCCTAAAATCATAATAACTTAATTTAAACCTTATCCTAATAAACTTAGCGCTGCTTGTGGACGTTGATTTGCTTGGCTTAAGATCGTTTGGCTTGCCTGTTGTAAAATTTGCATTTTAGTTAAGCTTGCAGTTTCCTGAGCGAAATCGGTGTCTTTAATCCGTGATTTTGCAGCCGATAAGTTTTCTGAAATATTAGCTTGGTTACGAATAGTTGATTGGAAACGATTCTGAACTGCACCCAACTCAGCACGCTTTTTGTCTACTACCGCAATCATTGCGTCCATACCCGCTAATACCGCTTGTGCATTCGCTTGTGAAGAAACACTAATCGAACCAGCTTGGAAAGTACCTGAGAATGTATAAGTATTAGCAGCACCAGATACGGCACTTACACCGTCAGCAAGCGTTTGTAAAGATTTTCCACCAATACCTTGAGCGATACCTGCGATACCTGATAGTGTAAACCCGCCATTAGCCTGCAAGTCGTTCGCAGTACCATCAACATTCTTCATACTAAAACCGATGGTCTGTACTGCATCTGACCCGACTTGGAAACTCGCTTCATAAGAACCATCTAGCAAGTTTTGACCACCAAATGTGGTATCTTGTGCAACTCGGTTTACCTCTGCAGATAAAGACTGAATCTCTTCCTGAATTGCTAATCTGTCTTCATCTGTATTTGAACCATTTGAAGCCTGTTGTGCAAGCGTTCTCACACGTTGAAACATCGATGTTACTTCATCCATTGCACCTTCAGCAGTTTGAGCAAGTGAAATACCGTCGTTTGCATTTCGGTTACCTTGGTTCAAACCATTAATCTGAGAGGTTAAACGGTCTGAAATTTGTAGACCGGCCGCATCGTCAGCTGCGCTGTTAATACGAAAGCCTGAAGATAAACGCTTGAATGATACATCAAGTGAATTACCTGAGTTGTTTAACTGTCTTTGTGCGTTCAATGAACTTACGTTAGTATTTACATAAAGTGCCATGATATTTCTCCCGATGTAAACTTTGTGTTTACTCTCAAACTTATAACTTTAAGCCTTCGATGTTTTTTATCTCTCCAGCTTGGTTACTTAAGTTATCGGAAGAGCCTAAAAATCCTTTAACGTTTTTTTTAAAAAAAATTTAAGTGACTAATTAATCTAGGGAAAAAGGCAATATAATCATTTAAGAAGAATATAATAATTAAGAGCTAAAGCTGGCTCACATTAAAATAAACATTAATATTTTCAGGCTGTTAGAGGGGATTCCTCACAGAAAAAGGGCTTTAAGAACATCCTGCTTAAGCCCTAACTCAGTAAGTGTTTTATCGAATATATTCTAATAAAGATAAGTTCGTTAAACGGCCAAACGTTGCCTGTGAAGCTTGTAATGCCGTTTCATGCTTGGTCAATTCAGTTATAGCTTCAGCCATATCCAATTCAACCAAGGTCGCTTTCGCTGCTTTATTGTTAATATCCAAATCAGCATTTGCGTCGACAATACGTTGCGCTGTATTAGACCGGCCACCCAAACCAGATTGGGTTTGAGATACCAAGTTTTTAGCATTTGTCAGGCCAACTAATGAATCTGCTAACACTTGCTCATAATCATCTTGACTTATAGACGGGTCAGTTAAAGCGGCCTCCAATTTATGCAAAGTGTTTAACACATTCTCTTTTTCTGGCTTTGCTAGGTCAAAAGTCAAACTGGCAGCACCGTTTGCTCTAACTTCCATCCCGTCAATGTTTGCGACCCCGTCAGAATACGTACCTGACTTAAGTGCCACCCCACCTTGTAAAACATCATAGGTAGTTGCCGATGTAAAGTTGACAGTTATTGTATTCGCATTTGCTGGCGCAGAAGGACTGGCGTCATATTGCGCTTTATGGAAGTTATCAAATTGACCTTGCTCCTTTACATATACACTTGATGTTGCAGGAGTCAGACTTGCCCTATCAACGTCCAAGCGCTTTGCTACATTTTCAAAAACATCAAAGCCATTATCACTTGATTTAATTTCAACCCCTTCGGCCACCTTTATCTTGTGCTGGCCTTGGTCACCATTATATTTATATTCATTACTGGTACTATCAAAAGAATAGGTCTGTGTATTATCTTGATAACCCGAAAAAATATAACGCCCATCTTCTGTTTTGGCATTCATCAAATCAAGTACGGTTTCTTTAATTGCTGAAATCTCTTCAGCAATACCCGCTCGATCTATATCTGCTAGCGCTCCGCTACCGGCACTAATGGTTAAAACATGAGATCGCGTAATTGACTCTTTAATATTCGTTAACACGCTTTCTTGCGTTTTCAAACGACTATCAAGCATGGTTAAGCTTTTAGAATATTGTTCATTTGTTTGAATTCTATCAGAATAGAGCAAAGCACGTGCTGTCGCAGAGGGATCATCTGATGCCGTTAATACCCGTTTTTGAGTATTCACTTGCTGCTGTGCCTTATTTACTTCTTGCTGATTGTTCAAGATAGAGTTCAAGTTTGTCTTGTGCATTAAGTTATTTGATAGGCGCATAATTACCTCGTTGCACTTAATAATGTATCAAAAATCGTTCTAGCCGTTGTAATAATTTGTGCAGATGCTGAATAAGACTGCTGAAAGCGTAATAAATTTGCCGCTTCTTCGTCTAAATTCACACCCGACATAGACTCAAACCATGCTTCTGACTGAGCGGCTAATGCCTCAAAAGCAGTGCCATTAGTCTTTGCTTGATTAGCCACCACTCCAACATCGGTGACGAGCCCCGCGTATGCCTCATTGAATGTTTGTAAATTATCAGCGGTAGTCGTGGTTATTACATTTTCACGAACTAGCTCACTAGACTGTAATTTACTTAATTCTAATCCATTACGGTTATCGTCAAATCCCCCAGAATTAAACTCAAGCTTAAACTTATCACCGGGTTGGGGCGTCCCTTCTATATTAAAATCATATCCATAGGTATCAAATGGAGCCCCTGCTAGAGATAGCATATTCTCTGTTGGTGATGCAGCAACAAATGTCACGCTGTTTACACCATCACTAATTGTGTATTCATTAGCATTTACAGTCTTTTCTATCGTCATATCACCATTTGTCAAACTCGGCGTTGGAGCTGCTGTAAAGTTACTCCCAGCGCCCGTATTAGAGACAATACCCACAGAAATATTTGCAGTGCTGATATTGTCTGCATCAGTTGTTGTTCGTATCGGCGAAGCCAGCGCCAAATGTTCAGGTCTGTCAGTGGCCAATTCGATATTACCTGCTGCAGTGGCATTTAACTTTACCAAAAAGCTATCATCTTGAGATGCAGTGCCTGTAATTGATATTTCTAAGCCAAATGTATCTGGATCAGTAAAAACGATATTACTGGGGCCAGGTAAAGCAATAGTACCTGCTGAAGGTGTGCCAATTTCATTACCTTTACTATCAACTGGAACTACCGTGACTGCAGTGCCTGCTCCCATCGTTACTTTAAAGTCAGTAGCCGGTATTTCACTGCCTTTTCCTGCTTCGAGTGTTGCTGTTACTACTGCTGAGCTACCAGCGTTATTCGTACTATATGGAAAACCTGTCACAGAGGGGATCGTGAACAAATCCCCTCCTAAATTACCATCTAAGTCCATGCCTTTTTTGTTTTGCTCATTAAATGCATCAGCCAATGCAATACCAATTTGCCCTAATTGATTTTGAGCTGGGTGTAATATTTCATCCCTAAACGCTAACAACCCACCGATTTTACCTTTTAACGTGCTAGAGTTAACGTCTAAAGCAACAGCTTGACCATCTCGGACATCTAATTTCAACTCTCTTACATTAGGATCAGGGTCTCCTGCCAACGAAAACGCATTAAATGTTCCGTTTTCCATTACAAGCGCTTGACCTGAGCCAAGGAATACTAACTTCTCACCATTGGGACCATCTAATGTCTCTAAATCCACCAGCTCAGCAAGGTCACTAATTGCTTGGTCACGCTCATTAAGTACGGAGCTAGAGGCCTTTGTGCCTGTTGGGGTGTTTAACGACGTTACTTGACCATTTAAATCACTGATCTTTTGTATTAAATTATTCGCTTCATCGGCAAATAAATCGAGTTGCTGATTAACAATATTACCTTGGTCAAACACAATGCCTGATAAGCGGTCCATCTGCTCAGTTAAGTTTTCAGCATCTGTTAAAAATAAACTGCGCGTAACCCTAGATGAAGGCTGGTTCATCGCTTCTTGTAAGTTGTTAAACAGTGAATTAATACTTTTATTCAAACTATTTGAATCTTCAGCAAATAAGGTATCTACACGAGAAGCCTCAGTGACAAATTGCTCATAATAGGTTTTATTCGAAATATCCCTATTAAGTTGCTTTTGCGCAAACTCATTTATCAAGCGTACCGTTTCGCCACGACCAACCTGATTGCCCACCATAGTTGTATGCTCCGTGCGTTCACGGACATACCCTTTGGTATTAAGGTTTGAAATATTTTTACCTGTGGTTTGCAATAGCTCACTGCTGGCTCTGATCCCACTGGTACCAATATTCATTAAATTGAACGACATCTTAATTTACTCCTTGGCGAACCAACGACGTGAGTATTTCTTTCAAATCACTTCGTTGAAGTACATTCTTTATTTTTTGTGCGTACTGTGGGTCGGTTGCATAACCAGCGTCTTGTAATGCATCTAAAAATTGCTCTGGTTGCGCTACTTTTTGTAGTGCTTCTTGATAACGAGGGTTACCCTGTAAAAAGTTGACATAATCATTCATGCTGTCTTTTATTGTGTCGTATGCACGAAAGTTTGCCTGTTTTTTTACTGGCATGCCTTCTTCAAATTCTAAAGTCATTTTTTTGGCACTTTCACCCTGCCATGCTTTACTTGATTTAATATTGAAAAGGTTATTGCTGCTTGAACCATCGGCTTTAACGATAATATGTTTACCCCACCCCGTTTCTAGTGCTGCCTGTGCAACCATAACGGCTGGGTTTAGCCCTATTTTTTGTGCTGCGGTCTTAGCATGTTCCCACATCGATGAAACAAACGATTCAGGATCTTTAAAGGTATTTTTCTGACTTTCAATGGCTTCAGGCTTGGTCACCGCAACATTAGCTGCTATGTCATTTAATTGCCCGGTAGCACGTTTATCACTTTCAATATTGGCTCCGGTTCGAATTATCGACGCAGGCGTATAACCCGTCGCATTGGGAGATAACTGCTGAACAATTAAGTCTGCAAGTCCCAAGCTACCTTTACTAGATAAGTCCATAGAAAGCTGTTGATCATGCATTTCTTCAAAAAACTTCACACCACTTGAATTGAAAGGGCTATTTTTATCTTCCATCGCTTCATTCGCTTTACGCATGCTTTTCATCAACATCTGCGTAAAAATTGATTCAAACTGTTGCGCGGCTTTTTTTAGCGCTGCATCAGAGGCATTTGGATCGCCACCGCTTTTCAACGCATCTTTTCTCAAGCTATTTAAATCGCTTAAATCAAAAAAGTTTTGTTTGTCTAACGGGTTTGTATTCATCGGCTTACTGACACTTAACTTATAATACTAATAATTAAGCAATATTCGAGCCAAAAAAAACCCTAACGAATTAGGGCTAACTTACTGATTAATAAAAACACTCTAAATGACGACTAATTGACCATTGATTGCACCCGCTTCTTTCAGCGCTTCTAATATCGCCATCAAGTCACCCGGCGCAGCACCCACTTCATTGATAGCGCGGACTAAATCATCAAGGCTAATGCCTGGGTCAAATACAAATGCACGAGAGTCATCGGTGTCTACATCGATAATACTTTGACGGGTTACAACCGTTTCACCTTCAGCTAAAGGCTCTGGCTGATTAACATTTTGTTGTTCTGCTATTGTAACGGTTAGACCACCATGTGTAATTGCCGCTGGTTGAAGCTTCACATTTTTACCTATTACTATGGTGCCAGTACGTGAATTCACGATTATTTTTGCACTGGTATCTGCGGGAGTAAACTCAAGGTTTTCTAATGTAGACAAATAAGACACGCGCTGTGATGGATCTCGTGGCGCAATCACTCTCACCGATGCGGCATCCATTGGCTTCGCACTATTAGGGCCAACTAAATTATTAATGGTATCTGCTAAGCGTTTTGCCGTTGTGAAATCTGGGCTATTTAAATTAAAAGTAATGAAGTCACCTTGGGTAAAAGGACTTTTTACTTCACGCTCAACAGTCCCACCATTTGGTACGCGGCCGACGGTCGGCGTATTGATCACCACCCGGCTACCATCTAACCCTTCAGCACCAAGGCCACCTACAATCATACTACCTTGTGCAATTGCATACACATTGCCATCAACCCCTTTTAGAAAAGTTTGCAGTAATGTCCCACCTCTTAAACTTCCTGCACTTCCTATCGAAGAAACAGTCACATCAATCGTTTGACCGGGCTTGGTAAAAGGCGGTAGGTCCGCGTGCACAGCCACTGCCGCAACATTCTTTATTTTCGGTTTTAACGACGCAGGTAAAGTGATCCCAAAACCACTTAGCATCGCTTTAAAACTTTGCTCTGTAAATCGGCTTGATTCACCTGTGCCAGGTAAGCCAACAACTAAGCCATAACCTACCAATTGGTTTGAGCGAACGCCCTGCACCATACTGATATCTTTAATTCGTTCAGCTTTAGCTAATGGAACAAAACCAACTAAGGCAACACTTAACAAGAGGTGAAATAATTTCATAATTTTCAAACCCTAAAATGGGAGCAAAGTACTCATAAAGAATGATGTTAACCATCCAGGGCTTTGTGCTTCTTGCCCTTGACCTTTGCCTGAATACTGAATACGTGCATTAGCAATGCGGTTAGACTCCACCGTGTTATCCGCTGCAACATCAGCCGCACGAACTAAGCCTTCAAGACGAATAAACTCTTCACCCGTGTTTAAAGTTAACCACTTTTCACCTCGGATCACTAAGTTACCATTAGGTAGAACCCGCATCACATTTACGGAAATATTGCCAAATAAACTATTTGACTGGTTCGCTTTACTATCGCCTTTGAAAGATGAGTCTGCTCCCATTCCGAATTGAATGTTGTCACCGCCAATATTCACAGGCGTGCCATTAAAGCCTAATACAGGGTCAAGACTTACGTCAGTTTCTTTATCTGTTTCACTGTTAGCTGCTTTTGATGCTTGTGTTGACTCACGCAGCACCACCGTAATAATGTCACCGGTACGTAATGCTTTTTTATCTGCATATAAATCATTAGCCCGATTAGGGTTAAATAACGACCCAGTTGACACTACCTGTTCTAAATCTTCTTCAGGATACATAGGCGCATAGTAGGGGTCATCTTGCACCACGGTACTATTTTGTGTTGATACGCATCCAGATAGCGTAACCACTGTTACTACAGCCATACATAAAGTACGCATACAACCTCCTAAAGCTTATAACTGTTGATTGATGTAGCTCAGCATCTCATCAACTGAAGAGATCACTTTTGAGTTCATTTCATAAACACGTTGGGTTTCAATTAGATTAACCAGCTCTTCTGTCACGTTGACGTTAGAGGTTTCTAGTGCTCCCTGTACAATAGAGCCTAAACCATCAGCCCCAGGGTTACCTTGCACAGGTGCACCACTAACAGCCGTTTCTGTGTACAAGTTTTGGCCCATGGGCTCTAAACCCGATGGATTAATAAAATCACTGATCACCAGTTGACCAATAACCGTGTTTTGCGCTTGACCTCCAACTCGCACCGACACTTCGCCATCTTGAGAGATGGTGATCGATTTTGCGTCATCAGGTACGTTCATTTCAGGTTGAACAGGGAAACCTGCTCCAGAGGTCACAACTCGGCCATTCTCGTCAGTTGTAAATTGACCATTGCGGCTATATCCAATGGTGCCATCTGGCATTTGAATTTCAAAAAAGCCAGGCCCTTGGATCATCCAATCTAAAGAGTTCTCAGTACTTAGCATATTACCTTGAGAAAAGTTCTTTTGGTTGGCAACCACTTTTGCGCCGGCGCCTAACATTAAACCAGAAGGTAGTTCAGTATCTTGTGACGAACGGCCCCCAGGTTGGTTAATATTTTGATAGAGCAAGTCTTCAAAAATTGCCCGACTTTTCTTGTAACCCACCGTACTAGCATTCGCGAGGTTATTCGAAATTACCGATATATCAGTTTGCTGGGCATCTAGGCCGGTTTTACTGATCCATAACGCTGGATTCATAACATATACCTCACTTCGTTAGACTATACGCAGCAGCGATACATGACGTTCGTCAATTTCTTCTGCTGTTTTCATTAGTTTCATTTGCATTTCAAACTGGCGTTGGTGGTTGATCATATCAACCATTTCATGCACTGGATTGACGTTTGACATTTCAAGCGTGCCACTCATTACTTTTGCAGTCGGCGACACATCACAAAAGCCACATAAACCGTCATCAAGACTACCTTCTTTTGGCCTAAACAAACCATCGTTGCCTTTTTCAAGTTTACTGTTGTCTGCTTCAATGATTTTTAAGCGGTCTACCACCTCTAAGAAATTGGCTGGCGCACCTTGAGGCCGCACTTGAATTGACCCATCATCACTAAATGTGACCTTCTCTACCGGTATGGGTAGAATAATCGGGCCTCCTTCGCCAACAACTTGTCGCCCATGGCTAGTGACTAATGCACCGTCAGCTGTAATGTTTAAAGTACCGACCTTGGTATAAGCCTCGTTGCCACTTTTGTCCATAACGCTTATCCAAGACTTGTCTGACACCGCAATGTCTAAATCTCGGCCGGTTTCAACAATCGCGCCACTGGTCATATTGGTACCTGGTCGCTCTTGCATAGCAAAAACGCGGGTCGGTAACCCTTCACCAAATGCCTGCATAGACCGTGCTTGTGCAAAGTCGGACTTAAATCCGGTCGTATTTGCATTGGCTAAATTGTTAGCTTTAATAGCAACACCACGCAGGTTTTGTTTCGCACCAGACATAGCGATATAGAGCATTTTATCCATTGCATTGACCTAAAAATTCATAATATGTATAGCAATGCAATTAAAGTGCCAACTAAAAATTGACAGGTTATTCCAATAACCCTAGGACTTTTTAGGTGAGGAAATGTGAAGAGTGACAAAAAAGGCCGCAATGGCGGCCTCATGTATAACTGTAATCGGATTATCGAATTTGTAGGATTGCTTGCTGCAAGGTTGAATTCACTTCTAGCGCTCTTGAGTTGGCCTGAAAGTTCCGCTGAGCACTGATCAAATCAACGAGTTCATTCGTTAAGTTGACATTAGATTGCTCTAAAGCTGATGAATTAATCGACCCTAATGTACCAGAAGCTGGTTCACCTGCAATCGGCTCACCTGATGTTAAGCTCTTCTTCCATGAAGTGTTTCCAACCTGTTGTAAGCCCTGCGAGTTTGAAAAACGTACCATCGCAACTTGGCCTAAATAAGTAGAGTCGCCATTACTATAAGACGCCACTATTTTACCATCAGTACCAATATCAACACCAGCTAAGCGACCTACCGTAGCCCCATCTTGTTCAAGTGCTTTCACCTCGAAACGACTCGCATATTGTGTTGGTAACTTATTGGTCGTATTCGCTTCATCTCGCCAGTTCATGGTCAATGCAGCAGGGAATGTTGCCCCGTTACTTAACAATGTAGATAGACCCGTTCCCGCACCACTTGGTAGTGTTAATGGATCAAATGTACCACCAGGTGTTACAGCTACTGGCGCACCAGCGGCACCAGCGGCCGAGTATGGTATCGTCGCACTCGGTACACCCGTTGCATCAAAAGTGAACCCGGCAATTGGAAATGGGCCACCAGCCGTACCATCAGAGGTAAATGGTTGATTATCAAGCGTACCGTAAACTTCCCATTCGTTTGCCGTCGCTGTTTTTCTGAAATACAGCTGAGTCGTATGTGGTTGGCCCAGTGAGTCATATACAGTAGTTGACGTTGAACTATTAAATGATGCGCTTGCATTTGGATCAAACGCAATAGTCGGTTGAACTGCCGTTGAATCTAGGTTGAATGATGAATATACATTGGTTGTCGCACGAGGCGCACCAGAAGCATCAGGGATCTGCATCGCAGAAGCCGTACTTAAGCTCACAGAGGTTGTTGACCCAGTACTTGCGTCTACAGGAAACCCTTGTAGGAAATTACCTTGCGCATCTGAAATAAAGTTATCTTTATTTAATTTAAATGCCCCTGCGCGAGTGTAACTGTAGTCTTGTGAACCCAGCTCAGAACTCATCGCGAAGTAGCCTTCACCTGTGATCGCTAAATCTAGCGAGTTAGATGTAAACTGCAATGACCCTTGGTGAAATTGCTGTGCAACCATGGTCGTTTGTGCACCATCGCCATTTTTAGTCTTACCAGAACTAAACACTGAAGAGGCATATACATCAGCAAATTCTGCTCGAGACTCTTTAAAACCAGTTGTGTTTACATTGGCGATATTATTTGCGGTGGTATCTAAATCTTTTTGAGCCGCCGCTAAACCCGTTAATGCAATATTAAAACTCATACTCTCACCTCTTGTACGTAAGGCCTATTCTATAAACTTTGAATTAAGCGATTTCAGCGACGTCAGTAAGCCTTACTGCACCCGCCTTTGTGTTAATAATTATGCCATTGGCACCATTGACGTTGACACTATCTATATTTTTGAATGTGGCCGTAGGTAATGTTGAAAACTCGCCATTAATATTTGCTTCGGCTTTTATTTCATATTCACCCTGAGGCATTACTTCACCTTCATCATTCTTACCGTCCCATTCAAAACGAATGGCACCTGCATCCTGTTTACTCATATCAATAGAGCGAACTAACTGGTTAGACTCATCATAGATATTTACAACTAACTTATCGACGGGCTCTGTTGCGATGATAGAGGCTCGCGCCGTTCCACTCGTTCCTAGCTCTAATGAATCAGATTCGAGTAGTGCCTTTTTTCCGACAAGGGTTGATGCTTGCAACGCCGAGTTAGAAGTCATTGATGCCGATAACGATTCAAACTTAGTATTTAAGTTTGAAATACCTTCAGCCATTGTAAAACTCGTCATTTGCGCAATCATCTGATCATTATCAGCGGGCTTACTTGGATCTTGATAAGACAGCTGCTGCGTTAATAGCTTAAAAAAGTCTTCTTGCTTTAACGTATCATCTTTCTCGGCAGTTTTAGGTTTCTCTGACCACCGCAACGAATCAACATGACTGGACGTTTGACTTACTTCGCTATTCATCGGCTAGCACTCCCGTTAACGCTGACCAAGTAACAAAGTTTTGCTAAGCATTTGTTTTGCCGCATCTGCTACTTGAACATTGGTTTGGTACGAACGTGAAGCGGAAATCATATTGGCCATTTCCTCTACAACGTTTACATTTGGTTTATAGATATACCCGTCTTTATCTGCACTAGGGTGATTAGGGCTATATTCCACTTGCAGTGGTTTATCGCTTTCCACAATACCCAATACTTTCACTCCAACAGATGACGCCGCAGCGTTAGAACTTTGTAAGTCATTCGCTTTATTCAACTCAGCTGCAAACACCGGATGCCGTGCTCGATACACTTTATCTTGACTTGAGCTAATGCTATTTGCGTTCGAAATATTACTCGCGGTTGTATTCAGGCGAATATTCTGCGCGCTCATACCTGAACCCGCGATGTCAAATACATTGTATAAACTCATAATTATGCTCCTTGACCGCCGAGGGCTTTTTTCAACCCTTTAAACTTACCCGTGAGAAACTGCAAACTTGCTTGGTACTCTAATGCATTCTGTACATACAAGTTCCGTTCCACTTGTATATCTACCGAGTTACCATCACCTGTATCTGCTTGATTTGGATTACGAAATAGCTCAACACCGTTATTTAAACGTGTGCCGCCAGAGATATGCTTTTCATTGGTGCGCAGCATCGTATTGCCGCTTTGCTGGTTAGACTTTGCCGCTTTAAATGCCCGAGCAAAATCAATGTCTTTTGCTTTATAACCGGGGGTATCCGCATTGGCAATGTTACTTGCTAACATTTCCGCACGTTGCGAACGGATAGCTATTGTCTGAGGGTGAACACCTAAGGCTTTATCAAAACTAATCGCCATAACGTAACTCCAAAAATTTGACTATATGGAGTTTTCTGCAATTCTTAGGCCAAAATAGAAAAGGCGGTGAGCACCGCCTCAAGTTATTGTTTTTTCTGGTATATAATACCTGGATTACACCTTATCATATCAAATTCATCGCTGAGACCAGCCATCGATTCTGATGCACCAAGGAACAAGTACCCCTTTGGATTGAGTGCTTGTGCAAACTGCGAAATAATTTTTGCTTTGACTTCTGGTGAAAAGTAAATCAATACATTTCGACAAAATATAACATCAAATTTGCCCATTAATGCATATGAATCCAGCAGGTTTAAATGCCTAAAGTTCACCATTTTTTTAACTGGGTCGACAACCTGTGCCATCCCATTGCCACTATCTTTGAAAAATTTCTGTCTGCGCTCAGCAGATAGCCCTCTGGCCAGCGCTAATGCGTCATATTCTGCATTCTTACACATGTCGAGCATCGTGTTTGATATATCAGTGCCTATAACCTGCACCCCCATTTTCAGGGCGCCTGGGCTCTTCTGCTGATATTCACTGGCAGACATGCCAATAGAGTATGGCTCTTGGCCTGAAGAACTGGCCGCAGACCAAATCTTCACTGCACGACGTAGCTCCCCAAATTCAGGGAAGATTTTTGTCTTTAATAACTCAAATGGATACGAGTCCCTAAACCACAAAGTCTCATTTGTTGTCATTGCATCAACAACCGCGGCGCGCAATTGCCGCTCATGAGGACTAAGTGTTTTTGCAACCAACTCTGATAACGACTCAACACTGAACCGAGCCATTAATGGTGCTAAACGACTTTTTACTAAATACAGTTTATTATCCCCAAGCACTATACCACATTGCTGCTCTAGGAACGTCCTAAACTGATCGTACTCGTTTTGTTGAAGGTTCTTGTTTTCCAAAGTATTACCGCCATTCATTAATCACAGTGAACCCATTTTTTTACAGCTGTTGCCAATTCATCTGGGTTAAATTTTGCGATAAAATCATCAGCACCAACTTTTTCTATCATGGCCTGATTAAATACACCGCTTAAAGAAGTATGTAAGATAACATGTAAAGGTGCCAATTTAGGATCTGCTTTTATTTCAGCAGTGAGTGTATACCCATCCATCTCTGGCATTTCAACATCTGAAATTAACAGACCTACCCTTTCCGTGATGTCATTTTGGCAATCATCTTTAGCAATTTCACGCAAACGAATGAGCGCTTCTTTACCATTTTTGGCCAATTCAGTTTGCACACCTAATGGTTCAAGTGCGCGTTTGACTTGATTTCTCGCCACTGCCGAGTCATCAGCAATAAATACAATTCGTTCACCCAAATCTTTCTGCATTTCACCATCAGACACAATGTCTTGGCTAACTTCCGTATTCACTGGGCAAATTTCATTTAAGATTTTTTCAACATCGAGTATTTCAACAAGCTCTTTTTCAATTTCTGTCACAGCCGTTAAATATGAATACCTGCCAGCTCCTGACGGCGGCGGCATGATTTTTTCCCAATTCATATTAACGATACGCTCTACTGCACCAACCAAAAATCCTTGCACTGAACGGTTATATTCCGCAATGATAATAAAGCAGTTGGTAATATCTTCAATCGGTGGCCCACCCACAGCCAACGACATATCGATAACAGAAATAGTTTGCCCACGAATGTGTGCAACTCCTCTTACATACGAATTAGACTTCGGCATATTCGTAAGTGGCGGACATTGTAGTACTTCTCGTACTTTAAATACGTTTATGCCAAAACGTTGACGCCCCTTCAATCTGAACAGTAATAACTCTAGGCGGTTTTGCCCTACCAACTGAGTTCGTTGGTTGACCGAGTCTAAAATACCAGCCATTTCAATCTCCTACATATAAAACTGCTTGCCGGAACGATATTTGCTTACACTACTAAGGATAAGATTTACCTTGAAGAGGTGTCACAATTAACGCAAAATCTTTATACCTTGTTTCCCATGATAAGCATAGTCGAAACATCATGAGTTTGTTAAAAAAAACCAAAACCTACGGGTTTTTTTGCTCAATGGCTTATATTCTAGCCAGTTGTCATGTCTATGCAAAGGACTATAGCACTAAAGAACTAGAGCAATTAGCACAAAACTTTATTGCATCACAAACAACAACCAAGCCTGATGTGAAAACTGAAATTAAATCGCTAACGCTCGATAAACGTATTGCGACTAAATTTTGTGCCCAACCCGTCAACCTAACGACAGCTGCAACCCCGCCCTTTAATCGCCAGGTCACTGTACAAATTCGCTGCGAACAAGCGCCGCTTTGGACACAGTATGTGCATGTAAGAATCAATGAAATGCACCCAGTGATTGTCAGTACGCAATTGGTCTCTAAAGGCGAGTTACTGACGCAGAGCCATTTAAAGATAGAGTATCGTGCAAAGCAATTTGTGAGAGCAGCCTACATTAATGACTTGTCTTTACTTGTTGGGAGTAAAAGTAAACGTAATTTACGTGAAGGGATGCCCGTTGGTACCCATCAAGTTTGTATGGTCTGCAAAGGCGATAAAGTCACTATATTTGCTAAAACACGCTCTTTGACAATAAAAACCTCGGGTATTGCGCTCCAAGATGGTAATTTAGGTGAACAAATTCGTGTTAAAAATCAAAAGTCTGGAAAAACAGTCTCGGCTCGTGTAAAAGATGTTGAATCTGTAGAGGTTAATATCTAAAAAATTTGCTAAAGTTAAAGGTGAATAGGTCGATAACCTAAACACGGTGTTTAATAACCAAGGGTCGAAAGTTATGGTTAAT
The DNA here is from genome assembly GCF_003590335.1 of Pseudoalteromonas sp. MSK9-3. Lineage (GTDB taxonomy): Bacteria > Pseudomonadota > Gammaproteobacteria > Enterobacterales > Alteromonadaceae > Pseudoalteromonas. Next base: position 33,834 of record NZ_MIET01000013.1, on the reverse strand, counting down.
AATATTAAAGGTCAGGCACAGCCAAACAGTGTGCTAAATAATGTTAAGCAACAAAAAGCAGAATTGCAAAAGAATGATGCTCAAAATGCAGCTACTAACGCGAAATCGCCACAAAAAGCCGCGACTGACTCAGTCAGCTTAACACCACAAGCACAGCAGTTGAAAAGCATGCAAGAAAAAGCACAAGACGCGCCGGCATTTGACAGTAAAAAAGTCGAAGAGCTGAAAAAAGCAATTAGCGAAGGCAAGTATCAGATTGATGCTCAAAAGCTAGCCAAGAATATTGCCGCATTTGAGTTTGACGTTTATGGCTGATCAAGTCACCTTGTGCGTACATAAATTAGAAATTCAGCTCTCCAATCTTACAGCTCTGACCCAGTTGCTAGATGGAGAGCTGGACATTTTGGCATCTAAAAAAGGTGAAGGCCTTAAAGATGCAGCTCGCGAGAAATTAACTCTGCTAAACGCAATTCAAAAATTAGATAAAGAATTAGCAACCTTTTCCTCAGAAACATTTCAACAAGATGCCGTTAAAAAGTTAACATCGAGCATAAAAACACTCTTGCTCGAATGTAAAACTAAGAACGATGTGAATGCAAAAGCAGCTCATCAAGCACAACTCAGTGTCAGGCAGTTAAAAGAGATCTTAATTGGTAGCCCGAGTTCTATCACGTATGGTCAAGATGGCAGCGTTGTTGCGGGAAATAGTGAGTTAGTAAAAGATATCAAGGCATAAGTGCTAGCGCTTTGATATCTTTATGGTGTTTATATAGTGCATTAGAGGGATAACACAGCCCTTTAATAATAGGTGACTCTTTTTACCTTTCGCGGCTTAACCTGCGTGATATATAAATCATGAACGCGTTTCATATCTAATTCAAGTTCGGTGGTATATGTATCCCCTACTGCATAAGACTTTACCACACGTGCCCCTCTAATTAGCCCTTTGACTTGACTCTTTAATCCATCATTTTGTGCAATCGCGCCCTTGACCGTCATGTCTGCTGACAGACTTTGACCATATACTTGTTCAGCAAGCTCTCGATAAGCTTCAAGCTTAGATACTTTTAAAGCCATCAGCATTTTTTGTGATTCACTCTCACCCGGTTGAGCGCTGAGTGGGGCATATCCAATCGCTTTTATAACAGGGTAACTGTCAGGCTCTACGAAACTATATTCGATATGCTTATCAAACATTGAGCTACACCCGGCTAACCAAAATATAATCACAATGAGCACAATAAATTTTGAGTTTATAATCGAATATGACGACGGTGCTTTCATTATCACTTACCTATTAAACTAAAGTAAGTTTATTGATGCACATTCCTTGCCAACAAATATGGCATAGCTATTGCTGTAGTCACATTGATAGTTTTGTTGGGAAGCAATTATGAAGCAGTTACTTTTAATTTTGACACTTTTCTTGTACAGCGCAGCAGTGAAAGCTGAATGGTATGAAGTCACCGGTTATGCAAACATATTAGACAGCAACGTTGCCGACGCTAGAAAAGCAGCAGTTAAAGATGCTATTACACAGGCGTTAATCTTTTCAGGTGCGACAGTCAGCAGTGTACAAACCGTTGCTGATGGCTTGTTAAGCCAAGATCAATTGAAAATAAAAGCTCATGCTGAAATACAGCAAGCAACGCTGATTAGTGAAGAACAAAATAACAACGACTACATGGTCACGCTTCATTTAGACATTTACTCAACTAAAGAGCAATGCACACAGCAACAGTTCCATAAACAAGTGACCGTCACACAAAGTCAGCTTATCCAACCCCATCAAGCACGCTTAGGTCAAATATTTGACATAGCAAAAGCGAGTTCACAAAGACTGTATAATACGCTCAGTGGACGCGCTACGGCCATAAAAGCCATACCCTATATAAATAGCGCAATTAATGTGAGGCCTTTTTTCTCTCAAAGGTTCGACTATGATCCTGCCTTAATTGACACCTTGAGTAACAACAGCAACAGTCAGTATGTGTTGTTTAGCCAAATTACAGACATAGCACAAGGTAAACAGCTCAACAGTGATTACGCTTTTTGGCAAGATGATCAGTACTTGCGCAGCTTCAAAGTAGACTTTGCGCTGTATGATGCATTAACGCGAGATCAAGTATGGCAAAACCACTACGCAGTGCAAGGTGTATGGCCATTCGAGAAAACCACGCTGATAGATGTGTACAGTGATCAATTTTGGCAGTCTAATTACGGTAGCCAAATACAAGGGGTATTTAATAACGTCTCACAGGACCTAAATACCGCCATAGGTTGTATGCCAACAAAGGGGAAAATTTTACATATTGATGGCGACAGGCTCGCAATTAACTTAGGAAAAGCACATGGCATAAAAGCAGGTCAAACTTTAGCCATAATGCAAAAAAACAACTTTACAACTCAACAAGGCATGATGTTAAGTAACCATAGGCAAACAATTGACCAGCTTAAGGTTATTCAAGTAAACGAGCAAACTGCTATCACCACCAATTTACATATTCGACCACTGAGTAACATTCAACTCAATGACATTGTTCAAGTCATTATTAAAGAAGATGACGCTTTTGCCCTTAATTAGTCTAAACTGATGGTGTCAGCCACTTATTAAAAAAACAGATTGCTTTAATCTAAGCAATTAATTTTACTGAAGGCGAATGACCCATCATAATAGCGGCATCAAATTAAAGGAGCGCACTATGCTAAGCAATATCGAAGGTAAAACTATTCCACAAGTTACTTTTTCCACCCGTAATAATGAACAATGGGAAAAAGTATCTACCGATGAAATTTTTAAAGGTAAAACGGTAATTGTTTTTGCATTACCAGGGGCTTTTACACCAACTTGTTCATCGACTCACTTACCTCGTTACAATGAACTAGCAAGCACCTTTGCTAAAAATGGCGTAGATGAAATAGTGTGTTTATCAGTGAATGATACGTTTGTAATGAATGCATGGGCGCAACACCAAGAAGCCGATAATATCCGTTTATTACCTGATGGAAACGGTGAATTTACCGATGGAATGGGCATGCTCGTTGATAAAAACGACCTAGGCTTTGGCAAGCGTAGCTGGCGTTATTCAATGTTAGTAAAAGACGGGGTGATCGAAAAAATGTTCATTGAACCAGATGTCGCAGGTGACCCATTTGAAGTGTCTGATGCTGATACCATGCTAGATTACATCAATCCGGATCAAGTTAAACCGCAAGCTATTAGCCTATTTTCTAAAGCTGGCTGTCCATTCTGTGAAAAAGCAAAACGCCTATTGTCTGAGCAAGGTTTTAGCTATGAAGAAATAATGATTGGACAAGACATAACATCAACAAGTTTAAAAGCAATGAGCGGACGCGAGACTGTACCTCAAGTATTTATTGGTGGTGAACATATTGGTGGTTCAGATGACCTTGAACGGTATTTGGCACAATAACATATATGGCGTCCCCGGCAAGAATCGAACTTGCATCTAAAACTTAGGAGGTTCTTGTTTTATCCATTAAACTACGGGGACCCCTTAAGCAATTTTAGTATAACAATTTATAACTGTATTTGAAGCGCTTACAATCATATTTACCCAATTAAATCAGTTATAAATACAACAATTGGGGTAACGCGTTATGCGCATATCCCCTCTTGTTGAAATGTAACCATGAGTGATGCTTTATCAACATACCCCACCAAATTAGCCACAACCTGCCAATCAGCACCCACCACGATGATGCGAGGAACATGGTTATTTTCTAGCCCCGCCTGCAACGGCTTGGGCGCTATAATCGCTGGAAATTCATTAGACATCCGTCGCAGTGCGCGTTTATAGCCGCTGTCATTTCCATTTATTCCGACCATAACAGGGTTTATACCCCGACAAACAATACTTAACTCTTTCAATACTCGATGCTGTTTCTTGCACCATGAACATTCTGGGGTAAAAAAGCTCAGAGTCATTGCCGAGCGGTGTAATGCTTGCAACGAACTATAAGTTTGGCTATCTAGCCTTTTTAAAGGCAACTCTACAAAGCCATAACTCAAACCCGAACTTAAAGTTAACCCTATCCATACAACCAAGCGTACGAGCTTAAAATGCCCAATCAAACCCCGCATATATGAGCCTCCCTCGCAGCGGCGCATAAATATACGTTACGTCGTACCCGCCTTCATCATCAAATAGCAATGGTGAACTTCCCTCACTCCCTTGATTATAATCAAACAAGTTATTCACTCCGACGTATAATCCCAAAGATGTACTTAGCTTATAATTGTATTTCGCATCCAAGGTGGAAAAAGCAGATACAGACGTCGGCTTTTGTTGCATCGCAAACCGATCTTTATACCCTGAATACTGATAATCTGAAAGATCTCTACTCGGTATATAGACCAAAGAAGCATCAACTGTATGTGATCCATGTTGCCAATTAATTGATACTGTCGCTCGCTGCTCTATCGGCGCAATGGCAAACGACGTTTTAAATACATCATTATAGTGATATGCCTCGCCAGTGACTGTGATATTCAGGTCGCTGTTAAGTTGATAAGACGCTGAGAAGTCTACCGCGAGCACTCGAGCAGTTTCCTTAAGCTGGCTTAATACAGGCACCCCTAACGTATTATGCTCTAACGTAGCCAAATCTTTGACTAAAGTGTGCGCCATCGATAAAGTGCTTACCCACAGCGCATTTTCAAAATTCAGAGAATAGTTGATGCTCGTTGATCGCTCTGGTTCCGATACATTCAATAAATATCCTTTTTCCGCATCTAAAATCCCATGATCACTTTCAAAGAATGATAAAGGTGCTCGATACCCCTGACCAAAAGACAGCCTAGAGGTTAGTTCATCAGTGTGAAAAAAACGGCTATCAATACGCGGTGATAATAGGATTTTATCTATTTCAACACCCGGTTTTTTTAGGTCAACAAAATCGGCTTTAATGCTATCAAGCCTCGCCGCCGCAGATATTTCCAGTGCAGGTGTTACCATCCAAGAGTCCTGTATATAAATACCCTGTACAAGGTAATCAAAACTATCTGATACATAATTTTCTACATCGGCTAAAGCATCTGAATACGATCGCATTCTTTCTTTACGATAGTCCACGCCAAAAGTAATAAGGTGCGACGCATTTAAGTCAAAATTAAACCGCGCATCCGCGTAATACATCGTGTCTGTCGCATCATAATCTATACCTTCATAAAATGAGACTTGTTTATGATTAACATGAGCCAGACTAAACGTGCCATTTAAACGCGTATTAAAGTCGTGCAGTATTGACGCAAGCACCTCATTGCGCTGGGTTTTAACCCATTCTGCCGTTTGCCAGGGCTGACCAATATAACGATTCGCTACGTGACCGTTTTCAAATAAATTATCTGAGGTACCTAACTTTTCACTCGCAATCGCGTCTTCAATAGATGCCGTAATATCACCCAACATAGGCCCGCCAAACACTTCCGATTTAGTGTGATTAAGCCTTAGCCTCATATTGGTGTCGCGATCATAATCGTATGAAAAAAGTGTGGTCAGCGATGTATTGTCTAAATAGGGGTTTTCACTCACCCCATTTTTGTCACCATCAAACTGCTCTCGTTCATCGACCTGAAGGATCACACTGGCGCTCATATTTTTCTGTTGAGGTACTAGCGAGCCCATTAAAGCGGCTTTTTTGTAGCCCATATTCCCCATTGAGACATCAAGATCTCCACCACTTTTTGTCGGTACTTGTGTTACTAGATTAATGGTGCCACCAATTGCTTCTGGTGCAGTCAGGGATGCGCCAGCGCCCCTTGCTATTTCAATTTGACCAACACCAGACATAGCGACAGCATCCATCCCATAAAAACCAGATAACATTGTGTGTAGTGGGATCCCATCAACCAACACATTTGTATGCTCACCTTTTAAGCCATTTATCATGACACGCTTGGCGCCACACATTGAACATTCATTAGACACGCGAATACCAATAGAATTTGATATAGCGTCACTTAAGTTAGCCGCTTGATTCGCTTTGATCTGCTGTTGTGAGATTAATTCAGTTTTTACTGTACTGTCTTTCAACAGCCCTTGTTGATAGAGCCGTTTTCTCACTCCGACAACTTCAATCACCTCTGTATTTTCAGTCACAGATATTAGGTTAATGGGTAAGTCAACGGGTTTAGCAAACGTAGCACTTGGCAGACACAGTAGAATACAAAATAAAAAATAAGATGGGTTAACAAACAAAATTTACACCAGAAAACAATTTAATGATATTGATTATCATTAAGGTTAAAGCTGATGTAAACCTCTTTTTATAAAACTAAGTACAGAAAGCGTTGTTAAGACCCAATTGAAGCACCGCTAAGAACATAGCTTGGCACCAATTTAGTACTACTTGCGATAACACGTTTTGAATCAATATCAATCACCCGAGCATTGACTTCAACACCATTCGCTCGATACAGCAAAGTCCCCGACAATACATGACTCGCAACCCTTTCGCCTGACAGTTGCTTTATATCTCTTGAAAAAACAAAGTCTCCAAAATGCGTTACCGTGACTTGATCGGTGGTTTTAAAATCAACCACGCCATAGCCAAACTTTTGTAATTGATGAATAAAGGTTTCCGATAATTGATTACCCAGTTGCGTACTTTTTTGCAAAGTTTTATCTAAATTAACAAAAGACACCACAGCAATATTAATAGCTTGATCAGATACCATGGTATCTACAAGGTCAAGTGCCATTTGCTCAACGTAGCTTTCTAATTTCACGTGATGACTATGTGGGGTATAGACTTGATTAACAGTCAACTGTTCGTGTTCTTCATGTTGATTGGCCTGCATTATCATCTTTTCGATCACGGTCTGCGACTCAGCAGGTTTTGCAGGGCTTTTTACTGCATACCAATCTGTGGTACTGCATCCAGTCACTAACATCACGATGCAGCATGCCAAATACGTTTTTCTGTTACGATTCATCATAGTTACCTCATCGACCTGCTTTTTTCATCATAATGCCATCAGTGCGATAACTGCTACCCAGTGCGTCAACGACTGTCTGAGGGATGAACCCTTGTGCAGACCCAACAACCGCTTTACTCATCAGTCCAATGATCCGAGCATTCACCAGTACACCACCTTGATGGTTTACCAAAGTTCCGGCCAAAACATATTGAAAGTTTTGCTCTTCATTGAGTTCTAAGTAGTCACGGCTGAAAACAAAATCGCCTTGTGGCGTGACCCGCATATAATCTGTAGTTTTAAAGTCAATCACCGCTACGCCAAAATGATGAAGCTCATGCATAAAGCTCTCTGACAACTGATTACCCAGTAGTGAAGCGTCATCATATTCATCATCTAAAAATATAAAACTCGATACTGCCAGTGGTGTTTTCTGATTTACATATTGCAGGTTTTCTGCCATATCTTGCATCATTCCACGCACGTAGTGATTGATATTTTTACGACTTACCGATGCCATTTGAGAGGCGGTATTTGGCACCGCTTGTTTAGACTGAAATAACTCTGCATTTGCCATAGGTTCTGCCACAGAACGTGCATCATTCGCGATAGTCTGCTCTGCCTGCATACCCATTTTTTCAGTAAACATAGAACACCCGGCACTACACAGTAATGTTATCGAGATCAAAAAGTGTTTCATGATAAATCCTCTTAATATTCTGTTCGGTAAATCAGGCCATCACGTTGCTGCACTTTTTCATCCGTCCACATCGTGTTGATTGGGATTTCAGTAGTGGCAGCAGAGACGATCCGCCCATCCTGCATATTGATGAGCCTTGCATTAACAATATAGGCGTGTTGCTGTTGTGTGAGCGTTCCAGTCACAACAAAGTCAATATTTTGGCGTAGTCTTAAGGTATTAACATCTCGGCTTAAGATGCTTTCTGCGTTATCTAATAACGTGATATGTCCATCCAAGCGATGTTCAATCGTATGATAACCAAGCTGAGTAAACTGGGTGAGTAAGCTTTCTTGTATTTGTTGACTTAAGCCAACCGCTTGCTGATCTGCCAAGCCCGAATTAAGCGCTTGTGCATCAAAAAAGCTCGTAATGGCAATACGCGCATTATTTTTTCGCATACCCGTAATATTACTTAATTGTACACTTAAGCTGCTGACATATTCATGCACCGTATAAGGCGCCATTGTTTTAGCCGGCGCCATATAGGCCACATGCTTTGGCGCTGGCTCTTCTACAAGCTGGCAGCCAGTCAAAAGTACACTTAGTATCAATAATAAATATTGCATTGTCAGTATTCCAATAAAGTTTGGGTAAACAATGCAAAAACCATACCTGAAATTAGTCTCTACAGCAGTCCTTTATTTCCCTGCTCAGTATAGTAACTCACTATGCAACTCACCTGTTTTAATTTCAGACGGTCACATTGTGCTTGGGCTGCAACTTTATCACTGAACGCCCCTAGCTTAAGACGATAGTATTGTTGCTCTCTTATATTTTTAACTTCAACATTCACAGCTAACCTTTCTGTCTCAGGCGCTTTTTTCACCACAGCGTCTAATGATTTTTGCACTCTTTCTTGTTCCGTTACTGCAGCAACTTGCAACGCATAAAGTGCTGAGGCCCTATTTGTATCAACCGATTGCGTTGCAGGAAATATAGGTTGAGCAAGGTCTTTTTTAGTACCTGTACTTACAATAGGCTTTCCTGCTGGCATTTTTTGCTCTGACATGAGTGCTATAATCGAATTGTCATCTTTAACATTCCCTAACACAGGTTGTGGTTCAGGTTTATCGTCGAGTGGCGTCAGTGTTTCGATGAATTTCTCATGTCGAGGAGTAGAAGCCACTACCGGCTTTTCACTATACGTTTCCTCTTTAACCAAAACATCTAACTGCCCTATTAACATTCTCAGGTCACCTTCCACGGATAATAAGCGCTGTATCCCTTCTTTTGACTCATGCCACTGCTCTGACACCTCAATCAGCTCCAGATACTCCTTTTTTGTTAGCTCTACTATTTCAGGTTTCTTCGTTGATGTACTTTTACAGCCTGTAATGCTCAAGACCAGTAAACATATATACAAAAACTGAATAAAAAACTTGTAATACATCATAATTCCTTTTAATTAGTGGCGGATCAGTGTGCTATCCAGTTCACACGCAAGCCCTTTCTCTCTGACTCTGTCACATATATCATACAAGGTCTTGGTCGTACTTATCGAAAAGCCGGCGGCCAAAATATACTTTTTCTCCAATTCATCATAGATATAAAATGGCTTAATAACCCTTGCGTTAATTAATTTCTCCTTCGTCAACATTAAATATATTTTTAATGTATTTAAAGAACTAAATTTTCCTAAGCTGGCTGTATACCCTTGTATTTTCTTCAGTTCTGCTAAAGTAAAATCAACACCTGCAACAACTTCACCATGAACAGGCAACTCAACCGTTACTTGTTCATTGACTTTCAAACTCTTACTATTCACTTGCGCCGATTCTAGCTGAGCTTGATAAGTACCCGGCCGAAGATTAGTGAATAAATAATAACCGTCATACGCGGCTTCAGTCTCCGCTACTTTCACGCCTTGTTCGTCAACAAGCTTGACCTTTGCATATGGCAAAACGTTGCCGTTTTCAATATAAATACTTCCTTCCACCTCACTGGCATTCACTAATGGAAAGTCCAGATATTCAACATACCCAGAGCGCGGAGTGATAGATAGCCCATCGCCAGCGGGTACCATAAACGGATCGTCAATGCTGTCGGTATCAATCAAAATATCGGTGCGCCTATTTGCAACCATACTTGATAACAACGCAATGCCACGTTCATCAGAAGAAGCGAATCGATGAGCTTGCACAGCATTAATTTTTACACCCTCTACAGGCAATTCATTTGCGTCAAATACCCCGTTATCATTTTCATCTAAGAACACACGTATCATTGCGGTACCATGACCTGTAAGTCCCCTTCTAGACATAAAGTACGGTGACCCAAACTTGCTTGCACCTAAACTCATTCTCCCTGATAGTCCAAATTGCCAATCATTATTACTGTCAAATGTCATGAAACTATTAAGACTTAGTTTATCTGACTGCCAATTGAGGGATAAGCGACCCTCAGTGTTGTCATCATCCACAGTATTTTTAATCCCAGCCTGCAGCTGCCATTGCTCAGATAAAGTAGTATTGAGTTCAAGATTATAATCTCTAACTTTGCGCTCAGGCTGAATTTGATACCCCATAGATAATCTGCCAAATACACGTCCATACCTACTCTGCACTCTGGCAATGCCGGTACTCACCTTATCTTTGTGTTCGTTCGACATCCAAGTTATTTGATTGCCTAAACCGAATACGCCATTTACATAGTTCAATGACTGAGATAGGCGCTGTCGAGACCCTTCCCCTTCCCTGTAGTGAAACAAGCTGCTCTGATGACTCATTCGCCCATAACTGTTATTAAACAGTTCACCAGTAAATTCCAGCCCAAGTTTTTTCTGAATATACGTATCCGAACTATTGAGGTCATTCAATACCGGTTTTGAATGATAACTCATAAGCGCCCTCACTGACTGTTGTGCAATTTTACTTCTTAGAGAGGCAGAAACACTTTTGTCTTTATTACTTGAAGATTGTGCATCAACAGTAATAAGTGCACGGTTGGCTAAGCTCATATTTGACCCCACAGCAATATTGTGTACAGTTTGTCCTCGCTCATTATCTATGATTGAACCTGCACCAAAAATACTCACCTGATCACTCAGACCTGTTTCAAAGCGCCCAGCTACCTGCCAACCATTATCTGACGCCTTATACTTATTACTATCTATGACTCTGTGACCTTGCTGGGTAATTGATACATCATAAAAGCGTTGATTACTAGTCAATGTATTTCCATCGATAATATATTGCTCCGTGCGCCGCTCTACTTGGCCTTGAGGTCCATACAAAATGATTTCAAATTCATTGTGGCCATATAAAAGCGGAATATTATCGAATAAATATTGACCTTGTGTATGATCGATTAATTGTTCTATGAGCACGCCATTGTGATAGAGTTCGACGTCCCAGCCAGATTGAACTGCACCTGAAATAATGGTGACATTGACATCTTTTACATGTCCAATAGCATAATTGCTTACTCTCGCTCCACGCGCATATGTATACTGCCCACCAGAACCTACCTTTGTTGGTAGTACATCCCCCATCTCTAATTTAGTCGCACCAAGCTGACCAAGCAGGCCACCTTCGGTATCTTCACGTGACAAATGAATTCGGGATTGATTAAAAAAGCTCCCCTCTTTACCTGAGATAAAGTATTCGCTTCGAAAAAAAGCAAGGTCTTGTGCGCCAAGGACAGAGTAGGACAAAGCATCTTTTGAATTACGTTTTGTATATCCAAATTGCACATCTGCCAACGGTGAAGACAGGCTTTGGTAAGGGCTCGGCTTCCAAGGCATGATTGATTCTTGCGACACGCTCGCTTGTCCCGTTAGCCTGTTTAAACGGTCTAACTTTGCTTCTATAGGCAAGATATATTTAGACTCTACATACATTTCTTGCACGCTGTAATCAATTTTTATTGCTAACGAAAACCAAGTTTCAAGCACCGAAAACGACACGAATATATCGCCATTATCAATATATAAATCAGACTGCTTTAATTTGATCTCCTGAGAATTACTTTGGCCATTCAATAATTCAAAATCAAACGTGAAAGTCTTATTAGGATCTGCAAACCAACCTGAGGCTCGCATTGATGTGACGTCAATGGCGAACCCCAAACTTTCAAACAAGCTCACGATCTCCAGCCAAGCGCCTTCTTGACTTTTAACCGCCACAACCTCCCCTAAGTAATTATTTCCTTTAATGAAGGTTGAAAAAAACAGCATTTCGCCTTCGGGGATCCCTAACCCCTGCTCTTCTCGTGCAGCAGCAGTGTTAATAGCACGGGTTTTCGCCTGCACTATCTTGCTGTCGAGTTGTCGTAAAACATCCAAAATGCGAGTGAGGCGCGCATTATCAGCACTCAGCGCATAACTACTAACAAAAATCATACTCACTAGAAAGCAACGAATTAAGCGCATTTAGAGTGACAGAAGTGAGTCTACGCTGATGGTTTTTTCAGCAAACAAGACTTTTTTATATTCTTCTTTACCCATATATTTAATCGTAATATCGCCAGGCTCTGTCACTCGAAAGCCATCTAAGAATTTAAGTGTGGTACTTAACGAAGTTAACTCTGGATAAATACTATAACCCGCGACTAAACCTATACGCTGAGGTTTTGAACTATTTTTACTATTAAAATAAACCGCAACATCACCAAAGGCACTAAAATCGCCAGTGTGATTAAAGTTGAGGCTGACTTTATCTTTCATAACTTTAACGTCAGATATAGACACTTTAGGTAAATCAGAACCATATTTTAAGATTACAGGAATAGAGTAACTTAAAACCATATTTAGATTTATCCCAAGCTCTTTTTCCGCAGCAGGGCTTTGATTTGGCAAAGCTTGGAATAATAGGTGCGAGCGATATTCCTGAGATTTTAACCCTTTAGGCTTTCTGACTGCCAACTTTACAACCTGCTTTTCACCCGCTTTTAATGTCACTTGACTCGGGCTCATGCGCATCATAGGACTAAGCGAAGTGGGTAGTAACCCATCATGATTTATATACCCTCCTTCTGACTTCGCAAGCTTTTCAGTCCAAATCAAACGATATGTTTTAGTTTCATTGGAAGTGTTGATTATATACACTTTAGTTGTTCGGTCTCGCTCAGCTAAACTAACCCGTGTTGGTGTGATCATTAAGTTAGCAAGTGCATCAACACAGAAAAATAAGCTTGTAAATATAATAAATAAATTTGAAAAATAACGCATAGAGATAAGCTTAATAAGAAAGGGTAACTTCAATTAATCCTGAATACGCACCATCGTTATACGACATGGTATTACCCGAAGTGCTTATTTGTGCACCAACAGATAATAAAACAGCCCCAACTTCATCGGTAAATACTGAGTTACGATATAGTAAAGTATCTATCGTAAAGTAATTACCTGTATACGGGCTGGTTAACCTTGTAGCAGCTGCATTATCGCTAAAAAACACTTGTTTTCTAGCTGGCAGGTTTTCAAACAACAGTTTAGCAGGGTTACCGGTTTGTATTATATGTAGTGAATCACTACGAGATGTATTATTAGCAGATAATACCAATGTATGTGGCTTAGAGTTATCGGGGATCACAATGATGCCAAAATTAAGGGGATCAATTTCTATCCCCTTAGAGTATGGAATACAAAGTAACATCAGCAATAAGAACCATGCTGTACACTTCATCGAGATATACCATTTAACCCGTGAAAAGCGTCAACCTTAGTAGGCTACTTCTACAGAAAATGTGCCCTCGTAAGCGCCATCAATGTAATCACTGGTTGGTGTAGATCCATCAGTTGATAATGTGGCACCTAATGTAAACGTAGCCTTGCCATCGCCATCTACCTGTATTTTATTAGCGACGACTAAAGAGCCCGCATCAGCCCCTTCTACAACGAAGTACTCATATGTGCCCAGTTTGAACGCAGCTGCGCCAGGAGGCGCTGAATCTTTTGCTGTAATATCTGTTTCTGTTGGGTCTGTAATTGTTAATTCAGTAAATGCGGCAACGCCTTCAATGGTAAACTTAGCGGGTGCGCCTTCTTCTAAAATAGCGATCACGGCATCTGCTGTATTTGCCACAACGGCTGAAGCGTTCGGATTTGCTGGCATCACTAATGTTGCCTGAGTTGTCCCAGTGGTATCAGCACTTGCTCTGATCTTACCAAAGCTCAATTGATCAACAACATTTAACTCAAATGTATTTTTAACTTCTACTGAGGCTGTAAATGATGCAGTTTTACTAATAGCTGAGAAAGAAGACAGTGATAGCAGGGCTGGCACCGCAACTACTGCAATTTTTTTGATTGATAAATTCATAATATATCCTTATTTCCATTATATATTTAAATTGGCTGTATTTATTAGCCTTCCATTTATCGTCTATTTATAGCATAACTTTAAACTAATTTAATTATTTTCAGAATATTCCGCATAAAATAATAATATAGTACTAAAAGTCTGAGTTAAAAGCATACAACTCAGAGGGCTAAGTCAGTTGTGATCACCTCACAGCGTTGTGAGAATTGTTTTAATAATAAACACAACTTATCAGCTTCTTGCATTGAGCTTAACTGTTCTCCCACCAATATATGCCGTTCACTCTGGTTTAGATTAATTTTCTTTATATGAGTATTAATTGCCGAAGCTAGCTCAGGGAATTGTATATTAAATTTTTTTAATGCTGCATCGGCACGTAAAGCGTTAAAGTACGTTCCTAGCTTTACACTGACTTCTGTTGTTTCACCCGAGGTATGATTTTCAGCCCTATGTTCAATCTGCTTAATATCACCTCTTAGAGATTCAGGTAATTCCGTAACATTCACCTGTTTAGAGACCACCTCCAATAATATTTTCAAATCTTCTTCTAACGCAGCTAAGCGTTCTAAGCTCTCTTTCTTACTGTTCCATTGTGTTAAAAAAGGCTCAACCTCGCTTCGAGTGATAAATTCACTGGTATCAGTAGGCTGTTGGGGAGGCCGGTGTACGGGGCTACTGCAACCAACTACTGTAACAAGAACAATGCATAGGCTTAAACATGCTCGCAACTTTTTTAAATTCAACATATCCTTTGCACTCTTTATTGTTTAAAGGGCAGCTATACACCACCCTTAAACCCACTTCTATAGTATCGTTTTAATATGCGCCTTTAAATCACCCGCAAACTCAGTCCGTCGTAACGCATATTCAATATTGGCTTGTAAGTAACCTAATTTACTACCGCAATCATGGCTTCGCCCTTTAATAGCGTAAGCCTGAACAGCATCGTCATTCATCAACATTGCAATGGCGTCTGTTAATTGAATTTCATCACCAGCGCCGAGTGGGGTTTTAGCCAGCAATGGCCAGATTTTTTCACTCAAAACATAACGACCTACAACAGCAAGGTTAGACGGCGCTTGGTCAACGTCTGGTTTTTCAACCAATACATTAAGGTCGCAACTTGCTCCAGCATCAAGGGTAACGTCACCAATATCAGCAATACCAAATTTGTTAACCTCTTCGTGCGCCACAGGCTCAACCATTATCTGGCTTTTCCCTGTTTCTTGATAACGCACTAGCATTTCCGCGAGGTTATCGGTGGCTAAATCACTGGCTGCATCATCAATTAGTACGTCTGGGAGCATAACCACAAAAGGGGCATCGCCTATAATTGGGGCTGCGCAATTAATAGCGTGGCCAAGGCCTTTGGCTTCACCTTGTCTTACCTGAATAATTGTCACATCTTTTGGACAAATCGACTGTATCTCTGCAAGTAACTGCCTTTTTACTCGCTTTTCAAGCGTGGCCTCGAGTTCAAAGCTAGTATCAAAATGGTTTTCGATAGAATTTTTACTTGAGTGCGTGACCAATACAATTTCTTTAATACCTGCAGCCACGGCTTCACTGACCACATACTGAATAAGCGGTCGGTCAACAATGGGTAGCATTTCTTTTGGAATTGCTTTAGTCGCAGGTAACATGCGGGTTCCTAGCCCCGCAACAGGTATAACGGCTTTCATTTTATCTCCTAAATAGCCACTGGCGCTTTAATATGGGGGTGAGCCTGATAATCAACTAGCTCAAAATCATCATATTTAAAGCCAAAAATGTCCTTTATTTCTGGGTTTATTTTCATCGTAGGTTTTGCAAAAGGCACACGAGATAATTGCTCATCCACCTGTTCCATATGATTAGAGTACAAATGCGCATCACCAAATGTATGAATAAAATCCCCAGGCTCTAACTCACAGACTTGTGCAATCATCATTGTAAGTAAAGCATAACTGGCAATATTAAACGGCACGCCTAAGAAAATATCCGCGCTGCGTTGATACAATTGACAAGAGAGCTTGCCATCCAGGACGTAAAACTGAAATAAAGTATGGCATGGCGGCAATGCCTGCTTGCCTTGCTGCGCATTTTCTTTCGGCGTGTATTGCGTATCAGGTAACAGCGCAGGGTTCCAGGCACTTACAATTAAGCGGCGAGAATCAGGGTTCGTTTTTATTTGTTCAATCAATTCTTGAATTTGGTCCACAACTTCACCGTTTGGACCAGTCCATGAACGCCACTGTTTGCCATACACTGGCCCCAGCTCTCCCTCTTCGGTAGCCCAGCCATCCCAAATACTTACGCCATTGTCTTTCAAATACGCAATATTGGTTTCACCTTTCAAAAACCACAGTAATTCGTGGATAATTGAACGTAAGTGGCATTTTTTCGTTGTTACAAGTGGAAACCCTTCTTGTAAATCAAAACGCATTTGATAACCAAATACACTCACGGTGCCAGTACCCGTTCTATCTTCTTTTTTCGTGCCTTGCTCTTTAACATGGCGCATAAGTTCTAAATATTGTTTCATCTTTTATCTAACTTAGTTTGAGACCTGAGAGTGAGTTGTTGATTTGCTTTTATATGCCCATACCATTAATCCGGCACCTGCGATAACCATAGGTAATGACAGTATTTGTCCCTGAGAAATCACACCTGCATATAAACCAATATGTGCATCCGGCTCACGGAAATATTCAATACAGAACCGAAACGCCCCATAACCCAATAAAAATAGTCCAGCAATACTGCCCGCAGGCCTTGGTTTTTTAGCAAACCAGATCAGTATAATAAATAACACGAGCCCTTCAAAAAAGGCTTCATAAAGCTGAGACGGGTGCCTAGGTAAAGGACCACCGGTTGGGAATACAAACGCCCACGATACGTCTGTTGTTCTTCCCCAAAGTTCACCATTAATAAAGTTACCAATGCGCCCTGCCAACAAGCCAACAGGAACCAGTGGTACAACAAAATCACCGACTGACAAAATAGATTTTTTCGTACGAATAGCAAAAATAATAATCGCAGCAATAACACCTAATGCACCGCCATGAAACGACATGCCACCTTGATCTATTCGGAACAAATATAAGGGGTTATCTATAAAGTGACCGAACTGATAAAACAGTACGTAACCTACTCGACCACCTAATATGACACCTAACATGCCATAAAATAACATGTCACTCACCTGCTCTTTTGTCCAGCCAGAATCTGGCTTTTCAGCTTGACGATTGGCCAACCACATAGCGAATGTAAAACCTATTAGGTACATAACGCCATACCAGCGTACACTTAATGGACCAATAGAGAATATAATTGGATCAATTTCAGGAAACTGCATAGCCATAACTGTCCTTTAATGGATTATCATATTCGCGGCAATACCAAGTAATAATGCAGCAAATATTTTTTTAATAGTAGAAATAGGTAAAAACTGTGTGGCTTTTGCACCAAGTGGTGCCATAAACCATGATGTCAGTACAATACCAAACAGCGCTGGCAAATAGACAAAACCAGCAAATCCTTCAGTCCAAGTATTATGAATACTACCAGAAGTCACGTACCCCAATGAACCAAAGAGCGCAATAACAATACCGCATACAGAGGCACAACCAATTGCTTTTTTCATATCAACAGAAAAGTAAGTCAAGAAAGGGACCAATAATGCGCCGCCCCCAATACCTATCATTGCCGATAACCCTCCCATCATAGCGGTTAAACTGGCTAAAACAAGATGATTAGGCAAGGCTCGGATCTTTTGCTGTGTTTTTGTACTGCTGTATACCATTTTCAGGGCAATTAACACCAAGCTCACAGAGAAAATCCACCTCACTACAGGCTCAGGCAATAACCCAGCACAAAACCCACTTATTAATGCACCAACGGCGACTCCCCCCATTACCCAAGGAGCAACCCCCCAGGGGACATTGTGATTTTTATGGTGTGCTAATGCGGATGCTGTGGATGTGAATAAAATAGAAGCAAGTGAGGTTGCGATGGCAACTATCAACACCAAAGAGGCGTCTACCACTTGAAAGTGAAGTAAAATGCCACTCAAGACTGGTACAATGATAAGTCCACCACCAATACCTAATAACCCAGCTAAAAAACCAACGCCACAGCCTAAAAAGGCACAATAAGCTATCAATAACATGGTGTCGGACATCTTTTTATCTCTTGTTATTATTCGCGGCTATATTAACGTATTCTTGTATATTAGACACCATCGACGTAATTATTTTGAATGATATAACAGCTCGCTGAAGCCATGCTTGATCATGAAGCTACGTAATAACCTATGCACTTGCTTTACAGACGATTGCGCTAAACATTCACTCAGCAGGATTTCCATATCTTTCACTCTTAAACGCCTCAGTACCCATTTCACTTTATTTAATGACAAAATATTCATACTTAAGCGACGATATCCCATCGCCATCAGTAAAATAGCCCCCTCGGGCTCTCCCCCTAACTCACCACACAAGCTAAAGGGAAGTTCAACATCTTGGCACGTATTTGCTATCTGGTTAAGTACGCGTAAAACACTCGGGTGGTAGGGATCAAATAATTCTGCAACTTGTGTGTTATTACGATCTACCGCTAATAAATACTGTGTTAAATCGTTACTACCTACAGAACAAAAATCAACCTTTATAGCCCAATCCTGTAATAAAAAGACACTTGACGGTACCTCTAGCATCACCCCCACTTCAGGTTTATCAACTAATAAAAATGGGTCTGCCCACTCTTCTTGTAATTCAAAATACGCTTGTTCGATGAGCTGTAGTGCTTCATCAATCTCGTCGGTATGACTCACCATAGGCAGCATGATTCGTAAATTACCTAATCCGACGTTTGCTTTGATCATGGCCTTGATTTGATCTAAAAATATTTCAGGGTGGTCCAGAGATACTCGAATACCACGCCAACCCAAAAATGGATTTTCTTCTTGAATATCAAAATACTCTAAAACTTTGTCACCGCCAATATCGAGCGTTCTCATTACTACGGGATCAGGGTGGTATCGGCTAAGCACTTCTCTGTACCACTTTTCTTGCTCACTTTGTGTTGGAAATTGGCCTTTTTGCATAAACCACGACTCAGTTCTATACAAGCCCACACCATCACAATAATGTGCCGTCATTTGTTCTGTCGATAAGTCCAAGCCCGCGTTAAGTAACAAGCTCATTTGCTCGCCATCGAGCGTAACAGGCTCTAATGCATGCTCAGCTTCAAATTTATCATGTAACGCACTATCTTGACGTCTAAGCTGTTCATATTCTTTGCGCAAACTTGCTGAAGGTGAGATATATAAACGACCTGAATAGGCATCTAAAATCATATCTTTGCCATCAAGTTGTAACAAAGGGATATCTTCAATTCCCCAAATAGCGGGTACACCCATTGCACGAGTCAAAATAGAGGCATGAGAATTTGCAGCCCCTTGTACACTCACAACACCTTTTAACCGCTCTTTTGGTATATCCGCTAGCATCGAAGGCGCTAATGTATGTGTAACAAGGACGGTATTTTCAGGGTAAACCTTAATTGCGTGCTCTGTCGCCATCAGGTGGTGTAACACTCTTAAACCAATATCTTTTACATCTACAGCCCGTTCTTTAATATAGGGATCATGCATTTCGTTAAACTGTGATACCAAAGACTCTATCACATGTTTTAGTGCACTTTTTGCACACCACCCGTCAGATAGCTGCCGTTCAACTTGTAAGCCTAAACTACGCGCATCTAGCAGCTGCTGATATACATCAAACACAGCCAAAGCCTCTTTTGGAATATGTTCACTGAGTGTATTAGCCAGTATATGAAACTCTTGCCTTGTCGCAGCCACAGCTTGCAAGAACAGCTCTCGTTGCAATGGTGTATCTGTGACCTTTTGGGAGTCTACACTTGAAAAGTCTAACTTAGGCAGCACTACAAACGCTTCACCGATTGCAATACCTGGCGTGCTAGATACACCTTTTAGCACGGAAGTTTGGTGTGAGGAAGCTTCATGGGTAAGTAAAGACTGTATTTCAGCGTGTGCAAGCTGAGACGCTAATTGAGCTGATAACGTAATAAGAAAGGATTCTTCATCGTGACTAAATACCCTCGCAACGCGCTGCTGCACAACAATAACACCGAGTACTTTTCGCTGGTGCACCACAGGCACTGACAGAAATGCGTTAAACCCTTCTTCATTGACCTCAGGCGCATGTTTAAACCGTGGATGGGACTGTGCATGAGCAATATTTATTGGCTCTTCTCGTTGTGCAACGAGCCCAACTAACCCTTCAGTAAAGCCGACGCTAAAATGGCCTATGGCTTCAGGGTTCAAGCCATCGCTGGCCATGAGTATAAAGTGATCTTGACTATAGTCTGCGAAATATATTGAACAGCACTCTGTGTTCATAGCCTCCTTGACCATAAACACAAAACGAGTGAGCGCTTCATTTAAAGTAGGCTGTTGTGCAACCGATTCTACAATACTTCGTAATGTCGCTAACACAGTGCCTCACTTACTATTTACTATTTACGATTGCGCCACGGCTGTTCCCGATGCCCTTGCTCTCTTTTGTGAAAAGGCATCGCAAAGGGTGCAAATTCTTTCATCACTCTACGATACACATCTCTTTTGAAAGACACAACTTGCCTCACTGGATACCAGTAACTTACCCATCTCCAGTCATCAAACTCGGGATGATGCGTGTGTAGTAAATCAACATCCTCGTCTTTGCATCTAAGCTTTAACAAAAACCACTTTTGTTTTTGACCTATACATACAGGGCTAGAGTCTCGTCGGATCAACCGTTTTGGTAGCTTATACCTTAACCAATGTTTTGAACTGGCGACAATTTCAACGTCTTCAGGCTTTAACCCGACTTCTTCATTGAGCTCTCTATACATTGTTTGTTCAGGGGTCTCACCTTCATCAACACCGCCTTGGGGAAACTGCCAAGAGTGTTGTCCATATCTACGTGCCCAAAACACCTGTCCTTGATTGTTACAGATAACAATTCCGACATTGGCACGAAAGCCTTCGGCATCAATCACCTTAGTGCCTCTTTTATAAGTCGATTTTTAATGATTGTTCCACAACTTATGCCACACAGCAAATATTATTCACGGTTTCCCTCAAGTTATCCACAGCTTGATAGGTTAAATCAGTAAACAAGTGTGATTTACAAACAAATCCACAATTCAAGTTGAAATAACCGAGCTTTTCCACAGTTTCTGTGGATAATTGTGTTCATATAGTTGTATTTATCCAAAATATCACACAGTAACTAATACAGGCAGGTTTACTTAACAGCCTCATTTCATTTAGTATCAACAACTTAAGAACAAACACTGTATAAATATACGGTTTTTATTTAAACAAAAAACAATAAGTACAAAAAACAACCACCAATAAAGCATAACCATTCTTTATACCTTCACGAAAAATGAGCAGCCCTGAGGCTAACTACTTTTATGCGTTGCTAAATCACGTTAGGTAATTGGTTCTCTTGTGTATGATAGGTTTTGATAACGCACATTACTCACATACTCCCTAATATCACTCGCGAGTCTTGCGTTTTATTTGAGGTTACCTTAACGACGAGTAACCCCGTATATGTTTTAGTGATAGAGGCAAATTTGTATATGGCCCCATTACCCTGTTTTATTGAAATCAGAAACTGACCAAAATGTTATTGATAATTGTGCTCACCGCTCACAACCACAACAGACACTTCCTGCGCTCGCTCGTCGACTAAAAATTGAGTTGATCTTTTCTATAACCGACTTAACACTGAATCCGTTGTGGCTGTTATAAGCCGTTAATAAAGTGAAAGAGTGAAAGACTATACAGCACTTAATCCTTTATATTTGATGAACAAACACGGTGTTTCTCCGTGTTCTTGATGCAATTCAATTAAATCACATTAATGCTTTGCTTATAGTGACGCAATCATTTAATTATTGCGTCGCAAAGTTCCCCACAGTAACGCCTAAGCCCTACCATGACAGTATTTCTTATACAAAACCTACTCACGTCATACGATTAACCACTCATGCAATTGCAATATTTAGGTTACAATAATTCTCATCATCATTTTGTTCATTACTTAGGTAAAGTCGTGCGAAAACCAAACCCGCCAGAAACGATAAATGAGCTCATGCAACGCGTAAACGATATCGCAGGGGTAACGCTAGGCGAGCTCGCTGCGCGATATCAATTTAAGACACCTGAGCACTTGCTAAAGGAAAAGGGCTGGCCGGGGCAGTTATTAGAATATGTACTTGGTGCAAGTGCAGGGTCCAAACCCGTTCCTGACTTCGAACTATTGGGCGTTGAGTTAAAATCCTTACCTATTGGGTACAATGGTAAGCCTCTTGAAACAACCTATGTTACAACAGTCCCACTGACAGGGCTTACAGGCGTAACATTTCATGATAGCAGCGTTAAAAAAAAGCTAGCCCATGTGCTTTGGCTTCCCATTTTAGCCGAAAGAGAATTGCAGCCTGTTGATCGAGTCATTGGGTCAGGCTTTTTATGGCAGCCTAATGCACACCAAACAGCTCAATTGCAAAGAGATTGGGAAGAACAGATTGAATTAATCGCGCTTGGTGAAATTGAGCAGATATCGGGCCACCTTGGCGAAGTAATGCAGATCAGACCAAAAGCAGCAAATAGTAAAGCCCTCACAGATGTCATCGGTCCCAACGGTAGAATTACCAAAACGCTACCTAGAGGGTTTTATTTAAAAACAAAGTTTACTCAACAGATTTTATTCGAGCACTTTCAAGGGTAGCTGACTACTTTTAATGATGCATTGCGTATAGTGGCACACAAAAAAGCCGCTGTAAAAAGCGGCTTTTCAAAAAGAAGGCGTATTATTTATTGACCTTTGATTTCGCTACGGCCTTTGTAAGTTGCTTTTTCACCTAATGCTTCTTCGATGCGAAGTAGCTGGTTATATTTAGCAACACGGTCTGAACGACACAGTGAACCTGTTTTAATTTGACCAGCCGCAGTACCGACAGCAAGATCGGCAATGGTTGCATCTTCTGTTTCACCAGAACGGTGAGAAATTACAGCTGTAAAGCCTGCATCTTGCGCCATCTTAATCGCGTCAAGTGTTTCTGATAGTGTACCAATTTGGTTAAACTTAATTAAAATCGAGTTACCAATTTTCTCTTCAATACCACGCGTTAAAATTTTCGTATTCGTTACGAATAAATCATCACCTACCAATTGTACTTTGTCGCCAATCTTATCAGTTAAGATTTTCCAACCAGCCCAGTCACTTTCGTCTAGGCCATCTTCAATAGAGATAATTGGGTAACGTGCAGCTAAATCAGCTAAGAAACCAGCAAAGCCTTCTGAATCGAATACTTTACCTTCACCTTTTAGATCATATTTGCCATCTACATAGAACTCTGAAGCCGCACAATCTAATGCGAGTGTGACATCTTTATTCATTTCATAGCCAGCAGCATTCACCGCTTCAGTGATCACTTCTAGCGCTTCTTCATTTGATTTTAAGTTTGGCGCAAAACCACCTTCATCACCCACTGCCGTATTTAAACCACGCGCACTCAATACCTTTTTAAGGCTATGGAATATCTCAGCACCAATGCGTAATGCTTCACGGAAGCTTGACGCGCCAACTGGCTGTACCATGAACTCTTGAATATCAACGTTATTATCCGCGTGCTCACCGCCATTGATGATATTCATCATAGGTACTGGCATTGAGTACTGACCAGATGTACCATTAATATCAGCAATGTGCTCGTATAATGCCACGCCTTTTTCTTGCGCTGCCGCTTTCGCCGTAGCCAAAGACACCGCTAAGATTGCATTTGCACCAAACTTTTCTTTGTTTTCTGTGCCATCTAAGTCAATCATGACTTGGTCAACATCACGTTGAGCTAACGCATCTTTGCCTTCTAATGCTTGTGCTAAGTCAGCATTGATGAAATTAACCGCTGTTAATACACCTTTACCTAAATAGCGTGATTTATCACCATCTCGTAACTCAAGTGCTTCTCTGGTGCCAGTTGATGCGCCAGATGGTGCACATGCGCGCCCCCATGCACCTGTGTCTAGGTGAACATCAGCTTCAACTGTTGGGTTACCGCGTGAGTCCATAACTTCACGGCCAATCACTTTTACGATTTTTGACATCTTGATTCCTCTTATTCCCAAAATGGTGAGTTTATTGTTAAGTGCTTACTATCCTGTTATTACTAAATAAGCATTGCATTAAATACTGGTGTTGATTCACTGCGATACCTACTTTTTACCTAATAAAAAAGCCGTGCGATTGCACGGCTTTTTTTAAAATTATGATTCAGCTTTTTGGAAGCTATGTGCAGCTGAAACAAAGCCTTCAAATAATGGGTGTCCATCTCGCGGCGTCGAGGTGAACTCCGGGTGGAACTGTGCGGCAACAAACCAAGGGTGATCTTTATTTTCAATGATCTCCACCAGCTTCTTGTCCTCTGACAAGCCAGTAAACTGCAAACCAGCTTGCTCAAGGCGCTCAACGTAGTGATTGTTCACTTCATAACGGTGACGGTGACGCTCAAATATTTCGTTGCTACCATACGCTTCAAATACTTTAGAGTTATCTTTCACATGACACTTCTGAGAACCAAGGCGCATAGTGCCGCCTAAATCAGACGCTTCATCGCGTACTTCTACATTACCTTCTGCATCTAACCATTCAGTAATTAAACCAACCACTGGATGAGGTGATTCAGCGTCAAACTCTGTCGAGTTTGCACCTTCAAGGCCAGCTACATTTCGTGCGTACTCAATCAACGCAACTTGCATACCCAGACAAATGCCCAAGTATGGCACTTTGTTTTCACGTGCATACTTTGCAGCAAGTATTTTACCTTCAACACCACGGCTACCAAAACCACCCGGTACCAAGATAGCATCAAGGTGCTCTAAAAGCTCAACCCCTTTGCTTTCTAAGTTCTGAGAGTCAACATACTCAATATTCACAGTGACACGGTTTTTCAATCCAGCATGCTTTAAAGCTTCATTCACTGATTTATATGCGTCAGGTAATTCGATGTACTTACCAACCATACCAATCGTTACTTCGCCCGTTGGGTTTGACTCTTGATAAAGTACTTGTTCCCACTCAACAAGATCAGCCTCAGGCACATCTAAGTGGAAACGACGACACACTAGGTTGTCTAAATCTTGAGATTTAAGCAACGCAGGGATCTTATAAATGCTATCAACGTCTTGCAAAGAAATAACCGCTTTCTCTTCAACGTTTGTGAACAATGCAATCTTAGCACGCTCATTAGCTGGTAACTTACAGTTTGAACGACAAAC
This sequence comes from Pseudoalteromonas sp. MSK9-3, assembly GCF_003590335.1. GTDB lineage: Bacteria > Pseudomonadota > Gammaproteobacteria > Enterobacterales > Alteromonadaceae > Pseudoalteromonas. The sequence goes on along the minus strand of NZ_MIET01000013.1, from coordinate 8,554 downwards.
CAGAATATCAGGTTGAATACCGATTGAACGTAGTTCTTTTACTGAATGCTGAGTTGGCTTAGTTTTTACTTCGCCGGCAGCACCAAGGAATGGCACAAGTGTTAAGTGCATAAATAACACACTCTCACGGCCCAGTTCTGTACCTAACTGGCGAATCGCTTCTAAGAATGGTTGCGACTCAATATCACCAACCGTACCACCAATCTCAACGATTGCGATATCATGACCTTCAGCACCTTCTAATACACGGCGTTTAATGTCATTAGTAATATGTGGGATCACTTGGATTGTTGCACCTAAGTAACCACCTTTACGCTCTTTGCGTAATACATCTTCAAATACACGGCCTTGTGTGAAGTTGTTACGGCTGGTCATTTTGGTGCGAATAAAGCGCTCATAGTGACCTAAATCTAAGTCAGTTTCAGCACCATCTTCAGTTACGAATACCTCACCATGTTGAATCGGGCTCATCGTGCCAGGGTCAACATTGATATAAGGATCCAGCTTAAGAATAGTTACATTCAAGCCACGTGCTTCTAAAATAGCGGCTAATGATGCAGCTGCAATACCTTTACCCAAGGAGGAAACAACTCCGCCCGTTACGAAGATAAATTTTGTACTCATGCGAACCCTAGAATATCAGGAAAAATGGAATTTAAATAAGAATCAAGACGGGGCGATAGTGTAGCAAAGTTACCCACATCAATCCAGCTAAATTGCCAACAGGTCATTAAATAATTCTATCTCGCCTGCTTTTTATGTTGTTTCTTTACTTGCTCCCACGCAGCATCCATTTGTTTTAAATCGGCTTGCTGTAAACTCACACCTTGATTTCGTAACACTTCATCCACATCAGCAAAACGCATAACAAATTTATCACTGGCTTGGCGCAGAGCTTGCTCTGGGTCGTGCTTTGCATGGCGGGCGACATTAACCGTCGCAAATAATAGATCTCCGATTTCCTCCGCACTATGCTCTGAATGAGGGTCACATGCTAACGCCTCACTGACTTCTTCCACTTCTTCCACAACCTTATCAAGTGCTCCATGATAATCAGGCCAGTCAAAGCCAAGGGCCGATGCACGTTTCTGTACTTTTTGAGCGCGTGATAACGCAGGTAGCATGCGGGGGATGTCAGACCATAAAAGCGTATTCGAGGTTGATTTTTCTGCGCGTTCATCCGCTTTAATCGCTTGCCATTGCTTCTCTAATACCGCCTCAGGAAGCACGGCCTGTTCAGAAAAAACATGAGGGTGTCGTCGCTGCAATTTGTCATTAAGCGTAGAAACCACATCATTAAAGTCGAACAACCCTTGTTCTTGGGCAAGCTCTGCATAAAATACCACTTGGAATAATAAATCACCAAGTTCGTCTTTTAGGCCCGCCAAATCTTTATTCTCAATCGCACTGGCTACTTCATAAGCTTCTTCAATGGTATGCGGGACGATTGAATCAAACGTCTGTGCTTTGTCCCAGCTGCACCCGGTTTCTGGGTCTCGTAGTGCAGTCATCGTTTTTAGCAATGCAGATAATTTATCGCTCATATCTTCCTCATTAGCTCCAACTTAGTGCTGACGCTTAGCATCAAATACGCCATCGATTTGATGTAGCTTTGTCAACAATCGATTCATTGCCGACAAGTCAGACACCTCTATTTTCATCTCAAAAATAGCCACATCACGTGCATCGTCGGTCTGTACATTCATATTCAATACATTGGCTTTTTCATTTGCTAAAACCGAACTAATATCACGGATCAGCCCTTGTCTATCATTGGCTTCAATACGCACCGTAATGGTATACGCACCTTGAATATCAGATGACCAACTTACCGCTATTTCTCGTTCTGGGTGCTGCTTACAAATATGAGAGAATGAATCACAGTCACTGCGGTGCACCGCGATGCCTCTCCCTTGGGTGATATAACCTACAATATCATCGCCAGGTACCGGCTGACAGCATTTAGCCACGTGACTCATCAAGCTGCCCACGCCATCAACAACAATGCCATTTTTATCACCCCGATGCTTACGAGGTGACGAGATTTTTACGGTTGCTTCTTCTTCTGGTTTATCAATTATAAAGTTCAAGAACTGATTTATGCGCACATCACCGGCACCAATTGCAACCATCAAGTCATCAAGTACTTTAAAGTTAAATCGTGCGATGGCCGGTTCCAAATGTTTATAGGTCAAATCAAGCTTGTGTAATTGCACATCTAAAATTTCTTTGCCAGCGACTAAGTTTTTGTCTCTGTCTTGTTGCTTAAACCAGTGATGAATTTTGCTACGTGCACGTGAAGAGTGGATATAACCCAACGACGGATTTAACCAGTCCCGACTCGGAGATGCATTCTTTTGAGTTAATATTTCGACCTGATCACCCGTTACCAATTTATGCGTGAACGGCACAATTTTGCCAAATACTTTAGCACCAATACATCGGTGTCCAACGTTAGAGTGAATGTAGTATGCAAAATCTAACGGGGTCGCACCCAACGGAAGATCGAATATGTCGCCCTTTGGTGTAAACACATAAACTCGGTCTTCTACAACTTGGTTTTTCAGCTCGTCTGCGAGGTCACTGCCATCAACCACTTCCTCCTGCCATTGCAGGAGTTTTCTCAGCCAGCTAATTTTTTGTTCGTACCCAGAGCCTCGTCCAGGCAACGCGCCTTCTTTATACATCCAATGTGCTGCAACTCCGAGTTCTGCATCTTGGTGCATTTCTTCAGTGCGGATTTGAATCTCAATGGTTTTACCCTGCGGGCCAAACACAACGGTATGAATAGATTGATAGCCATTTTGTTTTGGCGTCGCCACATAATCATCAAACTCTTTCGGCAAGTGTCGCCAATTGGTATGCACAATCCCTAAAGCGGCATAACAATCTTGCAGCTCATCTACCACCACCCGCATGGCACGAATATCAAACAATTGGTCGAACTCGTAACTCTTTTGCGACATCTTTTTATAAATACTAAAAATATGCTTCGGGCGACCATATACTTGCGCTTTTACACCCGCTTCAGCCAATTTAGTGGTGACTGACTGCACCATGTTTTCCATATAGGCTTCGCGGTCTAACCGCTTATCCGCTAATTGTTTGGCTATGGTTTTATATGTCTGCGGGTGTAAATAACGAAACGATAGATCTTCTAGTTCCCACTTGAGCTGGCCTATGCCTAATCGATTTGCCAACGGAGCAAATATATTTGCCGTTGCTTTAGCAGCAATGACACGCTCTTCTTCATCAGCGTTTTTAACTGCGCGTAAATGACAAATTTGTTCTGCTAATTTGATCACCACAGCTCGAACATCTTCAACCATGGCTAGCAGCATTCGGCGAACATTATCAATTTGCACATTTCCCTTGCCTTGATGCGCAAGCGTGCTGATCGTCGCCATTTGTTCAACGCCCGTTAATAGTAACGACACGTTGTCACCCAGCTCTTGCTGTATCTTTTCTTGCTCAATCTGTTGATTCAAAAAATAAGGAGTCAAATACGCTGTCGCCAATGACTCTGCATCAAAGTTTAACTCAGCCAGAATTTCGACCATTTCAATGGCATTATTTAGCATTGTCGCATCAAGTTCAGCTGGGCATAAATCATGTGCACGTTTTAAATATGCCAATTTATCTGACGATAAATCAAGTTGCGCCAGCCGTGTCGAAAAATCATCCGACTGCTGCTGTTGATGTGATTGGCGAGTTGCGACCATCTTCTCTATCTCCTTTGGAACAACACCATTGTTTCTATATGCCCTGTATGCGGAAACATATTCATCAGCCCTATCTTAACCAGTGAAAAGCCAGCATCTAATAATAACTTACTATCTCGCGCCAAAGTAACAGGGTCGCATGACACGTAAAGCACTTTGTTAAATTGTGCCAAAGGCATTTGCTTTAGTATCTCGAATGCACCGGTGCGTGAAGGGTCTAAGACCAATACCTTAGCCTGAGTGTTAAACCAGTTAGCTTGAGTCATATCTTGCGTTAGATCAAAACAATGAAATTCAGCATTTTCTATTTGATTAGTGTGCGCATTTTGTATTGCCATTGCAACAGAAGAAGCCGAACCTTCTACACCAATTACACTAGTTGCTTGTTTTGCGAACAATAGTGAAAAGTTTCCTATGCCACAAAATAAATCAAGAACAATGTCACCTTCAGATAAGGTCAACCAATCCGATGCTTGTGCCAACATAGCTGCATTGACAGGGGCATTAACTTGAACAAAGTTGTCCAGTGTAAATTCAAAACGCACATCCCCAACACGGTAATGCGGTAACACAGCAAGTTCGGAGTGCCCTGCCCCGTCATCCCAGATTAAGTGCCACCCAAGTGCTTTACTCTGTTCAGCCAAATAACTTTTGTCACTGTCAGAAATAGCTTTGGTATGGCGAAGTAATACAAATTGACCATTATCTGCGTCACACAGCTGAATATGTGTAATCGAACGAAACCCTGAACGACTGTTCAAAAGTTGCCGCAACTGTATAAACACATCATGAAAATGGCTCGACAACACCTGACACTCAACAATTTCCACTATTTTTTTGCTTCTGAAGCCTCTGAAACCAAGCTTCAATGACTGCGCAGTTTTATCATAAAAACTGGCGATACGCGCACTTCTGCGGTAATGAGTCGAGTCACTTTCAATGGCTGCTTGCCAATTTAATGCTGTTTGCTGTGTAAATTTTGAAAATAGCTTATCAACAGCCTGCTGTTTATGTTGCAACTGCGCAGATAAAGCCAAATGTTGCATCTGGCAGCCACCACACACATCGTTATGCTGACAAAATGGTATTACCCGCTCGTCACTAGGCGTAATCACTTTCAGCATTTTTGCTTCAAAAAACTTCGCTTTGTTGTGGGTAATTTGTGCCTTGATTTGTTCATTGGCGAGTGCACCGTCAACAAAGCACACCTTCCCTTGATAACTAGCGACACCACGACCTTGATGATCGAGTGAATGTATTTTGACCTCAATGGCTTGTTTATCAACCACCCTTTTTTTAGCACGAAAGATCTGTGCCATAACATTGCCCCTTAAACGTTGCTAATCAGCGCTGAAATAGATAATCTAAAGCCAAAATAATTACAGCGGTTAACTGCCACCTATGACCAAACTTAGCCTGCGTGACAGCATACTTGTACTTACTTTGATCCCAACGGTACTGATCGGCTTAATCTTAGGAGGCTATTTTACAGTAAATCGTTATGTTGAGCTTGAACAAATTCTCAATCAACAAGGCAGCAGCATATCCGAACCCCTTGCCATCGCCACTGAACACACCATCATTTCGCAAGACCGCGTAAACTTACACCGCATTTTAAGCACTGCACATAATAAACATGCACCATTGGTAAAAAGTATTTCGGTCTTTGATAGAGATAATCAGTTATTGCTAACCAGCAACTTTCATGAAAAATTTAATAAATTACATTACTTTGGCGATATCAGTCAGCTACATAAAACAGCAATGGTCAAACTGGCTGATACTTTTGTTTTCTATACGCCAATCAAACATTTTACAGAACAATCTAGTGAGTGGCATGAAGCACACCCAGAGACATTGGCTATTTTGGCTGTCGAAATAAGCCAAGATCAGGCCTTAATATCACAACAACAAGCACTGATCCTAAGTAGCAGTATCATATTAATCGCCATATTACTGAGCGCCTTGCTCTCTTTGCGCGTGAGTAGAATGTTCACCATGCCTTTATCAAGCTTGCTACTAGCGACAGACAAGCTAGTAGAAGGTAAACGCGACATTGGCATACAACATACCATGCAAGGTGAATTTGAATTACTGCGACAAGGCCTAAATACAATCAATAGTAAGATGACTGGCCAGCGTGATGAAATGCAAAAACATATTGATCAGGCAACCAGTGATTACAGAGAAACACTTGAGCAATACGAAACCCAGAATATTCAGTTAAATATTGCAAAAAAAGAGGCACAAGATGCTAACCGAGTTAAATCGGATTTCTTAGCCAAAATGAGTCATGAGCTACGTACGCCGCTAAATGGCGTCATTGGGTTCACGCGCCAGCTATATAAAACCCCCTTAAACAAACATCAGAAAGACTATTTAGATACCATTGAACTTTCTGCAAATAGTCTCTTAACAATCATTAGTGACATATTAGATTTTTCTAAGTTAGAAGCAGGTGCAATGGAACTGGAAAATATTCAGTTTCAACTCAGAGACGCTGTCAACGAAGTCATGACATTGCTAGCACCCAGTGCCCACGATAAACAACTCGAGTTATCGATTTCAATCAATCGCCAAGTACCGGATAATTTAGTAGGGGACCCCACAAGACTTAAACAAGTGCTTATCAATTTGATCAGTAATGCGATTAAATTCACTGAGCAAGGGTCTGTTAAAGTCGATATCAGCCATCGCCTGCTTAACGATACCCATGCATCTTTATTGGTCTCCGTGAGTGATACAGGCGTGGGGATTGCCATGGACAAGCAAGATGCATTGTTTACCCCTTTCGCTCAAGCAGACTCAAGTATCACCCGCAAATTTGGCGGAACGGGCTTAGGTTTGATCATAACCAAACATATTGTAGAAGCAATGAAAGGTCGCATAACGCTCAACTCAGCGTCAGGCAGTGGCACGTGTTTTACATTTAACTCCGTTTTTGAGTTACCTAATCGTTTATATAATGATGATTTACCTTGTGGTTCGCTGCACAATAAGCGTGTTCTATACTTTGAACCACAAGAGCATACCCACTATGCTGTCGTTGCACAGCTACATGAATGGGATATGCAAGTAACCGCCTGTCAAACTGAAGACGATTTCCTTGCAGCATTAACTCAAGACTTCAACTTTGATGTGTGTTTAATAGGTAATATGGCAAGCGTTGAGCAAATGCAAACTGTAAAAAGCTATATTAGCAAGGCAAGAGAGTCAGCCGATTATTTATATCTGATGCTCAATACTATTTCGCACAACATGCGTGAGTCACTCATAGGCAGTGGCGCTGATGCTTGTTTAAGTAAACCACTCAATCACAGAAAGTTATGTGAGATCCTTGCAGCACCCTACCGCCTTGATCACCCAAGTATTGGCGTGGAAGAAAACAGAGAACAAATACTGCCATTAAAAGCCTTAATTGCCGATGACAATGATGCCAACCTTAAATTGCTTTCAACCTTATTATCAGAACAAATCGAGTCGATTGACACGGCACACAATGGCGCTCAAGCGGTTGGGCTATGTAAAACGCACAAATATGATTTGATCTTCATGGATATTCAAATGCCCATAATGGACGGGATCACGGCATGTAAAACCATTAGAGAGGCCTCTTTAAATGAAGACACGCCCATCATAGCAGTGACAGCACATGCACTCGCAGGTGAAAAGAATCAACTACTCAAAGATGGCTTTAGTGGTTACCTTACCAAACCTATTGATGAAGACATGCTTAAGCAGACTATTTGCGATCACGGAGAAACCTCTCCAATTATCGCTCCGCGTACAAAAGCGGCTAAACAACTCAGTGATGCGCCATTTAAAAGCAACTTACTCGATTGGCCTTTGGCATTACAACATGCGGGAGGGAAACCTGATTTAGCCATTGAGATGTTGAATATGCTATTAAACAGTTTGGATGAAACAATAGATAACATTCAAAAAGCACAACAAAAACAGGATACTGAACTGCTGTTGAGTGTAATACACAAGTTTCACGGAGCCTGTTGCTATACAGGTGTCCCCAAACTCAAAAAGCTTGCAGAGGCATTAGAGACCGCGCTAAAAAAACAATCCCCTCTCGCGGATATAGAGCCTGAATTATTCGAACTTATTGATGAACTGCAAAATCTAAAGTATGACTCACAAGAAAATACATCAATCACTTTACCTAGCTAGCCCCATATAAATATCTAGCTAAGGATAGGAGCGCAAGCTCCTATCCACTCAAGTTCCTCTATTGCAAGGGTCTGTTTGTTGTGGTCAACTAATTCCGGACAGTGAATTAAGTTTTTCTTCTGCTACTGCAGGGGCTTTCATATCATTATGACTATGCGGCCTGCTCCAGTTGTAATAGTTCATCAAATAAAAGCTAATATCTTGCTCTGCTTCCTTAAATGAGTTGTAGCCCGTACTTGGAACCCATTCTGTTTTGAGGCTTCTGAATACGCGCTCCATCGGGGAATTATCCCAACAATTATCTCTGCGGCTCATGCTTTGTGTTATTTGATAACGCCATAACCTTTGCCTGAATTTTGTTGAACTATACTGACTGCCTTGATCCGAATGGAACATAACCCCTCTAGGTTTGCCTCTTTGTTCATATGCTCTATCTAATGCTTTGATAGTTAGGGCTGTATCTGGCTTTTCTGACATGACCCAGCCAATAGCCCGCCTTGCATATAAATCAATTACTACTGCTAAATATGACCACTTCTGACCAGTCCAAATATACGTAATATCTCCACACCATACTTGATTTGGGCTATGCACATCGAACTCTCGATTTAACTGGTTTGGTATATCAGGCCGTTCATTCACCGCCACTTTAT